>JADKHC010000005.1 GCA_016721945.1 Verrucomicrobiota bacterium | reverse complement strand
TGCGACATCAGGCGGGCCTGACTGCCCATGGTCATGTCGCCCATCTGGCCGTCGAGTTCGGCTTTGGTGATGAGGGCGGCGACGGAGTCGAGGACGATGACGTCGATGGAGTTCGAGCGAATGAGCGTCTCCATGATGTTGAGCGCGTCTTCACCGGAATCGGGCTGGGAAACGAGGAGATCGTCGAGGTTCACGCCGACGACGCGGGCGTATTTCGGGTCGAGCGCGTGCTCGACGTCGATGAACGCGGCGAGGCCGCCTTTGCGTTGCGCTTCGGCAATGACGCTCAAACAGAAAGTGGTTTTACCGGAGGATTCAGGTCCGTAGATTTCGATAATACGGCCTTTGGGCAGACCGCCGACGCCGAGGGCGAGGTCAACTGCGAGCGAGCCGGTCGAGAGCGTTTCGACCTTCATCTTGGCGTTGCTGCCGAGGCGCATGATCGAGCCTTCGCCGAACTGTTTCGTGATAGAGGAGAGGGCGAGATCGATGTTTTTCTCGCGGGCGTGTGTGGCGGGGACGACGGCGGAGGCGGTTTTTGCGGGGGCGGCTTTGGACATGGTAATGAGTTATGGTGAAATGGGTGGTAAAGCGAACGAGCCCTACCGGTTGTCGAGCGTGACGAACGAGCGACCTCGCAACGTGAAGCGCGCGGTGCAGCGGAAGCAAGCCCGACTTGGTAGGAATATGCGGAAAAGCAAACGCGTGGTAGCTTCGTCGGTGCGAAAATAAACCGATCACTTGCGGGCAAGGAAAGGGCAGGGACGCGAAATCTCCCTTGCCACGCGGACACGTATCCCTAATTGTGGAAATTTCCCGCTCTTGCCCGTGTAAGATCGCGCCCGAGCAGACCCGCGGCTATCCTTTTACCCATGAAATCCACGACCCTGCTTTTTATCGCAGCCCTCTGTGCGGTGGCTTCGCTTGGCGCTGCGGAAAAACTTTCCATCACGGTCACACACGAACTCGCGATCGCGCGTCCTTCCGAAACGATTACGGTGCCGTGGAGTGAAGTGAATAAAGTTCTTCCCGGCGCGTTGCTCCAACGGATCGCAGTCAAAGACGCCGCAGGCAAAATCCTCGCATACCAAGTCACCAACGTCGCTCCGCAAGCGAAAGATCCCGAGGGCAAGGGCATCGCTTACGGCGAACTTATTTTCCAACACGACTTCGCGGCGGGCGAAAAAAGCGCGACGTTCACCGTCGAAAAAACAGAGGCCGTCTCTCCGGCGTTTCCGACCAAGGCTTTTGCGCGTTACGTGCCAGAGCGTCTCGACGACTTCGCTTGGGAAAACGACAAGATTGCGCACCGCACTTATGGCCCCGCGCTCGCGGCTCCGACCGAGCCCGGCGTGAACAAGGAAGTGCTCGTCACCAGCGGTCTCGATGTCTGGTGCAAGCGCGTGAGTTACCCGATCGTCGATCGCTGGTACAACAAGGGCCACGATCATTATCACAAAGACGAAGGCGAGGGAATGGACATGTATCAAGTCGGCCCCTCGCGCGGTTGCGGTGGCTCTGGTGTTTGGTTCGGCAATCAGCTTTACGTCGGCCGCAATTACAAGAGCTGGAAGGTTCTCGCCAACGGACCGGTCCGCGCGATTTTTGAACTCACCTACGATACGTGGATGGCCAACGGTATCATGGTCTCCGAGGTTAAACGTTTCACCGTCGATGCCGGTCACAACCTCGATCAAATCGAGAGCACGTTTTCCATTTCCGGCGCGAAAGAGGCCGTCGTCGCCATCGGCCTCAATAAAACGCCGGCTGACAAAGGCCAGGATGCCCAGATCGAAACCACGCCGACGCCGACCGCTGGTTCGTTAACTCAATGGATCGTGCAAAAAACCAACGGCTCGCTCGGCACCGCAGTCATTATTCCCGGCGAAGCGTTTCAAGGTTTCGCTGAGGATGGCCGCAACAACCTCGTTCTCGCCAAGGTCGCCACTGGCCAGGCGCTGCGTTATTTTGTCGGTGCCGGTTGGTCTCGGGTCGGCGAGTTCTCAACCAAAGATGAATGGAACGCCTACGTCGCGGCTTGCGCTGCGCGTACGAATTCCCCCGTTAAAGTCACCTGCTCAGCCCAATAAAATATAACCTCTAGCTGTCGCGAACCGTGCCGTGAAAGCCAAAATATGAGCGAGGTGCGGACTTGCACTCACTCTCTCCACTCTAAAACTAACAAGCAGACCCTTATTACGTGATGAAATTCCACTATTCACCCAGTCCCAAGGAAACGAACACCCTTAGCACCGAGCAGCTGCGCGAGAATTTTCTCGTCGGCGGACTTTTCCAATCCGGTCAGATCACAGCACACTATACTGATCTCGACCGTATGGTCATCGGTGGCGTGCTGCCTTCTGGCGCTCCCATCGTGCTGCCGAATTATAAGGCCACGGGAACCAGTTTCTTTCTGGAGCGCCGCGAAATCGGTATTCTCAATCTCTCCTCGCCCGGTTTCGTCATCGTCGCTGGTACGCGCTACGAACTCGGCACGCTCGACTGTCTTTATATCGGCCTTGGCGAAAAAGATATCAGCTTCGAGAACGGTCCGACTGGCCAGGCGGCGTTCTACTTTGTCAGCACGCCCGCGCACGCCAAATACCCGAACACCGTTTTGCGCCGGGCTGACGTCAAGACCGACCCGATCGGCGATGTCACCAAGGTCAACCGTCGTCGGATCAACAAGTACATCTATCCCGAGGGCATCAAGAGCTGCCAGCTCGTGTTGGGCTTCACGGAATTCGAACCCGGCAGCGTCTGGAACACGATGCCTCCGCACACTCACAGCCGCCGAACCGAAGTCTATCTCTATTTTGACGTGGCCGATCAGATGGTTGTCCACCTCATGGGCGAACCGCAAGCCACGCGCCACCTCATCGTGCGCGACCGCGAGGCCGTTCTCTCGCCCTCTTGGTCGATCCACGCTGGTGTCGGCACGGCCAACTATCGCTTTGTCTGGGCCATGGGCGGAGATAATCAGATTTTCGCTGATATGGACCCGGCTCCGATCGCCACGTTGCTCTAAAGCGACGCAGCGTATCCAGAAACCCACGACGCACCCATGAGCTCCGTTCTCGATATGTTTAAACTCGACGGTAAAGTCGCCGTCGTCACGGGTGCGACTCGTGGGCTCGGTCAGGGTATGGCGCTCGCGCTTGCAGAAGCCGGTGCCGACATCGTCGCAATCGGCACCGTACCCGCCGATGACACGGTTAAACAAATCAAGGCGCTCGGTCGCAAGGCCATCTCCATCGTCGCTGATCTTGGCGATCGCGCTGCGATTCCTGGAGTGATGGCTGAAGCGCGAAAGCACTTCGCGAGCCTCGATATCCTCGTCAACTGCGCCGGCATCATCCGTCGCGAAGACTTCCTGAAGTTTTCCGAAAAAGACTGGGATGACGTCATGGGCGTTAACCTCGATGCCGTCTTCTTTCTAAGCCAGGCGTTCTGCAACGACGTCGTTTCGCGCGGTGCCAAGGGCAAGATCATCAACATCGCTTCGATGCTATCTTTTCAGGGCGGCATCCGCGTTCCTTCCTACACCGCTTCGAAGAGTGCGATGACCGGGCTCACCCGCCTGATCGCGAACGAACTCGCAAGCAAAGGTATCAATTGCAACGCCATCGCGCCCGGTTACATGGCGACCGATAACACCGCTCCACTGCGCGCCGATCAGAATCGCGCCAAGGCGATCCTTGAGCGCATCCCGGCTGGCCGTTGGGGCACGCCCGACGATCTCAAAGGTGCCGTGGTCTTCCTCGCTTCTGCCGCCTCTGATTACGTCAATGGCTACACCGTAGCGGTCGATGGTGGCTGGCTCGCCCGCTAAGACGTAGCGATGTATTGAGGGTGGAGCCCGTTGTCCCTAACGGGCTGGTTGGAGAGCGACTCCGATCAAGCCCGATGGGGGACTTTTTACAGAAGAAAACGAGAAGGTAACGAAGAGGTTCAGGGAACACCAACAGGCCTTCGTTCCCTTTGTTATCTTCTGTTCAAAGTGTAGAAGCTCAGTCTGTTGGTATTACCTCTGAATTAGCAAAAACCAAGCGCCATTGGTCGGCTTAGGGATGGACAATTCTGTGGTTAGTTGGGCGTCTTGCATGGTTCCGTTTTTCGGGTCGAACCAGATGCCGGTATAGCTACTGACGTTGGTTGCTTGAACGAGGGTTAGTTGTTTTCCGCTGGGTGAATAATAGAGGCAGTGATTGCGTGTGGTGTCGGCGAGAAGCCACGTGTCGTTGCCGGTGGCGGACGGTTTTAGTTCTGACAGTCTGGGGCCAAGGCGTTCGCGAATAAATTGGATGAGCGCGCGGTCGTCGCGATCGGCTTTGAGCGGTTGCGCAGAGGAGTAATCGGCCAAGAGTGGGAGTGCGCCGCCTGCCATCAGAATTGGGATCGGACCCTGGCCGGCATGTCCGGCGATGATGGCTCTGGTTGGGAAGCGGTCCCGGTATTCGCGCACTTGTTTGTACACGAGCTCAGGCGTGCCGGGCGGAATGGCATCCTTGCCAAAGGCGGCAACGCGGTCTTCGCGAAACGCGCGCACGCCGCCGCTGTCGGGGGCAAAAATCGAACCATTCGCCAGATACTGCCAGTAACGCTGGTCGATCACGTCGACGAGCTGTGAGCGCACCGGATCGGCGAGGATTGCGTCGGTGACGGCCTTGCTGGTGTTGAGTGCGATGTGGACGCGTTTGCCGCGGGCGGTTTGCCATTCGGCGACAGTATCGAGGAAGAATTCTTGGAATGAGAGCGGGCCAGCGAACTGAAACGCGAGCGTGTGGACGACGTTGGGCTGGTCGGCGAAGACATCGAGCCCGTGCCAGATGAACAAGCGGTGCATCTCGCGGCGCACGGGATGATTGATGTCGTAGAACTCGTTGACGACGCCGATTCGGGTGCCGTTGTTGGTGAAGGGCGGTGGTTCGGTGAAGCCGGTTTCCTGGAGGCAGTTGGCCGGACGCCACGGAAACTCAGCCCAGTGGGCGGCGGCTTCGACGAGGTTGTGGTGGTTATAGAAATGGTGGTAGAGCACCATGTCGTGGCGGGCGCACTCGGTGGCGAAATCGCGCAGGCGGCTCCAGTACCAGGGATTGAATTTCGTGAGATCGTATTTACTGAGACCGTCGGCGGCGCTGCCCTGTCCGCTGCGGGCCCAAGGGCTTTCGTAGAACGGTGCCCAGGTCTCGGCATTTTCTCGCGTGATCGTGAGATGGTCGTCGCGGCGGCGGTCGTACCAAAGACCAGGCCAAACTTGCACGAGGCTGTTGCCGCTGGCGGCGAGGCGGGCGGCGAGTTCAGCCAGATCCTCGGTTAGTCCGGGCCCGATGCGGCCCGGCACCCAGCGGGTCACGCTCCAGCCAAGTTCGGCGGCGCGAGCGGGGATAGTCTGGCCTTTCCACCAGGCGTTGCTGGTGGCGTTACCGAACAGTGTTTTACCGCCAAAAGTGAAGCGGCCGTCGGTGATGGACAGCGTGGCCGAATTTGAGGTTAGGGGTCGGAGGTTAGAAATCGGAGGTCGGGTTTCGGAAATGGGCGCATTGTAACTTTTCGTATTCCGGTTTTTGGGATCGGATTCTTTTCCGAGGCGGGCGGTGAGCTGCGCGCGGTAAAGCGACGGTTTGGCGGGATCAGAAAAGTTTAGGTTGATGGCACCCGGCGGATTTTCCACGACGATGTTCCTTACAGTGCAATTCCAAGCGATGCTGTTGGCTGCGTTCCAGCCGGCGGCTTGCCAGCGAGCGCCGAGGTTGCCGAGCACAAGGTCGCCGCCTTCGATCTTCACGTGGTCGAAAAGGATGCCCGAAGCCCAGCTCTCGATCGAGCCGCTGTCTCCGGTGGCGCGGTCGGCGGTGCAATCGAGAAAAACGTTGGGCCCGGCGGCGCAGAGTCCGGCGAGAAACGGCTGGCGCGCGGCGTTCGCGGTGCAGCGTTGCACGAGGATGAGTTGTCCACCGGCATAGAAACCGAAGCGTCGCCAACCAGCGTCTGCACCCACGTGCATTTCGCTGCGGCAATCCTGCACGGTGATGGCTTTGGTGCTGGCGCCGAGCCAGACCGCAGCGCTGACGAAGTTTTGTGCGGTGACATCGCGCACCCAGGCGTTCTCAGTATTTTCAATCTGGATACCGAGCCAGGCGTGTTCTTCGTCTTGTGGATTGGCGGGATCGAACTCGCTGCGGAGAGTCAGGTTTTCGAGGCCGACATCGTGCAACCGACCAGGCCAGCTGAGAACGTGAACGGTGGCGCCGCCATATCTGGCGTCGAGGGCGGTGGTGATGGGCGTGTCGAGGGTGATGGTGTGCGTGGCAACATCGAGGGCGGTGACGGTGCGATCCCATTCGAGATCGCGCGAACGGGGCAGCCAGTTGAGGCGGATGTCGGCAAAGCTCCCGGTGAACTGATCCATCCCGAGGGCGTGTATCCATTCTTTGGTGCTTGGGCGGTGGATGACGACGCGGGTGCCGATAGCTAGGCCGTCGACGTTGGTGAGGGTGAGTTGGTTGGTGCCTGCGGAGGTGTCGTTTGCGACTGCTAACGCGGGACCGAGTTTGCGATCGTTTCCGGTGCCATGCACGAGGATAAGCGACCGGCGCGATTGTCCGGTGGCGACGATGGTGGCGTTCTCGCCGCGCAGGACGATGCCGGACGCGCGTATCTGGAGCTGGCCGCCGACACGATAGTTACCCGACTGCAACACGACGGCGCCGCGAAACCCTGAAGCGTCGGGCGGAAGGCAGGCTGCTTTGTCGATGGCGGCTTGGACGGTCTCGGTGTCGTCTTTGCCGGAGGGTTGGATGACGACCACAGCTGGCACGCTCGGGATCGGCGTGTCGCCGCTGCCATAGCCGGCTTGGGAGAAGTCGATCGCGGGAACGGGTGCAACGGCTTGAGTGGCTGCGCGTAAGCCCGCAGCAAAAATCCCAAGGGCAAGAATAAGAAAGCGCAGGCGCATAGTCGTAAGACGGAAAGGGAAGGGGGCGAGGGGAATACTACACGCTCGAAGTCCGCTGCTACCATCGGAAACCACCGTATTTCTCGACGCATCTGCAAGGATCGGAGCCATTCTGATTCAAATGGCGGCCTCAGACGTTAAGATGCCATCGGCAGCATAACCTCCAGCGTAGAGCGGTTTGCAATAGGTGGAGCACGATGTCCCAATCGGGCTTGATGGGCGCCGCTCCCAAACCAGCCCGTTAGGGACAACGGGCTCCACCCTCTGCATTTTTACCGTCTCGGGCTTGGTCAAACGGCCTCGTTGAGAGCGCTGGAACCGTTAATCAGCCGTTATTTCTGCTCAAAAAACCGTTTATTAGGTCGATGCATCAGGTGGTTCTACATGTCCACATTACCCTGCCCAAGCCGCTTGTTTCGTGACCTGGCGTTAAACTGCTATAAGTTATTTAATAGCAGCTTCATGACGCGCCTGGAGGAGTTTGCGTGAGATTGCCGAGCGAAAAGTTTTTGGCGGTCTGGCCGTTGGGTCACAGGTACTTCCGTGTGTAGGGGTGTTCAGGTTGTTGGCGATGGTGCAGGGCAATTTCGGCTGCCTGTGCCGCTTGCTTGGTGCCCGTTCGGCGAAACCTAAGGAGGGTTTGTGAATAGGTTCAACAAGTTGATTGACCGCATTCTCCCTGGCGAGGAAGTCGCTATCGGTGAGCAGGAATTGTCGGACGAAGCGATTCTCGCGCCGATCCGCCGACGGGGCGACCGCTGGGTTCAACTATTCATTGTCGGGCACATGATCTTCGCCTTCCTGCTTGCTCCCGTTTACCAGACGTGGGGCGCGGCTCTGATGATTGCGCCTGCGGCCTTTCTGTTTTTTGGGGCGTTGGTACGAATGGCGCCCGGAACTTTTTACACGCGCTGTGCTGCAGGTGTGGTGATTCAGATTTTTGTCGGGCTGCACATCCACCAGTTGCATGGCCTGCCCGACATCCGCTTCATGCTTTTCATCGGCCTGGCCATGTTGGGCGTGTATTGCGATTGGCGCTGTCTGGTAGTTGCGTCAGGCTATGTTTTGATCGAGCATGCCGTCATCGGCCAGTTGCTAAACCATGGTATAGACCTAAATTTTTTCCAGGGAGGCGTTCTTAGTGTGAGGCAGCAGGTGTCCGGTATACTGATTATTCTCACTCAGTTCTCGATTGTGAGCTTCGCGGTCTGGTTCATCCGGCGACATGTCCTCGCGGAGTATCGGAGCCGCCAGCAGCTTTTCGTTCAGCGGCGCGAACTGGAGGGACAGCTCGAACGTGTTCGCCGCTCCGAGTCGCTGCTCCAATCGAGCGGGCAGGTGCTTCTCGAAACCCAGGGCAAGATGGCCCGTGAAATCCGTGAACGCCGCAAGACCGAGGAAACTCTTTTGCTGGCCAAGGCCGAACTCGAACAAACCAACTACCAGCTCCAAGATTCCATTTCCCGCGCCAACGAACTCGCGCTTTCCGCCGAGGTCGCCAATCAAGCCAAGAGCGCCTTCCTCGCGGTGATGAGTCACGAGATCCGCACGCCGCTCAACGGCGTCATCGGCATGACCGAACTCATGCTCGAAAACGTGCAGACCGATCAGCAACGCGACGGCCTTGAGACCATTCGCGCGTCGGGCAACAGCCTGCTCGTCATCCTCAACGACATCCTCGATTTCTCTAAAATCGAGTCCGGCAAACTTGAGCTCGAACGCGTCGTCTTCAGCGCTCAACGCACCGTCGATGACGTCATTGCCCTGTTCTCCGGTCGCACGCAGGCCAAGGGCCTTCGTCTCAGCGCCGTGGTCGGCCCCGAAGTGCCCAGCCACATCACCGGTGACGTTACCCGGGTGCGCCAGATTCTCTCCAACCTCGTGAGTAACTCGATCAAGTTCACTGAGCACGGTGAAGTGGCGATCGATGTTTCCTGCCCCGACTGTGCTGGTGGTGCGACGCCTTCTGGTCCGGTTACGATCACCTTTGCCATTCGAGATACCGGCGTCGGCATCCCGCTGGAAAAACAAGGCCTGCTCTTTCAGCCGTTTAGCCAAGCCGATCTTTCGACCTCGCGTAAATTTGGCGGCACCGGTCTTGGGTTGGCGATTTGCAAACGCCTCGCGCAGCTCATGGGCGGCGACGCCTGGATGGAAAGCGCCGTGGGTAAAGGCTCAACGTTCTATTTTAGCCTCGTGGCAGAACCAGCCGCTGCACCTATTGTACGAGCCCCCTCGACTCCGCCAAAACCTATGTCGGCACCGGTTCAGGCCAATGGACAACAGCGCTCGCTTCGCCTGCTCCTCGTGGAAGACAACATCGTCAACCAGAAGGTCGCACTCGCGATGCTCAAGCGCAGCGGTTACGAAGGCGTCGACATCGCCGGCGACGGTGTTGAAGGCGTGGCCAAAGCCAAAGCTACTGACTACGATATTATTCTCATGGATTGGCACATGCCCGAGATGAACGGCCTGGAAGCCACTGCCGCAATCCGGCGCGAACTCCCGCCCGAACGTCAGCCCTGGATCATCGGCCTGACCGCTAACGCCATGATCGGCGATCGCGAGAAATGCATCCAGGCGGGCATGGATGACTACCTCAGTAAACCGCTGCGTAAAGACGACCTAGCCAGTGCCTTTTCCCGCGTGCAGCCGCACACCGTAAGTACGAATAGCTGAGCGAGCCCAGCGCCCTTTAGCCGTAACGATGCAGTTGAGGGTGGAGCCCGTTGTCCCTAACGGGCTGGTTTGGGAGCGGCTTCGATCAAGCCCGATGGGGACATCGGGCTCCACCTTCTGCGCATCGTTCCTCGCTGGAGATTGTGCTTCTACTGCATCGTTACGGCTAAGCGAGCGCGGCTGCGGCTGACTTGTTGACTATAACCCCACGACGGCATTGCTGACTGTTTTCTTGGGGAAAGCGTTCTTGGTTCAGCCAGATAGTTATGTCATCTATTAAATGACAAACCCAACGGCTAGGGCCAAGAAATGAGTTGCGGGTTTTCGGTCTATATTTGGACGGAATAAGCGGTGGCTGGAGCTGGCTTCGCCTTGCTTTGGGCGGGCGGCTATGGCTGAAATGACGCAATGATTTACCGACGTTTTGGCCGCACCGAGTTGCAGATGCCTGTGTTTACCTGCGGCGGCATGCGCTACCAGCACAAGTGGCAGGACGTACCTCCTGGCGAGATTCCTGCCGATGGTCAGGCCAACCTCGAAGCGTGCATCGAGCGTGCGCTTGCGCTCGGCATCAACCATATCGAAACCGCCCGCGGCTATGGCACCTCTGAGATGCAGCTTGGGCGCATCCTGCCGCGCTTGCCGCGTGATAAAATGATGGTGCAGACGAAAGTCGCACCCACGGCCGATCCGGCGGAGTTCCGGGCCACGTTCGAGACGTCGATGGCCTATCTTGGTTTAGAGCATGTCGAGTTGTTGTCGTTTCACGGTATCAATACGCAGCAACTTCTCGACTGGACGATTAGGCCTGGCGGTTGTCTCGCCGAAGCGCGCAAACTCCAGCGCGAAGGCCGGGTGCGCTTCATCGGCTTTTCCACGCATGCGACGGCCGATATCATTCTTTCTGCGGTGGAGACGGGCGAGTTCGACTACGTGAACCTGCACTGGTATTTCGTGAACGAATTGAACTGGGCGGCGATCGCCGCTGCGCGTCGGCACGACATGGGCGTGTTTATCATCAGCCCGAACGACAAGGGCGGAAAACTCCAGGATCGCCCGCCGTTGATGGCCGGGCTGACCGAGCCGTTTACGCCGATGCAGTTCAACGATCTTTTCTGCTTCTCGCGGCCGGAGATTCACACCCTCAGCCTAGGCGTGTCGAAACCGTCGGACTTTGACGAACATGTTGCCATCGTCCCGCAGATCGCCAAAGCCGCGGAGCTGGTCGCCCCGATCGAGACGAAACTGCGTGCGCGCATGGTCGAAGTCTTGGGCGCCGAGTGGTGCGCCCGCTGGCCGGAAGGGCTGCCGAACTACGTCGATGTGCCGGGAGAAATCAATGTGTCCGAGATCGCACGGCTTTGGACCTACGGACAGGGTTTGGATCTTGTGCCCTGGGCGAAGATGCGCTACAACCTGCTCGGCCAGGCCGACCACTGGTTTCCGGGGCAGAACTCATCGCGGGTCAGTGAGCTCGATTTAACCGAGTGCTTGAAGCGTACTCCATTCGCCGACCGACTTCCGGAGATGTTGCGGCAAGCGCACACGAACTATTTCGAAGCGCCAAAAAAACGCCTCAGCCAGAGCTGAGTGTATGACGGGGAAAAGTAAAGGCAGCCTGTTGGGAATTACCCTAGAGGCTGCCTTGATGTAATTGTGATGTAGTAGTGTGGCGTCTGGTTATGCAAAATACCGACGGCGCAAGAACAGAACGCCGACTATGGCGCCACTAAGCAGAGCGAGAGTGTTGGAGGCATCAGGCACGTTTCGATTCTGCTGCTCGTAAACTGCATAGAGTCCGTGGCCATCGAGAGAGGCTAGAACTTTTGCGTTGGGATCAGAAATGTTAATGTCCAACGCATCATTACCATTGTTTTGGTACAAAGAGTTGACGCCTTGGAATAGCGTATGCGGGTTACTTATTGCAATATTGCCTTCGACGCCATTGTAGGAAGAACCGAAACCAAGACCGAATGCATTTAGGAAGGTATTCCATTGGGCCGCTTCAGCTGCCGAACCAGCCCAGCCCGTTCCTCCCTCAAGAATGACTGTGCCACCCGCGTTGACGTAGTTAATCAGCACTTGGTTATCTGCAGCATTTCCAGATAGAAAGATTGCATTGTAACTCGAAAGCGTTGGCAGATTGAACGTGGTTGCGGTTCCGACGGTCCAGCTGTGTCCGGCGCTTGTCATGGTGGAGCTTAGACCACTGCCCGTCAGGCCGAAATTAGTTGAGTAAGCGAGGAAGTTACCCGTACTGCCACCCGTAGCCCAGCTTCCGATGTTGCGGGCGAACTGGCCGGCATCAGCGCCCGTGCTGAAACCTGTATCGCTCAAAGTCCACTCATCGTTCATCAGGAGTATTTTTCCCGAGTTAGCAAAGGCGGTAAGACCCGCCGCAATTCCGAGCACAGCTATTCCAACAAGGCGTTTTGCGTTCATAATTTGAGGTAGTTCCTGACATCCCGAACCATTTCTTAGATTAAGAAATCTAGCCAAA
This sequence comes from Verrucomicrobiota bacterium, assembly GCA_016721945.1. GTDB lineage: Bacteria > Verrucomicrobiota > Verrucomicrobiia > Opitutales > Opitutaceae > JADKHC01. The sequence continues at coordinate 183,594 of JADKHC010000005.1, read as the reverse complement.
CTTAGCATGGTGTATGCCTAACGGTTTGGCTGAAAGACCGCCGCCTTCTTTGGTCTTTTACTAGAGCCTAATAACCAATATTTAATGAATCTATTTAATTCGCTAATTCTCGCGGTCGCATCCGTGTCGAGCACCTATTTTTGTCGGATGGTTTTGCAGAATTGGCGGTAGCTAAAGTTTATCAAATCATTAGTTGCTGAAGCATAGCGATTAAGGACGGGAACGTCTGATCGTAAGTTTTTCCGACATTACAGTGCCGAACCGACTGCAATCGATTACTTGCCTGGTTGTGAAGGAGGCAAAGTTGGGCATAAAAAAGCCCCACGCTTTGCTTATGTTAGAAAGTTGCTGTGAGCGATAGCGAGTAGGTGCGGCCGCGCCAGTCGCCGTAGCATTGAACGCCCGCGCCGGAGGGGTCGTTGGCGTAGTAGGGGAATGAGGTGTCGAAAATGTTGTCGATACGGACTTGGACCCGTAGGCCGTTCTTTTCATCAAACCAGGGAATCCAGCGGCGGAGTTCGCATTGCACGTAGGCATCGTACTGCCAGAACGGTGAAACGTTGGCACCGCCTTGAGCGGTTCGTTCGCTCAACGGCAGGCTGCGGGAACCGTAGTAGTGTCCATCGAGACCGAAGCCCACTTGGTTGTTTGACCAATCGGCGCCAAATCCGACGCGTTGGCCGAGCAGACCGCCAGCGGTGCCGTCGGGTTCGCTCAGTTCATCGACGACCGGGCTTTTGGGTAAAACCTGTCGTTCGTATCGTTGGTAACCGATCCAGCGTCCGTAGACTTCGAGCGTGCCGTTGAAACATTCCGTCCACACGTAATCGAGCGTGAGATTCAAGTTTTCCGAGCGGCGCCACGCGACGTTGACGACGCCGGTGGTGATATTGGTGATCTTGCCGACCTCATGCGTATCGCCAATTTCAAGGGGCGCACGGATCACGCGGGCTGGCCAAAGGCTTTCAAGGTCGGCTGCGGTCTGTGCGGAAAGGTAAATCAGCTCCATGGCTTTTTTCGTCATGACGTAGTCAAGCGAGGCGCGGAGGCGGTGGATTTGCCCAATATCGTAAACAACACCCACGGTGCGGGTGACGGCCGACTCGGCTCGCAGTCCGCGGTTGGGGGCATCGCGCGAGGCGATGGTGTAGGATTCTTGGCGGCGTGAGTCGAGGATGGTGGGATACTCGATCGGACCTGCGCCGGGCGTGGGGTCGTCGCCGAGGGTGTTGCGACTGCCCATGACCGGAGTGGGGAAACGGTTCGCGGTGGCGACGCTGCCGCGCAAGGCGAACCCGTGGGCGAAACTTATTTTTATGCCGCCGGCTGGCGCGAGGTTAGCTTCCGCACCGGAGCTGGAAGCGACATAACGTGCGCCGAAGTCGGTATCGATGCCGCGGATACCGTTTGGCATCCAGTGCGCGGGTAGCAGCGGAGCTTGGAGTTCGCCGAACAAGCTGTAGCGAGTGATGCCACGGCCGGACCAAAAAACGGGGTCTTCCGCGGGCGTGCCGTCGGCATAGACGGAGGTGTCGGTGTGCGACGAGAGGTGATTGTTGCGGTAGTCGGTGCCGAGGGCGAGCGTGCCAAGTCCGGTCGGGAGGGTGAGAGCCTGGTTGGTGAGACGGATCGCGCCATCGTAGGTTTGGTAATCGCTTAGGACGACGGAGCGGTTGCGGCCGCCACGGTAGAGCAGGACTTCGTCGTAGAATGCGGCCGGAGGTGCGACGACTTGGGTGTCGCGAAGCGGGTTGTAAAGACCGCGATCGACGAGCGCTTGCCAGCGATCACGGTCAACACCGGCGAGACCGCGGAAATGGGTGATGTTGCGCGTGAACTGGCCGTCGAAGACGAGCCGCCATTCAGCAGGAAGCCGAACCAGTGCGGCAAGGACAAGCGAGTTGAAGCGGATGCTGGCCTCGCTGTAATTTTCTCCCAACGCGGGAGCCATTTCGTTGAGCGACACCACGACATCGCGGCCGAAAGGGTTGGAGGGTGCCGAGGCGGAGAGCTTGAGGTCGGCAGTGAACGCATCGTAGCCGCGACTGATTACACTGTGGGAATGAATGGCGTCTAGGCCTAGTTGGAGGTTCGGCAGTACGTCGTAGGTGACGGAAGTCAGGGCGGCGGCGCGTCGTTCGCGGCGGCCGAAGGGATAGTGAAGGCTGCCGGGCAGGGCAACGAGTCCAGCGTCGGGTGCAAATAAAGCGGAGTTGCGCACGTTTTCACGACCAGCAAAAGCCGCAAGTCCGCCGGAGCCATCGGCGCCGGGAGCGACGGAAGTCACCGTGGCGGAGTTGGCGCTGAAGAGCGGAGTGCCGTCGGCGTTGCGGATGTTGGGAGTGGCGCCGTAGAGGGGGCTGTTGGTTGGGGCGGTTGAGGTGCTGGCAGTACGAAGGTAGCCGAGGTCGGACTTGGTGGGCGGGGTGGAGCGGGCGAAGTTGGCGTTGAGTCGCAGGCGGAGTTTGCCGTTGAGCAAGGTGCGGCCGTGTTGGAGTGAGAGGGAGGATTGCGGCGCACTGAACCCTTGCAGGGCATTGGTGTAGGTGGTGGATAGTTCGGTGGTGTCGAGATCGGGCCGGAGCACGATGTTGATCACGCCGCCGATGGCGTTTCCGCTGTAGAGCGCGGAGGCCGAGACGGGCAAAACCTCGATTTGTTGCACGAGGCTGAGCGGGATGAAATTAAGATCGGCGGCGGCAAGTTCGGAAGAGCCGGGAGGCGGTGGAGATTCGGGGAGGCGTCGACCGTTGAGGAGGATGACGGTGGCATCGGTGCCGAAACCGCGGAGGTTAAGATTGGAGCTACCGGTCGTGAAGGCATCGAGTAGGCCACTCTGCTCGGGCGGTCGCGTGGCGGCGTCGCTGTCGAGTAGTTCGCGTTGGAGAAAGGCGTTGAGGTTCACCACGCCGCTGCGTTCGAGCTGTTCGCGATTATAAATGCGATAAGGCAGCGCGCCATCTTGAGTGCGCGGGAGATCGAGGTTGCCGCCGGCCATGCGCGGGATGAGCAAGGCTTCACCGCGAGCGACCGCGCCCAGGCGTCGGCGCTGACCCTCGACGACGAAGGGATCGAGCTGGGTGACTTCCTCGGCGGCTTGGAGTGTTTGGGTTTCGACGGTGAGGGTGCGACTGGCCGCGACGAGCAGCCCTGACATGCGTAGCGACCTATAACCAGAGCCTACCGCCACGAGTTGGTGAGTGCCGGACGGCACGGCAGGAAATAAGAACACGCCGCGGTCATCCGTCTCGGTGACGAGCTGCACGTCGGGCAATACGACTTTGACGCCGCTGGCGGGCGCGCCATCGGGTCCGAGCAAACGGCCTTGCACCGCGCCGGAGGCGGTTGTGTTAGCGGTAGTGCTTGGGTTTGGCGCGTGGGCCGAGGTTCCCGGATCTTCGGGCTTGGCTGCTGCGGGCGTGGGAAGCAGGAAGATTGCCGACAGCGTCAGGAGGGCGACGAGGGAACGCATGGTGGATTTGTGGAAATGAAGAATACGCAATTAGGCAGGAGGCGACAGCATCGCCGCGCCGACTGCAAGCTTTGGCTCAAGCGACTAGGTGTGGCAGGGCTCGGTGCCGACAGGCGCTAGCGGTGGATCTCCGGCTTGGGGTCGCGCGACATGAGATCGCGGACGGCTTTGCGGGGGTCTTTATCGGCGTAGAGCGTGGCGTAGACTTCGTCGATGATCGGCGTGGTGGCGTTGGCGCGACGGGCGAGTTGGTATGCACCGCTGGCAGTGGTCACGCCTTCGGCCACGACCATGCCCATCTCTTTTTGGATTTCGACGAGCTTGCGGCCCTTGCCGAGTTCTTCTCCGACGTGGCGATTCCGACTGTGCTTGCTCGTGCAGGTGACGATGAGATCGCCGATGCCACTGAGGCCGGAGAAAGTTTCGGGACGGCCGCCGAGCGACTCGCCGAGGCGGGCCATCTCAACGATGCCGCGAGTCATGAGCGCGGCCTTGGTGTTGTCGCCCAGACCCATGCCGTCGAGGATGCCGGCGGCGAGTGCGAGGACGTTTTTCAATGCGCCACCGAGCTCGGCTCCGACGACGTCGTCGGAGGTGTAGATGCGCAGGTATTCGTTCATGAACGCCTGCTGCACAGCGAGGACGGCTTGCGGATCGTGCGAGGCCGTCATCACGGCGGTGGGGACGCGGCGGGCAACTTCCTCGGCGTGGCTTGGGCCGGAGAGAATGGCGTAGCGAACGTCGCCGAGAAGCTCGGCCACCAGTTCGCTCATGCGCTTACACGAACCAGTCTCTATGCCTTTGGCGACGTTGACATAGATGAGATTTGCGGGGCGCGGTACGGCGGCGAGTTTGCCGAGCAGATCGCGCATGTACTGGCTGGGCGCGGCGAGCACGACGATGTCGGCGTTGGCACAAGCGCGAGCAGGTCGGGCTCGAAGCGCAGAGCGTCAGGGATCTCGACGCCCTTGAGGAAACGCTCGTTGCGGCGGGTGCGCGCCATCTCCGCGAGGTAGTCGGGGAATGGGCCCCAGAGGGAAACCGCGTGTTTGTTCTCACACAAAACCTTGGCCAGGGCCGTGCCCCAACCGCCGTCGCTCAGTACGCTGATATTCATTTTAGGGATAGGAAGATGGATTGGTATTTGTTATTGCCCGCCCGTGCCGCCAGGCTTGAACGCGGTGGCGAAAAAGACTGCGAGCAGGATGCAGAGAAAGCTGACGGCGTAGTTCCAGGTCAGGCGTTCCTTCAATACGAACCAGGCGAAAACGACAAACACGCCGAGCGTGATGACCTCCTGGATGATTTTCAATTGGTAGCCGGTGAAGGTGCCGCTGAGGTAGCCAGCGCGGTTGGCCGGAACCATCAGGCAGTACTCAAAGAACGCGATGCCCCATGAGACGAGGATGACGGCGAGCATGGTTTTGCCTTCGAGAAACTTGAACTTCAGATGCCCGTACCAGGCGAGCGTCATAAAGATATTGGAGCAGACGAGGAGGAGAATGGTTTTCACGCTAGGGAAGAATTTGATTTACCGCAGAGATCGCGGAGGGCGCAGAGGTTTCGGATTTGTTTCACGCAAAGTCGCAAAGACGCGAAGCAATGCATATGTTTTCTTTGCGCCTTAGCGTCTTTGCGTGAGGCTTCATGGCTGGTTTTTGCGCAGCGAGTTCTAGGCTCAGCATTTGTAGTAGCCCTTAAACCACTCGACGAAGTTGCGCAGGCCGTCTTCGAGCGTGACGCGGGGTTCGAAGCCGACGGCGGCGCGGACGCGGTCGATGCTGGCGCAGGTTTCGGGCAAGTCGCCGGGTTGCGGCGGGAGGAGTTCGATTTGCGCGGAGCGGCCGAGGAGTTTTTCCAGCATCTGTACGAAGAGGCGCATCTCGACCGGGCGGTGATGGCCGAGGTTGAAAACGCGGTAGGGCGGATTCGACGGGTTCACCGTGGATGTAACGGAGGTTCGGCTTGCGGGTAAAGCAGTACTTTAAGAATGCCGTCGACGACGTCGTCGACGTAGGTGAAGTCGGGGAGGGATTTCCCCTCGTTGAAAAGTTTCAACGGCTGTCCTTCGCTGATCGCTTTGGCGAACAGGATCGGCGTCATGTCGGGCCGTCCCCACGGTCCGTACACGGTGAAGAAGCGCAGGCCGGTGATGCGCAGCTTGTGCAGATGCGCGTAGCTGTAGGCCATGAGCTCGTTGCTTTTTTTTGTGGCGCCGTAAAACGAGATCGGTTGGTCGGTGATTTGGTCCTCGGAAAAGGGTAGGGTTGCGCCGGCGCCGTAGATGCTGCTTGAGGACGCGAAAACGAGGTGCTTGGGCGGGTGCGCGCGGCAGGCTTCGAGGACGTTGAGGAAGCCGGTGATGTTGCTTTGCACGTAGGCGGCGGGGTTTTCTGTGCTGTAACGCACGCCCGCTTGCGCGCCGAGGTGGATGACGTAGTCGGGTTTGAAGTGCGTGTAGACGCCGTTGAAAGCCGTGGCGTCGCTGAAATCGCTTTTGAGAAAACGGAAGTTCTCGAACTTCTCCAATTCAGCCAGCCGCGCGCGCTTGAGGTCGACGGAGTAGTAGTCGTTGAGGTTGTCCACGCCGAGCACTTCGCAGCGATTGCTCTCCGCAAGACGACGGGCAACATGGTAACCGATGAAGCCGGCCGCGCCGGTCACGAGGACTTTCATTGTCCGCGATTTACCCGATTCGGTGCGATGCGGCTAGGCGAAAAATTAAGAGCAGGCAAAACTGGCCCGATTCGCGCTAGCAAACCGGCGACCTATTGCTCGTCGCTTCGCCTTGAATCAGCTGGCGAGCTTTCGCGCACAGATTCCATGAAACTTTCTATTGATTGCCAAAAAATCGTTCCTATAAGTTGCGCCACTTTTGTCCATACGTTCGCTTACCCGCATGAAGATCAAAGCATATCTAAAGCCCAGCTGTGGCTGGTCCAATGGCGTACGCGCCATCATGCGCAAATACACCCTCGCGTATGAAGACATCGACATCATCAACAATCGCGCGAATTACGCCGAGATGGTGCGAAGTCCGGCCAACCGCTTTCGCCCTGCGTCGAAGTTGACGGCGTTATGCTCGCCGATGTGTCGGGCGAAGAAGTCGAAAACTATCTTTTGTCCAACGATTTGGTTAAGCCCAGCAATGCACCCGCCGAAGCGCTCACCAATGTGGGCTGCTCCGACGATGAACATGCCAAAATGGCGACTAAAACGGTCCGCTTCTTTTAACTCAGCCTGCTCGCGCCAATTCTCATAACGCACGGGCCGGCCTCAAAAAAGGGCCGGCTTTTTTGCGCCTCAGCGATCCTCCTCCTCTAATCTCCTTTCACCACCCAAAGACTCCTCGCCGCACACGGTACTTGATCATCCTTTTCTTTTAAGTTTGATCAGCCGTTTTACACAGCCCGAATTTTTTAGCTTTACTCATTGACCCACCCTTTAACACCGCACGGTATGGCCAGAATGCATAGTAGAAGCGATAGCACCCAAAGCGCCCCAGCACGTCAGCTCGGCTTGCCGAAAAAGCAGGGGCTTTATGATCCGTCTTTCGAGCACGACGCTTGCGGCGTTGGCTTTGTTGTCGACATGAAGGGTCGCAAATCGCACCAGATCGTCAGACAGGCGGTCCAGATCTTGGAAAACCTCGATCACCGCGGTGCCGCTGGCAGTGAGGTCAACACCGGTGACGGTGCTGGCGTGCTCATGCAGCTGCCGCACTCGTTCTTCGTGGAAGTCGCGAAAAAGGCCCGCATCTCCCTGCCCGCCGCTGGCGAATACGGTGTCGGCATCATTTTCCTTCCGCGCAATCAGACGCAGCGGCGTCGCCTCGAAGAACGTTTCCAACAGATCGTGCAATCCGAGGGCCAGGCTTTCCTCGGCTGGCGCACCGTTCCGACCGACAATTCCTCACTCGGCGAAACCGCCAAATCCTCCGAGCCGTACATGCGCCAGGCCTTCATCGGGCGCGATGCATCGCTCAAGGACGACCTCGCTTTCGAGCGCAAACTCTACGTTATCCGCAAGCGCGCCTACACCGAGATTCGCACCTCCACGATGGACGGTGCCGAGTACTGGTATATGCCCAGCCTCTCGTGCCGCACGATTGTGTATAAGGGCATGTTGCTGACGACTCAGCTCGCGACCTATTTCACCGATCTGAACAACCCGGCGATGGAGACGTCGCTCGCGCTCGTTCACTCGCGTTTTTCGACGAACACCTTCCCCAGCTGGGAGCGTTCGCACCCGTACCGTTACGTCGCCCACAACGGCGAAATCAACACCCTACGCGGCAACATCAACTGGATGCACGCCCGCGAAGCGATGTTCGAGTCCGAGCTCTTCGGCGACGACATCAAGAAGATCCTCCCGATCGTGGACCCGAATGGTTCCGACTCGGCGATGTTCGATAACACTCTAGAACTGCTCTATCTCGCCGGTCGCCCCATCGCCCACGCGGTGATGATGATGATCCCCGAGCCGTGGTCCAACCACGAGAGCATGAGCGATGAGCGCAAAGCGTTTTATCAATATCACTCCTGCTTGATGGAGCCATGGGACGGCCCGGCGTCCATCGCGTTTACCGATGGTAAGTCGATCGGTGCCATCCTCGACCGCAACGGTCTGCGTCCTTCTCGTTTCTACGTCACCAAGGACGGCCTCGTGATCATGGCCTCCGAAGCTGGCGTGCTCGACATCCCTGCCGAGAACATCGAGCGCAAGGGCCGCCTCCAGCCTGGACGTATTTTCATCGTCGATACCGAACAAGGCCGCATCGTCGAAGACGAAGAAATCAAGGCCACGCTCGCCGCCGAGCGCCCGTATCGTCAGTGGCTGAACGAGCACCTCGTTCACCTCGAAGATATTCCCGCCGCTCCGGAAGTTCCCGCGCCGGATAACGACACGCTGCTGCAACGCCAGCTCGCGTTCGGTTACACCTTTGAAGACCAACGCATCATCCTCACGCCGATGGCGAAGGATGGTATCGAAGCGACCGGCTCCATGGGCAACGACGCCGCACTGGCCGTGCTCTCGAATAAGCCGCGCCTTCTGTTTGATTACTTCAAGCAGCTCTTTGCGCAGGTCACCAACCCGCCGATCGACTGTATCCGCGAAGAAATCATCACTTCCGCCGAAACCCGTCTCGGCTCGGAAGGTAACCTTTGGTTGCTCAACCTGGTGCCGCCCGTCGCGTCGAGTTGAAGTTGCCGGTCATCACGAACGAAGAGTTCGCCAAGATTCGCCGTCTCGACCGCCCCGGCTTCAAAGTCGGCGTGCTCCCAACTCTCTTCCGCGTCACCCGCGGCGAGAAGGGCCTGGCCAAGGCGCTCGAAGAACTTTCCCTCATGGCCCGCCGCATGATCGAGGAAGAGGAAGTCACCGTCCTCGTTCTCAGCGACCGCGGCGTGACCAAAGAATTCGCCCCGATCCCGGCGCTTCTCGCCGTGGCCGGTCTGCACCACTTCCTGATTCGCGAAGGCCTGCGCACTCGCATTAGCATCGTCCTTGAAACCGGCGAAGCCCGCGAAGTGCACCATTTCGCGCTGCTGATTGGTTATGGTTGCAGCGTGGTCAACCCATACCTGGCCTGAGACAATCGACGGCATGATCCGCGACGGCCTTCTGCCCGACACCGAGCACAAGACCGCCTGCAAGAACTTCGTCAAAGCCGCCTCCAAGGGTGTCATCAAGGTCATGTCCAAGATGGGCATCTCCGCGATCCAGAGCTACCGCGGCGCGCAAGTGTTCGAAGCGATCGGCCTGCGTCAGGACGTCATCGATCACTACTTTACCTGGACGCCTTCACGCGTCGGCGGCATCGGTCTCGATGTCATCGCGCAGGAAGTGCTCGCCCGCCATCGCGCCGCCTTCCCGGACTACGCGGTCAACGGCCACGTTCTCCCCGCTGGTGGCGAATACAAATGGCGCGACGACGGCGAAGCCCATCTCTTCAATCCCGAAACCATTCACAGTCTCCAAAAGTCGGTCCGTACCGGCAGCTACAAGATCTTCAAAGAGTACTCTTCCAAGATCAACGATCAGTCGAAGAACCTCTGCACGCTGCGCGGCCTGCTCGATTTCAAGACTTCCGCCTCGATCCCGATCGAAGAGGTCGAGTCCGTTGAGATGATCGTGAAGCGCTTCAAGACCGGTGCCATGTCGTACGGCTCCATCTCGAAGGAAGCTCACGAAACACTTGCTATCGCCATGAACCGCATCGGCGGTAAATCCAACACGGGCGAAGGCGGCGAAGACGCCGAACGCTTCATCCCGATGGCCAACGGCGACTCGAAGAACTCAGCGATCAAGCAGGTTGCTTCCGGCCGTTTCGGCGTCACGAGCAACTACCTCGTCAACGCTCGCGAAATCCAGATCAAGATGGCTCAGGGCGCGAAGCCCGGTGAAGGTGGCCAGTTGCCCGGCACCAAGGTTTATCCCTGGGTCGCCAAGACCCTGCGCACCACCGCTGGCGTCGGCCTCATCTCGCCTCCGCCTCATCACGACATCTACTCGATCGAAGATCTCGCCGAGCTCATTCACGATTTGAAGAACGGCAATCGCTTCGCCCGCATCAGCGTCAAGCTGGTCGCCCGAAGTCGGTGTCGGCACGATCGCCGCCGGTGTCGCCAAGGCGCACGCTGACGTTGTTCTCATCTCCGGCTTTGACGGTGGTACCGGCGCCTCGCCGCAAACCTCCATCAAGCACGCCGGTTTGCCATGGGAACTCGGTCTCGCCGAGGCACACAGACGCTCGTCCTAAATAATCTCCGCAGCCGTATCGCCGTCGAAACCGATGGCCAGCTCAAGACCGGCCGCGACGTTGTCATCGCCGCTTTGTTGGGTGCCGAAGAGTTCGGTTTCGCAACCGCTCCGCTCGTCGCCACCGGCTGTATCATGATGCGTGTTTGCCATCTGAATACGTGTCCGGCCGGCATCGCCACGCAGGACCCGCGCCTCCGCGAAAAATACACCGGCAAGCCTGAGCACGCCGTCAACTTCATGCGGTTCATCGCCGAGGAAGTTCGCGAAATCATGGCCCAGCTCGGCTTCCGCACCATCGAAGAGATGATTGGCCACACCGAACGTCTAGAGCCAAAGAAGGCCATCACTCACTGGAAGGCCAAGGGCATCGATTTGAGCAATCTGCTCTATCAGCCCGACATGCCAGGACTCTGTCGGTCGCTTCTGCCAGATGACGCAGGATCACGGTCTCGATAAGTCGCTCGATCTCACGACCCTCCTCGACATCTGCAAACCCGCGATCGAACGCGGCGAAAAAGTTGTCGCTCAACTCCCGATCCGCAACGTTAACCGCGTCGTAGGTACAATCACGGGCTCCGAAGTCACGAAGAAGTACGGTCCGAAGGGCCTGCCCGAAGACACCATTCGCATTCACTTCAAGGGTTCCGCTGGTCAAAGCTTCGGCGCATTCGTGCCCCACGGCATGACCTTCCAGCTCGAAGGTGATGCCAACGACTACCTCGGCAAGGGCCTTTCCGGTGGCAAACTCGCCATCTTCCCGTCCGACAAATCTACGTTTGCGGCCGAGGATAACATGATCGTCGGCAACGTCGCCCTCTACGGCGCGACAGCTGGCGAAGTTTATATCCGCGGTATGGCTGGCGAACGGTTCGGTGTCCGCAACTCCGGCGTCAACGCTGTCGTCGAATCGATCGGCGACAACGGTTGTGAATACATGACCGGTGGCCGCGTCGTGGTGCTCGGTCTCGCTGGCCGTAACTTCGGTGCCGGTATGTCCGGCGGCGTGGCTTACGTCCTCGACGAGGTCGGCAACTTCGCCACCCGCGTCAACCCGCAGATGGTCGGCGTCGAGAAGCTCGAAGACGCGGCGGAAATCGCCGAAGTCCGCCAGCTCGTCGAAAACCACCTCAAGTACACCAAGAGCACGCGCGCGCCAAGGCCGTCCTCGACAACTGGAGCGCCCTCGTACCGAAGTTCGTCAAGATCATGCCGAAGGATTACAAGCGCATGCTCGCCTGTATCAAGAAAGCCCACGAACAGGGCCTCACCGGCGAAGAAGCCATCATGGCCGCCTTCGAAGAAAACTCCCGCGACACCTCCCGCGTCGGCGGCAACTAACAACTGTTTTGAACCGCTAATTCACGCTAATATACGCTAATAACCAAACCGAAGCTTCTGATCGACAATCCCGATTTCTTCCGAAATTAGCGGCCATTAGCGTTCGTTAGCGGTTAAAACTTCTTCCGAAAAATGGGCAAACCAACTGGATTCATCAGTACCTGCGCGAAATACCTGTCGACCGTCCGCCGCTTGAACGCGTGCGCGACTGGAACGAGTTCCACCACCACATGGAGGAAAAGAAACTGCGCACTCAGGGCGCGCGGTGCATGGATTGCGGCATTCCCTTCTGCCACACCGGCAAACTGATCAGCGGCATGGCCGCGGTTGCCCCGTCAATCTTATCCCCGAGTGGAACGACCTCGTTTTTCGTGGCCTCTGGCACGAAGCCCTTGATCGTCTGCACAAGACGAACAACTTCCCAGAGTTCACCGGTCGTGTGTGCCCCGCTCCCTGCGAAGGCTCCTGCACGCTCGGTATCATCAGCCGCCTGTCGCCATCAAGACTATTGAGTGCGCGATCACCGACAAGGGTTGGGACGAAGGCTGGGTTTACTCCTCAGACGCCAAAACCCGCACCGGAAAAAGGTGGCAGTGATTGGTTCCGGGCCATCCGGACTTGCCGCCGCCGCTCAGCTCAACCAAGCGGGCCACACCGTCACCGTTTTCGAACGTGCTGATCGCGCTGGCGGACTGCTCATGTACGGCATCCCGAACATGAAGCTCGACAAGAAAGAAGTCGTGCTGCGCCGCGTGAAACTCCTCGAACAGGAAGGCGTAAAGTTCATCTACAACGCCAACGTCGGCGACAACGTTGAACCGCAGATCTTCCTCAAGGAATACGACGCAACGATCCTCTGCCTAGGTGCAACCAAGCCCCGCGATCTCCCAATCGAAGGCCGTAATCTGAAGGGCGTGCACTTCGCCATGGAGTATCTCACGGCGACAACCAAGGCCGTGCTCGCAGGCAATCCTGCTTCCTCCGTCATCACTGCTAAGGACAAGCGTCGTGGTCATCGGCGGTGGCGACACCGGCACTGACTGCGTTGGTTCTTCCATTCGGTTGGGCTGCAAAGCGTCATCCAGATCGAAATTCTCCCGAAGCCGCCGTTGGAACGCACGACTGACAACCCTTGGCCCGAATGGCCCAAGACCCTCAAAGGTCGATTACGGTCGGGAAGAAGCCGCCGCCAAGCAAGGCGCCGATCCTCGCACGTACCTCACCACGGTGAAGAAATTCATCGGCAATGCCGAAGGTGCCGTGAAAGAACTCGTGACCGTACAAATCAAATGGGACAAAAACGAAAAGGGTCAGTTCGTCCCCGTTGAGCTGCCCGGCACCGAGAAGACGATTCCCGCGGATCTCGTTCTCCTCGCGATGGGCTTTGTCGGACCAGAGCAAGGCATCATGGACGAGCTCAAGCTCGAACGCGACGCCCGAACCAACATCAAGGCCGAACACGAGAAGTACACGACCAACCTCAAAGGCATCTTTGCCGCTGGCGACTGCCGCCGTGGCCAGAGTCTCGTGGTCTGGGCGATCAACGAAGGCCGTGGGGCAGCCCGCGAAGCCGACCGTTTCCTGATGGGCTCAACCGACCTGCCGTAATTCAAAAATGTAGGCGGGGTGCCCTCACCCCGCAAAACGACTTCAAGGTGCGCCCCAACCCGGCGCGCCTTTTTGTCGAAGTTTATCCGGGGCGCGTTGTCCCTAACGCGCCGGTTCAGTTCCGTCTCTGGACTTGCTCCGAGGTCGTTCCCTCGTTGCATTTCCCGTCTTCGCCGGGACGAAAACCAGCCAGTTCAAGGTCGCAAAATGCGACCTTGAAATATGCCCCAATCCGAAATTATACCCCTCGAACCGATCCAATTTCGCATCCTTATTTTACGAGGTGTTCGCGTGATCCTCGATGCCGATCTTGCGCGGCTCTACGGCGTTGCGACCAAGCGCTTGAATGAGCAGGTGAAACGCAATGCGAAGAAATTCCCTGAGGATTTCATGTTTCAGCTGACTCCAGAGGAGAAGGCAGAGGTGGTCGCAAAATGCGACCACCTCAAAAACCTGCGTTTTGCCAAAAGCCTCCCCTATGCCTTCACCGAGCATGGAGCAATTCAGGCCGCCAACATTCTCGCCAGCGACGCGGCGTCCGAGATGAGCGTTCACGTGGTCCGCGCCTTCGTGCGGCTTCGTCTACTGGTGGTGAACCACAAGGCCATTGCGACCAAGCTCGCCGAGCTTGATGCCAAGGTGGGCGCGCACGACGAACAACTCGCCGCCGTCATCGCCGCGATTCGCCAGCTCACTACACCCGATGAACCACGCCATTGCCGCAAGATCGGCTTCCACGCCGGCAATCGCTGAAACGCCTCGACGAAGTCCTTGCTCAACTGCCATTCTTCAACGGCTTACCGCCCGCAGCCTCTCTTTCCCTTCCATAACCCATTTCCGAACCCAGACCCTGTAACCAATACTAACAATTAATTTCGCGTAGCTTCGGCTGCTGTCCTTCTCGAAACCTTGGAAATTTCGGACCGAACAAGACGGCGCTCGATGCACGCCCCGACTGGGGGCGTGCTGAAAGCGTTCTTGTACGGGCTCTCCAAGGTGCCTGAGAAGGGACGTGAGTAAACACGTCCCTTTCGCGTTTTTTGACGCGGGCACCTCGGTAAAGAACCCATACAAGAGCAAAAGCCATCCCGCACAGGGGCTGAACGTCGCGCGAGCGTTCATGCCCCGTGGCCTTTACCCCGATTTTCCGGCGTCGCCTTACGCGCCGCTTGTTCCTGAGCAACGTTGGTTTCCTGCGGACGAAACACTCCGCGCCACCGCTTACGAAAAGCTCCTACCTCCGCTCGTCGCGAATGTTCGTCGCGAGGTTTTTGAGTGGCACGCGGCAGGCTACGTAGGCGCATCGCCCACCTCCCGCGCGTTGCTCACGCATTGGTTCGAGACCGAGCACTTGCTCGAAAGTGCCGATCATACGCTTACCGTTTTTCGTTACTATTTCGCGCAGCGTGAGCGGTCGAAACCGTCATCTGGCTCCACGAGGTGCGCCGCGCTCGCGACAAATTTGACCTTCTCCGCTTCGACGCCTCCGGCTCGGTTTCTTCCGGCATGTTCGACGAAGACTGGCCGCGCTATGTGCTCAAACTCGCGACTGGCGCGGGCAAAACCAAAGTCCTCTCGCTCCTGATCGCGTGGAGTTTCTTCCACCGGCTCTACGAGCCTGATTCCCCGCTGGCGCGCAACGTCCTCCTCATTGCGCCCAACATCATTGTCCTCGATCGCCTGCGCGCCGATTTCGACGGGCTCCGCATTTTCTTCAACGACCCAATCCTTCCCGACAACGGCCACGCGGGCCGCAACTGGCGCGACGATTTCCAGCTCACGTTGCACGTACAGGATGACGTTCGCCTCCTTCGTCCAACGGGAAATCTTTTTCTCACCAACATCCACCGCGTCTATCTCGGCGATGCCGTGCCGCCTTCGCTGGAAGACGACGATCTGCGCAACTATTTCCTCGATCCTTTCGGACCAAAACCCGTCAGCAAGACCAATGATAGCCAGGTTGATCTCGGTGAAATCGTCCGCGAGATCGAGGAACTTGCGGTCTTCAACGACGAGGCCCACCACATTCACGACAGCCGCATGGCGTGGTTTCAATCCATCCAAGACATCCACCACCGGATGCTCCAGCGCGACCATCGTCTCACGCTCCAGATCGACGTCACCGCCACTCCGCGCCACGACAACGGCTCCATCTTCGTTCAGACCGTCTGCGATTATCCGCTCGTCGAAGCCATCCATCAGAACGTCGTCAAACACCCCGTCCTCCCCGACGAAGCCAGCCGCTCCAAGCTCCACGAAAAGAAGAGCTCCATCTTCACCGAGAAATACGACGACTACCTCCGCCTCGGCATCGAGGAATGGAAAAAGAGCTGTGCCGAACATCAGCCACTCGGCAAAAAAGCCGTCCTCTTCGTCATGGTGGACGACACCAAAAACTGCGACGAGGTCGGCACTTATCTGGAAAAGATCTGCCCCGAACTCGCCGGCGGCGTGCTCGTCATTCACACCAAGAACAACGGCGAGATTTCCGAAGCCTCGTCTGGCAAAAACAAGGAGGAGCTAGAGCTGCTCCGCCGCCAGTCCAACGAGATCGACTCCTGGAAATCACCGTTCAAGGCCATCGTTTCAGTCCTCATGCTCAAGGAGGGCTGGGACGTCCGCAACGTCACCACCATCGTCGGCCTACGCGCCTACGCCGCCAAATCCAACATCCTGCCCGAACAGACACTCGGTCGCGGACTGCGTCGCATGTATTTCGGTTCCGATCTGAAGGAGACCGTCTCCGTCATGGGCACGCCTGCCTTCATGGATTTCGTCGAGTCCATCCAGAGTGAAGGCGTCACCTTTGAACGCGTTTCGATGGGCAGTGGTTCGACCCGCCAGGACTCGCTAATCGTCGAAGTCGAAACGGCCAACCCCGCCAAAAATATCGACGCGCTCGACATCTCCCTTCCGCGCCTCAGTCGCCGGTTTCAGCGCGAGTTCAAAGACATCGGCTCCCTCGATCCCGCCTCGCTGGGCAACAAGAAACTCCCGCTCAAATCTTTCACGCCAGAGGAGACGCGCGAGATCGTTTTCAAGACCATGCTCGATGCGGCGGTGCATCACACCGTGCTCCTCGATGGCACTGGTCCCGCCGACTACCGCTCCGTTGTCGGATTCTTTGCCCGGCAGCTGCTCCACGATCTCCGCCTCGTAGGCGGTTACGATCAGCTGTATCCAAGAGTTCGCGACTTCATCCGCGATCATCTCTTCACCGCGACCGTCGATCTCGAAGACCCCGTTGTCCTGCGCAATCTTTCTGAGCCCGAAGTCGGCAAAACGCTCTACGACGCGTTCAAGACCGCGCTCAACGCCCTCACGATCACCGAGACTGGCACCGTCCGCATCGAAGACCACCTGCGCCTGCGCGATACCCGGCCTTTCCGCACCGAGCACCGGCCTTACCTCGCGGCGAAAAAATCCCTCTTCAACCGCATTGTTGGCGAGGCACGTTCCGGCGGACTCGAACTTTCCTTCGCCGCATTCCTCGAAACCGCGCCCGACGTCGTCGCCTTTGCCAAAAACTATTTGGCCGTGGGGTTCCGCCTCGATTACGTGCGCGCCGACGGCGACCTCTCCACCTACACGCCCGACTTTCTCGTGCGCACCGCCGACGGCACCGTGTGGATCATCGAGACCAAAGGCCGCGAGGAACTCGACCTCCCACAAAAGATGGCCCGCCTCCGCCAGTGGTGCGCCGACGCCACCGCAGCCAGCGTAGCCGAAACAGGTGCTATCTACCGTTTCGTTTACGTGGACGAGGAGGGTTTCACCAAACACGCGCCGGCCACCTTCGCCGCGCTCTCCACCAGCTTCACCGCCTATCAAGCCTAATCATGTCTTCCCGCCCTCCTTTTGCCGACCGCTACGAATTCTCTGAGACCGAGAAACGCGACCTCATCAAACTGATCGAAGCCGGCAAACCGCTGCCTGAGAAATATCGTTTCCTTCTCTTCGCCGATAAACGCGAAGTCGAGCTGACATGGTCGGGCAAGACCCGCGACGTCTGCACCGCGATCCTTCCGTTTCAAACGCTCGAACACATCGACGAGCCCCGCAAAGAAGCCACCGCCGAAGATCTGCTCATCGACACCACCGGCCGCCAGCTCAAGGGCTGGACGAACAAACTCATCTGGGGGGACAACAAACTCATCCTCTCCTCGCTGAAAAGCGGCGCACTCCGCCGCCAGATCGAAGACGCCGGTGGCCTCAAGCTCATCTACATCGATCCGCCGTTCGACGTTGGCGCAGACTTCTCGATGGACATCGAGATCGGCGGCGAAACCTTTCACAAAGAGGCAAATCTCCTGGAGCAAATCGCCTACCGCGACACGTGGGGCCGCGGGGCAGATTCGTTCATTGCGATGGTATATGAACGCCTCATGTTGATGCGTGATCTGATGAACAACGAGGGAAGCATATACGTACATTGTGATTGGCGTGTGAATTCTTTCATCCGATTAGTAATGGACGAAGTTTTTGGGCGTGCCCGTCACAGAAACGAAGTTGTCTGGTGCTACAAATCTGGCGGTGCGGGCAGCACAGTGTTTGCGAGAAAGCACGATACGATACACTGCTATGGAAAGACAGATTCCTCGATTTTTAATGTCCAAAGAGAATCCTACATGAAGCCGTGGTCTGGGAAAAATCCTGCGCAAACTTACTATGAAGACGAATTTGGTTCTTACACTTTGGTAAACACAAAGGACTGGTGGCAGGATATTGGGATGCTCTCAACAGACGCTTATGAACGGGTAGACTACCCGACACAAAAACCCGAACCCTTACTCGAACGAATCGTTTCAGCCGGTAGTAATCCAGGCGACCTCGTCGCAGATTTCTTCTGCGGTTCTGGCACGACCGCCGCTGTGGCCGAAAAGCTCGGGCGTAAATGGATCGCTACCGATCTTGGCAAGTTTGGCATTCACACCACGCGCAAGCGCCTCATTGGCGTGCAGCGCGAACTAAAGGCTGCTGGCAAACCGTTCCGCGCCTTCGAGGTCCTCAACCTCGGCCGCTACGAGCGGCAGGCCTATCTCAATGTCGGCGGCAACCTCTCCGACAAAAAGAAGGAGCAGGCCCTCGCTCGCAAGGAGCGTGAATTTCGCGAACTCATTCTCCGCGCCTATCGTGCTGCGCCCCTCGAAAACGAATCTTTTTTCCACGGCCAGCACTCCGGCCGTCTCGTCGTTGTCGGGCCGATCAATCTCCCGGTTGGTCGTCTTTTCATCGAGGAAGTTATCACCGAATGTCGCAAACGCGGGGCCAGCCGTGCTGACGTGCTCGCCTTCGAATTTGAGATGGGGCTCTTCCCCGCCGTCCTGGAAGAAGCCAAACGCAAGGGTATCGACCTTGCTCCGAAAACCATTCCGCCCGAGGTATTCGACAAACGCGCCGTGGACAAAGGCCAAGTTCGTTTCGCCGACGTCAGCTATATCGAGGCCACCCCGCGTTAGGACAAGAAGGACAAGCTCAGCATCGCCATGGAGATAGTGGACTTCTCGGTCTACTACAGCCAGGGCCTCGCCGAGGCGATCACCGCTGACCTGAAAGAAGGCAAGAGCGAGGTCGTGTGCGAAGCCGGCAAGTTGATCAAAATCAACAAAGACAAAAACGGCATCGTCACCCGCGACGTGCTCACCAAAAAGTGGACCGACTGGGTCGACTATTGGGCCGTCGATTTCGATTACGAAGGCCGCAAGGAAATCATCAAAGTCCCGAAAACCTTCGGTGCCACCGGCGAACTACCCGGCGTGGTTACGTCTTCAGGTGAGTTCGTCGATTTCGAGGAACGCTGGACCGGCGGCTACATCTTCGAAAACGAATGGCAGAGCTTCCGCACCCGCCAGAACCGCGAACTTGAACTAAAAAGCGCGAAGCACACCTACGAACGCCCCGGCCGCTACATCGTCGCCGTAAAAGTCATCGACATCTTCGGCAACGACACGATGACACTCGTGCCGGTGACGGTGGGTTGAGCGCACGGTTTCGGCTGCTTACGGGTGCAAAATCGGCTCGTCATAGGCTGGGGCGGTTGGGCATGGTCTGCGTATGGCCCGGGCACAATCTCCCCTGTTTCTTGCTTACGATCTGCGCTTTTACTGCCTTAACCCTCGAGGAAATCAAAATCGGCGAAGGCTCGACCATTCAGGCCTAGTGGCCTCATGCTGATCCTGCGTCTATCGTGAAAAAAACTGCGCCCCTTAAAAATCTGCTCCGCGACAAAGCTATTCCGGCCCTCACGGCGACGCGGCCCTATTTTTCGATGGCGGAGTTGAGAGCCTGGCTCACGCAGCGGCGTATCTCTTGGTCTGCTACTACACTCAATTCCTACCTCCACGCCTTCACTAACGATGGCGTCGTCTACGATGCCGGTCGCGGCTGGTATTCCAGTCTCGCGCAGCCACTCACCCTCGACCGCGAGCACGTCGCTCCCGTGGTGGCACTCATTGAGAAGGCGTTTCCATTTCTCTCGTTCACCGTGTGGTCCACTCAGCAGATCAACCCGTGGATGCATCACCTGCTGGGCAAGTTTGTGACCTTCGTTTACGTAGAAAAGGAAGGTGTCTCCGCGGTATGGGAGCTCCTGAAAGAGAACGGCTACGACGCCCACCGAGATCCTACGAAAAAGGAGGCTGATAAATCCTTCTCGGTCCGCGAGACCACCCTTGTCGTCCGCGCGGGAAGCCTCGTCCAGGCACCCGTGGATGGCCACTTCGCGCGACCTGAAAAAATCCTCGTTGATATCGCCGTGGAGCTTCAGGTATTGCCTCTCATGGACACCGACGAGTTCTCCTCCTTGTTCACCACGACCGTGACCACTGGGCGCATCGAAATCGCGGCAATGCTGCGCTACGCAAATCGCAGAGAATTGATGGATAAATTCTTACGGCTTATTAATCAATTAACGTCAGGAAATGGTGTTTCTTGACAAAAATTGATTCAGTCATCTCTCAAGCCCCCCTCGATGGCCACTATGCCACCCCGGAA
This sequence comes from Verrucomicrobiota bacterium, assembly GCA_016721945.1. Classification (GTDB taxonomy): domain Bacteria; phylum Verrucomicrobiota; class Verrucomicrobiia; order Opitutales; family Opitutaceae; genus JADKHC01. Next base: position 163,418 of record JADKHC010000005.1, on the reverse strand, counting down.
AAGGTGCTGGTTGATCTGGTGGTGGAGAACGAATCTCTCGGCCTGATGGATTCGTCCGAGTTCACCGCTGTTTTTTCGGGCGTAAAGCAGGCTGGGCGCTTGGATATGCCAAGTATCACCAGATACTCACTTCGCAAAGAAATCCAGGATAAGGTCTTAAGCCTTGTAAATCCGGTTCTGTCAGAAATCGACGTTTCCTGACAAAACCGGATTTTTATATCCAAAAATGATCCACCCCGATTGTTTCCGACCTCCTTGGATACGTGAGCAGGCGGCGGCGATGCGGGTGCAGCCCCAAAACCTCCAGTTGCTGGAGCGCTGCATCATGGCGTTGGAGTTGGTGGGGCGGCTTTCTGACGCCGGGCTTAATTTCGTTTTCAAGGGAGGCACCAGCCTTGTGCTTTTGCTCAATCCAGTGCGACGCTTGTCCATCGACGTGGACATAGTTACCCCAGAGCCACTGGAACGGTTGACGGCGGTCCTCGAACAAGTGGGCCGCACGCCGCCCTTCATCCGCTACGAACACCAGACCGGCCGCGACCGCGACGCTCCGCCGACGAAACACTTCAAAATCGTTTTCCGCTCCACGGTCGGCGCGCAAGCGCAGGCCGAATCGCACGTGCAGCTCGACGTCATCGCCGCAACGCACGCCTATTCTGCCACCGAGCGGCGGAGGGTCGAAACGCCCTTCATCCGGCTGGAATCCGAAAGCCATGTTCTCCTGCCGACCGTCGACTGTCTTCTTGGCGACAAACTGGCGGCATTTGCCCCGACCACCATTGGCGTGCTTTACAATCCGGTTACGCGTCACGGTCAGCCGAGCGAGCCCCCGGCTCAGAAAATCATGAAGCAGCTCTTCGATGTGGGGCATCTTTTCGCAGAGGCCACCGACTTCGCCCGCATCGATGCCACCTACCGTGCTACCTTCGAGGCACAGATCCGCTATGGCCGTGGTCCGTTCAGCATCGATCAATGCCTCGACGATACAATCGAGGCCGCACGAACGCTCTCCCTTATTCCCAGTGCTGTCGCTGCGCCGCATACTGAAGCGCAAAAAATTCTGCGCACAGGAAGCCGTGGACTGACGTCCCATTTGCTCACGGAGTCATTCACTCTCGACCGTCATGCCCCCGTGGCTGCCGCTCGCGCTGCTCTGCTGGCTAAGCTCATTCGCTATGGTCTGAGCAATAGTGTCCCCCGAGACATTGTGCGGAGCCTTCCATCGCCAGCTGTACTTGGCCTTATCACTTTGGCTGACGGACCCAACGCTGCCTTGACTCCCGTTCTGCGTCGTACTGCGCCAGAAGCACTCTATCTGTGGTCACTCATTGATGAGGCGGATGCTTTGGCGCGCCAAAGCAACTCTTGAAACTGCAGTGAGATTCCTTCTCGCCTCACAGCGCCACCGGCCTCTTCGGCAACGACACGATGAAGCTGGTGCCGGAGACGGTGGGGTGATGCAGGACTTCGATTTTGCAGGCGCACAAAATCCGCTCGTCAGCGACTGGGGTGACGGGGCATGGTGGGCGCATGGCTCGGACTAAAAACGCCGGTTTTCTTGCTTACGATTTGCGCGTCACGCTGCTTCACCTGTCGAAAGAAACTTGGCGATTAGTTCGGGTGCCGCACGATATTCGTATGGACCGGCTCGATCAAGTGCTTCAGGCCGCCATGGGCTGGACCAATTCGCATATGCACCAGTTTCATCTCTTCACGCCGGAGGGGGAGATCACGGGTTATGTTGGTCGGCCAGATCCTGATTCTCCAGCGGCCTTTCTCGGACGGCAGCCGCCCACTCAGGATGAAACGAAGCGGCTGTTGAAAAACTTCCTCGCCAAGCCTGGCGACCGGATCGGTTACGAGTATGACTTTGGCGACAGCTGGCTGCACGAAATCACGCTCGCGGCGGTCGAGCCGCTGGAAAAACGACTGTCGCGCGCCGCGTGTCTCGATGGAGCACGGGCGTGTCCGCCGGAGGATTGTGGCGGTCCTCCTGGTTATGACAATTTGCTAAAGATTATAAAAAAACCGAAACACCCGGAGTACGAGTCGATGATCGAATGGGTTGGCGAAGGATTCGATCCGGCGGCTTTTGATCTGGCGTCGACGAATGAGATGGTTGGATGCAGCAAGGTGTAGCCATCATGGATTCGCAGGAGGAATTTTTCCTGGGCGAAACGTCTGGCGGAGAAGCCTCGGCGGTGGCGTCGGATATTCGTGACGAGATTGCGCAGGTCTGGGGGTTGCCGTTGGGCTGTGTCGTGACGCTGAGCGTCCGCGGGCAGGAGCGGATCGAATTGCGTGGCCGGCTGGAGTTGCTGGCGGCACCTGGGTTTCCCTGGGATAGGAATCAACGTTTGCGGCTCAAGCTCGCCGGGGTAATTTTCTTCTCCACCGAAATCGAGCGCTGGTTGGTCGTGTGAGCGTTCGCCCGCAGCGGAGGCAGGTGCCGGGGCGCGCACAAATGGGATCGGCGCTCCCGCAAGCGGGATTACTGCCCCGAAGGGCAAGTCTGACGCCACCGGATGAAAGATCCCGGGCCGGAAACTTGACTGCGTGCGACGCCCCGGCGGTTGAAATTCTTTGCGTAAAGGCTCGTCGCTGGCAACCCAGTTTTCGACTCGTTGCTGCGCGCATCCACGCCGATCGCTTTCATCGCATCGTTCGCAAAATGCACTGAGTGGTCCGCCTGATACCAATGCTCCTATGCTTTTATACTGAAGTTGATCGTGGCTGGTCTGACTTTCCGGGGTTTTACAGAAGAAAACGAAGGTAACGAAGAGATCCAAGAAGAACCAGCAGGCCTTCGTTCTCTTTGTTATCTTCTGTTCAAAGTCTGATAGCTTCGGGCTGTTGGTATGAGATCATTCCTGCGTATCCCGGTGGTAAGAGCAGTATTGTGACTCAGTTGATAATCTCAGGTTTAGTCATATCGCTTTGTTGTGCAATAATTAGACCAAAATAATGGTTATGGCTTACAGGTCGCCAGCGACAAATTGTGTCGACAGATTACGGTGTTTCCCGTTTTTCGAAACATGCGTATTCGGGGGGTATTATGGATGGGGGCGATGGTTGTAATCTTGAGCTGTTTTTCTGCGCGGCTAGTCGGCCAGCAGGAGACTTCGGCTGCTTTGGCCGGCTTGGTGTTCGACAAGGGCAAGACGCCCATTGGGGCGGTGCGGGTGGTTGTTAAATTTATACCAACGGGCAGTCGGTTTCAAACAGACACCAACGCAAAGGGGGTGTTCTCGCTGGCCGGTTTGCCGGTAGGTGGCCCGTATGCATTGTCCTTCGAGCTCGCTGGATATGAGACGCGGAGAATGGAGAATATTGTATTGGGTCTCGGTGAAACCCGCTTGTTAGAAATAGTTATTGTTTCGGCATCCGCGGCGGTCATCAAGCTGGATAAGGTCGAGGTCGTTGCTTCGCGCGAAGCCTCTGGGCCGGGGCCGCATACGGCTTTGACGCGCGATGAGATCGAGGGACTGGCGTCTTTGGAGAATTCACTTAATGAATACGCGGCCAGGGATCCTCGCGTGATCTATATCGATCCAGAACGGGGCGAACTGGCCGCTGCCGGTCAGAATAGTCGTTTCAACTCCCTCTCGGTCGATGGCGTGCGGATCAACGATCAGTTTGGCGTAACTCCCAATGGGTTTCCGTCGCAGGGTAATCCGCTCGCGATGGAGACAATCGAGGCCGTCAACGTTGAGGTCTCTCCCTATGATGTGCACCGAGGTGGTTTCACCGGTGCCACGATTGATGCTGTGACGCGCAGTGGCACGAATCGTTTTCGTGGTTCGGTTTATTACCAATACCGAGATCAAAACTGGCGCGCCGCACATCCGGTCACGCGCGAACGCGATCCGTTCACCGATGAAACGTTCGGGTTCACGTTTGGTGGACCGTTTTGGCGGGATCATTTGTTTTTCTTTTCTGGATACGAACACTCGCAGCGGATCGAGCCTGCACCGAGTGCCGGCTTCGAACCGTCGGCCGCGGCGTTGGCGCGGATACAGAGTGTTTCGGCGAACTACGGCTACAATCCAGGGGCGCTCGTTAATCCCGGTAAACAAAACAAGGAGGACGACAAGTACCTCGCGAAAATCGACTGGCGTATTAACCAACGTCATCGCTTGAGTCTGCGTTATAGTTTAACGCAGGGCCATCAGCCGACTTTTTCCGATTATACAACGTCGGGGCGCGTCTCGCTCAGTGGGCATTGGTACGAAAGTGAACAAAATCTGGAGGCGTGGACGGCCCAGCTCTTCAGCCAGTGGACCAACCGTTTTCAAACCGAATGCAAAGTGGCCTCGCATCATTATGAGTCGGAGCGCACGCCGAACACGCGTTTTCCGCAAGTTCGGATCAATGGGGTGGCTTCTGAGGGTACAGAAACTGGTTCGGTTTTTATCGGTGCCGAAGAATCCAGTCAGGTAAACACTCTTGATGTGGTGAACAATCAGGCGGGCCTCAATGCCTCCTGGTTGCTCGGTCGGCATCGCGTGTTTTTTGGTGCCGAGATCGAGGATAGCGAATTTCAAAACACGTATCTGCAAAATGCTTGGGGCAGTTATACGTTTGCCAGCATAGCGGCCTATGAAGCAGGAAAACCTACTAACCATACGTATCAATACATGCTTCCAGGACACAGTCCAGCGGTTGCTTGGGGGTATTCGGTGGGTTCGGTTTTTTTGCAGGACACGGTGATGGCCACACGCCGGCTGACTCTGATGATGGGCGTGCGTTTTGACTACCCGTGGGCGGATTCGAAACCGCACCGAAATACACTCGTGGAGGAAACCTTTGGCCGGAGAAATGATCGCACAATTGACGGTGCGTATGTGCTCGGTCCGCGCGGCAGTTTTACCTACAAGTTTGGCGAAGAGGATCGCACGCGGTTGCGCGGCGGTGCTGGCGTTTTTCAGGGGCGTGCCCCTGGCGTTTGGTTGTCGAACGCTTACTCGAATGACGGATTTGCCTCTGCGGTGAACACGAAAGTCAGTGGTTTCTCACCCGATCCGGATAACCAACCTCAAGGAAATCCTTCGACTGCGCGTCAGCGGGTCGATCTTTTGGACGACAAATTTCATTTGCCGACGATTGCCCGGGCCAATCTTGGGTTGGACCAGAAATTGCCTTGGCAGGGAATCACTGTTTCGGCGGAGCTCGTCCGCACGTGGATGATCGAGGGGTTGACCTATAAGAATCTCAATTTGCGGCGCACGGGCACCGGTCCGGATGGCCGGACGATTTATGGTGAGCGCACAAAATCTTTCGGCCTCGTTAGCAACAGCCAATATCAAAACACAGCGTTCACCGATGTGTATTTACTTACGAATACAACTAAAGGTGAGGCCGCGCAGGCGACCATCAGCCTCAAGCGTCCGCTCCGAAAACACTGGGGTTTTTCGATTTCGTACACGCGGAGCTCGGCGGATGAAGTGAGCTCGGTCACCGCCAGCACGGCGGACACAAATTTCTCCTCGCGGGCCAGCCTCGACCCGAACGACGACCGCCTTGGCACCACCAACTACACCATCCGTGATCGCGTGCTCGCCAGTTTCACGCTCAAGTTTGCCCTTGTCAAAAGGTTCGATACCAAGGTCGCCTTGCATTACGAAGGCCGTAGCGGTCGGCCTTACAGTTTTATCTTTGGCACCGATGTGAACGGCGATTCCTCCAGCTACGATAACGATCTCTTCTACGTTCCCACCGGCCGCGATGATCCTAATGTGCGGTGGGCTGACCCAAAGCAGGCCGATGCGTATTTTGCCTTCGCCGATGCCACGCCCGCGCTCAAGCGTTTTTCCGGTCGTGTCGTTCCGCGCAACAGCGAGACCAGTTATTATCAGCACCGCTACGATCTGAAATTCACTCAGGAAATTCCGCTGCACGGACGTGTGAAAGGAGAACTCTTCTTGGACATCATCAATGTGGCCAACTTGATCAATACGGACTGGGGCCGGGTCTACGCGGCAAGTTTTCCCTATGGGCTGGCCGTGGCCAATGGCAGCTACGATCCGACGACAAACCAATATGTTTATCGCTACACAGGAGCCAAGGCGCAGACGCTGCAAACTGCGCCCTCCCGCTGGCAGATGCAGGGCGGTGCGCGGCTAAAGTTCTAGGGCAGATCGGCGCGAAGTCCGATTTCCTGCATTTACACGCTGGGGCCGATTTGTTTTGTTCACGGTTTCTTCATCGAAACCCATCGTTCTGCCAACGCCCATGTCCACACCCGCTCCCATCACTCCGAATCCAACACCGGTCACCACTGGCGAACCGACAGTTACTCCGGGGTTCGAACACCGGCTGCATGCCTTTTGGGAAAAGAACTCCAAGAGCGTTTATACACTTTGCTTGGTTGTGCTGCTCGCGATCATCGCTCAAGGGGCCTATACGGTCTACCGCGGCTGGCAGGACGAGAAAGTTGCCAACGAATACGCCGCTGCCTCTAACAGCGAAAAACTGAAAGCCTTCGCGACTGCGAATGCCGGACATTCTTTGGCAGGTGTTGCTTGGTTGCGCCTCGCGGACGAAGCCTATGCTGCCGGCAAATATGCCGATGCGGCACAGAACTATCAGGCTGCGACAGCGATTAAGGACGGCCCTTTTGCCGGTCGTGCCCGCCTTGGCCAGGCTATTTCCAAACTCCAAGCCGGCCAGTCGGCCGAGGCAGAGACGCTGCTCAAGCAGATTGCCAGCGATGCCAAGCAGATGAAGGCTGTGCGGGCCGAGGCCGCGTATCAGCTTGCTTCTAACGCCTCGGTAGCTGGCCGGAACGATGAAGCGCTCAAGTATCTTGATCAGGTGACATCAATTGAACCCACGGGAACCTGGGCCCAGCGTGCGATGATGCTCCGTATTACACTCCCGGCTCCTGTCGCTACCACCACGGGTGGCGCTCCAGCGATTACTCTACCGGGCAAACCTTAAAAAAATCCTCCTCGCTGAAGATGGTCGGGGCGGAGAGATTCGAACTCTCGACCTCCTGGTCCCAAACCAGGCGCTCTACCAGACTAAGCTACACCCCGAAATCAGAACGCGGAAAAGATTCTCCTTTTGGGCAACTGTCAACGTAATCCCTCGCTTTGTAATATTCCTGTTAACAGATTCGTGTAATCTCTTCTTGCTTAGAGATCCATTTGCCAATAACCGTCAGTTTCTCATCTATTCACTTCATGGATACTATTTCTCGCGAAAACAACAGCTACCTGCCCATCGCAGGAGTTGCCGTCGGTGTGCTAGCCCTCGCTCTCTCTGTCGGAGCTTTGGTTTCCGTTAATAAACTCAGCAAGAAAGTGCCCGAGGGCCTTGCTGATTCAGTCGCGAAGATTGATGTGATTGAGAGCGAAGCCCGCAGCGCGACAAGCGCCGCCGAGAAAGCCAATAGCACCATTAACAGTCTCGGCCGCCAGACGAACGATGCGTTCGCCGCCGCCGCCGCCCAAATCGGCGAAGTCCGTGGTGAAGTTGAGAAGATCAAGGAAGCCTCCAAGGCCAAAGCTCCTGCCGCTGGTAAAGCCCCCAAGGGCCCGGTTGTTGCAGGTGAAGGTGAATACGTCATCAAAGGTGGCGACTACGGTTCTAAGATTGCAAAGGCCCATGGCTGCACCCTTGCAGACCTTCAAGCCGTCAACCCTGGCGTGAATCTGGCCAAGGTCCAGGTCGGCCAGAAGATCAAACTTCCGAAGAAGTAATTATCGCCAAGTATCCATTTTTCGAATGCCTCCCGAACTTTCGAGTCGGGGGGCATTTTTCTGTCCGATGAACAAACCTGAACCGAAACCTTCCCGTTGGGACAAGCTGGGTGAGAGCATCCTTACCCGCACGCGCATCTTCGACCTGCGCACGGCGCATTATCGGCATCCCGTGCGTAACGCAGAGCGTGATTTCTATGTCGTACATTCGCCGGACTGGGTAAACGTGATCGCGCTCACGCCGGATCATCAGTTGGTTTTGGTGCGGCAGTTCCGGTTCGGTGTGGACGATTTTTCCATTGAAATCCCGGGTGGCGTCATGGATCTCGGTGAGGAACCTGTGGCTGCAGGTCTGCGCGAACTGCGTGAGGAGACGGGTTATGCTGGGCAAAACGCTCGGATTATCGGCCGGGTACATTCCAATCCCGCGATCCTGAGCAACGCCTGCCATTTTGTTTTTGTTGAGCTAGCCGTGCGTAGCGAAGCATTGCAGTGGGATACGGATGAAGAAATCGAAGTCGTCACCGCCCCGGTGGATGAGGTGTTTGCCATGGCGCACAGCAGGCAGATCACGCACAGTCTGGTGCTCGATGCGTTATTTTATTTTTGGCCGTACTGGCTGGAGATCAAGAAGGGTTGAGCCCGGTCATTTGACTTCGCGGGTAGATGCAATTAGGTGCCTAATCACTTTTAGGAAACTGTAACCACGCACCATGCCCGCGCCTGCTTTTGCCAACGATCCTACTGTTCTCGATCAACCCGTGTCCGAACGCCTGCCCGGTTTGTTGGAGCAGGAGATTCGACGTATCTACGAGCGCAGCCCGTTGTACGCGCAGCGTTTCCCGTTGCACGAAGGACCTTTGCATTGGGCGTGTTATAAAGAGATCCCGGCGCTTTCGAAAAAGGAAATCGTGGAGCGCGGACACACGGCGTTTTTCTCGGACTATCGTGAGATCGAGCGGGGCTTGCAGGAAAAGCGTTTCGAATACGAATCGACTTCCGGCACCACGTCGGGACCGATGACAGTCATCATGGAAGACGGCTGGTGGAATGCGCAGACGGTGCGTGCTTACCGCGCACATCCGCTGTTGGCACCTTATGCCGATCGCCCGTATCGCAAATGTATTTTGGCTCCGGTGGGTTGTTCGAGTAATCTTTGCCCGTACGAGGATCATCCGTTTCCTCACCGGTATTTTGACGGCACCGTATACTTGAATCTGACCAGCGATCCGTTCGCTTTTCCTGAAGCGGAGTGGGATCGCATCGTGCTGGAATTACAGGCGGTGCAACCCGAAGTGATCGAAGGCGAGCCGATTTATTTGGCGCTTCTTGCGCGGGCTGTGTTGCGCCGCAAGGTCTCGGTTCCGAGCGTGAAGGTTGTCATTCTCACTTACGGCAAGGCCAGTGTGCAACACAGCCGTAGAGTCGCAGAGGCTTTCCCGGGATCAGCTCAAGTCGATCTCTACGGCTCAACCGAGGCTGGTTACATTTTTATCGGAGAGGCTTTCAAAGACGATTCGCGCGTGATCGACAGCAACGTTTTTGTCGAACTCGAGCCGTATCGAAAACTTCGCGACACGTATCAGATTTTCGTGACCACGCGCGGACGCGAGGCGATGCCGTTGTTGCGTTATCACACGGGCGACATCGTGAAAAAACTGCCGACGGGCTATCGCTTGCTCGGACGCGAGCGCGATCTTTATTTCCGTCCTGATGGTTCGTTAGTTTCGCCTTCCGAGGTGGACGCGGCGCTGCCAGCGGATTTTGCCTGCTGGCACTACAGCCTCGTGCAGACGACGGAGAACCGCTGGGATTTTCACTACGTGGCCGAACACATCGCACCAAAGGAAGTCGAGCTGGCGCTGGCGCAAATGCTGGGCGCGGGCGTGCGGGTGAACGCGTTTCGACGTCGCGTGATCGCTCCAGCGGCGAGCGGGAAATTTTCGCTGCTTAAGCCGCTGGCGGTTTGAAGCGAAGGCCCTGACGGCAAACGGTTCTTGTGTACTTTTAGTTGGTCGGGTCTAATCGGTGTCAGCTGAAACAGCCCCATGATGAGCCCCCAGCCTCCTGAAGATGACTCCTCGAAAAACAAGAATGCCGGTTCATCGTCTGGCTGGTGGAACCGTTGTTTTCGGTGGCTGAGGGCGTTTGAGCCAGGGGAGCAATGGTGGAAGCTTCTGGACTTTTTGGAGCACCGGCGAGCCGCCCGGTGGGCCTTGGGCTCCGGTATTTGTATTGTTTTATTGGTTACGGTTTTATTTGTGTGGGTTCGTCCTTGGTGGGCGGGTCGCAATGCGGTGAGCATGGCGCGGCAGTGGATCGCGGCGGGCAAAGCAAACTACGCCGCTGAGGTGGTGCAGAAGGCTCTCGAAAAAGATCCGGAGCAGCCAGAGCTTTGGATGCTTGCAGCGGAATTGGCGCGGTTGAACGGACCTCGAATATTGGAGGTTGAGTACGCGCATCGGGCGGCGCTGCTGCGGCCGGGAAATCCCAAATATGCACTCGAATGGGCTGGGGCGGCGTTGAGGGCTGATCAGCGTGACGTGATGTTTCAGGCGCTGAAGAGTATTTCTGACGCGGAGCTGGATCGTTCTTCGGTTGCTCAACGTTTACTGGGCGAACTGAAACGTCGTGAGCATAATTTTGCTGGAGCAGTCGTGCATTTTGAGGCCGCTTTGCGTCTCGATGGTCCGGGCGCGACCAATGAAATCCCCCTGGGATTGTGCTTACTCGCGGCGCGTGGTTCGGAAGAGCGGGAACGAGGTCATGGGTTGTTGGAGAAGTGGTCGGCGGATTCGGCGTGGGGAGCGACCGCGTTGCGTTTGTTATTGTTGGATGCAGGAGATCGCGGTGACCGTCCGGCGGCGTTGAAGTGGGCACTTGCCCTTTCTGCCCACCCGGGAAAAGCGGATTCAGACGCGCCCGATTGGCTGCGAGTTTTAGCGAAGGAGGATAGAATGAAATTCGAGGAGGAACTCGGTCGGCTAAAAATGACCCATAAAGCGACTCCTGAGGCGTCGGCGCAGCTGTTGGGCTGGCTGAACGAGATCGGTGAAAGCCGTGTGGGTCTTGATTGGTTAGGTTCGTTGCCCGAGCAGGACGTGCAGCGTCCGCCGCTCTCGCTGGCGAAAGCGGAAGCGCTTCGAATTATCAGCGATTGGTCGGGACTGCAGGCCTTGACGATAAAGGGTGAGTGGGGGGCCAACTTGGACTTTTTGCGTTGGACCTATGGCTTGAGGGCCGCACGTGCGCTCGCTGACGAGAAGCAGGCGGAGAATCTCTGGCTCACGCTGGTTAATCATTCGCAGGTAAACGCTCAGCACGCGCTTTTCGGAGGCTCCATGCTTTATTCCTGGGGAATGGTTAACGAGGCTGAGGCACTTTGGTGGCGCGCGGCCGAGCAGGGCGAGGGAGTTTCGTTCGAAGCATTGGGTGCTCTCGCCCGTTTTTATCAGGTACGACGCGACGCCGATGGGCAGCATCGGGTTTTCAGAAAACTGCATGCCATGCGACCCGACGATGACGCCATAACCAATAACTATGTTTTCTTTGCGGTGCTGACCGGCAATCGTGAACGAGAGTCAGAGTTGCTGGCTCGCGATATCATGCTGCGCAATGCAGGTAACCAGACCTATCTGGCGACTTATGCCTACGTACTTTTTGCACGTGATCGTTCTGCGGAGGCGTTGAAACTGGTTGCGCCAGCGTTTGCCAAGGACAGTGCCTCGCCGACAATCCAGTTTGCGTATGGACTGGCTTTGGCTGGCTCGGGTGAGCAGGAAAAGGCCAGACCAATCTTGCGTGGGCTTGATCCTGCAACGCTTACGACCCGCGAGGAAGAGATTATCGAGGCCGTCTTAAACGGCGGCGGGCAGCGCTGATTTTCTTGGACGAAAACGCATCCACGCAAAAGTAGCTAGACCGCCCAGAACAGGGATCCATGTGCCCACTTCGGGTACCACGCCGCCGATCGAGGAGACGAGCAGGCCTGTCGCACCATTTCCGGAATTGGCTACGTTAATGGTTATAGTATTCACGCCTTGCTTGAAGGTGGAATTGCTCGAATTGAGCGCGAGAGTGGAGGTCTGGGTCCAACCGCTCGCCGTCAGAGAAGTTAAGTTGCCGTTTACCAGGATGGTCGCCTGGTCATCGACTGCGAGGGTCATCGCGATCGCCACGTTGTTCACTACATCGCCATTGATTCCATTTCCGGCAATGTTGAATGTCAGGGTGTAAGAGTAGGTGGTGTTGGCGAGAAATGGATTTGCAGCATACGAAATCCATTTAGTTCCGTTGGCTGGGTTGGCCATCCATCCTCCGACTGAACTGGTGACGACGTAGGCTCCATTTTGCCTGCCAACGATATCCCAGTTTGAATCGCGAGTATTGCCAGTTAATCCCGTCGCATAAAGTCCACTGATGCTTGTTGCTGTGCCGGCGCGCGCGATGCCCATGGCGCAAACAAGTAAAAACACGCTAGCGGCAAAACTGGGAATGAATCGTGGCTGAATACGGAGCATTTTTGGGAAGGGAAGGGAGCGGGCGACCTAGATAAAAGGTGTTTTGCATATTCTTTACAACAACAAATTCGAACTGTTAGAAACAGTTCCAAACAAGAATGTTGTGTCAATAATTTAACCGCCTAAATCATTCACGAGCAGGGGCGCAGCTTATATGACCTCGTAAGCTGGTTCTGCTCAGATGTGGCGATGGTTTTAACCTAAATTCCGAAATCCGGATTGAACTACGAAGAAGCAAAGAACCAAAGCCGAGTGGATTACGTAGGTGCATCCGTTTAAGAAGGGTTCACTTACCAAGTGAAACGACCAAAACGTCCAAGTATCTATCATTCTTTGGATTCTTCGTTTCTTGGTAGTTCAATTGCGGTTTTAAGGTTTAATGTTGATCGGCGAATTGAGTATGTAGTGTGGTCGACACTACACGTGTGGATTCGTGACAGCTACTTCCACCGGTAAGGCTCACTAATAAAACGTCGTTGCCTTGGTAATCTTAAATTCCCAATTCTTTACTTGCCCGCGCTCAACGTTTACGACCCCGTTGTTATTTCGTCCGTGTAGCTCAGTTAAACCTTCAAACACCTGTCATCCGTTCCGCGATGAATTCCATCGTCAATTTATTCCGCTCCTCCATCGGCCGCAAATTCCTGATGGCGATCACCGGCTTGATCCTCGTCGGATTCGCCTTCGGCCATTTGGTGGGTAACCTCCAGATTTTCCTCCATCCGGATCACATCAATGGCTACGCCTCGTTCCTCCAAGGACTCGGGCCGGCGCTTTGGCTCGTGCGGTTGGTTCTGCTTGCCTGCACCGTCATCCACATCTGGGCGGCAGTCACGCTCACGATTGAGAGCCGACTCGCGCGCGGCCCGGAGAAATATGGCGTCAATAAGTGGCTCAGCGCCACCTTTGCCTCTCGCTACATGCGCATGACCGGTGTCGTGGTTGCGGCCTTCATTGTTTATCACATCGCGCACTTCACGGTTGGTGCGGTGCAAAAAAATACGTTCAAGTCGCATCTTACCGAGTGGACCATGACCGAAGATGCACGTGAGTTCGGTGTGCCGCTCGCCTCGAAGGGCGACGTTGTACACGACGTTTACTCCATGGTTTATCTCGGATTCCAGAATCCCTACGTCTCGCTTTTCTACGTCATAGCGGTCGGCTTGCTGACGGTCCACGTCATGCACGGCGCGGATTCGATGTTTCAGACGGTCGGACTGCGTAATCACAAGTGGGGCTGCTGCCTCCGTCGCGCGGTGATGCTCGCTTGCGTTGTTTATTTCCTCGGCAGTCTTTCGATTCCTGGTGCCATACTATCAGGTATCGCCAAACCCGCTCCCGGTACGGCTGCGGCCGCCGCCTGCGGTTCCTGCTGTCCCTCCACTTCCGCTGCGAAACCAAATAACTTTCCCCGCCATGGCTAACCTAGAGTCCAAAATTCCCTCCGGTCCGCTTCCCCAAAAGTGGAGCAAGTACAAGGCGGAGGCCCTGAAGCTCGTTAACCCCGCCAACAAGCGCAAATACGAGGTCATCGTCGTCGGTGCCGGTCTCGCCGGTGCATCGGCCGCAGCCACGCTCTCCGAGCTCGGCTACAAGGTGAAGTGCTTCGTTTACCACGATAGCCCGCGCCGCGCTCACTCGATCGCCGCTCAAGGTGGCATCAACGCCGCCAAGAATTACCAGAACGACGGCGACAGCGTGTATCGACTTTTCTATGACACGCTCAAGGGCGGCGACTACCGCGCTCGTGAAGCCAACGTCCATCGTCTCGCCGAAGTTTCCGTCAACATCATCGATCAATGCGCCGCGCAAGGCGTACCGTTCGCCCGCGAATACGGCGGCCTTCTCGCCAACCGTTCCTTCGGCGGCGCGCAGGTTTCCCGCACATTCTACGCTCGCGGTCAGACCGGCCAGCAATTGCTCCTCGGTGCTTATTCTGCGCTGATGAAGGAAGTCGGTTCTGGCGGTGTTGAAATGTTCCCCAACGAAGAGATGAGCGATCTCGTTCTCGTTGACGGCCAGGCCAAGGGCATCATCACCCGCAACCTCAACAACGGCGCGATCCGCCGCTGGGCTGCTGACGCCGTCATCCTCGCTACCGGCGGCTACGGCAATGTTTTCAATCTCTCCACTTACGCCCGTCAGTCGCACGCGACCGCTATCTGGCGCGCCTACAAAAAAGGCGCCTGCTTCGGCAATCCTTGCTACACGCAGATTCACCCGACCTGCATTCCGGTTTCCGGCGACTACCAGTCGAAGCTCACGCTCATGTCGGAGTCGCTCCGCAACGACGGACGCATCTGGGTTCCGAAGAAAGCCGAAGACTGCAAAAAAGATCCCGCTTCCATCGCCGAAGCTGATCGCGATTACTATCTCGAACGCATTTATCCGAGCTTCGGTAATTTGGCTCCGCGCGATGTTTCGTCACGCGCCGCCATGCGCATGTGTGACGAAGGTCGCGGCGTTGGCGAATCCGGCCTCGGCGTTTACCTCGACTTTGCTGACGCCATCAAGCGTCTCGGCGAAGACGGCGTACGCGAACGTTACGGTAACCTTTTCGACATCTACCACGAGATCACCAACGAAAACGGCTACAAGACGCCGATGCGTATCTTCCCCGCGGTGCACTACACCATGGGCGGCCTCTGGGTTGACTACAACCTGATGTCCAACGTGCCCGGCCTCTTCGTACTCGGTGAAGCCAACTTCTCCGACCACGGCGCGAATCGCCTCGGCGCTTCCGCCCTCATGCAGGGTCTGGCGGATGGTTATTTTGTCATCCCGTACACCGTCGGCGATTACCTCGCCACGCAGAAGCCCGGCTCCCGCCCTTCCGCCGATCGCGAAGAATTCAAGAAAGCCGAAGCCGATGTTCGCGAAACCGCCACGCGCCTCCTCGCCAACAACGGCAAGGAAACCGTCGCCAGCTTCCACAAACGCCTCGGTCTGCTCATGTGGAAATACTGCGGCATGGCTCGCAACAAGGAAGGCCTTGAGAAAGCGCTCAAAGAAATCCCCGAGCTGCGAAAAGAATTCCACGCCAACGTCAAAGTCCCCGGCGACGGCATTTCCATCAACCAATCGCTCGAACGCGCTTGCCGCGTGGCCGACTTCATGGAGCTCGGCGAACTCATGTGCCGTGACGCGCTCACCCGCGAAGAAAGCTGCGGCGGACATTTCCGCGAAGAGTTCCAGCATCCGGACGGCGAGTGCAAACGTGACGACGAAAAATTCGGCCATGTCGCCGCCTGGGAATTCAAGGGCGAAGACAAGGCACCGGAACGCAACGTCGAAACGCTCAACTACGAATTCGTCAAAATGAGCGTCCGCTCGTACAAGTAAGCTGGGCCGAAGCTTACCGAACCAATCGCTATCATATCACAAATTGTGATATCCTCTGCCAAAGCCTCTGCCGCGCTTGCCGCGAAAAATCTGCCCACGATTCCCGTGGAGCAGATTGATTCGCGTATCTTGCTCGTGCGTGGGCAGAAGGTATTGTTGGATAGAGACTTAGCTCGGCTTTACGGCGTAGAAACGAAAGCCATCAACCAAGCCGTAAAACGTAATCCCGAGAGATTTCCTGCGGATTTCATGTTTCAGCTGACTGTGGCTGAAAATGCCGCGTTGTTGAAGTCCCAAACTGTGACCTCAAACGAGAAAACTAGCGATAAGTCACTAAATGATAAAGACCTCCTGAGGTCACAAATTGTGACCTCAAAAGTGAATCCAGGTTCTGGTGGCAGGCGTTATTGCCCATTTGCCTTCACCGAGCAAGGCGTCGCCATGCTCTCTGGTTTGCTCAACAGCTCTCGCGCGATTCAGGTCAATATCGAGATCATGCGCGCGTTCGTCCGCTTCCGACAGATGCTCAGCACGCACGTCGATCTCGCCCGCAAACTCAAAGCCCTCGAAAAGAAATACGACGCACAGTTCAAAGTCGTTTTCGAAGCCATCAATGAACTCATGGAACCCGTCGACGAAGACGACGCAGCCAAGGAGATCGGCTTCCACACGATCATCAAACCCACACCTTCCAAGAAATAATTCCGCCCAACCCTTTTTTCACCATGGTCGCCGACACATCCTCCACCAAGAACATCACCGCTCTCACCTTGCGCGTCTGGCGCCAGGCCGGCCCGGACAAGCCCGGCAAATTCGTCAACTACCAGGCGAAAGATCTAAATCCGAACATGTCGCTCTTTGAGATGCTCGACGTCGTCAACGACGAGCTCACCCTCAAGGGCGAGGATCCGATCGCTTTCGCGCACGACTGCCGCGAAGGGATTTGTGGTACCTGTTCGCTGGTTATTGATGGCAAGCCCCACGGCCCGCATCGCGGCGTCGCCAGCTGCCAGACCTACATGCGCAGCTTCAAGCAGGACGACGTCATTACGATCGAGCCGTTCCGTGCGAAACCCTTCCCGGTCATCAAGGACTTGATCGTCGACCGTTCCGCTTTCGACAAGATCCAGCAGGCCGGCGGCTACGTCAGCGTGCGCACGGGTGCCGCTTGCGATGCCAACGCAATCCCTGTGTCGAAGGACAATGCCGAACTCGCGATGGATGCCGCTGCGTGCATCGGTTGCGGCGCTTGCGTCGCGGCCTGCAAAAACGCTTCGGCCATGCTCTTCGTCGCCGCTAAAGTTTCACAGTACAGCCTCCTCCCGCAAGGCCAGCCCGAGCGCGACCGCCGCGTGCTCTCGATGGTCGGCAAGATGGACGAACTCGGTTTCGGTAGCTGCACGAATCAGTACGAATGCAGCGCGGCCTGCCCGAAGACGATCAGCTATGATTTCATCGCGCGTATGAACCGCGATTTCCTCGCGGCTTCGTTCCGCAGCGGTTTCACGCAGTCATCGGTTAACACCAGTGGCGGTGCCTAAGGTTCGCGGAAAGTCTTTATAACAAAGGCCGCCTTTTTGAGGCGGCCTTTTTGTTTGGCGGAGAAGCCAGCGTGCTCGATCGTTGGCTTGTGCTATTTTGCTGGTTCGGCAATCATTTGGGCGCGATCAATCTGCCCGGTGGATTCGCTTTTGACCGTCACTTTATCTTCGCCAATTTCGAGGCGCAGCGTGCTTGCGAGCCGGTAAGCGATGGGCGAAGTAGTCGTAGCTTTGACGATGGCCTGAAACTCGGCTGGTTTTTCAACCACAAGAGTTGCCTTACTGCTGGCGGAGCCGAGTTGGGTGAGGCCGACGGCGACTTTATGTTCGAACTTTCCTACGTAGGTATTATTTAGATACAAAGACCCGCTGGTTGTTTGGACTGCGAGAGGGAAAACGTTTTCATTGCTGTAGCGCAGGGCTAGTTCGGCCGAGGAGCCTGAGGCATCAGGGCGCAAATCCGTGATGTATACCATCATGGCGCCCAACGGGGGGGCTGAGCTGCAGCCGGAGGAAATTAACAGGCACACCAGAACGGGGACGGCTTTTAACCAGAAGTTTTTCATGCAGGTTGCCGGAAATCAAACGGGCTGACTCAACGACGGCAAGACTTGCGACGCAGAGGATGTCCTTTTTGGACTGGCTGTAGTTCTCGTCGACGACGGGGGCCGTGCCTTGAAGCGTTAAGCTCCGGGCATGACCCCCGTCGTCTTACGAGTAGCTGGGACCTGACTTGCCTCGCTAGAAATGCTGACCGACGAGATGTTCTCTTCTGCATTCCATCGCTTGAAGCTCTGGGCCCACGAACTTTTGCCGGTTTGGCTGGTTCTGGCGTTGAAACCAGAGGCCTATCGACTGAAGAACGTGGAAGCAAAAAAGAGCATCGGGGCAGTTCTATAAAGCAAATGATTTGCAGAATAAGCAAAGAGTCAATCTTTTGTCTTACCAATTTTTAGCAAAGCGGATTAAGTATTTATAATCCTGGCAGCCAATAAATAGTACAATAATTGTAAGGCGTATTTCGGTGGAGAGCGAATTCGTGATCACGAAGAAGCCGCGAATCGGGCTCGTGCGGCGGCAGTGTTTCGGGCAAAACCACAGCCTTTGTTGGGGGTGGAGTAATTCCGGAATCTGGAACTGGAGCGTATCGAATTCCGGTGTAACTGGGTCGTCGGTCCCGGAACGCTCCGAACACCGGCCTCAGCGAGGCCGGCTACATCAATTCCCTATTCTCCAGCTGGGCGCAAAAAAGCGGCGCGTTTTAGGCGCCGCTTTGAGTGTAAAGAATCTCTCTCAGGAACTCACGGTATCTTGAGCTTCATGCCGATTTTAAGGGCGGCGGGATCGCGCAGGGTGCCTTTGTTGGCTTCCAAAATTTCAGTCCAGCGGCTGGCACTGCCATAATAGCGTTTGGCGATGGTAGAAAGGTTGTCGCCTGAGACTACGGTGTGAGTGCGGGTAGCGGGCTTTTCAATCGCTACGGGTGCGAGCTTGGCTGAGCCGGGTCTGCCCGGAGCAGTGGAAAGGTTCACGGCTGGCAGGGGTGTGATGATTCCCTGCGAAGGTGCCATGAACGAGAGGCGGTGTTTCAACTCGGTGTTTTCGTAGGCGATGCTGGCGAGTTGGTTTTGCGTCTGGCGAAGCTGTTCACGCACGCCTGCAAGTTGGGCTGAGGCGTCGTTGTTGGCGGTGGCCCGGCTGGCGGCGCTGGCTGCTTCAGACGTGGTGCTTTGGAGGCGTTCAGCGAGTTTGGCGCGTTCGTTGTCGATGTTGGCGAGTGCGTTTTGGAGGCGATCAACCTCGGCCTGCTGTAGCTGGTAGGAGCGGAGCGAGGAGTCGAGTTTGAGCTGGGTCTCGTAGAGTTCTTTCTGGAGGTCGGTGGTCGCAGGCTCGGTCGCTGTGGCAACGGTGGCGACTGGTTCGGTTGCTGCGGTCGGGGTTGGAGCTGGAGCGGTCTTGGCGATGGCGAGGGCTTGCTCGGTATCGGTCAGCTTGGACTGTAGATTGGCGATTTGACTACGGGCATTCTCCAGTTCGGCGATGCTGGCCTGGGCTTTGGCGGCTTCGGCTTGGACGGCTTCGAGTTCGGATTTGAGCTGGTCAACCTTGGCTTGCGCGGCGGCTTCTTTCTTGGAGGGCTTGGCGGCTTTTAGTTTTTGCGCCAGTTCTTCGCGCTCCTCGGTGACAGCGTTGAGAGATTTTTCAGCGGACTTGAGCTTGGCGGCGAGATCCTTCTTTTCCTCGTTGGCGGCACGCCGGGCGGTTTCGAGATCGGCGGAAAGCTGTTCAATCTTTGCCTCGGTTGCCGGATCTTTCATTGGGGAGGATTTGAGTGTGGCGAGTTGTTCGGCGAGGTTCGCGTTGTCGGCGGTGTTCTTGGCTGCGGCGGCTTCAAAGGTCTTGAGTTGGGCAATGAGCGTTTCTTTTTCGCTGTTGGCCGCGAGTTGGGAGCTTTGGAGTTCGGCGGTGAGTTTTTCGATTTTAGATTCAGCCTCAGGATCTGTCTTGGGCGCAGATTTGAGGGTGGCAAGTTGTTCGGTTAGCGCCGCGTTATCAGCGGTCGTTTTGGCCGAGGCTTCCTCGGCGCTCTTTAGCTGAGCGGCGAGGGCTTCCTTCTCGGCGAGGGCGGCGCGCTGAGTCGCCTGTAGCTCGGCGGAAATTTTGGCGAGCTGGTCGAGTGCGTCGGTGTCCTGTTTTGGCGGGGCGGACTTGAGGGCGGCGATTTGCTGGGTGAGTTCGCTGTTGTCGGCGAGGGCTTTGGCCGAGGCTTCTTCGGAGGCTTTCAATCGGGCCGTCAGGCCTTCGATTTGCTGCTGGGCTTCGGTGGTGGCTTTGGCGGCTTGGTCGAGGGCTTGATCTTTTTCCGCCGTTAATTTCGCCAGTTGGCTGCTGAGGTCGGAGTTGTTTTGGCGGTGTGTAGATAGTTCGGCGCTAAGGGTGGCGGCGAGGGCGGCTTTGGCGGTGGCGTCGGTTAGTTTAGCCTGGGTCGTGAGTAGCTCGCTGTTGGTTTGGTTAAGCGCTTTTTCCGAGGCGGAGAGTTTTTCTTCCGAGGCCGTCGTGGTCTCTTTTACGAGGTTCGTGAGGCGCTGATTGTCGTCGGTGAGTTTTTGGAGCTGGCTGTTGAGTGTGGCCAGGGTCTGTTTGGTTTGGGTGAGCTCGTTGAGCGTGGCGTCGGCTTTGGCGAGTTCGCTCTCGGCGGTTTTGAGCTTCGCGGTGGTCGCTGCGAGTTCAGCGGCGGCGGTGCTGTTGGTCTGTTTCGAGGCTTCGGAGATTTTCAGCTGAAGGGCGTTACGCTCGCCTTCGAAATTCGCAGCGGCGGCGCGCATGGCGGAGATTTCGTTGGTATAAGTGGCGACGGTGGCGGCGAGTTGGTCGCGTTCGGTCGTGAGTTTGTCGATTGCGGCCTGGTGGGTTTTACCGAGATCGGTTTTGAGCTGCTGGTTTTCCTTGGTGGCGGCAGCCAGTTGCTCGGAGGCTTTCTTGAGCTCGGCTTTTATGGCGGTGTTATCTGGTTCTTCCGGAGCAGCGACAACGGGTGAGACGACGGGGGAAGGGGAGACGGGCTCGGCGGACTTGGAGGCGGTGGAGACGGAGCGGTAGGCGGCGAGAGCGGCGCGGCGTTGTTCCAGGAGCTTTTTGCCTTCGCTGATCTGCTGGGGCGTCATCTGGCTCGTCACGATCATGAGCGCTTTGCCGGGAGCGCCGTTATCGGCGGCGAGGCTGAACCAAACGTAGGCTTCGATGATGTTGGCGATGGGTTCGTCGGGGGTGGCGAAGACCAGGCCGAGATTGTATTGCGAAATGCCGTTGCCGGCTTCGGCCTTGGCTTGGAGTTCGGCGAGTTTGTCGCTCGGGATCGCGAGGGCGGAGGAGGCGAGCAGCGCGGTAGCAAAACCGCAGACGAGGAGACGTTTGGGTGAGCGGAGTGTATTCATTCCTTGGGGTCGATTGGGCGAAATCATGGTGAAGAAATAGGTGTTTTCAAAGCGGCAAATTCCTAAATCGCTAAAAAACAGACAGATTGTGAGTCGCGCTAGACCGCAGTGGTTTCCGCCCGTTCCGTGATGGAGCACAAGGGCGGGCGCGGTTGTTTTCAAGAGCGCGTTTGGTGCGCGGGTGTTTTGTGCGCGTAAAGTATTTCGATCTGGCCGCGATATTCCCGGCGGGTTCTGTGCCTAGGCGGTGTATCCCGAAATGCCGGTTTGCATCAGCTGCGGCGTATTATGATACTGATTTCTCCATCGATGAAAAAAACATTTGGGATGTGCTTTTTGCGCAGCAGTTTTTCCTTACTGGCAGTGATTATGGTTTTGGCCCTGGGCGGATGCGGTCGTAAAGATACGGCTCAACGCGTGGCGCCGCCCGTGCCGGTGCAGGTTTCGAAAGCCGTGAAGCAGGCGCTCCCTGTTACGCTCAAGGCGATCGGAACGGTGCAGGCGTTGCGTGGCGTGGCCGTGAAGAGCCAGGTTGATGGGATCATCAAGAGCGTGAATTTTCGCGAGGGCGACGAGGTGAAGGCGGGGGACTTGTTGGTCACGCTCGACCGGCGTCCGTTTGAAAACAGTCTCCAGATGGCGAAGGCCGATCTGGCCAATGCGCGTGCGCAGGCTGCCCGTGCGGCGACTGAGGCGGAGCGTTACGAAAGGCTCGATCAGGCTTTGGTTGTTTCAAAGGAGCAGTATGCTCAACTGGTGACGCAGGCGGCGACGACCAAGGCGCAGGTGGATGCCAAGGAAGCCGCTGTAGCCAATTCGCAACTACAGCTCGGATACACCGAAATCCGTGCGCCCATCGATGGCCGGACGGGTCAACTCAATCTCCATGAAGGCGCGTTGGTGAAGGCTAACGATGGTGTCTTTTCTCTGGTTACGATCAATCAGCTGTCGCCGATCTCGGTCGCCTTTGCCGTTCCTGAACGCGTGCTCGATGCGGTGCGGGTTGCGTTCGCTAAAGAAGGCATCGCGGTGCATGTGGCGGGCCGCGATGACGACGATGTACAGGCTGACGGCGTGTTGGATTTCATCGACAACACGGTCGATCCCACGACGGGCATGATCACGCTCAAGGCGCGTTTTACCAACGAGGGTCATGCGTTGTGGCCGGGGCGTTTTGTCAACGTGGAGGTGCGTTTGGGGTCCGAGGCTGACCAGATTGTGGTCCCGACGCCGGCGGTGCAGACCGGCCAAAAGGGACGGCAGGTTTTTGTGGTCAAGGCCGACAAGACCGTTGATCTGAGGCAGGTCGTGGTGGGGCGCACAGTGGGCGAGCTTACCTCGCTGGTCTCCGGAGTTTCGGAGGGCGAGACGGTCGTCACCGACGGTCAATTACGTCTAGTGCCTGGTTCCCGGATTGAGGTGCGCACGCTCGAAGAAGCTGCACAGCCTCGGGCAGCGGTGAAAAAATAACGGACGCCGCGATGAATCTTCCAGCTCTCTGTATCCGCCGGCCGGTGATGACAACGCTGCTCACGACGGCGTTGTGCGTGTTTGGTGTCATGGCGTTCCGGATGCTTCCGGTTAACGATCTGCCCAATGTCGATTTTCCAACCATCCAGGTGAGCGCGGGTTTGCCGGGTGCGACGCCAGAAACGATGGCTTCCGCGGTGGCCACGCCGCTAGAGCAGCAGTTTTCTACCATTGCGGGCATTGACTCGATGGTGTCGACCAGTGCGCTCGGTTCGACGCAGATTACCCTGACTTTTTCGCTGGAACGCGACATCGATGCGGCCGCACAAGACGTGCAGGCGGCGATCGCAGTCGTGCAGCGCCGCTTGCCCACGGACATGCCGGCACCGCCTTCGTTGCAGAAAACCAATCCCGCCGATTCGCCGATTCTTTTTCTGACGTTCAGTTCGCAAACCTTGCCGTTGTCCAAGGTAAATGAATACGCCGAGACGATGGTGGCGCAGCGCATATCGATGGTTGATGGTGTTGCCCAGGTGCAGATTTACGGTGCGCAAAAATACGCGTTGCGCGCCCGGCTCAATCCCGAGGCGCTCGCGGCGCGCGGCATCGCGCTCGAGGAAGTGCGTGCGGCGTTGTCGGCGCACAACGTCAATCTTCCCACCGGCGTGCTCGACGGTACGACGCAGTCGATGCAAGTGGTGGCGACTGGCCAGCTCGAATCGGCGGAAGCGTTTCGCGACATCGTCGTGGCTTATCGCAACGGCGCGCCTGTCCGCTTGGGCGAGATCGCCGACGTGACGGACAGTGTGCAAAACCGGCGCGTGGCGAGTTGGTATTACAAGGATGGAAAAGGAAGCCGGGCCATCGTTCTCGCCGTTCAGCGTCAACCCGGCACCAACACGGTGGAAGTGGTGGATCGTATCCGTGCGTTGCTGCCGCAATTCCAACAACAGATTCCGCCTTCGGTGCAGCTCGATATTCTGCGCGATGGTTCGGCGGCTATCCGGGAATCGGTGCACGATGTCGAGTTTACGCTGATGCTTTCCATCATTTTGGTGGTTTTGGTTATCTTCCTGTTTTTGCGAACCCTGCGGGCCACGACCATTCCCGCGCTCGCGATCCCGATGGCGCTGCTGGGGACGTTCGTGGTGATGTATTTCCTTGGTTACACGCTGGATAATTTCTCGCTGCTCGCGCTCACGTTGTCGGTGGGCTTTGTCGTGGATGACGCGATTGTGATGCTTGAGAATATCGTACGTTATACCGAAAAAGGTATGTCGGTGCGCGAGGCGGCATTCAAGGGCTCGGCCGAGATCGGCTTCACGATCATGTCGATGACGTTGTCGCTGGTCGCGGTGTTTATCCCGATTTTGTTCATGGGCGGAATTCTCGGCCGCTTGCTGCATGAATTTGCAGTCACGATCACGGCCTCGATTTTAGTTTCCGGTCTGGTTTCGCTGACGCTGACGCCGATGTTGTGCAGCCGATTTTTGCGTCCCCATGACGAGGAGGCGCATCGCAAACATGGCGCGTTCTACCGCACGACCGAGCGGATGCTTGAGGGCATGCGGAGTTTTTATGAGCGAACGTTGCGGGTCAGCCTTCGCCATCGCGGAATCACAGTGGGAATTGCCGGTTTGATGGTGGTTCTCACGGTGGTGTTTGCGGTAATTTTGCCGCAGGGTTTTATTCCTTCCGACGATACCGGACAGATCCGCACTCCGACTGAAGCTTCGCAGGATATTTCCTTCGAGGAAATGATTCGGCATCAGGAGGCGGCGGCGGCCATCGTGGCGCAGAATCCCGATGTGGCAGCGTTTATGTCCTCGGTGGCGGGTGGGGGTGGCGCGGGCGCTGTCAATTCCGGGAATATGTTCATGCGCCTGAAGGAACGCGATGAGCGCAAGCCGGTGGGCGAGATTATTCAGGATCTGCGCAAGCAGCTTTCGGTCATTCCGGGGTTGCGCGCGTATCCGCAACAACCACCTCCTATCCGCATCGGCGGCCAGCAGAGTCGGGCGCTTTATCAATTCACGCTTTTCGGCAGCGATCTCGATCAGCTTTATGAGGCCGCCCGCGACATGGAGAAACGTATCCAGGGTGTGGATGCGGTGACGGACGTAAACTCGGATCTCCAGATTTCGAGCCCGCAAGCTCGCGTGATCATCGATCGCGACCGTGCGGCGCGTCTCGGGCTTACGCCGCAGCAAATCGAAGAGTCGCTCTACAGCGCCTACGGCTCGCGGCAGGTCTCAACCATTTACACACCGACAAATCAGTACTATGTGGTGATGGAGGTGGCGCCGGAGTTTCAGCGCGACCCCGAGGACCTTTCCTCGCTCTACCTGCGCGCTCGCAACGGCAAACTCGTCCCCGTTAATGCCGTGGCGAAAGTCGAACGCACGGTTGGACCGCTGACGGTGAATCATCTCGGGCAGGTTCCCGCCGTCACGATTTCCTTTAATCTTAAGGCTGGGGCGTCACTCAGCGATGCCACCGAGGCCATCACCAAACTCGCGCAACAAAATCTGCCGGCCACCGTGAGCTTCGCTTTTCAAGGCAGCGCACAAGCTTTCGCTTCGTCGCTCAAGGGGCTCGGTCTTCTGCTCATCATGGCGGTGTTGGTGATCTACATTGTGCTCGGTATTTTGTACGAGGATTTCATTCACCCGCTCACCATTTTGTCCGGTTTGCCGGCGGCGAGTTTCGGCGCGTTGTTCACGCTTTGGGCGTTTCGCGAAGAGCTCAACATCATGGGCTACGTTGGCATTATCCTGCTCGTTGGCATCGTGAAAAAGAACGCGATTATGATGATCGACTTTGCATTGGCGACCCGCGCGGGCGGCGAAGCTTCGGCTGAAAAGGCGATCACGCAGGCATGCCTCGTGCGCTTCCGTCCGATTATGATGACGTCTTTTGCCGCGCTCGCCAGTGCGGTTCCGATCGCGCTTGGGCTGGGTGCCGGGGCTGAATCGCGTCGTCCGCTTGGTTTGGCGGTGGTTGGAGGGCTTCTTGTTTCGCAACTGCTTACTTTATATATCACGCCGGTTATCTACCTTTATCTGGACCGGTTTACGGCGCGGATAAGGCGGCCGCGCGTGGGTGTGGCTGTTCCGACACGTTAATTTCAATATGTTAATGGGTTACGTGTTTTGCTGGGCGGGCAAGAGCGATTCCTGAAACCTTGCAGAGCTTGTCATGTCTGTTTAAGCTCAGCCCCTTTCAAACCATGAAAACCATTGCTGCACTCACTCTTTCCTTGCTCGCCCTTGTGCCGTTGCAGGCGCAGGTCTTTCGTCCCGAAACCGTCAATGGAGCCGTCTTGGGAGGCATCGCGGGTGCCGTGATCGGCAATAATTCTGGCGACCTCCATCATAACGCCTGGAAAGGTGCTGCGATCGGCGCCGTTGCGGGTGGGTTGATTGGTTCGGCTGTCGGTGAATCACGTGACTATAACCGTCGCAACCAGGTGCCGGTGCCAAATGGTTATGGTTATGATCGCCGTCCGACCTACCACTCCTACGGAGGTTACGGATCTTATGGAACGTATGGATCCTATGGGTCGCGCGGATTGTACGGTTACGGTTACGCACGGCCGACGTATCAATATTCTGATTACGGCTACCGCCGTCCGAGTTATGCGTCGTCAGGTATGTTCTGGGGTGGCCTGACCGGTGCGATCATCGGCAATAATTCTCATCATCGCAATTCCTGGCGTGGTGCGGCTTGGGGCGCGGGTGCAGGCCTGCTGATCGGCGCGATCGCTGACGAAAACGCCCGTGCGCGTGAAGAGCGGGTCTTTGTTGTGCCAGAAACACAGCCCGCGGCTGCGAATCCGCCAGCGCAGAGCACGCCGCAGAATGTCACTATCATCAACAATTACTACGGCGGTTCTTCGCCGATGAGTTCTGCCAACGGCATGTTTGGCCGTTGATGTGCGCGGCGAACGCGTTCATCTGAACGCCACGCGTATTTTGTCTGCCACGGAATTTCGCGAACTTACTCCCTTTGACTACAACCATGAAAAACAGCCTACAACGTATTGTAATTCTGAGCACCGGCGTCGCCTCCATGTTTCTTGCTGGTTGTGCCAGCAGTGGGGTGCAAAATCCCTCGGGCGTGCCCGTGACCGAGATGAAAGCCGATGAACGCGGCTTCGTCGCCGGCACCGGCATCGAATCGCAGGATCTCGTTACCGTCACCGACAAGATGGCGCGCAGCATCCTCGGCGTCCGCGAGATTGCCAACGCCACCAGCGTCCCGCGCATCGTGCTCGATCCAGTCGTCAACGACACACGTTTTCCGATCAATAAAGATCTCTTCAACGACCGCATCCGCATCGAGCTCAACAAGCACTCCAACGGCAAAGTCCGCTTTCTCGCCCGTGACCGCATGAAGACGCTCGAGCGCGAACGCGAACTCAAGCAGCAGGGCGCTGTCACCGCCAGTTCCGACCCGAGTGTCGTCGAGTTCAAAGGTGCCGACTATTTCCTTACCGGCAAACTCGGTGGCATGGCCAGCCGCACTTCGCAGGGTGTCAGCGATTACGTTTTGTACAGCTTCCAGCTGATCGATGCCCGCACGAGCGAGATCGTCTGGGAAGACTCCGCCGAAATCAAAAAACAGGGCCTCGAAGACGCCGCTTATCGCTAAATTGAGGGCACAAATTCAACCTTGTGCCTGTCATCGGAGTTACTGACACCATGAAAAAAATCTCACTCTTTCTTTCCGCCATTACGCTCACCTTGTTCGCGGGCTGCGTATCCGAGCCGCCAGGCCCGTTCACCGCGCAGGACACGACGAAATACACGTTGGAGAATACCGAAGCGTTCGTCCTGATGGACAAACAGGTTCAATACTCGGTCACCTCGACGGGCATCCAATATCGCAACCTGCCGGATGGCCGCCTCGAAATCACTGCCAACATTAAGAACCGCGAAAACCGCCGCATCCAGGTTCAGGTTAATTGCGTGTTCAAGCATGAAGACGGCACTACCACCGGTGACGAAACGCCCTGGCAGACATTGATCCTCGGCGAAAACACCACCGAGGCAGTGACCTTTACCTCAATGAACGATCTGGCGCGGAAATACACCATCCGCGTTCGTCAGGCCCGTTGATTACTCTGAGTGCCGGATCGTGCTTCGCGCCCGGTCCGGCCTAGCCCGCATCCTGCGGATAAACCATCAGACTCTCCCACGAATATGAAAACTCGTATTACGCTTTCGCTTTGCCTCGCGGCATCAGTCGCGGCTCCTGTTTTTGCCGACGATAAACAACCCGAGGCGCCCGTACCGATCAAGCAGGGCTATCCAGTGCAGTACAGCCAGCCGGTTGCCGAAACACCCGATACGCAACAACGTCTTTATGGTCCCTCTGGCGCGTTGATCGCACCCGAAAAGGCCAAGCAAGTTATCGACACCTTTCGTGTCGCTTACGAAAAACTCGGCAAGCCGCGCGTTCTCTTTTTCGTGAATCGTGAGCTTGTTGACGAAAGCTCCAACATGAAGCTCACCGCTCGCACGGAAAAATCCGAGTCCGTGCAGAGCGAAAAGAAATCCAATTTCGAGGCTGATCCCAACGCGGCCAAGCCTGCCACCGCAGGAGCTCCGCAGACGCAGGTCAACGTCGCGCTCGGCGGCAATGCGGGCAGTAGTGGTGATTCCACTACGCCAGGCAAAGGCACCGCCGAAGCGAAAACCACCAAGGTCAGCGCCGAAAACACTTATGCTGCTGGTGAGAAAACCGCTGCGACCCTGGCCGACCGCCAGACGGTGCGCGAAGTTGA
The DNA here is from genome assembly GCA_016721945.1 of Verrucomicrobiota bacterium. GTDB lineage: Bacteria > Verrucomicrobiota > Verrucomicrobiia > Opitutales > Opitutaceae > JADKHC01. Next base: position 135,119 of record JADKHC010000005.1, on the reverse strand, counting down.
GCGCCTCTTCGGCCGTCCCTTCCGTTACGCGGGAGCTGCGTTGGCTGACCAAAAAGTCGCCACTTCGCTCATCGCCGACAAACCGATCGATCATTTCACCGCACCGACCAACGAAGGCGCGCGCAAGGATCGTGAAGCGCTCGCGAAGGTCGCCGATGTTGTCATCGAAGTTCTTGTTTCCAGTCGGAATATCACGGTCGTCGGTGTCTCGGAGGACAAGGTCGTGGCTACGCCTGACATTCAGGTGACCGCTGTCCGTCTTTCTGACTCGTCGATTATCGGTCAGGCGAGCTCCGCCGACATTCTCGGTCGCGATCAGCAGGCCGGCCGCATCGTGCGCCAGTTCGATGTGCGCGATATCACCGAAGCCACTGCGCTCGCGCTCATGGAGGATATGTCGCTGACGGCCAGGTAAGAACATTTTTGCAGCGGACAACACGTCTGTCGTCCCGCCGCCCGTTGAATTGCTGACGCCGCCGTGTTGCCAACGCGTGCGGCGTCTTTCATTACTTCCCCTTCATGCTTCGCGGTCTCATTTCTCGTTTTCGCCTAACCCTGTTCCTACCGGTAATATTTTTTGCCGGATGCGCAACCGTCCCGCCGCCTCCGAGCGTGCCGTTTACGGGAGATCCGGTGGTTGATGGTAATGCCCACTTGGCGGTCGCGCCTGCGAGGGATCGTGTGCTTTGGGAATATCGCGTGGCTGCCGCCGCGCTTCGTCGCGGTCTGTACGACGAAGCCAAGGCAAAACTCGACAACGCACTCGCTGCCGCTGCGGCCAACTACGGCCAGGTCAACTCTGAGGCTGCGAAGTCGCGCCGTATGTTTCGCAACGAGTCGGACAAGCCGTTTATCGGCGAACCGTACGAACGCGTCATGGCCTCGTTTTACCGCAGCATTCTTTACTGGCGCGATGGCGAACCTGACAACGCCCGCGCTCTTTTTCGCAATGGCGAACTACTCGACAGCGACACGGAGGACAAAACCTATGCTGGCGATTACGTGTTGCTCGATTACCTCGATGGATTGGTTTCGGCCAAGCTCGGTGGCGACGGCGCCGACTCACTGCGCCGCGCCCGAGAAAACGCGAAACAGCAGGGCCGTGCCGTTCCTCCAGCGTACAATCCCAAGGCCAACGTCATGCTCTTTGTCGAGTACGGCCAGGGGCCGACCAAGTATTCTGGCGGAGAGTTTGGAGAGCAGCTGAAGTTTTTCACCCCGCAGTCGCGGATTCATTCGGCACGAATCGAAGTGAGTGGCCGCTGGGTGGCGCTACCGCCGTATGACGATGTTAGTTTTCAGGCGACCACGCGTGGCGGGCGCTTGATGGATCACGTGCTCGGCAATAAAGCAGCGTTCAAGCAGGCGACCGACACGGTTGGCGATGTCGCCTTGATCGGCGCGATGGCTGCGGCCGATCACGGTGGTCGTGATGCGGACCGGGCTGCGATCGGCCTGGCCGCAGTCGGTCTGTTCAGTAAAATCGCCTCAGCTGCGACGACGCCGGAGGCTGACCTTCGTGCTTGGGATAACCTGCCGCAGTTTTTCAGTTTTGCCGCGCTGTCACTTAAGCCTGGCGAGCACGCCGCAACGTTGGAGTTTCTCGACGCCAGCGGGGCGGTGGTTCAATCCCTGACGCAGAGTTTCACGATCACAGTACCCGCTGCCGATCCAAGCATTGGAGCCAAAATGCCCGACGTCGTGGTGTTTTGCAGCGAGCTTAAAAAATAAAGAGCTGACGCTTGGCCCAGGCGGACCTGCGTCACTTGGCTGCGGCAGCGATCTCGGCCTTCACTTCGGCCAGATCCTGCTGAAATGCCGGATTGCGCAACAACGCTTGGGCGATGGCCTGGCCGAGCGTGCGGCCTGCGTAAATATCCAGAGGCGTATGCACGCCGCCCTGCACGCGAAGCCAGCCAGACTCGGAAGCCTTGGCCGAAATTGCCTCACGCTGTTCGGGGAAGAGCTCGCTTAGGATCAAGGCATACAGGGTGGCGCGAGTTGCGTGGCCACTCGGGTAGGTGGGAGACGGGGAGGGATCTGGCTCGATCACTTTGGCGAAGCGGACTGGATCGGTAATATAGGGACGCGGGCGTTTCCAAATTAGCTTGGTGGCGCGGGTGACTAGATATGATTCGTCGGTGACCTGTTTGAAGAGAGCTTCGGTTTTAGGAAATTCCCCGGGCTTGAACCATGGGCAAACTGCAGTGGCCAAGTGAAAAATAGTGAGGCGCTGCTGAGTCACGCCGAGGGCGAATTGCTCGGGTGTGCATGTTAGGTAAACCCTGTAAGCAGCATCGCGGTCGGCCAGATCTTCAACGGAACCGGCAGGAGGCGGTGGCGGCAGAAGAAGCAACGCATTGGGTGCAGTGCTGCCTAGATACGGGCCCGCTGCACGCAGCGGAGCAACTGCAAGGACGAGCAGACCGATGATGAGGAAAAGCGGGAACCGAAAAATCATAATTTTACTATGCACAACCATTCGAGAATCGGGAGATTTTCAACTCGTGCAAGCGGCTAGTGATCACAGGGGAATCCTCCCTAGCAACATCGGCCAAAGGAGTGAACAAGCATCATTATTTACGCAGAGGGACCATCCCTTTTAGGCTTCTCCCTCTGGGTTGAATGCCCCGGAAGATTGCTCCGGTTTGTATCTGTATGGAAATTCGGTTTTTGCGGTCTGGGGAGCGCACGCGTCCCGCGTGCAACACTCGGCGTCCCGCCGGGTGTTGTTTGGAAGGCTCGGGCGAGACGCCCGAACCAACACGCGAGACGCGTGTGCTCCCCCTGATCTTTGGATCTGGAATCAGTCTCAGCAAATGCTCCTGTGCTTGCTCGGGGATCTTTGTTGCTCCCATTTTCTAAAATGGGGTGTTTTAAAGTGTCACGTAATACGTGACACAACTAGCAGCAAGAGCCAATACTTTGACTCGGGTTGCATGAGGTGGCGGGTGGGTTAACCGGCTTGGGTCAGACGGGCTTTGACTTCGTCGAGACTGAGGCCGTCGATTTGTATGAGCTTTTGCCGGGACTTGTCGCCGTGGGCGAGGGTGACGGCGCGGTGGTGCAGCTTGAGCGTCTCGGCGAGAAACTCACAAAGCTCCTCGTTGGCCCGGCCTTCGAGGGCGGGGGCGTGGACTTTGATTTTCAAAGTATCACCCAGCCAGCCAGCGATGGCATTACGCGGTGCGTTGGGGATGGCCTTGATCGCCAGACGGCAGTTCATCGCAGCGAGAAATTTGTCTCAAGCGAGTGCTTCGGCAAGAGCGGCGATGATATCCTCGGCTGGTTCGCAGCCGAGCGAGAGGCGCACGAGTTCCGCATCGAGGCCGCAGGCGCGCAAGGTTTCGCGACCGTCGTCGCTAGTGACGAGATCGTAGTGCGCGAGAAAGATGAACGGGCAGACCAGAGTGTTCTTCATTCCGAAACTTGCGCCTTTTGGCAGTCGCAGACGGTCGTAGAAATCGGCCAGCGGGCCTTCGACCTTGAACGAGATCATGCTGGCGAAAGCTTCTGGAGAGCGGGCGATTTTAAGAAAGTTTTCGCGCGAATCGGGATGGCCGGACCAGCGAAGATTTTTCACGCGCGGATGCTGGCGGAGAAATTCTACGATCACTGGCCCGGTTTGGTTGACGCGCTTGATGACGGTTTCGTAGTCGCCGATTTGGGCGGCAAGACGACCGATGTCACGCGAGTAAACGGGCTCAAGCCGACTGGGAAGTTGGCGTCTGAAGTCGGAAGCGAATGGGCTCTCCGGATTCACCACAACGGTGCCCATGATGACGTCGCCTTCGCTGGCCGCGTATTTGGTCAGGCTGTTGACCGCCACGTCGCAGTACGGCAGCACGTCAATGTTGTACGGCGAAGCGATGGTGGGGTCGGCGATCAAGATCGCGCCGTGATCGCGACAGAGTGCGTGAATAGCAGGAAGGTCAGGTGTCTGGATCAGCGGATTAGTTGGGGCTTCGGTAATGACACCGGCGATTTCCTGGCCGCGTTCGGCAAAAATCCGGCGCAAGGCAGGCAGATCGAAGACGTCGCTGAGGAAAACGTGATCTCGCTCGGGCGAGGGCGTAAATTTTTTCAGGATAGCGATGGTATCGAGGTAGAGCCAGCCGAGTTGGATCCAGACGGTGCGTTTGCGTGCCTGTTGGACTTCCGACGCGATGCGGAAGGTGGTGTAGATCGCGTTCATGCCGCTGCAGGCGAGAAACACGTCTTCGCTGGTGACGTGGCCGAAGGCCTTGGCGACGGCGTTTTTCACGCGGCCGGGTGCGTAGCCATCGAACGCGGCTTCAGGCTGTGGCGTGGTTAGTTCGCCGACGCGCAGCAGGTAATCTTCGGCTTCGCGCGACGAGAGCAGGGAGCCAGTGTGTTGGAGGAAAGTTTTGGCTCTGGCGAATATCTCGGAGCTTTCCGGAAAGGCCACGCCGCTGAGTCCGTCGTGTTCGATGATGCGTGTTTCGGATGGCGCGAGCGCGGTCTGGAGCGCATGGGCGGCAGCGGCTGAGGCAGTGAGCCAGGCGAGGTGCCCGTGGAGCCCGAGTGCGTTGACGATATGGGCGGCGGCCTGGCGCAAATAAGGGTGCTGAACGAAGCGAGGATAGCCCGAGCAGAGATGCTGCATTGTCTCTGGCGCCTTGGTCTCGTAACCGATGACATCGCGCATGGTCGGCAGGCTGCATGAGACGCCATGGATGCTGGCGGGAATGCGTTTTCCGAGAGGGATGTGGGCGAAGGCGGACATGGCTGCTGGGATGGACGTTCGAGTGGAGCCGGTATCCCAAGCGGTGCGCTGGCGACAGGCGAACAAAAAGACTGCGGCCAGAATTTGCCTTTGGCTATTTGCTGCATTTCATGGCGGATTTCTTGCATGAAAATCGTCTCGTGGAATGTGAATGGCGTTCGCGCCGTGCTGAAAAAGGACCTGCTCAAAATCATGGAGGCCTTTGCTGCCGATGTGATTTGCCTGCAGGAGACCAAGGCGCATCCCGGCGATGTGCAGCATGTGGCGTGGCCGAGCGGCTATGAAGCGTATTGGAACTCGGCGGTGAAGAAGGGGTACAGCGGCACAGTCACATTTTCCCGGGTCAAGCCTTTGGGTGTTTCGTATGGTATCGGTATGGCTGAACACGATGGCGAAGGGCGCGTCGTGACGACGGAGTTCGCAGATTTTTTTCTGCTTAATGTCTATCAACCCAACTCACAGCGCGGTCTCACGCGGCTCGACTATCGCGTGAAGGAATGGGACCCGGCGTTTCTCGCTTACGTCAAGAAGCTGGAGAAAAAGAAGCCGGTGGTTTTTTGCGGGGATCTTAACGTCGCGCACACCGAGCTCGATCTGGCGAACCCGAAGACCAATCGACGCAATGCCGGTTTCACGGACGAAGAGCGCGCTAATTTCTCCAATATTCTGGCGAGTGGTTTTGTGGATACATTGCGTGAATTCGAGAAAGGGCCCGGTCACTACACTTGGTGGAGTCTGATGGCTAACTGCCGCGCGCGGAATATCGGATGGCGTGTCGACTACTTTGTCGCAAGTGAACGGTTGCGCCCGGCGCTTAAAAGCGCGTCGGTTCTCCCGGCGGTGATGGGCAGCGATCACTGCCCGGTTGTATTGGAAATGAAATAACTGCTCGCTATCCACCATCGAACACGGAGTTGTTTCAGTCATGTCGCTTGAACTCAAAGAACTGATGCTGCGCACGCCGCGTCTGACGCTGGCCGTGGTGGAAAGCATGACCTGTGGCTGGTTGCAGGCGCGTATCGGCGCGGTGTCGGGGGCCTCGGAGTTTTTTCTGGGCGGGCTTACGGCGTATGAACTTGAGCAAAAGGTTCGGCATCTGGGCGTGGATCGCGCGCATGCCGCTGCGGTGAACGCAGTCTCGCTTGCGGTCGCCGAACAAATGGCGATCGGCGGCTGTACGTTTTTTAAGAGTGACCTCGTGCTGTCCACGACGGGTTATGCCGAAGCCTGGCCCGAGCAGAAGGTAGCGGAGCCGTTTGCATTTTGGGCGTTGGCGCAGGTTCGGCCGGCTGGAGCGGTTATCGTGCAAAGCGGGCGGATCGAGTGTGCGGGTGCGAATCGCGTACAGGCTCAACAGCGCGTGGCTGACGTGGTGCTGAGCGAGTTGGTTACGTATCTGGGCAAGCTGCGCGAGTGATGCGTGGCGAGGGAGCGGCTGTTGGTGTTACAGGCCGTGCGCCTCGACCTCGTCTTCGTCCCAGCCGAGATAGTGGCCGAGTTCATGCAGGTAGGTGATGCGCACTTCTTCGTCGAAACGCGTGGGATCGCCCTCGGCTTCGTCGAAGATGTTTTCCAGAAAGAGAAAAATCTGTGGTGGCACGGAGTTGCCCATGCCTGCCTCGAGCCCGTGATGTTCGCCCACAAAAAGTCCCATGATGTCGGGCTCGAATTCCTCGCCGAGGATTTCTTCATCTGGCCAGTCGTGATAGCTCACAGGCACCTGCAGCGCGAGTTCGCGGATCTCGGCCGGCAGATTGCATTGGATGCGGGCGACGAGGTGTTGAGCGCGGGTGGTGAGCTGGGAATTTGACATGGCGTGAAACATTTTACCTGTGCCTGGCGTCTGATCAGGAGTTCACATCAACAATCGTTAATCACCCTGCTGTTTATGAAAAGCATGTTTAAGCTCCCTCTCGTTGCTGTTGCGTTTGCGATGGCGATTCCTTTCTCCCAAGCCGAAGACGCTGCTACGCCCCCGCCACCACCGCCTCCTCCCGGCGAGCATGGCCCCGGTCCTGGCGGCCCCGGACATGGGCCCCGCGGCGACCGTTTCAAGATGATGGTTGAAAAGCTCAATCTCACCGAAGACCAGAAGACCAAGATCAAACCGATCATGGAAGAGGAAATGAAAGCAATGGCTGCCGTGCGTGATGATGAGTCGTTGGCCAAGGGCGCACGCCGTGAGAAGATAATCGAAATTATCAAAAGAACCCGCGACCAAATCCGCCCGCTGCTCACACCTGAACAGCAGAAAACTCTCGATGAAATGAAAGAGCGTGGCCAAGGCGGTCCGCGCAAGGAAAAGGCTAAAGAAAAGGCCAAGGAATAATCCTGCAAAAAATTCCAGTTTTCGACGCCGACCTGCGAGGGTCGGCGTTTTTCGTTTTGGACACGCGCGTGCGCGCTGCGCAGTCTGACCGCTTATGAGTAAACCTCGTGTGATCATTGTCGGTGGTGGTGCTGCCGGATTCTTCGCGGCCATCGCGTGTGCGGAGGCGAACCCCGAGGCGGAAGTACTCATGTATGAATTGACCGCGAATCTTTTGGCGAAGGTGCGTGTTTCGGGTGGCGGTCGCTGCAACGTCACCCACGCTTGTTTCGAGCCGCGAGACCTAGTGAAGCGTTATCCGCGCGGTGGCCGCGAACTGCTCGGCGCATTTTCCCGCTGGCAGCCGCGCGACACGATCGCGTGGTTCGCGGCACGCGGCGTAGAGCTCAAAACCGAGGACGATGGCCGCATGTTTCCGATAACGGATGACTCGGCGACGATTGTGGAATGTTTGACGCGTTCGGCTGGTTCGGCACGCGTGCAGGTTCGGACGAGCTGTGGTGTGAAAGAGGTGGAGCGGATGGGCGAGGGGACAGGCTTCGCGGTCACGCTCACGAACGGCGAAACAGTTACGTGCGACCGGCTTTTGATCGCTACGGGCGGCGGAAAAATGGCGGGCGGGCTCGCGCTGGCGCTAAAACTCGGCCACACGATCGAGCCGCCGGTGCCATCGCTCTTCACGTTTCATATCGATGATGCGCGGCTGAAGGATCTGGCCGGACTTTCCGTCGAGAACGCCGGGGTCTCTGTAACCAGTTTAAAACTACGCGAGCAAGGGCCGTTGCTGATCACGCATTGGGGCATGAGCGGGCCGGCGATCTTGCGGCTTTCGGCCTGGGGTGCGCGCGCGTTGCAGGGCGTGGATTACAAATTCACACTCACGGTCAACTGGCTGGGCGGCCGTCCGCTCGAAACCGTGCGCAACGAACTCGCCGCAGCGCGCACGGCGAATCCACGCAAACAGGTCGTGAACTGGAATCCATTTGCCCTGCCGCAGCGCTTTTGGGAGCGCCTGGTCGCGGCAGCGGGCGTGGCACCGACCGCGGTCTGGACCTCGGTGTCGAACCAGTTGCTTGCGGCCATCGCCGGACAGATCGCTGCGGGCGAGTATGTGGTGGCCGGCAAGAGCATGAACAAGGAGGAGTTTGTCACCTGTGGAGGGGTTCGTCTGGGCGAGGTTGATTTCAAAACGATGCAGAGTCGCGTGTGCCCGGGGTTGTTTTTCGCGGGCGAAGTGCTCGACATCGACGGCATCACGGGCGGCTTTAATTTCCAGGCAGCGTGGACGACGGGCTGGCTGGCAGGAAAAGCGATGGCAGGAGGTTCGGCCTGATTTATGTCCTACTGGCAAATCCTGCTTCTCATTCTGCCGGTGTTTGTGCTGATCGCGATTGGGGTGGGTTTACGGCGTTTGGCGTGGCTGACCGCTGAGGCCGATGCGAGTTTGCTCAAGCTGGTGGTCAACTTTCTCTACCCGTGCCTGATCTTCGAGAATGTACTCAACAACGATGCATTGCGCGTGCCTTCGAATCTCGCGCTCGCGCCGCTGCTCGGTCTGGTGCTGGTGGGGTTTACCATCGTGGCTTCGCTTTACGCCGGGCGCGCGCTCGGGCTGACGCAGGGGCATGGGCTGCGCACGTTTGCCTTTGCGGCGGGCATAAATAACTACGGCTACATCCCGATCCCGCTGATGGCGGCGCTCTTTGGCCCTGAGAGTCTCGGTGTGTTGCTCGTGCATAACGTCGGTTGCGAGGCCGCGATCTGGACCGTGGGAATCCTGGTGCTTTCCGGTTTGTCGCTGCGTGATGGTTGGAGAAAATTAGTCAACCCACCGGTGGTCGCGCTCGCTCTGGCGTTGGCGGGAAATCTCCTCGGAGTCGGCCCGCATGTGCCGGGCTTTGTGCGCGAGGTCATTCATCAAAGTGCGATGTGCGCCATTCCTCTCGGCTTGATGCTGATCGGCGGAACGCTGGAGCAATATTTCGCGAAGCCGCACGAGTTGTTTGAGCCAAAGATTACGTTTAGCGCGACGCTGCTGCGGCTGGGTTTGTATCCGTTACTTTACCTCGTGCTGGCGAAATATCTGCCGTGTACGGTGGAGCTGAAGCGCGTGTTGATTGTGCAGGCGGCGATGCCTGCGGGAATTTTGCCGATCGTGATCGCCAAGCATTACGGCGGTCATCCGCTTATGGCGGTGCGGGTGGTGATCGGCACGACGGTGGCCGGAGTCCTTGTCATACCGCTTTGGATACGGTTCGGGCTGGCCTGGGTGTTTTAAGCGGGCAAAAGAAAAGACCGTGCGTTTTAAGCACGGTCTTTGAGGTTAACCAAGAAATTGTCGGCGTAGTTTATTCGTCGGCTGCGAACTTGATCGGAATGACCACGCTCACTTTGACGGGAGCGCCGGATTTTTGCGCAGGTGTGAAGCGCCAGTTCTTGACTGCGTTCAGGGCAGGCTGCTCAAAGGCCGCGTTGCTCGATTTGGTGACCGAGCATGCGGTCACTGCACCGGATTCATCGATTTCTACCTTGATGGCGACCACGCCAGACACTCCATCGCGTTTCATTTGGGTTGGATATTCCGGGGGCGGAGTTTTGACCGGCGTTGGACGTACGTCGAATGCCGTGCCCTCCGATGTCGCGGCTTGCAGCGAGGCAAAAGAGCCTAGAAGCAGGCTGAGAGAAAGAACTTTGAGGAGGGATGTTTTGACGTGTGACATATGAGAAGTTGCCGGTCGTTTTTTTGCACCGGCCGCGAATTGCTAACAGTCGTTTTCCCTGTGTAGAGCGAAATGTATCCGACTGGGGAATGAACCCTAAAAACTGCTGAGGGATTTCCGGGATTTCCGCTTGCGAATGCGCCTCAGGCCTATGCTATGGCGGGCTCTTTTCGATGGAACTGCCCAATCCCGATCACGTGCTCCGCCTCGCGAGCGAGCTCAACCTGAAAGTACATCAAGTCGCCTCCACGGCGCAGTTGTTGAAGGAAGGCGCGACGGTGCCTTTCATCGCGCGCTATCGCAAGGAGGTCACGGGCGAACTCGACGAAGTTGCCGTGACCGCGATCCGCGATCGGCTTGAACAACTCGCCGCGCTCGACGAACGCCGCAGTGCCATCGTTGCCTCGCTCAAAGAGCGCAACTTGCTCACCGACGAACTCGCGAAAAAAATCGCCGCCGCCGATTCGCTCACGCTGCTCGAAGATATTTACCTGCCGTTCCGCCCGAAGAAGCGCACGCGCGCCACGATCGCTCGCGAAAAAGGCGTGGAGCCACTCGCGGAGATTTTGTGGGCGCAAGACCCCGCAACCGATCCAATCGCTGCCGCCAAGGAGTATGTCGGTCGTGAATACACCGCCGACGATGGCAAGAACCAGAAGAGCACCATCGCTAGCACGGACGAAGCGCTGGCCGGTGCGCGCGACATTCTGGCCGAGCGTGTCAGTGACGACGCTGCGGCGCGTGCGAAACTGCGTGCAGTTTATCAGCGCGATGCGGTCGTTTCTTCCAAAATGATTTCTGGCAAAGAAATCGAAGGCGCGAAGTTCAAGGACTACTTTGATTGGACTGAACCGCTCGCGAAGACTCCGAGCCACCGTTTGCTCGCGATGCGGCGTGGCGAAAAAGAGCTCATGCTCATGATGCGCATCACGGTCGATGAGATCGCGGCGCTGGCCGAGGTCGAACCGCTGTTTGTGAGAAACAAGGGCGGCGCTTCCGCGCAAGTGCGTCTCGCTGTGCAAGATGCTTTCAAGCGACTTCTCGCACCGGCGATGGAAACCGAAATGCGCCTCGAATCGAAAAAGCAGGCCGACGTTACGGCGATTAAGGTCTTTGCCGATAATCTGCGCGAGCTGTTGCTTGCTTCCCCGCTGGGCGGCAAGGTCATGTTGGCGATTGACCCTGGTTTTAGAACCGGTTGCAAGACTGTCATCCTCGATCGTCAAGGCAAGCTGCTGCACAACGATGTTGTCTATCCCGATCAAGGTGCAGCTCGCACGGAAGAAGCGAAGGAGAAGCTGAGCGGTTTCGTGAAATTTTTCCAGATCGAGGCCATCGCCATCGGCAACGGCACGGCGGGTCGCGAGACGGAATTGTTTGTGCGTTCGCTCGGACTGCCGCCCTCGATTCCGATCGTGATGGTCAACGAATCGGGCGCGTCGATCTACTCGGCGAGCGAAGTGGCCCGCGAGGAATTTCCCGATCATGATCTCACCGTGCGTGGCGCTGTATCCATCGGGCGGAGACTGATGGATCCGCTGGCCGAGCTCGTGAAGCTTGATCCGAAGAGCATCGGCGTTGGCCAATATCAGCACGACGTCGATCAGAACGCGTTGAAACGTTCGCTCGACGATTGCGTCGTGTCGTCAGTCAACGGCGTGGGCGTCGAAGTGAACACCGCGTCGAAGCAGTTGCTCAGTTATGTGTCCGGCCTGAACACGGCGACGGCCGCTAGTATCATCGCCTGGCGCAATGAAAAAGGTGCGTTCAAGTCCCGCGCGGAGCTGCTTTCCGTGCCGCGCCTCGGCCCGAAGGCGTTCGAGCAGGCCGCAGGATTTTTGCGCATTCGCGATGCCGTGTATCCGTTGGATGGTTCGGCAGTACATCCGGAAAGTTATCCGGTGGTGGAAAAAATGGCGACCGATCTTGGCGTGACCGTGGCGGATCTGGTGAAGGACGCTGCGCTGCGCAAAAAGATCAAGCTGGAGAATTACGTGACCGAAAAAGTCGGTCTGCCGACCTTGACTGATATCGTCGCCGAGCTTGCGAAACCTGGCCGCGATCCGCGTCAGAAATTCGAGGCTTTTTCCTTCGCGGAGGGTGTGAGCAAGCCCGAGGATCTGAAGCCCGGCATGAAATTGCCCGGCATCGTAACCAATGTGACAGCGTTCGGTGCATTTGTGGACATCGGTGTACACCAGGATGGTTTGGTGCATGTCAGCCAGTTAGCTGACACGTTCGTGAAGGATGCGTCCGAGGTCGTGAAGGTCTCGCAGCGTGTGACCGTGACGGTGACCGAAATCGATCTCACGCGGAAACGCATTGCGCTCTCGATGCGCAGTCGGCCAGAGATTGGGGCCAAGTCTGTAGCAGGTGGTTCGGGTGGAAGCACGGGTCCAAGATCTGGCGGTGGTGGTGGCGGCGCGCGTCCTGCGGCTGCTCCGACGCGTCCTCCACAGGCTCTCGGTGGCGACTGGTTCTCTGCCGCGCTCAACAAAAAGCGTTGAGTGGTGAAATTGGCTCTTGCCGACAGTTAAGGCAATGTAATCTAAGTTTCGCAATCCAGATTGAACTACAAAGAACCAAAGCTGAGAGGATTGTGGAGGTGGAACACCCAAAACTTCCAAGCATTAAGGCCTCCTTGGATTCTTTGTTTCTAAGCCGTATCCATGCAATGGAGCCACCGATGCACACTGATAAACACAGATGCCCCGGAGGATTGTTTTAACGCCGTGCGAGAAGTTTCCTGTTTAACCAGATTGAGCGATCAGATCGCCAAAACCCTGACGTTGTTTCTGCCCCAATCTGTGCTCATCGGTGGTCATCTGTGGCTCCCAACTGAATGATTCCGGCTTAGTAGTTCAACTGCGGTTTTGAGGATGCTGCGCTACTGGCGGCGGGGCGGATATCGTTGGAATAGGTGAACGTTAAGCGACGTGGATATTACGCACGCTCTGTCTCTTTCAGCTGGGTGATTGCGCGCTCAATGGCTGCGATGAGCTCGCTTTCTCGTGCAGGTTTGCGCAGGTAGCTGTTCATTCCAGCGGCTAGGCAGCGCTCGATATCGCCCTCCTTCGAGTTGGCCGTCATGGCGGTGACATACGTGCGGCTAAAACGCTTTTGCTGACGCAGTCGAATCGTAGTTTCATAGCCGTCGAGTTCTGGCATCTGGCAATCCATGAAGACGAGGTCTGCGGGCTCTTCATCGAGTGCTTTCAGTGCTTCCAAGCCGTTCGTGGCGAGGCGCGCGGTGTACCCGATTTTCCGAAGCTGGAGCTGGATGACGCGTCGGTTTACCGGGTTGTCCTCCACGACTAAAATGCGCACGGCCGTGGGTGGCGTCACTGGCAATATTTTCGCGGGCTCCACATCGATCATTGGCGGGGTGGAGATTTTTGCATGGATTCCAACTGCCAAGAGCAGCGTTCGCAGCAGGCTCCAGGTGCGCAGCGGACTCGTCAGCATCGCGACTACTTTTGCCTGAATTATGGCCTGTTCGTTGGTTATGGTTCTTTGTGAACCTTGGAGAATAATCGGAATTCCGGTGCCGGCCAGTTCCTGCACGATAGTGCGAACTTCGGTATCGGATGAGGACGAACCAATGATTATCGCTTGAACTGGATTTTGCTCACGAACGCCTTGTGCGATTAGCGCCGTTGCCGCTGCCGCATCGTTCGCCAACGAGAGGGAGAAACCCCAGGCTTTAGCGTGGTGCTCCAGTGCGCGTTGCACTGTTGCTTGCTGCGGGAAGACTACGATTTGGGCGTTTCGCAGTGGCGCTGCTGCAGCAAGGATGGCGTCCTTTTTTGTGAGCTTTGAAATTCCTGGAAGGGGGAGGGAAAACTCAAAAATAGAACCCTGGCCCATCACGCTGCTCATGCTGATGCGGCCGCCCATCAATTCGACAATTTGACGACTGATCGCAAGCCCGAGCCCGGTCCCGCCAAAACGGCGTGTCGTAGAATTATCCGCCTGCACGAAAGGCTGAAAGAGTTTCTTTTGTGCCTCCTGATCGATGCCGATGCCGGTGTCGCGTATTTCGAAGCGGATTAAGGGTGGAGCGCTTGGTTCGGTCGAAGGTTCACGACTGACTGTCACCACGACTTCGCCTTTTTCAGTGAATTTCACGGCATTGCCGAGGATGTTCAGCAGCACCTGGCGGAGTCGGCCGGGATCGCCGTTTACCGATGTTGGCAAATCGTAGGCGATGATCGATGCGAGCTCGACATGCTTCTCGGCGGCCCGGACGGCGAGTAGTTCCACTGACTCCTCGACGACGTCTCGGAGGTTGAACTCCAGAGACTCAAGGGTCATTTTGCCGGCTTCGATTTTTGAGAAATCGAGAACGTCGTTGAGCACGGTGAGCAGGGCCTCGGCACTGTTGCGGGTTGTTTCTGCCAGCTCGCGCTGATGGGGCGCCAGGGACGTGTCCAGCAGCAGGTTGCTCATGCCGATGACGCCGTTCATCGGGGTGCGTATTTCGTGCGACATGTTCGCGAGGAATTCGCTCTTTGTTTTGGTTGCGGTTTCTGCGGCACGGGCGGCATCGCGCAGCTTGTCGTGCAGTTGCTCTGTCTCGGCCTGGGCATGTTTGCGCACCTCGATTTCATTCCGCAGAGTCGAGTTGGCTTTCGCGAGCTCAGCGGTGCGCATGCGAACATTTTCCTCCATCAACACATTCGAGCGGCGTAGCTCAACCTGCCGTTGGTGCATCACACGGACTCGCATTAAATAGAAGCCCAGTCCGAAAAATCCACCGAGGCACGCGATGCGAAATCCCCATGTTTGGTACAGGCGTTGAGGGAAGACCAAATCCAGGCTCGCACGGGTGTTGCCCCAGATCCCCTCGGCGCTTCTTGCTTGAACCTCGAAGCGATAATGCCCGGAGGGAAGATTGGTATAGAGAGCGAGTCGGCGGCTCCCCACCTCAATCCAGTCGGCGTCCATGCCTTGGAGGCGATAGCGGTATTGGATTTTTTGGGGAGCGAGGTAGTCGAGTGCTGCGTAATCGACTTCGAGATTGCTTGGGCCTGGCTCCAGCACGGGAGGTTTCGCCAGGTCGTAGGGACGTCCGTTGACGCGTATCCGGGCGATGGATATGGGTGGCGTTGTCGGGTTATAGGGCACATTTGCCGGGTCGATCACGATGACGCCCTTCGACGAGGGGAACCAGATGCGTCCGTCGGCACTTCGGCAGCCGGAGTACTCATAAGAGATTTTGTCGATCGTTTTTACGACATGCGGGCCTTCGTAAACCGTGCAGTGGATGCTGGGCGCGATGCCATCGGCGACGGCGTTCATCTCGGCCTGGCTGACGCGGAATATTCCCCGGGTGGAATCCACCCAGAAATTTCCGAGGAGATCCGGGATTATGGCGTTGATGGCGTTTTCGTATAAGCCCTGCCCGCGAGATATGATTTGGATCTTTCCGTCTTTGCAGCGGGCGATGCCGCCGTGTTGCGTCGCCCAGATCGATCCTGCGTCGTCTTCGGCGAGGTAATCATAGCGGGCGGCGGGTCGTCCGCTTGTTTTACACCAATCAAAGAGGGTGCCGTTTTTTAGTTCAAAGATCCCTTTTTCCGTAGCGATCCATAGTGAGCCGTTGCGCGCCATTAACAGATCGTTAATCCAAGCGAGTTGGATGGGCTCGCCTGTGGTTAGCCGGGCGGGCACGAGGGCATCGTTTTCCAGCCGCATGAGATTTCCCGCCGTGGCAATGATGATGCCTTGGGCGTCTTCCACCACGCGGCGGGGGAATATGTCGGTGCCCCAGCTTGCCACCACTTTGCCTCCAGAAAACCGGTCCAGATTATTGCGGCCTCCGATGAAATAGACATCGCCGTTGCTCGCGGGGAAAATGCTCTTCACCCATCGCGAGCGAAAGCCGTTTCCTCCTTCGAAACCGTAGTTGGAAAAATTACCGTCCTTAATAAATGAAACGCCATTGGGTGTGCCGACCCAGATGCCGCCATCGCGGGTCGCGGCCACAGACAAGGCGCCGTCCGTTACTAATCCATCGGCTATGGAAAGGGTCGGAAACTTGACGTCGGAAAGTTGCGTGAGGCCGTCGATCGTTCCCACCCACAAGCTGCCGTCCGGTGTCTCGGCGAGAGAGAGAATCCGGTCATTGGCCAGTCCGTCCGATTTCCGAAATATTGTGGCAACTCCATTTTGGTATCGGATCAGTCCAAAACCAGTCGTTCCCACCCAAACAACGCCATGGCGATCGATGAGTAGCGCGCTTGTCGCGTCAGCGCGGATATTGGGCAGGGTGACTGGCTCAAGCTCGTGGTTATAGCAACGCACGCCGTTGCCGGTCGATACCCAGAGGAAGCCGCGCTGGTCTTCGGCGATGGCTTGGGTGATGACGTTTTTGAGAGACTTGTCGGGATGCTCGACCAGCTTGCCGTTTTCCCAATAGAGCACGCCTTGTTTTGCAGTCCCAATCCATATCCGGCCGCTCCTGCCTTTGCTGACGCAAAAGGCGTCTATTTCCGTACCGGCTATGAGTGGGAGCATCTCCTTGCCAGCTGGCCAAAGGCCTGCGCCACGGATGGTGCCGATGTGTAGAGTGTCATCGGCATCCACGGCCAACGATCTCACTTTTTGCACGGAACTTAACCAGGCAGGCAGCTGGCGTGGCTCCACGCTCTTGCCATCGAAGAAAGCCAGTCCTCCGTTTTCCATTCCGAGCCAGAGTCCGCCGGCTGGGCGAGCGCCTATGGAGGTGATCACCTGCCCTTCGATGTACGACGCCCCTACGGGATTCACTAGCCGGAAATCCACGCCATCGAAACTGATCAATCCCTTCGCAGTCCCTAACCAAAGCTTACCGTCATTGGCCACGGAGATTGCGTTTATGCCGTTGGCCGGCAGTCCGTTGTCTTGTCTCCAGGTTCGGTTGTTATACTGGAGAATACTGCGTGACGGGTCTAACGCCCACAACGGCACCACCAAAAACAAAGATAGGAGGATGCTGCTACCGGCAAATTTCGCGGGCAGCACTTTGGCGAGGGGAAGCATGAGGGGCGTGCTTAATATCGGCACTGATTACTGGTGCCTTTAAGCTGGTTGCAGCTTATCTGAGCTGAAGCTCCAGGAGGTCAATCTACATTGCTTGTTAGGCCAAACGACCGACGCTTTTATACTGAAATCGATAGCGGGTGGAGCCCGTTGTCCCTAACGGGCTGGTTTGGGAGCGGCTTCGATCAAGCCCGATGGGGACATTGGGCTCCGCTTTCAGCGCTCCTCGCTGGAGATTATGCTTCAACTGCATCGTTACGGTTTAGTGCCGCGCTCGTGAAAGCGTTGAGTGGTTAAAGGGCGTAAACACTGAGCCGTATCCATGCAATGGAGCCACCGATGCACACTGATAAACACAGATGCCCCGGAGGACTGTTTTAACGCAGTGCGAGAAGTTACCTGTTAAACCAGACGGTGTGCGATCAGAGGCCAAAACTCCGACGTTGTTTCTGCCCTAATCTGTGCTCATCGGTGTTCATCTGTGGCTCCCAACTGAATGGTTACGGCTAAGTACGCTCTGTCTCCGTCAGCTTGGCTGCGGCGCGATTTATGGCACCTATGAGTTCAGCCTCGCGCGCGGGTTTGCTCAGGTAGTCGTTCATGCCGGCGGCTAGGCAGCGCTCTTGGTCGCCCTCCATCGAGTTGGCTGTCATCGCCGTGATGAATAGGTTGTCAAAGCGTTTTTGCTGGCGCAGTTGCTTTGTGGTTTCGTAGCCGTCCAGCTCGGGCATCTGGCAATCCATGAAGACGAGGTCTGCAGGTTCTTCGTTGAGAGCCTTCAATGCTTCCAAGCCGTTCGAGGCGAGGCGTGCAGTATATCCTATTTTGCGAAGCTGGAGTTGAATCACCCGTTGGTTGACCGGGTTGTCCTCCACGACGAGAATGCGCAAGGCGTGTTGAGCAACAGCAGGTTTCGCGGGTACCGTTTTTGTGGGCGCGGCGCTGTTTTTTGTTGGGGTAAGTTTTTCGCTCGCTCCGATCACTTGGAGTAGGGCACGCAAGAGGCTTCGGGTGCGCAGCGGGGTGGTCAGTGTCGCAATAATATTGGGCTGCGTTGTGGTGTTTCCGATGGCATGGCTCCATTGCGAACCGTAGAGGATAACGGGGATGCCCGTGCCGGTCAGCTCTTGGGCGATGGGCCGGGCATTGTCTATCTCGGTGTCATCCGAGGGGGAGCCGATTATGATGGCTTGGATGGGTTTTCCCTCGCGCGAGGCTTGTGTGATGTGTGCGGCAGCTGCAGCGGCATTGTCCGCTGTCATCATGGAAAGACCCCAGGCTTTGGCATGGTGCTCCAGCACGCGCAGGGTTGTCTTGCCCTCTGGAATCACCAGAACCTGGACGCCCCGGAGCGGTGCTGCTGCGGCAAGGATGTTTTTTCCCGCCGGGGCTGCTGCCGAGACTTGCGCCAGAGGTAAAGAAAACCAGAACGTTGAACCCTGCCCGGGCACGCTGCTCATGCCAATGCGGCCGCCCATCAATTCGACGATTTGCCGGGTGATCGCGAGCCCCAGGCCGGTTCCGCCAAAGCGGCGCGTGGTGGAGTTATCCGCTTGGGTGAATGGCTGGAAAAGTTTTCGTTGGGCGTCGAGGTCGATGCCGATGCCTGAGTCGCGAATCTCGAAGCGGATGAAAGGTGTTGAGCTTGGTTCGGTGGATTGCTCACGACTGACGGTGAGCATGATCTCGCCTTTTTCCGTGAACTTCACGGCGTTACCGAGGAGATTTAGCAGCACTTGCCGGACTCGGCCGGGATCGCCGCTTACGGAGGTGGGGAGATCGTAGGCGATGATTGATGCGAGCTCGACATGCTTGGCGGTGGCCTGTGAAGAGAGGAGTTCTACTGACTCCTCGATGGCGGCCCGCAAATCGAATTCCAGGGACTCCAGCGTCATCTTGCCGGCTTCTATTTTGGAGAAATCCAGGATGTCGTTGAGCACCGTCAGGAGCGCTTCGGCGCTGTTGCGGGTCGTTTCAGCCAGCTCCCGTTGCTTGATGTCGAGCGTTGTATCCAGAAGTAGGTTACTCATGCCGATGACTCCGTTCATCGGCGTGCGTATTTCGTGCGACATGTTCGCGAGAAACTGGCTCTTTGTCTTGGCTGCGTCCTGCGCGACTCGAACGGCTTCGCGCAAGGAGGTATTGGCGGTGGCAAGCTCGGCGGTGCGCTCGCGCACTTTGCCTTCCATCACCACATGCGACTGGCGGAGCTCAACCTCGCGCCGGTGCATTTCGCGGACTCGCATCAGATAGAAGCCCAACCCGAACAAGCCGCAGAGACAAGCGACGCGGAAGCCCCACGTTTCATGCAGCTGTCGAGGAAGGACTAGGTCCAACCCGGCACTGGTATTGCCCCAGTCTCCTTCGGAACTTCTCGCTTGAACCTCGAAGTGATAATTACCCGGAGGTAGATTGGTATAGAAAGCGAACCGTCGGCTGCCCACCTCGACCCAGTCGGTGTCCATGCCCTTGAGTCGATAGCGGTACTGGATTTTCTTGGGAGCGATATAATCGAGCGCGGCGTAGTTGACCTCCAGATTTCCCGGGCCTGGTTCGATCGACGGCGGCTTCTCCAGGTCGTACGGGCTGCCATTGACGCGTATTTTAACTATGGATACCGGTGGCGGCTTCGAGTTGTACCGGACGTTAGCTGGATCGATTGCGATCACGCCTTTTGCGGAGGGGAACCAGATTCGTCCATCGGTCGACCGGCATCCGGAGTATTCGTACGAGAGCTTATCGACGGTTTTTACGGAGTCGGTGCCTTCAAAGACGGTGCAGTTTAGGCGTGCCGCTTTGCCATCCGCGACTGCGTTGGCTTCCGCTTGGCGCATACGGAAGATGCCTTGGGAGGAATGCACCCAGAAATTCCCAAGGAGATCAGGGATCATGGTATTGATGGCGTTATCAAACAGCCCTTGCTCACGAGAAATCAGGCGCAGCTTCCCCTCTTTGCAGCGTGCGATGCCGCCCATGTGCACGGTCCAAATCGAATCTGAATCGTCCTGCATGAGAAAAACGGATCGTATCGCCGGTAGACCGCTAACTTTGCACAAGTCAGTCAGTTTTCCGTTTTTCAGCGAGAAGGTGCCGACTGTTGTGGCGATCCAAAGCGTACCATCGCGCGCGTGGAGTATATCGTTGATCCACTCAAACCGAACTGGTTCGCCGGTGGAGAGGCGGATGGGCACCATAACGTCGTTCTCCAGCCTCATCAAATCCCCCGCAATGGCCACGATGATGCCTTGGGCGTCCTCGGTCACTGCGCGGGGCCATTTATCGGAGAGCCAGCTTTTAACCACTTTGCCACCCGAAAACCGAACCAGATTCTTGCGCCCATCGATGAAATAGACATCGCCGTTACTCGCAGCAAAAACTCCCTTCAACCAACACGAAGGAAAGCCATCGGCGCTATCATAACCATAGTTGGTGAATACTCCGTCTTTGATATATGAAACGCCATTCGATGTGCCGATCCAGACGCCACCGTCTCGGGCAGCTCCCACGGCCAAGGCACCCTCTGTCACCAGACCCTCTGCTTTGGAATAGGTCGGGAACTTGACATCGGAAAATTGGGTCAGGCCTTCGGTTGTGCCGATCCAGATACTGCCGTCCGGTGTTTCGGCGATGGATGTAATGCGATCACCCGCCAATCCGTCGGATTTGTAGAAAAACGAAGGAACGCCATCCTTGTATCGCATGAGGCCTTGGCCTGCGGTTCCTACCCAGAGAACACCGTGCGCATCGATCAACAGAGCCGTTGTTGAAATAGGGCCGCTTGGCAGGGCCACTGGTGCAAGATCACGATCATAGCAATGCAGGCCGTTGTTGGCCGTTGAGACCCACAAGAAACCACGGCTATCTTCCGCGATAGATTGAATGATGTTCTTTCGGAGCGATTTGTCCGGAAGTCCGGTCAGGCGACCGTTTTCCCAGTAGAACACGCCGTCATCCGATGTCCCAATCCAAATCCGGCCGCTCCTTCCTTTTGTAATAAACTGTGGTCCGACAGTATCTGGGATTGGCGTTAACTCTTTGCCTGCCGGCCAAATACCGCAGCCCCGGATCGTGGCGATTAGCAGGCTATCGTCGGGAAGCACCACAAGGCTTCTTATGGTAGCCGAGGTATCTCCCCATATGGGTAGCGCTCGCTGCTCAATATTTTTGCCATCAAAAAACGCCAGGCCGCTGTTCTCCATGCCGACCCAGAGTCCGCCGGCCGGGCGGGCTGCAAGGCAGTTTATCTTTTTTCCTTCGATGCTGCTCGCTCCTCGGGGATTCGGGGTTTGGAAGTCAACGCCGTCGAAACTCACCAATCCGTTGAATGTTCCCAGCCAAAGCCGCCCGTCATTCGTTACCGAGATCGTATTGATCACGCTGGCAGGCAGGCCGTTATCCTGTCTCCACGTGCGGAAATTATACTGATGAATGCCGCGCGATGGCTCTAAAGCCGACGCTGCCCCTACTAAAATAAACAGCAGGAATAACCCGCCGCCGATAAGTCGGAGGCGCAGTATCTTGGTGAAGAAAGCCATAATATCCGCACCTATATCGACACTCTTGGGCTGTACCTTAAAGCAGGATAACTGGTTATCCGTACCGAAGCGATCGCGCCCAACCCAATGCCAAATTGCATTCAACCCAAAAAAAGCAGTTGTTTAACCGCTAATTATCGCTAATCGCCGCTAATTTCGGAGGTTAGCCACCGGTCTACGCAGCAACGGAGTTTACCTGATAGGTGAAAATGTATTTTTATCGATGTCTCTGATTTAGCGCCAATTAGCGAAAATTAGCGGTTTCAACTGCGGAATTAAGGTTGATAGGTTTGAGTGAGAAATGATGTAAGACGGCCATGACTTTTCTGGAACTACTCTAACTGCGGATTTGGTTGCGCGTCGCGTTACGGAATTTTGTCAGCAGCAGCATGGCAAAGAGGGCGGAGAGCCAAGGTGGGAACGCGCCTCCACTGCTGCCGGTCGGCGGCGGGGTGGACGGAGTGCCGCCAGAGGAAGAGGAGGATGATGAACTGCTGCTCGAGCTCGACGAGGAACTTGAGCTGCTCGATGACGAGGACGACGAGGAGGATGATGATGAACTTGAGGAACTAGACGATGACGAGCTGCTGGAGGAAGATGAACCGAGGGCGGCGACCCACGTTGTGACGAGAGTTATGTTGGTGGTGTCTAGTTCGGTGCTGGCGAGCGGTGGCATCTGGCCGACACCGCGGGTGCTGATCCTGGTCAAAAGTATCGAGAGTGCGGTGCTACCAGGGGCGATCACGCGGCTGGCGCTGTTGCCGCCATTGTTGACGAGTGGGCCGTTGATGACACCGGCGTTGCTCGTTGGCGTTTCGATGCGGGCATCCCAGTGGCCGAGGGCCGCGCCGCCGGGTTGGTGGCAGGAAATGCAGTTGGCCGCGAGGTAAGAGCGGACTCGGTGTTCGAGCGTAGCAGCGGTATCGGCGGCGGGCGCAAGCGCATACAGCGTGTCGAGGGCGGGCAGGGTCGTGGCGGTGAAATAACCAGCGTTATTTAGTGCTGTAATTTGGTTATTGGTGCCGCTCGCGTAGGCGAAGTTGCGGTTCAGCTGCGGGGTGTTGAAGCTGAGGGCGTGGCCGGCGACGGCGGTGTGGCATTGCAGGCATTCGGCGCGACTCGGGTAGCGCCAGGTTTGGTTGCGGAGGGTGCCGTTTTCGTTGATCGCAATGGTTTCGGTTTCGCCGGCTTCGGGAACGAGGGAGGCCTCGGTTTGGGCGGAATTCCACCGGTAAGTGACGCCGTAGACACCGGAAGTTGTTTTCACGAGAAAGCGGGTTTCCAGGCGGCGGGAGGTGGCGGGGTTGCCGCGAATAGTTTCCAGATCAAAGTGCTTGATCCAAATCGTACCGGCGGGGAAAGACCAGTTGTCGTCTGGTTCGAAGGCGATTCTGTCGGTGAGGGTTGGTATGCTAAACCAGCGGCGCTTGCCCGCGTGGTCGGACCAGAACGAGACGTTGGGTTCGTAGGGGACGATGCCGGGTTGGGGCGTAAGTGTTCCGAGATCTGAAAACGCGCCAGTCGCGCTGAGTGTAGCGGGGAGTGCGGTGCCGGTGGGCGTGGAGTTGTAGACGAGGCGGCGAATCGTGCCGTTGCCAATGCTGGCGTAGAGGACGTCGCCATTCTGTGGATCCGTACCGAAACCAACGGGCGAGGAATCGGTGAAAAGCGTCTGCACCTGCACGGGGCCAGTCTCGGGAAATGTCATCAGGAAAACCCGGTTGGTGCCGTAGTCGGCAAAAACGTATTTTCCGAAAAGCTGGGCGAAACGACTGCCGCGATAAACGACTCCGCCGGTGATGGACGAAGCGATGGAGCGATCAGTGTCCCAGATCGGGTCGATGAAATTTACTCCAGCGGGTGGGTTGCTGCGCGGACCGGCAATCGTGCCCTCGCGATAACTCCAGCCGTAGTTTCCGCCTTTGACGATGAGATCGATCTCCTCGCGGGCCCCTTGGCCGACGTCACCGAGCAGCAGGCGTCCAGTGGGGGCGTCGAAGGAAAAACGCCAGGGATTGCGCAGGCCGACAGCCCAAAATTCCGTACGGACGTTGGTTGTGGTGACGGCAGAGCCGTTGAAGGACGTGGCGCCGACGAACGGATTGTCTGCGGGAATTTTGTAGGTGCCCGCATGGACCGAAGGGTGAGTGTTGGGCGTGAGATTGCCGGGGAGCTGATCGACGTCGATGCGGAGCAGGCCCGCGAAAAAATCTTTGTCGATGCGCTGACTGTTGTTGCCCGAGTCGTTGCCGCCGCCTTCGTCGCCGAGTGCGACGTAGAGATAGCCGTCGGGACCGAAGTGGAGGTCGCCGCCGTTGTGATTGCTCGCTTCGTCGTACTGAGAAATCATTGGCACTTCAGTGGCTAGGATCTCGGCATTGGTTGCGGGCGCGGCGAGTGCGGTGAAACGTGAAAGACGGTCGTGACGCCCGGTTCCTGCGCTGGTGGTTACGCTCGTGGTATAGAAGATGTAGAAGTAGCGGTTGCTCGCGAAATTTGGGTGGAACGCGAGCCCGAGCAGCCCCTCTTCGCCGCTGCTGAGCACGCGGGCGCTGATGTCGAAGAAAAGCTGTTTCGTCGGTGTTGAGTCGAGGCTGGTGAGGACTTGAATCGTTCCCGGTTTTTCCACGACGAAGAGACGGTTGGTCTCGCCGGGCGCTGTGGCGATGGCGAGCGGTTGGTTAAAAGTTATCCCGGGAAAGGCGTCTTCGGCGGTGTAGCCGAAGGTCTGCGGCGTTTGTGGAAAAGCGAGCGTGGTGTTGGCGACGCGTGCGATTTGCGCGGTGGCGTTCAGGGTCACGCACAGCAACGTCAGGGAGGTAATGATGCAACGCATCCCACAAGGAAGGCGTGTGCGCGCGAAAGACAAATGCGAGGCGCAGTGCGGACGATGGCCGCTACAGGCCGAGCAGGCTGCCGTTTTGCTTGAGCCAGTGTTCGGCGTCGCGCCAAGTCGGGCAGACTTCCTCGACCCGCGCCCAGAAGCGGTCGGAGTGGTTCATCTCCCGCAGGTGCATGAGTTCGTGATAGATGATGTAGTCGCGGACTGAATACGGTGTCTGCACGAGACGCCAGTTGAGGGAAATGACGCCGCCGCTTGAGCAGGAGCCCCAGCGCGAACGCTGGTTGCGCACGGTGACTTCCTTGACGCCGACGCCGGTTTCGGCGGCCAGTTCCCAGGTGCGTCCGGCGAGTTCGATTTTGGCGAGGCGGGTGAAATGCGCTTCGAGCGTGGGACGCAGGTCGCCTTGCAACTGTGCTACGCGGAAAACATCGGCGGCGAGGCAGACGAGCGGGCGGTCGCCCGTGGACGCTGGGCGGAGTTCAGTCATCTCGCCGCGCCAGAGCACGTGCGTGCCGAGCGTCCAGCGATCTGCGCCGCTGGGGCGTTGACGCTGGCGGGCGCGGGCGCGATCCAGCCAGTCGCGATGTTGGTCAACGAAAACGCGGGCTTCGCGTTCGTTGCCGCGTGCCGGTATAGTCGCTATCGCCACGCCGTCGCGTCGCAACGTGAGGCGGTAGTGGTGCGCGCGCTCGCTGCGCTGGAAAAGAATTTCCGGCGGACCTTTATGCACGCCGGTTTCCGGCGCGAAGGTATCGAACAAGCTTTGCTGGACTTCGTCGCTCACGTGATGAATGCAGTGAACGCATCGACGGCACCGACGCCAGCAAGTTTGTTGCGCGGCGTTATAATAGTCTGCTGAAGCAGCGACTGAGGCGCGGCAACAGGTAGCGATCCGTGTTGAACGAGAGCACGACGGCGTTGGCGCGGCCGATGATTTGCTGGCGCGGCACGAAGCCAAAATAGCGTGAGTCAAAACTGCAATCGCGGTTGTCGCCCATCATGAAATACTGGCCCGCAGGGACGGTGATTTCGTCGAAGTCACGCAGGGCCATTTGTCGCGGCAGGCTCAAGATCGGGTGGGGCACGGTGCCGAGCATTTCAGTGGTGGCGATGGCCTCGGATTTTTCCTGGGCGGTGGCGTAGGTGCGCCAGGTTTCGTTGGCGGCGCTCCAGGCGACGGGCTGGCCATTGATCGTGAGCTGATTGGCGTGGAGGGCGATGCGGTCGCCGGGCAGGCCGATGACACGTTTGACGAGGCGCGTGCCGTCTTTTGGCGAATAAAACACAGCGATTTCGCCGCGCTGCGGATTGTCCCATTCTGCTAGGTGGTGGGTGGTGAACGGCACCTTCAGGTCGTAGGCGAGCTTGTTGATGAAAACGAGTTCGCCTTCGAGAATCGTGGGGCGCATCGAGCCGGAGGGGACCCAGTTCCAATCGGCAACGGCGGATTTGAGCGGCAAAACGATGGCGGCAACGAGGGCGAGTGGTTTTATCCACTCCCGGAAGAGATAACGCGAGGCGGAGGCGAGTTGGTTTTTCATGACGCGACTAAACACTGAGAGTGCTTAGAGCGGCACGAGTTCCCAGGTGTATTTCTTTGGCTCTTCGTGAAAATGCAGCCAGCCGAAGCTGGGGCCCCAGCCGCGATTGGGGCGGGAGACGCAGCCGGGGTTCAGCCAGCGGACACCGCCGAGCTGTTCGTCACGCGGCGCGTGCGTGTGGCCGTGCATGATCACATCACAGTGGAGCGGGGGATGGAGCGGCGGGATGTGTTCGAGATGAAAGTCTACGCCATTGCGCCGAAGATTGAGCGTGAGCGGCCATTCGTCGCTGACGTCGTTATTGCCGAGGACGAGGCGGATGGGGCGTCGGAGTTGTTCCAATAACGTAACGATGCTGGGGTCACAAACGTCGCCGAGGTGCCAGATTTCGTCGGCTGGCGCTAGGTGGTAGAGTAATTTTTTCGGACAACGATCATGCGTGTCGGAGATGACCGCGATGTGCATCGGCATGAGTTGAGAAAGAGTGATTTAAGTGGCCAAGGCAAAGGCGGAATTGTTCTTGGGCGCGACACGCATCTGGCGCTGGCACGGCTTCGTGCCTTTTGGCGTCAGCAGTAGGTTCGTTAAGCTATATTCAAGGGCGCGTTCTAGGCGTTTTCCTCATCCTTGCTGTCGATGCGAACGCCGATCGTGTTTTCCAGGAGGTGGACGGTTTCGGTCATTTCCTCCGCATTCTTAATCAATTCGTTGGCGGCGGCAGCGGTCTCTTCGCTCGACGCGGCGTTTTCCTGAGTGAGTTTGTCGATCTTGTGGATGGCGTCTTCGATTTGCTGCAAGCCGCTGGTTTGCTCGGCGGAGGCGCGCGCGATTTTTTCGGTTTGCTCGTCGGTCTCGCCGACTTTGGCAGCGATCACGTCGAAGTGGGTCAGCACGCGTTGGGAATCTGCGCTGATTTGAGCGAGGCTACCAGCTACGCCTGAGCGGCTTCCTTTTCCATCGCCGCCGCCGGCGAGCAAGCGCGCTGTTTCGTGGGCGGCTTCGGTCGAGCGTTTGGCAAGTGTACGGACTTCGTCGGCCACGATTGCGAAGCCGGCACCGGCTTCACCCGCACGGGCGGCCTCCACTGCGGCGTTTAGGGCTAGGATGTTGGTTTGGAAGGCGATTTCGTCGATGCTCTTGAGAATGTTCGTGATTGCTGCACCGGAGGCTTGGGTCTCGGTGACGGTTGTGTTGAGCGTTTTAAGCAGGCGCGTGCCTTCTTTGGCGCTCATCGCGGCTTCGTGCGTGTTCTGCTTGGCGAGCAAGATAACGTCTTCGTTTTGCTGGGTCGTGGTGGTTAGTTCGGCCACGGCCGCGCCTGTTTCCTCGATGCAGGCGGCTTGTTCTGCCGCGCTGTTTGCCAGTTTCTGAGAGGCCGAAGCGAGCTCTTCTGCGCGCTCGGTAAAGGTCTCGGCCGCGCGTGCCAGCCGCGCAGCGATGATGGCGAGGTGTTTTGAAATCTGTTCGGCCAGACGTTTCGTCAGGAGGAGAACACAGGCTGCGCCGATGATGATCGAGCCGAGCGTGATGTTGCGCTGGCGAACGAGGTCGGCGCGAGTTTGGTTGCACGAATCGATGAAATCGTCGCGCAGCGTTCCGACGTATTTTCCAAATTCGATGTCGACGAAGTCATAGTGTACGTCCCACTGAGATTGCACGAGGATGGGCGGTGCTACGTCGGTCGTCAGGGTAACGATGAATTTTCTTAGGGGGTCGAGGGCTGCTTGGAAACGGGCATCGTAGCCGCTGAGTTTTTCGCGGGTGGCACCTTGGCTGAAGGCGAGGGCGTCTTTCCAGTCGTTGTTCGCAGCCTGTACGTTACGCGCCACCGTGGAGATGTGCTCCTTCGGGATCATGGCCTTGGTCGCGTTGTAAGTTTGCAGAGCCCAGAAGAGCTTGCGGCCCGCTTCCATGAAGCTCTTGCGCAACGAAATCGTTTTGCTGAGCGTCTGAAGTTTCCGGAGAATGGCTGGATCGGTGGTTTGGTCGATCAGGAGGGCGAGAACGCTGCCGAGTTTCGTGCGGATGGCGAGGTAGTAGGCCTCGATGTGTTCCGAGTCCTTGTCGGTGTGCTTGGTATAGAGTAAATCGCGTGTGGCACGCAGCTGGGCGCGGTCTTGCGCGACACTGTCGAGCACCGTCCGGATTTCCTGGGGAAACTTCGCACTGTCGGTGGATTGGAGCAGAAGGTCGTATTCGCTCAGGGCGGTGTCGGTGGCGCCGCGCGCTTTGTCCTGACGTGCGCGGGCGGCATCGAGCAGATTCTTCGGGTCGTTGTCGTGTTCGCGCCGGAACATGTACCAATTATCCGCCTCTTCATCGAGGCAGCGTTCGACTGCCGCCATCTTCCAGACAAGGCTCGATAACGTGGTAAGGCCGTCCATTTCCTGGACAGCAGCTTGGTTTTTCTTAACCAGAATGACCGCCGGTATGGCCGCAAAGAGCAGCGGTATAGCAGCGAGGATGAAGAGCTTGCGGTTTAGGGTCATGGGGAGTGCGGACGGACTAGAGCGACGGCACGAATTGCTTCGTCGAGGCCGCTGATGCAGGTGAATGGGTGAACTCCATCAGCCCGGCAGAGCGGGTTGATTTGCTCTTCGCGGCGGGTAGGGACAATTCCGGCGGAGAGAGTGGACGCATTCTCAACTATTTCGGACGTTTCCGCGCAAAGTTTAGGCCGTCTGCCGCACTAATCATGGCTATCTTCTTCCTGTAGCGCATGAGGAAGCGGCATCAGCGAGGCCGGATCGAGCCTGCGCAAAAGTCGCAACCACAGTGCTGCTCGCGGAGCTCGGCTGGCGGCGTTTGACAGGTTTAGGCGAAGGTTGAATTTTGGGCATCGTGCCGTGCCGCTCGCTCGTCGTTGATTTCAATTCCTACTTCGCCTCCGTGGAGCAACAGGAGCGGCCGGAGTTGCGTAGGCGGGCCGTGGCAGTTGCGCCGTTGGCGGCGGAGACGACCTGCTGCATCGCGGCGAGCTACGAAGCGAAACGCCAGGGCGTAAAAACCGGCACACCTGTCCATGAAGCGCGGCAACTTTGTCCCGGCCTGATCGTGCTGGAGGCGCGCCCGGCGGTTTACGTGCGCTATCACCAGAAACTCGTCGAGGCGATCGAGCGGTGTATCCATGTTGTGGATGTGATGTCGATCGACGAGGTCTGCTGCGACCTCACGGCGACCTTCGCACCGCGTGACAAGGCCGAGGCCGTGGCAAAAAAGATCAAGCGCACCATCGCCAGCGAGGTGGGCGAGTGCCTGACGAGCAGCATCGGCATCGCGCCCAATCCCTTTCTCGCGAAGATCGCCTCGGACATGCAGAAGCCCGACGGACTGGTCATCCTCGACGACGCGGATCTGCCGAATCGTTTGTTTGAACTAAAACTTCGCGATCTGCCTGGCGTCGGGGCGAACATGGAGACGCGCCTCCTCGCCGCAGGCTATGACTCGGTGGAAAAACTCTGCGCTGCCTCGCGCGCCGAGTTGCATAAAGTCTGGCGCGGCATCGAGGGTGATCGCATGTACCACGGCCTGCGCGGCGAACTCGTTTATCGGCCCGCTACGCAGACCAGCACCATTGGGCATTCGCACGTGTTGCCGCCGGAGTTGCGCAACGAACCGGGCGCGCTCGGGACGTTGCACCGCCTCCTGCAAAAAGCCGCGATGCGTTTGCGCCACGCCGGTTACTACGCGGGTGGGTTGCACGTGAGTATGCGTTATCCACGTCGTGCGAGCTGGGGCGAGGCGATGACATTTCTCGAAACGCAGGACACGCTGGAGCTCACGCACGTGTTTAACCAGCTCTGGAGTCGGCGTCCGACGGCGCGCCAGCCGATGGCGGTTGGTGTGACCTTGTTTCATTTCACTCCGGTCAAAGGTCACACTGCGACGCTTTTTGAAACGGGCGACTCGCGTGCGTCGCTCAATGCTGCGATCGACAAACTCAACCGCCGACTCGGAAAGAATACCGTCTACTACGGAGGCGCGCATGGTTCGCTCGACTACGCGCCGCTGCGCATCGCCTTCACGCGCATCCCCGATGTCGCGCTGGAAGAAGGCGAAACGTGTGATGACTTGTTGCCGAGCGAGGCCGAACTCGCCAAGTTCCGCCCGCCCGCTCAGAACCTCGAATAAAGGTTAACCAAACCGTGCCTTGACACGGCGCGGCGGCTCCGGTCATCTCTCACCCCTTTTTCGTCTAACAACCATGCAACCGACATTCCGCCCACATCGCCTCAAGCGCGCCCGTAAAATCGGCTTCCGCGCACGCAAGTCCACCGTTGGTGGCCGTAAAGTTCTCGCCGCCCGCCGTCGCAAAGGCCGTAAGCGCCTGACGGTTGTTTGATTCTGGCTCCGCGTCAGCGACGTTTCTAACTCTCTTCGCGCCATGCGTTTCCGTGCCGAGCAACATATGCGTCGGCAGCGTGATTTTCGCGATGCGCGAGAGAAAGGCCGCCGTCAGGACTGTGGCGCTTTTACGCTCTGGTGGTATCGACGACCGCCCGAAAATACCGCCGACGTGGTCGTCCCGATGACCCCGATTCATGGACCGCGCGTGGGCGTTATTGCCTCAACAGCGGCCGTGGGCATCGCGGTCAAGCGTGCTCGCGCCAAACGCCGCATGCGCGAAATCTTTCGCCAGCACCAAAATCTTGTCCCACCTGATTGCGACTTGCTGATGGTGGCCCGTGCTGCGCTCAATCGGCTTGAATACAGCGAAATCGAACAGAAGTTCGTGGACGCGTGTCGCAAGCTTTTCCCCTCCCACGCAACGTGAAGACTTCGCCCAAAGCGATTGCCTCCCAGCTCGCCCGCTTGCCGGCGCTGCCGTTGCTCGCGCTGATCTGGGTGTATCAAAAGGTTTTGTCGCCTTCGATCCCGGCCATGTTTGGGCCCACGATTAGTTGCCGCTATTATCCGACTTGCTCGCACTACGCGGCCGAGGCGTTGCGCACGCACGGCGCGGTGCTCGGACTGTTTTTCGCGGTGCGCCGACTTTTGCGCTGCACGCCGTTTCATCAAGGCGGCGAAGATCCCGTGCCCGCGCCCGGCGTGATGCGCCGTGTCTGTTTGCGTGTGCGCTCAACCCAAGTTTCAGTCTGATCCCCAATTTTTCATGGATAAAAAGAATACGACCATCGGCGTCCTGTTGATCATTGCAGCTGTCGTTGCCTACAAGTTAGCGCCCACGGCCCCGCCGCGTTCTCAGCCCGTGGCCCAGCCCGCCCCGATCGCGACGGCTCCGGCCGCTGCTGGCACCAACCCGACACCAGGGTCGACCACGGTTGCCCTGCCAGCCGGAGCGCCTAATAACGCGACCTTCGCCGCTGTGGTGCAAGACGATGGTTCGGCCAATGTCGTCACGCTGTCCAATGACTTTATCCGCGTGGCTCTGACCGATTTCGGCGGTGCGATCCGCGATGTCAGTTTCAAGAAATACGCCGCGATCAAAGGCCAGGCCGAACCTTATGTTTTCAACCAGGTGCATGCTGATCCGATTCTCGCGTTCACGCAGGATTCTTTCCCGGGATTGGATCGTTCGGTACGTTATCAGCTTGTTTCGCAGACGGCCAGCGAGGTCGTTTTCCGTGCCATCTTCGAAAACCGGATCGAGGTCACCCGCCGCTATGTGATCGCGGCCAGCGACGTGTCCTCCGCCAATGGCGATCCCTACCAACTCCGCCACGAGACGACCTTTCGCAATTTGACAGATCAGACGATCGCCCTGCCACGGGCTTCGCTCAGCATAGGCACGACGGCACTCCTCAACGGCAACGATACGGGGCAGTATTTGAATATTGGGTACAACACCGGCAAGGACACCGAGCAGATCAGCCAGGCCGATCTTGCTGGCGGCGGTTTCATGGGCTTCGGCCGTAGGGATCCGTTGCCCTACATCGAGCGTTCGGGCCCGGTCGTTTGGGCCGGTGCGAAGAATCAGTTTTTCGTCAGTATCATTACCCCGGATCAACCTGCGGTTAGCACCATCACGCGCCGCGTGGAGTTCGCACCATTTCCCGGTAGCAGTGGTCAAAACATCGGCCTGGCTGGAGCGATCCGTTTTGACATTCCCGGCATGGCACCCGGCGCTGAGTCGAAGATAAGCATGAGCGTCTATGTTGGCCCGAAGGAGTACAAGCGCCTCTCCAATAGCGATGTGTTCAAGCATGACCAGGACAAGGTCATGGACTACACGAGTTTCTTTTTTAACCGCATTTTCCTCTCCGGCTATTTCGCCCCGTTGATGAATCAGTTGATCAACTGGACGGCGGGCTGGAGCCATAATTGGGGGTTCGCGATCATCATCACCACGCTGCTGATCAAGCTCGCCTCGCTGCCCTTCACACTCTCCGCCGCGCGCAGCGCGAAGCGCATGCAGAAGCTGCAGCCCGAGATGGCCGCGATCAAGGTGAAGTACAAAGACAACCCGCAGAAAATGCAGCAGGCCAACATGCAGCTTTTCAAGGACAACAAGGTCAACCCGCTCGGCAGCTGCTTGCCTGTACTGATTCCGTTCCCGTTTTTCATCGGCATCTTCGCCATGCTCCAGAGCGCGCCGGAACTGCGTTTCGCGGAATTTCTCTGGGTTAAGGATCTTGCCGGTCCCGACACCGTTGGGCATATCGCCGGATTCCCGATCAATATACTACCGCTTGTTCTCGGTGTCACAATGATCGTGCAGACTAGGCTCGTGCCGCAGCCGAACATGGACACCGATCAGGCCAAGATGATGGCCCAGATGATGAAGTGGATGCCGCTGATCTACGTGGTCATCTGTTACCCCTTCTCCTGTGCGCTCGCGCTTTACTCGACGGTCAACGGCCTTTTCACCATCGCCCAGCAGATCTACATTAACCGCCAGAAAGATCCAGTGCCTGCCGCGTCGGTCGCGACTGCAACTGCTGCTGCTGGTGGTCGCCGTGGGATGAAGAATGTGACACCGAAGAAGAAGTGATAAGATGTCAGTGATAAGGGGTAAGTTTTAAGAGCGTAAGTTTCCTGGAAATCCTGCCTGTGAGCTACGCGTTTTGCTTACCACTTATCACTTAACCCTTACCCCAAAAAAATGGCCGGCCACAATAAATGGTCCAAAGTTAAACGCGCCAAGGCCGTCACCGACTCGCGTCGGGGCAAAGTCTTTTCCCGTATTTCCCGCGACATTACGCTCGCGGCCAAGACGGGCGGTGGCGATCCGGACGGCAATGCGCGCCTGCGCACGCTGCTCCTGAAGGCCCGCGAAGCCAACATGCCGGTCGAGAACGTCGATCGCGCGATCAAGAAAGGCACGGGCGAACTGCCCGGCGTGGTTTTCGAAGAAATCACTTACGAAGGTTACGGCCCTGGCGGTGTCGGCCTGATCGTCAAGGTCACGACCGACAACAAGCAGCGTGCCGCCCAAGATGTGCGTTCAGCCTTCGCTCGACATGGCGGCAATCTTGCCAGCACGGGCGCGGTGTCGTTTCAATTTGTTCATGCCGGTCAATTCCTTATCGCCAAAGACAGGACGACCGAGGACAAGCTCATGGAAATCGCGCTTGAGGTCGGGGCCGACGATGTGATCACGACCGACGAGGGCTTCGAGGTGCGTTGCGACGTGCATGCTTTTGACAAGGTGAGCCACGTCCTCGACAAGGCAGGCATAAAAGCCGAATCATCCGAAATCGCCTACATCCCCAACAACACGGTGCCGGTCACGGATGTGGCCATCGCCAAAATGCTCACGGAGCTCCACGAGGTGCTCGATGAGTTGGATGACGTGCAGGCGGTTTTCTCCAACGAAGAGATGGATGACGCCATCAGCGCAGCAGCTGAGGGCTAAGCAGTTTCCGATAAACTGAAGGCGGTCGCGCCCTACCGAACGACAATTTCAGCCGAATCTATTTTCGATATTTCGGCTACAGTTCTACTGGAACGGCTCTAGTCTTTGGTTGCTTGGTCGACGGTTCCGTCGCCCTTGGCTTTGCGGAAGTCGAGCTTGAGCGCATCGGCGATGGCACGCTCGAGTTCGCGCACTTTGCCGATGACGACTTGGCGGCTTTTCTCTGGGGTAATTTTGGACTCAGTCGCGTATTCGGTATAAAACTTCACGTCAGAGGCGCTGGCGAGGGCGAAGACCTTGATATTTACGCGGCTTTGCTTGGTGGATGCCGTGGTGACGGGGCCTTCCCAGCCGAGATTTTCCCATGTTTCTACTACCAGCGCTTTGCTCACCGCGACGGAGACATCTCTGTATTTAAAACCATCGGGCAGAACCAAAGTGACCAGTGGTTCTGCGCTCGGCAGTTTGTAAGTCGGAGCATCCTGAGCCCGCAGGGCGGGGAATGCCAGTGACAGCATGACAGTGGTGAGCGCTAGAAAAATATTACGAGACATGATGCTGGGGTGAGAAGTTGATGCAGGCCGCGATTTAGATCAGGGGTGTAGGCGACCCGGCTGAGTTGTTTGCAGCAAACTGACGGCATTTGGCACCGCTGACAATTCGAAAGCGCAGCTTCTCTTGAGAATCAGAATTAGCAGGAGGATGAATGCATTTTATGGATGCGGATTGGTTTTGCTTCTGATCTGGCCTTTTCCACGTGGCAGAAACCGCAAAAATCGTGGTAAGCGCGGGATTCGGCGCGTTCTTCGGTTGGTTGGGGCGACGGCGCTCTGTATTGCGGCTAAAAAAGCCCGGCGGTGTCGAGCCGCCGGTCTTTGTCGAAAGAATGAGTCTGGAGTTACTGCAAGCCGCGGGCCCGGGCCAGTATGCCGTCCTCAAAAACGAGTGCGTGCGTGACGAAACGGTTGTTCCAGAAGGTCCAGGTATCGACCTCCAGCGAGGGAGTTTTGTGCTGGGGAGGGAAGCCGCGGGTCATCACGACTTGTTCCTTGGTCATGCCGAGGGCGAGCATGCCGTTGCGGATGTTCTTTTGGGTTTTTTCGTCGAGATTGCTGATCGTCACTTCCTTTCGTGTGAGCATGGTTTTGGCGATGGTTGCCATGTCTTTCTGGCTGTATTTCTGGATGTTTTCAATGGTTACGGACAGGCCGGTTTTCTCGACTTTGATCTGCATGGTTTTCGAGCCGAGAGAGGTGAGCGTGACCTTGGAATTGATCGGGACCAGAATGCTGGAGTCCGTCCAGTAGTTCGTGGTTTCCCAGTCTTTTCCGGCTTCATACCTGATACAGTGGCGCATGAAGTAGGTTTCACCGACGACGGGCGCGGCTTCTTTTTCGATGGCTTCGAAATAGCCGGTGGAGGGGTCGCCAGCCCGCAGACTGGTGACGGATAATACAGTGGCTGCGAGAGCCAGGGCGAGGCGGATGAACGTTTTCATAGAGGAGAAGTTCTCAGAGACAGCGTGGGCTGACAGGGTTCCCTACATGTTGTTTTCGAATCGCGAAACGAAGGAGGGCAATGTGGTTGAATCGCCTGGGTTCGCAACGGGAAATTGAGGTCTGCGTTGTGATGGAAGCGGTTTGCAGGAATGGCTGCGGAGCGCGTGGGTGCATCGGTCGCACTAGCTGCTACAATCGGCTTTTTAGAATTGCTCGCCTCGGGCTTCCGGTTTCTCGATTCTCTGCGCATGAACGACGCTGAAGAAATCGAGACGACGACCCGCTCCGAACCGGGGGAGGTCGGCTTGGTTGAGCCGCGCGATTTTGTATCTGCGGAGTTGTTCATGTTCGAGAGCGGGCAGTCGCTGCCGGGCTTCACGTTGCGCTACGAAACTTACGGTCACCTCAATCCGGCGCGCGACAATGTCATCGTGATCTGCCACGCGCTCAGCGGCGACCACCACTGCGCGGGCATCCATTCGCTCAACGACCGCAAGCCTGGTTGGTGGAACAACATCATCGGTCCGGGCAAAGCCGTGGATACGAATCGGTTTTTTGTCATCTGCTCGAATTGCCTCGGCGGCTGCCAGGGTTCGTCAGGCCCTTCGTCGATCGATCCGGCTACGGGCAAAGCGTTTGGTATAAAAT
This sequence comes from Verrucomicrobiota bacterium, assembly GCA_016721945.1. GTDB lineage: Bacteria > Verrucomicrobiota > Verrucomicrobiia > Opitutales > Opitutaceae > JADKHC01. The sequence goes on along the minus strand of JADKHC010000005.1, from coordinate 99,416 downwards.
TTCCGTTTGTCACGGTGCGCGACATGGTGCGGGCGCAGAAGCGTCTGCTCGATTCGCTCGGCGTCACATCGCTCTACGCGGTACTCGGTGGTTCGATGGGCGGCATGCAGGTGCTCCAGTGGGGCATCGAGTACCCATCGTTTGTGCGGCGGATGCTTCCGATGGCCACGACCGCGCGCGAAAGTGCGCAAGGCATCGGTTTCAACGAAGTCGGCCGCCAGGCGATCATGCAGGACCCCGAGTGGCACCACGGCGAGTATCCAAAAAATGGAGGCCCGAAGGTCGGCCTCGCGATCGCGCGCATGATGGCGCACATCACCTACGTGTCGGACGCGAGCATGGACCGGAAATTCGGCCGCAAGCGCAAAGGCCCGGCGGACAACGCCGCGTACACCTTCGACGCGCAGTTCGAGGTCGAGAGCTACCTGCGTTACCAAGGCGAAAGCTTTATAAACCGCTTCGACGCCAACTCATATCTCTACATCACGCGCGCGATCGATCATTTTGATTTGGCGGCGGCGTATGGTTCGTTGGAAAAAGCCTTTGCCAACGTGGAGGCGGAGACGCTGGTTATGGGTTTCACGAGCGACTGGCTTTTCCCGCCGGAGCAAAACCGACAGATCGCGCTGGCGATGTTGCGTGACGGCAAGCGCGCGAGTTACGCCGAGCTATCCACGGACCTCGGCCATGATTCGTTCCTGCTGGAATCCGAGGAGCTCTACGCGTTCGTGCGGGGGTTTCTGGCGTAGGGGTTGAAGGTCGCGCGTTATCTCCCTCGGCATGCTCGGGACCTTGAGCCCGTCGAAACGGCTTAACGCGCCGTTTAAGATCTCGGTGGTAGGGGCGATGCTCCGCATCGTCCTCGGCGGATGAGGGACCATCCGCCCTACCTCGGAAAACAAAAAAGCGCGGCATGGGTATGCCGCGCTTGAAGTGATGATGGCGGTGTTAACCGGTTCGACTTATGACTTTTTCTTGCGGGATAGGAATAGCATGAACGCGCCGAAAGCGAGAATGACACCGCCCCAGCGCGCGTTGATGTTGATGCCTAGGGAGTGGTTGTCGTAGATCGCCTGATCGGCGGTGAAACCATGCACGAGCAGGATTATGCCGATGATGGCGAAGAGCAGACCCATGGGGAGGCGGACGTCGAGATTCATGATGAAGTGGGGGAGCGAGGGTTACCAGAAGATGACGTTGAGAACCACGGTGCATGCGAGAACGATGGCACCGAGCGTGGCGGGGCGAGCGTACCAGGCGGCGCTTTCGTCCTTGGTTTTCGGCGTGAGCGAGTAGACGAGGCCGCGGAGTTCATCGTCGGTTTTGTTGGCCTTGGTGGCCAGTGAGATGATGACCGTAGCGATGAAGCAGCCGACGAAGGCGAAGATCGCCATCCAGAAGTTTTGCGCCATCGAGCTCGTGAAGGTGTGTTGCACACCGATCCACCCGCCCTTGATGCCGGTGGCAGTCCCAGCGGCAGGCAACGTGAGGCCGTGGAAAATCATCGCTGAGACGGTGCCGGTCAGCAGACCGTAGAAGGCTCCGTGGCCTGTGCTGCGGCGCCAGAACATGCCGAGCAGAAACGCGGCGAAGAGCGGGGCATTCACGAAACCGAACACCAGCTGGAGCATGTCCATGATGTTGTTAAACTCGCGCGCGGTGTAAGCCGCACCAGCGCTTATCAACAAACCGACCACGGTGGTGAGTCGACCCATGCGGACGAGATCGGAGTCGGTGGCTTTCGGGTTGATGTGGTTATGGTAGAGATCGTAGGTCCAAACCGTGTTGAAGGCGGTAACGTTGCCCGCCATGCCTGACATAAAGGAGGCCATCAGCGCGGTGAGGCCGAGGCCGAGCATGCCGGTGGGGAAATATTTCGCGAGCAGGGCCGGGACGACCATATTGAAGTCGGTCTCGCCGCCGGGTGTGGTGGGGAGGTTGATGGAGTCGCCGCCTTGCTGGACGAGTGCGATAGCGATCATGCCGGGCAGAATCACGAGTGCAGGGAAAAGCATCTTCGGGATGGCGGCGATGATTGGCGTGCGGCGAGCCGAGTTCATGTCCTTGGCGGCCATGGCGCGCTGAATCACAAGGAAGTCCGTACACCAATAACCAAACGAGAGAACGAAGCCGAGGCCCATTGCGAGGCCGAACCATTCGACACCCATGGGATTACTGGTGGCGGAGCCCATGTGCGCCCACGAGTGCGACCAGGCGCCGGGCATGCCTTGGGCATTTGAGTAGAGTCCGAGCTTGGTCATCATGCCGTCCCAGCCGCCGACATCTTTAAGGCCGAGGTAAACGAGCGGGGCAAAACCAAGCACAATCAGGAAAAACTGGATAACTTCGTTGTAGATCGCGGAGGTCAGGCCGCCGGTGTAGATGTAGACGAGTACGATGATGCCAGAAAATGCGATGCAGACATGGTAGTTTAGCCAGGGGATCGAGCTGCTGAGCGTCGCGTTGAGCAACAGCGCGAGCGCGTGCATTGATATGCCGGACGAGAAAACGGTCATCACTGCGAAGGTGAGCGCGTTGAAGGTGCGGGTCTTTTCGTCGAAGCGTAGCTTTAGGTATTCGGGTACTGAGCGGGCTTTCGAGCCGTAATAAAACGGCATCATAAAAATGCCGACGAACACCATCGCGGGAATCGCCCCGATCCAGTAGAAGTGACTGGTCGAGATGCCGTACTTGGCGCCAGAGGCCGCCATGCCCATGACTTCTTGCGCACCGAGATTAGCGCCGATGAAGCCTAGTGCGCAGATCCACGCTGGGAGCGAGCGGCCCGACTCGAAATAATCCGAGCTGGTCTTTAGGTAACGCTTCAACACCCATCCGATGCCGATGACGAAGGCGAAGTAAATAGCCAGGATCGCGTAGTCGACCGTGGCGAGTTTGAGCAATATGGAGCTGGAGCCGCCGGACGGAGCCGCGCTCGCAGCTGTGGCGAGAACAAGGTTAGGGATTTGCACGATAGACAGGGGTTGTGATCCGAAGAAGCTAGTTGGAATGTTTTACAGACTGGGGCGATGGCCGAAAGCACATTTAATTGAGATTTACTGTACAGTCCCAAAGAGCGGTTGCTGGGAGATCCTTGCCCGCGCTTGACCCGACCGGCGGGTTGCACGTCAATCCCCGCGTTCGCCATGCAGAAAACCACCGTCAAGCGCACCGTCGATATGCAGATCATCGCCGACTGGGTCGAGCCCAAGTCACGCGTGCTCGATCTGGGCTGCGGCCGTGGCGTGTTGCTCGAATCGCTCGTGCAGACGAAGGAGGTCTTCGCCGTCGGCGTGGACATGCAATTCGAAAAAATCTCTGCCTGCGTCCGTCGCGGCATCACCGCCTATCAGGGCGACATGATGACGTTTATGCGGGCGTTTCCCAACGCGCACTTCGATCGCGTCATCTGCTCGCGTACGCTCGAAGAAGTCGAAAGCCCCGCCGCCGTCATCGACGAGGCGTTGCGCGTGGCGAAATCCGTCACGGTTGGTTTTGTGAATCACGGCTACTGGAAAAACCGCGTGGCCGCGCTCCTGCATGGCCGCAAGCCGCGCAACGCCGTGTATACGACCGAGTGGTTCGAGAGTCGCCCGTCGAATCCCGCCAGCATCGCCGATTTCGAACACTTCCTTACCGCCAAAAAATCCGCGCCGTCCGCCGTGCGTTGCTGCGTGGCGACTGGAAAACGCCCTGCACTTTCCGTCCGAACCTGTTTGCCGGTTACGCGCTGTACGATCTGACGAAGTAGATGGCGGGGTTAGGCCGCTCCTAAAGTTTTCCGAAATGCCTCGGTGCGTTGTTCCGAGTTTTCGCACTTTCGCGTTTCCGCGATTGATCGGCAGGGAAACGCATCGCTGAAATGCAGAAGGCCTGAGGTGCTGAATGAATTTCCCTCTGCGCCTTTGCGACTCTGCGTGAGATTTCCCTATCGCCCGCCCAGCATCTCCGCACGCGCGGCGTGCTGTTTTTCGAGGCTGCCGCAGACGAGTTCGCACAGCTGGAAAATCGAAGGATCGGCGATCGAATAGAAAACCTGAAGCCCTTCCTTGCGGCGTGTGAGCAGACCGGCGTCGGCGAGCGTTTGCAGGTGGCGCGAGACATTAGCCTGTGTGCCGCCTGTGGCCTCGACGAGTGAGTTGACCGGCTTCTCGCCGTCGAAGAGCGCGTGCAGCAGGCGCAACCGCATCGGCTCGCTCAACACGGCGAAACGGCGGGCGACTAACGAGAGGGCGTCGTCGGTCATCGGGCGGGCTTTTTTGGCTTTTGCCATGCCGGAAAGAAAACAGGCACTTGACATGATTTCAAGTATATGCGTATATGCGCATATAAAGTCAACCTCAATCAACCTATGAAAACTGAATCCCTCATCCGCATCATGGCTGGCACTGTTGTTCTGATCAGTGTGGCCCTTTCTCACTTCGTCAGCGAATGGTGGCTGCTGCTGGCCGTCTTCGCGTCCCTTAACCTCATACAATCGGCTTTTACCGGTTTCTGCCCGCCGGAGATTTTGTTTCGGAAACTCGGTATCGCCAAGGACGGTGGTTCCTGTTGCAATGGCTCCGCTAAGAAACAGTCGTGAAGCTCCAGGTCCCCTGGCAACAGGCGTCTGTCTTTGCTGGCGGCATCACTCAACACTTATCAGCGGTAACTCTGTTCACCCATGATCACTCCTCATCGCGTTTCCCTCGTCCTGATTCCCGTACTTACCTTGTTTGTCGGCTGCGGTCGCCACGAAAAACAGGCCGCACCCTCGGGGCCGCCGCTTCGTGTGGCGGTTGCGGTGGTTGAGCAGGTGGAGGAGCCGGACTCCATGGCGCTGCCGGGCACGGTGCGCGCCGTGGATCGCGCGGTGATTTCTGCGAAAGTCGCCGGAACCATTAGCGATCTACCTTGGGGGCTCGGCCAGCATGTGCAGGCGGGCGTGGTGCTCGTGAAGTTGTCTGCGCCGGAATATGCGGCGCAGGTTTCCCGCGCACGCACGCAGTTGGAGCAGGCGGAACGCGAACTGGCTCGCGACAAATCGCTTTCTGAACGCGGTGCCGGCACGGACGAGGCTGTCCGTCGCGGTGCCGAACAAGTCCAGTCCGCCAAAGCCGCTTTGGCCGAGGCCGAAGCGATGCTGTCGTACACTGAAATCCGTGCTCCTTTCGATGCGCGCATCACCGCACGCCAGGCCTATCCAGGCGATATGGCGTTGCCAGGTCAGACGTTGCTCACACTGGAAGGCGAGGGGAGTTTTGAAGTCGAGGTCGCCGTACCCGAATCCTCGATTGCCAACGTGAAACTGGGCGACCAGCTGCCGGTGGAATTGCAGGCCGGTCGTGTGAATGCGACGGTGGCGGAAATCGCCGCTGGCGCGGATGTCGCGTCGCGCTCTGTAATGGTGAAGCTCCGGCTCGCAGCTGATGCGCGGGTTTCATCCGGCCAGTTTGTCCGCGTGTGGTTTGCCGGACCAGCGGTCAAAAAACTCCGCGTACCGGTTGGCGCTATCAATGTGTTCGGCCAGATGGAGCGTGCGTTTGTGATCTCCGACGGCAAAGCGAATCTGCGGCTGGTGAAGACCGGCGAACGCGTGAGCGGCAAGGTCGCGGTGCTCTCCGGCCTCGATGCCGGTGAAAAACTCGTCGCCGCGCCGACGGCGGCGTTGCGTGACGGCCAGCCGGTGGAGGTTCAGCCATGAGCGACGAAAAGAAAGCTTACGGCATGGCAGGGCGGCTCGCGTCGTTTTTTATCGACTCGAAACTGACGCCGATCGCCATCGCCGCTTCGGTACTACTCGGACTTTTTGCGGTACTGATGCTTCCGCGCGAAGAGGAGCCGCAGATCAAAGTGCCGATGGTCGACGTGATGGTTTCGATGTCCGGCGCGACGGCGGTCGAGGTTGAAAACCGCGTGACACGGCCGATGGAGAAGCTGCTCTGGGAAATCCCGGGCGTCGAGTATCTCTATTCCACGTCGGGCCCGGGCAACAGCATGGTGATCGTGCGCTTCAAGGTCGGCACGGATCTGGAGGCTGCGCTGGTGCGCCTAAACCAGAAGCTACAGACAAATTTTGACCGCATCCCTTCGGGCGTCAGTTTTCCGATGATCAAACCGCGCTCGATCGACGACGTGCCGGTGCTCGCGCTCACATTGCACAGCACAAAATACGATCATCTGACGCTGCGGCGTTTCGCGGCGCAGGTGGACGATGAGATAAAGTCGATCCCACAGGTCGCGGAGACGACGTTGATCGGCGGTGTTAGGCGTACGGTCCGCGTGCAGTTCGATCCGGCGGCGTTGGCCGCTCGCTCGCTCACGCCGACGCAGATTGTGCCTTATCTGCAGGCGTCAAACCGGCAGGTGCAGGCTGGCTCGCGTGCCTTTGCCAACAGCGAAACATTGCTTGAAACAGGTTCGTTCATTCGCGATGGAGCCGATGCTGGCGCGGTGGTGATCGGCGTCTTCAAGGACATGCCGGTTTACCTGCGCGATGTGGCGACAATCGTCGACGGTGCGGCTGAGCCGACCGATTACGTTTTGCACGGAACGGGCGGAGCGCAGGCGGGCAACGCCGAGGCGGCCGTCACCATCAGCCTCGCGAAACGTCCCGGCGCCAACGCCATCGACGTCGTTAACGATGTGCTCAGAAAAGTGGAGATATTGCGCGGTTCGTTATTGCCGGCCGATGTCGAAGTTTCGGTGACCCGAGACTATGGGCACACTGCGGCGGAAAAGAGCAACGAGCTCCTACTCCACATGGGAATCGCGGTGTTTGGCGTGGCGATCCTGATTTTGATTTTCCTTGGCTGGCGTGAATCGATGGTCGTGCTGATCGCGATCCCGTCGACACTCGCACTGACGTTGCTGGTTTTTTATCTCTACGGCTACACGCTCAACCGCATCACGCTTTTCGCGCTGATTTTCTCCATCGGTATCCTGGTGGATGATGCGATCGTGGTGGTGGAAAATATTGTTCGCCACGTGCGCTTGCCGGGCAACGAACAGAAATCGCTCGGACAGGTTGCGCTCGATGCGGTCGACGAGGTGGGCAACCCGACGATCCTCGCCACGTGGGCGGTGATCGCGGCCATCCTGCCGATGGCTTTTGTGGGCGGACTGATGGGGCCGTACATGCGGCCGATACCGATTGGTTCGACTGCGGCGATGCTTTTTTCGCTCGTGATTGCTTTTACGATCACGCCATGGGCCGCGATTCGTGTGCTGAAGCGCCATGTTGGCGGCAAGCCAGGCGCGAGCGACGGCCACGCCGCCGTGAGCGACCACGATCATGCTCCGGACGATTGGTCGACGCGCATCTATCACAAGGTCATGGATCCGTTGCTGGCTCACGCGCGCTGGCGTTGGATCTTTCTTGGGGTTATAGTGTTCTTACTTCTGGCCGCGGTGGGCCTCGTTGGCATCGGAGCGGTGAAGGTCAAAATGCTGCCCTTCGACAACAAATCGGAGTTTCAGGTGATCCTAAATACGAACGAAGGCACGACGCTGGAACAGACTGCGCGCATCGCTTCAGAGATGGCCGCGGTGATCCGCACTGAGCCCGAGGTTCGCGATTACCAGATCTATGCTGGCACGGCTTCGCCGTTTAACTTCAATGGACTGGTTCGGCATTATTTCATGCGTCGCGGTCCGAATGTGGCCGACATCCAGGTCAACCTCGTGGGCAAGGGCGAGCGCTCCGACCAGAGCCACGCCATTGCCAAGCGCATCCGCCCCCGCGTTGCCGCCATTGCGGCGAAATACGGTGCCTCCGTTGCCGTGGCCGAAGTGCCGCCCGGACCGCCCGTGTTGCAGTCGCTTGTGGCTGAGATTTATGGCCCGACCGAGGAGATGCGGCTCAAACTCGCACAGAGAATTCGCGGCATCCTGGAGAAGTCGGCTGGTGTTGTAGATATTGATTGGTATGTGGAAGCCGATCAGCCGAAGGTTCGCTACGTGGTCGACAAGGAAAAAGCCGCATTGCATGGCATCAACGCCACCACGATCGCCCAGACGCTCCAGCTTGGCGCGCAGGGCATGCAGGCTGATCTCTTGCACCTGCCGGGCGAGCGCGAGGATGTGAATATCGTATTTGAGCTGCCGCCTTCTGCCCGTTCCCAGCCAGAGTCGCTGCTGACGTTGCGGGTTCGGTCTGAGCGCGATCCCGGGTCGCCCTCGATCCCATTGAGTGAACTCGTTCGCATCGAGCGCACGACGGGCGAACGCAATCTCTACCGCAAAAATCTCAAACCGGTCACCTACGTAACAGCGGATGTCGCTGGCGCGGTAGAGAGTCCGGCTTATGCTTTGTTCGCGATGAATCGCGAGATTGCGAAAATCGATGCGCGGGAGTTTGGCGGCACCAACGCGAAGCTCGCCGTGCTCAATTTCACGCTGCCCTTCGACGATACGCAGCCTGCGATGAAGTGGGATGGCGAATGGCACATCACGCTCGAAGTTTTCCGCGATCTCGGGCTGGCCTTCGCCGTGGTGCTTGTATTGATCGCGATGATCATGGTGGGCTGGTTCCGCAGCTACGTGACACCGCTTGTAGTGATGGCGGCGATACCGTTCTCGCTCATCGGAATCCTTCCGGCGCACTGGGCAATGGGTGCGTTTTTCACCGCCACGTCGATGATCGGCTTCATGGCCGGCGCCGGCATTGTGGTGCGGAACTCGATCATTCTTGTCGATTTCATCGAGTTGCGGCGCGAACACGGGCTGCCGTTGCGCGACGCGGTGGTTGAGGCTGGTGCTGTGCGCTTCCGGCCGATGCTGCTGACCGCGTTGGCGGTGGTGGTTGGTGCGAGCGTGATTCTGGCCGACCCGATTTTCCAGGGCCTTGCGATCAGCCTGATGTTTGGCGAAATCGCCTCGCTGCTCATCAGCCGCATGGCCGTGCCGGTGCTATATTACATGGCCAACCAGAAAGATGCAGAAAGCTAATTATATCTCATGACCATTGGACAACTTCTCTTCTACAGCGTCCTTGCTGCGATCGCGTTCTTCATGTTGCGCCCGCTCATTTTCGGCGGGCCGCGCATCACACCGGCCGATGCGGCTGCGCAAATCGCGGCCGGTACCGCGGTGCTGATTGACGTACGCAATCCTGGCGAATGGCGCAGTGGTGCCGCTGCACCTGCGGCGCTGCTCACGCTCGGCGATTTGCAGGGCGATCGTCGCGAGTGGAAACCCTATCTCGAAAAGAACAAAGACAAACTCCTGATCGTTTATTGCGCCTCCGGCATGCGCTCGGGAGTCGCGGCAGGCATCTTGAAAAAGGAAGGCTTCCGTGTGGCCAATCTCGGCGGCCTCGGCCGTTGGTCGCAGGCCGGTCTGCCGGTCAAATAAACCTTTGAGTTGGCCGGAGGTGCTGCACCGCCGGTGTATATATAAAGTTAATACAAATCATTATGTCTTCATCACTCCGTTTAGTCATTATCGGTGGTGTGGCCGCTGGTGCCTCTGCTGCGGCCCGCGCGCGACGCCTCTCGGAAACTGCGCAGATCACGCTCATAGAGCGCGGACCGGATGTTTCCTTTGCCAATTGTGGACTGCCTTATTTCGTCGGCGGGGAGATCACTGATCGCTCGTCGCTGGCGTTGCAGACACCGCAAACGCTCAAGGCCATGCTTAACCTCGACGTGCGTACAGGCACGGAGGCTGTTGAAATTGATCGCACTGGAAAACGCGTGCAACTACGCTCGCTCGCTTCTGGCGCTATTGAATGGTTGTCGTACGACAAACTTGTGCTCGCCCCCGGTGCTTCACCACTGCGCCCGCCGCTGCCGGGCATTGATGACCCGCGCATTCTTACACTGCGCTCGCTTCAGGACATGGATCGGATCAAAGCCGCCGCAGCGTCCGCACAAAACGTTATTGTAATCGGTGCCGGTTTCATCGGTTTGGAGATGGCCGAACAGTTCGTTCATCTCAAAAAAACAGTGACGCTCGTCGAGATGCTCGACCAGCTTCTTCCTCCACTCGACAAGCCGATGACGCTTTTTATGGAGGACGAACTTAAGCGCCACGGAGTCGGCCTCGCGCTTGGCGATGCCATTGCTGGTTTTTCGCCCGCAAGCGGAGCGCTCGCTTGCCAGCTTAAATCTGGGCGCTCGATCGCCGCTGACCTTGTCGTGCTCGCCATCGGTGTACGGCCCGACACCGCGCTTGCTCGCGCTGCCGGACTCGAACTCGGCACGCGTGGACACATCCGCGTCGATGCCTTCATGCGCACGAACGATCCCGATATTTACGCAGCTGGCGACGCCATTGAGGTGCGCGACTTCGTCACGGGCGATGCCACTGCTGTGCCACTTGGCGGTCCTGCCAATCGTCAAGGCCGCGCTGCTGCCGATCATATCTTCCGCCCGACCGAGACCAAGCCGCTTCCCGGTGCGCTCGGCACTGCCATCGTCCGCGCTTTCGGAGTAGCCGCCGGTCTGACCGGCTGGTCTGAAAAGCGGCTTCGTGCTGCTGGCCGAACCTATCGAACAGTTACGGTTAACGACAACCACCACGCCGGCTATTATCCTGGCGCGCTGCCCATCATCCTCAAGCTGCTCTGGGATCCGGCCGATGGTCGCATCCTTAGGGGCGCAGGCCAGCGGCCTCGCTGGCGTGGACAAACGTATCGATGTAATCGCCGCCGCTATCACTGGCGGGCTCACTATCGACGATCTAGCGCAACTCGAACTGTCTTATGCGCCACCATTTGGTTCGGCCAAGGATATCGTTAATCTTGCGGGTATGGCCGCGTGCAACACCCGTGACGGGCTGGTCGATCCTGTAGACGAACTACCCGCAGATTTAAGTATCCAGATTGTTGATGCGCGTCCGCCCGCACTCGTACAGTCGTATCCGCTGCCGTCAGGTGGCCGTACGGTGCTCAATATCCCGCTCGCGCAACTCCGTTCCCGCCTTGGCGAACTCGACCGTGCACGGCCCGTGGTCACTGTTTGCGCGCTCGGCAAGACCTCCTACTTCGCGGCCCGCATTCTCGCGCTTAATGGATTTCAGGCCAAAAGCCTGACAGGCGGAATTCGCGCCCATTTCGATCCACGCTCGCCCGCCAAGCCGCCCGCAGCCCCAGTTGCAAAATGAGCTTTTTTGGAGTTTTTATCTCATGCTGCTCCGTGTCCTTCTTCTTTTTCTCATGAGTTCGGTGATATCTTTCGGTGCCAATGTCGCGACGATGAATTCGACGGAAGCGGCCGAACGCCTGAAGACTGGCAACGCTGTGCTGATCGATGTGCGCGAAGCCAGAGAATGGGCCGACACCGGCGTGGCCGAACCGGCGGTTCTCCTCGCCTTGAGCGATCTCCGTGGCGCGCGTGCGCAATGGAAACCGTTTCTCGAAAAGAACCGCGACAAGACACTGCTGCTCTACTGCCGCTCGGGCAACCGCTCCGGTCGGGCCGCCGCGCTGCTCGCGAAAGAAGGGCTCAAAGTTGCCAACGTAGGCGCGTTTTCCGCGTGGAAGGCGGCCGGACTGCCGGTGCGCAAACCGTGAGGTCACAATATGGAACCATTGTTTTGGGACAATCGTTACGCGGCCGCTGAGGGTTTTGTTTTCGGTACCGCGCCCAACGATTTTCTGGCCGAAATGGCCGTGCAGATTCCGTCGGGACCGGTGCTCTGCATTGGCGAAGGCGAGGGGAGAAACGCGGTGCATCTCGCGACGCTCGGCCACGATGTAACTGCGCTCGACCAGTCGGCAGTGGGTTTGGCCAAAGCAAGGCAGCTCGCGGCAACGCGCGGCGTGCAGATCGCGACGCAGGTGGCAGACTTGGAAACCGCTGTGATCGAACCGGGCCGCTGGGCTGGCATCGTGTCGATCTTTGTGCACCTGCCGGTGGATTTGCGGCGCAAGGTTTATGCGGGAGTCGTGCGTGGATTGATGCCGGGCGGCGTTTTTATTCTCGAAGCTTACACACCGGCGCAACTGGCGTTTGGTTCGGGTGGCCCGAAAGACGTGGCGTTGTTAATGACCCTTTCCGCGCTACGCGAAGAACTCGCCGGGCTCGACCTGCTGGTTGCGCGCGAGATCGAGCGCGCTGTGATCGAAGGCAGCGGCCACACCGGTCGCGCCGCAGTCGTGCAAGTCGTGGCGCGTGCACGCGGGCGATAATCGTTTATTCGCTCTGGGTTCAATACCGCCGACTGCTCCAAATTGGATATGTAAGGCGGTTTGGTTACGGCGCTTCCACCGGCATCGTTCCGGCTAGGGCAGCAAACTTAAACTTAAGCCGGCAACAATCTTGGAGTTGTTCAGACTTCTGCGCACACATACAACCGGTTCGTTCCAGTGTTCCTGAGTTCCATATTCTAAATCAATCTTGGGTTGGCCATCGAAGCGGCTCGATAGCTTTGTTTTGGCACCGAGGGTGCGGGTTGCGAAGATTTTTGCGAACCCTTTTCCGTTGTGGCAAAAAGCGCGGGAGCTACTACGTTCTCCCGTTTCCATTTTTACCAACATGCGCTCCGACATCATCAAGAAGGGCTTTGAACGTGCTCCGCATCGCAGTCTGCTTCGCGCCACTGGCGTGATCGAATCCGAGGCGGATTTTGACAAGCCGTTCATCGCGATCTGCAACAGCTACATCGACTGCATTCCTGGCCACGCTCATCTCAACGAGGTCGGCGCGTTGGTGAAACGTCTCGTGCGCGAAGCGGGTGGCGTGCCTTTTGTCTTCAACACCATCGGCGTCGATGACGGCATCGCGATGGGTCACTCGGGCATGAAGTTTTCCCTCCCGTCGCGCGAGCTGATCGCCGACTGCGTCGAGACCGTGCTGCGTGCGCATTGCTTCGACGGCATGGTCTGTATTCCGAACTGCGACAAGATCGTCCCTGGCATGCTCATGGGCGCTCTGCGCGTGAACATCCCGACTGTCTTTGTTTCCGGTGGTCCGATGGCTGCTGGTATCGCAAAAACCGATACGACGAGCGAACTCCCGGAGCATCTTCGTCCGGCAACCGAGAAGTCCGATCTCATCTCTGTTTTCAAGGGCGTCGGTGCGCTCCAGACCGGCAATCTCACGCCTGAGCAACTCCTGAAAATGGAGCAGAGCGCCTGCCCGACCTGCGGCTCGTGCTCGGGCATGTTCACTGCCAACTCGATGAACTGCCTCTGTGAAGCGCTCGGGCTCGCGTTGCCCGGCAACGGCACGATTCTCGCCGTCTCGAAAGAGCGCGAACAGCTCTATCGCCGCGCTGCCACGCAGATTGTCGAACTCGTGAAGCGCGATCTTAAACCACGCGATATCGCCACAATCGATGCATTTGACAACGCACTCGCGCTCGACGTCGCCATGGGCGGCTCGACCAACACCGTGCTCCACACGCTCGCCATCGCGCGTGAGGCTGGCATCGAGTACGACATCGCGCGCATCGACGCCATCTCGCGCCGCGTGCCGTGCCTCTGCAAAGTTTCGCCCTCGTCGGATTATCACATCCAGGACGTTCATCGCGCGGGCGGCATTCACACGATCCTCGGCGAACTCAAACGCATGGGTGCGCTCAAAAACGATTGCCTCACCGTCACCGGAAAAACGCTGGGCGAAAACATCGACGCGTGGGATCTGCGCTCGCCGACCTGCACCGACGAAGCGCGCATCGTGCGCGTGTCCGGTGCCTCAGCGCTCGTGCTCGACCCTAACGATAAAATGGGTCCGGCGGGCCGCACCGCGACAGGCAACCTCGTGCCGAAGCCGATGCTTTTCCATCCGGCTGATGACCGCGCGATTGCGCTCTGGCGTTTTGCTGCGGCCTTCAATGCCGGTGACGCCGCTGCCTGTGGCGCTTTGTTCGGCACGAAGGGCGAACTCGAAGTCGACACATCCAACACCTGGCACGGTGCGCTCGAAATCGAAGCCGGCCTGAAACCGAAGTTCGCCGAATTCCGTGGCCTCGTTCGTGCTGAGCTCGCCGAAGTGCGCGGCACGCCTGCGCTCATCATCTGGCAATACGAAAAATCGGGCGCGAAAAAAATCGTTTGTTTGCTCCGCGTTCCGCGACTCCACGCAGCCGGCACGATCGCACGCGCTGCGCACGACTACGATCCAAAGAGCTTTGATATCGCCAAACCGGCCGGCCTTATGCCGCACGATCCGGCGTTCCGCTTCGACGCGCAGCACTGTATCCGTTCCGCGGATCGCGCGTACACGAAGGACGGCGGCCTCTCGATTCTCTACGGCGATCTCGCGCCAGAAGGTTCTGTCGTGAAGACCGCAGGCATCAGTGATGCGTTCAAAGCATACTGTGGCCCGGGTTTTGTCTTTGAAGGCCCGACGGTGATTTTCGAAAGCCAGGACGACGCCTGCGCTGGCATTCTCGCTGGCAAAGTGAAGGCCGGTGACATCGTGATCATCCGCAACGAGGGACCGCGCGGCGGCCCAGGCATGCAGGAAATGCTTTCGCCGACGAGCTACATTGTCGGTATGGGGTTGGGCGACAAAGTCGCGCTCATTACCGATGGACGTTTCAGCGGCGGAACGGCCGGTGCATGCATCGGCCACGTTTCGCCCGAGGCGGCCGAGGGCGGTCCAATCGGAATTCTGCGCGAAGGCGACCGACTACGCATCGATTTTCCAGGACGTCGCATCGACATCCTGGTCGATGCTGCCGAACTAGCTGAAAGGCGTAAATCCTGGCAGCCGATCCAGCGCGAACACACCGGCTGGCTCGCGCGCTACCGCAAGCTCGTGAATAACGCCAGCAAGGGCGGCACGCTCAGCGCCTGATTATTCAACCTCGCAAACGCCCGGCCACAAAGCCGGGCGTTTTTTTGTCTTGGTGACGGGAAACACTTTGGCGTTTCAGGGGAAATCTTGCCGTATGCCGGCATTGGTTTGGATACAGGATGCGGGAAACTCATCCCACAGCCGACGAATGGCGTGCAGGCCGGTACAGTGGCAAAATCCCATTTTTTGCGGATGACAGGCGCGCAGCGCGCGGACGGTTTCGTCGATGCGGTGATCATTTGCGTTTTCAAGATGCAGTCCGCCGTAAGTTGCGCGCACCGGTGTGTTGTTGGTCAGGCGCGCGATGTGGCGCAGGGTGTTGACCGCTCCTGCGTGGGCGCAACCGAAGACCACGACTGTGCCTTTGGGAGTGGTTAGGAAAACAGACTGGTCGTCGAGCAGTGGATCGATCTGTGACATCGCTTCATCAAGAAAGAAGGGCCCGCCCGTGTCTTCAAAATCGGTCTCGCGCGGAACTTCGCCCGTCATCCATACGCCCGGCACGATTTCAACGGAATCGCGTGTCGCCACGATGCGCCGTTCGTTCGCGCGAAACGCTTCCGTCTCCACAAAGTCGATACTGATGCGACGCCCGCGCGGATTACGATCCGATCCCGTGAACTTCCGTTCGATGGCACGCGGGTGCAGGTAAAGGGTGGCTTGCGGAGCGAGTGCGAGCGCCGCTTCAAGGCCGCCGACGTGATCGGTGTGTCCGTGGCTGAGCACGATGGCATCGGCGCGTGCGAGATCGATGCCGAGGCGCTTGGCATTATGCGTGAGCGCCATGCCCTGACCCGTATCGAAGAGCACGCGGTGGGAACCAGTGTCAATCCACCAAGCGAGCCCGTGTTCGCCGAGGACGCCCATGCCACGCGCAGTGTTTTCGACGAGAAGGGTGAGGGAGATCATTTAGGGAGACTGGCGGTGGTGGGCGTGTTCTGTTGGAGGAGTCCGGCGGCGAGGGCGACGCACTCGGCACACGGGAAGTGTAGTTCGCGTTTGAGCATGCGGCAACTCGTGGCACCGGCGGTTTGGGCGAAAGCGGTGCGGATGGCCGTGGCGGAATCCGGTGCTGCCTGACAGGCGGCGTACAGGGCTCCGCATTCGTTTTCTGGTGCGCGACCACCGCCGAACGGTTTGAAATCGGTAATAGTAGCGACGTGTTTTCCCGTCACGGTCTGATAGGCGTCGAGAACGGCTTGGGCGCAGTTCAGATCGGCCGGAGGCTGGTGAAAAACAGCGAGTGCGTGGGTTTTCATTCTGAAAATACTGAAGCTAGCAAATGGTTAGGTTTTGAAATCACGGCGTCCGCGCAACTGGGCCTCAGCGTCACTTACATCGTCGGTCCAGCCGCCACGTGGATTTTCGGCTGCGTCGTAGCGAGGCGCATAGGGCTTGATGTCGATCACCGGCGTGCCGTCGAGGATGTCGACGCCCTCGATATACAAAATATTGCCCTCGCGTCGGAGCAGGCGGACCAGGCTCATCCCGAGCGGATTCGGGCGACAGGGCGCGCGGGTGGCGAAAACTCCGTGTTCGATGTCCTGCAAAAAAGGTTTCACGCGCAGCTTTGCGGCGGGCGCGCGGTGCAGATGATAAATCAGGTAGACATGGGAAAAGCCTTCGATGTCAGCCAGTCCTTCCGCGAACTCCGGCAGGATTTCCACGCGGCCCGGGCAGTCCTTGGCATATATGGGCTGGATCGGTGTAGCGGTTGGATCCGTGTGCGGGCTGCGAACCGAACCAATCGATTGGAAAACAATAGAGGAAGGATTCATGGGTTGGGCGTGAGTGCGGAGGCTTGCATGAACTTGGCGCGTGCGCTGGCACAGACGACTCCATTTTGGGCAATCTCCGCTGAAAGCACATGCAGCGGTCCCGAGGCCGTGTCTTTGCGTGCGGTGATTTGTATTTCCTGACCGATGATAACGGGATGGCGATAGCGAACATGCAGGTCGGCCGTGTGAGCGACAACTCCCTGGGCGAAGAGCGCGTGAACCATCGCACCGTCGAGCAAAGTGGCGATGACGCCGCCGTGCAGGATGCCCTCGTAGCTCTGGTAGTTGGGTGGGCACTGCCAGGTGGCCGCCACGCTACCGTCGGCTTGGGTGATAAATTCCAATCCTAGGCCGCCGCGCTCAGGCGCACCGCAGGCGTAGCAATGGCGGTGCGTCTGTTGCTGGAGCGACCGACGGCTTTGCTCAATGGCTGCAATGGCAGGCATGTCCGTCGCCATGGTGTTCGCCGTGTTTATGATGATGCTCGTGCCCGTGGTGGCCGCCCTCGCAAGCGTTTGTCCCAGCGGTGATGCGTCCGTCGAGCCAGGCTTGGACGAGAGCGCGTGGTTCGGCTGCCGGTAGGCCGGCGATGACGGCGATACCGAGTTCGGTCATGCGCATCTGCGCTCCACGACCCATGCCGCCGACGAGGATGGCGTTGATTTTTTGCGTCCCGAGCCAGGCGGCCCATTCGCAAGGCTCCGCAGCGGGAGGCACAACCTCGGTCGCACTCAGGATCGCGCGCTTGGTGGGATCAACTTGGTAAAGACCCACTTTGGCGGAACCGCCGTAGTGGAGGGAGAATGAGCCGTCTTCGGCGAGTGGAATGGCGATGTTCATAGGAATAAATTAGGTGTTCGGCGGCAATTCAGGCAGGGCTGAAGCATGCGCGGCCACGAGGGCTTTGACAGGCACGCCGAAGCGTTTAGCCACGCGCTGACACGCGGGAGCCAGGATAAAAAAACACTTTTCTGCGGGCACCCGCCCACCAAGGCGCTCCGGCCATTCCGAACCTTTTGCGATAACCAAATCGGCTTTGGCGAGCAGCTGATCAAGAGAACGTACCTTGTTTTTAGTTGGGTGTCCGGCCAGTGGTTCGTCAAATGTCACGACGCGGGGAGGCACCAGCCAGGTGGAAAAATCCAAGTCTTCCGCTAAAGCATCGTGCAAGTAGGGTTGTCCCCGCACAGCAAGCGTGACTCTGGCCGCACCGAGTAGATCGATCAACAGACGGTCCCAAACAATCTCACCCGCGTTGTCCGCCAGAAAAACGATATTGCTGGCCTGAGCGACAGCCGCTCGCAGCGCAGTGCCATGATCGAGCACCAATTCGCCACGGGCCGTCGCCTGCCAGGCTGCTTCCATCGCCGGACCGGCTTCGTTCGGGTCGCGTGCCGCCTCCAGAAGATTTCCCGCAGCGGAGACCCGGATTGCGAACGCCCATGGATCGTCGGCCTCGTGTTTCATTCGCAGCAGGGCGGGCAACAGCGCACGCGCAGCTGCGCTAAGTCGATGGCGAACGTCGGTGTAAGGATCGGCGTTCCCGGTGTGTTGCGACAGTGTGCGTTGCACGTACTCAGCGGCTACGGACGGCGGCGTGGACTGTTCCATCATGGTCAAATGCATCAAGGCCTCGCCCATCCCGGCTTGTTGTTTCGCGGTGTTTTTTGTCGATAGCCGCAGCGTTACGGCGGCCTGGCGACTCAAGCAGGGAAGGCAATCGAGTGCTTCAATCATGACTGTGCTCCAGACCGGGCCGGTTTCATTGTGAAAGCCGGAGTACCCTGCGCCAGAGTGTTTGGCCTTAGGAAGAATTTTCTGTGGTGAATGGCGGTGACCAGTCTCATATGTTGAGGATTGCCATAATGGGCATATGCCCATTACTAAATTCTGCAAGTTTTGTTTTCCATGCCACGTCCTCTTTGCCCGCGCCGCATCACCCATCAGCCGCCCAGCAGTTATTTCAAACCTGCTGGCATTCCCCTGCGTGAGTTGCAGGAGATCGTCCTTGGCGCCGACGAGATGGAGGCGGTGCGCCTGGCCGACGTGGAAGATCTCTATCACGTGGAGGCGGCCAAACGCATGAAGGTGTCGCGGCAGACCTTCGACCGCATCGTGCGACGAGCCCGCCAAAAAATCGCAGAAGCACTGGTGAACGGCCAGGCTCTGCGGATTGAAAAGAAGATAGCCGACTGAATGCTGGCGCGCGGAATCCGCCGTACCTCTATTCCATGTTTTTTCAAAACAAGGACCTTTCCACGCTAGCAGAGCCGGTTGTCGCAGCAAAAACTGCACGCTTGCTATTTCGCAATAAAGCGAAATAGTAGCGGACGTATGAGCAAGGCTGACACCAAACAACGCAAGCAGCGCGCAGCGATTTTCAAAGCGCTCGGACATCCGGCGCGGTTGCAGATCGTGGAGGTTTTGCGAGCGGGCGAGCGGTGCGTGTGCGATCTAGTCGATGTCTCCGAGGGCGGCTGGTCCACGGTTTCGCGGCATCTTTCGGTTCTGAAATCCGCCGGTATTCTCGAAGACGAGAAACGCGGCTTGCAGGTTTACTACAAGTTAACGCTGCCCTGTGTCGGTACGTTCCTCGATTGTCTCAGTGGCGACGTTGCACCAAAAACCAAACCAGCCAGAGCCAAAGGCTGCGGCTGCCGCTAATCTTTTTATCCAATATTTCGCAGTTCCGCCAAACAGCGGACCAAATCGAATGAAATCTTCTACCGCTTCTTCTCCTTCGATCCGCTTCTGTGCCGTGGTGTTTTGCCTCGCTGTCTGGTGGCTGCTCTATCGCCATCTCTCGGAGGTCGCCGTTTGGCTGACCTATTCGGCGTTTGGATTGGAGCGTGGTTCGCACCTTGGTGCCTCGGTGGAGTTCTTCGTTTTCGAAGTCCCGAAAGTTTTGCTGCTGCTCGTGCTGGTGGTTTTTGGCGTGGGCGTGGTGCGTACGTTTTTCACGCCCGAGCGTACCCGTCGACTGTTGGCGGGAAGGCGCGAATCAGTGGGCAACGTGCTTGCCGCTTTGCTAGGCACCGTGACACCCTTTTGTTCCTGTTCAGCGGTTCCGCTGTTCATTGGTTTTGTGACGGCAGGTGTGCCGCTCGGCGTAACGTTTTCATTCCTGATTTCCGCCCCGATGGTCAATGAAGTCGCGCTGGTCCTGCTTTTTGGTATGTTCGGTTGGAAGGTGGCCGGACTCTACCTCGGTATGGGTTTGATTATTGCGATAACCGCTGGTTGGACGCTGGGCCGCCTCCGGCTGGAGAAACATGTTGAGTCATGGGTGTACGAGAATGGCACCAACACTGACGCCGCAGAGGGTCCTGAGATTCCTGTGCTGTGCTGGAGCGATCGTCTTCAGGCTGGCGCCACGGCGGTGCGTGAAATCGTGGGACGTGTTTGGGTTTACGTGCTGCTCGGCATCGCGGTGGGCGCGGGTATTCATGGTTTTGTGCCGGAGAATTTCATGGCTTCGATCATGGGGCGCGACGCATGGTGGTCGGTACCTGTTGCGGTATTGCTCGGCGTGCCGATGTACGCAAATGCTGCCAGCATCATTCCGGTGGTCCAGGCTTTGCTCGGTAAGGGCGCTGCGCTCGGCACCGTGCTTGCCTTTATGATGGCGGTCATCGGCCTCTCGTTGCCCGAAGCGATCATTTTGCGGCAAGTACTAAAACCACGGCTTATCGCCACTTTTTTCGGTGTCGTTGCAGGAGGCATTCTGATCGTGGGCTATCTCTTTAATTTAGTTCTCTGACCAGCCAAAAAACGAACCGTTATCTATCATGAAGAAAATCCAAATCCTCGGCACCGGTTGTGCCAAATGTCAGAAACTCGCCGCCGTGGCCGATGAAGCCGCCAAGGCACTCGGAACTCCGTACGAGCTCCAGAAGGTCACCGACCTGAAGCAGATCATGAGTTTCAATGTCATGAGCACGCCTGCGCTCGTCGTCGACGGCGTAGTGAAGCTCTCCGGTCGTGTGCCGACGGTTGACGAGGCGAAGCAACTCATGGGCTGAGGCATTTTCACCTAACTGAAATGAATGCTACAACAGTGGGTTTCATCGGCGGTGGTCGCATTGCCCGCATCTTCCTCGAAGGTTGGGCTCGTGCTCAAAAGCTGCCCGCCCGAATTGTCATCGCCGATCCCAATGCCGAAACACTCGCCAAGCTCAAAACTAAGTTTCCTGCCATTGAGACTTCCAGCGACCTCGCGCTGGCTGCCGCGCAGGATGTGGTTTTTCTGGCTACGCATCCACCGGTGCTGGCCGAAGCAGCCGGTCGTGCCGCTACTGCACTCAAACCTTCGGCCATTCTCGTTTCGCTCGCACCAAAATTTACCATCGCAAAGCTGACGGCATTGCTCGGCGGTTTCGAACGTATTGCGCGTTCCAATCCCAATGCGCCATCCGTTGTCGGCGCTGGCATTAACCCGATAGTATTCGGTTCGGCACTGACTGCGGCTGATCGCGCGGTCGTGCAGGCACTCTTTGCGCCGCTTGGCGAAAGTCCTGAGGTGGCTGAAGAGAAAATTGAAGCCTATGCGGTTTTCACCGCGATGGGGCCGACGTATCTGTGGTTTCAGCTACAGGCGTTGCGCGAACTCGCGGTGTCGTTTGGCCTCACTGCTACCGAGGCAGATGCCGGGTTGAAACGCATGGTCAGTGGAGCGGTTAACACCTTGGTCGATTCGGATCTCGCACCTGCCGACGTAATGGACCTCGTGCCGGTGAAACCACTCGCGGAGATGGAGCCGCAAGTGCTGGAGCTCTATCGCACACGCCTTCCCGCGCTCTTTCAGAAAATCAAACCCTGACCTCGTATGAAAACGCTAACACTTATTCTTCTATTGACGGCTGGTTTCGTTCTGCGAGCCGCCGACGTACCGGCGTTGCCGCGCATAGTCGACCTTGGTGCAGGGAAATGCATTCCGTGCAAACAAATGAAGCCCATCCTGGCCGAGCTCACGCAGGAATATGCCGGACAGTTCGAGGTGGTTTTTATCGATGTGTGGGAAAATAGGTCGGCGGGCGAACCGTACGGTATTCGTATTATCCCTACGCAGATTTTCTTCTCCGCTGACGGCAAAGAGTTGTTCCGCCACGAAGGCTTCATGGCGAAGAAGGATATTTTGGCGAAATGGAAAGAGCTTGGCGTCGCGTTGAAAGAACCGGTTGCGAGAACTAACTGAGCCGATGGACGCAATCTTCACCTGGCTGAGCGAAGCAATGAACGGTGCGCCGTGGGTGGCCTTGCTCGCGGCTGCAGGGTGGGGCGTGGCCAGTCTCGTGTTGAGCCCGTGCCATCTGGCGAGCATTCCGCTCGTGGTTGGCTTCATCGCGGAGCGCAAAACACGACGCCGAGGCAGGCGTTTGGCTACGCGCTGTTGTTTGCGTTTGGCATTCTCCTCTCCATTGCTGCGGTGGGCGGCATCACGGCCGCAGCCGGTCGTATGCTGGGTGACCTCGGCCCTTGGGCTAACTACGCAGTGGGAACAGTATTGGTTTTAGTAGGATTGCATTTGATCGGTATTTTGCCTCTACCCTGGGAGCGCGGGCTCTCGTTGCCCCGCTATCAAGGCAAACTGGCGGCGCTGCTGCTGGGGTTGATTTTTGGGCTCGCGCTCGGGCCGTGTACGTTCGCGTATCTCGCGCCGGTCTTGGGCGTAATCTTTGGTGTGGCACGCACGCAGCCCGGATTTGCGGCGCTATTACTGCTGGCGTATGGTTTAGGCCATTGCGCGTTGATTGTAGCTGCCGGTGTATCCGCAGAGAAGGTACAGCAAGTTCTCGACTGGAACGGGAGTTCCAAGGGCGCGATCTGGCTGCGCCGGAGTTGCGGACTGCTCGTGCTCGCTGGAGCGGTGTGGCTTATTTATACTGCCTGATGAAGATGGGTCCAGAAATCACTCCAATCGATTTTAACCGCCTGTTTGCCGAGCAGCGGGAGAATGTCCGCCAACTGCTCGCGCGCATGGTTCCGGCCGCAGAGGTCGACGACTTGCTGCAGGATGTTTTCGTGAAGGCGTCGCGTGCGTTACCGTCGTTTCGTGGCGAGGCTGGCGCTGGCACGTGGTTATTTCAGATCGCCCGGAACACCGCGCTCGATCATTTGCGCAGCCGTCGACATCGCGAAGTCGGCCAGACGGTTTCGCTCTCGCCGGTTGATGACGATGAGTCGGATAACGCGCCGCTCGTTCCTGATTTGATCGAGTCTGCGGTTGCGCCGGCCAAGCTTGAGCGCCGCGAGATGCACGGCTGTATTCGCGAATACGTGGAGCGCTTGTCGCCGGATCACCGCCAGGTGATTGAGTTGAAGGATCTCGCGGGGTTGACCAACGCGGAGATCTCCACGCGCCTCGGTATCAGTCTCGACGCGGCCAAGATCCGCCTACATCGCGCCCGAACTGCGCTGCGTCAGTTGCTCTCCGATGGCTGCGAATTATACCAGAGCGACACGGGTACACTCGCGTGCGACCGCCGACAAGCAGCGCCTGTATCCTTGTCTGCGGCGATCTCGTCCAAAGAGGTACAGCCCGAAGCAGGTGCACGTTGCGCCGAGTCTACCGGGCTCAACTCAAACGATAAAAACGACATGTCTTCCTCCTCTTCATCCTGCGGCTGTGCTGCTCCTGAAACCTGCGCTTCGCCCGCATCTGCGGTCAGTCTCTTCACGCCCATCGCGGCGGAGTTTGTTGCCCTTGGCGCGGCGATTGGTGCTAACTGTGAGCCGTGCCTGCGCTTTCATACACGCGAAGCCGAGAAGCTCGGTATCTCTAAAGCTGACATCGCCAAGGCCATCGCGATGGCCGCGAAAGTGAAGGAGACGCCCGCAGCCAACATCCTCAAACTCGCAGAGCGTCTTACGCAGCCGGGCTCCGAAACGAGTGAACCCGCCACCCCGGGTGGCTGTGGCTGCTCGGCGTAAAGTTATGCATAGGTCTGCGTGCTGACTGTGCGCAGGCCTTTCTTTTGTCATTTCAACTTATAGAGCCGATAGGAAGTAGTTCGTTCTGGCTGATGTTAAATTTGCGCCCTTATTCCCGGGGCGATAACTCCGCCGTAGGACACGTTCGAGCATGCACGATGGGCTTGGGCTGCGGGCAGGTTTTCCAGCCCGTTGAGGGCAAGCGCTACGACTGATGATTGCCTCGGAAAATTCCAGTTCTGCCCAACCAGCCCACAAGAAAAACGCATCACGCTGGGAGGGGCACATGGCCAACGATGTCAGAAATACCGTGGGGCCCGAGCTGACAGCTGTCTTGTCTGCCAACGCTGATGAGCTCTGGCTCAAAGGAACTCTCGGTGACTTTCATATCCCGCGGAGCGTTGTCACGAAAAGCCGCCGAGGCGGCATGGGTCGATGGGTTTCATGTGCGTGTGGATGCGTCACGCCATGCCGAACTATCCTTTGCACCTACAATTCAAGCCGCTGAGCACCAAGTTCCGCGACATCGTTGCGCAAAATCAAAGCACTGGCTGATCCTGCGGGCTGAATATTTGCACACTTATGTTGCGAATGGGAGTACGGCGTGTTCGCTCAGAAATCGTATGTTGCGCTTTTTATTGGCCGGCTTGGCCGTCCTCTCCACCGCGATTCACGCGAATGCCTCCGCCAGCGGAGCCACGGTTTCGCTGCTGCCGACACCGCTCGACCACTATCAAGATCCGGTCGGCACAGGCTTGTGGGACGTTTTGATTCACCGCGCGACGTTCGATCCTTTCAACGTCGTGGCGCTGGCTATTTTTGTGTGTGCCATCCTGCACACTTTTCTTACGGCAAAAATCCGGTACTGGGCGCATATCGTGGAGGAACGCCACGCAGCCAAGATCAATGACCGCAAGGAGGCCGAACTAACGGATTCCGACAATGACGGCCGTCCGGATGAGGTGAGTTTTGGTGGCCAGGTGCTGCATTTTTTCGGAGAGATCGAAGCGGTCTTCGGAATTTGGGTGATTGTGCTCGCCGGAGCCATCACTTGGTTCAAGGGATGGGATGCGGTCGTTGGTTACATCAGCGGTCACGTGAGTTACACGGAGCCGTTGTTCGTTGTCATCATCATGGCCCTGGCTGCGACACGTCCCGTTCTCGCTCTGGCTGAACGCTGCCTGCGTGCGGTCGCCGGATTGGGGCAGGGTAGTCCCGGTGCATGGTGGCTGACGATTCTCATTATCGCGCCGCTGCTCGGTTCACTCATTACCGAACCGGCCGCCATGACTATCGCCGCGCTTTTGCTCGCACGGCAGTTTTACGAATTGAAGCCGAGCCCGCGTCTCGCTTACGCCACGATCGGGCTGCTCTTCGTCAATATCTCGGTCGGAGGAACGCTTACGCACTTCGCGGCACCGCCCGTGATTATGATAGCGAAGACGTGGAACTGGGGATTGCTCCACATGCTCACCCATTTCGGCCTGCGGGCGGTTGTGGGCATCTTGGTTTCGACGCTGCTGTATTACGTGATCTTCCGGCGTGAGTTCGCTGCCCTAGGCGTTCGTGTGGCCGAGCGAAAAACCCAGGGCGGCAACGTGCCTGCTCCCGCTTGGATCACCGTGGTGCAACTGGGGTTTTTGGCGTTCACCGTCTGGCAGGCGCATCACCCCGTGATGTTCATCGGCGGCTTCCTATTCTTCCTCGCGTTCAGCCAGGCGACTGCGCACCACCAGAGCCCAGTGGATTTAAAGTCACCCATTCTCGTCGGCTTTTTCTCGCCGGACTGGTGATTCACGGAGGTCTGCAAGCGTGGTGGATCGAACCCATCCTGGGCCGACTGGGCGAATTACCGCTTTTTATTAGTTCGACCGTGCTCACCGCCTTTAACGATAACGCGGCTATAACCTTTCTCGCGTCGCTCGTGCCCGGTTTTACCGAGCCTTTGAAGTACGCCGTTGTCGCGGGTGCAGTCACTGGCGGTGGCCTGACGGTGATCGCCAACGCACCCAATCCCGCGGGCCAGGCGATCCTCGCGCGTTATTTTCCCGGAGGCGTTTCTCCGCTCAATCTCCTCGCCGGCGCGCTAATCCCCACCGTGATCATGGCAGTGTGTTTCATGGCGTTTTGAGTGCGCGTCGCGGGCGGCCGCTCGTTGTGAGCCGAAAAGTTAGTCGCTCTTCAACAATTGTAGGAGCTTCATCTCGTCGAGGATCGGTATGTTGAGCTTTTGTGCTTTGGTCAGTTTTTCTCCGGCGTCGGTTCCAGCGATGACATAATCTGTAGTTTTGGTGACGTTGCTGGCGACGACGCCACCCGCAGCTTCAATTAAGCGGACTACTTCTTCGCGCGACAAAGTCGGGAGACGGCCGGTGAGGACGAAGGTTTCACCTTTCAAGCGCGTGGCGGTTGACGGTAGTTCGGCTCGCGGAATGACTTTCGCCAATGCGAGCATGAGGGCGCGGTTATTTGGCACGGCCAGATAGGCGAGGATGGCTTGGGTTGTAGCTTTGCCTAAATCGGCTGAGAAATCGGCGGGTTGTGCGGCCGCGAGCTTTTCCATGGACGCAAAACGCTTTGCGAGAAGCTTGGCCGTGGCTGGTCCGACACGCGGGATGCTCAGGCCGTTGATGAAACGCCAGAGGTCAGCGCGTCGGCTGCGGTCGATCTCGGCGAGGAGTTGAGCTGAGGATTTTTTCCTAAAACCAGAAAGGGTAGCGAGGGTTTCGAGTTTGAGGGCGTAGAGTTCGGCAGGGGTGCGCACGTGGCCGCTGGCGATAAGTTCGGCAATGGTGGCAACGCCAAGGCCTTTGATGTCGACGCAGGATTTACCGGCGAAGTGGGCGAGACGCTCGCGCAGCTGGGCAGGGCAACCGGTGGAGTTGGCGCAAAGCACGGCGGCAACGTCTTCGGCGGCGATGACGGGAGAATTGCAGGCCGGACATAAAGTAGGAAAGGCGAAAGGTTCGGTTTGCAAAGGCCGACGCGTAACGTCCACGCCGACGATTTCAGGTATGATCTCGCCCGCGCGTTCAACGAAAACGAAATCGCCGAGGCGGAGGTCGAGCCGTGCGATTTGCTCGCGATTGTGAAGCGAGGCGCGAGCAATCGTGCTGCCCGCGAGGGCGACGGGCGCGAGTTCTGCCACGGGCGTGAGCAGACCGGTGCGTCCGACTTGAATTGTGAAGCCGCGCAGTTGGGTGACGGCGCGCTCGGGCGCGTACTTGTAGGCGATGGCCCAATTTGGAGCATGGTCGGATTCACCGAACTTGGTGCGAGCGACAACGTCATCGAGTTTGAGCACAGCGCCGTCGATGGGTGCGACGAGCTTTGCGCGCTTCTGTCCGAGTGCTTGCACGGCGGCCCAGGCTTCGTCGGCGCTAGGGACGACTTGAAAGGTTTCGAGGACCGGGAGGCCCCAGGCTTTGGCTTGTGCGTGAAAGGCTTGTTGAGTGGTGGGCGAGGAGGACGTCGGTTCGCAAGTGCCCCAGCTGTAGAAAACGATGTCGAGGTGGCGTTCGGCGGTTTCGTTTGAATCTCGTGATTTGATCGTCCCGGCGGCGACGTTGCGGGGATGAGCGAGTTGAGGCTCGCCCTCGGCAAAGCGTTCGCGGTTGAGGCGGGTAAACTCTGCGCGCGATAGGAAGATTTCGCCGCGTAATTCGATGATGTCTGGGATGACGTTGTGCGTGCCGTCCGGGTTAGAGGCGCGGAGTTCGTGCGGGAGCGAACGAATCATGCGGGCGTTGGCGGTGATGTCGTCGCCTTCGCGGCCGTTGCCACGCGTGGAGGCGCGAACGAATTTGCCGTGTTCGTAGATGGCGCTGACGGAAAGCCCGTCGATTTTTGGTTCTACGACGAAGTTCGTTGTTTGGCCGAGCTTGGTGGTGGTTTTGACGCAAAAGGCGCGCAGTTCGGCTTCGGTGTAGGCTTTGTCGAGGCTGAGCATCGGCGTGCGATGAGCGACCTTAGCGAAACCGTCGTTGTGGTCATCGACGATGGGGACTGGTTGTGCAATCGCGGCGGCTTCGGCGGGATAGGTGGTTTCGAGGGCGCGGAGTTCGCGTTTCAACGCATCGTAAGCGGCGTCGGTGATTTCGGGCGCGGCTTTCTGAAAATACAGCGCGTCGTGATGGGCGATCTCTGCGCGTAGAGCGGCGATGCGTTGGCGGGCGGCATCCGGACTGGTGGGCGCAGTGATTGGAGCCGGTGAGAATACAGAGCTGGAATCAGCCGATGAGCTCGGGGTTGCCGTGACGAACCAGATCCCTCCCACAAGCGCACCGACCAATCCCTTGAGCAGGGAGGAGCGGGGCATGTCGGTGTTGTTTCAAACACCGGCTACGAATGCAATCAAAGTTTGGCGGTTTTTAGCCGTTTGGCGTGGAACACGCAGATGCAGTCGGCGCCGTCTTCGGTGTGCAACCAGTGTGGTTGGAGGGCGGCGAATTCTTTGTCCATCGCTTCGCGCAGGCCGCCGACTTCGATCAGGACGATGCCGTGTGGTTGTAGGCGGTCGCGTGACTGGCGTAGGAGTTTGCGGATGATGTCGAGGCCGTCTTTGCCGCCGTCGAGCGACATGCGGGGCTCGCGATGAAATTCGTCGGGCATCTCATCGACGTGCTTGCTTGGTTCGTACGGTGGGTTGCTGAGTATGATGTCGTATTTCTGCTTTGGCACGGCGTCGAAGACGTCGCTTTCGTGCAGGGCGATGCGTTTGGCGAGGTTGTGCTCGGCGACGTTGATCTTGGCGACTTCGAGCGCGTCCGGCGAAAGGTCGATGGCGTCGACTTTGGCTTTGGGGAAATGATCGGCAAGCAGGATGGCGAGGCAGCCGGAACCAGTGCAGACGTCGACGACGGCGCGAACTTTCTTGGGGTCGGGCAGCCAGTCGTTGAGCTGTTGCGGGATGATTTCGAGAAAGTAGGAGCGCGGAATGATCACGCGTTCGTCGACGTAGAAACGGTGTTCGCCGAGGAAGGCTTCGCGCGTGAGGTAGGCGGCGGGCACGCGGTCGGCGATACGACGTTGGAGCACGTTTTTGACGGTGGCTATTTGGGTCTTGGTGAGCTTGCGATCGAGCACGCTGGCATCGCTGTCGAGCGGCAGTTCAAGCGTGCGCAGAAGCAGATAAAGCACTTCGTCGCGGGCGAGGGTGGAGATCTGGCCGAGCGCGATCTCGTGGGTCTCGTAAAGTTCTTCGGCGAGTTGCAGCCAGTCGTCGAACGTCACGAGCGACGCAGTGCGAGTGAACAACTCTTTGGGTCGCGACGTTTTTTTGGCCGGCTTTTTCATGATTTCGCTTCGGGGTCGGTCAGTACGTGCTTTAGGCAATAATTCCGTAAAGCAGGTTGAATGGTACGGATGCTAGGCCGATTAGAAATCCGACGAAAGCCCGGAATGCAGAGATGTTGATCAGAACGAGCAAAACGACCCCGCCCCAAGTGCTGAATCGGGCGTAGCTTTCTTCAGACATACCAAACCAGTACATGAGAAACTTCGAGCCATCGAGCGGCGGGATTGGAAGGAGGTTAAACACCACAAGGCTTATATTGATCGAATAGATCTTAATGAGGAGGGGGCCAATGCCCCATGAAAAACGATCTGCCACGGCTGCTGCGATAACTGCAATCAACGCCAGAAAAAAGTTTACACCAGGTCCTGCGATTGTGACCCAAGCTTGATCATACATGCCCCGGCGGAAGTTTGATGGGTTTGTGTAGATTGGTTTGGCCCAGCCAATCATCGCGAAACTGCCAAAAAAGCCAAAAGCACCAAGTAATGGTATGAGTATGGTACCGAGAGGATCGATATGCACTAATGGATTGGTGGTGACCCGTCCTTGAGATCTCGGTGTGTCGTCTCCGAGCTTATCAGCCATGATGGCGTGGCCCCACTCGTGTAGTGCGAGGCTACAAACGAGGATAATAAAAAAAATGAGCCCATGGCTGAGCTCTGCGATGCTGATGCCTGAAATCATGAAGACTTACTTTTTGTTAGCGTCGCTCATTTCCGCAACCAGCTTTTCCTTCTGCTTGGCGAGGATGGGTTCGTTCACGGTGGCGAGCAGGATGCGGGCTTCGTCGTAGTGTTTTTGGGCGAGGCGGACTTTGGCTTGGTGGAGGCGGCAGGTTTGTTGTTCGACGCCGGGTTTTAGTTTCTGCTCGAAGGCCTGCCAGAATTGCAGCGCGGCTTCCCATTCGGCGAGGTCGAGGTCGTAGAACGAAAGGCCGTAGCGGTAGGCGTAGCGCCAGTCGTCGGGTGCGCATTCCATGGCTTTTTCGAAGGCGTCTTGCATGGCCTTGTCGAGTTGCGCGCGGGTCCACTGGCCGGTTCGGAGAAAGTCGTCGCGGGCTTCGACGAGGAGCGTGCCGAGTTGGTAGTGATAGAGCGGTTCCTTTGGTTCGAGTTGGATGGCCGAGAGGAAATAATTCATGGCTTCGACGGGTTTTCCTTCTTCGGCGAGATAGTTGCCCAGCTGGTTTTTCACGAGGGGCAGGTTCTTGTCGATGGCGTTGGCCCGGAGGAGGAGCGTGATGGAGTCTTTGCGATTATCGACTTTGCCGAGCAGCATCGCGTAGGAAACGAGGAGAGGGACGTCGCGCGGATTCAGGCGCAGGAGGGCGTCGTATTCGTTGCAGAGCTGCTGGAGTTGCGAGCGGAGATTTTCTTCATCGAGGTCGTTGCCGGCTTTTTCCGCATCGGCGAAAACTGTTTTCTGGCGGGTGACGAGCTCCTTAAGTTTTTTCTCGGCGACGGTGTTGTCGGCGTGGGCCCACGTGGGAAAGGTGATCGCGAGTGCGCAGAAGAGCGTGAGCAGGCGGAAAAGTTTCATCGGATGTGCGACCATGTATGTGGATCGAAGTGCCGTGGTAAATAGCGATGTGGCGTTTCCGACCGCGACCCGAGTTTGACGACAATCGCATGAAGCTAAATTCTGCAATCCAGCTTGAACTACAAAGATGCAAAGAACCAAAGCTGAATGGGTTGTGTCGTGAATCCTTTAAGAAGGTTTCACCGACCAAGGAACCCCCCTTCCCGCCCTCCCCCCCCTCCTTTTTTTTTTTTTCCCCGGTCCCCCCCCCCGCCGGATGGAAATGGCGAAAACGGCTGGACCGCAGGAGCGTACTCGTGCATGCGTCGCACGAATGCGCGTCGTGTTCGGCTTCATCCCGCTGCCGGTTATCTCATGGCTCGTGCCGCTGCTCGCTCTTTGCTGCTGCGGCGCGGGACAGCAGCGTTCTGCGCCGATGCGTCCGGCTCGAGCGCCGCTGTTTGTGGCGCCGCCGATGACGCCGACCGTGATGCTCGGCATCGATGTGCTGGAGTCCGAAGGCTTCGCACCTTTGCGGGGAAAACGGCTCGGCCTGCTCACCCATCCGGCTGGGGTAAACCGTCACGGAGTGAGCACGGTGGAAGTGTTGCGCCGCACGCGTGGGTTGAAATTGACGTGCCTGTTCGCACCAGAGCACGGAATTTATGGCAACGAGGCAGCGAGTGCGAATGTCGAAGACACGGTGGATGCGCGCACGGGGCTGCCCGTTTATTCGCTGCACGGCAAAAACCGGAAGCCCACCCGCGCGCAACTCAAGACCATCGACGCGCTCGTGATCGACCTGCAGGATATCGGTGTGCGCTCGTACACCTACGCCGTCGCGATGCGCTATGCGATGGACGCATGTTTTCTTAACGGCGTGGAAGTCATCGTGCTTGACCGGCCGAACCCGTTGGGAGGACTAAAAGTGGATGGGCCGCTGCTCGACCGCGAGCTGCGGAGCGGGGTGGGGGCGTTTCCCGTGCCGTATGTCCACGGATTAACCATTGGCGAACTCGCACGTTTTGCCGCCTCCAAACCGGGCGTGATGGATGTGCCGGAAAATATTCGCGCCCGCGGTCGCCTGACCATCGTGCCGATGCGCGGCTGGCGGCGCGAGATGACCTGGCCTGACACGGGCCTGAAGTTTATCGCGACGTCGCCGTCGATCTGCGATTTCGGCGCTGTTGTCGGTTACGCGATGATCGGCCTCGGTTGCGAGGAGACGGGTTTCAATCACAGCGTGGGGCCGCCGTTTTCGTTTCAGGTAATTTCTTTCAGCGGAAAATCGAGCGAACAACTGGAACGCGATCTCAACGCCCTGCGGCTCTCCGGCCTGCGTATCCAAAAAACCACCACAATCGACGGCAGCGGTCGCCAGGCAGCCGGTGTGCTGGTGACGGTGGCGGACTGGAATACCTGGCGGCCCACGGAGATCAGTTTCGAGATGATGCGGCTCGCGTGTCGTTACCGGACGCCCAATCCGTTTCTGAACCTGAGCAACACGGACATCTCGAAGTTCAACAAACATGTGGGCTCGGCCGCGTGGTGGAATGCGTTGCGGCGCGACGGCGCGCGGGTGGACGTCGAAGGTTTTCTGCGCGACTGGCGTGTGCAGGCACTCAGTTACCGCGAGCAAACCCGCCCGTACTGGCTCTATCGTTAAACAGCGCTGTAAACCGAAAAACGTTTCTCATGTGCTGTTCTGTAGGGGTGCAGGCTTGCTGCGCCCGTTCCGTAAGCCTCGTATCTGGGCGCAACAAGATTGCGCCCCTACACATAAAACTGGTTCGTTCCAGTTTTCCTGAGTTCCATATTCAATATTATCTCTGGCTCAACAACGGCTACAGTTTAACTGAAACCGCCCTAAACGTTTCCCCCTATGTGCTGTCGCTACCTGCTCCTGCGTGAACATCTGAACAAGATGCTGGAGCAACTCGGCGTGCGTGGCGTGTCCGAACTGGCTTCGCGCTATAACATCGCGCCAGGGACAAAGATTCCGGCGGTGCGCACGGCAAGGCCCAAAGCTGATGTGCGTGAGCTCGTGTCGCTGCGCTGGGGCTTGGTTCCGGCGTGGTCGAAAAACGACGAGCCGGGCGCGGGGCTGGTCAACGCGCGGGCGGAGAGCCTGGAAGGCAAGCCGTCGTTTCGCGAAGCCTTCGATTCGCGTCGCTGCCTGATTCCGGCGAGTGGTTTCTACGAGTGGAAAGCGCTGGGGCGGTCGCGACAGCCGTGGTTGTTTCAGTTGCGCGACGCGCAGCCGTTCTTTCTAGCGGGTTTGTGGGAGTCGTGGCTCGCGCCGGATGGCGGTCGACTCGAAACGTGTGCGGTGATCACGACGGAGCCGAACCAGCTTATGCAGCCAATTCATCACCGCATGCCAGCGATCTTGCCGACTAGGGTGGTCGAGCGCTGGCTCGATCCGGCCGCCAAGTCGGCGGGATTGCGGGAGTTTCTAGCGATTTTCCCCGCAAGTGAGATGCAGGCGCGACCGGTGTCGTCGCGGGTCAACTCGGTCGTGAACGACGACGAGGGTTGTATCGCGGCGGCGGATACCCAAACCGGAGCGAGCGACGATCAGCTGGCGTGGGATTTGTGATGCACCTCAGCGCGAGATGTCGTGTTGCGTGAGGACTTTGAAGCCGTGGTGCCCGAGCGATTGAGCGGCGACGTCGGCGTCTTCCATATTGAAGGCGAGCGCGACTTTGCCCTCGGGCCTTTTGATGAAGCTGTAGACGTAGTGAATGTTGATCTCGGCCTCGAAAAGCGCCGCGAGCACTTCCTTGAACTGCGACTCGCCTTCGAGTTCGACGGCGAGGATTTCGCACTCGGTGTAAGCATAGTCGTTGTTGACGAAAAGCTCTCGGGCTCGGTCGGGATCGTCGACGATCAGGCGGATGATGGTGCTATCCGTGGTGTCGAGAATCGTGCAGGCCATGACATGGACGTTGTGCTTCTTGAGCAGCGAGGTGAGGTCGTAGAGACGTCCTACGCGATTTTCTGTGAAAACCGAAAACTGCTTTACCGGGTCGCTGGCGGTCGAGGTGCGGGCCATGGTAGGTATTCGAAGTGCCGTCAGCGTATGGGGAAGGACGACAGGGTCAACTGTTGGGATTGATCGGAGTTGTCGGCTTCGCTCCCCGTGCCGGGCGCAACATCCGTGGTTGCAAAGCTTGTCCAGTATGAGGACGCTCCCGCTTTCCAATTATTTATTATGCTGCGGAAGTTGTTCGCTAAAATACGCAAAACCATCGGCGCGGAATCCAAGCCCGAAAAATCAAAACCTGCACCCTCGCACACCCATAGCCAGCCAAGGGCTGCTTCTGCGCAGGGCAAAAAACCGTACAAGCCGCGGGCAACACAGGAGCGGCAGGAGCCGCAAGGTGGTCCTCGTGGTCCGAAGCAAGGCGGGCAGAGCCAGGGCGGTCACAGCGCGGGTTCACACAGCAAACCTCGGCAGAGTGGCCACAGTGGCCAACCCAGTTCTCGGGGCCCGGGCGGCCCGCGTTCGCATCCACGTCGCGAAGAACCAGCGCGCTCACTGCAACCCCGTTACGAGCCTGAGCTCACGCCGCAGTCCGCATACGCTCCACCGGCCGATGTGCCGAAGATGGACACCGCTTTCACCAAGCTCGGCCTCAACGACCAACTCGCTTTTGCCGTGCAGGCGATGGGCTATGCCGAACCAACCCCCATCCAGCAACAGGCCATCCCGGTCGTGCTGGCTGGCCGCGATGTGATCGGCTCCGCCCAGACGGGCACGGGAAAAACAGCCGCGTTCGCACTGCCGATTCTCCAACTCCTCGCGGGCCACGGAAAACTGCGCTGCCTCATTCTCGAACCGACGCGTGAACTCGCGCTCCAAGTCGAAGAAGCATTTAAGAAATTCAGCAAGTTCACCGATCTCCGCGTGACCGTCGTGTATGGTGGCGTCGGATACGGCAAGCAGCGCGACGATCTGCATCGCGGCGTTGATGTCCTTGCCGCGACGCCCGGCCGTCTGCTCGATCACATGGAGCAAGGCGACGTGCGCCTCGACAATGTCGACATCCTCGTGCTCGACGAGGTCGACCGCATGCTCGACATGGGTTTCCTGCCCGACGTGAAACGCATCGTGCAGAAGTGCCCGAAGGAACGGCAGACGCTATTTTTCACCGCCACGATGCCGCCGGAACTTGCCTCGCTGGCCGGTTGGGCGCTACGTGAACCGGTTGAGATCAAGATCGGTCAGCGCCGTTCGCCAGCCGAGACGATTGCCCACGCGTTTTATCCGGTGGTGGAGTCGCAGAAATTTGAACTGCTCGAGATGCTGCTCGATCGCACCGACTACAAGAGCGTGATCATTTTCTCGCGCACAAAATTTGGCGCGGATCGCATCGCTCGCCGCCTGCAAAAAGATCATCTGGTGGGCGTGATTCACTCCGACCGCAGTCAGCGCGAACGCGTTGAAGCGCTCGAAGGTTTCAAGAGCGGCAAATTCGAAGTGCTCGTGGCGACCGATATCGCGGCGCGCGGACTCGACATCGCCGGCGTGTCACATGTCATCAACTACGACGTGCCTGAAAATCCCGAAGATTACGTTCACCGCATCGGCCGCACCGGCCGCGCGCAGGCCTCTGGCGACGCTTTTACCCTCGTGACCGAGGATAATGTGCGCGACGCACGTTCGATCGAACGCTTTATCGGCGCTCCGATTGAGCGGAAGAAAATCGAAGGCTTTCCCTACATCTACTCGGCGCTGTTCGACGAAAAAGCGCTGGCCGACACCGTTGCTGCTTCCGCGAAACCCGTGAGCCGACTGCACCGCGGAGCGCGCCGGTAAGCGGTGGGCGACGATTCCAGTAGACGTCAGGTAAAGACGCAGGCCGGTCCCCCCGGTCTTCGTCTCTGGCAGGTTTTCTTTCTGGCGTTGCTCTTGGTTGGGCCCGTCGTCGCGCTGATCCGACTGGATGCGTTTGGCGAACCGCTTTTGGTGGTTGCGACTGTCTTTGGTATCACGCTGGTGGCTTTTGTTGCGCAATGGATCGACAAGCGCCGGGCCGAGGCCGAACACTGGCGTGTACCCGAAAAAGCACTACACTTGTTGGAGCTGCTCGGCGGTTGGCCTGGAGCGTTTCTGGCGCAACGCATTTTCCGGCACAAAACCGCCAAGTTGAGTTACCAGTTTGTTTTCTGGCTCATCGTTGCCGCTTACGAATATGCCGCAGTCGATTTTCTGCTTGGCTGGAAAATCGCGGCACACGCAAGACGCCTGCTCGGTTTTTGATCTGCAGGTTCTTGATGTGACCCCATCGGTTTTTGGGCATGAAAAAGCCGCGCGGGTGAGGGCGCGGCTTTCGAGTTAGAGATTTTGACCGGTTGTTTATTCCTGGCCGTTGAGTGATTTGAAGGCGAGGGCGGCGGCCGCACCACCGGCGAGGTCGGCTACTAGGTAGACGCCGAGCTGCTGGATATTTTCCAGGCCCATCACGAAAACACCGAGTCCGACCGCCGGGTTAAATGCGCCGCCCGAAATACCGCCGACGGCAATCGCACCGGTCAGCACGGTGAAGCCGATCGCGAGGCCGTAGAAGGAATTACCCGAGGTGCCTTTGGCGGTGGCGGTGTTGAGGACGACCCAGGCGAGGGCGAAGGTGAAGAGAAATTCCACGATGAGCGAGGGCATGGTGCCATGAAGGGCAGCGCCACCAGCGGGCTTGCCGTTGAAGAGCGCGGTGACGAGCAGCGCGGCGACGGCACCGGCGGCGAATTGCGCGACCCAGTAAGGGACGAAATCTTTAAGCTCGGCCTTGCCGCGCAACGTGACGGCGAGTGTGACCGCCGGATTGAAGTGGCCGCCTGAAATATGGCCGCCAGCAAAAATCATAACCATGAGCGCAGAACCAATTGCGATGGCTGCAGCAACAGGCTCCGCGCCGCTGCGGACCGACATGCCGACAGTGAAGACGAGAAAGAAGGTGCCGATGAATTCGACGATATATTTTTTCATGGAAGTCGTAGTTTTAGTAGCCAGGAAGAAATTGCAAATCCCCAAGCAAGAGAGAAACCGCCAGAAAATGGCGTTTAGGGTTTCAGTCTTGCGGCTGGTTTGCCCCGAGATTGCGCCGCAGGTTGTCACAAACAATGGCGGCGGCGACGGCGGCATTCAGCGACTCGGCCGAACCGAATCGGGGAATAGTTATAAACTGGGTCACGTATGTGCGCACGGCGGGGGAAAGTCCACGGCCTTCGCTGCCGATGGCAACGATGGCGTTTCTGAGCGGCGGTAGCGCGTGCACGTCGTTCCCTGCCAGGTCACAGCCGAGGACGGGTGCGGTAACATGGGCGAGTGCGGCCGGCAGGTCTGCGGTGAAATATTGCACACGGCTGAAGGAGCCCATGCTGGCGTTGATAACCTTTTGATTGAAGCAATCTACGCAGTCCGCCGAGGCGACGATGCGGTCAAAGGCAAACCAATCGGCGATGCGCAGGAGTGTGCCGAGGTTGCCCGCGTCCTGGATGCCGTCGAGTAACAGGGTGAGCCCTTGGTTCAGTACGGTTGGTTCGAGAGTTGGGCGTTTGATCTTGCCGACGGCGAGCACGGTCGAAGGTGTAGGGAAATGGCTGATACGGGCCATCTCTTCAGGCGTGACTGGGTGTGACGCTGGAGGCTTTGCGCTGGTTGCGGCTGATTTTTCCCAGTCAGGTGTGGTGTAAAGTTCGAGCAGCGGATGGCCTGCAGCGAGCAGTTCGGCCACGACTTTTTCGCCTTCAATGACGAACAGGCCGGCTTCGTCGCGATGTTTCTTGTCGCGCAAGGAGCGGAGTCGGGCGATGTCAGCCTTCGTGAGCATGGAGCGAGCAGATACAACAAGTTGCCAAAGGCAAAACAACACCTCGGCGTTTTTTCTTTGCGATGCGCGGTTGGGCCTGAAACGGTTCACGCCCTTTCATATTTAAGTCATGAATTCCAAATTCTTCCTCCGCGGTCTGGGCGTTCTTATTTTGTTATTTGTCGTGCTTTATGTTGGCATGAACAACACACACACGGTCGATTTCAACTTTCCTATTTTGCCAGGAAAGAAGATCTCGCAGCCGGCGGCCTTCGTGTTTTTCGCGCTTTTTGCCGCCGGTGTTCTAGCCGGGCTGTTGCTGCGGGGCGAAGGGAAGCAGGAAGAAAAACCTGCGGCAGCCAAGCGAAAATAGCTCTGGCGAGAGGTTTCGGTTGGTTCTCGTTGGCGGAGCGAAGGGTCTTCGGATGCTTCTGCGGGAGATTCTGCCTGGCTGGTTTTTCCCTGGGCCCGATATGGCGTAGCTTGGTTGGGCTGTAGGAGCCTGCTTGCAGGCGATATGAAACTGAATCGCCTGCAAGCAGGCTCCTACAAACTGACGAACGAACTTCAAAGACGAATGATTGGCGTTGGTTCGGCCGAAGGCCCGGGGCTTGACCAAAATTTTCGTTCTTTTGGCGGTTGGTAAAAGTTTAGTGTCCTGTTGACTACCTTGTTTTTCGGCTTGTTGACGTTTGTTTTACAGCTCGCGGCGCGGCGAAGGATTGCGTCGTTTAGCTATTTTGTATCCGGAAAGTAAACACGGCAAAAAAAGACAGAAATTTGGGGTTATTGGGGTGTTTAGGATTTACTTGTAGGGGATTTGCCTGTCACAAAATTTTGTTAAATCCAGTTTTTAATTTAATCCCCTGCCGTATTAGAATCAAAGCCAGAACATGCTCAGAACACCGCTTGTCTTGGCCTTAATACATATGAATACATCCAGTATCTTGAATAGCAGACTCGGTGTGATTGCGTTTGTTGGCATTGCACTCACTTCCAGCGTGTGGGCCGGTCCTGGCACCACGATCGACAAAGCAAATCCCCGCACCTCCACTGACAGCCCGATGGCCGAGGCCAGGCGTGCGATCAATGCGGTGTACCCGTACGATTTGATTATCCAGGGCAAAGCGGGCTGGGCCGAAACCAGTTTTGTAATCGATTATGCTGGTCGTCCGCTGTTCACGACGGCTTCGGGTGCCAGTGATCCGGCGTTTGCGAAGGCGGCGATCGCCATGGTTGAAGCCAACGAGTTTGCCACAATTAAGAAGAACAAGCGCGCGGTGATGGCATCGGCGAACCTGCATTTTAACTTTAGCGGCGAGTCGACACTCGATCCCGAGGCCCGCCGTGTTCTGGCCGAGTTGCGCAAAGCGCAGCCTGAGATCTGTTCGCTGGCTGAGCTCGATGAACGGCCAAAGGCCTTGCGTCAGGATTCGCCGGTTTATCCCCGGGCACTTAAGGACGATGGATTGACCGGACAGGCCGAGGTCGAATTTGTAGTGGGTGCAGATGGCCGGGTTTATTTCCCGAGAATCATCTCTGCTTCCCAAGAAGATTTTGGTTGGGCTGCTGCTGCTGCGATCGCGCAATGGCGTTTTCAGGCTCCGACCCGGAACGGCAAGAAAGTCGATGTGCGCATGACGGTCCCGGTTCTCTTTGACGCGCGCAAACTCGCAGCCGCTGACTGATTCAGTAACGGAACTTTTGTTATCGTGTGTGTGGGGCAAGGCCGACTTTTGTCGGCCTTGCTTTTTTTAGCGGTCCGGAGAAGATACGGGCATGCCTAAGTTGAATTCCTCCGTTCATGTTTCTTTGGCCTGGCAAGTGGACCGTAAGGTTTCGCGCTTTCTTATGCGGGTTGTGGTTATCGCAGGGCTGAGCGTACTTATGAGTGGATCGCCCGGTTGGGCGCAGTCCCCCAAGGCGTCGACGGAGAAGGCGCAGGCCACGCGTGCTTTCAAACCCGTTTATCCCTACGAGGCTTTGATTGCGGGGCGTGCAGGCTGGGCTGATATCGCTTTCACAGTTGAGAGTTCTGGACGTGTGATTCTTGCCTCGCCGATGGGCTCCAGCGAACCGGCCTTTGCGCAAGCGTTAATGGCGGATCTTGAGGCGATTGAATTTAGCCCGCCGCGCAGAAATGGAAACCCACTTATGTCGCTTGGCCGGGAGCGTTTTACTTTTCCAGCAACGACCACACTGGACGCTATCGCCGCAGAAATCTTGGCTGAATTGCGTAAACCTGAACCGGCGATCACGCCTGTGGCCGAGTTGGACAGTAAACCTGAAGCTATCCGCCAGCCCCTTACAACGTATCCGTGGGTGTTGCGAGGTGATGAGATTTCAGGCGAGGCCGAGATCGAGTTTATCATCGATCGCAACGGGCGGACGCTTTTCCCGCGCATCGTATCGGCCACGCATGTGGACTTCGGCTGGGCGGCAGCCACGGCCGTCCTGAACTGGCGCTATAAATCTCCGATGAAAAAAGGAGCTAAAGTCGATACACGCGTAACAGAAAAAATTGTGTATGATCTCAAGAAAGCCGCCGCCATGTGGTGATCGTTCGCCGGGTTTGTGCCTGGTGAACGGTTATGATTATTCTTTGGCGGGGATTTGAAGTGCGTAGCGCAGGAGGAGTGGGTTTTTGCGCTCGCCGGTAACGAACAGACTCGTGCTGTCCGCAGAAAAACAGGCGGCCTCGGCTTGGGGCAAACCGTGTGAGGCGAGAACTTCAGGAGAGCGACTGAAAACCGTGGACCAAGGCTCCCCCGGCCTTCGGCGGTAACGCAAGACGTCACCATACGTCAGAACCGTAGCGGAGAGCCGGTCTGGCGAGATGTCCATGCCTGTAGCTTGGGCACGATAACGTCCGGTGGGTGTGGGCAAAACCTTCTGGCGTGAATTGGGCTGAGGTATGTCGCGCAACGGCGTCACTAGCGTGGCTGTGACGGGTTGGGTGGATATCGGTGCGCGCAGTGGCAAAGCGTAGAGTGTCGGAGGCGTTGACCGCTTGGTGAGCAGAAATACAGTCTCCTCGCGTGCATCGACGGCCACCGCCTCGCAATCGCGTGCGCCATCGGGATATACGACAGGGATTTTCCATGCCACCGTCGCAGTCAGTTCCTGTCCTGGTGCTATGCCGGTTATGTCTGGTTCGGCAATGACGTAAAGGGCGCAGTTTTTTCGGCTGCTGCCATTGTCGCCGGTGTCCGCGATCAGCAGCCAGGCCTGGCCGTCGAGTTCGAAGGATGCGATGTCTTCCCAATCGATGTTTTTTATGCCTGTCACGCGGACGGTGCCGCGTAGACTGCCATCGGTACCGATGGCGTAGAGTACGGGTTGGCCCGAGCTGTCATTGTGGATCCAGAGCAGGTCTTTGGCGCGTCGGGAGGTGGCGATGCCGCTGGTTTCAGACGCGGCGGAATGCGTGATATGCCCAACGGATTTAGGTGGATTCGATGGTTTGTCTCCACAGCCTGCGACGATCAGGGCGAGTAGGGGCGCAAGTGGCCGCAGCCAGCGATGGGGATAGCGGCGTCGGCTGTTCATGGGACGCGTAATGGGAAAATCAATACGCGCCACTGTTTACAGCGGCCGGGGTTGCGCCGCGAGCATCGGCCACGATAGCTGCGGCACTGGAGGTGCCGAGGCGAGCAGCCCCGGCCGCGATCAGTGCGCGAGCATCGGCGAGAGTTTTGATTCCGCCAGCCGCTTTGAGTTGGATTTTTCCGCGCCGCTGGGCGGCCCAGAAGGCGAGGTGGGCGGGCTTGGCTCCAGCCGAGCCGAAGCCGGTCGAAGTTTTGATGAAGTCGGCGTCGGCGTCTTCGCAAACCCGCAGCGCTGTTAGCAGGTCCTCGTCACGCAGATAGCATGTTTCAACGATGACCTTGATCAGCAGGCCAAGTTTGTGCGCGAGCGTGGAGAGTTGCGTGACTTCGGCTGCGACCGTGGCCACCTGGCCCTCGCGGAGGGCTGCGTAGTCCATGACGATGTCAACTTCGTGGGCACCAGCGGCATGGGCTGCGGCGATTTCGGCGGCTTTCGCACTCGTGGCGAACCGTCCGCTGGGGAACCCGATGACAGTACCAATACGCATGCCGGTGCCCGCCAAAACGCGCGCGGCGAGGGGAATGCTGGTGGGGTAAATCATCACGCAGGCAAACCGCTGTTCTGCCGCTTCGTGGCAAAGTTTTTCGATTTCCTGGCTGGTTGCATCTAGACGAAGGTTAGTCGAGTCGAGCGTGGCTGCGAGTTGAATGGGCGTGAGATTCATTGGTGGATATTAGTTAGTTCCAGAAATTGGGTGCGATTTTCCTGAGGTAAATGGCGAGGTTAGCTCTTTCCCTTCAGGAAGCGGGCGATCTCGCGGGCGCGCGGCATGGCTGGCGCGGTGCCGAACTTCGTAACCGATAGTGCCGCTACGGCATTGCCGAAGCGGGCTGCCGCCGCGATGTCGCCGCTGGATTTCACCAAGCCTGCGGCAAACCCACCGACGAACGCATCGCCTGCACCAGTTGTATCGATAACTTCGATACCTTTGTAGGCTGGGATGAAAAGGCCGCCGTTGCTGCTTGAGATAAAACAGCCCCGCGCGCCGAGGGTCACGATCACGGTGGGCACGCCGATCTTGCGGCAGAGTGCATGGAGGTTGTCCTCGGAAATCGTTTTGAGTTTCTCTTCGGTGAAGCCCGTCAGGCCGGTTTGTGGAAGCTGGTTCACGAGCGCGGTGAACTCAGTTTCATTTGGGATGAGAATGTCGGTGTGCGCGAGGAGTGCGACGGGGAAGTCTGCACGCATCGGCGCAGGATTGAGCACGGTGGTGACGCCTGCGCCACGCGCCGTTTTCAACACATGGGCGGCGGTGTCGAGGTTGGACTCAAGTTGCGATACAACTACGCGGGCCCGCTTAAGCGCAGTTAACGGTACGTCGGATTTTCTTAGGTGATCGTTGGCACCCAGGGCGACGATGATCTCGTTTTGTCCTGACGCGCTGACGAGAATCGCAGCGGTGCCGGTGGCGTGAGCGGGTTTTGAGGCGAGGCGGCTGCTGATTTTTTCTGCGCGATAGAATGCCTTGGCCTGCACAGCGAAGGCGTCGCAACCAACCGCACCGACAAAAAGTGTATCCACTCCAGCACGACCGCAGGCCACTGCTTGATTCGAACCTTTGCCTCCCGGGCCGGTTTTAAAAGTGCCGACAGTTGTCTCGCCCGCGCGCGGAAACTCCCGGCATTTCCAAGTGAGATCTTGCACGAAACTGCCGACAACGACGACTTTCGGGGTGGTGGACATGCGGAGAGAATGAGTGCGAAACGGATAGTGACAAGCCGCGTGCGGATTCAGCTTCGAGTGAAAATTCACATGATTTTTTTAGTGTTCGTGAAAAATAAGTTAAGCCCGTTCGCGTTTTTGCCGGGTGTTGGCGGAACGCAGTAAAGAACGGGTAAATCCCGGTTTAGCATGCTCAATGACGTGGCGCAACGGGTCGCTGGAGGTAGGATGATGGCAACAAAAAAGTAGGGTTTCCAATATGAATTTAGTGAAGAAAATTTTGATCGTGCACGGTGACGCTAAGTTGAAGCGCCGCCTCGTGCTGTTGCTTGCCGATGCCGGTTATGACTTGCGCTCCTACACTCAGGGCGATCCCGCGCTTGAGACCGCACGTGTCGAATGGTTCGACCTCGCATTGGTTGATGCATATCTGAGCGGCCAGGCGAACTTCGAGTTTGTCGAGGCCTTGAAAAAGGTTCAGCCAACCGTGCCAGTCGTGATGCTCGTGCCCCAACTCGAACTACCGCTTATCGTCAGAGGCATCCGCATGGGCCTGAGCGATGTATTGCCGACGGCCAATGATCTCCGGCCGTTGCTGCGTCGCGTGAATAATTTGCTCAAGCCGAACCAACAAGTAGCGGGAGACGATCAGTGTCTTTCCGTGAAGGAGATGGCCGAGGCCGAAGCTGTTCTTCAGGTTCTGGGCAATCCCGACATTGGGCAGAGTATCGATCCTTTCAATACGCCGGATTTTCGCCAGGAGTTGCTCAAGGGCGAAAAAGACCGAGCCCAACTCGAATCGAAGGTCGAGCGGTTGGCTCACGAGAAGGCGGCACTCGAAGCCGAGATCAAAACGTTGCTCGCACAGAATGCCGATACGTCCCGCGTACAGACCGAGTTTAAAGAATTGCGTACTCAGCGCGAGATGGCTGCTGCCGCACAGGCCATGATTGATCAGAAGGCCCGCGCGTTGTCCGAAGCCCGCTCCGAACTTGTCCGTGAACGCTCCACGCTTGAGGAGGAGCGCAAGCGCTTGTCTGAGACGACGCAGATCGTTTCGCCAGGTGGCAAAACCTCCGAGGAGCTAGCCAAAGAAAAAACCGAGCTCGATGCACTCCGCGCAAAACTGATGGCGGATGAAATGCGTTTACGCGAAGAATCCACTCGCCAGCAGCAAGAAGCTACGCAGATCGCGCAGGAGCGCCGTCGCTGGCACGAGGATTTGGATCTGTTGCGCGAGCAGGAGACTAATCTCCGTGAGTACGAAGCGAGACTTCGTCAGTTGCAGGCCCAACTCGAAGCTGATCGTGTGCTTTGGTTCAGCGCGCGCCCGACGTCACGTTCGCCATTCCAAGACGATGCGGCGGTTAAGGCGGCGTGGGAAAAACTCCAACGCGCGACCGATTTGCTCGAAGCTGAACGCGCAGTATTCCGTGACGAACGCATGACGATGAAAGAGGTCGAGTCTGACATCAAACGTCGTGAGGCCAAGCTGGACGAAACCGAAGGCCGACTGACCGAGCAGGAGAAACGTTTGCGCGGATTGTCCATGGCGACAGCGACGCCTTTCGTTTCCAAGAACACCACGCCTCCCGGTGTGGCGCCTGCGAATAAGTCGCTCAAAATGATTTCACGCGCGCCCTTCGAGATGGCGAAGTCCTTGCTTGGCCGCAAAGAAGGAGCCTGAGCGAAACAGGTCCACACTCTGTAAAAATAATTCGGCTTGCCCTGCTTAGGCGGGGCTGTTGGTTTTGCCATCTGATGAATCTCCGCTCCAAACGTTCGATTATGACATCCGCCTCCAAAGCGGTGCGTACGCACGCATGGTGGCATGGAGCGGCTCGACGATGGTGACGCGCGCAGATCGCGTCCGGTGTTAACGCAAAAATAAAAACACTTCCGTCGAGCCCGACTCTAATCCGAGTCGGGCTTTTTGTTTTTCGCCCGTCCGCCCGAACAGTCAGAAAAGCCTAAAATCTCACGTTTTCCTCGATCACTTTATGTCATGAATGCCGCTCCTGCTCTC
The DNA here is from genome assembly GCA_016721945.1 of Verrucomicrobiota bacterium. Lineage (GTDB taxonomy): Bacteria > Verrucomicrobiota > Verrucomicrobiia > Opitutales > Opitutaceae > JADKHC01. Next base: position 55,059 of record JADKHC010000005.1, on the reverse strand, counting down.
CCTTCACTCGAACTCGAAGTTCCCTCTGTCGCGTTTTTCGGCCGCACTCTGGCCGAGTACGCGCAGTTTTTCTCCCTCGATCCGAACGCCCTAAAGGGAATCTCGGTGCTCGATGTGGCTGCCGGGCCGTCTTCATTTACCGCCGAGGCGTGCAAGCGCGGTGCCGATGCGGTGGCGGTCGATCCGCTCTACGGCTGCACGCCCGCAGCGTTGGCGGTGCATGTGCAGATCGACTATCGGCGGATGCTGGCGCAGATGCGGGCCAAGCCGCAGTTGCTGCGCTTCCAGTCGTTTCGCTCGATTGACGAGGCCGAGGCGAGTCGCCGTTCTGCGGCCGAAAGGTTTCTCGCCGACTACGAACAGCAGTTTGTCCATAACCGCTATATTGGAGCGGCGTTGCCGCAGCTGCCGTTTCTCGACGGGGCTTTCGATCTGGTGCTTTGTGCGCATCTCATTTTTGTCTACGCGAAGCAGTTCGACTTTGCTTTTCACCTTGAGGCTTGCCGCGAACTTGTTCGGGTTTCCCGTGACGAGGTGCGCATTCACCCGGTGGTCGGTCTTGGCGGAAAGCCTTACGCCGAACTCGAACGACTACGGACAGCTCTCGATGCTGACGGCATTTCGAGCGAGGTCGTGCCGGTGAACTACGAGTTCTTCAAGGGCTCCGACACGATGCTCGTGCTCAAGCGGCGCTAGGCTTGGGCCGGCTCTCTGATTTGGATGTGTCGGATGGTTTGTAACGTATTGCGTTACAAACCATCTGGCAGGGCTAATGTGGAAGTGCGGGGTGAGGGCACCCCGCCTACAGCGGAAGTATCGGGCTTGAGCGAAGCCGCTCACAAACCAGCCCGTTAGGGACAACGGGCTCCACCCTCTACTGCATCGTTACAGCTTAGGATTTTTCCATTTCCTCCAGCTTGGAGGCGGCTTTTTCCCAGTCGGTGGTGGCGGAGGCGAGTTGGTTGACGATGCTGCTGAGTTCGCGGTTAAGATGCTGGGCCTGGCCGGGAGTGGAATAAGTTTCCGGGGCTTCGAGCTCGGCAGTGAGTTCGGCTTGTTTGGCTTCGAGCACGGCGACTGCTTTTTCCAACTGGCCGACTTGTTCGCGGAATTTGCGGATTTCGTTTGGTGTGGCTTTTTTGGCGGAGGAAGCCGGTTTCTGCGCGGCGGCTGCTTTTGGCGCAGTGTCTTGTTTCGGGCGGGCGTCGGTGAAGCCGGCGGTGAGCGCGGCGCGGGCGTCGCCAGCCTTCGATTTCTCCAGATAGTAGTCGTAGTCGCCGGCGTAGGGCGTGAGGCGGCCGGAGTGGACGTGGAGGACGTTCTGCGCGAGGGCGCGGATGAAGTGAACGTCGTGGCTGATGAAGATGAGCGTGCCTTCGTAGTTTTTGAGCGCGCCGACGAGGGAGTCGATGGACTGGATGTCGAGGTGGGTCGTCGGCTCGTCCATGAGGAGGAGATTCGGCGGCTTCACGAGGATACGGGCGAGGGCGAGGCGGGATTTTTCGCCGCCGGAGAGTACGCTGACGGGTTTATGGACGTCGTCTTTGCGGAAGAGGAACGCGCCGAGGATGGCTCGGGCTTGCTGTTCGCTGAGTTGATTTTCGTTCGTGCGCAGCGACATGACGTTTTCGAAAACGGTCGCTTTGGCATCGAGGTTATCGAGGCGATTTTGCGCGAAGTAACCGGGGACGACGTTGCTGCCGAGCTCGCTGACGCCGCCGTTGATCGGGATGACGCCGGCGAGGATTTTGAGGAGCGTGGATTTGCCGGCGCCGTTGGGGCCGACGAGGACGATGCGCTGGCCGCGTTCGGCGGTGAAGTTGAGATCTCGATACACGACGTGGTCGCCGTAGGCCTGCTGGACGTGTTCGAGTTCGATGACTTTAAGGCCGGAGCGCGGGGGCTGCGGGAACTTGAAGTTCATTTTTCGCAGCTCTTCGGTGGGCTCGTCGATGGCGACTTCTTGTAGTCGCTCGATTTGTTTCTCCTTGGATTTGGCGCGGGAGGCCATGGAGGCTTTGGCGCCGAAACGGTCGACGAATTTCTGAAGATGGGCGATTTCGCGCTGCTGGTTTTTGAACGCGGCGGCTTGCTGGGCTTTGCGGGCTTCTTTTTCGGTTAGGAAGTTGTCGTAGTTACCGTGGTAGTAATGGAGCGTGTTGGCGCGCAGTTCGAGCATGCCGGTGCAGAGGGCGTTGAGGAAGGCGCGGTCATGGGAAATGACGACGAGGCCGCCGGGATAACGCGTCAGATACTCTTGAAACCAGAGGAGCGCTTCGAGATCGAGATGGTTGGTCGGTTCGTCGAGGAGGAGAAGGGCTGGTTCGGCAACGAGGAGGCGGGCAAGGTGGGCGCGCATGACCCAGCCGCCGGAAAAGGTTTTGGCGAGCTTGAGCGCATCGCCTTCTTTGAAGCCGAGGCCGGCGAGGATTTTTTTCGCGCGGGGTTCGAGGGTGTAGTCGATGTCGTAGTCGTCGTCGGTGGGCTCCAGTTTTTTACCGCTGGTGGCGATGTGGAGAATGGTTTCGTCGCCGGCTGGGGCGCTTTCCTGCGGGAGGTAGCCGAAGTCGGCACCGCGTTCCCATTCGATGGTGCCGGTGTCGGGTTTTTCTTCGCCGAGGATCAGGTTGAAGAGCGTGGATTTACCGGCGCCGTTGGGGCCGATCAGGCCGAGGCGATCGGTGCGGGCAATGAAGAGTGACACGTCGCGAAAGAGTTCGCGCGTACCGTAGGACTTGGAGACATCGGCTATCGTAAGCATGTAAACGGTCCATCTAAGCGGACTCAGGGGTGGCGGGTCAACCCGGGTTTTTTCGGAGGAACAGCCAGCGAAGGAAGCTATCGGCAGGTGTTTGGCGAACTGTACGGGCGTTTTGCGTCGCGAGGGATCTTGGTTAAACAGTGTCGCATGTCCAACCGACTCGCTCACGAGAAATCGCCGTATCTGCTTCAGCATGCTGAGAATCCGGTAGATTGGCGTCCGTGGGGCGAGGAGGCTTTTGCCAAGGCGCGGGCGGAAGGGAAACCGATTTTCTTATCGATCGGATACTCGACGTGTCACTGGTGCCATGTGATGGCGCACGAGTCGTTTGAAAACGCGGAAGTGGCGGAGTTGCTGAACCGGGATTTCGTGGCGATCAAGGTGGATCGCGAAGAGCGGCCTGATGTGGACCGAGTTTACATGGCGTATGTGCAGGCGATGACCGGACATGGCGGCTGGCCGCTGAGTGCATGGCTGACGCCGGAGTTGAAGCCGTTTTATGGCGGCACCTATTTTCCGCCCGAAGACGCGCATGGACGCCATGGTTTCAAAACCGTGCTCACGGCGCTCGCGCATGGATGGGCCAAGGAAAAGGAAAAGCTCATCGCTGAGGGCGAGCGAGTGATGGAGGCGTTGAAAGCGCATTTTGCAGGCAATAGCGCCGGGACCAAGGCTGAGTCGGGTGAGTTGAACGGCGTGGCGGCAGAAGCGTTTGGCAGGGCGTTCCAGTATTTTCATGAGGCGTTTGATGGCGGTGAGGGAGGGTTCGGTGGTGCGCCGAAATTTCCGCGTAGCTCGAATATCGATTTGCTGTTTCGCCTCGCGGCGATGGAAGGTGCGACTTCGGTCAAAGGGCGCGAGGCCTTGCGGATGGCGGAGCAGACTTTGAGTAAAATGGCCCAAGGCGGCATCCGCGACCATGTCGGCGGCGGTTTTCATCGCTACTCGGTCGATGACGAGTGGTTCGTTCCTCATTTCGAAAAGATGCTCTATGATCAGGCGCAGATCGCAGTAAACTATCTCGATGCTTTTCGCGCGACCGGTCGTGAGGTTTACGCATGGATCGCACGCGATACTTTGGATTACATGCGGCGCGATCTGGCTGCGCCGGAGGGCGGTTTCTTCTCAGCAGAGGATGCGGATAGCCTGGTCACGCAGGGTGGGCACGAAAAAGGCTGAGGGCGCGTTTTATCTTTGGACGAAGCAGGAGATCGAGCAAGTGCTTGGCGATGATGGAAGGTTATTGAATATGCATTTTGACGTGCAGGAGGCTGGGAATGTTGGACCCGAGCGCGATCCGCATGGGGAGTTTAAAGGAAAGAATTTGCTGCGGCAGACGCGGCCGTTGGCGGATTCGGCCCGGCTTTGTGGATTGACGGTGGATGAGGCGAATGACCGCTTGCTGGCGGCTTTGCGGCGTTTGCGTGAAGTGCGTGCGGGACGGCCGCGTCCGCATCTCGACGACAAAATTATCACGGCGTGGAACGGGCTCGCGATCTCGGCGCTGGCTTGTGCGGCGCGCGTGCTGGACGAGCCGGTTTATGCTGCTGCAGCGGTGAAGACAGCTAAGTTTATCTATAGTGAGTTGTTCGACAAAAAACGCGGCGTGTTGTTTCGCAGTTATCGGCAAGGGCGGAGCGAGGTCGAAGGTTTTGCCGAAGACTACGCCTTTCTAGCTCACGGCTTGATCGATCTCTATGAGGCTACGCTGGACGTGCGTTGGCTGCGTTGGGCGTTGCAGCTGCAGGAGAAAATGGACGAGCTGTTTTGGGACGAGGGCGTGGGTGGGTATTTCAACTCCACGGCTGGCGATGCGAGCATCGTGTTGCGTTTAAAAGAGTCGTATGATGGCGCGGAGCCTGCGCCAAGTTCGGTGGCGGCGATGAATTTGATGCGCCTCGCGCCGATCTCGGGTGACGAGTCAGGTTTTGTGGATCGGGCGCGTCGGACGGTGGAGGCTTTTCGCGCGCAATGGAGCGAGGTGCCGCAGGTGTTGCCGCGCATGCTCTGTGCGCTGGAGCGTGTGGTGGAGCCGGCGGTTCAGATTGTACTCGTGGGCGATCCAGCTGCGCCGGATTTTCGTGAGCTATTAACCGTTATAAACCGGCAAGCGGGTTCAGGGCATGCGCTTTTTGCGGCGAGCAATGCGGAGGGCTGGGCGTGGCTCGCGGGCCGGGCTCCCTGGCTGGCGGCGATGAGCGCGGTCGATGGACGCGCGACAGCGTATGTGTGCGAGCATCACACCTGTCAGGCACCGGTCACGAGCGGGGCGAAACTTCGGGCGCTACTAACGTGATCAGCTGCTTTCCGCTACAATGAGTGCGGGCTCTTCGTCCCCCGAAGAATCAGGCGAACCCACGAGATCGCGGATGTTTTCGAGGACGGAAATAATCTCGGGCCGGCCAGAGGCAAAAAGCAAAGTGCGTATCTGGTCGATAGAGAGGTGTTCGGCAATGACGGTGTCGGCCAGCATTTGCGCGGCTTCCTGCTCGGTGGCGCGGTAACGGGCGATTTTCTGGCGGGCTTCGGCAGTGCTTTGCTCGGAGGTGAGGTTGACGCCGCTGACGGATTCCAGCCAGAGGAGGGCGACGCTTTTTAGTTCGGGCGACTCGGGACTGTAGCCCATCATGGACATCAGGTCAGCGATGGTCTTAAATTTCACGGGTCGGCCGCTTTCGACGTTGATTACAGTGTTGCGGTGACAGGTAGCCTTTCGGGCTAAACCATCGTGGGTGAGACCCTTCGATTCCCTAAGAGTTCTGAAAAGCTGGGTATAGTGCATGCGCGGCTTGGGTTTATGGATTACGCCAGAAGTTTAGGTGTCGCGATCTGTTATACGAAACGGAATGATACCTTATCCCGGGTAGCTGATTACCAGCGGAGAGGCCGAGTTTGCTGATTGACAAAGCATAATACGCCTACTGAGCGTTGGCATATGCCGGATGTTAACATGGCCAAGGAGATTTCATTCGCGAGTGTGCGACGCTCGTGCCGGGTCGGCATTTTGTTTATGGCGATAAGTTCGTCTGGATGCCTCTGTCGGCGGGAGGGTTAACGCTAATGACCAGGCTTTTGGTGGTTGATGATGACGATGCTGTGCGCGGCGTGCTCAAAATTCTGCTTGAGCGCGCTGGCTATGAAGTGCTTGTGGCATCGAACGGCCTAAAGGCGCTCGGTGTGGTCAAAGCGCAGCGAGTCGATCTGGTGCTGCTCGATATCGAAATGCCTGAGATGAACGGTTTCGATTTTTGTGGAAGGCTCCAGGCTGATCCTGTGTTGAAAACTTTGCCCGTGATCATGATGACCGGGCGGCCGACTTTGGGCGTCGTGGAAAAAGTGAAAGCGGTCGGTGCGCGCGAGCTTATCCCAAAACCTTTCGAGCGGGCGAACTTGTTGGCGAAGATTAAGGGGCATCTGCAACCGGTCGGTGCGTAGTGTGTGGGCGACAGGAAAGTGCTTCACGCAAAAGTGTGGCGAATTCTATCGTTGAAGTGGAACGCTCGGACGAAAAAACGAGTCCGCTGTTGGTTCGGGGCGACGAAGAGCTTGCCCGGCGCCGCACCGCACTAGATAAATATCCACAAAGGCACCCCATTGAAAATTCTCACGGTTGAAGACGATCTCGTTGCGCGAAAAATCCTGGTGCAGGCATTGCATCGGCTTGGCTATGAGACGACTGAGGCGGCCGATGGGGAGGAAGCGCTGCGCATCATTGATCAAGAACCGGTCCGTGTGATCGTTAGCGACTGGTTGATGCCGGGAATCGACGGACTCGAATTGTGTCGCCGCATCCGGAGTCGCGTGAATAGCGAGTATACCTATTTTATTCTGCTCTCCAGTCGTGAGGCTGATCCGACCAATCAACGCGAGGCGATCGAGGCTGGTGTGGACGATTTCCTAACCAAACCTCTGGACTTACAGGAACTCTGGATGCGGTTGCGCGTTTCGGAGCGTATCCTGAAATTCACTACGCAAGTCCGGCAACTTGAGGCGTTCCTGCCGATCTGCTCGTACTGCAAAAAAGTCCGCGACGATCAAAACTACTGGCAGCAGATCGAGGCGTATATCAACGAGCGCACGGGTAGCGAATTCAGTCACTCCATCTGCCCTGACTGTTATCAACGCGTTATCATTCCCGAGCTCGATAAACTGCGCGCAAGCATGCCCGCACCGAAGCCCAAGGCGGAGCGTTCGAGTTGATCTGCGGGTGTGTGTCCGCGCTTTGATTCATGGAAACTTCGCAGCAAATTGCCCGGTTGGAAGAGCGGCTTGCGTGGCTTCAACGCCACGTGGTCGAGCAGGACAAGGCCATGCTGGAAATGTCCGATGACATCATCAGGCTGCGCCGTGAGCTGCATGCATTGAAGGATCGTCAGGCTCCAGGCGATTCGTCGGAGCCAGGTTCTATGGCCGACGAGCGGCCGCCGCATTATTGAGGGCGCGGGTTGGCGGGAAGGGCTTACTTTTTCTGACAAATTAGGGGCATTTCCAGTTAAACTGTAGCTGTTCCAAGGCTGGAGATGATATTCAATATGGAACTCAGGAAAACTGGAACGAACCGGTTGTGTGTAGGGGCGCAATCTTGTTGCGCCCTGGTACGAGGCTAACGGAAAGCGTGCAGCAAGATTGCGCCCCTACACGACCAATCCTAAGATTATTATTGGCTATAGTTTTACCCGCTCTAGGGCATAACACGCGGGTTTTTTGCGACGCCTAACCGGCGCATTAAGGATAATGCGCCCTACCACGGAATCGATTTAGCCTCAGGTTACTGGTTCGGTTAGGTATGGAAGCTTGCGGTCACTTCTTGCTGGTGGCCGGGTTGCAGGGTTACGGCACCGAGGGATGGGCATTCGTGCTCGTCGTTTTTGTAGAGCTTGAGCGTGACCGGTGCGGTGGCGTCGGCGGATTCCCAGCGCCATTTACCGATGGAAACAAACTGGAGCGGGATGCCGCGATCCATGCTCAGGCCAGGGCCTTCGCCGCGTACGTAGAGTTTATTACCAATGCCAATGTAGGCGGTGACTAGCAGGCGCGTGAGGCCGTCGGCGGAGACGGCGGGCGTGGCGTCATCAGGTTCGATCTGCGAAAATTCACGATCAAGGGAGGGCAGTTCGAGGCCGAGCGTGAGATCGTTGTCGCTGGCGGCAGGTTTTCGCTGAGCGCGTTTGCGGAGGGGTTTTTCCTCGTCCATGACCGCTGTGGCCACGTCTTCGGCGGCGGGTTCAGCTTTGGCTGAGTCGAGCGGTTCGGTTGTGGCCTTGGCGTCGGCGGATGGGCGATGCGCTGGTTTTTCTGCGGGCGGCGGAGGAGAAAAGGGCGGCGTGGAGAATGTGGGTGCTGGTGTCGCGGTGGTTTCGAATGAAGCTGCTGTGGCGGGGCGAGCAGGAGTTGGCACTGCGACAGGTTTAGCGCTGGCCGGAAGTTCGGCTGTTTTGCCGGCGAGGGCGGCGAGCTTGCGCTCGATTTCTCCTAGAGCGGTCGTTGCGCTGTCTTTGATGGTGTTGGCGGCGGAGGCTTGCGCGGCGGCGAGGGATTTTTCGGCGTTCGCGCGGGCTTCGTCGATGATTCGGGCGGATTCGGCGGCGGATTTTTGTGCAGATGCGGCGAAGCGGATGAGTGAATCGTTTAGTTCTGCGAGGTGTTTGCGGGTGGCGGTTTCCACCTGACCGAGCTCTGTCGCGGCTTTGCGCACACCGGTGAGGGCGGCTTCGAGGCGTTCGGTTTCGCTGGCGCGCAGGGTATTGATTTCTTGGGCGAGCGATTCGTTTTCGGTGACGGCGACCTCGTTGAGCTGGGTTTTGAAGTCGTTGATTTTGTCCTGCACTTTATGCGGGATCTGTTCGGCGAGCTTGGTGGCGCGGGCGGCACTTTCGGCGATGGTGTGCAGGCTGGCGGCGGCGATGCTGAGTTGTTCGGCGGAGGCGGCGGTGCTTTGCGCGAGGGCGGAGATTTCGCGCTGGCGGTCGGCGAGGGCGAGATCCTGGCGGTGGGTATGGTTTAGGACGAAGGGGATGAGTGCGAGGCTCGCGCCGAGCGAAACGCAGCCCGCGATGGCGAGTGAAGCCGTGGCGGAGAGCGGGGCTTGCGCCTGATTGGCGATGATAATGGCGGTGGCGACTAGTATGGCGTCACCGGCGAGAAATGGCCAAGGTTTGAGGGGCGGCGCCTCTTCTGGGATATGCATAAGCGAAGGCTGCGACTGATGTTTTTGTGCGAGGCTGCGGCTGTTTTCTCAAGGCGAAACGCTCGGCAGGCCATGCTAAAATTTTCTCCAGGCGAGCGCGGCGATCGAGAGCAGCATGCCGATGCGGATCGCGCCTTCGAAGGTGAGCACGACGAGCACCCACTTGAGTCCGCAGCTGCGGCGGACGACATAACCGGCCAGAGTGATCACGATCATGGCTGCGATTTGGGCGCGTCCGATTGGTTGGAAGAGCATGGCCACGAGCCAGAGCCAGAAGAGCATGAGGCCGGCACTCCAGGCAAAAGCCAGTGGTTCACGGGGTGCGTGGAGGCGTGGATCGGTGCCGGCTTCGATTTGTTTCACGCCGAGGAAGCGTTCGCTCACGATGAGTTGGGCGATCTCAAAGATAAACCAGAGTGGCGTGAGAAACACGAGGGGCGACATGGCGTGGATCGGTAGCGAGCGTGCAGGATTTATTGCACGGGGCGATCTCGAATCGGCGCAGGCGGGCGAGCGTGTTGAGGCCAATGTGCTTTGGTGTTGTCGTTCCTGATTTCCTGAGTTCCCCATAACTGCCTGGTTTTCCTGCATCGGGCTTGATCGGCGCAGCTCTCAAAACAGCCCGTTAGGGACAACGGGCTCCACCTTCTACTGCCAGGTTTTCCGGGCTTAGGATTCGGCGTGGCGTTCGTAGGTGGACTCGAATTCTTCGACGAAGCTGGTGAAAAGGCGGGCGCGGTCGGCGTCGCCGGAGGCTTCGTAGTGTTGCACGAGGTTGCGGCAGCAGCGGCAGAGGACTTCGCGGACGGGCGTGGGGGCGAGGTCGGTGATTTTTGGCGAGATTTGCCGGGTGCGGAGCCAGTCGAAGAGTTGGTCGGCGCTGCGGAAGGTGCCGTTTTCGAAGGCGTCGATGAAGAAGGGGCTGCCTTCAGTATAACAGCCGAGTACGAAATGTCCGGGCAAGCCGACGGGTTCGAGTTCCAGGCCGAGGCGGTGGGCGACGAAAAGATAAACGAGGCAGAGTGAAATCGGGATGCCTTTGCGGCGGGTGAGGACTTGTTCGAGGAAGCTGTTGAGCGGATCGGTGTAATGCTCGGAGTTGCCGTGGAAACCGTGTTCGTGAAAGAGCACGCGATTGATGACGCGGCATTTTTCGCGGGTGGTCATGGGTTCGGCGAAAAGTTCGCGGCAGCGAGCGGCGAGGGCGTCGAGTTGTTCGCAGCAGGCGCCGATGTCGATCCGTGGGAAAACGGTGCGGTTGAGCAGGAGGGTGCCGGTTTCGAGTTCGTAGTTGAGGGAGCGGATGAAGCCGACGAACTCGGCGGAGGGGTCACTGAATTTCAGTTCTTCGAGAAACCAGCGGGCGTGCCAGGCGAGCGGACGGTTTTTGCCGGTGGCGATGGTTTTTAGAAAATCGGCGGAGGCGGCGGGATGTTCGACGAAGTGGGCGAGCAGGGCCTGGCGGACGGAAGGCTGCTGGTCGTCGAGCAGGCCGAGAAAAGCGGTCTGGAGTTCGGAGCTGAGCTTTTCGTTTTCCACGGTTTGCTAAGACATGTGAAAGCGGCGGGCGCGCAACACGGAAGCGCGAATTCGGTGGAGAGGAGTTAATAATCCAACCCGCTTGCGCTTCTATGCCGATAGTGAGCGTGTACGGTTCAGCCCAGCGCGATTTTTCGGAAGGAAACGAAGGTAACGAAGAGGCTCGGGAAACGGTGGCGGGTGGACGTTCGCTTTGTTGTTTCTGTTGAAAGGGTAGAAGCTCGGAGCGCGTTGTAAAAAATGAAGGAAAAGAGGAGAGATGCGTAGGTGTATCCACTGTTTAGTGGCGGGGCGGTCTTGGAGGTAGGTTTGCGCCTCGACAATATTGGTGGGCTTGGCTTCGTTCGACCGTGCTGATCGTCGGCATTTTAACAGCTTCCCGCTTACATGCGCTTTTACCAGTTTTCCTCTAAACAGAAGACCGCCATTGCGGGTATTACGGGCGTGACGGCTTTGGTGGGTTGGGCGATCAACGGAGTGGCGCCAACAATGTTCTCGGGTTGGGATGTGTTGTTGCTGACGGGCGGTGCGGCGGCTGCCTCGATGGCGGTTTTGGCGTTGCGCACGATTCAGCGGTTATGGAACGAGTTGGAGCGGCGTGCGCGTGCGCTGGAGATTTCCGAGGAGCGGCACCGGTTGTTGCTGGAGCAGGCGAGCGATGCGATTTTGGTTTTTGATGCGAAGACCGGCATGGTCATCGAGGCGAATCGTTGCGCGTGCGAGGTGTTGGGCTGGCAGGAAAAAGAGTTGGTGGGCCAGCGGCACACGGTGTTATACACGACCGTGGAGCGCGATTCGATGCGGCGGATTTTCGATGAGCACGTGAAGAAGGGTGGCATCGTCGAGGACGAGATTCCCGTGCGGCATCGCAATGGGGAAATTATCCCGATGCATTCGCGGTCGTCGTTGGTGACGACAGGGGCGAGGCGGTACGTGCAGGCGATCTTGCGCGATCTGCGTCCGCGGATGAAGGCGGAGGCGGCTTTGCGTCGCTCCGAGACGCAGCTGCGCGAGATTTTTGAGCGCGCGCCGGTCGCTATCGCCGAGGAAGATTTTACTGCGGTGGGCGCGTGGTTGCAGGAATTGCGCACGGCGGGCGTGACAGAGCTGCCGGTTTATTTGAAGGCGAATCCGGAAGTTTTGGCAGAGCAATTTGCCAATGTGAAGGTGACGGGGGCGAATCCTGCGGCGTTGCGGGCGGCGGGCGCGTCGGATCTTGAGACGTATGCACAGCGTTCGCAGGCGGCTGGAAATCCGGAAATTTTAAAGGCTTTTCAGCTGGAGCTGGAAGCGATCTGGGAAGGGCGCTCGGAGGTGGTGTGCGATTTGCCGTTTGGGCGTGTCGATGGTTCGGTCGGGCACAGTGTGATGCATTGGAGCGTGACCAAGGTCGACGACTGCCTGGATCTGCGGCGCGTGGTGGTGGTGTTCTCCGATTTGAGCGATCTGCGGGCGACCGAGGCGCGGTTGCGCGAAGTCGAGGATCGCTGGGAACTGGCAGTGAAGGCGCTCAATGTGGGCATCTTCGAAAAAGATTTTGTTGCTGGCGATAGTTTCGTCTCCGATCGCTGGAAAGAAATTCTTGGCTTCGAGCCGAACGAATTGACAGGTGGTGGACGTGAGTGGCAGGCCCGTATTCACCCTGACGATTCCGATCGTGTGCTTGCCCAATTACAGGCTCACTTGCGGGGGGAAACCGCTTTCTATCGGTCCGAATATCGGATGCTCTGCAAGAACGGCCAATATAAGTGGATCGAGGCGCGTGGCCGTGCCTTTTTCGACGAGAAACGACGCCCCCAGCGCCTAATCGGCGCGCATACCGACATCAGCGAAAGCAAAAAAGCCGATGCTGCGATGCGGGCGTCTGAAGCGCGTTACCGTGAATTGTTTGAACGCACGCCGGTAGCAATCCTCGAGGAAGACTTTTCCGATGTCGGCATGTGGTTGAGGGCTCGAGGCGTCATGACGCCAGATGGATTGGAGTCGGCCATCGCGGCTGAGCCGGGGTTGCTCCGCGAGGGTTACCGGCAAATCCGTCTGCGTGCGGCCAACCGCCACGCGATTTCTTATCTATCCGCCGCCTCGCTGGGCGAAATGGTTCCCCGTGAAAAACTAGATCCGCCGGCGAGCGTATTGCGGGCGTTTCATGACGAACTAATTGCTATCCTTGAACGGCGTGACGAGGTGAACGCCGAGGTGGGCTTTACCGACACCCGCGGGCGGGCTCACTATCAGACAGTGCGCTGGTCTGTGGCCCGGATGGAAGACGGCGCGCTCGATCTTGGGCGTGTGTTGGTGGTTTTGGTTGATATCACCGAAATCAAAAACGCCGAGGAAAACATGCTGCGGGCCGAGGAGCGCTGGCAACTCGCAGTGCGCGGCACGCAGGACGGGATCTGGGAGTACAACCTGCAGACGCGAGAAGGTTTCTACTCGGAACGCTGGAAAATAATGTTGGGTTACGAACCTCACGAAATCGGCACGGGTCGCGAAGAACTGCTCAGTCGCATTCATCCCGACGACCTGACGCGGGTGGACGATGCGTTCCAGGCTCATTGCCGAGGCGGCACAGAATTTTTCCACTGCGAGTTTCGGCTGCGCTGTAAAGACGGTAGTTATAAATGGATACTTTCGCGCGGTCAGGCGATGTTCGACCCCGAGGGAAATGCTCTTCGCGTGCTCGGTTCGCACACCGACATCACACAGCGGAAAACCGCAGAGGATGCTTTGCGCGATAGCGAGACGCGCTACCGTGTGTTGTTTGAACATTCGCCCGTGGCCATCGTGGAGCAGGATTATCGCAGGGTTTCCGAATGGCAGCAGGCGTTGCGCGCGAAGGGTGTGACTAACCTCGCCGCCTACTTGGATGAGCATCCTGATGAGCTCGCCGAAGTGATGGGGTGGGTCAAAGTAATCAACGCGAATCAAGAAACTGTGCGCATGGCCAGAGCTGGCTCGAAAAAAGAGCTGCTGGAAAATCTGCCGCGAGTCTTTACGCCCGATTCACTCCGGGCCCGCCGCGAGGCCTTTCTTGCTGTCTGGGATGGGCGCAACGAGATCGAGGGCGAGATCACGCTGCACACGCTCGACGATCAGAACAGGCGCGTCTATTTTCGCTGGTGGTTGCCGCAGCTTGGCGGTCGCGAAGGGTACGAGTCGACGCAACTCGTGTTGGTAGACTTAACCGATATCCGCAGTGCTGAGGCCGCTCTGGCGGCTGAGCGTGAGCGGTTGCGTGTGACCCTGCGAGCCATGGCCGAATGCTTGCTCACGACCGACACTGAAGGTGTGGTGCAGTTTATGAATGAGGCGGCTGAAAAGCTGACTGGCTGGCCGGCGGGCACTGCGATCGGCCGCGGGGTCGAGCAGGTCTGTGTGCTGCGCCACGAAAAAACGCGCGCCAATGTCACCATGCCGGTCGCGCGTTCCATCTCGGAGCATCGTGTAGTGGAATTTCCGTTACACTCCACGCTGGTCAACCGGCAGGGTGTTCAATGTGTGGTTGATGGACGTTGTGCGCCGATGCACGATCTTGTCGGGCAGCCAATCGGTGCGGTCGTGGTATTTCGCGATGTGACGGAGCGCGCGCGCCTGGAAGCCGAACTATTGCGTTCCTCTAAACTTGAGTCGGTCGGCATTCTCGCCGGCGGTATCGCGCATGATTTTAATAACATTCTCACGGTGGTGATGGGGAATGTCACGTTGGCTATGCTCGATTCCGGAGTGATGGCTGCGGCTGGCCGCTGGCTGACCGAGGCTGAGCATGGTGTGTTGCGTGCGCGCGACCTTACTCAGCAGTTGCTCACGTTTGCCAAGGGCGGCGAGCCGGTGAGAAAGACCGTGCAGTTGCCCGAGGTCGTTCGTGAAGTAGCGGAGTTTGCCCTGCATGGATCGAAGGCGGTGTGTGAATTTAAGTTTGATCCCGATCTCTGGGCTGCCGATGTCGATAAGGGCCAGATCGGTCAGGTCGTGCAAAATCTCGTCATCAATGCTGTGCAGGCGATGCCTGAAGGCGGCCAGATTACGATCGCGATTCACAACGAGCAGGTCACGCCGGAGTCGGCGCGTCCGCTCAGGATCGGCAAATACCTGCGGCTCGAAATTACCGATAGCGGTTTGGGTATCCGCGCCGAACACTTGCAGCGGATCTTCGATCCGTATTTCACCACCAAGCAGTCGGGTAGTGGCTTGGGCCTGGCGACTGTTTATTCCATCGTGCGGCGCCATCAGGGGCATATCGATGTCGAATCCGAACTCGGTCAGGGTACGACCTTCCTTATCTGGTTGCCGGCCGTGATGGCTGCCCTGGTGGCCGAACCAGAAGCTCCCGCTAAGGTTGTCAGTATGAGCGGACGCGTGCTCTTCATGGACGACGAGGAGACTATCTGCACGGTCGCTTGTACGCTGCTGGAGCGTCTTGGTTTCACTGCGGTATCGGTGTCTGACGGCAAGGCTGCGGTTGATGCTTATGCTGAGGCGCTGGCGAGCAATAATCCGTTTAGGTTGGTGATTATGGATCTGACCGTGCCCGGCGGCATGGGAGGTCGTGAGGCCATGGAGCAGTTGCTCAAGATCGATCCCCGCGTGCGCGCCATCGTTTCCAGCGGTTACTCGAGCGATCCGGTGCTTTCGAGTTATCGCGCGCACGGTTTTCGCGGCATGGTGCCGAAGCCCTATAAACTGAGCGACCTGGCACGTACTATCCGTGGCGTGCTTGAGGGCGGTGCTTGAGGCGGTGCGCAAGCTTTGCTCCCGGCTTGCCGGTGAGGTCAAACTCCGGCAGGGTTCACGGGTGCTTAAACTCGTGAGACCGATCCTGCTTTCCTTGTTTCTATTGGTTCTTTCTGTCGACGTCCACGCGCAGCTTAAGGCTGAGCCTGCGAGTCTCGACCTTGGTCAGCGCAGGCAGGAGCAGGTCGTGAAAGCTGAGGTTAAGTTGACCAACACCGGCTCCAGCGCACTCGAAATCACAGGAGTCATTGCGGACTGTAGTTGCACCGTTGCTACACCAGAGAAGCGCTCGCTTGCTCCTGGCGAGAGCACCGCAATGATGATCGCCGTCGAGACTCGCGCCTACCAAGGCACGCTCCGTCGCAACGTCCGGGTGACTACCTCTACGGGCGAACTTGTGGTTCCGGTCGTGCTGAGCGTTTCACTTTATAAATCATGGCAGTTGGCGCCAGCGGTGATTGTGATACCGCCCAGTCTGAGGGGGCGCGAAACCTCTTTGTCAGTAGCGCTGCGTTATACCGGGAGCGGCAAGGTGACGCTCGGGAAAATCACCTGCACGCCTACCTGGTTGGAGGTTCTTCCTGTTGGCGGTGAAGGCGGGATGTTTACTTTAAAACTTTTGAAGCGGGCTGACGTGCCAGCGGGCAATCACACGGTGAAGGTCGAGTTGGAAACCTCGGACCTGGAAGAGCCCAAACTGGTATTCAGCGCGTTCGTTCCGGTTACCTCGGCGCTGCGCATCATGCCCAACCCGGCCATACTCCCTACAGTCAAAGTGGGCCAATCCACCGTGCGTGAAATCGTAGTCCATGGCTGGACGGCTGCGGGTGAACCGCGGATGGAATTATCGCTTGGGCAGGTCAAGGCGCTCGCCCGCGACGGCGACAAACTGCGTTACGAAATTTCCGTGACGCCAATCGCCTCAGGGCCGCTCACACAGCTTTTGCGAATCTACGACGGCGAAAAACTCGAAGCGGAAATCCCCGTGATCGTGAGAGCCGAACCGGTTGACAGAAATAAGTAGTCCGTTGGCGGAAGGCCTTATCGGGCTTGTCGATGGCCTCAGCACGAGTCCGATGGAATCCCGGTCTACGGGAATAACTCCTCGGGCTTGAAAAATGGTTTCACGCGTCCATCGCGCGGAATCAGTAGCGGGGTGGTCTCGCCGAGGCCGGCGCTCGCCAGCGCTTTGGACTGGGCGGTGACAATTTTTTCTGCGATCTGCAGCTCGCCAGCGGCGGCGGGAAAGATTGCTGCGAGTCTGGCTGCGGCGATAGCGGGATTGCCGAGTGCGGTTTCCTTTTCGCTCAAGAGCACGGTGGCGGTGGCGAGAAAGGCGTCTCGCCGGATCATGTCGCGTTGTGCGAGTACGGCGGCTATGAAGCCCAGAGTGAGGGCGCGATTCGTGTCGTTAGTTTTCAAATACACTGCCGGGCCAGAAGGGCGATCCGCATAGCTTTGACGCGTGAGTTCATCGAGCTGATCGAGGCAGGCGGCGCAATCCAGACTAAGAATGAGGGTGGGATTGCGGGGCCAGATCGGGCCGAGGAAGGATAGAGCGGCAGGGTTGTTGGCGAGCATCGAGAGTTGGGGTGCCCGGGCTGCATCGGCCTGTGCGTGGGTGGCCACATATTGTCGCGAGAAATAGAACGAACCACCAGCTAGCGTCAGGGCGAGCAGCGCCACCCAGAAGCGAGGCCGTTCGCGATGTAACATCAGTGCGCCCCAAGCTGCCACGGCATGCAGCGTGCAATAGAGGCAGAAACCGCGCAGCACGAAGAACTGTATAGCCATGAAGGCGGCGGTGCTCAGCGCGAGGAGGGTTAGCAGTACGACGCGTTTGTTTTGGTCAGGGATGAAGATCACGCCAAACCAGAGCAGCGACCCAAAAACGCCAACGGGGATGCGGAGAACCGAACCATAGATACTGTATAAAATCGCCTGGCAGTTGCCCGGTCCGATGCACGGCAGCGCGTAGATCTTAAGTAGCGAAAGATAAACGGCGAGTGCCAGCCCGAGTGTGTAACACGTCGCAGCGAGCAGATTCTTGAGTTTGGGCGACAGGGTCATCAAGCGGGATTGAAGGGCTCAGAATACACGATACGCCCGAGCAATCAATGACAGGAAGTGGTCGCGGGAAATTGGCAGGCCGGTTTTCGCCGCAAAGTAAATTTCGCCAAGAAATCGCTCCTTTCTGGCGTCCGAGCGCTGAGGGCACATAGAGTGTGGGCCATGACTCTTGCCGATCTAGGCTGGAACGATGCTCTCGCGCTCACTTTTAGTCCGCACGCTGCGGCGGGGCTGGAGCCTGCCCGGGTGGTGTGCGAGCTCCGCCGGAATTTTTATGCGGTGCAGACTGCGTCGGGCGAGGTGCTCGCCGAATGTGGTAGCGGCTTTTTTCACCACGCGCGCAAGCCGGACCAATTCCCTGCGGTGGGTGATTGGGTGGCGGTGCGAATTCGGGCCGGTGAACAACGGGCGGATCTGCACGCTGTCTTGCCACGGAGGACGAAGTTTTCCCGGCGTGCCTCTGGCTCGGAAGAGATTGAACAGATCGTCGCGGCCAATATCGACACCGTGTTTCTGGTGAGTGGTTTGGACCTTAATTTTAACCCCAAGCGTATTCAGCGCTTTTTGGTTGCGGCGAAAGAAAGCGGTGCTGAGGCGGTCGTTATTTTAAATAAATCCGATGTGTGTGAGGATGCCGAGAAAGTGCGGGCCGAAGTCGAGATTCTTGTGCCAGGCGTACCGGTTTATATCACCAGCTCGATTACCCGAAAGGGCTTGAAGGCGCTCGCGGCCACCTATCTGAAGGCGGGGCGCACGCTGGCGTTTATCGGCTCCTCGGGTGTGGGCAAATCGAGTTTGATCAACGCGCTCGTGCGCGACGATGCTTTGCCGACGGCGGAGGTGCGCGAAAAAGATAGCAAGGGGCGCCACACGACCACGCGCCGTGAATTGGTGGTGACGCCCTCCGGCGCACTCGTGATCGATACGCCGGGTATGCGTGAACTTCAGCTTTGGGGCGTTTCGGATGGTTTGGATGATGCCTTTGCCGATATCAAAGAGTTGTCTTCTCGCTGTCGATTCACCGGCTGCGGCCACACCAACGAGCCGGGTTGTGCGGTGCGGATTGCTTTGGAGCAAGGAGAGCTTACGCAGCTCCGCTTCGATAGTTACCTAAAGTTAAAGGAAGAGAAAGCCGCCAGCCTGCCGAAGGTGCGCAAGCCGAGCGCTCTCGCGAGCAAGCCGGGCTGGAATCATAAAAGTGAGGGGCAAAAACCTTTTCGCTTTCGCTTCCATCAAGACGATTAGGTCGAGTGAGTGAGCGCTGAGTTTGCGTGCGGTCAACCTTGACGCCGACGTGTGGTTCGTTTCCTCGTAGGCCATGCTACCGCTCTGGGACGATGCTCCTCGCCGCCGACCTGCCGTTGTTACGGCAATGCTGATCGCCGCCAATCTGGGCGTCTTTATCTACGAGGGCGTGCTGGCTTCGCAGGGTGGCCGGGCTTTGCCGTCGTTTCTGATCGAGCATTCGCTCGTACCGCAACGATTGCTCGGCGGATTGGCCGACGGGCAGCAGTGGCTAACAATATTCACCGCGATGTTCTTGCACGGTGGCGTCGCGCATGTGGCCGGGAATTGTTGGTTCCTGTGGATCTTCGGGAAAAACGTGGAGGACCGGCTCGGCCCGGTCCGGTATATTTTGTTTTATCTGTTTTCAGGACTGGGCGCGGCTGCGTTGCAAGTGGCGATGGATACTGGTTCGACTTTGCCTATGCTCGGTGCGAGCGGCGCGATCTCCGGTGTTCTCGGCGCATACCTGGCGTTGTTTCCGACGGCTTGGATTTTCACGCTCGTGCCTTGGGTGGTGCCGATCGTGCCGCTACCGGCTTTTGTGTTGTTGATTGTTTGGTTTGGGTTGCAGGCGCTCAACGGCGTGGGTTCGTTGATGAACGACGAGATGGCGCGTGGCGGTGTGGCTTGGTGGGCGCATGCCGGAGGGTTTTTAACCGGCCTAATTGTGACCATCATGTTGAGGCGCAAAGGCTGGATTAAACGACGTTGAGAAAGCGCCGGGTTTTGTTTTAACGAAATGAAACCATTGGCCGTATTCGCGGTCCATTCGCGCTCTCTTCCCATGAAAAACTCCAAGCTCATTTCCTGCCGCGGCCTGCTCGTGGCGACATTTTTTGCTCTCGCTGCCTTCCAGGTCGGCTGCGTGTCGATCGTGGATAGCACGACACCCGGCGTTGTCCTCTATCTGCGCGGCGAGCTCCAGGTGAACATCGACCGCCGCTTCGAGGTGGTCGAGCGTGCCGCCAGCAAGGCCGTCACCGAGCTCCAGTTTTCCAAGATTGAGGAGAAAAAAGACGCCTTGGTCGCGATCATCACCGCGCGCACTGCTGAAGATATTAAGATCAGCATCAAAGTGGAAAAGCAGTCCGACGCGCTCACCACCGTTCGCATCCGTGCAGGTACGATTGGCAACGAGAAACTTTCCTACGCGGTCTACAACAAGATCAAAGAGCTGCTTTAAGTTCTGGTACTTGGTTCGGTTCAAAAATCGTGACGGCCCACCAGGGCCCGGCGTTGCGACCCAACGCCGCCGACCAAAACCAGGCCGAAACATCGGTCCACTCCCGGCCGGCAGAGTCGATGATTCGCTCGCGCACGCGCAGTTTCTCACTGCCGTGCTGAGCGCTGGATGTGCCCCAGTGCGAACCATCGACTGAGGCAAAAATCGGGGTCGGCTTTACCGTGTAGCCCAGCGCTCTCAGGCAATCCGACGCTGGATGAAGTTTGCGCGTGGCCGTGCGCACCCAGCGCACCACGTAGGTCCGCGTACCATCGGTGAACACGCCGATCTGCCCTGGGAAATTTGCGACGAAGCGCGCCTCGCGTGCGCTAGGTTTTATCGGAGTGAGATAGTTCGGTAATGGAGCTGCGTCCCAGCCGGGGAAAGTGTTGCCCGAGTTATCGTGTTGAATCGATGACGATCGCAATGGAATCAGTGCGGCGGTAAGGCACAGAATGATAAGCAGAGCGATAGGCTTCATGGCGTGACGGGCTCTTGCGCGGTAGGTTGGGTTGAAGAAATGCTGGCTGCATAAATCGCCAAAGCCGCCACGCCGAAGAGCACGAGTCCCACGCCCTCGTGCGCCCATGACGGCGATGGCCAAACCTTTGATTCGATACAAAACAGCGCGGTCGCACGCAGGACGTTCGCGACGAAGACAGCGAAGCTCGCGCGACGGAGCAGGCGAAACGCTGCGTGTGAGTCGAGTCGCTGCCAGCAGGCGAGCGTCGCCGCGAGAAATAGCCCTGTCCATAACATGTGGATACCGCTACACGGCGCGTCGACGATCACGGTTTCGGCGGCCCAGTGCAGTGCGGTGCCTTCGCTTGTGACATGGAGTCCGCCCAGTCTCAGTAGTGGTACGCAGAGCGCCGTAGTCGCCAGTCGTAGCGGATAACCAAGATAGAATTGCAGTGAGGCAATGATCGGAAGCGACAGAACCAATAGAGACCACCAAGCGAGCGGAAAACCGCGCCGACCGACTGCAATGCCAATTGCTGTAACGAAGAGCAGTGCATGTCCGAGTGGCGGTACGAACACAAAGCTTGCGGCGTAGATGGCGACGAGCCCGCAGAGCAACCATAACCGGCCTCTAGCGAGCGGTTCGGTCCAGCCGGTTCGTGGCGCGAACAGTAATGCAGCCGCCAGCGCCGCAAGTCCCCAAGGCTCGTCCGAGCCATCGCTTGCACGCGCCACGTACCAGCGCGCTACCGGCCAGCAGGCGAGGCAGAGCATGGCCACGATGGCCGTGCGTGAGTATATTAGATTTTTGCTCACTTGGTATATGACGACGTGTTTCTTAGCCGTATCCATGTAATGGAGCCACCGATGCACACTGATAGACACAGATGCCCCGGAGGTTTGTTTTAACGCCGTGCGAGAAGTTTCCTGTTTAACCAGACCGTGAGCGATCAGATCGCCAAAATCCTGATGTTGTTTCTGCCCCAATCTGTGCTCATCGGTGTTCATCGCTGGCTCCCAACTGAATGGTTACGGCTTAGGTGGTTTGTTTTTTCCGGCGGATAAACATGACTAGCATAAGCGCACCAACGATTGCCATCAGGCCGACCGTCGCTGGTTCGGGCGAGGTTGGTACGTCTTGGCCAACAGCGGAGTTCTCCACGCCTTGCGGTAAGGGCAGCGGCTGTTTCACGGTTTCCAGATTAGATGTAGTTCGGCGAACAACTTCGTCGACGGCGACGAAGGACGTGTACTTGGTGAGCAGGTTGTAGGTCAGGCCGAGATTGGTGATTTGAGTGACGCGCTCATCAGTGGATTGCAGATTCACGAGATCGCCGATTTGCGCGATTCGGGTGCGGGCCCAGAGGTGCGCGAGTCCGTCGACAGAAGAGAGCGTTGTCGCTTGTGCTAGGTCGAAGGTGTTGGTGTAAGGCTGGTCGCCTGATTGCCCGCGGACGGTGATGCGGCCACTTTTTGCGCCGCGCCATTTGCCGAAGACAATGACGGGCCTTTGGGCGAGTACGTCAGGGATGGCGGATGGTTCGACGTCGTAAGTTTCAAGACCTCCGAAATCGAGTGCGACGCGGGTGAGCACGGGTGTGGAAATGTATTCACGAAATCTTACAGCGGCAGGTTCGGCTTGATCAGTGCCGGTAACAATGAAGGGCTCGCCTTGGCCCACTCGCGCAAGGCCTTCGATTAAGTGCTGGTTTACAGACGAGCCGATACCGAAGGCAAAAAGATTGGCGCGATTGAGCTTGGTGCGCACGAGCTCGAACGCCTCGGCCTCGATGTCTACATAGCCGTCGGTGATGACGACGATGGAGCGTGAAATTGTTTCGGCCTGTGGCTGGGCAAACGCATTTTGGAGTGCCGGCAACAGTTCGGTTCCGCCCATTCCGTTTTCCAGATCCAGTAATCTGATAGCGGCGGCAATATTCTCTGGGGTCGCGGGCACCGAAGCGGGCTTGAATACGTGGCTTTCGCCCGCGAACGTGAGGATGTTGAAGGTGTCGCTGGGCCGCAGGGTGGCGAGAAGATCGCCCATGAGTTTTTTGGCGGTATTGAGTGGAAAGCCATGCATCGAGCCCGATACGTCGATGACAAAAATGAAATCACGCGGCGGGATTTGTGCTGGTTGCGGACGCGCGGGCGGCTGCACCATGAGGAGGAAAAAGTTTTCATCTTTGCCCTCGGCGAGCAGCAAACCGGACTGGATCGCGCCGCCAGCGAGGCGGTAGTTGCAAATGAAATCGCGGTTCGAGGCGGACTCGTCGTCGGGGCTGGTGGCGATGCGGGCTTCACTTTCGTTTTTGTAGGTGATCTTTGTTTCGTGAGTACGGCAGGCCACGTCTTGAAGCGGAAGACCGGCGGTGATTTGCACCGAAAGATCGAAGAGCATCGGGTCGGTGTGGCCTTTTTTTAGGTAGGGGTTCGCGACCCATTTGTCCGTCGATGCGGCACCCTCAGAGGGTTTATTGGAATAGCGCGGACCGACCACGCCGGGATAACTAAATTCATAAACGCCATCAGTCGGTACGAGTAGTTCGGTGTAGCGTAATTCGACGCTGATCTCGTCGCCGGGGAGAATGTTGGCGACGTTCATTTGGAAAACATTCGGGCGCTGTTGTTCGAGCAGCGAGGTGGTTTTGCCTTCGCCTTTGGCGGCTTCGTAGGTGCGGCGAGCTTCTTCGCGTTTTTTGATTTTCGCTTCCAGACGACGATCTCCAATCGTCATCGTGAGGCCGTGGACAGCGGCGCGGGTCGAACCAGGAAATATATATACAGCTTCAAGCGGAACCTTGCCGGAGTTAGTGTAGATCTGGGTGACGCGCACATCGGCGATCACGCCCGCGACCGTGGCCTCGACGTGAGTGGCTTTGAGCGGGAGCGTATCGACGGTGCTTGGCGAATCGGCACCCTTGGTGGAGGAAGACTTCACCCAGAAATAGGGCGAAAGCGTTTTGTCAGAAGACTCGGCTGCACGAGCCGCGCAGGAAGCCAGCGCGACGGTGGCGAAGAGAATGGAAAATAGGAGCTTTTGCATGAGAGATAAAATTAGTTCAGAGGATTAGTTTGTAGTTTAATAGATGACAAACGACTGGGAGATGCTTACCGGAATAGTGTCACGTAATACGTGATGCGTTTCTGTTAATAGGAGACGGTTAAGTGGTTCGGGATTGGTTGGACCAGTCGACTTTGCGGGTGGTGTACATCACGACGGCGAGCACGGTGAAGAGGGCGGCGGTGCCAGCGAGGAGGGAGTAGTCCTGCATTTGCAGCACGAAATAGAGGAAGCCGTAGATGGCGCTGAGTGCTGCGGTGATGAGGAATGAGCGCGTGCCACTGCGCAGGATGCTGCGGCAATAGAGTCCGATTAGGAGTGTAGATGAGGCGGCGGCGATGAGGTAGGCGGTGCCGAAGGCGCTGAATTCCGAGAGCGAAAGCAAACCCAGGTAAAAGAGACAAAGCGCCGCGCCGACGAGCAGGTAGTGCAGGGCATGCAGGCGGAGCGATGCGAGGACTTCGAAGAGAAAGAACGCGGTGAAAAGCAGTGTGATGAAGAGCGCACCGTGTTTGGTCGCGCGTTCGACCGAGCGGTAGCTGTCAACTGGAGTCACGAGATCGACGCCGAAGCACGAAGGATCGATTTTGTCGGTGTCGAGCGCGGCTTGATTGGCAAGGCAGGTCCATTGTTGGCTGTATTCGCGTCCGTAATACGGGACTTTCCAAAGAGCGTTGAAGCCGGCCGGAGTAATTTCGCGTTCGGTCGGGAGGAAGGCGCCGGTGAAACTGGGATCGGCCCAGGGGGATTTGAGGCGAACGCTGGTCTGCACGGCGAGCGGAGCGAAGGCGAGGGTGCCGCTGCCATTGAGCGACAGCTCCATGGAGAACGTGTGTGGGCCGTTGGGTGCTACGATATTGGCGGTGGCAGAAAGATCGGCATGCAATCCGGCGCGGAGGCCTTCGATCTGTGTGCCGGGTGTGAGCGGGAGCGTTTGACCGTCCCAGGCGAGTTTTAAGGTTTCGCGTGTTCCGCGAAGATCGGAGATGCCGAAGGAAATCCAAGCGCGGTTCCATTGCAGTGCGTCGGGGGCGATGCCGAGTGGTTTGAGATCGGGTGCGGCGAAACGACCAGAGAGTTTCAGGTGGCTAGTGTAGACGACGGCCTCGTAGATGCCGCGATGGCGCTTGGAGGGATCGATGTTGCCTTCGACTGTGAGTTCTTCGGGGAGGAAGCAGGCGTAGGCGGTGCCCATGCGTTCTTCGGTGGTGCGGACGGAGTGGCCGTTGACGGCAGTTTCCTTTTCGAGGACGCGGAGTGTGCGGTAAGGCACAACGAGGATCGGGCCGACGATGTTTTGGGTACGGCCCCAGGTTTCGGTGATCTCGCGTACGGCGGCCTCGCGGCGGGAGCAGCGTTCGTCGAGCAGACCGCGGATCATGAAGAGCGGGATTTGCAGGAGCAGCACCAGCACGAGGATGCTGCCGAGTTTCAGGCTCAACGCGAACGGCTTCAGGAAGGTGCGGATGGCGCCGGTGAGGCCGTTAGTCGGCAGTGGCGTGGGCGAAGACGAAGGCGCGGAGGCGGCCGGAAGGTCGGGAGGATTTTCCATGCCCGCAGGTTAGCGGGCGCGCATGAAGCGAGTGTGAAGTCTGGATGAATTGGGGGTGAAATCGAGATTCGGAGGACGTTTTTGCGCTATAGAGTAGTTTCAGTTAAGCTGTAGCCGTTCTGGGGCTGGAGAGGATATTGAATATGGAACTCAGGAACACTGGAACGAACCGATTGTGTTTAAGGCGAAGCTCCAAGATTTGTCGGCTATAGTTTTAATTCACCTGTTCTAGTCACCTGTTGTAGAACAGGTGGGTTTTTAATATTATAAAGAAGAGCGGCATATATTCCCCTGATTGAGCTGTTACGCTTGCTCCTAATTGAAGTTTCGGTTTTTCACTGAAATCGCATGACAAAAAGATTCTTTGGGGTGGGCGCTATGATATTGGTTTTATGCACGGCTGCTTTTCGGGCGGACGCGGCGTTTTACCTGCGGCCCGAGGTGCAATTTGGTTCTATGCCTGGCTATAACTCCTCTATTGGTGTTGGCGGTGCACTGGCTTGGGGCGGTGCGTTTGGTCTGGAGCAACGCTTTGAGGTGGGTGTTGAGTTTTCCCGCATTCGCTATGAAGGAGGGAAATATGATCATAGGGACCTAGATGGGGGAGTTCTCGTAACCAGAAAAATCTCATCCACATGCACTGTAACGCCTATTCAAGCTGCGTTTCGGTACATCTTTGTAACCGATAACAAAAAGGTCCGTCCGTATCTTGGTATCTCCCTGGGTCATAGTGTGGTGGACTTTGATTTACCTCACAAAAATATTTTTGGAGACTCTGGCGATTGCTGGTCCGGAAGTTTAGGAGGAGGATTGAGCTATCAACTGGGTCGGCGGACTTCGGTTAATTTTGGTTACCGTTATTTCTTTTCTGATGCATATGGATCCCGCGCTTCGAATTCTTATCCAGTGGTCACAAATTTTCGCCCTAATGCCCACGTTTTCTCTTTGGCGATCACCCATCTTTTGGGGCGTTTACGTAAGTGAGACATCCTGGACGGAATCGAGGCCAGGGCGGGTTAGGCTGGTAGGATGAGCGTCGCTTTGCAGCCCCGCTCGGGGCGGTTTTCCAGGGTGATTTCGCCGTGGTGGAGGTGGGCGATTTCGCGGACGAAACTTAGGCCGAGGCCGGTGCCTTTCGCGCCGGTGTCGGGGCGCGGGAGCGAATAGAAGCGTTCGAAAACTTTGGCTTGAGCGTAGTCGGGCAGGCCTGGGCCGTTGTCTTCGATTTCGATCACGGCTTGGTGGGCGTGCTTGGTTAGGGTAACAACGACGGTGGCACCAATAGGCGAAAACTCGGCGGCGTTTTGGAGGAGATTCGCGAGGGCTTGGTGGAGGAGGAAGCGTTCGCCTTGGAGGGTGATGGGCGTGGGCGCGCGGAGGTCGAGCGTGAGGCGGCGGGCGTGGAGTGTGCCGGCGAGGCTGTCGATCACCGTGCGGGCGAGCGCGGAGAGTTCGACGGGCTCGGTGGGGCCGAGGCCTTTGCGGGCTTCGAGGGCGGAGAGTTGGAGAAGTTTGTCGATGAGCTGTTGGATGCGGACGGATTCGCGCTGGATGTTGGCGAGGAATTTCGCGCGCTGGTCGGGCGGCATGGTCTGCTCTTCGAGGAGTTCGGCGGCGCCGCGGATGGCGGAGAGCGGGGCTTTGATTTCGTGGGTGAGCGTCTGGGTGTAGCGCTCGACGTATTTTTTGCCTTCGAGGGCGTCGCGCATTTCGTCGAAGGCGGTTTGGAGCGTGGTGACTTCGCGGCCGGCGAGGCGGGGCAGGGTGGCGGGTTTGCCGTCGCGCACGGCGCGGGCGTAGGCCGTGAGGCGTTCGATCGGGGTGGTGAGCCAGACGGAGAAGGCGAAGCCGGTGAAGACGACGAGTATGCCGCCAACGAGGCCGGCCCAGAAGATGCGGCGTCTGGATACGGCGACTAGTTCGTTGATGTAGCGGGTGGGTTTGCCGAGGGTGAGCGAGCCGATGATGCGGCCCTCGGCGTGGATGGGAGCGGCGACGTGGATGACGAGCGAGGCGTCGTTATTGACTTCGGCGCGGCTGCCACGGGCACCGTATTCGCCAGCGAGGGTGAGGCGGACGTCGCGCCATTGGGAGTAGTCTTTGCCTTCGTCGACGCCGTGGTTGGAGTCGTAAATCACGCGTCCGGTTGTATCGGTGACGTAGATACGGAGATCGATGTCGGTTTTGCTCAGACTGTAGATGCGGGCGTTTAGGCTGCGGTGGTACGCGGGGTCGAAGAGGCGGCGCAGGGCGTCGGGTTTGATCAGGCCATCGGTGATGGCGTCAGCTTCGACGGTGGAGGCGAAGAGGTTGGCGGAATCGACGAGGGATTCTTCCATCGATTCGAGGTAGCGCGGGCGGACGGAGTTCATGGCCCACGCGATGAGATACCACGCGCCGCCGCCGACGAGCAGGAGGTAAACGAGGAAGATGCGGGTGCGGATGGCCATGGAGATTTAGGGCGAAATCGGGATTGGGCCACAGAGGACACAGAGCGCTTTCACAGAGGGCACGGAGGAGGGAGACGGGGGAAGGGGAGAACGAGAAAGAGAAAGAACGGGGGGAGATTTTGGAGATCGAGGTTTTCTCTGTGCCCTCTGGGTCTGAGCTCGGTGTGCTCTGTGGTAGAAAAGGTCGTGAACGCTTTATTCGCGCAGGGAGTAGCCGAGGCCGCGGTGGGTTTGGATGGGGTCGGTGGTTGGGTCGATGGCGCGGAGTTTGGCGCGGAGAGTTTTGATGTGGGCGTCGACGGTGCGGTCGAGGCTGGCGGCGGGTTCTTCCCAGGCGGCGGTCATGAGCTGGTCGCGCGAGAAAACGCGGCCGGGCTGGACCAGCAGGGCTTTGAGTAGACGGAATTCGTAGCGGGTCAGGTCGAGCGTGCGTCCTCGGTAGGCGATCTGGCAGCGGGCGTCATCGAGGGCGAAGGTGGGCGAGGGCGAAATCTGTGATTTGAAATTGGAGATTTCAGATGAGGAGGCGGGCGCGGCGGACGGCGGTGGGGCAGGAGATTTGGGATTTGGAATCTGAGCTTTTGTGCCATGGCCATTGGTTCGGCGGAGGATGGCTTTTACGCGGGCGGTGAGTTCGCGGGGGCTGAAGGGTTTGACGAGGTAGTCGTCGCCGCCGATTTCGAGGCCGACGACGCGGTCGATCTCGCTGGCGCGGGCGGTGAGGAAGATGATGGGGACTTCGGAGCGCGTGCGGATAGTTTTGCAGAATTCGAAGCCGCTGCCGTCGGGCAGGCCGACGTCGAGGACGACGAGGGCGAAGTTCTGTGCGGTCAGCGCGGCGAGGCCGGCCTGGCCTGTGGCGCACCAGTGAGGTTCGAAACCCTCGGTCTTGAGCGCATAGAGCAGCGTGTCGGCAATGGCGGGCTCGTCTTCGATGATAAGGATTTTCTGGGGCACGCGGGAAAGGCTGAAATGTTGGGCGAGGCGGCCAAGGCGGTCAATGCAGGGCGTGATCAAGAAACTTGTGGGCAGCGCGATACGTATCCGACTAGGCAGTTGCCCTCAGGCGTATTCTTACGGCTTCAGATTTGCTGAAAACCGGCCGATAAAAGGGTAGCCTTATGTCGACCACCACTACGGACACCACGATTAAAGACCGTGTCATGCGCTTTGCGCGCAAGCTCCCTACATCGCCGGGTATTTTTGGTCGGCTTGGTATGCTGTTGAGCAACGTGGATGCCGATGTGGACGACATCGTGAAGCTGGCGTCCGTGGATGCGGGGCTGACTTCGCGGGTGATTCGTATGAGCAATAGCGTTTTCTTTCGCGGCGACATGTCGGTGAGTACGTTGGAGGACGCGATCAGTCGCGTGGGTTTTCGCGAGGTTCATAAGATCGTGGGCGTGGCGATGACCGACCAAGTTTTTCAGAGCGGGCTTCCCGTTTATAATCTTACTGCGGCCCAAGTTTGGGAAAACTCAGTCGTCACCGCGCTGGCGATGGAGCATCTCGCGGGCACGGCCGGCGAGGAAGAAGGCGTGGCTTATACGATGGGGTTGTTGCGGCCGGTGGGTAAACTGGTGCTCGATACGCTGCTGGAAATCGAGCAGCCGGGTGTGATTTGCCCCGATAAAGAAAACTTTGATCTGCCAACTTGGGAACGTGCCTGGGCAGGTATCACCAGCAACGAAGTCGGTGCGATGGTGATGGAAGAATGGCACATGTCCGACCGCGTTTATCACGGCGTGAAAAATCACTATCAGCCCGACGACGAAGCCGGGCCCTTGGGAGCGCTTTTGCATCTGTCCTGTTGGGTGGCAAATCAGATGGGCAAGGGCCTCAAGGCCGAAGCCAAGCAGTGGTCGCTCAATGAAGATGTTCTCCAGCGTGCCGGGTTGAATGAGGAGGCGGTACAGGCTTGTGTCGGGGTGACGCAGGAAGCGCTCGATGCGTTGAAGACGCGGCTGAAGACAGGCTGAGGCGGATACGGATTGGTTCCGGTTGCGGGCTTTGCGTTTCAGCTGAAATGATTTGGGTCGATGTTAGTTAACGTTCTCTCGTGTCATGATCACTGCACAAACACCCCTGAAAGATCATATTCTGCGGCTGGCTCAGAAGCTTCCGACCTCGCCACAGATATTCGGCAAACTCTGCCTTTTGCTTGATGACCTCAACGCCGACGCGGGCAAAGTTGTGGATTTGATCGGCGTGGATGCCGGTCTTACCGCACGGGTATTGCGCTTGAGCAACAGTGTGTTTTTCCGCGGCAGCCTCTCGGTGGATTCGCTTGAAGAGGCGATTGGGCGCGTGGGTTTTCGCGAGGTTCACAAGATCGTCGGTATCGCGATGACCGAGCAGGCGTTCAAGGATGGACTGCCATCGTATCAATTGAGCGCGAAGGAAATTTTCGAAAACTCCGTCGCCACTGCGCTCGCGATGGAACTCATCGCGCGGGCCGCGGCCGAAGACGAACACGAAGCTTACACCGTTGGCCTTCTGCGCCAGATCGGCAAACTCGTGCTCGGTCGTGTGCTCGAAAAGGAACATCCCGGCGTGATCTGCCCCGATGACGAAGATATCTGCGTGTGGGAACGCGAACATTTCAATATCACCAGTCACGAGACCACTGCGCTCGTGCTTGAGGCTTGGAAGTTACCGCAAGAAGTTCATCTCGGCATACGCCACCATCACGAACCCGAAGCGCATCAGAAGGATGGCAAGCTCGGTGTTATTTTGCATCTCGCCTGCTGGGTGGTGCAGACGATGGGGCTTGGTCTGAAGTCCGAAGCCCGGCTTTGGGAGATTACTCCAGAGCGTCTCGCATTTGCTGGTGTATCCGAAGAAGCCATACGCGGTTGCGTGGACGACACGACGGTCGCCTTTAACGACCTGCGCCAGCAGCTTGGTCTGGCCTGAGGTGCGGATCAGTTTGGTGTTTGAGCCCGTTGTCACCCACGAGCTTCGCTACCACCCCGTCTCCAATCAATGGAGCCGCAGATTAACACCGATAAACACAGATTTACCGGAGTGTGCGCTGGGTATTCGGAGCGGCGCGCCCAGCGGTCGCGCCCCTAAACGGCCAAAAACTTTTTCTAAGCCGGAACGATGCAGTTGAAGCATAATCTCCAGCGAGGAACGCTGTGCAGCAGGTGGAGCCCGATGTCCCCATCGGGCTTGATCGAAGCCGCTCCCAAACCAGCCCGTTAGGGACAACGGGCTCCACCTTCAACTGCATGGATACGGCTAAGACCACTCGGGTTTCCTGCGGTCAGTCCGTTGCCGGTTCTTCTTCGGACGGCTTTGGCACTGGCTTCGATACACGGGTCAGCAGAAAAGCGAAGGCGGTCAGGCCGGCGCAGACCGAGACGAACCAGTCGCCATGTTCTGTGTAATAGCTTTGCTGGCCGGTCCAGCGGATGTCGCGCGTGATGTTCACCGTGGTGGTGCCGCGAAAATAGACCGACGCAGCGCTCATTTCCTTATCGGTCGGGTTGCGTTTAACCTGGGTTGTGATCACGCCGTTAGGGAGACGCTTTAGTTCGGCACAAATGTTGCCGTATTCGTCGATCCAGCCGCTCCAACCACCGTTGCCGCAGCGTAGCACGGGGCGGCGCGTCTCCACCGCGCGCAGCACCGAGTGCGCTGCCTGCTGGTAAGCCATGGTGCCTTCGCCGAACCACGCGCTGTTCGTGACGACTGCGAGCACATCGGCACCTGCCAACGCGCTTTGTCGGGACAGGTTCGGGAAAATATCTTCGTAACACACGAGAGGTCCGATCGTGAACGGTCCGCTGGCCGAGTTGACCAACATCGTCGCTGCATCGGTGCCACGTTGAAAGTCGTCCTCGCCGACATCGGTGAATTTTTTCAACCAGCCGAGCAACGCGCGCAGGGGTACGTATTCGCCGAAAGGCACGAGATGGCGTTTTGCGTAGCTCAGCGGCATCAACCCACTGGCAGGATCGATCACGAAGGCGCCGTTGTACCAGGACTCTTCAGGCGTGTACGGTTTCTCGATCGCGACCGAGCCCATCAGCACCTGTGCGCCAGCACGCGCGACGAGTTCCTCCGTCCAGCGCTGCATCTCTGGTTGGCCTTTCACCGCGTAAGGCGTCACGGCCTCGGGCCATAAAATGAGATCGGGGTGCGTCGCTCCTGCGCGCAATGTGAGTTCCTCGATCGTTTGCATGATTGCTGGCGCTTTCGCAGTGTCCCACTTTACCGCTTGTGGAATGTTCGGTTGCACAAACGCGACGCGGGCCAGCGGCCTGATGAAATGGCGGCGGTTTAATGATGTTACTAAAAAGAGGCTGAAGCAGATCATCACCAAAAACATCGCGAGGAAAAATTCCTGGCTGCGCTTATTGAAGCCCTTGGCTCCTTCGCGCATGAGCCGGTGCGCGTAGGCTGCGAACGCGATATTCACCATGATCACCATGAACGAGATTCCGCCTGAACCGGTAAACGAAGCGACCTGCAGCATGCTCACCATTTTCCATTGGCTTGCAGCGAGCGGCAGCCACGGAAAGCCAGTGAGGAGCCATGTCCGCGTCCATTCGAGCACGACCCACAGCGCCGCGAGTCCGAGCATCGCGATCAGGCGGTTCGGTGTCGCTCGACCGAGCATGCGCGGAATCGTCCACCACACCGCGAGATACCACGCGCCCACCCACAGGCCGATAAACGGCCCGAGCATCAGTAACCCTAACCACGTGACATGGTGTAACCAGCCGAGTAGAATCGTCCATGCCAGCATTTGTGCCGCCGCCATCGTGATCGCGAAAAGTTTAAAACTCGGCTTGAGGTAAGCCCAGTAGATCGCGGGTACGGCAAACGCATACGCGAGCTCCGCATGGTACGGCGGAAAAGAAAATACGGTGAGCACGACCGTGGAGACAAATACCATCGCCGCCCAGAACCAGTCCCTATGTTTGTCGAAAAACGTGGGCGGTTGGTTGTAAGGATCGTAATGCTCGGCGGGCGCTTGGGACATGAGTACGGGTAGGCTATGGCGATCTAGGGAACGCAGGAAAGCAGGAAAGCAGATGCCGCGGTGCGAACGCCGAGATTGATCGCCGATTGTCGAGGAGAGCAGCGAGCAACACCTCAGCCGTAAGGATGCAGTGAAAGGTGGAGCCTGTTGTCCTCAACGGGCTGTTCTGAGAGCGGCTTCGATCAAGCCCGATGGAGACATCGGGCTCCACCTTCTGTCCATCGCTCCGTGTTGGCGGTCATGCTCCAACTGCTTTGTTACGCTAAGCCGTAAGGGGCCACAGATGAACACCGATGAGCACAGATTGGGGCAGAAACAACGTCAGGGTTTTGGCGATCTGATCGCTCACTGTCTGGTTAAACAGGAAACTTTTCGCACTGCGTTAAAACAAACCTCCGGGGCATCTGTGTTTATCAGTGTGCATCGGTGGCTCCATTGCATGGATACGCCTAAGGGTTTCCCTGTTTTTTGCCCAAAACGGGCGGCCTAGTTTAACTTTTGCTGGCTAGGGGGTGGGTTTTTACCATGTTCGCCCTCGTATGCGTATTCTTGTCACTGGTGGCGCTGGTTTTCTTGGTTCAAATCTCTGTGAGCGTCTGCTCAACGATGGCCATGAGGTCATCTGTATCGATAACTTCTTCACCGGGCGCAAAACCAACATCGCCCACTTGCTGCCAAATCCGAATTTCGAACTCGTGCGGCACGACGTGATTGACCCGTTCAAGTACGAGGTCGACCAGATCTACAATCTCGCTTGCCCGGCCTCGCCGCCGCACTACCAGTACAACCCAATCAAAACCACCAAAACGTCTGTCATGGGGGCGATTAACTGCCTCGGCCTCGCCAAGCGCGTGAAGGCCCGCGTGTTTCAGGCCAGCACCTCCGAGGTTTACGGCGATCCGGCCGTGCATCCGCAGCCGGAAAGTTATTGGGGCAACGTAAATCCCATCGGCCGCCGCTCCTGTTACGACGAAGGCAAACGCTGTGCTGAGACGCTCTTTTTCGATTACTACCGCGAGAACAAAGTCGATATCCGCGTCGTGCGCATCTTCAACACCTACGGCCCGCGCATGCACCCGAACGACGGCCGCGTTGTATCCAATTTTATTGTACAAGCGCTCAAAGGCGAAGACATCACCATCTATGGCGACGGCTCGCAAACGCGTTCGTTCTGTTACGTCGATGACCTGATTGAAGGCTTCCTCCGCCTGATGGCCCAGACCGAGACCGTCGGTCCGGTGAACCTCGGCAACCCCGGCGAGTTTACGATGCTACAACTTGCCGAACTCACGCTGAGGCTTGTCGGCAGCAAATCGAAGATCGTCCATCAAGCGCTCCCGTCGGACGACCCGCGTCAACGCCGCCCCGATATCACTCTTGCCCAGCGCCTGCTCAATTGGGAACCCGCCATCCCACTCGAAGAAGGACTCAAGCGCACCATCGCGTATTTCAAGACGCAGATCTGAGCGGCTTAAGGCGAACCACGTTAAAGAAATAAAGAAGCGGTTCGAGGATAGGGCGCGTTATCCTTAACGCGCCGGTTGGAACAGAGTCGGAGGCGGCGGGTTAAGGATAACCCGCCCTACCTCGGATAACGGGTCTCACGCTGGCCCGAGCGGCAGGTCTCCGGCGCGGAGGGGCCGGCCGAGCTGGCGTTGGCGGCGGGCGCACATGGCGAGAAAAAGTGTGGCAGTGGTGAAGGTGTCGCCTTCGGCGGTGTGGCGATCCAGCGGAGGGATGCCGCATTGCGCGCAGACTTCGTCAAGTGTGGGCTCGCGCTGACCGGGATAACCAGTGCGTGCAAAGGCCTCGACTGCGCTCATCGCGAATCGCGCTGTATCTAGCACCTGGTTTCTTAGGCTGGTATGAAAATGGCGTTTCATCGCGGCGTTGAGCATGGCGACATCGAAGCCGATGTGGTGGCCGACAATGATTGCACCATGTAAGCGGGGCAGGAGTTCGAGTATGACTTCGTGCTCAGGCTGGCCGAACGCAGTATCGGAAGGAAGGATGCCGTGCACTGAAACGGCATCGGTTACAGGCCGATCCTGATGAAAGAGCCAAGAGGCGGAACGTGCGATGTGGAGGCGTCCGCTGCGCAGTTCGGCAATGGCGAGTGAAAGCATGCGGTCCTTCGTCGAGTTGAATCCCGTGGTTTCGCAGTCGAGCACGATGAAGAGCAGATCGGCCAGCGGCGTTTTGCTGGGAATGCGACGCGGCGTGCCTTCGAGGTAGGCTTCGACGATGGGAGGACGAGGAGTTTTACGCCACCAGAGCATGATTGGTTGGGGAGTTTTTATTGACCGCAGAGTTCGCAGAGAGCGCGGAGGACGGAAGGAGCAAGAATATGGTGAAGCTGGATATTCAGACTGTATTCTCTGCGTCCTTTGCGACCTCTGCGGTTAAACGCATTACCGGCTCTGAGGGAACTGGACCTGCACGATTTGTTGGACCGTGCGGACGACGTCGAAGACGTTGGCGAGTTGGGCGCGTTCGAGTTGCGTCAAAGTCGACGGATCGAGGTGGCGACCGGAGTCACCTCGGCGCAGGCCGTTGAGCGAGCGCAGGCGCAGGAGAAAGTCATAAGCTTCGCGAGCGAGCGCGGCTGTCTCGCGCAAGCTTGGCACGCCGCGACGCAATTCCTCCCAGCGTCCGCCGGTGGAATAGTGACGGTTGAGTTGATGTTTGAGTGAGAGCAGCCGGGCGGCGTCGCGCAGCGGGGCCATGCCGCGAGATTTCAGATCGAAGTCCTGATTGCCGATACCGAGTGTTTCGACCACAAAGCGGCCGATGAAGTTGAGCGGTGGGGCTGTATCGATGATGAGTTCGGCGAGGCGGCGTTGCAGGCCGGGCTGGGCGGTGACGGTCTGCTGAATCTTCTCGCGCAGCTGGTCGCAGAGATCGCGTTCGCCTGCGACGTAGCGCAAATCGTAGAGGACCGTGGCGCGGAGGAGCGCCTCGCCGTCGGTGGAGGTGCCGAGCGCTTCAATCTCAGTTATCCACTCGTTGATGGTTCGGCACCATTTGGGATTGAGGGCCATGACGCCACCTTGGCAGCGGGCGAAACCGGCGGCGGCGAGTTTGTCGATCACTCGGCTGGCGAGTTGCACAAAGATGGCGCGCGCCTGGTCGTCTTCCTGCGGCGTGGCGGAGGAGCCGAAGACGAGGGCGTTGTCCATGTCGGTGCGCAGGATTTGTTCACGGCGGCCATCGCTGCCGACCGACATCCAGGCCCAGGGCACGCGTGGGATTTTCACACCTTCGTCGGCGAGTTCCTCGGCGGAAAGCGCGAGGAGACGTTGCGCGAGTTCGTCGTAGAGTTCGGCGCAGATCTGGCCGAGGTAAATTGCGGAAATACCTGCTTCAAGATAGCTCTGGGCGATGGTTTGGATTTCGTCGCAGAGTTCGCGGAAGCGTGCAGGAGATTTAGCGAAACGGATTTCACGCAGCAGTCCGGCTGGATGATGGCCGCTTTGAGCGAGCAGGTCCTTGTGCGTGCAGACATCGAGGGCTGGGCTGTTGGGCGTGCCATCTTCGGTCACGCAGACCTGGCCGATACGTTCACGCAACATAAGCAGTGTAGCGGCGGTGGCGCTGGAGCGCGGGGCGATGGTGTAAACTGGGCTGGCCATGATGCGCGAGACCGGCCCGGTTTTGTCCTGCCCGTCGACAATGACGTGTTTCACGAGATTGTTGCTCGTCACGATGCCGAGTGGATGACGTTTTTCGTCCACGATCAGGACCGAAGGCACGCGCTTTGACGACATGAGTGTAGCCGCTTCCTGGATACTGGAGTCGGGGCCGCAGGTGAGTAGTCGCTCGGGCGCGCGCGGTTGCACGATCTGGGCGCCGTCGAGGTGGGCTTGCAGGATGTTTTTGGCGCGGCCGGCGATGCTCGACTCGGTGGGCTCGGAAAATTCGATCGGGCTGCCGACGCGCACCGCCCAAAAAAGGTGGCGGCGAACGTAGTTGCGCGCGGTGTCATTTTGTTCGAGCAACACGCGAACACTGGCCCAGGGCATGCCGTAGAAAAGACTGTCTTCGAGCGCTTGCGCGGTGACGCGGAACGGTTCGTTGCGCACGAGGGCACTCAGGCCGAGGACGTCGCCGACATCGCGCACATCGACGCGTTCGCTGCGCTCTTCGTGGTTCCAAACGTATTCAACGCGGCCGCGTGCGAGAAAAAGCACGTCTTCTCCAGGTTGTTCGCCCTGTTTCCAGACAGTTTCCCCTGTCGGCACCATCCAGACCGTCGCTGCGTTAGCGAGGTCATGCACCGCTTTTTCTGGTAGCATGGAAAACGGCGGGAAGCGCATGAGCGCTTCGGCGATGCGCTCGGGAATGACGTTTTTTTGCGGCATGTCCGACCGAACCTAGGGTAGTCCTTACCCGGGCTCAATGGGTATTTCGCGACCCAGTAAAAGCCTTACTTCAAGGAGTGACCGCTATGCCCTGGCTTTGGCTCTGTTGTTGGGTTATGGCTTCGTCCTGGCGGGTGACGAGTACGTCCACACGCAGGGTGCGTTCGCCGGTGCCGCGGTAGGTGCCGCGGATGGGTGAAACGTCGGCGTAGTCGCGGCCGGTAGCGATTTTTACGTGGCGCTCGCCCGTTCTCAGGCGATTGGTCGGGTCAACACCGATCCAGCCGTGACCGGGAAGAAATACTTCAAGCCAGGCATGACTGGCTTGTGCGCCTTTTAGTTGATCGGCCGGGCCGTTATAGAGGTAGCCGCTGACGTAGCGCGCGGGAATTCTCAAGGTGCGGCAGAGGCCGATCATGACGTGGGAAAAATCCTGGCACACGCCTTGGCGCAGACGCAGGACTTCGCTCATTTTGGTGTGCACATTGGTTACGGCGGGTTGGTAGCGAAAGGCATCGTGGATGAAGCGCTTGATGGCGATGACGGCGCTCCAGGCGTTTACGCAGCCAGCTGTCACCTCGGTGGCGACTTTCGCGGTATCGACATCGACCGCCACGTAGGTGCTCGGTTGAAGAAAATCATAACAATCGGCCAGGTCTAAACATTTGGCCATCGAGTTGAGCGACACGATCGGCCCGCAGGTTGCGGGGTCGGGCGGAGTCGATGTGTGCACGACCGAACTGGCTTCGACCTCCAAGGCGTTGTGCGGAGCGAGTACGTCGAAGCGGTGGACGTGGTTGTGGTAGAAATCCAGCTGGTGCTTGGGTTGCGCATAAGGCGCGATTTTTAACGTGAAGCTCTCAACTTTTTGGCCAGCCGTATCGACGGGTTGGAGACGTACTTCGTTAAGGCTGTCGCGCACCGGAAGCCGGTAGGAGAAGTGGGTGCGGTGAAGGACGTGGAGCTTCATGCGGTGGTGTTTGTTGTAGCCGGCCTCGTTGAGGCCGGGCCGGGGTCATCGACCCCGGCTACAACTCACTGCTGCTGTTGCTCCTCCTGCTGGCGGATCTCGTCTTCCTGCTGCAGGGCGAAATGCTGGAGGATGTAGGTCTGGAAGAGTGCTTCGCCGATGGCGTTGAGCTTGCCCTGCAGCTCGTCGATGTAGTCGTGGAGTCCTCGGGCGAGGATTTCTTCGGCGGTACTGAACTGTAGTTCTGCGTGCAGGCGCCCGCAGAGGCGTTCGGCATCGTTGCTGAAGCGGCCTTCGGCCACTCCGGAGATGCGGCGTAGCGATGTATTCAACTGTTGAACACAGAAGCGAACCGAGCGCGGAAAATCTTCCGAGAGCAGAAGGTATTCGGCCACGAGCTTGGGTTCGACCTGGCCACCGTGCAGAGCTTTGTAGCCGTCCCACGCACTGCAGGAACGCAGCACGGCGGACCAGCCGAGGGCATCGGTCTGCGTGGTCGTGTAGCCGGGAGCGAGTGAAGCGTGGCGCACGTCGAGCAGGCGCGAAGTTTTGTCGGCGCGTTCGATGTAGCGACCCGCTTGGGCGAAGGACCAGCCTTCGTTGCGCACGACCGTGGCGTCGGTGAGGCCTTGCAAGAGGAGCGAACTACTTCTGATTTCCTGGAAAAATTCGAACGGGCTCTGCCGCCACATGGAGCGAGCTTTGGGAGAATTCAGGAAGAGGTAGAGGCGGTTGAGTTCTTCCCAGAGTTCGGCCGTGATCTGGTCGCGGACGGTGCGGGCGTTTTCGCGAGCTTGCGTGATCGAGGAGAGGATCGAGTTGGAATTGTCGGCCTGAAAGACGAGGAATTCGGTCACGTTGCGACCGGTGACTTTCGGGTATAATTTGTCGAAGAATTCGTCGTCCCCTGAGCTTTGCAGGATGGGTGCCCAATATCCGGCGATGGCTTTGTCATCGAGTTTGCTGGCATCGAGCATGAGCTGGAGGTTGACGTCCACGAGGCGCGCGGTGTTTTCGGCGCGTTCGACGTAGCGACTCATCCAATACAGACTGTTGGCGACACGGCTTAGCATTTTTTAAAGTGATAAGGGTTAAGTGATAAGTTGTAAGGGTTAAGTGGTAAATGGTGGTTTGTAGGGGATAAGGGCGGATGGTCGGTGACTTATCCCTTATCACTTAAAACTTATCACTTAATACTTATTTATCTCCGTGGAGAACCCAGGAGTCTTTGCTGCCGCCGCCCTGCGAGGAATTTACCACGAGGGAGCCAGCGCGCAGGGCCACGCGGGTGAGTCCGCCGGGGATGATGACGGGCTTTTCTCCGTAGAGGATGAAGGGACGCAGGTCGATGTGGCGGCCGCCGAATTGGCTGTCGCAATAGGTTGGGTGGCGCGAGAGGCTGACGACGGGCTGGGCGATATAGTTGCGCGGCTCGGCGAGTACGCGTTTACGGAATTCGTCGCACTCGGCGGCGGTGGAATGAGGGCCCATGAGCATGCCGTAGCCGCCGGCTTCGTTGGCGGCTTTGACGACGAGTTCGTTGATGTGCTCGACGATGTACTTGCGGTCGGCTTCCTCGTTGGCGAGGTAGGTGGGCACGTTCGGGATGATCGGATCTTCGCCGAGGTAATATTTGATCATCTTCGGCACGAAATAATAGATGACCTTGTCGTCGGCGACGCCGGTGCCGATGGAGTTGGCGAGCGAGACGTTGCCGGCGCGGTAGGCTCCAACCAGTCCGGGCACACCAAGTGCGGAGTCTTTGCGGAAGACGGTCGGGTCGAGAAAATCGTCGTCGATGCGGCGGTAGATAACATGGACTTGGCGCAGTCCTTTGGTTGTGCGCATGTAGACGCGCTGGTCGCGCACGAGCAGGTCGCGGCCTTCGACGATCTCGATGCCCATCTGGCGGGCGAGATAGGTGTGTTCGAAATACGCGGAGTTGTAGGCGCCGGGCGTGAGCAGCACGACGTTGGGTTCGGAGACGCCGGCGGGGGCGACGTATTCGAGGAGTTTGTGCAGCTCGGTTGGATAGTGTTCGACCGAACGCACGCCCATCGCCTCGAAGTTGTCCGAGTAGGTGCGTTTTAGCGCGCGGCGGTTTTCCAGCACGTAGCTGACGCCGGACGGGCAACGGCCGTTGTCCTCAAGGACGAGGTACTGGCCCTTCGCATCGCGGATGATGTCGGTGCCACAGATGTGGATGTAGATGTTTTTCGGAACCTCGAAGTTCACGAATTCTCGGCGAAAATGTTTTGCCGATAACACATAGTGGGCTGGGATCGTGCCGTCCTTTAGGATGTGCTGCTCGTGGTAAATATCGTGCAGAAACATGTTCAGCGCGGTGATGCGCTGGATCAGGCCCTTTTCGAGATGCTCCCATTCTGCCGAGGGAATGATGCGCGGCATGAGGTCAAACGGGAAAACGCGCTCGGTGCCCTGGGCGTCGCCATAGACGTTGAAAGTGATGCCCTGCCGCAGGAACGCCATGTCCACGGCGTGGCGCTTGGCCTCGAATTCCTCAGGTTTTAGATCGCTAAAATGTTCCAGAAACCGCTGGTAATGCGGGCGTATGCTACCGTCGGAGGCCAGCATTTCGTCAAAGTAAGCTTTGGTCTCGTAGGGCTTGAAAATGCCGTGACCGGCCTCGGTTTTAGCGGCGGAGGAGGAAGGGGATGTGGCGACCATGGAGGGGAGAGAGTGGGATTGGTATGAAAGTATATAATGCAGGACTCGTGCCTGATTGCGACTGAACGAGCTGATGCTTCGATAAACCTGCCTCAGAAACGTTGCCGAGCCGCCGTGATTTGTCGTTTGCCAAGCCGGGGACGCTGTCTACAGCTTGGGGCTCTTTTTCATGATCTCTTTCCTGCTCAAACGGTTTTCGGGCCGCCACTATAAGAAGTTTCTAGAGAAATGCCGCCCCATCGTCGCGCGCATCAACGAGCTGGAACTGTCCTACCAGTCGCTCACCGACGACGAACTGCGCGCCAAGACCGACGAGTTCCGCGCCCGCGTGACCGCCGGCGAAACGCTCGACCAGATCCTGCCTGAAGCCTTTGCTACCGCGAAAAACGCCGCCCGCCGTCTCGTTGGCCGCAAAGTCATCGTCTCCGAACACGAGCTCGAATGGAACATGGTGCACTTCGACGTGCAGCTCATCGGTGGCATCGCGCTGCACGAAGGCCGCATCTCCGAAATGGCCACTGGCGAAGGCAAAACGCTCGTCGCCACGCTCCCGCTTTATCTCAACGCCCTCAACGGCCGCAACGCCCAGCTCGTCACCGTCAACGACTACCTTGCCCGCCGCGACTCCGAGTGGATGGGGCACCTCTTCGGCTTCCTCGGCCTAACCGTTGGCTGTATCCAACAGCAGATGGCCTCCGATGTCCGCCGCGAGATGTACGGACGTGACATCACCTACGGCACCGCGAGCGAATTCGGCTTCGACTACCTCCGCGACAATGGCATGGCCACGCGCAAGGAAGACCAAGTCCAACGCGACCACTGGTACTGCATCGTGGACGAAATCGATTCCATCCTCGTCGACGAAGCGCGTACCCCGCTGATCATTTCCGGTCCCGCTCCGATCGAACGCGAGCAGCCTTACACCCGCCTCAAACCCATCGTCGATCACCTCGTCAACGACCAGACGCGCCTCTGCAATCACCTCATCACCGAGGCGAAGGAACTATTCGATAAACCTAACGCCACGGCCGACGAGAAGCGCACTGCCGCCCTCAAGATGCTGCAGGTGAAAATGGGTCATCCGAAAAACAAGCAGCTCCTCCGCCTCCAGGAGACGCCCGAATGGCGCAAGCTCCTCGATAAAACCGAGACGGAGATGAACAGCGATTTCAACAAAGAGGAACTCTACCGCCTCAAGGAAGAGCTCTTCTACGTCATCGACGAGCGCCAGCACCAGGCCGACCTCACCGAACCCGGCCGCCTTAAGATCAACCCGACGAACCCCGACGCATTCACGCTGCCCGATCTCGCCACCGAGTTTTCGCTTCTCGAAAAAGATCCCGCCTACACACCCGAACAACGCGAAACCACCAAGCTTGCTTCGCAAGAACGCTACTCCGCGATTTCCGAAGAAATCCACTCGCTCAGCCAGCTCCTCCGCGCTTACTCGCTCTACGAAAAAGACGTCGAGTACGTCGTGCAGGATGGCAAGGTCATGATCGTCGACGAAAACACCGGCCGCGTCATGCCTGGCCGCCGCTGGTCCGACGGCCTACACCAAGCCGTAGAGGCAAAAGAAAACGTCATGATCGAGCGCGAGACCCGCACCTACGCCACGATCACGATCCAGAATTATTTCCGCATGTACGAAAAGCTGGCCGGCATGACCGGTACAGCCGAGACCGAGGCGACCGAGTTCAACGAGATCTACCGCCTCTCCGTGCAGGTCATCCCGACCAACAAGCCCTGCATCCGCATCGACAAGAACGACTCGATCTACAAAACCCGCCGCGATAAATTCAACGCCGTCGTTAAGGAAATCGAAGAAGCCAACAAGCGCGGCCAGCCCGTGCTCGTCGGCACCGTCAGTGTCGAATCCTCCGAAGTACTTTCGCGCATGCTCAAGCGTGCTGGCGTCATCCACACCGTCCTCAACGCGAAATACCACCAGCAGGAAGCCGATATCGTCGCCCGCGCCGGTCACCGCGGCGCCGTCACCATCGCCACCAACATGGCCGGCCGCGGCACCGACATTAAACTCGGCGAAGGCGTCCGCGAGCTTGGCGGTTTGTATGTGATCGGCACCGAGCGCCACCAGTCACGCCGCATCGACCGCCAGTTGCGCGGCCGTTGCTCGCGTCAGGGCGACCCGGGTCTCACGAAGTTTTTCCTTTCGCTCGAAGACGAGCTCATGCGCCTCTTCCTTCAGGGCAATCTCGCTTCCCGCATGATGGAAGGCGCGATGAAAGACGGCGAAGAGCTCGAGCATCCGTGGCTCAACCGCTCGATCGAAAGCGCGCAGAAAAAAGTCGAGCAACAGAATTTCTCCGCCCGCAAACGCCTGCTCCAGTACGACGACGTGCTGAACAAGCAGCGCGAAGTTGTCTACGGCATCCGCAACGCTGCCATCCACGCCGACCGGCCGAAAGAAATCATCTTCGAGCAAGTCGGCGAAGAAATCGCCGCACGTCTCGATAGCGCTGGGTTCGGCGAAAAGTCCGGAGCTTCACCTGCGGCTCTCGAAGGCTTCGTCGGTTGGGTCAATACCCACTTCCCCGTTACGCTGAAGAAGGACGACCTCGTTGGCCACGATCTCGAAAAACACGTCGAGCTCATCGTCGCCCGCATCAAGGAATCCTACACCGTCAAAGAGTCCGTCGAGATTCCCGAGGCTCTCGGTTCGCTGGAACGTTACAACGTCATCAGCGCGATCGATCATCACTGGCAGGAGCATCTCACCGAGATGGAAAGCCTGCGCCAGTCCGTCGGCCTGCGCAGCTACGGCCAGAAAGATCCACTTGTTGAATACAAGAACGAAGCCTACAATTATTTCGAAGAACTCATGAACAACGTGCGGTTGCAGATCTGCACGAGCTTGTTCCGCAGCGCGAGCAACCTGCAATCCTTCGAAAATATGTTGGCGCTACTCAGTCGCAACGCGCGCACGCAAGGACCGGAAAACGCACCAGTCGCTGCTGCGCCGCAGGTTTCGACCACCGTCACCTCCGGCGGTACGTCGTCGTCAACCGGAACCACGCCTGAGGAGGAAATCGTTTTGCCCACCGTCACCATCCGACGCGAAGCACCGAAGGTCGGCCGCAACGATCCCTGCCCCTGCGGCAGCGGCAAAAAGTACAAACAGTGCCACGGCAAGTGAACGCTCTTGGGTAGAGCGTGACCGCTCGGCGCGCCCTGCCCGAAAGCCTCGTGCTGGGGCGCAACAAGATCGCGCCTCTGCTGTGCAAAACAGGTTCGTTCCAGTGTTCCTGAGTTCCAAATTCAACATCATCTCCAGCTCAACAGCTGGGCGCTTTATTTGAAAAAGCACTTAGCCGTAGCGATGCGACAAGCCCTCCCAAACCAGCCCGTTAGAGACACGCGCCGACCTAACTCATCGTTATTAGCCGCCGCGCAGGCGCAGGCGGCATCACGTAACTCACGACAACGTGATATCGGCGTGGTTCGACGCCCCAGGTTTTTCAGATTTCGTTCGCCGACACCTGTTTTGGCTTCAATGAACGTACCTTCCGGCGGTGATGGCGAATTCCCCAGGCGAAAATCACGAAATAACCGATAATTCCAATGGCCGCCCCGAGTGTGACCGCGCCGATGTAAAGCGGCACCAGGTCATGCGCGAGTTTCGAGGGATGTTGAAACACGCTGCTCCAATCACGCGTCATCATTTCGTTCCATGTTTGCGCAAGACTGCTGCCCATCAGCATCTTACCAACAAAATAACAGGGCGGTAGGTGAACGACAGCAGTCAGCGGATTGGATAAATACTGGAGACCGATGCAGAGCAGAAGATTTGCCCTGAAGGTGAAGCCGAGCACACCGGCGATCACCGATTGAAAAGGCAGCCAGGGAATCGATGTTATGGGGAACCCGATCAACCAAGCCCGAGCCAACGACCTAGGTGACGCTCGCCACAGCTCCTTGTCGAGCAGCCGATCGCCGAGACGTGAATGGAGAAAGCCTCCACGCATTTTGTTTCGCGAGAAGT
This sequence comes from Verrucomicrobiota bacterium, assembly GCA_016721945.1. GTDB lineage: Bacteria > Verrucomicrobiota > Verrucomicrobiia > Opitutales > Opitutaceae > JADKHC01. The sequence continues at coordinate 10,719 of JADKHC010000005.1, read as the reverse complement.
TTGCGCGGTGAAGCCATCGATGGACCGAAAGCGGCAATTTCATATTCTGAACTGGCTCAAGTGCATCACTTCAATAGCCAGCACAAGCTATATTCGAAACGCTCACGTCGGTTTCGTTCCGAAACAGAAACGAGACCTACACACAGCCGGTTCGTTCCAGTTTTCCTGAGTTCCATATTGAAAACCATCTTCAGCTTTGAAACGGCTACAGTTTAACTGGAAATGCGCTAGCGCATGAACATGGCTGATTCTCCTCCTCTTTTCTATCCGCCGCCGCGCCGGAGTCGTCGAAGAAACCAGATCCATCGCGTACGACCGCCGAATTCGTATCCAGCCCAAATACGTCGGATTGATCCGCAGATGGCGCAGATTCACACAGATTCAATAAATTATCTCCTGAGAGCCGTGAGACTCTGTAGTCTGGTTCGGTAATCTGCGCGCCTCTGCTAAATCTGCGGACTCAACTCCGGCGGGTAGAGTGCTGGCATCGCGCTACGCGGCCGGCCCGGCTCCGCGCCGAAGCGGCGTGGTGAATTTGCGCAAATACTTTAGCGCGACTTCGAATTCGTTGGGCAGCTCTGCGTGAATCGTGACGGGCTCGCGGGTTGTCGGATGCTTCACCGTGAGGTCGCTCGCGTGGAGCGCGAGGCGGGCAATGAGTGGTTTCTCGTCGTCGCGGCCTTTGTAGCGTCGTTTCAAACCCGAGAGCAGTAACTTCACATCGGGGTCGCCGTAGAAGGGGTCGTTGAGCACGGGCGCGCCGACGGCCGCCAGGTGAATGCGAATCTGGTGCGTGCGGCCAGTGAGTGGACGGCACTCCATCAAGGCGAAACCACTAAACCGCTCTAACACGCGAAATTCTGTCACGCTGGCCTTGCCGCCGCGTTTGCGAAACACCCGCATGCGGCCGAGTTGGTGCTCATCTTCGCCGAGCGCGAGATCGACCGTGAAATGCTCCGGCAGGCTGCCGTCGGGTTCGCGAATCACGACGGGCGTGGCGAGTTTCATCGCGCGTTCGGGCGGCAGTAATGCGACCAGCGCGAGGTAGCGTTTTTGCACGGTTTTGCTTTGGAATTGTCCGCTTAGGAAATCCAGCGCGATTTTATTTTTCGAGCAGAGAAACACGCCGCTCGTATCGGCATCGAGGCGATGCACGTTGGCCACGTGATGGCCCATCTTGTCGTGAACCAGGCCCATGAGATTCTCACGTTTTTTGTCCCAACGGTCTGGTGCGACCAACATGCCGCTAGGCTTGTCGAAAGCAATCATCGTCTCATCGTCGAAAATTTTGGCAGGTAGACCCACGCGCTCACTCTGGGGCAGGGATGATTGGCGGCGCAAACGGTTAATTTCGGTCCGCAGGTGACGGGAGTGTTTCTGGCGGGTGAAATTCAGGTTACGGCGCGTCTTTGGCTTCGCGCTACGGGCTAACACCACCGTGATTGGAAAAAACCAACTCACGCCTATGCCTGCGCTCAGCTTTGCACCCGCCATATCTTTCTTCACTTCCTTCAGCCGGATCTCGCCGACGCAGCCGATCCGCACACTGATTCGTACCACGGGTTATAAATTGCGCCCGCCGCGCCGTTGTCATTTACGCCAACCATCCGCACGCGTCAGGAAGAGGTGTTGGTTCGGTGTGGCGCAGGCGTGCATCAGGCCGCTAACATTCTGCATGAACAGCGCAAGGGGCCGGTGCCGACGATCGTGCTGGGTGGCTTCATTCCCGATGCAACCGAACAAGTTTACCTCATGCGTGGCTTCCTGCTGAAACACGGCAGCATCTATTATCTCAATTATCCGCAACACGGTTTTTCCATCGATTTGCTCCTCGCGCAGCTCGACGATTTGGTTGAGGAACTGGCCGAGGCACACGGCCAGCGACCGGTGGTTTTCGCGGTAAGCTTTGGTTGCGGTCTTGTGATGGAATGGCTCAAGCGCGCCCGGCGCGTGGGCCGTCGCATCGATCTACGCGGCCTCATCCTGATCAGCCCGGTCGCGTGTGTGGAGGATCTGCTCGCGCCCGGCGAGGCCAAGCCGACAACTCTGCTTGGTCGCGCGATCAAGCCCTACGTCGATCCGCACAAACTTCCCGATCACGCCACCGTAGACAAATCGCGTGCGATCTTCACCAAGATGTTCGAGTCCGGCGCGCAGAATAAGGAATCGCTGCGCGTGTTGATGACGCGCGAGGAACTGCATCAGTTGCGCGGCGCCGTGATGAATACCATTCGCACGATTGGCCCTGTCGGTGCCTGCGAACGGGTGCAAGCGCTCAAAGTCCTGGAGTCGCCGTCATCCTATTTTTCGCAAACGCTGCTCCCGCTCTCCGAGGCGCCCACGCTTATTCTCTACGCGGAAAAAGAGAGCTCCGTCATCGCCGATCACTCGCCCACGCGTTTCGTGCTCGAGTCGGCCCACCTGGCCTATTTCCCCAAGAGCCAGCACAAAACTATAACCAATCACCGTGGCAGCCCGGTCCAACACGCGTCGTTGATTTTTCACTGTTTCAATTTTCTCCCGTCGATCTCTGCCTTTTATCGCAGTTTGAAAAACAACAAGAGCCAATCGACATTGCACGTCCGGCGTCCCGCCGCCTGAGCGCATTCATGTCGGCATTTTCCAGAAGTCTGCTTACAGCTGGCGCGAGATTTCTTTCTGCCCGCGCCAATCGACGGCTGCGTGATCCGCAGCGCATCCTGCCCGCACAGGCGAAAACTTTTTCCCGCCTGATCGGAGCCATGGCGCGCTGTAGCTTTGGCCGGGATAGCGGTATCCACGCGGGCATGACATATGCGCAGTTTCAATCTGCGATTCCGCCACGTACCTATGAACAGTTTATCGAGCCGATCGAGCGCATGAAGCGCGGCGAGGCTGACGTGCTTTGGCCGGGTACGTGTTCGTATTACGCCGTTTCCTCCGGCACCACCGCTGGTCGCACGAAGTACCTGCCGATCACGAAGGGAATGCTCGCACATTTCCGCCAGGCCGGGCTCGACTCGCTGCTCTACTACACGGCGCGCACGGGCAGCACGTCAGTCTTTGGCGGTAAGCATTTGTTCTTGGGGGGCTCGACTGCGCTCACGCAAATCGAAGAATCGAAACCTTTCACTGCCTGGGCTGGCGACCTGAGCGGCATCACCGCGATCCATCTGCCTAGTTGGGTGGATAAATTTCTCTATGAACCCGGTGCCGCGCTCGCCCAACTGGGTGACTGGCCACAGAAAATCAAAGCCATCGCCGAGCGTACCCACGACCGTGACATCCGGCTCGTCGCGGGCATTCCTAGCTGGGTCCTGATTCTCGCGGCTGCGGTCCGAGCACGCGCAACCAACGATTCCCGCCAAATTACCGATTTGCGTGCTGTATGGCCGAACCTCGAATGCCTGATTCATGGCGGTGTGCCGATCAGCCCGTTTATCGACGAACTGCGTACCGCGCTTGGTGCAGGTGTGAATTTCCACGAAGTTTATCCCGCGTCGGAGGGCTTCATCGCCACGCAGGACGCCGACGCTTCGCTTGGCTTGCGACTCATGACGGATGTCGGGTTGTTCTACGAATTTCTACCGCTTAACGAATTTGATGAATCACGCCTGGCCGAACTCGGCTCCAAAGTTGTGCCGCTCGAAGGCGTGAAGCCAGGCGTCGATTATGCACTCTTGCTCACCACGCCTGCCGGGCTGTGTCGCTACGTGATTGGCGATGTGGTGAGGTTCGTTTCGACAGACGTTCCGCGACTTGTGTACGCTGGGCGCACGAAGCTCCAGCTCAGTGCCTTTGGCGAACATGTCATCGAGAAGGAACTGACCGACGCGCTCAGCACCGTGTGCCAGCGCCATGGCTGGGGGATCGCAAATTTTCACGTCGCGCCACTCTTCGCCGATTCTGTGGCCGGGCGTGAGCGCGGACGTCACGAGTGGTGGATCGAGCTCAAAGCGTCACTAAAACTAACCGCTATCGCTATGCTCGCCGCCGAACTCGACGCTGAGCTCATCCGCCTGAACGACGACTACGAGGCCAAGCGCAAAGGCCGTGGTCTGGAATCGCCGGAGTTGCGGCTCGTGCGTGAGGGAACGTTTGAGCAATGGATGCGTGCCCATGGAAAGTGGGGCGGCCAGAGCAAAATGCCGCGTTGCCGGAGCGACCGCGAAATCGCCGACGAGTTGGCTAAGCTGGGTTAGCACTACTCCGTCAGGTATTTTCGGTGGAGGGCGACGCTGTCGTCGCCGATTCGGAACGGCGGCCAGGCGGACCGCCCTCCATTTCAATCCATCAGGCCCCTTGTAGGTGGGGCAGCAGGTGGAGCACGATGTCCTCATCGGGCTTGATGGAAGCCGCTCTTAGCCGGAACCATTAAGTTGGGGGCCACCGATGAATACCGATGAGCACAGATTGGGGCAGAAACAACGTCAGGGTTTTGGCGATCTGATCGCTCACGGTCTGGCTAAATAGGAAACTTCTCGCACGGCGTTAAAACAATCCCCGGGGCATCTGTGTTTATCAGTGTGCATCGGTGGCTCCATTGCATGGATACGGTTTAGAACAGCCCGTTGGGGACAACGGGCCCTTAACTGTGGTTACGGCTCAGTGTTCTCTGTGACAAAGTCTGAGCCTGCTTTCAGACGGTTTTGCCGTGCGTGCAGGCGAAAGGGTGGTTGAATCGTACGTTCGTCATGTCGCGTGTTATCTCAGAAGCCCGGGCTACGCTGTTTCTCGCTGTTCCGATTATCCTCGGGCAGGTGAGCCAGATGCTCATGGGCGCGATCGATAGTCTGATGATCGGCCAAGTGGGCACGGTGCCGCTGGCGGCTTCGGCGTTTGCGGGTGCGGTGTTCGGTTTTTTCTACGTGAGCGGACTCGGGCTGTGCATGCCGGTGTCGGTGCTGGTCTCGCGGGCGCACGGGGCGGGGCAAGCCGTGGTATGTGGCGAGTGGTTGCGGCATGGGCTCGCGGTCGCGACTTTGACGGGCTTGGTTGCCATGCTGGCGATGGAGCTACTTGGCGCGCAGCTGGGCCGCTTGGGGCAACCGCCCGAAGTGGTCGCGGCGGCGCAGCCCTTTTCCTCTTTATAGCGCTTTCGTTGGTTCCGGCTCTGGCGTTTCAGGCCTTCCGGCAATTTGCCGAGGCACTGGGGCGTCCGTGGTTGCCGATGGTGATTATGATGAGCGGCGTGGGGCTGAATGTCGTGCTCAACTGGGTGTTGATTTATGGAAATCTCGGCGCGCCTGCATTGGGGCTGGCCGGAGCGGGTGTGGCCACGTTCACGGCGCGTTGTGTCGATTTGCTTTTGTTGTGGATGATTCTGAAGACGCATCGGCCCTTGCGGCCTTACTGGCCTGTGCGTTGGTGGGGGCGACTGGAACGGGTTCGTTTGCAGGAAATTCTCCACATTGGCGTACCGGCGGCAGGGCAACTGGTCTTTGAGGTCGGCGCTTTTACCGTGGCAGCGTGGATGATGGGACGGCTCGGCACGGTGCCGTTGGCGGCGCATCAAATCGCCCTGAGCTGTGCGAGCATGACGTTTATGTTTCCGCTCGGGCTGTCGATGTCTGCTGGCATGCGTGTGAGTCAGGCGTTGGGTGCCGGACGGCGCGAGTTGGTGCGGCCGATTGGTTGTGGAGCGTTTGGCATGGCATGCATCGTGATGGGCTCCTTTGGGCTGATTTTCTGGCTGGCTGGGCCAGCCATCGCGCGGTGCTATGTCGATGATGCAGCCGTGGTGGCACTGGCGGCGCAGTTGTTGGCGGTGGCGGCGTTGTTTCAACTTTTTGATGGCAGCCAAGTGGTTGGTTCCGGGCTTTTGCGTGGCATGGCCGACATGAAGGTGCCGACGGCGATCACGTTCGTGGCTTATTGGTGCATCATGTTGCCGATGGCATATTGGTTGGGCGTACACGCAGGTAGTCCGGTTGGAGTCTGGCGGGCTCTGGTGCTTGGTTTGGCCGGAGCAGCGATCTTTCTCGCGTGGCGTTTCTTCTGGAAGACGCGAGATCAAGTGATTTCGAGGTAGGGACGGCCAGCCTTGGCCGTCCGGATGGTCATTTATCTCAACCACAAGTCCAAAACCTTTGCCGCCGACATTTGGCCGCATTTCTCTATTTATGGAATGGCTTTCAAAATGGACAGGGAAAGGACATGGACTTCCCGTTTCAGTCGTGCTGGGCTGGTTCTGTGGAGTAGGTTAGGCAATACACCCTTCTACTTATGGAAGACTTCCTCACTAAGCTCATTGCCTTTTCAATCGCAGCAACTGCCATTTGGATCGCTAGCATTGTTATCAATAGCATTTCAGAAACCAACCGACAGAAATGATTCCCAATAGCATTTTACGGCTTCTCGGCCTAGCTATCGTCTTGAACGCATTTACTGCTCAAGCTGCCATGTCCAACAGTATGCAGTATCGGTTCCTGGCATTGCATCCGCTGTTACAGTTCGTGTGCCGGAGCGTCTTTCGCCCAGCAGCAACTTCCGCCGAGGTATCAGCCCGACAGGCACTAATTAGTGCGATACAGGCCAACCCACTCGGTAAAACCGTCGTATACCACGTATTCAGCACTAATTGGAATCGTCCCTTCACGCTCCGATTCCTACAAGTAGGTACAATTCCTTCTGCTGAACGCGCTCAAGGAAAATTCACCAATGATTACTGGAATAAGGCCAGGGAGATGTTCGCTCAACAGGCAAGAATCTCAGCTGTCACACTAAGGCAGCAGATGGTTAGCTATGGTCTCGCTGATCCTGGCGATTCGATGAGTCGAACCATTGCCGCTGCCGACAATAATACCGTCATTCTCTTTGGTTTTGCTCCAACGGGCAAAGCATCTGACGGGACGCCACTTCTCATGGCTCGAAAGCTCAGATATTTTCGTAAATCTATTGTGCTTTTTGAGGCTGGTGTGGACGCATCCGCTCCTAGAGCCATGGAGACGTTGGATTACATTATACGTACAGTTGATGTGCAATGAGCAGAATGTTGAAGTAGGCACCTCTTTCAATTATACGAAGTTTCAATTCTGAGGGATTGCGAAACTGCAGATGGCTATGTGGCGCACGCCCATAATACGCAATATACGATTAGGCTCGGCACCGAAAGGTGTTCTTCACTCTTTTTATGCCTACGCCGGTACAGTGAAAAAGCTCATACTATGGCTATTCTGAGCAAAGGTAATCATGGTACGGTGGCATTGATTTAGAATCACAACCGCCTGCTGTGTTGTAAGCTCATATCGGAGCCGCAGATCATAATCGATGATTCCGCGGTTGAGGCGGACCACTGGGCCGTCCGGTTGATTTCCTTATCTCAACCCAAAACCTCACGCTTGCCCTATCCGACCGCTTGTTCGTTAACGTTTTGAAGGATGATAAGCGCTGGCAAAAACGTCGGCTATTTTCTCGGTGGTTCCATAGACACTTTGCTCAAAACCAGGTTGCCTGCATAACCTCCTATTAAATATTGCCAGCTGAAATCGGCACCACGGTCCACTTTAGATCGTCTCTTAGCAGCGGGGCTTGTTCTGTAAGACATAGACTAAGCATGTAAAAACAGGTGGTATGTTCTTTGTTCCAAACTCCATCAACCCAAAAGACTAGAGTGCGTTTAGAGTCTTCAGATACAGGAATGCTCCGCTTCTTTAACCATAGCGTGAAATATTTTAGTAGCTTTTTTGCCTCGATATCTTCTTTTATCACATCTGTAACGTTTACATTAATTTTGAAGGCATTGATGCCGACTAATCCTCCGTCTGGCCCTCCACGGTGCACCCCAGTATCCTTCGTAAAACTGCTTCGCCCGAAAATATTCGTCAGGAATTTGTACCGGAATTTCGACTATTTTATCTACAACTCTTTCCCTGAAAACCTCGATTGGCTTTTCGACGATTTCGGGCGGACGAAATGTTGTGATCAAAGTAATGATACCAAGAGTAACACAAGTAATGATCCATGGAAGTTTGCCTCGGCTCCCTGCTGGTGTATGATCTGTTGCCATTGCAGCATTTTTCTTACGTCGATTCTGGACATATATCCAAGTTATACGGGCTATGAGTATAGTGAGTCCGATGATAATTATTGCTGCCAAGTTGGCGAGAAAACTTTCTTTTTCGTGACGATATAAGCTGGCTAGAAGCATATTAATTATTATAAATTCGTTATAAGGTCTGCAACAAACTCTGATCCAGTTGGTTTTCTGAATTATATTGGGGTGTCATACACCACAGCGAGCGGGTATGATTGCCTTTTCAAGAACAGTTGGGTTCTCGCGATATTTATCGAGAATCATTTCAGCGAACTTCCATGGCGAGATACGGATCGCCCAAGTGGTCGCATCGTATGGGACGAACGACGGTTGCTCATGAAACTGCTCATGGATCTCATAGTATGTGATACCAAGTCGCATTCAAACGCATAATAACTTGCCTTCGAGCGATTGAAGCGGAGGCTATTTTTATGCGCCCACAAGCCATTTCCCCGAGGACGGTCGAGGCACTGCAAAAGTTGCTCAAAGGCAGCCAGGACCATGGCCGATCAACGGCGGATTCAAGCGGTTTAATGCGAGCATTGGATGCGTCCCCCGGCGCGCATCGCCGCTGTGACCAGCCAGCCGTGGCGAGTATGCGGATAATCCACTCACGATTTTGCGTGAAGGCCTTGGCTTTTGAAAGATCGACCGGGGCGCGGGGTCGGCGCCGCACCTGCCGGTGATGCACAGGTTCAGGCGTTGCTCGCCAGGCACACCGCTGAGCGCGACCGAGGGCGTGGTTGAAGCAGGTGCTTTCAGGCGCGATTACGATGCTGGCGGGCCATCCGGTGGCTCCCTCAACGGTCTATCGTTTACTCGCCAAAGCGGGTTGGCGAAAGATCGTGCCCCGGCCCAGTCATCCCAAAAGATCCGGCTGGAGCAGGCGTTTAAAAAGTTCGCCCAGACGATAGTCGAGGAAAGTTTGCGGCACGGTTGTTGTCCCGTTGTATTGTTTATGGACGAAGGCCGTTTTGGCCGGATCAGCGATGTGCGTGCCTGTTGGGCTCCCAGCGGGATCAGGCCGAAGGTCGCCCGGCAGGTGGTGCGTGAATCACTTTACGCTTTTGCCGCCGTCGCACCCAAGCACGGCATCATGAACTTTACGCTATCACCAAAGTGCAACACCGCCTCGATGTCGCTGTTCCTGCTCGAACTGCTCGCAGCCTGGCCAGACCAACGCCTGCTCCTCTTTCTTGATGGAGCCGGTTGGCACAGTCCCGGCAGCTACCCATTCCTGAACGGCTCCGACTGGTGTACCTGCCTCCTATACTCCCGAATGCAATCCCTCCGAGCATCTCTGGGATGAACTGCGTGAAAAGGGCTTCGCCAATCAGTTTCTTCGCCACCCTCTGACACAGTCGAAGTTCAGTTAAAAACCCAACTCGAACTGCTCGCCGCTGACTCCATACGCCTCCGATCCCTCACCGCCTTCCCTTGGATTATTGACTGGTTATTATATCTTTGATTGCAACTTGGTATGATGCCGGTAGCGCCATCTAAATATTTTCGTGGCATGCCTTGGTGTTGTATTCCGTTCCGGTATACTCGCCAAAAGATCGGAAAGTACTTGGGGGCGATTCCGAGGTCGCGAGCAGCCTCTTGCTTGAAGCTCTCGTTATCAGGTGAATCTTCATGGGTATTTGTGACGGTGCGATAATAGCGTTCACCAGAAATAGGGCGACAGAAAGGGCAATGAATGCTCCGTCGCCCTCCTGGATTTCATGTAACTTTGATATAGGCCTCAGCAAACCAACCTTCAAAACGCTCTAGTGGCGTTGCGTTGTTCTTCATTTAAGGTGAATTCGAGCGGGGTCAGTCCGCTGTTTGTAGATTTAACTTAGTTATGCGTGCTCGACCCGAAGCTGGCGTGCGATGGGATCGCGTCGCGCAGATTTTTTGCTAGGTGGGCTACGGCTACTGCGGATTGGTGCTATTTTGGCAGATAGGATGAGGGGGCGCCTATAGCGATCAGGCGTTGTGGCCGGGCAGCGTTTGCCAATTTCAGGACCGGTTTTTTAGATAGTCCCTCACCTCTCCGTGTGTGCCAACAATGTCGGCGATCAATAAATCGCCCTGGCGAACGAAAACGATGCGTAAGGCGAGGGTTGCGCGGACTTCGTAAACGGGGCTTTCAATAGCCTGACGCTGGTTCCGGCGTGGGCGTGGGGATGGCCGAAAGTGGAGAGCAGCCCGCTCAGAGCAACATCAACGGCGCGCGGTCAGTTGCGCTTAGTTTTTTACGGACGCGAAAGCGTTTTGTGAGTTTGAAGACGCATGGGTCAGCATTCAGGTTTGTAATCAGTGCGGGCGTCGGCGTGAATCGCGCGAACAATTCGCGCGGCGCCTTCGCTGGCTTCGGCGGCGCTCAATCCGTATTCGGTTTCAGCGTAGTCGGCGGCGGTGATCGGGACAGGGCGGAAAGCGATGATCTTGTCGCCCAGGATGACGCCAATTTCTTCGCCGGCCGCAGCTTTTTTGAGCCAGCCGCCAAGATTCTGGCGTGCGTTGGTCACAGTTAAGGTCTGCATAATGTCGCTATAATGTCAGTATTCAGGCGCGACGCAAGCTGAACTCGACCGGTGAAACGGTCTTGGCGGACTGACCTGGGGAGCGTGTTGTCGTTGCCGCAGGTCAGAAAACGTTATTTTCAAAACCCGGCGACGACGGAGCGTCGCACTCCACCGGAAATACCTAACGGCGTA
>JADKHC010000004.1 GCA_016721945.1 Verrucomicrobiota bacterium | reverse complement strand
TTTCTTGTAAAAGTGCATTTTCCGGCGCGAAGGCCGTTCTACAATCTTTGGATTCCAATCCCCTTTTCGACCATCCGACACAAGTGACGGCCCCACGACACCGGTACCGCTAGGATAATCCGATTTAAGAAGAACGGAGAAAAATCGATCGTCTAGAAATCCAACATCAACATTAGTCACCATGGTCCCATTCCGGTAATTCGCCGCCCGATGCCAGACACTGCTCCCACCCAAGATGAGCGCCGCCAAAATAGCCCAAGTTTTCAGGGCTTTTAATACACCGCACATCCTTGTAAATGGCCTGCATACCGGCAAAAAACTCTGTGCTGTCAGCTCGCGAGGTGTTATCTACAACCACCACTGAAATCCTTGAGCCCAAAGGCCGGATTAATCGCTCAAGCCCAGTCAGCCATCCTATGGCTGTAGCGTCGGAGTTGTAATTGACTGCTAGAATGAGAACCTGGCAGTTCATAGTTTGCTTATATGGTCTTTAATTCGCCAGTGGAAAGATCACCGAGGGCCATAGTACACAATGCTCTACAGCCTGTATGAGCAGAATCGAAGCATATCTGCTTGTTATCCCGACTCCATCTTGGGTGAAAATCGCATTGCAAATGTTCCGCAATCGAACGGCCTGCAAAAGATTTCGGAGAGAAAAACATAGCTACATCAAAACGTTTATTTTCCTGCATATCATACAGAATCAAATGACGACGCCTGAAACGATCAGCGTAGGTATCGGTCAACATCCAACGTCCATCATTCGACATCGAGGGGTGCCCGTCGGAGCTGAAACAATTTCGGCCAACTTCCCGAACATCGTTTGATTGGTCCCTAAACTCATAATACCCATCGCCACCAGCAGCGGTCCTAGCGTACGCAACAATCCGATCTCCGCCTCTCCACGAAACATGGGACACCATGCCCGAAGTTGGAAATATGTGAACACCCCCTCCATCAATATCAGCCGAATCGCGCGTCCACTGCCGGTTATCATCCACCGTCCAGCGATGAAGAATTTGAACCGCGTGCCCCGTCGGGAAAATTGGCAGTGTGAGAAATAATGAAAGGCGCCATTCATTGACGGTTCGTGCTCCATGCGGGCAATTTGATCCACCGTAAACAATAGCCGTGCCTCATCACAATGAGTCTTCAACAACCACAACCCGTCTTTTTGCGGGATTTGTTTATCCGCCTCTAGATCAATACCATTGGCATATGCATATCCGTGAGGGCTTCCGCGCAATCGTGCAAAGCTGTAGCTCAATGCCATGGATCCATCCGGGCTCGTCGCAGCAACCGGGCGAGTTAGCACTCCTTCGCTCTGCCCTCTGAGATTTTTAATCCGAGCGACATGCTGTCGCCCATCGAAGTCATTGTATACTATTTTGTCGCTATTTCCCAACCACTGGAGTTGCGCGCCTTGATGCCAGTTCCAAGCCGTGGTGCGACCAACACTCACAAACTCATGATTTTGTGTTTCATCAAGATAACCAATATCCAACTCATCCCCTGCCCGTGCCATGCGAAGCGGAATTAACTGACGATGAGCTAAAAGATATCTATCACAATTCGACCAAGGACTCTTATCGTGAAACCGAAAAAATAACCTTCATGAACGTTAACCGGATATGCGTGTGCATTGCGTCTAATCGGTATAAGATCACATGTGGATTGATAAATATCACGGACCCGCATTTTCAAACGCGGATTCGACTTTACTGCATTATATATTATTTTCTCGAATGGATTCATTTATTTAGTTTCCGTGGCGGCAGTATAATTCATTTATTAACAGCACCGGGCAATGCTTTCACCGGTAGCAGATACAAATCCTTCTCAGTCAAATCCAGTAAATATGCTCGGCCCGAAGAAACTGCGGCAACAGTTACGGGCATATCGTCCACCCTGAAAACTACTCTGTATATAGAATGTCGCAACACCGGATTCGAGACGGGTATAATCTAGAATAGGCTCATAATTACCAAGATTATCCGCAAATAATTCAACTGTTTTCCAAACACCTTCCGAAACGATGTAAGAAGCCATCAATCGTTGCTCCTCGCGGTACGCAACCACCATCGTAGCGCCCAACTTAAAAACAACAGGCCTACTAATTGGCCATGTTTGAGTACCACGTCCAAGCATATTGAAACCTAACGTCCTGTGCGTGATCTGATGGGTTTTTTGCTCGCCATTCCTCAAGTTGAACTCGGTAGCATATATTTGGGGAATCCCTCCTTGATCGTTTTTAAAATAGCCAATCCAGTAAGTGTGTAAATCCTGCATCCAGCCACCACCCTGATTGACGAGATTTTGATCCGGTCCAATACACAAACTCGGTCTAACAGAAAGTGCTGGTATGGGTGTTTTAAGATTATCTTGCTCAAAACATTTCCACGTTTGGCCAGCGTCAATACTCCAAACTACACGAAATGCCTCATTTTACCCTCATATGCACATCAGATACATCCATTATGTCATACCTCCTTATTGTGTATGCTATAGCAATCGTATCACCCGACTCCCCCATCCCATTCATATAAGCTAACTGCGGAGCCGGCGGGAACGTAATCAAAGGATTCTGTAATGAACTCCAAGCCCCACCCTCCTCATCATAACGCCAAATGCATTGATCGTATGGATTATCCGCACCCTCTGCACTATCCCTCCTGAACAAAAGCTTCAAGTCCATCGGTGTCCCATAAAACTGCGGGTAAGATAATCGACTTACGTCAATATCTCTAGAAACCAATCCTTCACTAACAATATTCAAGTCAGGCCAACGAAGTTTAGTATACTTCGGATCTTTCGTATCGTGGCAACCCCAAATTACATGTACATATCCATCTGCACTATATCCAATATTAACCGCTTGATGACCATCTCCAATCATCCGGCCTGACATCTTACTATCCAAAAATAAAGCCTCATTGAACTGACCGGTTTTAACCGATCGACAAAGAATCGCTATACGTCCATCACTCGCGAAATACGAGATCACCTGAATAGAGCCTATAGTGATTAACGCATTGCGCCTAAATATCCCTGTATTTATGCAGCTCGATGAATACGCAGGCACAGGAAGCTCGCCGGCTCCTGCGAAAACTGTTTCAGACGTCGTGCCGACTAACGCCACGATTAAAATGGCTAAACATCCTCTTACGTAGAACATATATAGCTCGATTGTTTAATTGCTAAAATCACAATTTCACTCAGGCCAAATGACTCTCGTGCCTACAGCTTCGCCCGGTCGCGTCGGACGGCCGCAACCAAACTCTGAACTGACTTGAAATATGGACGATCTGACACTTAACGCTTTTTCTTCGGACCAAGTAGAGCAGTAAGAAGCGGCATTACGGTCGTGAACCGTTTTCGCCAGGTCTCGAGTTGCTTTGCTCTCCCTAAATAAAATTTGTTATTCGCGGGAGAATTCTCCGCGAGTTCTTTCAGGCGCTTAAGGCGGTCAGTGCCGGTGGTGGCCATAGGCGCGATGCGTTCGCGTAAGACTCCAGTCACAAGTTGGCGCAGGCTGAGTTCGGGTTCATAGGCCACTCCACGCGCTTCGCGCTTAATCTCAGACGACAAATTTGAGAGCGAAGACGAGCGCTCGGCTTCGTTGATTGCCCCTAGCGAGCGGAGCAGTTGCAAGCCTTGGCTGGCGGAACCTTTGCTGATGTCTAAGCGTTCGACGATGTCGGGAAAACCCAATGGCTCGGGCGAGGCGTAGAGGAGGCCGTAGATTTGGCCTACGGACTTCGGCACTCCAAATAGTTGCACCACCTCGGCAAAAAACGACACGCACTCCTGCTCAAAGCCACCGTTGGTGGCGAGCGTTATGGAGGCTGTGGTTATGATCCGTCCCGAGGGCATGGGTTGATGAATCTTGGAGTGCAACTGGCCCGGGAACTGAGTTCAAGGAAAAATGAACCTAGAACAAGAGGAATTAATATGGAACTCAGGAAAGCTGGAACGATCGCGGGGAAGAACCGTGAAAAGTTGATATTGGAATGGCTGAATGTCACCGCGGTACAGGAAAGCGGTTACGGAGCGCACTGCGCTGAACGCCCAACGTCGAACATCCAACACTCAACATCCATTGTCCGAACCATTTGACCACGGAGTACACGGATGCGGACGGGGAAAAACGGTCAAGAGGCACCGCTTGGAGGTGAGTTCAAGGCGGAAGGGCGAAGTTGTGGTGGAGTGGCTTGAACACGATCCACGGAATTTTCAACGTGAAGATCGCCAAGAACGCGAAGGGAGAAGGAAACGCTCCAGTTTCAGAGGACATATTTTTCCATGGAGTACACGGAAACGGATGGAAAGAACTGAAAGGCTGAAAGCGGAGAAACGCATAACGCTGAACGCTCAAGTAAACCGCCATTCACTGCCTGCTGAACGGCCCCGACTGGTGCAGCTGCCCTTCGGCTTGACCTTCCTTCGGCATGGCGGTCATCGGACTTATACCATTTTTCACTCAAACCTATCAAAACAGCCAAAGGTAGGGACGACCCGCCGGGTCGTCCGTAAGCGTCGCTCATCACCAACACACCTCCAACCGGACGGCCAATGCTGGCCGTCCCTACCATCCAAACGCCCCAGCCGTTATTATGCGTTTGATTGCAACTTGGTATTACATCTTTTCTTCTTATGTTCACCGACAAGCAGGTGCGCCCTGCCGGGCGCACCACAAAAAAGGCCGCTCGGTAAAGAGCGGCCTTGGAGATTGTATCAGAATTCCGGTTACGGCGTCGCGGTGCCGGTTTCGGCTGCGGGCTGGCTCGGTTCTTTCACTTTGAACTCTAACATGTCGCCGTTGCGGATCACCAAGCAGGGTTCGCCATCCTTGACCTCGCCCTTGAGGATGGCCTCGGCCAGCGGATCTTCGAGGTAGTGCTCGACGGCGCGGCGCAACGGACGTGCACCATATTTCTCGTCGTAGCCTTTCTCGATGATGAGCGCCTTCGCCTCAGGAGTGAACTCGAGAACGATTTTGCGATCCTTAAGCCGGTTGGCGAACTTCGCGACTTCGAGATCGACGATCTTGATCAGATCGTCGCGATCCAGCGGACGGAAGAAGATGATGTCGCTGATGCGATTCAGGAACTCGGGCTTGAAGATGCGCTTGGCCTCTTCGAGGACTTTTTCGCGCATCTTTTCGAAATCATTGAAGCTGCCGCTCATCGCCTGGAAGCCCATCGAATTCTGGCGCTGCAAGAGATGCGCGCCGACGTTCGAGGTCATGATGATGATCGTGTTTCGGAAATCAACCGTGCGACCGAGAGAGTCGGTCAGGCGGCCGTCTTCGAGAATCTGCAGCAAGAGCTGAATCACGTCCGGATGGCCCTTTTCGATTTCGTCGAAAAGAATCACGGAGTACGGGCGACGGCGCACGGCCTCGGTGAGCTGGCCGCCTTCTTCGTAGCCGACGTAGCCTGGAGGCGAACCAATCAAACGCGACACGGCGAACTTCTCCATGTACTCGGACATGTCGATCTGGATGATCGCGTCCTGCGAGCCAAACATATTTCCAGCGAGCTGCTTGGCTAGTTCGGTTTTTCCGACGCCGGTCGGGCCGACAAACATGAACGAACCAATCGGGCGGCGCGGATCCTTGAGGTCGGCGCGTGAGCGGCGGAGCGCTCTGGCGATAGCAATCGTTGCGGCATGCTGGCCGATGACGATTTTCTGAAGTTCGGTCTCAAGCGAGAGGAGTTTTTCGCTCTCCTTCTTTTCCATTCGGGTGAGCGGAATGCCGGTCCAGTCGGCGACGACCTGCATCATGAGGTCTTCGTCGATGGTAACGCGTTTTTCTTCGCGCGCTTTCTTCCAATCCTCGGTGGCGGATTCCTGCTTGGCGCGGAGCTGCTTTTCCTTGTCGCGGAATTTGGCGGCTTCTTCGAAATGCTGCTTGGCAATCGCGTCTTCCTTCTGTGCGCAGACTTCTTCGATTTCCTTGCTGAGACCTTCGATGTCCGGCGGACGCGTCAGCGCGGCGATACGTGCACGCGAACCAGCTTCGTCCATGACGTCGATGGCTTTATCGGGCAGAAACCGGCCAGTGATATAGCGGTCGGACAGCTTCGTCGCGGCTTCGAGCGATTTGTCGGTGAACGTGGCTTTATGGTGATCCTCGTATTTGCTGCGAATGCCTTTGAGGATAAGGATTGTATCGTCAACCGAAGGAGCTTCGACCTTCACGGACTGGAAGCGGCGGTCGAGCGCAGAGTCTTTCTCGATGTACTTGCGGTACTCGTTGAGCGTGGTCGCACCGATGCACTGGAGCTCACCGCGAGAGAGAGCGGGCTTAAAGATATTCGATGCATCCATCGCGCCTTCAGCGGCACCGGCGCCGACGATCGTATGCATTTCGTCGATGAAGAGGATAACGTTCTTAGCGCGTTTGATTTCGTCCATCACGGCCTTGATGCGTTCTTCGAACTGGCCGCGGTATTTCGTGCCGGCAACCATGAGCGCGAGATCGAGCGTGATAACTTTTTTCTCTAACAAGATCTCAGGGACAAGACCGTTGGAAATTTCCTGCGCGAGACCTTCAACGATGGCCGTCTTGCCCACGCCGGCTTCGCCGATGAGCACGGGATTATTTTTCGTGCGGCGGCAGAGAATCTGAATGACGCGGCGGATTTCGTTTTTGCGACCGACGACTGGGTCCATTTCTCCCTTGCGGGCTAGTTCGGTCAGATCGCGGCCAAAGGCTTTGAGCGCAGGCGTCTTGACTTCCTTCTTGTCGCCTTCGGCACCGCGAGGAGCCGGGCCGCCTGGGCCTCCGGCGGCTGGTTCGTCACTGCCAGGGCTTGCGCTTTCGGAGCCGGCAAACTGCGGATCGAGTTCGCGCAAGATTTCGTTGCGGGTGCGCTCGATATCGATGTCGAGCGACTTGAGCACGCGGGCGGCGACGCCCTCGCCTTCGCGGAGCAGGCCGAGCAAAATGTGCTCGGTGCCGACGTAAGAATGGTTGAGCGTTTTCGCTTCCTTGCCGGCAAGGGCGAGGACTTTCTTCACGCGCGGCGTGTAGGGAATGCTGTTCTGCGTCTTCGTCTCCTGGCCGGTGCCGACCTGTTTTTCAACGGCGGCGCGGACGGTTTCGAGATCGAGGCCCATTTTCTGGAGCACGCTCACGGCAACACCCTGCCCGAGTTTGATCAGCCCGAGCAAAATGTGCTCAGTGCCGACGTAGTTATGGTGGAAGCGATCGGCTTCCTTGCGGGCGAGTGCGAGCACCTGCTGCGCTCTCGGCGTGAAGTTATTCATCGGCTCCATGGATGGTGATTTTTAAAGGATAAGGATGCAGGCCTCTTACGGGACAAGGGCTAGCCAGAGATCAGTTTTGACTGTTATGAGAAAAGTTTGGTTTCGAGAAAGAGGCGAATTCGGTGCGCAGTTTTTCGGCGCGCAGCGTGTCGCGTTCGTTGGATTCGAGATCGTGCTTGGTCGTGTGCTGGATGTGACCGGGTTGGGCCTCGATGAAGAGTCGATCGATCACGCCTCGGCTGTCGTCGGGGAACATACCAAGATCGATGCCAAGACGCACGAGTGAGAGCAGATTCATCGCTTCACCGGAACTAAGCAGATGGCAGTTTTGCAAAATGCCGTAGGCGCGGCCGATCTTGTCGGACAGTTTCGACGCTTCGTTTTCCATCAGGCGGGCGCGGGCGTTGACCTCGTGTTCGATGATGGAGTTGAGCACGCTGCCGAGACGTTTGATGATGTCCTCTTCGGATTCGCCGAGCGTGGTCTGGTTCGAGATTTGGAAGATGCTGCCGCTCGCATCGGAGCCTTCGCCGAACAGGCCGCGCACGACCATACCGAGCTGGTTGACCGCGCGGACGACTTTTTCCATCTGGCTGGAAATCACGAGCGCGGGCAAATGCATCATCGCCGAAGCGCGCATCCCCGTGCCGAGATTGGTTGGGCAAGCGGTGAGATAGCCGAGCGTGGGCGAGAAAGCGTAGTCAAGTTTGTCCTCGAGTGCGGAGTCGAGGTCGTTGATGGCGTTCCAGGTTTTCTTAAGCTGGAAGCCGGCGCGCATCGTCTGAATGCGGAGGTGGTCCTCCTCGTTGATCATGACGGAAAACGCTTGGTCCTTGCTGATGATTACGCCTGCACCGCTTTTGGCTCCGCTGAGTTCGCGGCTGATGAGGTGGCGTTCAACGAGGATCTGCTTTTCCAAATCGCTCAGATCATCGACCGTGGTGCTAACCGAGCGCTTCATCTGCGTCGTGGCAGAAACAGCGTCGCGACAGGCGGCCAGAATCGCGTTGCGTTCTTTTTCCTTGGCCCAGCCGGGAAAGGATTTGCCCGCGAGATTACGCGCCAACCGAATGCGCGTCATGAGGACGATCGCGCACTTACTGCTCGCCGTATCGGTGAGCTCGGAAGGCGTGGCAAGAAGCGACGCGAGCGTCATAGACTTAGCTCGTGAGCTTTTGTCCGAAGGTTTGTTTGACCTGGTGGATTTCATCGCGGAATCGGGCGGCGTCTTCGTAACGCTCGGATTTGATCGCATCATCGAGGTTGCCCTCGAGTTTACTGAGGCGGTCGGTGAGAAGTTTGCGGTCGAGGGCTTTATGCGGGACCTTGCCTGTGTGTGTGGTTCCCTTGTGCATGTTATCGAGCATCGGCTCGATCATGCCCTTAAACGTGTCGTAGCAATGCGGACACCCAAAACGACCATGTTTCTTAAAATCGGTCTGGGTAAACCCACAATGTTCGCAGCGCAGACCCTCGGCCACGGTCGCTTCGGGCGTGAGTGATGCCTTTAAGAGAAGGTCGGCCAGCGAAAAACCACTCGGGTCGGTCACGCCCTTGGCTTGGGCACACGCTTCGCAGAGGTCGACCTTATGCACTTTGTTATTAACAATTTGCGTAAGATGGACCGTTGCGGGTTTTGTACAAAGATCACATTTAAGAGGGCTGGCCATGGAAGAATTATAGCACGTCCGTCGAAACTATCGACACACTGATGTTAAAATTGCGACGAGTAATATTTATCTAACATTCGAGCGGACTTGCACCAAGCATGCCAGCTCGCGCGAAGCTGGCAAGTCCTTGGCGGCGGAACTGCGTGACGACGGGCGGGCGCGGTGGTCTGCGCAACCAAGGCGCACCGAATGCGCGAATTTGGCACAACCAAGGCGAACCGGGCAGACCGTGTCACATAGGTTGTTGCGATCAAATGCGCGTGCCTTCGGTCAGCACGCGACGGCGGAAGGCGGCGAGCACTTTTTGCGTGATCGCGCCGGGTTTCCCGCTACCGATCTCGCGGCCGTCGAGTTTGATGACCGGGATGACTTCGGCGCCCGTGCCGGTGAGGAAACATTCGTCAGAGCACCAGACATCGTAACGCGTGAGGTCGGCCTCGCGGATCGGAACGCCAATCTCTTTCGCGATGTCGAAGATCGTGTCGCGCGTGATACCTTTGAGCGCGCCTTGCGAAGCGGCGGGCGTGAGGATTTCGCCCTTGTGGACGATGAAGATATTGTCGCCCGTGCACTCGGCCACGTAGCCCTGATCGTTTAACATGATCGCCTCAAGCGCACCGGCCTGGCGCGCCTCCATCTTGGCGAGAATGTTGTTGAGATAATTGAGCGATTTCACGGCTGGACTGAGCGCGGCTGCATTCATGCGACGCGTCGGCACCGTCACAATACTCAGGCCGCTCGTGTAGTGCTCGGCGGGATACAGCGCGATCTTGTCGGCGATGATGAAAATCGAAGGTGTCGGACAAAGCCATGGCGACAGGCCCAAATCGCCCACGCCGCGCGTGATCACGAGACGGATATAACCATCCGTAAGGTTATTCTGGCGGCAACTCTCGCAGGTGGCCTCGGCGATTTCCTGGCGTGACCAGGGCATTTTCAACATCAACGCTTTTGCGGAATATTCGAGCCGCTCAAGATGTGCATCGAGGCGAAAGATGTTACCTTGATAAAGGCGAATGCCTTCAAAAATCCCGTCGCCATAGAGCAGCCCATGGTCGAACACGGACACTTTGGCATCTGCTTGGTCAACAAACTTGCCATCGAGATAGATCTTCATCCCCGCAGACTAGAAAGCGCGGCGCGAGATTGTCCAGCCTGTGACCCACAGAAAAGCAGCGCCCTGCCCGCTCTTGCCAACGCCCGCGTGGCCACCCTTTCTGATCGCGTGGCCAAATCCGCTCAACCACTCCGCGTCATCGAACTCATCACCCTGCTCGCTATCGCAGGCATCATCGTGGCCATCACCTTGCCGCGCTGTTCGGGTCCAGCGCCGACGCCCCACAACCAACCGCCCCCGGCTAGCGCTCCTCAGGACCACCCGAACTGATTGCAGCAATTGCTTTCCTAAAAGTTCTAACCATCTTCCGCTCAAAGCTCAATGACCGCCGCTGCCACCACCTCCTCGACGCCCGCCACTTACGTAATCGGCCACCGCAATCCCGATACCGACGCGATTTGCTCAGCCATCGCCTACGTCGCGTACAAAGAGGCCCGAGGAGAAAAAGGTTACATCGCCGCGCGTTGCGGTAATTCCAACGCCCGCATCGATACCGTGCTGCAACGCTTCCAGCAACCGCTGCCGCTGTACTTAAGCGACGTCACGCCGCGTGTACACGACGTGATGATTTCCAACGTCCTTTCCGTCCGCCCCACGGCCACTTGCGCCGAAGCGCTCGAGATGATCGACGAACACGACATCCGCATCCTGCCCGTAACGGCGGACGACAATCGTGTGCTCGGTTCGATTTCGGTTTTCCAGCTCGGCGGCTACTTCATCCCGCGCATGCGCGAACCACGTGAAATGCGCAAAGTTCACAGCACGCTTGCGCACATCGCCCGCGCCCTCAAAGGCCGCGTCATCCACATGACCGAGCCCGACCGCACTGAAGATCTCTTCATCCGCATCGGCGCGATGGACGTCCGCTCCTTTGGGAAATTTTCCGAAAAAGAAGGTATCACGCCCGCCCAATCCATCATTATCGTCGGCGACCGCTGGGATATTCAACAACGCGCGATACAGATTGGTGTGCGAGCGCTCGTCGTCACCGGCGATCTCCCCATCGAGGAAGAAGTGGTTGAACAAGCCTTTAAAGCCGGCGTGAGCCTGATCGTCAGCCATTACGATTCCGCCACCACCGCGTGGGTCATTCGCACCGCCTCGATCATCGACAGCATGGTTGATCGCAAAATCGCCACCGTCAGCGCCGATCTGCGCCTCGGTGATCTTCGCCGCAAAATTTCCGCCTCCAACACGCCCGCCTACATGGTCGTGGACGACGAGGGCAAGCTCCAGGGCATCCTCACCAAAACCGACGTCCTCAAGCCCGTCAAAACCCGCCTCGTGCTCGTCGATCACAACGAGATGACGCAAGCCGTTCCCGGCGCCGCCGAAGTCACCATCGCCGAGATCATCGACCACCACCGTCTCGGCGCTTTGAATACACAGCAGCCGATCCTCTTCATTAACGAACCAGTCGGCTCCACCTGCACCATCGTCGCCGATCTCTTCCGTCGCGAAGGCCTCACGCCCTCGCCCTCGATTGCCGGCATCATGATGAGCGGCATCATCTCCGACACACTTCACCTTAACAGCCCGACATCGACAGAAAAGGACGCCAACCTCCTCGCCTGGCTCTCCACAATCGCCAACGTCAACTCCGGCGAACTCGCAGCCACCATCTTCAGTTCCGGCTCCGTCATCATCGCCAACTCGCCCGAAAAAGTCATCCGCTCCGATTTCAAAATCTACGAAGAACTCAGCGCCCGCTTCTCCGTCTCGCAGGTCGAGGAGCTCGGCTTCGGCAATTTCTGGGCAAACGCGAAAATTCTAGCCGACGCCCTCGAGCAAGTCCGCAACGACGAAGACCTCACTTTCGCCTCGCTGCTCATAACCGACATCAACACCCAAAACTCGCTCCTCCTCGTCAAAGGCGACGCCGAGTTCATCGCCCACGTGACCTACCCGCACGTCGAGCAAAACGAAATCTTCGACATGCCCGGAGTCGTGAGCCGCAAAAAGCAACTCATCCCGTACATCACCTCCGTCCTCCGCGAGATGCAGTCCGAAGGCCTGCTCCCTGCCCAGCCCTCCTCCTCGACCAGCCGCTCAGCCTTCCCCCGGTGGCGCAGGAATCTAGAGCAGTTATAGTAAAACTGTATAGGCGGGTTGTTGTTCCGGTCGCAGGGTCGAACTTCACGTGCGGACTGGGTTGGGTTAGCGACGTTTTACGGTTGGCAGGTAAGCGCCGTCCTTACGATGCGGCGAGATACCGCCGCACGCAGTACGGCTGAAGCTTATCTACATCCCAAAGCATGCTTACAGCCTAACCGCGTCTACTGCCGCAGAACACCGTCGGCTTTTTCGGAGAGAAACGAGGAGTAGGCTTTTTCGATGCCTTCACGGAGACCGAGGCGGGCTTTCCAGCCGAGGTTCGTTAAGCGCGAAACATCCATGAGCTTGCGCGGAGTGCCGTCGGGCTTGGAAGCATCCCACGTAATGCGGCCTTTATAGCCAATGGCGGTGGCAACTGTCTCGGTCAGTTCTTTGATCGTTACATCCGTGCCCGTACCGATGTTGATCCAGTCGGGCGGATTTTCGAGTTTGAGCAGAAACGCACAGGCATCGGCAAGATCGTCGACGTGGAGAAACTCGCGCATCGGTTTACCCGTGCCCCAAGCCACCACCTCGGCTAGGCCCGCTTCCTTCGCTTCATGGAAACGGCGGATGAGCGCGGGCAACACGTGCGAGTTTAGCGGATGATAGTTATCGCCCGGGCCGTAGAGGTTCGTGGGCATGCCGGAGTGAAAGAGCACGCCGTATTGCTTGCGGTAGTACTGACAGAGCTTCAGGCCCGCAATTTTGGCGATGGCGTACGCTTCGTTTGTTGGCTCAAGCGGACTGGTTAGCAAACAATCCTCCGGCATGGGCTGCGGCGCATGCTTCGGATAGATGCACGAGCTGCCGAGGAAGAGCAGGCGCTTCACGCCCGCTTTGTAAGCGCCGTGGACAGTGTTGGAGGCTATAGCGAGGTTTTCGTAAATGAACTCGGCTGGATAGGTATTGTTGGCGTGAATACCGCCGACCTTCGCGGCGCCGACGATGGCGACGTCGGGCTTTTCGGTCGCAAAAAATGCATCGACAGCAGCTTGCGAGGTGAGATTGAGCTCCTGGCGTGAGCGCAACAGTAGCTTTACGCCAGGTTCGCGTTCGAGGCGGCGCACGAGTGCGCTACCAACCATGCCCCTGTGTCCTGCGATGAAGATTTTCATGATTTGGCGTCGATCGCTGCAATTTTGGTTTCGCGTTTTGCGAGGTCGAGATCGTGGTCGACCATGAGCTCTACGAGTTCCTTAAATTTAACTTTCGGTTCCCAGCCAAGTTGCTTTTTCGCTTTAGCAGGATCGCCGATGAGGAGTTCGACCTCCGCTGGACGTTCGTAGCGCTGGTCGTACTTCACGTACTTTTGCCAGTCGAGGCCGAGACGTGCAAAGGCAACTTCGCAAAATTCCTTTACGCTATGCGTTTCATTGGTGCCGACCACGTAGTCGTCGGGTTGGTCCTGCTGGAGCATGAGCCACATCATCTCAACGTACTCCTTCGCGTAACCCCAATCGCGTTGCGCATCGAGGTTGCCGAGGTAGAGAGAATCCTGCAAACCGACTTTGATCCGGCCGGCAGCACGAGTGATTTTGCGGGTAACGAATGTTTCGCCACGGCGAGGAGATTCGTGATTAAAGAGAATGCCGTTGCTCGCGTGGAGGTTATAAGACTCGCGATAGTTTACGGTGAGCCAGTAGGCATAAACCTTGGCGCAACCATAGGGCGAACGCGGCCAGAAGGGCGTTTTTTCTGTCTGCGGCACTTCCTGGACTTTGCCGAACATCTCGGAAGAGGAAGCCTGGTAGTAGCGACATTTTTTAACCAACCCAGCCTCGCGGACCGCCTCAAGGATGCGCTGCGCGCCGAGACCGACAACGTCGCCGGTATACTCTGGCACATCGAACGAAACACGCACGTGCGACTGGGCGCCGAGATTATAGATTTCGTCTGGTTGTAGTTGATAGAGCAACTTCACCATCTGCGTCGAGTCGGCCAGATCGCCGTAGTGCAGAAACAGGCGCACGCCATTCACGTGGGGATCTGTATACAGATGGTCGATCCGGCTGGTGTTGAACGTCGAAGCGCGACGGATAACGCCATGAACCTCGTAGCCCTTGGCCAGTAAAAGCTCCGCGAGGTAGCTGCCATCTTGTCCGGTGATACCGGTAATGAGTGCTTTTTTCATAAAGTATAACTGTTCAGTATAACTAAAATGATCTTTTCGTGCAGCTTCGTTACGCTATAACGCTGCGCAACTTTAGCAAAGAACGACACGCTCGCTTGCTCAACGCAACTATTGGTGGCGAGCATGCTGAAAGTCGTAGAGTTTAACCGTCCCGAGGACATGAGTTTATGAAGCTGTCGAATGCAACCGTCCCCGAAAAAGAGTTCAAGGGAAAATGAACCGTACGACCGACAAGTTCAAGAAGCAGGCGAAAACCCAGGCACGGCTGGAATGAAACAACTTCGTAACGCGCGCGCGGGTCGCACTTTGTTTGCAAACCGGGCTTGTTGATTGGCGTCGGTTACGGCGGATCGGTTAGTCACAGTCCTACTCTGCATCAAGCGCTTCTCTGCCAAAAGTTCCTGTTTTAAAAAACAGCGAATTGGTGCGAGCGCCGGGAGTCGAACCCGGATCGACGGCTTCGGAGGCCGCTACACTATCCATTGTGCTACGCTCGCAGAGCGTTGGCAGAAATTCATGGTTCGTGGGATTGGGTTCAAGGTTTTTCGCCTGCTACACAAAGGCGATGCCTTCCCCGCTTCCACTACTCCTGAAAGTCGCCGATGCGGAGGAGGAGCGGCGGCTCAAGGACGCAGTCGAGTTTGGCGATGTCGGTCAACGTGTGACGGATCGCGCGTTCATCACTTTGGTGTGTCGTGAGAATAAGCGAAGCGGCGTCGGGTCGCTCGGCCGCCATTTGAATGACGGTCGCGATGCTAACGCTGCTCTCGGCGGTGATGGTGGCGATTTGGGCCAGTACACCTGGTTCGTCTTTCACTGTCATGCGCAGATAATAACGGCTGCGGATGTGACCGAGCGGTGCGAGCTTCGGCGCTTCGGCGCCGCCGCGCAGCTGATTTTCGGAAGGTGCGCATGCGACTACGGCTTTGCCTGCAGTGAGCAGCGTGATGGCGTCGGCGATGTCGCTGATGACTGCGCTGGCGGTGGCGTCTTGTCCGGCACCGCGGCCGATGTAGGTGGTGGTGCCGACGACGTCGCCGGTGACGGAGATTGCGTTGAAAACGCTGTTCACGTTGGCCAGAACTGCATCCTTCGGGAGCAAGGTTGGGTGAACACGGACAGAGATTTCGTTGGTCGCAAAGTCGCGCGTGATGACGGCGAGCAGCTTGATGCAATAGCCGAGTTGTGCGGCCATTTTTAGATCGGTCTGCGTGATACGCGAAATGCCATCGACGATCATCTGGTCGGTTTTCACCCACACGCCGTGCGCGAGATACGCGAGGATCGAGGCCTTGTGCGCGGCATCCCAGCCTTGTACGTCGAGCGCTTCGTCGGCTTCGGCGTAACCGAGACGTTTGGCATCGGCAAGAATCTCGGCATACGGCGCGCCTTCCTTCACCATGCGCGTGAGGATGTAATTACAGGTGCCGTTGAGAATGCCGTAAATGAGCGTGAAACGATTTGCGATCAGACCCTCGCGGAGTGCCTTGATGATCGGAATGCCGCCGGCGACCGAGGCTTCGAAGAGGAAATGGCCGCCGTGCTTTTTCGCGGCGGCGAAGATCTCGACGCCGTGTTCGCAAAGCAGCGCTTTGTTCGCAGAGACGACGATTTTGCCGGCCTTGAGCGCGGCAAGTGTGACATCGCGAGCGAGCGTGGTGCCGCCGATGAGTTCGCAAACGATGTGGACGTGCGGATCGGTCGCGACGGCAAGCGCGTCGGTGGTGAGTTTCGAAGCCGGGATCTCGACCGAGCGCGGCTTTTTCGGATCTTTAACCGCAGCGCGGTAGAGTTCGAGTTTCACCCCGAAGCGCGCCTTGAGTTCGGGCAGCGAACGCTCGATGTGTTTCCAGACGCCCTGACCGACCGTTCCGAGACCACAAAGACCGATGTTGATGACGGTGGGTTTGTTCATGGGAGGTGGTTTGGGTTAGCGATGGTGTTAGGTTTTATTAATATCCAACGCGGCGCGCCCGGCGGTCGCGCCCTACCCTTTCGGCTTTTTAGCGAAGCGGTTTTCGGTGCCGTTCATCAGGCGAGTGATATTCGCACGATGGCGCAAAACCACGAAAGTCGCAATCACTGCAGCGAGTCCGAGCAGGAGCGGCGGCTGATGAAAAAAGAATGCGGCGATGGGCAACGCGATCGCAGCAACGATTGAGGCGAGGGAAACGTAGCGCGAGGCGTAGAAGGTGACGACCCACACGACGAGGCAGGTCATCATTGCGTACGGCATGAGTACCATGAAACCACCGGCGGCAGTAGCGACGCCTTTGCCGCCTTTGAACTTCGTAAAGCAGGAGAAGCTGTGGCCGACGAGGGCGAAGACGAGGCCGGTGATCTGCATCCACAGATCAATATAATCTGCACAACTGCAATCTGGTCCACTGAAATGGGCTAAAACCAAAATCCACCCCGTCGCCACCGCGCCTTTTAGCGCGTCGAGGAAGAACACGAGGTTGCCGAGGCGTTTGCCGGTTTTGCCGAACTTTTCGCCAAGGACACGTTTAACGTTCGTCGCGCCGGGGTTTTTCGAACCGTGCTCGAAAATGTTTATACCTTTCGAGCGGGCGACGAAGTAACCAAACGGTAGCGCACCGAGGATGTAGCCGACGACCGCGGCGATGAGTAGCGGGAGGAGCATGGGGAATACTTTATGTCATCCTGAGCGATGCGAAGAATCGAGTTGGGTTCACACGGCGGTATCGCTTTGGATTTTTCGCTTCGCTCAGAATGACAAAAGAGGTTTTTGAATTTCTTCTGTTGGCTGGAGGTAGGGACAATGCTCCGCATTGTCCGCGGCGGATGAGGGACCATCCGCCCTACCTTTTCAGAATCAGTATCCGTTACAGCTGTACGAATTTCGCCATTTTGATGGCGGGGTTGTTTTTGATTTCCTTGCGGGCGGCTTCGCTTGGTTCGGTATCGACGCGCACGACCATGTAGGCGGTGCCGCCAGGCGTGAGGCGCGAGAGCGACATGTCGGCGATGTTAACGCCGTCTTTGCCGAGCAGCGTGCCGATGAGGCCGACCATGCCGGGCTGGTCCACGTTTTCGAGGACGAGGAGTTTTTCCTCGGCGGCGACTTCGACTTCGCGGCCGTTGATGCCGACGATGCGCGGTTGCGCGGCTTTGCCGATGAGCGTGCCTTGGGCGGAATAGGTGGAACCGTCAGCGGCGACGGCTTCGACGCGGATGAGTTCGGTGTAATCGCTGTCGATGTTGGACTTCACGATTTCGACCTGCACGCCGAGGCGCTGGAGCATGAAGGGCGCGTTGACGTAGTTAACCTCTTCGCCGCTGATGCGACGGAGGAAGCCACGCTCGACGGCGCGCGTGACGGAGTTGACGTCGACATCGGCGACTTTGCCAAAATACGTGATGCGCAACGAAGCGATTTGCTGCGGAGCGATCTGTTGCACGAGCGTGCCGAGTTTTGTACCTAGATCGAGGTATGGCCCGATGATCTTGAGCGCGGCGGCGTCGATCGAGGGCATATTGACGGCGTTGCGGATCACGCCACCGGCGAGGACGTCGGCGATCTGTTCGGCGATTTCGATACCAACCGATTCCTGGGCTTCAGCGGTCGAGGCGCCGAGATGCGGCGTGAGTACAACGTTGGCCAATGTGCGGAGTTCGCTATCCTTGGCGAGTGGTTCGTCTTCGAATACGTCGAGACCGGCGGCGGCGACTTTGCCGGATTTTACGGCGGCGACGAGGGCGGATTCCTTGATGATGCCGCCGCGAGCGCAGTTATAAATGCGGAGGCCTTTTTTGCATTTTTCGAAGGCCTTTTCGTCGATCATGTACTTCGTGTCGTCGGTCAACGGCATGTGGACCGTGATGTAGTCGGCGTGGGTGAGGACTTCGTCGAGCGTGGCGGCTTCGACCTGCATGGCCTTCGCGCGGCTGGGCGCGAGGTAGGGATCGTAAGCGAGCACGCGCATACCGAAGGCTTGGGCGCGTTTAGCGACTTCGCCACCGATCCGACCGAGACCGACAATGCCGAGCGTTTTGCGGAACAGTTCGACGCCGTTGAAGCTCTTGCGATCCCACTGGCCGGCCTTCATCGAGGCGGCGGCTTGGGGCACGGGGCGCGCACCGCAGAGGATGTGCGTAAAAGTGAGTTCGGCCGTGGCGATGGTGTTGCCCGACGGCGTGTTCATGACGACGACACCGCGCTCGGTGGCGGCTTCGACATCGACGTTGTCCACGCCGACACCGGCGCGACCGACGACTTTGAGCAAGGGCGCGGCGGCGAAAACCTCGCGCGTGATCTTGGTTTCGGACCGGACGGCGATGGCATGCACGTCTTTCACGAGCTCGAGAATCTTAGCGGGCGTAGACCCGTAAGCTTCGATGACTTCGAAACCTGGCTGCTTGCGCAGGAATTCAACACCCTTGGGCGAGATCTTATCGGCAACGAGGACTTTCATGGGAAACGCCAAAGGAAAAGGCGCTCAGAGGCGGGAGCAAGGAAAAGGTTTGCGCAATCATTCACCCATTCCATCACACCGCCCCGTGCCTAACGCCAGCACACCGTCAACTCAGGCCATCTGAGCTTTCAGCGAATCGAGCTCAGCCTGAATATTATTCACACAGGACTGCATGAATTCCTCCGACACTTGGGCGAGATCGAGCCGGTCGGGCGTGAGCTCCCAAAGCACCGACTCCGATGCAGTGCTGATGCCCAACTGGCCGGTTACCCAGCCGGCAAGATGTAACTGGGCGCCCTCGGGACCGTCATCGGAATGCTCTTCAGGCTCGTGATGGAAACGCATGCCAATAGACATGCCGCGCGGCAGTTTCCATGATTCGAGAATATAAGCGGCGGCTTCGTGATTGGTAATATTAAGGCGGGCGCGCTCCCAGGAAAGAACATCGATATCGTCGGGGCAGATCGCGCCTGGCTGCTCTTTTTCGAGGACACGACCGAGTACGAGTTTACCAACTTGGCGCAAAATACCGAGCGTGTAGGCAGCTTGGGCGTCTTGGCCGGCTTCGGTCGCGATCGACTCCATCGCGAGTGCTGTCGCCACCGAGTTTTCCCAAACCTGTTTCGCGTTCATCCGATAGGCGGGCAACCCGTTCATAAAAAGCTGCTCGGTCATCGCCATGCCCACCATCTTATGAATTTCCCGAAAACCGACGCGGTTGACCGCTTCGTCAAGCGACTGAACCGGGCTGGAACCACGAAAAAAGACACTATTACTTACCCGCAGCACACGCGCGGTCAGGCCGGTATCGATGCTGATAAGATTAACAATCTTATCGAGGTCGGCGTTGACGTCGTTGAGCATCATACTGAGCCGACTAAAAATCTGCGGCGACGTCGGCAATTTTTGCGCAAAACGCAGGATGAGTTCCTTAAGTCGGGTATCTGGGGCAGATTCCATGGGTGCTATCCTAGTGCCATCGGCCCAACCACTAAAAAATTTATGCCTAAGCACGAGCCCACTACTCTATTCCACGCTCGCCAGCAGAACCGATGGTCTACAAAGCTGGGCAATGGCAAACGAACGATTGGCTCAACAGCTCCGCTTCATCATCGAGGCAGATAAATTGAAGGAAATCTTCCGACAGACGCTCGTGTCACAGAGCCGTCGCCGCGAAAACGACGCCGAGCATTCCTGGCACCTGACGCTGCTCGTAATCATCCTCGCCGAACACAGCAACGTGCAGCCGCTCGATGTCCTGCGCGTCCTAAAAATGCTCATCATCCACGATCTCGTTGAAATCGACGCGGGTGATACGTTCGCCTACGACACCGCGCGCATGGCCGATCAGCACGAACGCGAAGCACGGGCCGCTGACCGAATCTTTGGGCTTCTACCGCCAGATCAGACGAGCGAGCTCCGCGCGCTCTGGGATGAATTCGAAGCACGCGCAACTCCCGAGGCGAAATTCGCTGCCGCCGTCGATCGTTTTCAACCGATGCTTCTCAACTGTCTGACCGAAGGCGCCGCGTGGAAAAATCACGGCGTGACCAGCGACCGCGTCATCGCCCGCAACCAACACATCGCCCAAGGCGCAACCGCACTCTGGGAGCATATGTCGCAGATGATTGACGAGGCCGTCGCAGCAGGCCACCTGGCGAAGTAAGACAACAGTCTCCACCGAGCCGTATATTACCGGCGCGATTTCACCGATATTCGCGGCGACCGTCGAGAGCGCTCTTGAGCGTGACGGAATCGGCGTAGAGCACACCACCGCCACTGGGAAGACCAAAACCGATGCGGGAAAATTTCACGCGGTCTATCGGAATATGTTGGGTCAAATAATGGCAGGTCGCCTCGCCTTCGACATCGTTGGAAAGAGCGAGGATGAGTTCGCGGACCTCGCCCGCCTCGATGCGTTCGAGCAGCGACGGTAGGTTGAGATCTTTTGGTCCTACGCCTTGGATCGGTGAAAGTTTTCCGTGCAGCACATGATAGACACCTTGGTAGGCACCGGAGCGTTCGAGCGCGACCAGATCGGGCACATGCTCAACGACACACACGACTGAGCGGTCACGTTTTTCGTTGGCGCAAATCGCACAAGGACCGCCTTCAGCCAGATTGCCGCAACGTTCACAACGCCGCACGGTTTGCGCCGCCTCCAGCAAAGCCGTAACGAGCGTGGGCAATCGCTCAGGTTTTTCGACGAGCAAGTGCAGCGCGATCCGCTCCGCTGAGCGGAAACCGAGTCCCGGAAGCTGCTTCAGATGCTTCTGAAGCTTTTCGAAGGCAGGCGTCATGTCGCGGTGCAGGTCTTCTGTTATTGAGCCAGAAGACCGTTCACCTTTGTGTTATCTCACATCAAACCCGGCATCTGGAAAGCCGAGGTGACCTTCTGCATCTCGGAATCGTTTTGTTCCTTCGCCTGTTTCGCGGCGTCTTGAACCGCGGCAAGAATCGTCTCGGAGACGAGCTTGGCGTCTTCCTTCAAAAATTCGGGGTCGAGCGTCAGCGCGAGGAATTTCCCTGCGCCGTTTACCTTGAGTTTCACTGCGCCGCCACCACTGGTGACCTCGATCTCTTTCGCTTCGAGCTGGGTTTGGAGCGTCTCGATTTGACGCTGCATTTTCTGGGCTTGTTTGAGGAGTTTACCAACGCCGGCCATGGGATTATTTGGGTTAAAAGTTACGTTTGTGAGGACTTAGTCGCTCGCAACTGGGTGAAATCTTCAAGCCTCAAGTAGCGCCCGATAGCCGACGCGGAAATCGGGATAACGTGGAGACCAGCCGAGCACCGCCTTTATTTTATCGTTGGCGATCACGCGATCAGGCACCTGCGCGCGACGAACAGAGACTATTTCACCATTGAAGACAGGCGCAGCGCGGCCCAGCTGTTGCGCCAACCAGCCGACAACTTCGGACTTCGGCACCGCGCCATCGTCGGCCACATTGAAAATCTCATTCGCCGTTTCCGCGCGTGACGCAAACGCCGCCAGCACCGCCGCCACGATGTCGTCGCGGTGGGCAAGATTCAGCCGCTGCTCCCCACGCCCAGCGATCTCGGTTTCACCCGCGCGAAGTTGGTCGAGCAGATGATGACGGCCGGGCCCGTAAATTCCTGCGAGTCGTAAAATAAACCAGCGAGCGCAAACCCTACCCGTTTCGTCCGTGGCCAACGTCGTATCGCGCAAAAGATTTTCCGCTTCGACCAGGATTCCCGACGTGCCAACCGCATCGCTCACGGGCGACGCCTCGTCCACACGCACGCCTCCACTTTGTGGATACACCGAAGTGCTGCTCGTATAAACAACCGTGCCCACCCCGCCCCGTTTCCTCGCCCAGGCAAGGATCGACTGCATGCCCTCGACATAGCTGCGCCGATAGCCCTCGATACCACCGCCGCCTGCGCTCACGCAATTAAGCACGAAATCGGCGCGATCCAGGATTTTCCCGTGCCACGCATCCGAGGCGAGCTCGTCGATCACGACATCGCAACCGTCAGCGGCGAGAGCAGAGACTTTGGAGGGATTCCGCGTCAGCGCCGTCACACGCGCACCAAGTCGGGCGGCTTCGCCGGCGACCGCGCCTCCGACATAACCCGCGCCGAAGACGACGAAGTGTTTTCCTTTGAAGAAAGCAGGTGCAAGCGCGGCCATTTTAATTAACGTAACAACATGCCCACGGTTCTCGCAATTTTACCAGAGGGTTTTGAGGAAATCGAAGCCATCACCCCCATCGATCTGCTCCGCCGCGCCGGTTGCCAGGTCATCATCGCCGCACTCGGCGCGAGCCCACACGTGACCGGTCGTTGCAACATCACCATGCACGCGGACGCCACACTCGGCGAAGCGGGCGAGGCTGCTTATGATTTGATTTTCCTGCCCGGCGGCCCGGGCGTGCTCAATCTCCGGGGCGACATGCGCGTGCGCGCCCTTGTGCAACAACAGGCCGCTGCGGGTCGCTGGCTGGCCGCGATCTGCGCCGCCCCGACCGTACTCAACGACGCCGGCTTGCTCGAAGGTCGACGTTACACCGCCCATTTCTCCGTCGCCAAAGAACTACCCAACATCCTAGTGGACGAACGCGTGGTTGTGGACGGCAAAATCGTCACTTCACGAGGAGCCGGAACCTCCGTCGACTTCGGCCTGATGCTGGTCGAAAAACTTTTCTCACCAGAAAAGGCCCGCGAAATCGCCACCGCCATCTGCGCCTGATTGCCGTCAACCGGCTACGGACAGCATGATCGCGCTTATCGCATTTTGCCTGCGGTCTATTTTTTAGGGAGATTTAACTAGTCGGACATTGCGCCGATGTTGCCTTAAGCCGCTTTATCATGTGGCTTTACAGGTGTGGCATACCCCTTGTTTGCCATTCTCTCCACCCGCTTGAGCACCACCACCCCCAAGGCTTTTTGTCGCCTCACCCGAAGTGACGGGGCAAAGCATTCCTAAACATGTGCGGTATCGCCGGATTCATCTGCTCTCAATACTCACCTGAATTGCGTCAAAGCGCAGTCGAACGCATGTGCGAGGCCATGCGCCATCGCGGGCCCGACGACGCGGGTCTTTTTACGTCGGAAACCGCCACGCTCGGCATGCGCCGTCTCGCGATCTTCGACCCAGCGAACGGCCACCAGCCCATGAGCACGGAAAATGGGCGCTACACGCTCGTCTTCAACGGTGCCATCTACAACTTCCGCGAACTGCGTGGCGAGCTGTCCACCGCCGGAACCACCTTCAAGACCCATTGCGACACCGAGGTCCTGCTCGCCGCCTACGCGCGCTGGGGCGAACAATGCCTCAACCGCCTCCGCGGCATGTTCGCGTTCGCGATCTGGGATGCGCAGGAGCAAAAACTCTTTTTCGCCCGCGATCCCTTCGGCATCAAGCCGCTCTATTACGCGCACTCCAATAACACGCTGCTCTTCGCCTCGGAGCTCAACGCGATCATCGCTTCAGGCGTGGTTGAGACTCAGATCGATCAGGCTGGCCTCAACGCCGCCCTCTCCTATCTCGCAGTCACCGCACCACGCACCATCTACAAAGGCGTGCGCAGTCTTCGCCCCGGCGAATGCGCCACGTTCCAAAATGGACGCTTCAACGTTCACTCCTACTGGACCTTCCACAACGCGATCAATGCCGACCACGCGACGTGTACGAGCCCGCGAAAATTCCGCAACGAATTGCGCTCCCGTCTCGAAGACACCATCCGCGCTCACTCGCTCGCGGATGTGCCGGTCGGTGCGTTCCTCTCGGGCGGACTCGACTCCAATGCCATCGTCGCGCTGATGCAGCGAAGCGGCGGCGCCAGACTGAAAACGTTCTCCATCGGCTTCAACGAAGCCGCCTTTACCGAAACCGCCGAGGCCGAAGCCGCAGCTAAACACTTCGGCACCGAGCACCACACCTTCGTGCTCACCGGCGAACGCTTGGCCGCCGACATCGAAACCATCCTCTCTTCCTACGACCAGCCAACCGGCGACGCCATCAACTCCTACTACGTCAGCCAGGTTGCCCGCGCAGGCGGCGTCACCGTGGCGCTCTCCGGCCTCGGCGGCGACGAACTTTTTGGCGGTTACCCATGGTTTGAGACGACTCCGAAGCTGGCGCGCTGGCTTCCCCTGTGGCGTCACCTGCCGAGCCCCCTTCGCGACAACCTCCTCGCACGCCTGAAACGCGGCGACTCCCGCTCGCAAAAACTCGCCGATTTCCTCCGCCACGCGCGCAACATCCACGAACTAGCCGGCCTGCAACGGCGGAATTTCTCCGAGCCCGCACGGCGCGAGTTGCTCAACGGCGACGTCAACTACAAGCCGCACGACGAACTCACCTTTTTGTCCGCCGAGCTCATCGAAGCCAAACCTTTTGAAATCGTCAGCGGCTGGGAATTGCGCACCTACATGGCCGATGTGCTGCTGCGCGACAGCGATGTGATGAGCATGCGACATTCACTGGAAATGCGCACGCCGTTCGTCGACCGGCCGCTGATCGAATGGCTCTGGAACCAGCGTGTCTCCTACAAGAATACACCGAACCATCCCAAAGCGGCACTTGCCTGCGCCGTGCGCGACCTACTCCCCCGGGGCGCAGAAAATCGTCCCAAACGCGGTTTCACTCTACCCATGGCGCAATGGATGCACGGCCCGTTGCGCCCATTCCTTGAGGAAACTTTTTCGCTGCCGAGCGTCGCGAAGAGCGGCTTCTTTAATGTCTCGGGCGTGCAGGCTCGCTGGCAGAATTTCATCACCGGCAGCGATCCGCGCGAATGGTCGCGTGTCTGGACTCTCGCCGTCGCAGTGAACTTCGTAAACCGCCACAGCAAAACTCACACCGTCAGCGCATGAACACCCTGTTGTTGGCTCCGGAGCTCTTCACGTCAGAAGGCGGCATCGCGCGCATCCTTCGTCTCTACCTGAAGGCCTTGTGTGAATTGAGTGAACCAGATGGTTCGGTATCGATTGTGGCCTATAACGACCCCACCTTCGATTCACGCGATCTGCGCCGCTACACCAATGGTCGACTGGCCGACTGGGCCGCATGTAATCGCAGCAAGATCGCCTTCGTCAAAGCAGCCCAACGTATGAGTGCCAAAGCCGATCTCATCGTCTGCGGGCACATTGCCCAACTACCCGTCGCCTGGGCTATGCGCAAACTACGTGGTAAAAAACTACACTACACGCTCGTCGCTCACGGCATCGAAGTCTGGCGACCTTTCAACCGGCTCGAAAACGCTGCGCTCCGAGGCGCAGACCGTATTTGGTGTGTCAGTGAGTTTACCCGCCGAGAACTGCTTCGCCACTGCAAAACTCCCCTTACAACCACCGTCGTTCTGCCCAATGCGCTCGATCCGTATCTGGACATTGCCGAACCAGTCCGCAGCACCTCTGAATTCGAAATCCTCACCGTTTCCCGCCTCAGCAATAGCGACAGCTATAAAGGAATCGATCATCTGATCGAGGCACTGCCCGCGATCCGTCGTGATATCCCAGCCGCGCGCCTGCGCATCGTCGGTCGAGGCGACGACTTGCCCCGCTTGCACGCGGCCGTAAAACGCCTGCACCTCGAACCCGCCGTCAACTTTCTCGGCTACGTCAACGACAACGAACTCAAACGCGAACTGGCTGCCTGCCGTCTCTTCGCACTGCCCAGCCAAAAAGAAGGCTTCGGTCTGGTGTTTCTCGAGGCCATGGCCCACGGCAAACCTTGCATCGGCACACGCAGCGGCGGCATCCCCGAAGTGATCACGCCCGAGTCCGGCATGCTCGTGAACTACGGCAACATACCCGAACTCGCCGCCAGCTGCATCCAGGCACTGCGCCGGACGTGGGATGCGCAAGCCATCCAAAACCGCGCGGCTGAGTTCTCGTATCCGCGTTTTCGCGACAAACTCGCCACGGTCATCCCGATCACCGCGTGAACGACATCCCGACCAGCCCACCTCCGATCATCATCGAGGCCGGCCGCACCGAGCGCCATTACTGGCGCGACCTCTGGCGCTATCGTGAACTCCTCGGCTTCCTAGCTTGGAGGGACGTAAAGGTTCGCTACAAACAGGCTGTGCTTGGCGTTGCGTGGGCTGTCATTCAGCCTGCCATCAACACGCTTCTGCTTACCTTTGTATTCAACAAGCTAGCCAAAATGCCCGGCGGCGATGTGCCCTATCCGCTGCTCGTGCTCGCCGGTCTTTTACCCTGGCAATTGTTTTCAGGCGCGTTCAGTGGGGCCGGGAGCAGTCTGGTCAACAATGCGCACCTTATTTCCAAAGTATATTTTCCGCGCCTGATCGTTCCGCTCTCCGCCGTGGTTGTGGCGCTGATTGATATGCTCGTCCTGCTCGGCATCGCAATACCCTACGCCATGTACGAGGGAATCTATCCCACCTGGCGCTTTCTTCTCCTGCCGCTGTTCGTTCTTGGCACGATGCTCGTGGCACTCGGCGCGGGACTTTGGATCACTGCCCTAACCGTCAAATACCGGGATTTCCGTTTCATAACGCCATTCTTATTACAGATCGGCATGTTCGTCACACCCGTCGGCTACCGCACCGACTTTCTGCCGAATTGGCGCGACTGGCTCGCGCTCAATCCTCTCACCAGCATGGTCGAAGGCTTCCGCTGGTGCCTACTCGGCGGACGCACGGATTTCTACGACCGCGGTCTATTTCTCTCGCTCACCGTGACGGCCGTGATGCTGGTCACGGGCCTCTGGTATTTCCGCAAAACCGAGCGGCAGTTTGCCGACGTGATCTAGGCCATGACGATGCAGCTAAACCATGTTTTCCAGTGTGCAGCGGCGCGCAGGAGGTGGAGCCCGATGTCCCCATCGGGCTTGATCGAAGCCGCTCTCAAACCAGCCCGTTAGGGACAACGGGCTCCACCCTACTGCATCGTTACCACTAGGCCATGAGCAACCCCGTCATCACCGTCGAAGGTTTGGGTAAACGCTACACGCTCCGGCATCAGGCACGCTCCGGGCTACTCCGCGACAAGCTGGCCACGCTCTTGCGCAATCCCTTCCGCCAATTGCGCGAAAACCGCGCCACCGCCGAGGATTTCTGGGCACTGCGCGACGTGAACTTTTCCGTCAATCAAGGCGACGTCATCGGCATCATCGGGCGCAACGGCGCCGGAAAATCCACGCTGCTCAAAATCCTTTCGCGCATCACCGAACCAACGACCGGACGCATCAGCATTCAAGGCCGCATCGCCTCGCTGTTAGAGGTTGGCACTGGTTTTCACGGCGAGCTAAGTGGCCGCGAAAACATATTTCTGAACGGTGCGATTCTCGGCATGAAGCGCGCCGAGATCCGCAAAAAATTCGACGAAATCGTCGCCTTCGCCGAAGTGGAAAAGTTCCTCGATACACCGGTGAAACACTACAGCAGCGGTATGTACGTCCGCCTCGCCTTCGCCGTCGCCGCCCACCTTGAGCCCGAGATCCTAATCGTCGACGAAGTCCTCGCCGTCGGCGACGCGGATTTTCAAAGGAAATGTCTTTTGAAAATGAACGATGTAACCAGCAGGAAGGCCGTACGATCCTGTTTGTAAGTCATCAACTCACCTCGGTCAGACAGCTTTGCCGACGTGCGATCGTGATTCGGTCTGGTCAAATCGTTGCCGATACCGATGTCGAAAACGGCATCACGCAATACCTCGCAAGCAGCTCACCGCAAACCACAGGTGCAACGGTGGATCTTGGAGAGGAGTTGTCTCTCGTGAGTTTGAATTTCCTACCCGAACCGGCTGTGCTTTTTTCGGATGTAACCTTCAACCTGACGCTGCGTGCGCGTAACGCCTGCAACGTGCTCGATCTGTGTTTGCTTTTCTACACCGAACAAGGCCAGCGCGCCGCCATCCTCGATCTGCGTAACCAAACACAGTCCTATGAACTAGTCCGCGGCCGAATCTTGACGCTCTCAGGCAAGTTGAACCGAGTCTGCCTCGTTCCCGGAAAATATGAAGTCGGACTTTTTCTTCGGACCAGCACTCACATGCGCGATTACCTGAGTTTAAAAACTCTGGAGATTCGTCCACAGTTAGGCAGAGCGTTGCTCAGCTACGCAGCTGAACATATGGGACTAGCGGCCCTCGATGCAGATTTCTCTGCGGCAACTACCGACTGAACCATGAGTCTTCTCGAACGAGCACGCGGAAAGGTGAAAGCCGGTTTGGCGCAATCAATCAGGCAAAACCGACGTCGATGGCTGGTTCGTCAGCTCGCACGTTTTGCACGTTTCTACGATCAGTCTTGGGAATTTCCCGGCTTCGACCTGGCCACAAACGGTGAAGGGGCCTTGCTCAACTCGCTGAAGACAGAACCAATCGCCACCCTTTTCGATGTCGGTGCGAACGTGGGCGACTGGAGCACACTCGCTACATCCACGTTTCCAACCGCCAAAATCCACCTTCGAACCTGTCCCTCCAACCTTCAAACACCTGCAAGATCGGCTTGGCTCCGTCAAGAACGCCTACCTCCATCCCTATGGCCTGGGCAAAGAAAACAAGTCTACGCAAATCACGTACTACGGTGACGACTTGAGTTTTCTTTCCACCGTAAACTACGCAGTCCAGACTCATCTGCCCAGCACGCTGATGCCGATTGAAATTCGCCGCGGCGACGACATCCTGAAAGAAATCGATGTCGCGCGGATCGACTTCCTAAAACTCGATATCGAAGGAATGGAGATCGATGCGCTCCACGGTTTCGAACAAGCCCTAAGCGAACGGCGCATTGGCTTCATTCAGTTTGAACATCACCCAGGACAGGTCCTTTTGAAAAGCTTCTACGACCTCCTCTCACGTCACGGATTTCATCTGGGGAAAATGTATGCCGGTTACATTGATTTTTCCGAATACCACGTGTCCTTCGAGCGCTACGCCGGGCCGAACTATTTTGCATTACCAAGCAGCCGTACAGATCTGATCGCCCGCTTGAGCAAAGGCTATCGCCACCGTTGAGCACGGCGGAGTAACCTATCACTCTGACAGAGCTAATCTAAGGCTTTTCTGACAGCACAGCGGTCAAAATCCCTGATCTTTCTTGAGCAACATCCGCGCTTCATTGGCGGATCGGAACGCATGAGTCTGGCGCTCTGTCGGCACGCACTGACCAGAGGCCACGCCTGCACACTGGCCTATGCCGAACCTGGTGACATGGTCGAAGCCTACGCGAGCGCCGGCGCTTCGACCCACGCCCTGCCCGTATTTCCCTTGGCGGTTCGGCATCCAGGGACTGCCTGGCGTTCCATACGAAGCCTGGTTCGTCTCGTGCGTTCAACTAACGCCGAGTGGATCATAACATCGCAAGTGTCCTACGTGTCGCTTTTGGCACTTGTCGGAAAATTGACGCGTACCCGCACGGCTGTGCACCTGGGGCTTCCCTTTGCATTCCCGTCGCCACTGTTCGGATACGGCATGCGACATGTCACACTTGGGATAACACCCTCGCCTCACACCGCAGAAAGCTGGAAACAACGCGGCTGGCCGGAAAAGCGGCTCCGCATTATTCCCAATGGAGTTGATACCTCCATGTTCAACTCTCGTGTGAGCCGACAACAGTCACGCGCAGAGATCGGAATTTCTCCGGACAAAGGTGCCTTGGTAAGTTATGTTGGCCGGATCGTCGCGCCCAAGGGCGTGCATACTTTGCTCCGAGCCTTTGCGAGTTGGCGGAAAAGTACAAACACCGGTCTGTTGCTTTTTGTCGGACACGCGCAAGCAGACGAAATCACCGCCTTGAGACAACTCGCAGCACAACTTGATCTGCCGGACGATGCGTGGGAAATACGGCCTCCAACCAACCAACCGGAATCGTTTTATCGCGCCGCTGATCTTGTGGTCGTGCCCTCCGAATGGGACGAACCATTCGGCCTCGCTCCACTAGAAGCTATGGCCTGCGGTACATTGGCCGTTGTAAGTGATCGCGGCGTTATGCCCGAGTTTGTCGCCCCGCTCGGCAGTGCGTGTGTGTTTCAATCAGGCAATGCCCACAGTTTGGAAGAACGCCTGATTAATTGGCTGAGCAACTCCCCTGCTCGCGACAATGCCGCCACACAAATGGCTGAATATATAACCAATCGCTATGGGTTCGCCCACTGCGGTGATGCCTACTTGGAAGCCTTTGGTGGCGCTCACTGATCACCAAACCGCGCTAATATCTCCTTGAATCTCCGGTATACAATCGGCCGTCTCTTGGCCCACGCAGAACTCTTCACCTACAGTCGGCGATGGTTTCCTCTTCTGCGCTCATTCGCTCGTGGACGACTGTGGTGCTACGATATTTGTAGGATTGCAGGAACGAGAGATTTGCTGCTCTGCATCGATGTGGGCGCACACGTCGGCGATGTGACTGAGCTGATGATGAGTTTTTTTTCGAAATCGCTAATCCATTCCTTCGAACCAACGTCGGCGACACATGCAAGGCTTACAGCCCGGATGGCATCGCGCGACAACGTGGTTTGCCACCGACTCGCACTCGCCGATTTTGCAAAGGATGTGATGATCGAGGTGGGTCCTTGTCGTTCTAAACAGCCTGCGTCCGGTTGATAACTCTCGAAGATCAAAGCGTAGGTCACGGTCACAACGTTGGAAATATTCTGCACCGAGCATGGCGTAAATCAGATCGATATCCTGAAAATCGACGCGCAAGGCTACGACCTAGCAGTTCTTCGCGGTGGTGAAAGACTCCTTCGCGACGAAGTAATTCCTTTTATCATAGTGGAGGCCAGTATTCTTACGGGCGACACTACGAACCAACCGCTGGGCAATAAACTCCTACCTTGCTTCCTTTGGTTATGCCTCCGCCGGAATTTACGATCCAGTGTATCATGGTCCGAATAATTGCTATCTGGGCTGTTTCAATGTGCTCTATATCCAACCGCACGCTCTAGCGAAACGGTTCCCGCGTTGGTCGCTACGGAAACACTGACGATGAAATCATCCGTCAGTATCATCATCCCTTGTTTCAACGCCGAGCGTTACCTGGAAGCCACGCTCGTCTCTGCGTTGAGCCAGACGGTGCCGCCGCTCGAAGTTATCGTCGTGGACGATCATTCCACTGATCGATCGCGTGCGATTGCTGCCGCTCATTCTCCGCAAGTTATCGTACTGGACAATCCCGGTAAAGGTGCCAGCGCCGCCCGTAACACCGGCACAAGCCACGCCCGCGGCGAGTTTCTGCAATATCTCGATGCAGACGACCTTCTCGAACCACACGCCATCGCCTCTAGAACACGGGCATTGGAAGATACGGGTGCTGATGTCGCCATAGGAGATTGGCAGCGTTACCTTTTCGATGGCTCACTCTGGAGCGCGGGCGGGATAGAATCTGGCGCACTGCCCGAGCAAAACACTCCGGCCGATGTGCAAGTGTTGCGTGGTTTCTGGGCTCCACCTGCAGCGATCTTGTACCGCCGCACACTCTGTGAGAAGATCGGCCGCTGGCAGGAAACATTGCCCATCATTCAAGACGCCAGATTCCTGCTAGATGCCGGCAGGCTCGGCGGGCGGTTTATACATTTCCCAGGGGTAAGCGCCCGCTATCGGCAACACCGCGCAGACAGCCTGTCCAGCGGCGCTAAACCTGCGCTTTTCTGGCGCGACGTCCTCCAAAATACACGTGAAGTCGAACTCCTCTGGCGCGCAGCAGGACGCATCGACACCACAACCAACGAAGCTCTTGCTGGAGCCTACGCTCATTGCGCACGCGTCGGTTTCCTCCATGATCGATCTCTTTTCGAAGATGCTTTGGTCGATTTCCGCCGGTTCCCATCGGCCAAGATTTCTCGGTTCCTTCGCACCGCACTAATGTTGAAATTGATTGTGGGCTATCGTTTCGCCCGCGAACTGCTAGCGCGCCGCCGCCGGTCATAAAAGCGTAGCCGACAAATCGTCCCCATGTTCAACACGCTCAAGAAACACCTGAAAAAAAGCATAGCGAATAACGGGTGGTTCACCCGCAAAATCGCCGGACTGCCCGCCGGCATTTTGCTCGACGCCGATTGGCACCATGCACAGTTGCCTGAACCTGAAGTGATTTTCGATGTCGGTGCTCATCGCGGTGAGACCTGTGTGGCTTTCGCGGATTTCTTCCCAAAGGCACACCTCCATGCCTTCGAGCCCGTGCGTGAAAACTTCACCACACTGTGCGAGTTGACCCGCAATTTGCCACAGGTGTATTGTCATGCGTTCGCCTTAGGAGAAAGCATAGAAAAAATAACGATCCAGCTGCAGGCCGATTCACAAACGCACAGCCTCCAGTTTCAGCAAAACTCCGGACCTGCTCCAAGTGGTCGCGCCGAAGAAATCGAAGTGCAGACCGTCGACGCCTTCGCCCAAGCCACTGGTCTGAAGAAGATCGACCTACTCAAAATCGACACTGAAGGATTTGAACTTCCCGTGCTGCGCGGAGCGATCGATCTCCTCCAACGCCGAGCTATCAGGGCTGTATTCCTCGAAGCATCGCTGCTCGCCGGGGACAAAGTTCATACACCTCTGCCCGCAGCACTCGCCTTTTTGGAGAACCACGGTTTCCAACTCGCGGCAATTTACGACCAAAACCTCTTGCCAAAGCCAACGCCGCATCTCGCTTATTTCAACGCCTTGTTTGTGCATCCACGTCCAGCATGAGCGCGGCCATACGTATTTACGTCGTAACCTTTCGGCGCCCGATACTTCTCCGCCGTGCCCTGAAAAGCCTGATCGCCCAAACCTTTCGTGACTGGGTGGCAGAGGTCGTGAATGACGATCCAGCTGATACCCAACCTTCCGCTATAATCGCCGAGTTCCACGATCCGCGTATCCAGCTTTCAACTTCGACTGTAAAACGCGGTGGCACAGGT
This sequence comes from Verrucomicrobiota bacterium, assembly GCA_016721945.1. GTDB lineage: Bacteria > Verrucomicrobiota > Verrucomicrobiia > Opitutales > Opitutaceae > JADKHC01. Next base: position 212,442 of record JADKHC010000004.1, on the reverse strand, counting down.
AACTTCAACTACGCTTTCCGGTCGGTCCAGGAGCCGTTCGCCTCAATCTTGGAAGATGACAATTGGTGGGAGCCGTCCTTCCTTGAGCGAATGCAGGCGGAATTATTGGCGCATTCTAATGTTTCATTCGCTTGTGCTAACGAATGTATTTGGGAAGAAACTGCTCAAGGCGTCTGGAGCAACACCAGTCAGACGATCTGGCCTGCGAGCGATAGTGTTCGCCTTGCACCACGATCGATAGAAGCGGCGCTACAACGACCACTCCTCTGCAACAGCGCACTGCTTTTCCGCACTCAAAAATCTGAGGCATGGCAGACCCCGGCGAGCATTCCCATAGATGTTACTGAGCATTTTCGCGAACGCGTTGTCCCTCACCCGCTCCTTTTGCTCCACCAACCGCTCGTCAACTACGGCAAAACTCTGAGCTCTCACCGCCAAAAAGGTAATGCCATCTGGGGCCAATATAGCGTGCTCATCATCGGCAGCGTTTTCACTAACCTAGCCCCACATCTACATACTGAGCTCGCTCAACAAACTCTGAAGCGAGTCCGTGGGCTGTCTAAATGGGAGATTACAGCGTTTCTGTCAGCAGGGCTTTTCATCCCTGAAGCACGCGCGCTGTGGCGCATGGCGACCAAACGCGAAAAGATCCGCCATGTATTCACATTGGCCCGACATCCCGTATTGAGCGCCGCCCTCTCACGCGCACGACAAGACCACGCCGCAGCGTGGGCATTTCTTAAACAAGGTGACTTCGCCAACTACGCGAAAAACCTCACTGCACTCCAAGCATGAGCATCCTGATCTCTCACTCGATGGTTGCTCCCCATGTGCAGCAAGCAGCGCTCGCATTCCATGAAGCCGGGCAACTCGCACGCTTTATCACCAGTGTTTGCGATGCTCCCACAAGTTTACGTCAACGTTTCCTTACCTCCGCAGGAAAGTTGATCGGTCTTGATTTGGAACGTGAATTTCTACGGCGAACGATCCAGTCGCTACCGCCAGCAATGGTCGAAAGTCACCCGTGGTCGGAATTGCTACGCGTAGCTGTCGCAAGGATGGACCGCGATCGGCGCCTGAGCGATTTCATCTGGGAAAGATCCGAGCTTGGATTCGACCGAATGGTTGCTCGAAAGTTGAAGAGCTCCTTCACCGGAGTTTACGGTTACGAACATATCTCACTTGCCACGTTTCACCGAGCGCGCGAACTGGGAATTCCCGTCGCTTATGACGTTCCAGCTCCAGAAACCGGCTTGATGAGAAAAATCATGGAGGAGGAAACGGGGCGGTTCCCGGAGCTGAAAAGCGCCTACCTCGACCATACAGCCAAGCGAGAGAAACGCCGCATTGACCGCCGTCGGGCGGAGTGGGCGTGCGCCGATGCAGTAATCGTATCTTCACGCTTCTGCCGCGACACTTATGCCCACGCTGGTCTTGACACCGCCAAAGTTCGCATTGTCCCCCTCGGTGCGCCTCCCCCGTTGGATATAAACTCCGTCTCGGTTGGCGGTTCACAAACTGACACGCCACTCAAGGTTCTTTGGGCTGGTTCGTTTAGCCTAACTAAAGGCGCCCACTACCTGCTCGATGCCTGGCGACTGGGTCGTTTCGGTTCAAACGTACAGTTGCATGTCTTCGGTCATGTCACATTGCCACCTCGGCTCCTTGAAAACCTGCCCGAAGGAATCCAGTTTTCTAAGCCAATACCACGCCCGCAACTCATGGAGCGGTATCAACAGAGCGATGTGCTCGCGTTCCCCACGCTATGTGACAGCTTCGGCATGGTCGCGACGGAGGCTTGGTCGCAGGGCCTTCCTGTCATCACCACGGAATCCGCAGGTGCTGCCGATTTTCTTCAACATGGCATCAACGGCCTGCTCATAAAATCACGCGATGCGTCCGCTATTGCTGACGCCATCAATTGGTGCCTCTCCCATCGCGCAGAACTTCGCAATATGCGCATCGCCGCGAGGGAAACAGCTACCAAATGGCAATGGGCCGATTATCGGGCAGCATTACGACAAGCCACCCAGCCCTTTTTCACCCGATGACGGACAAGCCGAAACAATTACCATCAGGTAAAGCTATTTGTCTCGTCGCTCCAGGCAATCTCGCCTCCACCCCACGCATCATCAAGGCCGCTGATGCACTGTCGTCTGCTGGTTTCAACGTTCACGTCGTAGCGGGACGTACATTTGGACTGGCCGATAAATTTGATGCCGCTATTTTGGCTCAAGCGAATTGGTCGTGCGAACGTATCGCATTCAACCGTGGTGTTTTCGGCTTAGGGCATCGAATCGAGCGAAAAGTTGCTCGCTGGCTCTTACGCCATCGCCCCACATCGCACGGACTTTCGACCCGGGCGCATCATGCAGGCATAACCACACTGGCAAAAGCAGCTGCTCGTCACCGTGCAGCACTGTACTATGGGCACGGCGGTGTCGCAGGACTCACGATTGCCGCGCAAGCGGCCCAGCGCACAAATGCGATTTACGGTTTCGATGCCGAAGACTGGCATGAGGAGGAAAATACTTTTGTCCAAACCGATTCAGCCGAACATAGCGCCGTACACAATCTACTGCGCTCTCAACTAAACAAGACTGCCTTCATCACCTGCGCTTCGCCACGGATTGCCGAAGCTTATGCTCAAAAATATGGCGTCGCGCCAACGTGCGTGCTTAACGTTTTCCCTCGTTCATACGCTCCACTGACTCGAACCGCTGTGCCCCAGCCAACCGCTGAACAACCGGCTATTTTCTATTGGTTCTCACAGACGATTGGAGAAGGGCGTGGCCTCGAGCAGTTCATCGCAACTTCAGCTTACATGCGCACACCCGTGGAACTACACCTGCGTGGCTTTGTGAGCGATTCTGTCCGGACCGATTTTCAAAAGCTCGCTGAGGCAGCTGGCCGTCCTAACCTCCTACACTTTTTACCGCCGGCATCGCCGGTCGAAATGATTCGTCTTGCGGCCGGTAGCCACCTCGGGCTTTCGCTCGAACAAAATTTGCCACGTAATCGTGATCTTTGCTTAACCAACAAGATTTTCACCTATCTTCTCGCTGGTGTGCCTGTGCTCATGACTCCAACCACAGCTCAACGTGAATTAGCTGCGAAGCTTGGTTCGGCTAGTTTCCTGCTCGATGGCTCCAACGACCAGGCCAACGCCGCGATGATCGATGACTGGTTAGCCAAAGATATTACCACCGCCGCCCAAGCCGCCTGGAAGCTGGGCCATGAGTGCTACAACTGGGATTTTGAACAATCCAAACTGGTCGACGCAGTGGCCCGGGCATTACCGCACAATAAACTCAACCGTGATTAACTAATCGCCACCGCCAGTGCGCATTTTGATTTCCTGCGATCCCATGCTTCCTGTACCGCCGCTTAAATACGGCGGCATCGAACGCATCGCCGCATCGCTGATCGAGGAGTATAAATCACGCGGTCATCAGGTTGCACTCCTCGCAAAAGCAGGCTCCACCTCGGTGGTCGACAGGTTCTATGTCTGGCCTGGTGAAAACGTAAGCGACAAACGCGATACCTTTATCAATGCGCACGCGCTCTGGCGTGCAGCGCGCGACTTTAAGGCCGATCTCGTGCACAGTTTTTCCCGGCTCGCATACTTAATTCCCCTGCTTATTCTCAACCGCCGCTTGCCGAAAATTATGTCGTACCAACGACACGTTGGCGCACGACAGATCCGGTGGAGCCGGCGCATGGGCGGGCCGCAGCTCCGTTTTACTGGATGCAGCAACTTCATCTGCGAGCAAGGTCGAGTCGGCGGTGGTGCGTGGCACGCAATCCCGAATTTTGTCGATACACGAAAGTTCGATTTTGTCTCCGCTGTCGAAAAGGATGCTCCCTTGGTATTTCTTAGTCGCATCGAGTCGATCAAGGGCGTCGATCTTGCCATCGCCATCGCAAAGAAAACTCAACGGCGCTTGATCATCGCTGGTAACCGGATCGAATCCGGCCCTGAGGCTAAATTCTTCGCCGAAAAAGTCGCCCCTCATCTCGATCAACACCAAATCGAATGGATCGGAGAAGTCGACGACACTGCGAAAAACAAACTACTCGGCTCTGCCGCAGCTCTCGTTGTGCCCGTGCAATGGGACGAACCTTTCGGCATCGTCTTTGCGGAGGCCTTGGCAACCGGGACGCCGGTGATCACCTGCGCCCGCGGAGCGCTCCCCGAAATAGTAACTCCAGGGAAAACTGGTTTTTTTATAACCAACGTAGAAGAGGCCGCACTGGCCGTGTCACAAATTCCAACGCTGGATCGCACCGCATGTCGCGTCGTGGCTGAGACTAAATTTAGCTTATCCGTCTGTGCGGACCAATATCTGACACTGTATAAGGAGTCACTCAAGTGATGCCTGCGCTTACGCAAAATACTCAACCGCCAGTTCCTCGGCGCGTGCTGATTATCAGCCCGTCGTTCCCGCCCAACAACGCGCCGGACATGCAACGCGTCCGCATGAGTCTGCCTCACTACCACGAAAACGGCTGGGAACCCGTGGTCTTGGCGGTTGCGCCTGAAACCCACGGCGGCTCACGCGAGGAAGAACTCGAAGCTACTGTTCCTGCAGACATCCGGATTCATCGCGTATGCGCCTTTCCAGTAAAACTCGCACGCCTGTTTGGCATCGGAAACCTAGGGCTCCGCGCTTGGTGGAGTTTGTTTCGCGCAGGAAAAAAGATCATACGTGAAGAAAAAATAGATCTTGTTTTTATCTCTAACACCCAGTTCGTCTCCTTCACACTCGGACGTCTCTGGCTACGTCTCACCGGCGTCCCCTACGTAATCGACCTGCAAGATCCGTGGCGAACTGACTACTATGAACAAAAAGGTTCGCGCAAGCCTCCTGGCGGCTGGAAATATAAGCTGGCCCGTTTCCAAGCACGCCATCTGGAAAGCTGGTCGTTTCGCAAGCTCTCCGGTTTGATCAGCGTTTCAGGGCAATACATTGACGATCTCGGAGGCCGGTATTCATGGTTTCGCGACATCCCGACTGAAACTATTATTTTTGGTGCCAGCGAAAACGACCTTACTGCTGTACGTAAAAAACCGGCACAGGAAGTAGATCCAGAGCACCGCGGTCTGGTCCGTCTCGTTTATACCGGTGCGGCCGGACCCATCACGCCCCACGCGGTAAACCTGGTTTTTCAGGCGCTTAAAAACTTTCACGATAAACGTCCTGATCGGGCAAATAGACTACGATTAGAGTTTCATGGGACAAGTTACGCACCAGCTGATCGTGCCCAACCAACAATTATGCCTTACGCTGAAAGGCTTGGCGTTAGTGATTTGGTACGTGAAACAGCCGCCAGAATGGGACATCTCGACGCGCTAAGATTACAAACCGAGGCACATGGCCTCATGCTGTTGGGCTCCGCCGACACTGCTTATTCACCATCAAAGCTGTATCCCTACTTTCTCGCGGGGCGGCCTATGCTCGGATTGGTTCCACACAACAGCGTGCTCGAAAAACTTCTCCAGGAACTCAACTGCGCCCACCTCATTTCGTTTGATTTGGATGGGGAAAACAGCGCCGCTGTGCTTTCGTTGCAAAAGTTCTTCGAGCTTGCTCTTGCCGGTTTTCCCACCGGTTTCTGGCCGACTCGCAACGAGGAACTCTTCCGTCGCGAATATCTCGCACCAGCCCTCACGGCACGCCAATGCGCACTCTTTGATGCCGCACTCGCATATCATCAGAAGTGAACACGTACCCTCCACTTCCTCAACAGCCTCAACCCTCGCAGGAAACTCCTCATTGGGGTTCTCGTCTCTTCACCCTTGGTCTAATCCTGCTGGTTGCGGTCGAAGTATATTATTTTTTCCACGCCGAAACACGCACTCAAACACACCTATTGCTCGGCCTGCTCATGATCGGTTTGGCCTTTCTGCCCGCGCTGCTCTGGGCAAAACGAGGACGTGCATCGCTCCCTGTTTTTGAAGCATTACTTTTCACCTGCGCAAACGCCTATGCGCTGCCGCTGCTCAACGGCCATAGTGATCTCGTGCATTACTCTGACGAAGAAATCACCCGTGCCGCCTTAGGAGTGATCGTCTTCCAATTATCCGCAATTTCCATCTACCAAATGGTTATCGTTGACATTTCCACAAGCCGGTTCTGGCGCGAGGATGTGTTAAGCAGCGCCATCTCACGCTGGCTGGGCTACGGCTTGGGGCTTAACACGCTTTATATCGTAGCAAGCACCTTCACCACGCTCATTCCGCCCGGCATCAACAGCGTTTTACGCGCAGTTTTTTTTGGGCTCGGCATCATCTGCATGTTCATCACCAGCCGACGTCTCGGACTCGGAGAACTCGGGCCAGGCCAACGAGCCTATTTTTTTCTTAATCTTATTCTCCAATGCGTGTGCATGATGGCCACACTGTATCTCGTCAGCACCGTTTCCCTGCTGCTACTTACGCTGGTTGGGTATGTTTCCTCCAGCGGTCGAGTCCCGCTGATCGTGACCGGACTTTGCCTGGCGATTCTGGCATTATTCCACAACGGCAAGTCGCCTATGCGTGAAAAATACTGGGGTGAAGAACACCTTATTCCACACGTGAGCGAACTTCCTGCTTTCTACAACGAATGGATCGGCTATGGGTTGGAAACTGATACCACCGGCAAAGACCGAAAAAAAATTACCGGCAAGCTCATCGACCGCACCTCTCTCTTTCATATCATGTGCCTGGTCGTCAGCATCTCGCCCGCACAGCAACCCTATCTTAATGGTGAAACTTACCGTGATATTCCGGCTCAGTTTATTCCCCGCCTGTTCTGGCCAAGCAAACCTCTCGGCAATCTCAGCACCAGTCGCCTCTCTGTCTATTTTGGTCTCCAGTCTGAGGACGATGCGCAAAAAACCTCCATCGGTTTTGGCATGCTAAGTGAAGCGTACGCAAATTTCGGATACTTCGGACTTGCCCTGCTCGGAGTTCTTGTCGGCGGTGGTTTCAAGAAAATCCAAGGCTGGGCCAGTGACGGCCCACTATTCTCCTACGGCGGCTTGCTGCTCATCATTCTTTTGGCCTGGAGCTTCCAGGTCGAATTCACCCTCAGCACCTGGCTCGCGTCGCTCTACCAAGCGTCCGTGGCCGTGTTAGGAATACCGTTCATCATCCGACAGTTTTTTGGCGAATGACCTCTCCATCCAACGAACCTGCGGGCCCGCGCCTCGCGATCGTGCTTTCACATGCCACGCAATACTACAGCCCGTGGTTTCGCTGGCTGCGCGAAAATACCGGACTCAACTTTAAGGTTTTTTATCTCTCTGAAACCGGACTCAAAGCCTCGCTCGATAAAAAATTCGGCACCAACTTTTCCTGGGATGTCGATTTAACCACCGGTTACGATTTCGAGATCGTCCCCAACACCTCCAGCAAGCCCGATCTTCTTCGCTTCAATGGGCTACGCAACCCCGAGCTCCCGTCGCATCTGCGTGCCTGGTGCCCAAACGCCATTTTACTCTTCGGCTACAACTATAACACCCATCTAAAGCTGGTCGTTTGGGCGCGACTGAACCGTATACCGCTCATTTTCCGAGGCGATTCCCACCTGCTCGGTCGCAGACATTTATCTCTATTTAAAGGTTTAGTCTTAAAACAGCTATACCGGCAATTTTCTGCCGTCACATATGTTGGAAACTCGAATCGGCACTACTTCCAACAGCTCAGGGTTCCAGACGAAAAACTATTCTTCGCACCGCATGCAGTGAACGCCGAACATTTTAATCCCGCCAATCAGTCCTATCGTGAGCGTGCGGCGACCTTGCGTGCATCCCTCGGCATCGCGCCTTCCACGCGGGTAGTTCTCTTCGCCGGTAAGCTTATTCCTGAAAAACACCCGTACGCGCTGCTGGAGTGTTTTATCCAGTTGGCCTACCCCGATACCGCGCTCGTTTTTGTCGGCGATGGCGCAGAGAAATCGACCTTACAGGCTCGTGCTGCGGCTCGCCCTGAAATCGCAGTTCACTTCCTCCCCTTCGCTAACCAGAGCGAAATGCCTTCGCGCTACCTGCTGGCCGATCTCTTTGTTCTTCCCTCGCGTAGTCATTACGAAACGTGGGGCCTGGCAATCAATGAAGCCATGCACATGGGCCTTCCCTGTCTCGTGAGCAACCTCGTCGGCTGTCAGGCCGATCTGGTAACCGATCGCGTCACCGGCTGGGTCTTCAACGCAGGCCAGACAGAGCACCTCCGCGCAAAACTGAGTGAGGCGCTTTCAACTTTGGGTAGAGACCGCCACGCACTGCGATCCGCCGTAACCGAACGTATCGCTAGCTACAATTATGACCATGCCACCAAGGGCCTGCTCGCAGCGCTCGAACACGCCACCGGGCAAGCGCCCAAATCAAAGTCGTGACCCCCGGCCGCTCAAAACTGGAGATACTTACCGCGTTGCACCTCGCGCTGCTCGGTGTGTTTGCCTCATGGACTTTCGGTGGTGGCTCAGACTGGGCTGTCACCGCAATTTCTTGCATTGGCTCGCTCGCTCCCTTGCTCACGCTGGCAGCGTTGCGTGAACGTCGCGCCGAAAAAGTTCCATCCGCAACCACGCTCTACCTACTCATTCCATGGCTCATCTTCAACCTACTGGTGCTTTTGAGTCTGCTCCAACCAGCCTTGCGCATCGTTACCATTGAAGGCGGCTCGGTATTCGCACCTCGCGGCGACCTTTCCGCTTGGCCGTGCAACGCACGCCCAGAACTCGCCCTCAAGGAACTCTGGCTCTTCAATGCCATTTCCCTTTCGGCGTTCAACCTCCTGCTAGCCATCCGTCATCGTCGTACCCTGCGCGAACTGCTGCTGTTTCTAACGGCCAACGCATTGCTCCTTGCTGTCTTTGGCTCTTTTCAAAAGTTCACACACGCTAGCGGGATCTTCTTCGGACTGGTACCTTCGCCCAACTCGACTTTTTTCGCCTCATTCATCTACCATAACCATTGGGGCGCCTTCGCTGTTCTCATGCTTTCGGTGAGCCTTGGGCTGCTCTTTAATTTACGTCCTTGGACTGGTTATAGAGACTTCTGGCACTCGCCCGCCGTCGCCGCAGTCGTGGCTATTTTCTTTCTGGGCGTAACCATCCCACTCAGCACTTCGCGTTCCTGCACAATGCTGGCTATCCTATTGCTCACAGCAGGACTCATCCAGGGCCTGCGGCGCGTCTTTCGCCATCATAAGGAGCAGGGCCGCTCAACCGCGATGCCGGGTTTCTTTCTCATTCTCACAGGCATAGTCGCCCTGGCGCTGGCTTACTTCCTCGCCCGGCCCATGATCGAGGAACGAATCACCGACACCCAGGAGCAAATCTCGCACATGCGTAAAATCGGTGGCCTCGGCGCGCGCGCTCAACTCTATGGAGACACCTGGCGCATGGCTAACGATAGACCGTGGTTCGGCTGGGGGTTGGGCTCCTACGGCACTGTGTTCACGTTTTATAACAACCAACACGCCAGCGACAATCTCCCACAACATTACGAGGACGCGCACTCGGATTGGTTGCAGTTGCTCGCCGAAGTCGGTGCCATCGGGACTACCCTATTCCTGTCGTTTCTGTTTTGTCCTCTACTTCTGATCCGCCGATCGCCTGAAATCACCTCGCTCCCTCGATACCTTTTCGCTGGCTGTGGTTTAATTTTGCTCTACGCAGGAATCGAATTTCCCTTCGGCAATCCAGCCGTGACCTTGTTTTTCTGGATCTCGTTTTTTTGCGCCGTGCGCTGGACCCGAATGGAAATGCACGAACGCCCCAGTTAAACCATGTTCTCTGTTCTCATTCTTACGCTTAACGAAGAGCGCAATCTTCCCGCCTGCCTCGCCAGTTTGCTCGGCTGTGATGACATCGTCGTACTCGACTCGGGCTCGACGGACCGAACCAGTGACATCGCCAAAGCTGCGGGTGCCCGTGTTGTAGAGCGTCGCTTCACCAACTTTGCAGACCAGCGCAACTTCGCCCACAAGCACATCCCGTTCAAAAATGACTGGGTTTTTCACCTCGACGCCGACGAGCAGATGACCGTGGAACTCCTGCGCGAATGCTCCAACCTCTCCGCGCAGAACCCTGGTGGTATTGACGGTTTCATGGTCGCACCACGCATGATCTACCATGGTCGCTGGATTCCGCACTGTACCGATTTTCCTGCCTATCAGGCCCGGTTCGGCCATGGTCGGCGCTTTCGTTTTGTTCAGGTTGGCCATGGTCAGCGCGAAGCTCCGGAAATGAAACTCGGCCAACTCAACGCCAACTATCTCCACAATATTTCCGCACACAGCGACGCCGAGCTGGAGCAAAAACACCGGCACTACGCCAGTCAGGAAGCAGCCGCCTTTTTCGCGCGACCCCGCGAAACCAAACCTCTCGTGCTTCGCTTGCTCTCGCCCAACGCGCTGACGCGCCGACGCGCATTGAAAGCAATTAGCCAACGTCTCCCCGCGCGTGGCGCTCTCCGGTTCTTGTATCAATACGGTTGGCGAGGCGGTTTCATCGATGGTCGTGCAGGTCTGTCGTATTGTATCCTGATGGCTCGATACGAGCATTGGATCGCCGAGGAAATCAAAGCGCTGCGCCGACGACGAGTTCCCTCATGAGCGCTTCACCCCGCATCATTTTCGTCAACCGTTTCTACTGGCCGGACGAACCGGCGACAGCCCAGTTGCTCACCGACCTGGCCGAAGCTCTCGTTGTTGCCGGACACGCAGTCACGATCATAACCAGCAACCCCCGCCAACCGGGATGCGCGGCTGCAGAAACAAGAAATGGCGTTGAGATCATTCGCACCCGAAGCAGCCGCCTCGGCCGCCGCAACCTCGTTGGCCGAGCCCTGGACTTCGTTTCCTTTTCCGTTAAAGCCCTGCGTCTGCTTTCCAAAACAGTCCGTCGCGGCGACACGGTCGTTCTGATGACTGATCCGCCGTTACTGGGCTGCGCGGCCACCTCCGTCATTCTGAAACGCAGTGCGCATGTCGTTCATTGGATTCAGGACGTCTATCCAGAGATCGCCACCGCCGTATCCGGAAATCTCCTACCGCTTCTCTTCCGCGACTGGCGTAATCAATCTTGGCGTCGATCCGACCGTTGCGTCGTCCTCGGAAGCGATATGGCGGGCTTCGTCGCCTCCTGCGGTGTCGCTCAGGATAAAATTTTCGTTTGCCCCAACTGGGCTCCTGCCGGTCTAGCGCCCATTGCCGAACCAACCTCGAGTGATCTCCGCGCCCAGTGGGGACTCGTCGGCAAATTTGTGATTGGCTATTCAGGCAACCTTGGCCGTGTTCACGACCTCGATCCGCTCCTCGAGGTCGCCGACGCCCTGCGCTCGGAGCCCGACATCGCGTTCGTCTTCATCGGCGATGGCGCTCAAAAATCGCGCCTGCAATCCGGAGCCCGTTCACGCCAGCTTGAGAACATATTCTTTCAACCCGCTCAGCCACGAGAACGGCTGCGCGAAACGCTGGCCCTTCCCGACCTCCACGTGGTCACACTGCGCACTGGTTGTGAACAGCTCGTGTTCCCCAGCAAACTTTATGGTATCGCCGCCGTGGGTCGACCTGTAATTTTTATCGGCCCACCTCAATCGGATATCGCCGTCTTGGTGCAGGCAAACGGTTTTGGTTTTTCCATGGACCGTAGCGATCCCACCGCCGCCGCCAACGCGATCAAGCTTCTCCGTGACGACGTAGCCAAGCAAACCGCCCTGCGCCAGGCCGCGATCCAATTCTGGGAAACCAAGGGTCAACTTAAGCACGCTGTAAATATCTGGTCGCCACTGCTGACCGGACTAATGCCGCTTGCGGCCACACCGAGCACCAAGCCAGTCTCAAGCGAATGAAAACCGGACGTCGCACAATGATTTCCCTGCTTCTACTCGACACGCTGTCGGTCGGACTGGTTTTCAACGCGGTCCGCCTGCTCTACGACCTGCATGGCTTCATTTCCTGGCCACTGCTTGGGCCGGTAGCGTTCGTGATCGTTTCACTGTATTTGATCGATGGGTACAAGCCGCAGACCGACATGCTGAGCCTCGAATACACGAGTCAGCATTCGATTGCGCTCCTCTCTGCGATGATCGGCACCCTGCTGATCACTTTCGTCATAATCCCAAGCGATTATTCCCTTCAGCAAAGCCGTGCGGTTGTCGGCATCAGTTTTCTTGCGCTTGTCCCGCTCACGCTTTCATACCGGCGTTTCAGCAGCTATCTGCAAAACAAGAAACGCAGAGGACGCAGCATCGTTTTCCTGGGAGATCATACCAGTGCTTTGGAATTTATGGAGGAATGCGCACTCGCCGAGATGACGCAGCCTGTGGTTCACGCTTCGACGCACTCTGTCGAAGCAGACAAGAATGCCCATCCTGGTGCGGGTGTACCTGTGTCGCAGGTTCTCACGCAGATCGCCAAAGGACAGCTCGGCGTCGAGGCGTTGGTTCTACGCGAGTCCAACAGCGAACTCACCCCAGAGGTGTCGCAGCAGCTGGTTGATTTGTATTTCAAAGGCGTGCCGACCTATACGTTAGAACTATTTCACCAGCTTTACTGGAGAAAAATACCGCTCTATCGCCTCAATCAAACCTGGCTCTTTCAGGAGGGCTTTCACATCGCGCGCGAACCGGTTTACGAGCGGTTGAAACGTATTAGCGATATCGGTTTCGGTCTGTTCGGTTTCGTGCTCTCGATACCCGTTTTCGTGTTCGCAGGCATCGCCATCTGGCTGGAGGACCGCGGTCCTGTTCTTTTCAAGCAGACGCGTATTGGCCAAAACCGCAGACCGTTTTCAGTCTACAAATTTCGCTCCATGCGGCAAAACGTCACCGGCATACCCTACGCACAAGTAGCCGACAACCGCATCACCAAGGTCGGCCGCTTTCTGCGTGCCAGCCGACTGGACGAGCTTCCGCAAATCCTCAACGTCATCAAAGGCGAGATGAGCCTGATCGGTCCCCGCGCGGAGTGGGCGCGGCTCGTCGCCGATTACGAACAGCAAATCCCCTGTTATCATTTCCGTCATCTCGTGCGCCCCGGCATCACGGGCTGGGCCCAGGTCAACTACCCGTACGGAGCCAATATTGGCGACACTCAGCGCAAGCTTGAGTACGACCTGTATTACATCCGCCACTTTTCATTCCGCCTCGACGCCTCGATCATCCTAAAGACCATTCACGTAATGATCTTTGGAAAAGGGCGATAAACAACTATTCCCTATCGCCAGTGAAAACCAAGCCCTATGACCTTCTCGTGATCGGTGCCGGCAGCGCCGGTTTCAACGCCGCTAAACTTGCGCACAGTCTCGGCAAACGTGTCGCACTCGTCGATGGAGCGCAGAAACTCGGCGGCCTCTGCATCCTTCGCGGCTGCATGCCCTCCAAGACGCTTCTCTACATGGCCGAGGTTCTGCATCTCGCACAAAAAGGGAAAACTTTCGGTCTCAAAATCCCTCGCACCGCTGCTGACATGAAAGCGATCCATGTGCGCAAGAAAAAGATCATCGCCGACTTTGCTGGTTATCGCGACCAACAGCTCGCCTCCGACAAATGGGATCTCTTCCGCAGCAACGCCCACTTCGTTGACGCGCATACAGTCGAATTGGACAACGGTAAACAGCTCAAAGCCGAACATGTCCTTATCGCCACGGGTTCGCGCATCAGCACGCCTCCGCTTCCCGGCCTCGCTGAAACGCCATTCTGGACAAGCGATGACGTACTCGATCTCGATTTCATCCCGAAAAGTGTGATCGTGCTCGGCGGCGGCATCGTCGCCTGCGAACTCGCCCAGTTCCTCAATCGCATCGGCAGCCGCGTCACCCTCGTACAACGCAGTCCCAATATCCTGCGCGATCATTCGCCCGAAGCCAGTGTTGTCGTACAGCAAGCTTTTCGCGATGAAGGCATCGAGCTCTTCACAGACACACAGATTGAAAAGATTTCGGGCGATAAAAACGGTGTCTCGGTACGATTCACCACCGGCGGAAAAACGGTTGTCCGTCGCGCAGCGCATCTTTTCAACGCTCTCGGCCGCGAGCCCGACACTGCCTGCCTGGATCTGGCCGCAGCTGGCGTGAAGACAAGTGACAAAGGCCGCGTCATAACGAACCGTTTTCAACAAACAAGCATTCCTCATATCTACGCCGCAGGCGACGTTTCCGGTCCGTACGACATCGTCCATCTCGCCATTGCCCAAGGTGAACTCGCCACACGTCACGCTTTCGGTCTCAAAGAACTAAAGCCGATCGACGACGGCCTCGTGCTCAACGTCGTTTTCACCGATCCCCAGTTGGCGACCATCGGACTCCACGAGAAACAGCTCCACGCAAAAGGTATCGCGTATTTGAGCGCCAACTACCCGTTCAACGATCACGGCAAATCCATCCTCATGGAAGCCAACTACGGCTACGTAAAAGTTTTGGCTGAGCCGAAACGTGGACGCATCCTCGGCGCCGAGATTGTCGGCAAAGATGCAGGCGAGCTCATTCATTGTTTCAGCGGTCCGCTCGCGATGCGCGCCACGGTTTTCGATCTGCTCAAGGCACCGTGGTATCATCCCACGCTCGCCGAGATCATCACTTATCCTCTCGAAGAAATCGCGGACCAAATCGAAGGAAAGGCGTAACCGCCCCGTTCGCCCCTTCGGCTTCCGCTTTCGTTAGCCACGCCGACTGCCGAGCCCATTTCAGCTCCGCGACCATTAGCTCTTCGAGCCCAGCGCACCGTTAATTCATGCCATCGCGATTGAAACTGGGACTTGAGGTCGTCCTGCTTGGTCTTGTCTTCGCCGTCCTCTGCTGGCCTCTGATTTTTTCAGACCGCGAATCCAATTACTCGCAGGACGAATCGAGCTACCACCTGCCGGCTGTCCGCCAGATTGCGGCGCACTGGCCAGCGCTGGACGTCAGGAGCGATTCACTTTCGGCCACCGCCCCCGGCTATCATTACACACTCGCCACGGTTTCCCTCGTCACCGGCACGGGCACCCGGACGCTGCGCCTCATCAACTGGTCTGTGAGTGCGCTGGTGCTGGTGGTGCTTTATCTTCACCTAAGGAAAAGCCTGCCGCCAACTGACGCCTATCTCCCGCTGCTGCCGCTGCTCTTTTCAAATTTCTTCATCAAGTCTGCCAGTTGGCTCGTCACGGACAACGCCGCGCTGCTGCTCGTCACCCTCGCCCTCCTGAGCCAGCTTCGGCCCACCACGCCCCCCGCCTGGCTCGGTTCTCTCACCAACGCCACCGCTGTCTTCGTGCGCCAAACGTCCATCTGGCTCGTCGTCCTTCCGGCAACAGAGTTCATCGCTTCGCCCAACGCCAACCACTCACGGACCGTCCTGCGAACGCTCGCCATCGCCATCGCTCCCGTCGGCGTACTGCTCTTCCTGATTTCGCAATGGCACGGCTTCGTTCCACCGGTATGGCGCGATACGGCAATCCACTTCTCAACAGCGGGGCCTTTGTATCTGTTAGCTGTATTCGGCTTGTTCACCTTGCCCTATTTCACGCCCGGACTCTGGAAACCTGAACTTTCAACCAAGCCGAAAGCCACATCGCTGGCTATTGCCATCCTCGGCACGATCATCCTCTGGCTAGCCACGCCCTCTACCTCCAACTACGCGCAAGGCCGTTGGGGCGGTTACTTGTGGAACCTCGCTGATCACCTGCCCGCCGTTCAACAGCGCAGTCTACTCTTCCTTGTGCTTGCGATCATCGGCGCATGGGCAATTCATAAAATCTGGAGCTCGCTTCACACGAAAAACCTCCATCGTGAATCCTCTCTGTTTTTTCTCACGATCATCGCCTGGGGCTCGACCTTTCTGGTCAACCGACAGGTTTTCCAACGCTACTTTGAGCCAACGATACTCGTTCTGCTCATCGCGTTGACGCCCAGCTTGCTCTCAGGAATCCGTCCGACGCGCCGTTATCGGCTCGGGATGTGGATCTGCGGAGGGGCTCAGCTCGCGATCACCATCGGCACCGTCTATCGGGCGATAGCCGGATAAAGCTCAGCGTTACTCCGTCGCCGTCTTCAAAGCCGCGACGAGATCCCCGCGCTTCGAGCCAGCTGTAACGGTTCAGAACGGCTTGGCGTAAACCAAGTACACGGCCACGCCCGCAAGCAGCACGGTGAGTGCGCTTAGCACACCACGTGCGCCCGGTCGGCGATAGGCGATGCCGGCAAAGGCCGAGATCGCCAGCCAGATCACGATCTTCACGATCACCCAGCCCTGCCATTGGTACGCGAGTTTGTGCATCAAACCCACGCCGCTCACCAGCATCAGTAGGCTCGCGATACCCGTGATCATCATCACTTTTTTCTTCGTTGCTGGTGCGGGACCGGCGAAGGCAAAGAAAGTGTAGCCCGTGAGGACCAGCAGTGAGATAACATGGAGGACGTGGTAAAAAACGGGCGACATGGATTTTATCTCAGGCTATTGGTTTGGTGGTCAGAAAAAATAAAGTTGATCCTCCGCCGGTGCCGTATGCTCAAAGGCTCAAGTCCTTTTTATGTTAAGGTGGGAACCTCCTCCGCAGCATCTGCTTTCCGATTTACGGCCTAGCATCTTCCACGACGGGTTCAGCTCCCGGAATTTTACAAAGGCAAAGAGCGGTTATTAAAGCACCTCGAACACTACAGAGGATCAGCCGGTGAAGGTAGATCCTCCCCTCGTTCCGTCAAACGCGAAGCGTAGATTATTCCGCCCGTACGTCCCGGTCGCCGCGAATCACATTCTCGAAGCAGCCGCCCGAGAGCGACTTGAAGCCGTTTGACTCGATGCAACCAGCCATCTGAAGGTACGCCATGCCAACGTGTCTAGTTTAGGCCAGATTTATGTTCCCCACCCCACAGGTCGTTTCCGGTAAGATGAAAGCTATCATCCAAACTAAGTATGGTTCACCCGCCGAAGTCCTGCGGCTCGGGGAAATCGATATTCCTGCGACCGGGGACGACGAGGTGCTCGTGCGTGTTCGTGCGGCTTCCGTTCATGCTGATGTGTGGCATGTCGTGACCGGCCGCCCCTACGTCTTACGCCTGATGGGTGGCGGTTTTTCCAAACCCCAAAATCCAGTTCCAGGAACCGATGTTGCTGGATATGTAGAGTCGGTCGGGAAAAACGTCACCACGTTCCGGCCGGGAGACGAGGTATTCGGCGAAACCATTAAACTGATGCAATGGATAAACGGCGGTGCTTTCGCAGAGTATGTGTCCATTTCCGAGAGTGCGCTGGCACTCAAACCCCAAGGCATTAGTTTCGAGCAAGCCGCGTCCGTGCCCACTTCCGGACTCATCGCTCTGATGAATCTTCAAGGGCAGAGAAAAATTCAGCCGGGTCAAAAGGTGCTGATCAACGGTGCGGGCGGCGGTGTGGGCTCAATCGTCGTACAGCTGGCGAAGGCTGCTGGTGCGAGCGTGACCGGCGTCGACAGCACCAGGAAACTGGAAATGATCCGCGCCCTCGGCGCCGACCAGGTGATTGATTATACAAAGCAAGACTTCACCCGGCTGGGTGAACGCTACGATCTTATCTTCGACGTGGCGTCGAACCTTTCACTATCGGCTTGCAAACGCGCTTTCACGCCCAAGGGGATCTACGTACTCATAGGTCACGATCACTATGGAGCGGCAAGTGGTCGTATTTTTGGCAGCATCCCGCGTTTTATAAAACTCATGATGATCTCCCCCTTCGTCGACCATCTGTCAGGGGAAATGAACTTCGCACCGCCCGCCAAAAAGGACTCAATGGCGGTCTTAAGAGAACTTCTCGCCACCGGGAAGCTCACCCCGGTGATCGATAAAACCTTCCCGCTCAGCGAAGTCCCCCAAGCGCTTAGCTACCTGCAATCAGGCCAGGCTTGCGGGAAAATCGTCATCACTCCGTAGGCGGTTAGACGGCATCCGGTGTCGCCAACCGTTACGTTGGGTTGCACGCCGCCGCCGCCCAAACTCATTTGTCCACTGCGACCGCTGAAAGCCAAGACGAAGACGTCAGTGCTATAACCGTTGAATATGTGGTGGCTGCTAGTTCGGCAACGTCGATCAACGACCGAGCGAAACGTAGACCGGCGCGGCGTTAGCGCCGTTATATTAAAACTGTAGCCGATAACAATCGTGGGATTGCGTGTAGGGGCGCAGACTTGCTGCGCCCTTTTCGTAAGCCTCGTACCTGGGCGCAACAAGATTGCGCCCCTACACACAGCCGGTTCGTTCCAGTTTTCCTGAGCTCCATATTCAATATCATCTGCAGCTTTAAAACGGCTACAGTTTTACTGAATCTGCTCTAGAACTGGTGCGCTTCGCCGGACAATTTTTCGCGAGCGACTCGACGATTCCCACATATCTGGCGAACATCGCCCACGACGACCCCGCCGTGCCACCCACGGCTTTGCCGGCGCGTTAGCAACGCGCACTACCCTCGGCAGCAGACCAGCTCGATTTGTCTCAAAATCCTCTGCGCGAAATCAGTCGGAGCAGCAGCGTCAGCCTCGGTGAGGGGGAAATGCTTTACGCCTGTTTTTTCGTGGAAGAAATAAAGCGTATCCACCGTCGCGTGAACACCGAGCGCAGTGTGACAGCCGCCTCCTAGCGCATTCTGAAAGGCACGCTCAATCGCAACGGAACGGAAGGTCGGGAGATCGAATACAGCATGGTATTTTGCTGCATCGGCCGCACGGCATTGGATCGCAATCGCGCCCTGCCCTACAGCCGGAACCATTTGCTCGAAGCCAAGCGAGTGAAACTCCACGCCCGGCCAATTCCCGATGCCAAGGCGGTTCAACCCAGCTGCGGCAAGAATCGTCGCGTCGGCCAGATGGTCGGTGCCGATCTTGCGCAGGCGCGTATCCACGTTTCCACGGATTTCGGTGAACTGCGCATCTGGAAAAAGCATCGCGATCTGCATCCGACGACGCGGACTAGCGGTGGCAATTGTTTTTGGTTTCGCGACACCAGCGTGCAGCACGAGCACGTCGCGCACATCGGCGCGCGGTAGATAACCGGCGATGGCTAGTCCGGCGCCCATTTCGCCGGGTAAATCTTTCGAACTATGAATCGCAAAATCGGCTTCGCCACGTTCGAGGGCGTGTTCGAGTTCGCTTGTGAAAAGCCCTTTGCCGCCCTGCTTCTCGAGCGACCATTCGATCTGTTTATCGCCGGTAGTAACGATCTTCAGCAGGTCCACCTCGACGTGAAGTTTTTCGCGCAAATGCGCGGCGACCATCTCAGTCTGCGCAAGCGCAAGCGGACTCTTACGGGTGGCGAGGATGAGTTTTTTCAAAGGATGAAAGACCGACGGCGGAAAGATCCGGATTTTTTACAGAAGGTAACCAAGGTAACGAAGCGATGCGCGAGCGGCCTCATCTAAGCTCCGTTTTGGTGCTTGGAACTTGGGTGCGGAATGTTTTTCGCCGCTTCGTTCTCTTCGTTATCTTCTGTTCCAATGTCTAAAAAAAAGGGGCTGAAAGATAGAACAACTTTCGGACTTTTCAGTCTTTCAGCCGTTCCGCCTTTCAGCCCTTCGCTCGCAATAACTTTTAGTAAGCAGCCTGAACACCCTTGGTGTTCTTCTTGGCCATCCACGGCATCATGCTGCGGAGGTAAGCACCGGTCTTTTCGATTTGATGCTTTTCGCCAGCTTTGAGTAGCTTGTTGTAATTCTTCAGGCCGCCCTTGTGCTCCTTGACCCATTCTTTGACGAACTGGCCGGACTGGATCTCTTTCAAGATCTTCTTCATTTCGGCCTTGGTCTTCTTGTTCACAACGCGAGGACCGCGGGTGATGTCGCCGTACTTGGCGGTCTCGGAAATCGAGAAGCGCATGCCAGCGATGCCAGACTCGTACATGAGATCACAAATGAGCTTCAGCTCATGGAGACATTCGAAGTACGCCATCTCGGGCTGGTAACCAGCCTCGACGAGCGTTTCGAAACCAGCCTGCACGAGGGCGCTGGCACCACCACAAAGCACAGCCTGCTCGCCGAAAAGATCGGTCTCGGTTTCTTCCTTGAAGGAGGTCTGGAGCACGCCGGCGCGGGTCGAACCAATACCTTTGGCCCAAGCGAGAGCGGTCTTCTTGGCTTTCTTCGATTTGTCCTGAGCGACCGCGATGAGAGCGGGCATGCCTTTTCCTTCAGCGTAGAGGCGGCGGACCATGTGGCCAGGGCCCTTCGGAGCAACCATGATGCAATCGACGTCCTTCGGGAGCTTGATCAGACCGAAGTGGATCGCGAGGCCGTGGCTGAAGAGAAGCGTTTTACCTTTCGAAAGGTTCGGGAGGATATCGCTCTCGTATACGCTGGCCTGCTTCATGTCGGGCAGACCGACCATGATGACATCGGCGCGGCGAACGGCCTCGGCTGTGTCGACGACTTCGAAGCCGTGCTGCGCAGCGACCGCGCGGGACTTGCTGCCGGGATAAAGGCCGATGAGGACCTTGCAGCCGCTGTCCTTCAGGTTGAGGGCGTGCGCGTGGCCTTGGGAGCCATAGCCGAGCACAGCGAGCGTTTTGTTGGAGAACACGCCGAGATCGGCGTCTTTGTCGGTGTATACTTTAGCGGGCATGATAAGTAGTGGGTATAAGGGTTAAGTGATAAGCTGTGGTTCGGCTCAGGCAGAGGCGTTGTCGCGTTTCAGGGCGAGCAGGCCGGTGCGGGCGATTTCGAGAATACCAAAAGGTTCGAGCAGTTTGAGAAATGGCGTGAGTTTACCCTCGTCGCCCGTGATCTCGATGATGACGGCGTCTGGGGCAACGTTGACGATCTTGGCGCGGAAAATGTCGCAGATCTGCATGATCTCGGAGCGCGTTTTCGAGGTGGCCTTTACACGCGTGAGGAGCAGTTCGCGTTGAACGGCTTCGCCTGCATGGAAATCAACAACCTCGACTACGTTGATCAACTTGCGTAGCTGCTTCGTCACCATGTCGAGCGCAGTGTCGTCGCCATTCAAAACGGCCGTGATACGCGAGAGCGCCGGATCATGGGTGGGCGCGACGTTGAGCGAATCGATGTTAAAACCACGTCCGCTGAACATGCCGGAGACGCGCGCGAGGACGCCAAACTTGTTTTCTACGAGTACAGAGAGCGTGTGTCGCATGCTAAGTTATAAGTGTTAAAAGGAAGATGAATGGAGAGTCCGGCAGCGACGTGCAACGCTGTTCTCTGGCTCATGCCAAGACTTTCGCGAGGGGAAATCGCCGGAAGTCGTCGGATCTGCAAAATGGTGGACGCTTAGGGGGCTATTTTGAGGGGAGAGAATGGAGTGGTTGTCGTTTTATGGCAGTCGTCGATTTCGACAACCAGCGACTAAGCAGCCAGCTCCAGTGCTGCACGCTCAGCCTTTTCTGATGACGTCTCAACGAAGTGACAGGTCTTGCAGAGCACCCGATAGTTTGTCGAGTCCTCGTTGTGCGGGCATGCGAAAAAACCCGCGAGGCAGTCTACATAAAAAGTTCATTGATATACGTCTACCGCGCGCACTGTAGCGTACGCTCGCTTCGTATACATACCGGCAAATAACTTACCCTAACCGCCAAACTCGGAGTGCCTTATTTCGTGCCGAGCGCAGGGTCGGCGGCCGGACCTACCTCTGACAGCTCAGCTCCTTCCGGTGGCAAAGTAGGGTTAAATCTTCAGAATAGGCAATTAATCCTAAGGCGCTCATGGATAACGCCGATGAAATGCGTGGTGCCCTATCGAACTCAGGCTCTCACTTTTACCTCAAGAATCGTGTTTTTCGCGTTCGTGTTTGCGACAACACTAACCGCGCTTTGCGCGACCGGGCTCGGTGTGAGTACCGCGCCCACCTCGGAACCAGGCCCACCTCCCCGCATTATTGGTTACCCATTGATACGGACATATTCCTACGCCGAAATTGGCGATGTTACCTCCGGGGCTCAGTTGACCACAGATGAACTGGGCCGTCCAATCTTGGTTCAACGTGGCTCCTACAGATACTTCGACGATAAGAACTGGGTCGACGTGCCTATCGTGCCGGGGAAAGACCTCGGCCTCGTAAGAGTTATGCGGGCGGCGGACGGCACTAACTATTATGGCTCACCCGAAGGCTGGGGGTCGTGGGATTACAATTCAAACGGCGAGATCGAACAACATTCACTCAAGCCAGAAAAAGTTCCCTCATGGACGTCGACCAGCACTGGATTCGTTAGATTTGCTGAAACCAAGGAGGGCTTGTTCTTCGCTAATCCTTCGGGGGTCGTCTATATAAACCGCCTGACTGGCCAAACCAAATTCATTCAAGTTACATTACTCACGAATTTATTCGAAGTAGGCGGATCTATATTTGTGAATTCCACATCGGAAGGCTTGATCAAGATCAACCTCCCGGAATGCACCCTATGTCCAGCGACAGTGACTGACTCCAAACAGGCTCTTGATCTCAACGTCACGGTAACATGGGATAAAAACCGGATTCTTGGCGTATCCGCTAACCAAGGCTTCTTCCTTTTCGACGGAAAGACATTCACTCCGTGGAAAACTGAGATCGATTCACTGCTTTCAGTCGGATTTGTAAAACTACTCATGCTGGCGGATGGCCGCATCGCAGTGCTGAGCAAAGGCCGCGGCTTATATTTCCTTGAGCGCGACGGCCAGCTGAACCTTGCACTCAACGGCAAAGAGTTCGATGGCACCACAGAGATATGCGAGGGCGAGCCGGGTGTACTTTGGGCAACCGACACCCGAGGCATTAGCAAGATATTCTACAATCTTCCGGTGCGGATCTTCGACAACCGACAGGGACTCAACGTGAGCTGGCCAACCATCATAAAACACCAAAGCCAAATATACATCGTCTCCGGCGGTAAACTATACGAATCATTAAAAACCGCTAATAGCGAACCTACTCAATTCCAAATAGTAGACACTGCTATATGCAAGAACGTCTGGTGTGCAGCGACTTCCAACCACGGCCTCCTACTCGGCAGCACGGAGGGATTATATCAGCGAGACAACCACGGCAAAACCACCAAAATACTGGACGGCCTCAGCGTAAATCGAATCGTCGCAATCTCGCACGATACGTTCGTTCTCGTGGGCGAGAAAAAAATCACCGTGGTGGGATGGAATGGTTCGTCTTGGGCAACCATGGTTGAGCCGATTCCCGGGATTGGATTCCCGGCAAATTATATCACTATGCAGCCGCATGCCTCAATATGGATTGAGCTCGGCATAGGTCGCGTAGGCCGAATCGGCTGGCGCGACGGAAAACTGACCGCGCAGGTATTCGACAAACTGCCTTGGGAAAAACGCCAGTGGGTTGGTGTGGGCTCAATTGGAAATATTGTGATTTTAGCAACGGAAACCGAACGCTTCTATTTCGATGAGCTCAAGGGAGACTTTGCACCTTCGACCGAGTTAGATAATTTGTTCAAATCATTGCCTTACTATGCCCAACGTGCGATTCAAACGTCCGATGGTACGGTGTGGCTATCCCACGCTCACGGGGTGCTCAGGCTGGCCCCCAATGGTCAAAGCTATACGCCCGAACTAGGCGAAATCGACACACTTCAGGCAAAGTTCCCAATTCTACAAACCACCGGAGACAACGAAGTATGGCTCATGGGGCTTCGGTCGGTTATACGCGTGGAAAACAACACAAACAAGCTCCCCAAACGAACCCCTCATCCTGTTCTGGCCGCCATCGTGGATGCGCGCTCCAAGCGTATGATCTATAATAAACTCAAGCCAGACCCGAACGCACTCAAGAACATCCCCTACTCAAGCAACAGCCTTAACCTGTTATTTTTTCCAGGTACATACACGCGAATCAGCTCCGCCAATTACCAATATAAATTTATTGGCGATAATAACGGGTGGTCCGTGCCATCCCGCGAATCAACCCTGCACCTGACCGGAATGCACGAGGGTACCTACGGAATGGCTGTACGACTGATCGATAATAACGAACAAGTAGGTGAAGAATCTCTGCTGGAATTCAGTATAGCCCCACCGCCCTATAGAACTTGGTACGCTTACCTTGGTTATCTCGTCGCTACGCTTTCTGGGCTGACCCTGACCGCTCGATTGCTACTCAGGCGTGCAAAAGCCCGAAACAATCAACTCGAAGACCTCGTCCGCTCACGAACCGCCGAATTGCAGGTCGCCGCCGCGCAAGCAAAACAAGCCGCGGAGGCCAAAGGAGCATTTCTGGCGAACATGTCCCACGAGATCAGAACCCCGATGAACGGAGTCATCGGAATGAGCAACCTCCTCATCGAAACTCCGCTCGGCACCGAACAACTCGAATTCGCCAACACCATCCGGCATAGCGCAGAAGCCCTGCTCACCATCATCAACGATATTCTGGATTTCTCCAAACTTGAGGCGGGAAAACTCAATCTCGACATGCAGGACTTCGATCCTCAAACGCTCGTCGAAGATTCCATTAAACTGCTTTCTGCACGGGCTGCTGAAAAAGAAATTCTTCTGTCTTGTTCGTTCACCAAGGACGTACCCAGCACTGTTCGCGGAGACCCAGGAAGGCTTCGTCAAGTTCTCCTGAACCTTATGGGCAACGCCGTGAAATTCACTGAAAAAGGCAGTGTGTCTATTCGCGTGGAAAAAGAACCAAAATCAACGGGGCCAACCAAAGCCATACCACTCCGTTTTGAAGTCGAAGACTCCGGAATAGGTATACCGCCTGAGGTTGGAAAACAACTCTTCACGCCATTCACACAAGCAGACTCGTCCACGACACGCCGTTTTGGTGGCACGGGCTTGGGCTTGGCAATCTCCCGCCAAATTGTGGAGCTCATGGGTGGAGAAATAGGCATGCGACCAAGAGACAATGGCATTGGTTCTATATTCTGGTTCACCGTCGATTTCCAGCACTCCGCAACGAAAGGCACCAGCACAACGCCGATAGTCGAACGCTCGAATAAACCGCAAATCAACGATCTAAGCCCACTCAAAGGTCTTCGTGTGCTCGTGGCCGAAGACAACGTTGTGAATCAGCGCGTGATACAAATACAATTGAGCAGGCTCGGCTGTATAACAAAAATCGTGGGCAATGGACTTCTCGCGATCGAAGCACTGCGCGAGTCAAACTTTGATTTAGTCCTAATGGATTGTCAGATGCCTGAACTCGACGGATACGAAACGACGCACAGGCTACGCTCAACCGATGAGAATAAAATCCCGATTATTGCAATGACAGCCAACGCGATGATGGGTGATCGCGAAAAGTGCATTCAGGCCGGCATGAACGACTATCTTTCGAAACCGACACGGGTCGCCGAACTACAAGAAGTACTGCTTCGTGTCGTCAAGTTGCACCAAGCGCACGACTGATTCGCTCCAAGCGAGAATCCTTTTCAGGCACAGTCTTGCGGAGAGTCTCACGTCCCTTGGCCCAGGGCGTTTGGCCCGGCTAACCTGCTATCCATGCGTAGCTGTGCACCGGCATCACCACTTGCACGCCGCATGCACATCCAGTCTCTGTTTTATCACCTCAGTCTCATTGCCGAGGATACGTTCCCTTAACTTTACTTCGTTAGTTTTTTTATTCATCGGGCCGACAGGTTGGACGTTTTCGTCCCGGTTGTCGGCCTCATGGCATCTACCACCGAACCGTTTCACCCACCACAACAGGCTAGAAATCCTGCAACCGCCCTTCGCCGGGGCCGCGTTCTGGTTCGAGCCGCGCGAGCACCTCGCCCAGCAGATAGATCGACCCAGTAACGAGCACCGTATCTTGCGCGCTGCCCACGGTGCACAGCCCGGGCCCGGGAAAAACCTCGTCTACCGTCGTGCATCGAATTGTGCCAGTGTAGTTGGTCGGCACCAGCGCCTCCAGTTGTTCAAACGTACATGCCCTAGCCTGCTGCGGCATGACCAAATGGATTTCCCGCGCATAGCGGCAAATAGTTTCCAGCAGCGGACGCGCTCGCATCGCACCCAGCACGCCTGTCACGACAACCGGAGGACGTCCATTTTCAGCGAGCAAGCGTTTCAAATTTGTATCCAAAACCTGGGCACCTTCGGGATTGTGCGAAGCATCCAAAATCAAAGTGCGTCCGCCCAGTTTCATGCGTTGCCAGCGTCCTGCCCATGAAACGCTCTGTAGGCCACGGCTAATAACGTCGTCGTCGAGCCGCCAGTTCGTGGGCAAAATCTTCGCAACGAGTGTCGCAGTCGCAGCGTTACTGCGCTGGTATTCGCCCTCAAGATTCGTCGTTGGACAACGCACCGGATCATCACCGAACGCCTCGCGCACAGCGTAGACTTTAGCGCTCCGATTCGCTGCGATCTCTCGCACCACCCGCTCAGCTTCCTGCGGCAAATAACCAATCACCACCGGTTTACCTGGTTTGATAATGCCGGCTTTTTCCTCGGCGATCTTCTCGATCGTGTCGCCCAGCATCTCACAGTGATCAAGCCCGACCGATGTGATCACGGCAATTTCAGGCATGACGACATTGGTCGCGTCCAAACGTCCGCCGAGTCCGACCTCAATCAGTGCAATGTCACACTGCTTGCGGGCAAATTGATGGAACGCCATTGCCGTCATAAACTCAAAAAAACTGGGGTGATCATCCGGATTATCCCGCGAAACCGCTTCGGCGATCGGTTTAAGTTCGCTCGTATAAGCCGTGATTTCTTGCTCGGTAAGCAGCTCGCGGTTCACCTGCACGCGTTCGCCCAAGCGCACGAGATGCGGCGAAGTATAAAGGCCCGTGCGCCACCCCGCCGCGCGAAAAATCGATTCAAGCATCGCCGCCGTTGATCCCTTACCATTGGTTCCGGTGATGTGGATAACCGGGGTACGCTTTTCCGGATGACCGATGGCTTCAAGCCATGAGTTCATCCGGTCGATGCCGTATTTCACGCCCTTCGCCTTCAAGCTGAACAGGTATTCCTGAACAGCAGCGTAGTCGGTGAAGTTTTGCCTTTTCGTATTCAAAAAATAAAACGCCTCAGGTGGTAGGGCGCGTTATCCCTAACGCGCCGGTTGATGCGGAGTCGAAGCCGACGGATTAAGGATAATCCGCCCTACCCCGGAGGAGAAAAGCCTCCCCGCTTTCGCAGGCAACGTGAACTCAGCTCTTGGCATTTGCCGCTGGCAATTTTCCAACGTACAACGCGAGCAGTAGATCGCGCAGGCGGTCGCGCATATCTAGACGGCTTACGATCTGGTCAATCAAACCGTGTTGAAGGAGGAATTCTGCGCTTTGGAAACCTGGAGGTAGCGTCTGTTTTGTCGTTTCCTTGATCACGCGGGCTCCAGCAAAACCCACCAGCGCTCCGGGCTCAGCGAGGATGACATCGCCCAGAGTGGCAAAGCTGGCCGTTACGCCACCCATGGTCGGATGCGTGAGCACCGAGATAAAGGGCAACTTCGCTTCGGCAAGTCGGCCGAGCGCGGCACTCGTCTTGGCCATCTGCATGAGCGAGAAAATGCCTTCCTGCATGCGCGCGCCGCCGGATGCGCTGAAGATGATACAGGGGATTTTCTTTTTCAGCGCGACTTCGATGGCCCGGGTGATTTTTTCGCCCGACGCCGAACCCATCGCACCGCCACAAAAACGGAAATCCATCACCGCAACAGAAACATTGAGGTCGTGGATTTTCCCGGTGCCGCAAACGACGGCCTCGGGCAAGCCACTCTCTTTTTCGTACTTTTTGAGACGTTCGGGATAGGGCTGCGAATCGACGAATTTTAACGGATCAGCCGAGCGAACTTTGGCATCGGCTTCTTCAAATGTGTTCGGATCGAAAAGCGCCGCGATCCGTGCCCGCGCTTGGATCGGGAAATGGTAGCCCGATTTGGGCACCACCATGAGGTTGTCCTCGAGTTCCTTGTTGAAGACGATCTCGCCGGAGATCGGGCACTTGGTCCACAGCCCCTTGGGGATGTCTTTTTTCTTAACAACGACGGTGGAATACTGCGGTTTGCTAAAAAGCGACATAGCGTGAGTTAACCGTGACCAAAAGTGACGACGTCCAGACTCAAGCAGCCCGCCCGGCGGAGTACGCCTGCGCAGCTGTTAAGGGTTGAACCGGTAGTGAAGACATCATCGACAAGTACGTAATGCAGAGCGGTGTTTATGGCGACGCGCCGCGTAAGTGCAAAGGCATTTTTCAGGTTGATGCGCCGCGTATTTCGATCAAACGCGGTCTGAGAAACCGTGTCTATCTCGCGGTGTAACAACGACTCAACTCGCGTTGCACCGCCAGCAGCGCGAGCGAAACATTCTGCCAGTAATAATGATTGGTTATAACCGCGCTCCCGTTCCTTTCGCGAATGTAATGGCACCGGCACCAGCACGGCGTCGCGCACGAGCTCCAAAACGCGCGGTGAATGTCGAATAGCCTCCTCGATATCCACCAGCGCAAAAAGTCCGCGATGATATTTCAACTCATGCACCAATCCGCGGGCCGGCCCTTTGAAGAGCACGCACGTCCGCCCTTCGCGAAAAGCCGGAGCCAGTCCCTCGCAATGCGGACACATCCGCTCGCCGGCGAGTTCGCCATAGAACGGATGCCCGCATACGTAGCAGGCCGGGGCCTCAACAAAATCGAATTTCTCCGCGCACTTCACGCAGACATGCCGATACGCACCAGCTTCAACCAATCCGTCGCACGACACGCAGACCGGCGGAAACGCCACATCGCCCAACCCGCGAGTCAGCCGTTTAAGCAGCGTGCTCATTTTATGAATACAGAACCTTAACCAAAAACAGCCCCTGCGGCGGTGCCGTCTGCACAAGCGGCGTGCGTTGCTTCGACCGCAAAAGCTCCCGAAGCTGCGCGGGTGTCATCTTCCCCTCGCCCACCGCAACCACCGCGCCGACCAGGCTGCGCACCATCTTGTACATAAAACCATCGGCCTCGGCCGTGATGCGCACACGCGGCCCACGCCGAACCAGTTCTAAACGCCTCAAATCGCGCACCGTGTCGTCCTTCGGCGGACCATTCAGTGCCGAGAAAGCGCGGAAATCATGTTTCCCGCGCAAGACCGCCGTCGCCGCCTTCATGGACTCGATATCGAGTGGTTTGCCAATCGCCCAAGCGAACGGCCTCGTGAACGGATCGGCGTCACCGAGATAGAGATGATAAACGTAGATTTTCCCCGTCGCGGTGAATCGTGAATGGAAATCCGGTTTAACCGCTCGCACCGATTTGAGCTGAATGGCCGCAGGAAGGCCCACGCACATCGCTGCGCGCAATCTTTCCGGACCGTGCTTCCACGCCGCATCAAAATGAAAAACCTGCCCGTGCGCATGCACGCCCGCATCGGTACGCCCGCTCGCATTGATGCGCAGTAATCCGCCGAACATCTGTGTGAGCCGCGCCTCGATCACATCCTGAATCGCTCCGCCGCCATGCTGACTTTGCCAACCGGCGAAGTTCGTGCCGTCGTAAGCGCACACGCATTTCCAACGCTGCACTGCCGGATCACGGATCTCCGTCTTGCCGCTCACGACTCGTCCTCCGGTGGCGGCGGTACTACTTTCTCATTCAGAAAATCCTGGAGGATGATCGTGGCCGCTCGTGAATCGACGAGTCCGCTCGCACGAACCTCACGACGCTTCGCCTTCGGGATCGAAGACTCTGCCTCGTACGACGTGAGCCGCTCATCGACGAAATGCACGGGCAAACCAAACGCCGTACGCAATTTTTCTGCGAAGGCTTCAACCTCCTTCGCCTTAAAACCGACGGTGTCGTCCATGTTAAACGGAAAACCCAACACGAAGTCAGTGATTTTCCGTGCCTTCACTAATGCCACAAGCGCGGCCCAGCGTTTGGCTGGTTCAGCATCGATCAGTGCAGGCAGCGGCGTGGCCACACCGATCTCGTCGCCGTAGCTAAGACCGACGCGTTTTGCCCCGTAATCAATGCCAAGACACCGCATGTTAGGAATTTGGTTCCCGTGGTAGCTCGATCCCGTGCATTATTGGTAGGGACGGACCGCCGGGCCGTCCGTTCGCTCGGCGGGCCCAGCGGCCCCGCCCTACCTCGGATAATAATGACAGCGTGTGACGTTTCACTTTACAGCCAGCGCTGGCCATCCTTTTCAGCCTCGATGCGCTTGAGCAGAAGTTTGATTTCCTGCGCTTTGGACTTCGGCGCAACCAAAGTGGCATCGGGAGTGTGTACGATAATGAAGTCGTCAGTACCGAGCACGGCGAGCAGATGATTTCCCTCGGAGAAAACGATATTATTGCTACCGCCCTCGATGAGCGCACGTCCCCGCGTCACGTTGCCCGACGCGTCTTTTTCGTAGTGCTTAGGCACAGCTGGCCACGCGCCGACATCGTCCCAGTCAAAACTGGACGGCAACACGACCACGTTGTCGGACTTTTCGAGCAATGCATAATCGACCGAAATCTTGGTGAGCTTCGGATACACTTTTGCCAACACCGGAGCCAGAGCCTTGCGCTTGGCCAGTGCGGCACGGATCGGTTTTAATGCCGTGTCGAGTTCCGGCGCGTGTTTGGCCAACGCAGCCGTAACTACCGGAACGCTCCAAACAAACATACCAGCGTTCCAGATATAATCGCCGCCCGCTAGATAACCCTTGGCCACCGCCAACGTGGGTTTTTCGACAAAACGTTTCACCCGGTAGACCGGGCAATTTTCAAATTTCTGCCAGGCCTCGCCGCGTTGAATATAGCCAAAACCCGTTGCCGGTTCAGTCGGAGAAATACCGATGGTGACCATCACGGGTGCGGATTCCGCCGCAGCGAAAGCTACGCGCAAATCACGCTGATAGGCTTTCGCATCGTGAATAACATGGTCCGCCGGGAGCACAGCGAAGATGCCTTGGGGATCGCGGGCCCCAACGAGCGCAGCCGCCAAGCCGACAGCGGGAGCCGTGTCGCGGCCGACCGGTTCGGCAATGATGTTTGCTGCGGGCAGCTTAGCACAAACTTCGCGCACCGCCTTGGCCTGCACCGCACTAGTGATCACAAAAATATTCTTGGCAGGCACGAGCGCACGGACGCGCTCGAGCGTTTGTACCAGTAGCGGTTTTTTGCCGACAATAGGTAGAAGATGTTTCGGCCGGTGTGCCCGGCTTTGCGGCCAGAAACGTTCACCTTTGCCACCAGCAATAATAACCACAAATTTTTGTGCCATGTGAGGAGATAGGAATTGGCTACGCTTTATGCGCTGTGCAATTTCTTTCGCACCCAACTTTAGGCCCTGAGCAGTGGGTATGCTTCGGCGTAAGTCTGCGCGTATTTCAGAAACTCACGCTTCAAACGCATCGTCACCGAGTCCAAACCGTGAGCAAACGTGTATCCGGAAATGGACGCCACGGGTGTGATATCCTTGGTCGTTGAGAGCAAAAAACATTCCTCCATGCCAGACAGGTCCTGCGGTCGTATCGAATCTTCCGATACCGAGATTCCCACAGCAGGAGCAACTGCCTTAAGAAGGATTTCGCGGGTGATACCGGCAAGTATACCCGCAGAGAGTGGCGGCGTGACCACGCTCCCGGCGCGCACAAACCCAATATTACAGACTGCCGCTTCGGCGATTTCACCGGCCAGATTCGTGATCACCACTTCGTCCGCACCATGCGCCCGCGCCTCACGCAGGCAGAGGATATTATTCAGATAGTTCCCTGTTTTCCAGGCGGGATTGAGCGCCTCGGGTGGGTTGCGACGTAGTTCGGCAAATGAAAGCTTGAGGCCGGCGGCAAATTTCTCCTCGGGGAAAAGTTTATTCTCCTGCACGAGAATCGTAAATTCGGTTTTCTCAGCCAGCGCGATATCGAGCCCGATTTGTCCCGAACCACGTGTCACCTGTAAGCGTATATAGAGTTCGCTGGCCGAAGAAACCTGATTGCGAAATGCGGCGGTTGTTTTCTGTATTTCGCCGAGCATTGCCTGAGTCGTAAGCGGCAAGGCCATATGCAAGGCCGAGGCCGAGCGATCAAGTCGGCGAACATGTTCTTCCCAGGCAAAGATCACTCCGTGATAAGTTCGCCAGACTTCATAAATCGCATCGCCATACAAATAGCCACGATTGAGCGGCGTGATCGACGGCTCATCGGCGGCATGCAGCCGTCCGTTTGTATTGGCCTGAATATACGGAGTCATTGCGTGAAATCTGTCGGCAACACCGCTGCGTTCAAGATTGCATACGACAACCTAGGGCAAAAAAAAGCCTCCGGGAAGACCGGAGGCTTCGCAAAATAAACTTAGAAAGTAACTCAGCTGCGTTTCTTAACGAGGCCGAGCTCCTTCTTGATGTTCTGCACACTCGGAACGGAAATACCCAGTTCCTTGGCGATCGCAGCACCGGTTTTGCCAGCGTTGACGGCGGCCTTCACCTTGTCCTTCACCTCTGGGGTGATCTTGGCGCGCTTGCTACGCTTGCCGGCTTTACCAGCAACTTTAGCGGCTTTGCGTCCTGGGCTACCACCAGCAGCTTGCCTCAGCGCCTTGATAAAGGCGGGAAGGCTGTCGAAACCGTACTCAGACGGCAGCTTCACAAGCTTCTGGGTTATCTCCTTGGCGAAGGATTGCTCGAGCGCGGCCACTTTAGCTTTAGCGGCCTGTAGTTCTTTGACTGTATCGGTTACCATAAGACGAGTAATGAAATAATATTCACGCAAAGACGCAAGTACTATGTTTAATATTTCGCTCTAAACATCTGCATACTCTCCGTGTAGCATGATCTATATTGGCCTATTGCGGTTTGCTCTATTGAGTGACGGGCGGGGTAAAATGTTCTTAGTCGCTAATATTCCGATTTTTAGTAAAGCCACAACCTTCAGCACTGCCAACGGAACCGAGGTTGGAACGCATCTGTATTTCTATCTTCGCGAGAGGCTTTTTATCAGATCGTCATGGCGTGATAGCCGCCGTCGACGATGATTTCGTCGCCGGTGATGAACGAACCCGCATCGCTGGCCAGAAGCAGCGTGGCACCGATCAATTCCTTGGCTTCGCCGAAACGCTTCATCGGCGTGTGGCCCATGATACTGGCCACGCGGTCAGGACTGAGAATCTTGCGGTTCTGCTCGGCCGGGAAGAAACCTGGAACGAGGACGTTGACGCGTACATTTTTCGTGGCCCATTCAC
Source organism: Verrucomicrobiota bacterium (assembly GCA_016721945.1). Taxonomy (GTDB): domain Bacteria; phylum Verrucomicrobiota; class Verrucomicrobiia; order Opitutales; family Opitutaceae; genus JADKHC01. The sequence goes on along the minus strand of JADKHC010000004.1, from coordinate 179,401 downwards.
GGGCTAGATTGAGCGAGAGATTATGAACTGCGGCTTTGCTCGCCGAATACGTGAAGACACGTGAAAGCGGTATCACGCCAGACATCGAGCCGAGGTTGATGATTGAGCCGCCCTCCCCGTGATCGACGAGGTATTTGCCGAACACTTGGCAACCGAGAAAAACGCCCTTCAGGTTGATCTTGATGATGCGCTCGAATTCTTCTTCGCCGATTTCCAAGAACGGCGTCGCGGAGTTAACGCCCGCACCATTTATAACGATGTCCACCCTGCCCGACTTTTCTAGCACGGTCTTAAGGAGCTGCTCCAATTCGGCCTTGCTGCTGGCTTCGGTGGGGACGAAGTAGGCTTTTCCACCCGTGACTGCAATTTTGGCAATACGGGCATCGGCCTTTTCCTTACTACGACCGACTATGACAACCTCGGCACCTGCACTCGCGAGTCCTTCCGCCATCGCGCCGCAGAGTTCACCGGTACCACCGATGACAACAGCGACTTTGCCAGCGAGGGAAAACAACGAGTTCAGGTATTCGGGAGTATTCATGGGGAAGCTAAACTAAGTTAAATCTTCTACGCGCTGGCAAGGCAAAGCGGACACGAGTCTTTTCCTTATGGTTACGCTTCTCGCGGGCATTGCGCTTGCGCCGGTCGCTTGCCTCGCGCTTCCTCCACGCTATGGGACGTGTTCCACTAGAAGATAATTATAATGATGTCATCGCCAAGGCCCAGACCGGCCTCGGTATCGACGATGCTGATCTAGCCCGTCGCGCTCAGGTCCCTGCTGCTGCTATCGCCTCGCTCAAGGCCGGCAATTTCGACGAATACACCGCTCGACGGATCGCTTCACATCTGCGCCTGAACCGCGACGCGCTTGTTCAACTCGCGCAAAAAAAATGGTATCCGCAACAGCCTCTTTTCCCCACGGGCTTCATGGCGTTCAATACACCGTTGGCGGACATGACGGTAAACAGCTACATCATCTGGGATGATCGCACACGGCACGCAGCGATCTTCGATACCGGCGCGACCTGCGAACCCATGCTGGAACTGATCAGCAGTGAACGCCTCAGCGTGCGCTACATTTTTCTCACTCATACGCACGAAGATCACATCGCGGATCTTCCACGGCTTGTGGCCGAAACCAAGGGCGAGGTTTGGGCGAGTTCGCGCGAGCCGTCCGCGTTTCCCGGAGCCAAGACTTTCGAGGAGAATGCGTTTTTCCATGTCGGCCCGCTTTCCGTCAAAACACTTTTCACCTGGGGCCATTCGGTCGGCGGCACGAGTTATTATATCACGGGGTTGTCTTGGCCCGTGGCTGTAACTGGCGACTCGATTTTCGCCTCGTCGATGGGTGGCGGGAAGGTTTCGTATGCCGACGCGTACGAGAACAATCTGAAAAAAATCATGACGTTGCCCAACGACACGGTGCTCGCGTGCGGCCATGGTCCGCTCACCACCGTCGCTCAAGAACGGCGCAACAATCCCTTTTTTGTTCGGTGAAATCCGTTGAGGCGGGGCGCAATCGGGACCACCGCCACGGATTTATAGGTGTCACTTGTTTCGTCACGCTGTTGCCGCCGGCTCTTGTTTCAAGATCCGCTCAATCGCACGGCCAAGATCGTTGAGCGTGATCGGCTTCCTAAGAACCTCGACGATACCTGCGGCCGCGAGCTCCTTCTCCGTCAAGTTATCGGCAAACCCTGTCATCAGGAGCGTTTTGATCTGCGGCTTCGCACTCAGTGCAGAAGCAGCGAATTCCAAACCGGTCATGTGCGGCATGGTCAGATCGGTGATGATGAGATCGTAGTTTTCTGGTGCCAAACGAAACTTGGCCAGCGCTGCCACGGGATCGTTGATCGTTTCGGGCTTGAAACCCAGTTTTGTGAGAGCTTTCCCGACCATTCGCGCGAGTGCTTCTTCGTCATCCACCACCAGAATCCTTTGGCCATGGCCCTGGGCAATCCAATCGATTTTGGTCGGTTCTTCGTCGGCAGCTTTATCGTTTTCCGGAAAATAAACTCTGAAAGTTGTACCCTCGCCCAGCTTGCTCTCCACGGTGATGACTCCGTCATGTCCCTGCACGATGCCATGCACGACGGAAAGCCCCAGTCCAGTGCCTACACCAGGAGCTTTGGTGGTGAAGAATGGTTCGAATATACGGTCGATCACGTTCTGCTCCATGCCATGCCCGCTATCACTAACGGTTAGACAGGCATAACGCCCCGGAGAAGCCCCTTCGTGCATCTTGATAAAAGGCTCATCGGCCTGGAAGGTTTTGACGCTCACGCTCAGTTTTCCAACTTTGCTCGCCATGGCATGCTGCGCATTCGTGCATAAATTCATGACCACTTGGTGGATTTGAGTTGGATCGGCTAGCACCGTGGGAGACGCCCGATCGAGTTCGATCTGGAAATCGACGGTCGCAGGTAGAACCGCCCGCAAGAGCCGCGTCGCCTCAGCGACGGTCTGCCAGAGTTGCAACGGCCTTCTCTGCTGTTCGCGCTGTTTACTGAAGGCCAAGATCTGGCGCACGAGATCGCCGGCCCGGCCGCAAGCGCTCAATATTTCATTGTGACAGGACTGAACTGCGGGCTGAGGAGAATCCATTTTGGCCAACTCGGTATAGCCCATGATTGCGCCGATGATGTTATTGAAATCATGGGCAATACCGCCGGCCAGCGTGCCCAGCGCTTCCATTTTTTGCGCATTACGAAACTGTTCCTCCAACTTGCGCCGCTCGGTGATATCCGTGGCGATACCCACCATCCGGTAGCTTTGTCCCATCGAATCGTGAACAGGGAAAACGCGCACGAGAATCCAGCGCACCTGTTTATCTGGACGCAGAATTCGATAATTTTCGGTGTACCCATCCCCGATCTTCCTCGCTTCAGCAGCGGCCAAAACTCGCGCTCGGTCATCGGGATGGATCGCGTCAGCCCATGTCTCAGGCTTGGCGTAGAGACTCTCGCAACTACTCCCCCAGATCCGTTCGTAGGCTGGATTGATATAGAGAATCCTGTGGTCGTGAACACTGGTCAGCCAAAAAATCTCATCTATATTTTCAGCCATCTGACGAAAACGGTCCGCACTCTCGCGCAAGGAATCTTCAGCACACCTGAGTTCGGTGATGTCCTGAAATGAGCCGTGAAGGCGGATGATTTTCCCGTTTTCCACGATGGGGTGCCCGATGGCGCGCACCCATTTATGCCTGCCTTTGGCGGTGGTTAGCTCCAGCACCAAATCATAAACTGTACCCTGTTCGATGGCCGCTTTGATCGCCGCTTCGATACGGGTACGCGATTCGCCTTTATAATGCGATAGCCCCATATCTTTCGAAATGGGGTCAGTCGGATCCAAATCGTGGATACGCGCGACTTGATCGGTCCAGCGGCCAACGCCCGTCGCCGTGTTGAATTGCCAGCCGCCGACCTTTGCGATCTCTCCGGTTTCCCTTAAAATCGCCTCTTGGAAACGCAACTGCTCCTCTGTGTGTTTCCGTGCGGATATATCAACAAGCGTACTCAGTATTCCATCGCTGAGAAACGAACCTGAAATCAAATACGTACGTGTCTCGCCATTCTTGCATCTTATGTTGAATTCCTCGGGAGCGATATCGGTTTTATTCTTGAGCGCACACTGGACCGCAGCATCCCACCTCGCCACCGCCTCCCGGCGTTCGTTTTCATCGGGGTGTACCCGTAACAGCCAGTGTTCGAGGGTCGGGAGATCTTCATGCGTGTAGCCGAGCTCCTGCGTGAACCTCCGATTAAAACTCACTGCAACACCGGTCATTTTGAAATACGCAATCGGCAGCGGTGCCAAATCGAACAGCTGACGAAAACGCTGTTCGCTTTCTTGCGTCACCGCTTCTGCTTTTTCACGCGCCTGTCGTTCGGCAACCCAGTGCCGCGTCTCCCGTCGCAATAGGAAAAATAATAGCGCTGCCGTGACACCGACAAAAGCCCAACCCTTTACCATCGCTATTTTCCCAAGCAACTTGAGATCGCTCACCAAAGCGACGAGTACCTGGTCGCTGATCAAAATCCACAGAGCCGAAACAACCAGATAAACGACAACGACACGCATCGCCATCCGCCGCACAGAGTAGCTGTGTGAGGCAGCCGTTCTTGATTCGGACTGAGATGCCGCAGCGTCGCCTGCGGATTCTTCACGCGCAGGCGTACCTTTATTCATGTCCTCCTGGTTCGGTTCCATACAAATGAGGTAGTAATTGCGCGAGGGATAAATTGTTCGTTCGCGGGTCGAATACGTCCACCAAATATCTACTTCCAAGACGCTTGAACAAGCTAACTGCTTGAATGTTCAAAGCAAGTCTCCAGTCCCTTCCCTCGCTAAGCTGTAACAATGCAGTAGGAGGTGGAGCGCGTTGTCCCTAACGGGCTGGTTTGCGAGCGCGCCGATCAAGCCCGATGGGAACATCGGGCTCCACCTTCTGTAACACCTCGCAGAGCAGTGGTAACCGCCGCTTGGATACAATCAGTGCGCGAACGAGTTCCGCTCAGCTCAGGTCGCGGATGCTGCCAAACTCCGGGTCGAACAGCCGCCGGTAAGTTCGCACGATCATGCCGTCAGTGAGGCCCGACAACCAATCGCTGATACGCCGGGCCTTGTCGTCGAGATAGGCCTCGCCCGCGACCAGTTTTCCCACCGCCGACGGCAGGACGTGGATCACGCGCTCGCTGCGCTCGACATAATTCGTCCAGGCCGCTTCCCAGAGGCTGAATAGCACGCGCCGCGCCTTGTGCTCGATCTGCTGAAGCTGCGGGCTCTCGAAAATCACGTCGTTGGCCAACAGCTTGTAGAACGCGGCCTCGCGCAACGCCTCGTCGGTCACAACCAACTCGTAGCGGTAGCGATTAGTTCGTTTCGACATGAAATTATCCCGCTCACGCAGGCGGCAGGCACGGATGAACGCGCCGATCTTCTGTGAGAAGACATACTCAATCCGGTCACTCCGAATCGAGCCGAACAAATCGTCCAGATGGCGTTGCCGTTCTGCATCGATCGGCTGGCTCGCCGCCCACGCCTCGATGCGGTCGATCGTCAGAAAACCAGCCTTCACGCCATCGACAATGTCGTTGAGCGAATACGCTGCATCGTCCGCCCAATCCATGATCTGACACTCGACGGATTTGAAACTATTCAACACCTCGCCCGCATGCAATTTCGCCGGAATCGCCGCGCCATCGAAAACAAAGTCCCGGTAGCGCACCTGCGGATTATAAAGAAAATGCCGGGCGGGCGTCTCGGGGAATTCGCGGTAAAGTTTTTTGTACTTTAAAACGCCATCGAGCAGTGCCCGCGTCGGATGCATGCCACGGACGCTCGTCTCGTTTTGGTACATTGTCTCGGTTAATAGATGCAGTGTCTGGGCGTTGCCCTCGAAACCGCCATGGCGTTTCATCAACTCCTGCAATGTCCTCTCGCCCGAGTGCCCGAACGGCGGATGCCCCAGATCGTGCGCGAGACACACCGCCTCAACCAAGTCGCTATCGATAAAAAAGTCCTCCGTGAGCGGCGCGCCGCGTGATTGCAGAAAGTTGCAGATCGAACGCCCGATCTGCGCTACTTCCATCGAGTGGGTCAGACGCGTGCGATAGAAATCGTATTCGCCCGAGAGGAAAACCTGCGTCTTCGACTGGAGCTTGCGGAACGCGTGCGAATGAATCACGCGGTCACGGTCGATTTGGAACGCGTTGCGGTAATCCGTCTTGCGCTCGCCACCGAGCGTTTGTGAGTCGAAGGCCGTGTAGAAACGGTTTGGCATTTGGCGAGGCTGTCGCAGCTGCCGCCTGCGCACGAGCCGAAAGCGGCAGAGCCTTCCAACCGGTTGTGCAAACAAATCCGCTCCATCCGGTGGACGTCTCTTCTCAACTGGTTCACAATACCGGCATGAATACAGCAAGCTTCCCCACCGCTTTCGGCCGCTGTGCCATCGCGTGGAATGACAAAGGCCTGACTCGTTTCAACCTCCCCGACTCCGACGCCATAACCGATGAAGAGACCCTGCCGCCCAACTGGGTCGTAGCGGTCATGACCCGCGTGCAACGTCATTTTGACGGCGATCTGCAGGACTTCGCCGATGTGCGTTTTGATTTTTCACACGTCACACCCTTTCAAGAACGCGTTTACACCGCCGCGCTCGCGGTCAAACCCGGCGAAACCCACACCTACGGCTGGCTCGCCAGTGCGATCGGGCGTGGTCCTGCGGCCAGCCGCGCGATTGGTGCCGCGCTTGGGCGTAATCCCTGGTTGTTGCTCGTGCCCTGCCATCGCTTCATCGGTGCGAACGGCAGACTCACCGGATTCTCCGCACCCGGCGGCATCGTGACCAAACAACGCATGCTCGCGCTCGAACGCTCCGAACTACCGCTCGCCGTCGCGCCGCTTTGATTTCTGTGATTTGCGGCAAAGCCTCCGCGCGCCCAGGGAGACCATGACTTTGGTTCGTTTCTGCTTTCCTGAGTTCCAAATTCAAATTTTCGTGCTAAAACGCACGCATGAAGAAAATGACTCCGGTCCAGCAGCGAAAACTTGAGAAGGCCGCGCGCACCGCAGCTAAACATTCTTACTCGCCTTACTCGCAATTCCGCGTTGGCGCCGCCGTGCTCGCTGATTCAGGAAAAATCTACGTCGGCACCAACATCGAAAACGCCTCGTATGGCCTCTGCAACTGTGCCGAGCGCACCGCGATATTTAGCGCCGTCGCCGCCGGAGAACGTCCGCTCAGTTGCGTCGTCGTGTACACGCCCACGCAAACCGCCACACCACCCTGTGGCGCCTGTCGCCAGGTGATCAACGAATTCGGCCCGAGAATCCCCGTCATCTCCATTTGCGATTCCGACGACCGCATCGAAACCACCCTCGACGCGCTCCTCCCCGCCGCCTTCGGCCCGCAAAATTTAGACTAAGCCGGAACCATTCAGTTGGGAGCCACAGATGAACACCGATGAGCACAGATAGGGGCAGAAACAACGTCGTGGTTTTGGCGATCTGATCGCGCACTGTCTGGTAAACAGGAAACTTCTCGCGCTGCGTTAAAACAATCCTCTGGGGCATCTGTGTTTATCAGTGCGCATCGGTGGCTCCATTGCATGGATACGGCTGAGCACGGCGCAGATATTCACTTCTTCGCTGACCCGGCATCTGCTTTGGCATCCGACTTGGCCTTGGCTGTTGGTTCGGCCGACGTTGCCGCAGGCTTCACCGCATTCCAGGTAGCCAGCACTTCGGGCGAACCGAGGGCGCGGACTCCATTGTCATTCAAGATCTCTTCCGTCGCCGCCACCATCTCCGCTCTGGGGAAAACCAGCGTCTCCCGGCCATGACCGCCAAACTCGATCACGATAAACTCGTCCCTGGCATCACGCAGCAGTTCGACCAAGTGCAGCAGGTTTTTCACCCGCGCTCCATTGATCGATTCGACGACGCCCAGCGTTTGGTTGGAATAGCCCTTGGAGAGTTTGTGCGGGAAAAATGGCGCCGGGACGACCACGAGTTGCTCGTCCTTGAACGCGGGTTTGTCGCCGCGCCGCGTGATGAGCGGACTGGCCGACATGCTGAGCCGTGCGTTGATCACATTGCCGGAATTGCTTGAGGTAAACGCCTCGATGACATCCTCCGTCGCGATCGAAAACGGAACCGGTCCGTAGACGAAATAGGCCGGGTATTCGCCGCGCAACGACTTGACCAGCCATGGGCGGCTCGGAGAAACCGGGACATCGACCGCGAGTTCCTTGCCGCCGCGTACGACCGACAACGGCACCAGCCCGTTCTTGGCGATTTTCTGCACCTGATAAGTGAACCGAACCCGTGTGCCATCGACAATTTTGATCATGCCCTGATCGTCCACCTTCGTTTCGCCAATCTTGGTGATCACGTCCCACTTCTTGAGTGGATAAGAGGGTTCATCCAAAAACGGTTCATTCATCACGATGCCGGAAGTGCCCTTTTCGAGCTTCAGGTAGGTGCGCAGCGCCGGGTTTTCCAACGTTTGGAGGTCGCCGAACAAAGCCGGTTTCCCATCGAATTTCCCGTCGGCCACATCCGCGAGAAACAGTTCGATTTCCTCGGAAGGTATGATGTAGCCGATGTTCTGGGCGTTACTCAGATGGCTGAACGCGAGACCGACGACCTTGTCGCCCACCAATGCGGGCCCGCCGCTATTGCCCGGATTTATAGCGGCATCGATCTGTACCCGAAGACCGGATACGGACAAACTGTAACCCGCGAACTCAATCCGCGACACGATTCCTTTGGTGATCGAGAGACTCGTTCCTCCCGTGGGAAAACCATAAACCAGCACGCTGTCCTTGATCTTGGGCAACGTGCTCGCGCGAGCCAGCGGCGGGTGCGAGTCGAAAAACGTCTCGTCCTCAAGTCTCAGCACCGCGAGATCGATCCCCAGCGCGACGAACTCCACGACAGCGGAAAGCTTGTCGCCCGACTGACTCGCCTGCACCTGCACCTGGCTCGCATAGTTGACGACATGGGCGTTGGTCAGAATGCGTTTTCCTTCAATCACGACGCCACTGCCGGTCACTTCCTGCGGCGATTGTTTGGTCCAAGGCTTGGTCAACTCGGGCCGTCGAACCTGAGCGAAGATTTTCACGACCGAGTTCTCGACCAGATTTTTCTGCGCATCTTCGACCGCGGTAACCGCCTCGTTTTTCTCCGTCGCTGGTGACGCCTGCGGAGCGACGGGATCGCCATCGGCCCGACAAGGCGCGGAAACGAAAATTGTCGCAGCCAACGCTGCGGAGATCACTCGGCCAAAGCATTTTCTGGGGTGCATAAAACAGTTACCTCCAAGGTCCCGCGATCAATGCAGAACCTGCCGCGATTGCCAGAATTTTAGCCGCAGAAAAAACGCGGCCCACCCTGATGTTAACCTTCTCGCAAATGGTGCGGGTAGAGGGAGTCGAACCCTCCTCTCATGCTTGGGAAGCACACATAATAGCCGATATACTATACCCGCGAGAGGTTGCGCTGGATGAAAGCTTTCCACTCCCGCGCCGCAACCCTGAAGTTCACGCCAATGCGTTTCTTCCGCTCGAAGTGGGTGGACTCTTGATTCCTCCGCGCAAATCCGCTGAGTTCTTCCCTTTTCCATGACCTCCGCGCAAATCCGCCAGAGCTTCCTCGATTTCTTCGCCTCGCAAGGCCACACGATCGTCCCGTCGTCGTCGCTCCTGCCCGACTCGCCCGGATTGCTCTTCACGAATGCCGGTATGAATCAGTTCGTGCCGATCTTCCTCGGAGATCGCGCGCCCGACGTTTCGAAATGGGCCGGCGTCCGCCCGTCGAAAGACACCCGCGCGGCCGACACCCAGAAATGCATCCGCGCTGGCGGCAAGCACAACGACCTCGAAGACGTTGGCTTCGACACCTACCACCACACGATGTTTGAGATGTTGGGCAACTGGTCCTTCGGCGACTACTTCAAGAAAGAATCGCTCAGCTGGGGCTGGGAGTTGTTGACCAAAGTCTGGGGCATCCCCGCCAAGCGCCTCTTCGCCACCGTCTACGCGCCGAAGCCCGGCGACCCGTCCGAATTCGACCACGAAGCCGCCGCCATCTGGACCGAACTCTTCAAAAAGGAGGGCCTCGATCCTGCCATCCACATCGTCCACGGCAATCGCAAGGACAACTTCTGGCAGATGGGCGACACCGGCCCCTGCGGCCCATGCTCGGAAATCCATTTCAATCTCCTCCCGTCCGACGACGAGGCCGAAGGCCGCAAAGGCGTCAACTCCTCTAGCTCGCGCTGCATCGAGATCTGGAATCACGTCTTCATTCAGTTCAACGCCAACGCCGACGGCACCTTCTCGCCGCTCGCCGCCAAACACGTCGACACCGGCATGGGCTTCGAACGCGTCGCCGGCATTTACGCCACGACGAAGGGCTTCACCGATTTCTCCCCCGAACCGTCGAATTACAACTCCGACGTCTTCACCGCGCTCTTCGACGTCATCGCCCAGCTCTCCGGCAAAACCTACACGCGCACTGTCCCGACCAAACGCGAAGGACTAACCGAACAAGAGAACATCGACATCGCCTTCCGCGTCCTCGCCGACCACGCGCGCTGCGTCTCCTGCGCCATCGCCGACGGCATTCTCCCCGGCAACGACGGCCGCAACTACGTCATCCGCCGCATCCTCCGCCGCGGCATCTTGTACGGCAAGAAACTCGGCCTCCCGATCGGCTTCTTCGAACAACTCGTCGCCCCCGTCGTCGCCAGCCTCGGCCAAGTCTTCCCCGAACTCGTCGAACGCCGCGACATCGTGCAACGCGTGATCCGGAGCGAAGAAGAATCATTCGGAAGAACTTTAGATCGTGGCATTGCTCGATTCGAGCAGAGTGTCGAACTGGCTGCCTTAGCTACCGAACCGAACACTTTCGCATCTCGGCAACGCCGAGTGGATGAAACTCCATACAGCAGAATTGAAACAAGAACACGATCTGACGGAAGTCTGGAAAAACTCCTATCGGGTATCGTGGCTCGCTCGAACTCTCTACGACACCTTCGGCTTCCCCCTCGACATGACGCAACTGCTCGCCACCGAGCGCGGCCTTACGGTCGATACCGCCGAGTTCGAGCGCCTGATGGAAGAGCAGCGCAACCGCGCTCGCGCCGCCCAGAAAAAAGAAATCGTCGTCGCCGCCACCGAAGGCTCAGAAGCCGTCGACCAAAAGGCCACCGTCTTCACCGGTTATAACGAACTCACTGCCAGCGCCAAGCTCGTCGAGGTCATCAAAACCGAGAAAGACACCTTCCTCGTGTTCGACCAATCGCCCTTCTACGGCGAAATGGGCGGCCAAGCCGGCGACACCGGCACCGTCACGATCAACGGTCAAACCCTCGAGATCACCGACACCGTCAAAGACAAATCCGGCCGCACCTTACACAAGCTGGCCGCGCCCCTCGCCTCTAGCCTTTCGCCTCTCGTCCCCGCAACGCTCTCCGTCAACGTTGCGCATCGTCGGGCAATCAGCCGCCACCATTCCGCCGAACATCTCGTCCACTGGGCGTTGCGGAAAACCCTCGGCACCCACGTCCGCCAAGCCGGCACGCACAAGACCGCCGAGCGGATGCGCTTCGACTTCTCGCACTTCGAAGCCGTCACGCCCGCGCAACTCCACGAGATCGAACAACTCGTCAACGAGCGCATCCTCGACAACGCCAAGGTCGACGCCTACGAAACCGAATTCGACAAGAAGCCCGAAGGCACCCTCGCCTTCTTCGGCGAAAAATACGGCAAGATCGTCCGCGTAGTCGATATCGGCGGTTACAGCCGCGAACTCTGCGGCGGTACCCATGTTTCCACTACAGGTGAAATCGGCCTGATCAAAATCGTCTCCGAAGGCGCAGTCGCCGCCGGTACCCGCCGCGTCGAAGTCGTCGCCGGCCAAGCCGCACTCGATTTCGTCGCCACCCGCGAAGCCGCCCTCGCCGCCGTTTCCAGCGCACTCTCCGCTGGCCCACACGACCTAGCCAAAAAACTCGACGCTCTGCTTTCCCACAAAGCCGAACTCGAGAAGAAGCTCAAAGCTTTCGAACAAAAAGCCTCCGCCGGCCTCGCTGACGAACTCATCGCCAAGGCCACAGACCGCGACGGCCTTAAGTTCATCAGCGCCGTCGTCACCGTCGATTCACCCGATGCCCTTCGTGCCCTCGGCTCGCAAGTCATCGCCAAACTCGGCGAAGGCGTCGTCCAACTCGGTGCCGCGCAAGCCGACAAAGTCACCGTCGTCGCCTTCTGTTCGCCCGCCGCGATCAAAGCCGGCCATCAAGCTGGCAAGATCGTCTCCGCTCTCACCGCGCAACTCGGCGGCAAAGGCGGCGGCAAACCCGACTTCGCGATGGGCGGCGGCAAAGACACCGCCAACCTCGCCAAGGTCTTGCAGAGCTAAACTTCACGGTCGGGAACGAACCGCCGTTTTGCTCTCAGTGTGGCATTTACAGCATCCACAAAAAGACAACAGAGATCAGAATCCTTCTGTTTTCTTTGCGGCTTGGCGACTTTGCGTGAGAAAGACGAACCTGTTTCACTCAGAGACGCGAAGGCACAAAGAAGATGAAGGGCGTTGAACACTGGAGTTCTTGGCAGCCATGACGCGTCCCGCTTCAAATCCTTTCCGGCTCGCCGCCATTGATCTCGACGGCACGTTGCTCGGGCCCGACGGCTCGATTAGCGCGACCAACCATGAGGCACTGAAAATGCTTCATCAGCGAGGCGTCGAGGTGGTGCTCGCTTCAGGTCGCCATCCTCTGAACATGCGGCAGTTCACCTCACAGCTCCCTTTCGTGCGCTGGGTCGTTTCCGCACAAGGCGGCGAAGTCTCCGATGTCGCCCGACGCGAACGCCTGCACGACTCCTATCTCGACACCGCGGTGGCAAATCGAGCCGTCGCCTTAGGCCTTCAGCTTGGTTTTGCTCCCATTGTCTACCTCGATAGCGAAATCTGCACCTTCCTCGACGACGCCAATTCACGTCATTACGGCAAACTGGCCAGCGCATCCCCGCGCGTGCTCGCGCCGGGCACGCTTCTGGCCGAACCCGTATTCAAGGTTCTGTGGATTGGTTCGGACACGCAAAGATGTGACATCGCCGCAGCGAAACCCGAAACAGCAACGTTCACCTGGGTCAGAACTCATTCGCGTATCATAGAAATCGTTCCGCCAGGCGTGACCAAAGGCAGCGCCCTCGCCGTGCTGGTTCGCCACCTCGGCATTAGCTCCGAGGAATCCGTAGTCTTTGGCGACGGCGAAAATGACATTCCTATGTTCTCCTGGGCAGGTACTTCGGTTGCGATGCCCCACGGCTGGCCCGCCGCCCTCAAGCGAGCGAGCATCGTCGCACCCGTCGGCCCACCCGAGAGTGCCCTCGCCCGCGGCATCGAACAACTCTGGACGAAACAGTCCTAAGCGCTAATCGTTAACCGCCCTGCGCTCATTCTACACCCTGCTACTTCCGTGAGTAACGACTACACCCTCACCACTGCCGTGCCGTTTGCGGACGTCGACCGCCATCAGGTCATCCTGTTGCCACAACTCTTCAAACTGCTCCAGGAAGCCGCCGTGCAACACGCCGATCGCTACGGCGTCGGCATTCGCGGCATCGCCGAGCGCGGCACTTCATGGGTGCTCAACCGCCTCGCCGTCGACCTCACCCGATACCCGCACCGCGACGAACCAGTCCGTATCACCACGTGGTCGACCGGTGTACACGGATTCAAGGGTTTTCGCGAATTCCGCCTGCACAGCGGCGACGAACTCCTGCTATCTGCCTCTTCGCTCTGGTTATGGATCGATCTGCGCACCCGCTCGCTCACCCGCGTTCCGGCCGAACTTGCTGCAACTTTTCCCGTCGGCAACAGCACGCCGCCTTACCACGCCGCGATTGACCGGCTTCACCTCACGCCACCCGCCGCGAGCACGCCCGCGCTGTCGCTTGACCTGCGCTACTCCGACCAGGACGCCAACGGCCACGTGAACCACACCGCCTATTTCGATCTCCTGCAAACCGCACTCCTGCGCCAAGGTCTCTCGCCTCAACCGCGTCGACTCGAAATTCAGTTTCAACGCGAAATCCCGGCCGACGCCACCACCGTAGAAGTCCGCCTCGAACCCCGCGCCCAAGAAACCGCCTTCGCCCTTGGCAGTGGCCCCACCAGCTACGCCCAAGGCCTCGTCGCAGAATAAGCCAAAAGTTGCAGCCAGCTTGAGCGCCTGTAACTATCTCGGCTCCGACCTCTTTCTCGTTCTCTTTATCTTTATCCTGCCCTCTGTGTCCGTCCGAAATTAGCGTCGATCAGCGTTCATTAGCGGTTAAAAAAATTCCGAAGCCCACCGACCATGACTTTCTTCATTCTCCGCGCCCTCCATCTCATCGGCGTCGTCTGTTGGTTCGCTGGGCTCTTTTACTTGGTTCGGCTCTTCATCTACCACGTCGAAGCGCTCGACGAAGCCGAGCCCAAGCGCAGCATCCTCGCCGCACAACTTGGCCTCATGTCCCGCCGTCTCTGGTACGCGATCACCGTGCCCGCGATGATCCTCACCACCGTGGCGGGCACCTGGCTGATGTTTGGTTACCACAACCTGATGCAAGAGCCATGGCTGCATGTGAAACTCACCTTCCTCGCGCTCCTCTTCGGTTATCACTACGACTGCGGCCGCATCCGCAAACGCCTCGCCGCCGGTGAACGTCCCTACTCTTCGCGCCAGCTCCGCATCTACAATGAAGTCGCCACGTTTCTCCTCGTCGGTATCGTCTTCGTCGCCGTTAGCCGCAATGTCGGCATGGCCTTCAAAGCCCTCGGCGGCTGTGCCCTTGTCATGGGATTACTCGTCCTTTTCCTACGCAAAAAACTCCAAGGCCGGAAATAGTCGCTTAGCCATAACGATGCAGTTGAAGCATAATCTACAGCGTGGAGCGACGTGCAGTAGGTGGAGCCCGATGTCCCCATCGGGCTTGATCGAAGCCGCTCCCAAACCAGCCCGTTAGGGACAACGGGCTCCACCCTAAACTGCATGGTTATGGTTTAGGGCCCGGTTTGAATCACGAGTTAGGCAGTACCGGCATCAACAACACCTCACCGCATCAACTGCCGCACGATGGGTGCCAGGGCTTCGGCCCAGCGGCGCAGGCCTTCTTCGGTCAGGTGTAGGTGATCTTGGGATACAGCGGTCGACAACGTTCCATCGGCCTCCAGAAATACTTTGCCGATATCGTGGACGAAAATCGCTTTGCCATCGTCGAGCTTCGCGAGTGCTGAGTTGATGAGCTGGACCTTTGCCCGGACAGGCGAAGCAGGATCTTCGTCACGAGGGAAAACACCAAGCACGAGTACCTTCGCGGCAGGAAAAGCGCTCCGCAGTTTTCCCACTACTGCGGTCACACCACACACTGTGTCGGCGACATCGTTTTCGGTCGTGCCAATATTGTTGGTGCCGATCAGGAGCACGACCAGCTTCGGTTTGAGTGTGCCGATTTCACCCTGCTCAAGACGCCAAAGAATATTTTGGGTACGGTCTCCACCGATCCCGAAATTCGCGGTGCGAAAGATCGCGAACGTCTTCTTCCAACTCTCGCTTCCACGGGTCGAAGCCGTGATCGAGTCGCCGATAAAAACCAGTTCAGCCTCTCCTTTGGCGGCTATAGTCACGTTTTCCGCGTGTTCTTTCTGCCATTGCGCGAGCGACATCCAGTCGTAGTCCCGATCACGTGGCACCGGAGCAACCGGATCGCTAGAGGGAGGCGGTGGTTCGTTAGTCGTAGCGTTTTCCGCTGCATAAGAAACAACCGACGCCATACAGCCCAAAAACAAATAGAGGAAAAAGTGATCAAGGCGAAAGAGGCTCATAGGGGTATTCAGTCAACGTTCCTGGCAAGCAAGCCACCCAAATCCACGAAGTCAGCCAGCCGTCGCGCTCCCCGCCGCTAAACCAAACCCAATAACGCGTTGATTCTCCTCGTGAAATGCATCCCGGCCGGACCTTGAGAAAGCAGTTCTGTCTTTTGAGTTTCTTTGTCAGGACCTTCAAAAGACTGCACCGAACTGACAGTCCAGAGCTAAACCGAAGGTCAAATTAGTCGGGCTCCGCTTTGCGCCTTGGCGTCTTTGCGTGAAACCTCCCCTTCAATTTAATCTCCTATCCGTCTCACGCAAAGTCGCGAAGCCGCAAAGA
The DNA here is from genome assembly GCA_016721945.1 of Verrucomicrobiota bacterium. Lineage (GTDB taxonomy): Bacteria > Verrucomicrobiota > Verrucomicrobiia > Opitutales > Opitutaceae > JADKHC01. The sequence continues at coordinate 163,692 of JADKHC010000004.1, read as the reverse complement.
AAAACAACCCTCACCGCCACTCATGTCGCGGGTAACGGCGGGAGAGCGCGGGCTTGATTGTGGGGTAAACTTCGCGCCAGAAATTCGTCAGATCGTCGGTGACCTGAATCGGGCGCTGGTTCGGCGCGAGCACTTCGATCTTCACTGGCACACGGCCGTGTCCGAGTGTGAACCTGCCTTCGACCCCGTAGAGTTCCTGGATGCGCGCGGAAAGAATCGGCGGGCCTTCCTTGTTGTAGGTTAGCTTGGAGCGCCGTCCATTAGCCATAGTGAGTCGTTCGGGTAAATAGTCGTCGATCACCGCCAGTTGCTCAGCCGTCAGCCAGTCGCGCAAAATCGGCATCACTGGTTTGTCGCGTATGTCTTTGTATCCAAGTTCTCCATAACAAATCTGCTCGATCAACGTCGCTCGATCAGCCTCGGTGAGCGGATTCACCTCTAGCTCCGGGAACCATTCGGCGAGCCGGTTCACGCGCACGATCCACTGCTCGACCGTTTCGTCCCACGCTTCCAGTTTCAACTTTCCCGCCATCACCTGCGCGGTCAGCAAGCGCGCCGCCTCGTCGTAAGGAACATCCTCAGCACTGGCCTTTGCTTCGAGCACGAGATCGCGAAAACGTCGTTCGCGCCGCGCGATTACACGCTTGGCCTGTTCGTCATAAACCACGCCGACCGCTTCGAAATAATCGTCCGGAAACAGTTCCTTGAGCCAAGGCTCCTGGATCGCTGTCGCTAGGCTGAGCAATACATTGACCTCGCCGCCGCGTCCTTCGACTTCGCTGACTTCCGCCGCAACAAACAGTGGTGCTTTTTCAATCGTGCTTTCGCGCGCAAGCAGGCCTTTGCGTTTGTGTACGAGTTCGCAGCGAAGCGTACCGGCATCGAGCCGTTTCGCGAGGTGATCGGAAAAGCCGGCGAGCACACACTTGCGCACCGCTTCGCCATCGATCCGGCGTTCGCTCACGTCGAGTTTTTCTTTCTCCGCGATTTCCAAAAACTGCTCGAACAACGGCCCGACCTGTCGCGCGCCTTGCGCGTGAATCCCCACGCGGCGACAAGCATCGAGCGAATAACGATTCTGGTCCGCATAGCGCCACGCACGCATCATCAGAAAAAAATCCGACTCGTGCTCCTCGCCGAAAATTTCCTCACGAGCTTCTTCAACATTTTTCGGCCCGCCGCGCATGAGGAAATTCCGCCCCTGCGTGAGCGCGGCCATCAACGCGACTGGACGCACGCAGCCGCGCGCGTCGGCCTCCAGCAACATGCGCGCATAACGCGGATGCACCGGAAAACGTAGCATCTTGCGACCGGTTTCGGTGATGCTCGAATGAGCCAACCCCTCTTTGGAATTTGCTCCTTTGGAACTTTGGGATTTCGCGACAGAAACCGCCCCCAAATCCTCCAGCAGCATTTCCGCGCGCTCGAGTGATTTCGGATCGGGTTTTTCCAACCAAGGGAAACCGGCAACATCATCGATCCCGCTGGCTTTGAGCGTCAGGACGACTTCGGCGAGATCCATGCGTCGCACTTCGGGCAACTCTTGCAAGGGACGTTGGGCGTGCTCGCGCTCCGTCCACAACCGCACGCATACGCCGGGAGCCGTGCGGCCAGCGCGGCCAGCACGTTGATCAGACGACGCGATGGAAATCTTTTCGATTAACAGCGTGTTGATACCGCGATGCGGATCGTAACGCGCTACGCGGGCCAGGCCGCCATCGATCACCGTCGTGACACCGTCAATCGTGAGCGAGGTTTCAGCCACGTTGGTCGAGACGATGATTTTGCGTGAATCATAACGCGACACCGCGCGGTCCTGCTGGTCCGGAGGCAATTCGCCGTGCAATGGGAACACCACAAAGTCACGCAGCTCGCGCGCACCTTGAATCGCTTGAACGGTTCGGCTTATCTCATACGCGCCCGGCATGAACACGAGGAAATCGCCACTCGTCGAATCGGCGACGCGGGCACATTCGCGCGCCGCCACGTCCCACACCGGTTCATGGTCGAAATCGACCGCCTTTGGCAGATACTCGATGCGCACCGGGTAGCTGCGGCCTTGTGAAACCAGCACTTCGCACGGCGCGAGATATGTCCGGAGCACGCCCGCATCGAGCGTGGCTGACATGACGATAATTTTCAGATCAGGCCGAATCGTTTGCTGGATTTGCAGCGCCCGCGCGAGCGAGATGTCGCCGTAGAGATGCCGTTCGTGAAACTCGTCGAACACGATCGCGCTCACCCCGCGCAGCGTCGCGTCAAACGACATCTGCCGGAGCAAAATCCCCTCGGTCACGAAACGAATCCGCGTGCGCTCGCTGACGCGCGACTCAAGCCGTATTTGATAACCCACGACATCGCCCAACGGCACCGACATTTCCTCGGCCACGCGTTTCGCCAGCATACGCGTGGCCAGACGGCGCGGTTGCAGCACCACAACCTCGCCGCGTTCGCCCAGCAACCCGTGGCGGAAAAGCATTTGCGGGATCTGCGTCGATTTTCCCGACCCCGTCGGTGCCTGTACGATCAGTCGGCCCTGCGCGCGCAGGCTCGCGACCAAAGTATTCTCAAGTTCGTAGATGGGAAGTTCGCGCGGCGACATGAATGCGTCAGGTTTGTTGTCTGTTTTCAGGAGGCAAGCTTGGCGTTTTTGACCACATGCGAAGAACGGAAATTCCAAGCAAGAATGCGCAACTAATCTGGAACACTGGAACTCAGGAACGGAGGAAGTGGTTTTGAGGAACTTGGCGTATCAGACATTCGGTTGATTCTACTGAAACCTAGCTGGTCTTTTTCCAGAGTTCCTGAGTTCCATATTAAAACACCTCTTATTCGTATGAACCTTCTCTTTATCGGTGGCACGGGAAACATCAGCACGGCCTGCACGCAATTAGCTCTTTCGCGCGGTTATAATGTTACCCTGCTTAACCGCTCCAAGCGCGTGGGTTTACCGGGTACAGAACAGCTCACCGCCGACATCTCCGACCGCGCATCAGCCGAGGCAGCCCTTGGGAAACGCCACTGGGATGTCGTCGTGGACTTCATCGCCTTTAACACCGAGGACATCGATCGCCGCATCGCCCTTTTTCGCGGTAAAGTTGGCCAGTACATTTTTCTGAGCTCAGCCAGTGCGTATCAAAAGCCCGCGACAAAATCACCCATCACAGAATCCACGCCGCTGGTGAATCCATTCTGGCAATACTCGCGCGACAAGATCGCCTGCGAAGAACGTCTGCTGAGTGCACTTCGCGACGAGGCGTTTCCAGCCGTGATCGTCCGCCCGTCGCTCACCTACGGAGATACCATCGTGCCACTCGCGGTGAACAGCTGGGCGAAAAGTTTCACCGTCGTCGACCGCATGCGCCGCGGCGTGCCCGTCATCGTACCCGGCGACGGTCTCACGCTCTGGACAATCACACACAACAGCGATTTCGCCAAGGGATTGGTTGGGCTCCTGGGCCAGGAACGCGCTATCGGCGAGGCCTTTCAAATCACCTCCGACGAGGCGTTGACATGGAACGAATTTTATCTCGCGACAGCCCAAGCCGCCGGCGTCGCGCAACCCAAGCTCGTCCATATCGCCTCCGACTTTATCACGACATGCCTGCCCGAAACGCTGGGGACGCTGCTCGGCGACAAATCCTACACCGCTATTTTCGACAACTCGAAAATCCGCAGCTTCGTCCCTGATTTTCAGGCGACGACGCGCTTCCGCGACGGCATTGCTAGGACGATTGCCTGGTTCGACGCCGACGAACGCCGCCGCCAAATCGACGATGCGGCCAACGCCAACTGGGACAAGCTGCTCGCCGCCTACGACCGTGGCCTTCAGCAAGCATTGCGCGACTTCGGTTGACGAGGCATCGCTTCCACAGTCAGGCTCGCGCCTACAAATTTATCCGCATGGGGAAACTGCGCATCGTTCCAGCATTGTGCTTTTTTGTCTTTGCCACGCTCACCGTGGCCGGACAACAACCGCCATCTATCGCCCAATCACTGAGCTCAAGCGAGAAACGCCAGCTAGAACGCGAGGCGCGCCTAGTCGTCGATCTCGTGCAAAACTACCACGAATCAGGACGCCTGTTCCGTGAAATCGACAACCGCGAAATCCTCACCGGGTTCATCGCGAAATTGGATCCAAACTCAGATTTCCTGCTCAAAGATGACGTCGAATTCGTTCACATGCGTTTCGGGCGTACGCTCCGCTCCGTTTACCTGCTCAAGGGAGACCTTCAGCCCGCTTTCGAAATTTTCGACCTGCTTTCCCAACGTATAAAAGAACGCACCGCCTGGATCGACCGGCGCCTCGCCGTCAGTTTCAGCTTCGACCAAGTGGAAACTTACACACCAGAGGATGCGCCTAAGCCAGCGGCAACTGTCGCCGAGGCCGATCTGCGCTGGGAACGCAAACTGAAGGACGAAGTGCTCACCGAAATCGTCAACGGTCGAACCGAACCTGAAGCCAGAGCCACGGTGGCAAAACGTTATGCCAAATTGATTCGCCGCATCAAAACGATGGATTCTCTCGCGGTCCGCGAAAGTTTTTTCGACGGCCTGCTTCAGACCTTCGATGCGCACAGTGGATATTTTTCCGCCGATTCCACCCGGGAGTTTGCACTGGAAATGCTGGGAACCGTCGGCGGCATCGGCCTTGAGTTGAAAAAGGAAAACGGTCTCTGCATGATTTCCGCCATCCACCCAGGCGGCCCTGCCGATCTCACTACCGCCCTGCGTCCTGGCGATATCATCGAAGCCTACGGCGACGACGGCGCTGCGTTAACACCGGTGAAAGGCCGACGCCTGCGCGAGATCGTGAGCTCAATTCGCGGCAAGTCTGGCACGAAACTAAAAATCGCCTACCGCCATGCGGGCGAAGAACAGCAGCATGAATGCCTGCTTGAACGCGCTGCCGTGGTCTCCATTTCCGACCGCGCCCGTGGTGCGATCAGTCAAGTCCCGGCTGCCGACGGTAAAATTAGGCGTATCGGCTGGATCGACCTGCCCATGTTTTACGCTTCAAACGACGGCTCCGGCTCCTCCAGCGCGACCAAAGATGTCACCGAGTTGCTCAACCAAATGCGCAAGACGAGCATCGATGGTGTCGTGCTCGATCTTCGCAGCAACGGCGGCGGCGCTCTCACGGAAGCACTCGCGCTCAGCGGGCTTTTTATCCCTAAAGGACTGGTTATGCTCACCCGTGGACTCGACGGTAAGCGCGTGGAGCATTTCGCGACGGAATCGGCCGACCTTTATTCAGGGCCCCTCGTCATCCTCACGTCAGCACACAGCGCTTCGGCTTCGGAAATCTTCGCCGGAGCCATGAAGTTTCACCATCGGGCGCTTATCGTCGGCAGCCCTTTCACTTTCGGCAAAGGCTCGGTTCAAAACTACATCGAACTCGCCAAAACCAAGCGCAGCCAACCCGAGGATGCCGCTACATGGGGAACCCTTCGCCTGACCCACGAACGCTTCTATCAACCCGACGGCCAAGCCGTGCAGCGCAATGGCATCGCGGCTGACATCGCACTGCCTCAGGGCAAAAACCCGGATTTCAAGCGCGAGGAAGCTTTGCCCCACGCGCTGCCAGCTGACTCGTTAATCGCCCCGGCTTCAGCTGTACCGACAGCCGGTATTCAGAACACAATTACAACGCCACTACTCGGTCAGCTCCGCCAGTTTAGCGAAGAGAATATCCAAAAACTTCCCGAATGGTCGCTCTGGCTGCGCGAACAAGAACTCTTTGATCGCCTCACCGCGAAAAAGGAACGCAGTTTGCAGCAGGAAGAACGCCTCGCCGAACACGTCGATGCCGAGGCGAAACTCTCCACCCTGCGAACCGAGCGGCGCAAACTCGGGCGCGACCTCGTCTTCGCAACCGAAACAATTGAAATCGCCTCGGTGCAGACCGCGATCGCAGCGCACCGCGCCCGTCTGACGACGCTGACCACCACCAGTGGCAGCCCTGGCCTCAATCACCTCGAACACGGCGCTTTCATTATCAAAACAGAAGTCGGTGCCTTGCGACGCTTCTGGCTGGACCAAATCGCATATCACCGCTTCCTCGGCGACAGTGAACCGCTGGCCACAGCGTTTTCAGCTGGTTGCGATCATTCGGTCACGCCTGCGCAGATTCACCACGCGCTCCAGTTGCTCAGCCTGCTCGAGGAGCATACCGAATCGCAGGTTCTGAAATGCTTCGACTTAGGCGACAACCATAAAGCCGACCCAGTCACCATCCGCAAAGGATTCGAGGCCATGCTGCTTCGCATGGTGGAAATCGACGACGAACTCCGCCGCCACCGCCCCGCCCTCGACGTGCAACTCCGCGAAGGCCTGCGCCTCACTGCTTTTTGGGCCGATACGTTCGCTCCTCCGCAAGCTGACGCTCGCCCATAAACACACCCGTCTTTCCAACCAGTTCTTCCATGCTTCATCGACTGTTCGCCTTTCTCACGACACTGCTCGTCCTGAGCTCAACGTCCTTTTCAGCCAGCGCCGATACGACAAAACCGCCCAAGGCTGAGAAACCTAAAACCACCGCCAAAACTGCGGCGGAAACGGCCGAGGACGCAGCCGAGCTCGTGGCCGCGCCGTCGAAATCGGATCTTGGCGCGGAAAAATTTTGGCAGGCTCTCATCCTGCTTGAAGACAAGAATAGCACCGATCTCGTCAAAGGACGCGAGTTGTTGCAAACCGCCGCCGACTTAGAATACCCGCACGCCCAAACCCTCCTCGCCGAGTGCCTGATGGCCGGCCAGTACGGTTTCACCAAGGATCAACGCAAAGCCGCCAACTACTACCGCCTCGCTGCAGAACGCGGCAACGCCTTTGCCAAAGTCAGCCTCGGCCAATGCTTCTACTCCGGCACCGGCGTACGCAAAGACCGGGTTAAAACCGCTGAGTGGTTAACTGCCGCGCTCGACGAAAAAGCGGACTATTCCCGCCCAACACCACCTCCCGAATACCTCGATGCAATGGCCAAACAGGCCAAAAACAAGGCCGATGTCGCAGGCGAACTTGACCGCGATCCGATCGGCGACTGTAAAGCGTCCTCCCATTATCTGCTCGGCCTGATCGCCTCCACCGATAAAAAAAAGGAGTTGGCCCAGTCTCATTTCGTCGAGGCCGCCAACGCTGGCGTCGACGGCCGTTCCGGCATTTATCCTGCGGCGGTTCAAGCCGCACTGAACTATGCCTTCGGCCAAGGCACACCCCGGAATATGTCCAAGGCGAACGAAATGCTCGACGTCAGCCGCAAGCTCACCGTCCGCTCCGGCGTTCGCATGATCCACAATTACGTCACCCTAAAAGTCGTGGACGATTTTGCCATGGGCGACATGGAAGACTCCCTCACCGAAGCCGGCGAAAAATTCCAGACCACCACTCAATTTGAAATCGCTAATGTCTTCACCGACAAATCCTCCAAAGACTATAACCCAGCGGAAGCGGTAAAATGGTACGAACTCTCCGCCGAGAGCGGAAACGTCTGGGCCATGCTCAAACTCGCGCTCCTCTACTCCGATAACTCCCTGGGCAAACCCGATCTCGAAAAAGCCTTCAGCTGGTTCAGTCGTACCGGTGAAGGCAAAAAGCCGAAACACTTTCTAGGGGTAGCTAATCTTGCCATCTGTCACTTCAACGGACTCGGCACGTCCAAAGATCCTGAAAAGGCCAACGCCCTTTTCAAAAAATTCAAAGACGACGACTTCATTTGCTACCTCGGCACCATCGGCCAATGTCCGACCGCCATCGTCACTTGGGAGCAACGGCTCAAACTGATCGAAACCTGGGCCAAGAGCAAAAAGGACCCACAGGCCCAGTATTTCATGGGCGAACGCTATCTTGCCGGTTGGGACAATAAACGCGATATCGATGTCGCTATTCGCTGGTTGAAGAAAGCCGCCGCCGCAGGTCATGGCGGTGCATGGGGCGTGCTCGGCAGTCTGCATCAAGGCGTTCCCGGGGCCTTCGGAGAAAACGCATGGGAAGGTAAGAAAAGTGCCCTTGAGTGCTTCAAAAAAGGCAGCGAGGCAGGCAATGCCGCCGCCATGGCGAATTACGCTAGCCTGTTGCCTGATAAAACGCCCGACGGTGACTTCAATGTAGAAGTTGAGCGCCTCTATATCCGCAGTCTCGAAATCAATCCCGACAATCTTCAGGCCAACAACAATCTCGGCGTCCTCTACGAACAACGCGCCCTGGATAGTCGCAACGAAAACGCCCAACGGGATAAAGCTAAGATGTTTGAATATTACGAGGCCGCCACCCGGCAGGAATTCGCCCTGGCCGCCCGCAATCTTGCATTCATTTATATTAACGGTCGTCTTGCCGATCAGGACCTGCGGAAAGCTTACCGCTACCTTGAGCAAGCAGCCGAATGGGGCATGCCCGAGATGCACTTTACCCTCGGCAAGATCCACGAACACGGCCAAGGCGTGCCTATCACGTATTCGGAAGCTGCATACCATTACCGCCTGGCCGCCCTCGAAGGACACATCCCCTCGTTGCGCTGCCTGATCGATCTTTATGTCACGGGAAAAACCGGTGCAGTGGACTTTGACCGCGCGATGTTTTGGCTCGATCGCCTGGTTAAGTCCGGTGACATGAACGCCCTGACCATGATCGTAGACATCATGCTGCAAAAGAAAGAATACACCTCCGCGATCAAGCTACTCAGGCTGCTCGAAGAAAACGGTAATTACAGCCAAGTAGGTTTTGCCTATGAACGTCTCAGCCGATGCTACGAAAACGGGCTCGGCGTGAAGATAAACAAATCAAAGGCCAAAAAATATTACGAAAGCGCTCTGGAGAACAATAACGGCGATGCGCTTTGTCGACTGGGCATGCAACAGCTTGCCGAGGGCAAAACTCAGGAAGGCGTCGCCAACTTCGAGCAGGCATCGCAATACTCCGCCAACGCCTGTTTTTATCTCGGCCAGCTCTATTTCGAAGGAAAGCATGTGGAGAACGACCGAGCCAAGGCGCTGAAGCTCATCCGTGACGCCGCCTCCCACAACCACAGCGAAGCGCTCTATTTTTTGGCAGCTGCTGCGTTCAACAAAATCCCCGGCGCTCCGTCGATCGAGGATGCCATCCGCCTCGCGACGCAAGCCGAAGTCGGTGGCCTCGAAAAGGCCAAGGCACTGCGCGAAAAACTTGAGCACCGCCTCAACAAGGGCAACGAAACCGCTTCCGAGGAAGCAGCTCGCGCGCGTTCATCCTGAGCCGAAAACGGCAGCGTATTGAAAAACCGGAGACAGCGCCGGTCTCTGGAGCGGTACGCAGAGGTGGAGCCCGATGTCCCAACGGGCTTGATCAGAGTCGTTCCCATACCTGCCCGTTAGAGACAACGGGCTCCACCCTTTACTTCATCGTTCCGGCAAATCCTTTTTCTGGATACAGGCCGCATTCTGGCGGACGCCGTTGGTTCGGCGCTTCCGCTTCAAGCCAAAGTTATTCACCAGCTGCCGACAAGTTACTCACTTCGCATTGCTGGTGAACAAGTTGTGAGGAAGAAATCCTTTATTTTTCGCTCAAAATGCCGCACCTTCTTACTCGTTCCTTGATAGAACAGTCGCAGCGCAGCGGTCCTGAAAAATCCGCCGAAAGCACGACTGGGATAATCCCGGGCAACCGGGGAAAAGAAGGTCGAAGCTGGTTCGGCCTTCTCCTCCGCAGGCGAGCGATCGCCGCGTTCAGGCATATATCACCAGCTCCTCTGGTCGGGGTCGTGCCCGCACCAGTTATCACACGAATCAGGAGCTGAGCAGCGAGCCGTGAAGTTAGAAACCGCGCGCAAGCTGAGTCAGGTACGGGGACCGTTTCGATCTCCGTACTGATACCGTTACCCAGAGGGTTTTGGCTGCTACGGTAGTACCAGCACGCGATGGCGTTTCCCGGCGGGTCCACCCCGCCAAAAGGCCCAGGTCTTTCGCAGGACCGGGCGCGTAAAGGAAACCTTGTCGTGGGGAGCGAGCGAGTCTGGCAAAGCTCGTAAACGTTCCTGATTGGGGCGGCGCGCAAAAACGCGTCACCCAACTGCAACACACAAAAGCAGCCTGAGAGGTAAGAGGTCAGACCCGTCCCGCGAGGCCAACGTACAGCCAAAAGCTGTTAGCCGTCCTCGTGGAACCGGTGCCGACGCGAAAGTAACCATTGCAGGCGTGTCAGCACCCTGTCCGGCGCGCGGCTCTCGGCAGAGAGTCTCCGAACCGGGCATAGAGGCCTCACTCGATAAACAGCAGCCGGAAACGGCCGTTGCGGTCCCGCCATGAGACCGAAACCTTCGCATGCCGCGAAGAGTGGCGTCGGGGAACTTGCGGCCCGCGAAAGCGAGGCGCCCAACGCAAGTACACGGGAAAGAGAGCGTGGCGAGCTCCAACCCCCAATTTGGCCCGCAGGACTTCGGTTCTGCGGGCCTTATTGTTTTCTAATGGCGCGAGGCGGGCGTACAAGCGCCGTAACCACACCGTTGAACTAAAATCACGACTGAAACCGTGTATTCCACGGATGTGCGCGAATTACTAAACCGGAACTAAGCAGTAAGAAGCCACAGATGATCGCCGATGAACACAGATTGGGAATTTAAGAACGTCGGACGTTCAGCCTCTGATCGCTCACTATCTGGTTAAAAAGGGATTCACCTCCCGGCGTTAAATAATCCGCAGGGAATCTGTGTTCATCGGCGTTCATCTGTGGCTCCATTGCTTAAGCACAGCAAAACCGGAACGACACAGTAAAGGTGGAGCCCGATGTCCCAATCGGGCTGGTTGGCATGCGCCGAGCACATCGCCGCAAGGGAACGCCTCAGTAAAATTGCCTCGCGACGATGAGCCGTTCATTCACCATTCACTCCGTGCGGAACTGCGTTTTACAGCAGCCCGGCTGGATGCCTAAAAACACAACCAGTCTCCCGCATCAAGAAAACCGAACTCTCCCATGAACTACCGCAAGATCATCCTTCCCTTCATTGCATTGCTAGCCTGCACGAGCATGCCGCTCGTCTCTCAAGCCAGGCCAGGCATCATCCCCTCGCCCGCCGGCAGTAATAACGAGTTCTTTGTCGAAGCCGGGCTCACCTACGCTTCCGGCGTAAAAAATGTCGTTGACCAGCTGACGACAAATATGGGGTTTGAAAGCACCGATACCTGGCCCGTTGGCATCAAGATCTCAGCCTATACCACCACCCCCAGTGGTTTCGCGTTCGGTGGCGGTTTTGGGCCAAGTACCTTCATCGAAGTGAGAGATCGGAATCACCATTATTATAATCACGACGACAAACAAACGAGCTACATCTTCCCGGTCTTTGCCGATGTGCGTTACTATTTCCCCAAAAGCGGCACGCTCACACCCTACGCAAGAGCGGGTGTCGCCTATCCGTTTTCCGGCGGCGATCTGCTCGGTTCGGGCACGCCCGGCCCTGTGGTTGCAGTCGGCCTGCACGTCTGGGAACACCGCATCCTCGCCATAGGCGTAGAAGCTGGTTACGATGGCTCCAAGGTCGAAGTCAAAGAGGGCTACCTGCACGGCGCCGAAAAAGTGCAAGCGACCGAATTCACGCTCAGCGTGTTCGCTGTTTTCTAAAAAACGTCCCTTTTAGCTCTGCCCGGTTCCATTAAAATGGGGCCGGGCTTTTTTGCTTTATCCTCTGCTGCACGAGCTTGTTGAGGCCTATGCGCCTTCGGCCTTGCCAAGCACGTACAGGACGCGCACGTTCTAACCTTTTTCCGAAATCGTAAGCCCGCCCGAGACATGAACCAGAACATCCGCAACATCGCAATCATCGCCCACGTTGACCACGGCAAGACCACGCTCGTGGACAAATTGCTCAAAGAGGGCGGAGTCTTCCGCGCCAACCAGCAAGTCGAGGAGCGCGCCATGGATTCCATGGATCTCGAAAAAGAGAAGGGCATCACGATCAAGGCCAAGAACACTTCCGTCCACTGGAAGGACAAGATCATCAACATCGTCGACACTCCCGGACACGCCGACTTCGGCGGCGAGGTCGAGCGCGCCCTCCGCATGGTCGACGGCGTGCTCCTGCTCGTCGATGCCTACGACGGCCCCCAGGCCCAGACCCGCTTCGTGCTCCGCAAGGCCCTCGCTCACGGCCTCAAGGTCGTGATCGTCATCAACAAGATCGACCGCGACAATGCCGAACCAGCCAAGATGTACGAAAAAGTCTTGGAACTCCTCATGGAGCTCAACGCCACTGAGGAACAGTTCGACGCTCCCGTCGTTTACGGCTCCGGCCGCGACGGTTACATGATGCGCAAACTCGGCGACGCGAAAGCCAACATGGCGCCGCTCTTCGAGGTAATCCTCGATCACATTCCGCCGCCATTCGCCCGCCCGAACCAGCCGTTCCACATGCTCGTCTCCAACATCGATTGGAGCGACTACGTCGGCCGTATCGCCATCGGCAAGATCCTCGGCGGCAAAGCCAACGTGGGCGACACCGTGTTCATCATCCGCCACTCCGACGGCAAGCGCGTCCGCGCCAAGATCACCAAGGTTTTCGAATACTCCGGCCTCGGCACCATCCCGTCTGAAGCCGCTGACGCGGGCCACATCGTCGGCCTCGCCGGCTTCGAAGACATCGACATCGGCGACACCATCGCCGCCAACGAAGACGCCCACGCCCTGCCCTTCACCCAGATCGATCCGCCGACGCTTGAGATGCAGTTCTGCGTCAACGACGGCCCGCTTGTCGGTCAGGAAGGCAAGCTCGTCACGTCCCGCCAACTGCGCGAACGTCTGATGCGGGAACTGAAGACCAACGTCTCCATTTACATCGAAGACACCGACAAAGCCGGCGTCTTCAACGTCAAGGCCCGCGGCGCCATGCAGGTCGCCGTGCTCGTCGAGACGATGCGCCGCGAAGGTTTCGAGCTCCTGGTTTCCCGCCCGACCGTCATCGAAAGGACTATCGACGGCCAGCGCTGCGAACCGTTCGAAACCGTCTGGATCGAAATCCCCGACGAATGCGTCGGACCGATCATGCAAAATCTGGCCAACCGCAAAGGCCTGATGACGAACATGGAAAAACTCCCGCACTCGACCATGATCGAGGCGACGATCACCACCCGCGGTTTGATCGGTATGGAAATCGACGTCGTCAACGCCACCAGCGGCCGCGGCGTGCTCAGCCATCTCTTCAAGGAATACGGCCCGTACGCGGGCGAAGTGCTCACCCGCATCACCGGCACCCTCATCGCCACGGAATCCGGCGAAACCACGGCTTATGCCTTGGTGATGGTTCAGGAACGCGGTAAACTCTTCGTCAGCCCTGGCGAACAGGTTTACGAAGGCATGATCGTCGGCGAAAATCCTCGCAATGAAGACATCGCCTGTAACGCCGTCCGCGAAAAGAAGCTCACCAACTTCCGCTCCCAAGGTGAAGGTGTCGGCGTCGGCCTCACGCCTGCGACGAAGCTCTCGCTCGAACGCGCGATCGAATACATCGCCGCCGACGAGTTCGTCGAAGTCACGCCAAAGAGCCTCCGTCTGCGCAAGCGCATCCTGAACAACGGACTTCGCCAGAAGATGTCTAAAGCCGGCAAATACCAGGAGTAAACCTGAGCCGAACTAAGTGTTTTAACCAAAAGCCCGCGCCAGAAAGCGCGGGCGCTGGTATCCAACGGCTAATCATCCAAAACAGCCTTGTTTAACCGCTAATTATCGCTAATCGCCGTAATTTCGGAAAACTCAATGGATTCCTGCGGTGAAAAGTTTTTCATCAAAAATTTTCAACTCGTTAAATCTTGCCTCATGGAGCGACGGGAAGTCCCTCGGTTGATCGATGTTTAACAAGTCACCATTTTTGTGGCTTAACTGATCGAAGGCAGGGACGGTGCTCCGCATCGTCCGCGGCGGAGGAGCCCACTGAGCGAGCTCAGATTCTAAATCTATTGAGGGTCGCGCATCCACAATGCTTGAATTGCACCTAGCGGTTTACGCTGGTTCGTTAGCGACGCCATTCCGGCGCGTTGGGGACAACGCGCCCTACCCTCGGACTTGCGAGGCCTTACAATTCTGCTTCGATTGGCGGGAGAACCTTGGGCGGAGCAGGAATCACTTCTGCCGCTAGTTCTTCGACCAGCCGATTGACCAGCGCGCGGGAAATAAATTGATCCGTTTTAGCCACGAAACCTTCCGACCAAACTTCCTGCGCTCCCGTCAAACTCGGGAATCGTTTGCTCAGTTCGTACTCGTGTAGCGGCTGCATCAACCGGCCATTTTCTGTCACCATGCGTGCAGCGATGTACGAGATTTTCTCCTCCTCCAAAACCACGGGCTGCACCACATAGGTGAATTCGCCGTAGCTCACCTTGTAGGGGCCTTTTTTCAGCATCCGGGTGTGGAACACTTCGCGTTGGGCAACTTCCGGGCGGGGTTGTAATGGACGGGGCACAAAGCGCTGGCCGAACCACTTTCTAGGTTTTGTCGTCATCATAGTCGTCCTTTAAAAATCAAGCGGACCCAAGGTGATTGGCTACGGACGATCTGGAGTAGAACGACGCGCGGTAATTTACATTGGAGCAGCCGGACAATATGCCGCCAATGGACGAGAAACGCGATGGCGTTCACGAAAACAGCGCGCGCATATGTCCATAGCGTTACGGGGCCATCTGCTTGCGTTGATTATAGGCGGGGCGTGCCGTTCGCCGCACGTGCGGCCTGACTACCTGCGGTAACGATGAATTCGGGGGTGGAGCCCGTTGTCCCAAACGGGCTATTCGTGAGCTTCGCAAATCAAGCCCGATTGGGACATCGGGCTCCACCTTCTGCACGCCGCTCCACGCGGGCGGTTATGCCTCGACTGCAAAATTACGGTTTAAAATACCGTGCTGAACTCTTCAGGCAGCGGCGCGGTCGCGCTGAAGCGGAATTTCCCGCCGTGCAACTCGTACTCAAACTCCGTTTTGAGCGAGTGCAGGAAGAGCCGTTTTTCGCCGGTCGACTTGGCAAAATCGCGGTTGGCTTTGAAATCGCCGTAAGTCGCGTCGCCCACGATCGGAAGGTGGCGCTTGGCGCATTGCACGCGTAGCTGGTGGCTGCGCCCAGTCTTCGGTTCGAGTTCGATCAACGTCAGCAAGCGGCTTTCTCGGACGCTGCGCAGCACGCGCACGTGCGCCTCAGAGGCGATGTGTCCGCTCGCAGCCGTACGGATCTGGCCGCCGCGTTTATCTACGGCGAGTCGGTCGCGCCAGATTTCACGCACTTCGCGTAGTGCGCCAAAAACGAGAGCGTTGTAGATTTTCTTAACGTGACGACGCTGAAAAGAGACGCGGATTTCGTGCGCGAGTTTTTCGCTCGACGCGGCGAGCAACAAGCCCGACGTCGCGGAATCGAGCCGGTTCAACAACCAGAGCTTACCGGCAGCGCGGCCTTCGACCGCCGGCCAATGGAAAAACTCCCCGGGCTTGTCGTAGTGCGCGACGAGCAGCGAGCGCGGTTCGTCGCGAGGCTCGTTCGGATGTGAAAGCACACCGGCAGGTTTGGCAAAGGCGACGAGTCCGTTGGGATCGCGCTCGACGATTTGTACGCCACGGCCGAGGGGGAGTTTGGCCCAAAAACTTTCGGGTGCGTTGCTCATGGCGTGCCGTAATAAAATTTCCACACAAATTCCTGAGTTTCGCCAAGCATGGCGACCATGTCGTCCGTCCAAACACCGTAGGGTGATCGGGCGGTGATCGCCGTCGTGCAAGCGATGCGGCTTGTGAGCCACCGGTGCTTTCAACGCTTATGATTTCGGAAATCGCACCGGTTTTATCCATGCGAAATTTGATCGTCACAACGGTGCCCGTCGGCGGATAGACGCCGCTGTTTTCAACAAGTTTGTCGAACTGCATCTGCACCGTATCGAGGAGTCGCTGGAGATACGCGCCGTAGTTGCTCCACCGAGCATCGTAACCTGCGGGGCCAATATTTTTGGTGCCAGCCAAGTCCTCGGCAAAGATCGCAGGTCGCGTGCGCGGCTGCTTGGCGAGGATGGGGCGTGGTTGCGGTTTGCGCGGATCGACGGCCACCTGCGAAGGCGAAAGTTCTCCGACGGTCGTAGGTGCGTCTTTAACCCCTTCAACTTTTTTTGGCACAGCCGTCGCCTTGTCGGTAGCTGGGGCTTTGTTCATGCCGTAACCTTCGAGGCTTGGTCCTTCGCGTTGTTCAAAACCGGGCAAGGGATTTTCCGCTTTGCGTGCCTCGGCGGCTTTTTCGATGGCCTTGGCGATTTCGGGTGTTGGCGGTGGTTCGGGTGGAGGCGCTTCGGTGGGCGGTGTGAGCTGGCCAGTCACGATCTGCGTGCTCTCGAAATCTTTTTTGCCCTCAGTGGCGGCGTGATCGCCGGTGGAGTTCGGGTTGGGCTTTTCTTGCGCGGCCTGTTGGTTTTGCGCGGCGAAGTTACTCGTGTTGTCCGGCATGTTTTCCGGCGCGTCAGGATTGGTTTCGACGAATTTCGGCGGTGGTGGCGTCCGCTTACGCGGCATGAGGAATTCGTCTGGCGAAAGCTGGATGTCAAAGGAAGGCTTGGCGCGTGGCGTGACGGCGAGGGCTTGCGATTCATTCCCCAGATGTCGGGTACCAAACCAGAGCAACAGCACTAACGAAGGCCAGACGATCGCGGCCAAAACCACGCCTTTGATCAGCGATTTTGTATCAACTTCATCCTGGGTAGGCTGCCACTTCACCTTGTGCGGGAGAGGTGTTTTAGTCGGAGTGCGGCCGGTGCGAGAGATCATGTTTGAGCGAAGCGGGACTGTAGGGTCACCTCAAGAGACCGCAACCTGTCAAAATTTGTTTCGTCGCTTCCATCGGCAGGCCCATAATATTTGAAAACGAGCCGCGCCAGCCCTCGATAATCAACTCGCGCCCTTCTTGAATGCCATACGCGCCGGCCTTGTCGAGTGGGTTGACCACGCGGAAATAGGCGTCGATCACGGCGTCGTCAAAGGCCTTGAAAGTCACGTCGCTGGTCACACCTTCGTCGATCCGCACACCGCGAGCTACGTTGCGCAACGCCACTCCGGTAAAAACCGTGTGGGTGCGTCCCGCCAAGCGCTTCAACATCGCACGCGCCTCGTCCAGATCGGCGGGTTTGTTAATCGCGGTGTTGTCGATGAAAACAGTCGTGTCCGCCCCGAGCACCCACGCGTCGGGATGTCGCTCGGCGACCCAGTCGGCCTTGAGCGCGGCATTGTGCGTGACCATGTGCTTGGGATCGGTGTCGGGATCTTCGTGCTCGGTGATCTGCGCGACGATGACGTCGAAGGTCAGGCCGAGTTCACCGAGGAGTTGTTTCCTTCGGGGTGAAGCCGAGGCGAGGATGAAAGGAGCTGGAGTGCCGTTGTTCAACAGGCCTTCAAGAGACGCGATTACGACAGACCGGCGCAAGCGGGAAGAAAAGTTCGTGCATTCAGGTGCAGCCAGTCGGCCCGACGCGTTGATCCTAAAAACAGCAGTTGCTTAACCGCTTATTATCGCTAATCGCCGCTAATTTCGGAGGTTAGTCACCGGTATACGCTGCAAAGGAGTTCACCTGACAGGTGAAAAGGTGTTTTTATCGATGTATCTGATTTAGCGGCAATTAGCGAAAATTAGCGGTTTCAACTGCGGTATTAAGGTTGATGCAATATCACACATCGTTCTCAAACTGCGCGCCGTGACGTAACGCCCACCATGTACGCGCGACGCCTTGCGAGTTGTCAGCTCGCGGAAAGCCGTTCACTTTCGCGCTCTTCCCATGCGCATCGGACTCGCCCAGATCAATTCGACCGTCGGTGACCTCGCCGGCAACCGCCGCAAAATCATCGACGCTTACCGCACGCTCGTCGCCAACGGTGCCGAGCTCGTCGTTTTTCCCGAGTTGATCGTCTGCGGCTATCCGCCGCGTGATCTGCTCTTCAAACGCCGTTTCGTTTCCGACAACGAAGAATCGCTCACCGAAATCGCCGTACAAATCGGCGAAGTGCCAGCTGTGATCGGTTTCGTGGAAACCAATCCCTTGCGCGAAGGGCGCCGCTGTTTCAACGCCGCCGCTTTCTGCCATCGCGGCGAGATCTGCGTCATCGGCCGCAAATGCCTGCTGCCAACCTACGACGTTTTCGACGAAGACCGCTACTTCGAAGCCGCCAACGAACCAGCCATTATCACCTACGCAGGCCTGAAGATCGGTCTCACCATTTGCGAAGACATCTGGAAGAATCCCTCCATCGCCACTAGTCACCTCTACCGCGTCGACCCCGTGGCCAGCCTGGCTGCGTCCGGCGTGGACCTCGTGCTCAACCTCTCCGCGAGTCCCTGGCATCATGGCAAAAGCGACGTCCGCGAGCAGCTCGTCGCCGACTCGGCCCGCGCGCTGCGCTGCCCACTGGTTTATTGCAATTCCATTGGCGGTAACGATGAGTTGGTCTTCGACGGCCGCTCGCTGGTCGCCGACGCCTCGGGCAAAGTCACGGCTCGGCTGGCGGCTTTTGCCGAAGAGCTAAAGGTTGTGGAAGTGCCCTGTGGGCGGGGTGCCCCCACCCCGCAATCAACCAAGTCTTCAGCGGATGTTCGAGTTTCCCCGCCGGAAGATCCTTCGGCCGACATCTACGCCGCCCTCGTGCTCGGCCTGCGTGACTACGCGACTAAATGTGGCTTTAAGCGCGCGCTCGTCGCCCTCTCCGGCGGCATCGACTCCGCCGTCGTCGCAGTGATCGCCGCCGAAGCCTTCGGGCCGGAAAACGTCATCGGTGTTTCACTCCCGTCAGCCATTTCCTCGCAACACTCGAAGGACGATGCCCGCATCCTCGCCGATACGCTCGGTATCCGTTTCGAAACTATCGCCATCGCCAACGCCGTCGAAGCCGCCGAGACCGCACTCGGCCCAATCTTCTCCGGTCGCAAACCCGACGTCACTGAGGAAAACATTCAGGCCCGCGTTCGCGGCGTGATCATGATGGCGCTCTCGAACAAATTCGGCTCGATCCTCCTTACCACCGGCAACAAGAGCGAAGTCGCCGTCGGCTACTGCACACTTTACGGCGACATGTGCGGCGGTCTTGCGGTGATCTCCGACGTATTCAAAACTCAGATATACGCCCTCTCCCGATGGATCAATCGCGACCGCGAAATCATTCCGCTCAACACGATTGAGAAACCGCCCAGCGCCGAGCTCCGCCCTGGCCAGGTCGATCAGGACAGCCTGCCGCCCTACGACGTGCTCGACGCGATTTTGAAAGGCTACGTCGAGGAGGGCCTCTCCCGCCGCGATCTCATCGCACAAGGTTTTTCCGAAGCCGTGGTCAACGACATCGTGCGCAAAGTCGATCTCAACGAATACAAGCGCAAGCAAGCCGCGCCCGGCCTGAAAATCACGCCCCTCGCCTTCGGCGTCGGTCGCCGCATCCCCATCGTCCAAAAATACGTGAGCTGAGCCGGAGCGATGCAGGAGCATGATCTCCTGCGTGGAGCGGTGTGCAGAAGGTGGAGCCCGATGTCCCCTCGCTTTATCGGAGCCGTTCCCTAACCAGCCCGTTAGGGACAACGGGCTCCACCTTTAACTGCATGGAGGCTGCTCACAGCTGTTTTATACGGCCGAATAATTCCAGACTTTTGGCGGGATTTACCAGCTATTGTTAACATAAACCTCAGGCAGCGTATTCATCCTGCGGAGACGTGTTCATATGGGGCAACAGGCGGTTGCCAGATAGCTTGCGGCGAACTTCCGAAAGAACATGTAAATCACTTCCATATTGAGGACGATGGATTGCGACGGACCGATTATTTTGCCGTTAATTCGGCGTTCCATGCGACAACCCCGAACCACCATCCTCGGATCTTTGTTTTCAATCTGCTTGTTGTCTTGTGCTTGCGGTGGCGGTGGCAATGGAGCGGTAGCAAGTGGTTCGAGTAGCTCATCGTCGAGCAGCAGTTCCAGTTCTTCCAGCAGCAGTTCGAGCTCGTCGAGCTCCAGTGGAGCAATCGCGAGCCCCTATTGGCAATCGGTGCCTATGCGGACCATGGAGCAGAAGAACGCCGGATTCGCGGGAGGTGAAACCGGGCAAATGGCTTTCTCCCTGGCACTCGCGCCGTCGAAACCAGAGCGCATGGCACTGGGAATCGACACGGCGGGTGTATACATCAGCGAGGATGCCGGTGTGTCGTGGGCGTTTCGCCGGTCGGGAATATACTCCAACGGCGTACAATCCGTGGCGTTTGATCCGGTGAATGCAGACATCATTTTTGCGGCTGGAACGAAGTCGGAAGGCGCGGATTCAAACGCCAAGGCCGACGGTATCTATCGCTCGACTGACGGAGCAGCGACATGGAAACGGGTGTACGCCGTTCCTTTTAAGAGGGATGCCGCGCAGAACCAGTATTTCGTTTTCCTGAATTCAACGGGCTCTTCCTCGCGCACTATTCTTGCGGTGACGCACAGCACCGATGCCGGGACGATGATCGTGAAAAGCATGGATGGCGGCGAAACTTGGGCCGCCTCTCCGGGAAGCAACGGGCCAACCAGCGGTTTGCCATGCACATTGGTTCGGCATCCGCAGACAGGCACGCTCTGGCTGGCGGGAGTTTTTGGAGTTTATCGCAGCGATGATGCTGGGGCGTCTTGGGTGCAGCGGTTCACGAATGCGGTTTCCGGTTTTGCCCTGCACCCGTCCAATCCGTCGGTAATATACATCGGGCCGGATGCGGGCGGAATTCTGCGTTCGGATGACGGCGGAGCAACATGGAGCGCCAAGAACAAGGGCTTCGTGAAAAACTCGTCGGGCAATCACTTTGTCTACACGGTCATCAGCCGCGGACCGACCGTTCTTTATACTGTAGCAGACGGTTGGGGTGGAAGCGTACAGCGGTCGAGCGACGACGGCGAAACGTGGAAAGCCTACAAGTTCGATGAGGCGTATTACGAAGGCCGGTATTTTGGCGAACCAGTACTGGCTCATCCCACCGATCCCAATACCGCTTGGTATATGTCATCTTTTCACGTCACGCACGACGGTGGGCTGACGTGGAAAGTGTCGGGTGCTGGTATCTCGGGATCGCGACGCCCCGGGCGCACGAGTATCATTGTCCGACCGACCGAACCGAACAAGATGATGTTCTGTCATACCGATTTCTGCACGTCGCTGACGACTGATGGAGGAGACACTTGGGTGTACCGGCCGAAGAACCCGAATCCGAAATCCGCCTCGGCGGGTGCTTGTGATCCGCGTGGACCGACGATCATTGCAGCCATCGGGAGCTGGACCAGCCGGTCTTTATATCGCACGACAGACGACGGTATAACCTGGGCCAAGATACAACAAGGCGGTGCTCCTTTGCCCGAGGCCTCGTATATAAATCTATTCTGGCATCCAACAGCCAACATCGTCTACGCCGGAAAATGGCGCAGCGAATCCAATGGCGCTGACGGCACGTGGGAGCAAATGGAGCACACGGTGGGCGCGATGTTTCGCGGAAATGGAGATGTCGTATATGCTCTTGAGCGCACGTCGCCCTTTGTCCTCAAGTCAGTCGATCGCGGGCGAAACTGGACGGCCGTCGGCAACGCTCCGAGCAACTTTGGTTATTACGATATCGACATCGATCCGATCGACGAGAACCGCCTGTATGTGGCGACCGGTTATGGCTTGGTCGTCTACGACGGCAGTACCTGGGCGGTGCGCACCGAAGCAGCCGGATTGAAAAAGAACTACTTCGATTCACTCGACATGAGGTGCATCGCAGCAGACCCGACGCGTCCCGGAGTTATTTACGCTGGCCAGTGGTGCAATTACCTGGGGGTGGCAGGTGGAGTGTATCGCTCGATCAACTACGGGCTCACGTGGGAAAACTATAACCTAAATCTAGGAACAGAACTGAGCGTCTGGGGCCTCTCAGTCACGCCAAGTGGCGACACCTGGCTGGGGACGGATTATGGAAATTTTCGCTTGGTGCAGCCCGGCGCGCTTTAGAGATAATTGTGACCACGAAGACCGGAACGCGGGTAGCTCTATACTGTTTATATATATAGCGAAGTTCTCGCCAAAACCGTCCGATTAGCGCTGTGAGAAGAAGGTAAATTTGACCTATAGGCTGGTTGCTTGTTGCGGCTTTCCTCCTCCGACGGCAATGGCTTGGAACCCCTCCCCGCCTTTCAAAATGCAAAACAATCCCCGTCTGCAAAACCCCATAAGCCAAACCGTCGTACTCATTTCGGGGGTATGGAATAAACTCAGGACGAGTCGCTGGCCCCAGGTTTTAATCGCTTTGTTTTTCGCAGGCATGGCCGCCGCGACGGCTCAAGCCCTGACACTTTCTTATCCTCGGCTGCCCATGCAGGTCGGCACCGCAGCCACGCCGCTGACGCCGATTCTCGGTGGTGCCGTGGGAGGAACAACTTACACCCTCACCACCGGCCCTCTTCCGACTGGCCTGAGTCTGAACGCCTCGACTGGCGCCATCTCGGGCACGCCGACCGCGACCGGGACGTTTAACGTACGGATCACCGCCACCAACGGTTCGACCACAGCAAGCGTCGATCTGATCATGATCGTTTTTGGTGCGCCCGCCGGGCCCAGCGCCGACCGCCCAGTGTACCAGATGGAAGTTAACGGAGTGTCGAACAGCCCGTGGGGTGCGGGCTTCTACGCTTGGCCCAAGCAATTATTTTGGCAAAACGTCGAGGACCTCCAGACATCTGCCTACGGGGAAATGCTGGTGGCCGCTGCTTCCATTGAAGCCGAAAACCGGGCCCCGGTGATCGGTTGCGTGGGCTGGGGCTTCGAGTACTACGTGGCCACCGGTCAGGACCCCGACAATAACGGATTCGCCGATTGGAGCAACGTCGGCGGCTGGGGCCAATGGGGCCGGTTCATGAAAAACAACCCCAAATATCGGTCGACGAATAACTACGGCGAAGCCGAACATGGATATTTCACCCCCATGATGCCGATGGATCCCGCCGACTGGCCAGCAGATTGGACATCGCCAGCTGGCTGGATAGCGCCCAGTGGCTGGGTGAATGGCAAACCAACAACCATCGTTCCCTACGCGCAATGGATCGGCATCCGCCTCGCCCAGCTGGGCCTGCATGTCGGCGCACGCGGAACCTACTGTGCAGACTACGTAGTGGGATTGGAATGGGGCGACCTCGTGGACTTTAACCAACGCGTGATCGACGATTTCGCCAAGTGGTCCAACCTCACGATTCCGTCCGGCACAATCGCCGCTCAAGCCGACTACATCGGCAAAAACTACAAACGATTCTACAACGATTTCAGGTGTAGCCGCTTTGCCCAATTCTACGGCAGCACCGCGCAGAACCTTCACGACAATGGCAAGAAGCCCATGGTCGGTGGCCAGCTACCCGCCGATCCCGCCGTCGGCCGCTGCTTCGGTGACGATCCGCGCTGGTTCATTCACAGCGCCGACGGCGTTCCCGCGAACTACTACTTTTTCAACATCGAACTTCAGGCCGACCTCCTGCGCCCGGCCGGAGACTTCTGGCTTTCCTCCGTTCATACGGGTGTGACCGCATCTTGGGAACCCGACATGCCACTCGGCACGATCATGGACGCGCTGGGTGGAGATGGGAGTTTCGAAGGCGCTCTTGCGAATGCGGGACGCGATCTCGAGTGGGGTGCAAAGCATGTCCGGCATCAATGGTTGAGCGCCAGTTGGGCTCACATCGCAGAGCGCGACGGCACGATTCGCCGCGCCACCAGGGCATTCACCCGCTCCTACTGGGATGTCGGCACTCCCCCGGCCAGTGAGGTCGCATTGATCTTCGGCCATATCCCGCGCCATCCTTTTGGCCCCGCCTTCTATTACTCGAGCGCAATCATGCGATCATTCGAGGTCGGCAATGGAGCAGGTAGCTGGGACCCGATGTGGAGGCTCATCCGGGAAATAGAACCGCTATATAATACCGACTCCAATATCGGACGCGCGGCCGGACTTTGCACAGGCTTCTATGTGAGCGATGTCGGTTTCCCGAAACTGAAACCCGCTGACTACCCCTCCGCCTGGATCGTTTTCGATAGCGCCAATCTTCCTCCCGCAGAAAGGGCTGCCCTCACCAGCATCGCGCCCATCTATGACATCGACTCGTCCCGTGCCGACGGCTCCGGTGCCGCCGCCGCCGCCCTCCTCGCGGCCGGTCCCGTGCGCGTAACCCAACCCACCGGCCAGGGCCTAAACTGCTTGGCCTTCATCGATCAAAACGATTCGGTGATCATCATGGTTAGCAATGCCCACGACGACGCAGCCACCGGAAGCCTCGCCTTCAACAATGTCAGCAACGGCACCTACGCCTGTAACACCCTCCTGAATACAAGCGATGCAACCCTAACCATCGCCAACAACGTCGGCAGCTTCCCCATCTCTGTCCCCGGCCGCGAAACTATCGTCTACGAGATTCCGAAGCTCAAATGGGTCGGCCACGATCCTGCCGCTGCCGTCGTGCCCAAACCTGGTGCGCCCGCGATCCAGATCCAGCCCACAGCGCCAACGACCGTGCAAGGAGGAGCCGGTTTCACACTCTCCGTAAATGCTTCGGGCAGCGGCCTCCAATACCAATGGTACAAAAACGGCAACGCCGTGGACACCAACGGCACCAGTTCAGTCTATTCCGTGACGGGGGCCAGCACCCTTAATGCGGGCACTTACAGCGTGCTCGTCTCCAACTCCACCGGCTTCGTCATGAGCGCCGACGTGGTCGTGCAGGTTCAGGTCGCCGCATCTTCCAGTTCGTCTTCGAGCTCATCGTCATCCTCCAGCTCTTCGAGCAGCTCCTCTTCAAGCAGTTCGTCCAGCAGCTCAAGCTCGTCGAGCAGTTCCTCGTCGTCCTCCTCGAGCAGCAGCGGCGCCACTATAACCAAGCCAACCATCACCACCCAACCCGCACCCTCGACGACCGTGGCGGCTGGCGCAAGCTTCTCACTCTCCGTCACCGCAACCGGCTCCAACCGCCAATACCAGTGGTACAAGGGAGGCACGGCTCTGACCTCCAACGCCAATGCACCGAGTTACTCCGTCTCCAGTATGAGCGCAGCCACCGCTGGCACTTACTACGTCATCGTCTCCAACTCCGCAGGCTCCGTCCAGAGTAACAACGCCGTCGTTCAGCTCAGTGTTTCCACCTCAAGCTCATCGTCGTCATCAAGTAGCTCGAGCAGTTCCTCGTCGTCGAGTTCGTCTTCCAGCTCATCCAGCAGCTCCAGTTCGTCTTCGAGCAGTTCATCATCGAGCTCCTCCAGTTCGAGCAGTTCATCCTCTGGCGCCCTCCCCGTCGCGCCTGCGTCAGGTGGTGGTGGTGGCGGTGCACCCTCCCTGTTCCTGCTCTCGGCGCTATCATTACTCGTCGCGCTCCGCCAGTCAGTCTTAGGTCGGAATAGGCACTCTGCTTCCACACCAACTGCACCCCAACATTACATGCATGATTTCTAATTCGGAACCATTCAGTTGGGAGCCACAGATGACCACCGATGAGCACAGATTGAGGCAGAAACAACGTCAGGGTTTTGGCGATCTGATCGCTCACGGTCTGGTTAAACAGGAAACATCTCGCAATGCGTAAAACAGTCCTCCGGGGTATCTGTGTTTATCAGTGTGCATCGGTGGCTCCATAGCATGGATACGGCTAAGCGCGGCCTCTCACCGTGCTTCGACTAACCACTAAATAGCTCCATGAATGTGTCCCGCTTCATTTACCTCAACATTCTGGTTGCTGCTTTTGCTCTTACTGCTCAGGCCGCTCGCAATCTCGTCTTCAACGGTGGCTTTGAGCTCGGCACGGCTGGTTTCGAGATTGTCCGGTACCAGAATCTCTCCCGGAACCCGACCTTAGCCTACGAAGAGCTGATCGTCGAAACCACGCCTGCCAACGTTCACTCCGGCACACGTGCTCTGCGCGTTCCCAATCAGCACGGCGAAAATAGCGAGTTGTTTGCCCGCTATCTCACCCTCAAGCCGGGCACACGATATTCCGTGTCGGTCTGGATGAAATCGCAGGCGGGAAACCTCGACGCGACTCCGGTTCTTGTCGGCAACAGCTATCGCGGCCCGGCAAAAGGTACAACCTTCACGGTGGGACAAACCTGGCAGCATTGTACCTTCGCCTTTTCGACAGATGCAGACCCTTCGGTCGAAGATCCTGGGCATGCAATATGGATCAGCTTTAACAATAACCAGACCGTAACCGCCAATGATCTCTGGATCGACGATTTTCAGGTCTATGAGGACCCATCGACCGCCGTGGGCACCGCAGCCTTCACTGCCTCCGGCGAAGTCGAGGTTGCCGTGTCGGTCGACAAACAAATCTATTTCGGCACAGGCAACACGGCGGCTGTCACCGTTTCGTTCGCCAATACCACGTCGCGCACGGTGCAAGGCTCGGTCGACCTGCGCCTCGACGAGGATTTCGGTGCACCTTCAACGATCGTGTCGACGCTGCCGATCACACTCACGCCCGGTCAGATTCAAACCGTAACCACGTCCTTAGCCCTAAACCGATTCGGCTCATTCACACTTATCCCGGTACCGCATCTCGACGCTATTGCCTCACCCATGCCCGCCTGTTTCGTCGCAGCAGGCGTCTACACGCAAGCTCAGGCTCATCTCAATCTCGACACGACTTTTTGCGTGGGCGCCAACACCGGCATGCAAAATGGACGAGGCCCAGCTGGCATGTTTCGCGGTTGCAGTGGTCCGTCGACCAAGATTCTCGATGTTTACGCCAGCATGGGTGGACGCTTGATTCGCGATTGGGATGCAGGCGATGCGTTTTTGTGGAAAACCATCGAACCGAACCAAGGTCAGCCACAATTCACCAAGACCGACTTTATCGTGAAGGCCATGTACGATCGCGGCATTTCGTTGATGCCCGTCCTTGGCGGCGATTTCCTGACCCCGCAGAATGGAACCAATCCGAGCGACTCTTCCTGGCCCGATTGGCTCCTGGGCTCGAGTGCAAGCAGCTTGAGCCCAGACTCTCCGGCCTGGCTGCTAACCGCCTTCAACCCTCCGATCGTCGTCTTTTTCCCCAAGACAGCGGTTTGGCAAAATTTCATCACTGAACTTGTCACTCACTACAAGTCGATGATCGACCACTGGGAAGTCCTCAACGAGCCCAACATCTGGATGACCTCGAGCGAGTACATGCCCTTCCTCCAGGCAGCCTCACAGACGATAAGGGCCAACGATCTCAACGCAAAGGTCATCGGGTTTGGTGCCTCGGGTGATTTTCTGAAAGATTGTGTGATCGCCGGAGAACAAAGCCTCGCCGACATCAACTCCTTCCATCCCTATGAGTCTACGGCGCTTGGTTCTCCCATTGCCGCCGACGACAAGATCGCCAGTGTGAAAACAGATGCTCCTAAATTGGTCCCGTGGGTGACAGAATGTTACTATCTCGTGCAGGGTGTTGAGTCTGGAGACTACAATACTGTGCATCCCATCGATGTTTCGCGCCGCTTCCTAACCGATCTCGCGGAAGGCGTCGGACAGTCCATGTGTGTAGCCGACGAGGCAATATGGAAAAGAACGCTCAACCCTGGTTTCATCAGCCGGGATTTCGTCACAAGTTTTCTCCCCTCACCCAATCTCGTCGCCTATAGCGCTCTGGCTCGGAATTTCGAGGGAGCAAAACCCAAGGCGAAAATCTATTGGGGCGCCGGGAGAATTTGCTACGTCTACGAGAAGAACGGCAGCCCCGTCGCCGCCTGCTGGATTTATCGACCAACGCCAGATATTACGATCACATTGCCAGATACAATTTCAGCCACGAAGGTTCAGGATGTCTACGGTAATAGCGTTTCTTCACCCGGCGGCATATTCACGCTCGGTCAAACCCCGCAATATCTGATTCCCGCCGGCAGTATCTCCACCACCAGTTTTATCGCCGCCCTACAGGGCGCGACGCCGATTGAAATCATAACCTTGCCAACTGCAGCAAGTGGCACGGGTAAAACCATCACGTTGAAAGTGCCTGTGACCGCCTGGCCCGGCACGACCATTGACCACGTTTCCGTCACCGCAAATGGCACCGCACTGGGCAATGCCACCTACAATGCTACCGCCAAAGATTGGGAACTCAGCTACGTTACCACAACCACCGGAACCATCACACTGATGGCAACCGCTGTGGATAGCCAAGGGCGCAGCCGAACAGGCTCAGGCGAGCTTGTAGTCGGCTCACTTGGCAGCTTCGGCAATAATGGACAGCCTTGGGCAGTTCCGGCCAGCAGCGTCATCAGGGTCTCCGCCGCCGATTTCGACCTAGGCGGAGAAGGCGCTGCATACCACGACACCGATCACGAAACCGGCACATACTCCGGGCGCTCTTCAGCAACCGCCAACGAAGTTGACCTTTCCCCAGGCACTGAAGGCATGACCATCGTAAACACCCTCAACGGCGAATGGGTCAACTACACCCTGGCAATACCAACAACGGGCAAGTACGACCTGCGCCTCCGCATTTCCGACGGAGTTGGGGGCTATGATGCTGCCACCATAACGATCAAGTGGAATGGTACAACAATCGCCAGCCACGTTCCGATTCCGAGAACTACATCCTGGGATGTCTTCGCCAATGTCGACATTCCCAAACTCGACCTGAGCGCTGGCACGGGCGTCCTACAACTTTACCTCGACACTTGGGGCTACTCCCTCGCGTGGTTCGAAATCGGGCCAACCGTCACCGCCATCGCCGGCAATCACGCCCCGACCATCACCACCGCCAAACCAGCTACGCTAACCTGTAACCCCAATGGCACCGGCACCGTAACGCTCGCCGCAACTGACGCCGACACCGACTCGTTAAGCTGGAGCATCAGTTCGCCGCCGCTCGACGGCACCGCTACCGTTGGCAACAACGGCGTGGTCACCTTCACCGCCACCGCAGGATTCGTGGATTCCGACTCGTGCGTCTTCCGCGTGAGCGATGAAAAAGGCGGCAGCGACAGCGTTCAGGTCAATGTGACACACATCGCAACCAACAGCGCACCCACGGCAGTCGTGGATGCCTCGATCAGCGCGCCTGCTCTCCCTCTCGGTTCTTCGAGAGTCCTAAGCGCAACAGCGTCCGATATCGATGGCACGGTGCGCTCCGTTGCATTCTATGCCAACGGCACACTGATCAGCACTGATTTAGGAGGAGCTTACGGTTATAGTGTGCTGTGGACGCCTGCTGCGGCTGGTTCATACAGCATCACCGCCAAGGCCACCGACAACCAGGGACTCACCGGACCGGCGTCGGCCGCAGTCATCGTTTCCGTCACCAGTTCATCAAGTTCGTCTTCGAGCAGCTCCAGCTCATCAAGCAGCTCAAGTTCTTCATCCTCCTCATCCAGTTCATCGAGCTCGTCCTCCTCGAGCAGCAGTTCCTCCAGTTCGAGTAGCTCATCCTCTGGCAGTATCCCTGTCACACCTGCTTCGGGTGGCGGTGGTGGCGGGGTCGGCCTTTGGGCCTGCACGGCTTTCGGTGCGGCCGCAATTCTTCGGCTGTCCGAGCGTCAATTAAGCAAGCAGCGGATTTTGCAGCACCGACGCTAAGGACCAAGAATTAGAACAAACATTTCACTACATCACATACCATGCGTTCACTTTACCTTCATCTTCACAGCACTTTGTGGCGCAGCCTTTCAGGTTTGATTATCGCAAATGCCATCGCGTTCCTACCGATCTGTGCGCTCGCCGCTCCTCCCGTTATCGAGAGCTACACGGTTTCGAGCCCGTCAATCACACTCGACGCCAGCATTACTCTTGGGTGGTCCGCGACCGGGGCGACCGCGTTCAGTATAGATCTCGGCGTTGGTTCGGTGAAGGGAAAGTTTATCGTCATTAAGCCCACCACAACCGGTACGTTTACCTACACGCTGACGGCCTCGAATGCCGATGGCTCCACCACGGCCACCGCCACTGTGGCGGTTTCACCTGCCACCGCGACTTCGCCGAAACAACTCACGATCCAGAATCACTGGCTGGCCAATTCCGGAGCCCGAGGAGGTTTTTCAAGCGATACGTCCTGGGCCGGTGTTAAGGCATGGAACGGTAATGTGCAAAATTTTCTGACTGATATCGGCGTATTCGAGGACCCTAACATCGCTGGTGGCATTCCCATCGTCTATACACTTTCATTGTACGATGAAACCGGGCTGGGAAACACTTTGCCGCATCCTACACCAACCCAAATCTACAACGCACCCAATGGCAAAGTTTACACAAAGGACATGGACGGCACGTACTATGATGGTGTGCGCCGGGGAAAAGGCTTCTCCAGCACTCCGGCTGAAGACGTGGACTCGCTACTCGCCGTCAACAGCTCCGGACTGATCGCCACGATCAACAACTTCTACGGCCGTTTCTTTGGCTTTGGTGGGAGCCGCATCGATCCGCCGCCCACCGACGACACCGGCCCGTTTGTACAGCTCAGCGATGGACGTAAAATCACTGTCGTCAACGATCCCACCGCAGTCGACTTCGATCTCAGTGGCCGTCTCTGGATCGCGGACAACGGCCCCGACCAGAACATCAAGATTTTTGACCTCACCCAATCACTGACCGTGCCCGTCGCCACTTTCGGCGAAACCGGCGGTGTATTTGCTGGCCCGATACCGGGCAAGATGGGCGATCTGCGCTTCTGGGGCATCCGCGGTCTCGGCCATGATTCGGCCGGCCACATCTATGTCGGCTGCACCGGCATGCCCATGCAGACCATCGGGGGGACCGACATCCGCATGTTTTCTGCCGACGGCAAGACCATGCTCTGGCAAGTCTACGGAACCTACGTCGACAACGCTGACGCCGACCCCGCCTCTGGCGGTACATCCATGTTCGTCAACGGCAAGCACTACACGATGGACTACACGAAAGTCCCGGGGAAAAGCACCACCTTTACCGGCGTCACCCTTGATCCGTTTCGCTACCCCGACGACCTTCGCATCCGCCGTCAATTTGAGAGTCCCTGGGTGCGACGGATCAATGGCCAGAAGTTTCTCTACCTCACTAACATGTACGGAAGTGAGCTCTATATTCTCCGCTTTGAACCTAATTCCGAGATCGCCGTGCCCGCAGCCTTCATCGGTTTGGTAAACAAAAATCTGGATACTGAAATCACACCGCTGCACCCCATATGGGACGTGTCAACCAAGGCGATTGCCGACACCAACAAACGTATACGCTGGTGGTGGCGCGACGGTAGTGGAGATGGCGCTTTCCAGACCGACGAGTTTGGCCTCTGGGATAATTGGACTATCTATTCCAGAGGCATTGATATCGATGCTGCCGGTGGCATCTGGTACGGCGGAAATGGACAGATCGACACCTATTTCCGCGGAGGCGGCATTCAATATTGGCCCTGCACCGGGATCGATGCCAACGGAGTTCCGATCTACGATTTCGCCAAGCCTCAGCGCTTGGACGTTCCAACCACCGTCAATGAAGGCGACGTTACTCGGCTGAAATACCTCTCCGAAAGCGATACCCTCTTTCTAGCCGGATCGAATAATTATGATATCCAGAAAATTTATCGCTATGACCACTTCCTCGATAAGGCCAAACAGAAACTCGTTTACTCGATAGATCTTGGTTATAACGACTTTGGGGTCTCCGATATCAATCTGGATGGCAATGCCAACAGCATGACACTGCCGAGGACATTCACAGCCGACAAAGACTATATATACGTGGCCTACCTCTCCCAAGGAAAAGAAGGTCGCAAGCGCGGCGAAGTCACTGTCTACGATGCCAAGGATGGCCACGAAGTCGGCTGGATTGTCCCTGGCGATGAGGTCGGCGGCTATTGCGGAGCAGTCGATCTGGTAAACGGTATCAATGTCACCACCGACGCCGCTGGTTGGAAAATCATCACGCTGGAAGACGATGGTGCGGCCAAGGTCATGGCCTATCGCTGGCAACCACCAAGCTCTAGCTCTTCATCTAGTTCGTCATCGAGTTCCAGTTCTTCGAGCAGTAGCTCCAGCTCATCATCAAGTTCCTCCTCCAGCTCAAGCAGCTCCTCGTCTGACGGTACCAGCTCAGGCTCCACGAGTTCTTCCAGCAGTTCCTCTTCATCATCGTCTAGTTCGTCGTCCTCCAGCTCCAGCAGCAGTTCTTCGTCGAGCAGCGGCAGTCCCACCAGTTCCGGCGGATCGGGCGGTGGCGGCGGTGCGGCAGGAGTTTTTTACCTATCTGTCTTGGTTGTGGTCTCAACCATCCGGCAGATATCAAGAAGGCGCACCTAAGGCCGCTTGCGCTCCCTTCGAGGACGCCGCAGCGAGTACATCCACGATTTGATCAGTCACGATTTCCTTCCACGCCATGTATCTTCGTTTTCCCAAGCCCAACAGAACCTTCGCGACCCTTTTCTTTTGTGTCTTTCTTCCGGTTTTCAACCGAGCGGACCAGCCGGTTGTTTCAGCCGCGGATATCGCCGCAGCACCCTCCATTTCGCTCAAGAGTCACTTTTTCCCCTTTGGCATGTGCATCGATGGGCTTACCCCAGCGGAACAAATTTCACGGTGTCAGCAACGTGGATACACAGGCCTCGGCGTGGATATGTTCGACGCTACGTCACTAAAGATTCTCGCCGACAACCCCGAGGTTGCCTCCAAGCGGTTTAGAATCTATAGCACCCTTTGGTGGGCCAATGCCCGGCAGAATCTTGACGCCACCGCCCTGGCCAATCTCGATGCCAACCTTACCCAGCTTGCAAGAATGGGCGCCGCGCTTTGGATGGTTGTCGACGGTAACGATCAGTCGGCGGACACCATCACCGCTGCGGTAAAAACAATCCAGACTGCTGCCGATCATTGCGCAACCAAGAGTGTTCCCCTGGTCATCTACCCCCACGGCGGTGCGGCCATCGACTGCGTCGAGCAAGCGGTTGCACTGCTCCCGCGCATCAATCGGCCCAATGTTACCGTATCCATTCACCTCTGCCACGAGTTGAAAAAAGGGAATCGCGATCGCATGCCCGCAATCGTCGCGGCTGTTGCGCCCTATCTGTCTCTCGCGTCGGTCAGCGGTGCCGACTACAACACGCAGGATATCAACAACGACGACTGGGCCAGCGGCATCAAGCCGCTCGACGAGGGCACCTACGACTACAAGCCCTACCTCCAAGCTTTGGCCGATGTGGGATACAACGGCCCCATGGAGCTCCACACTTACAACCTTGGCGATCCCGGTGCCATACCAACCGCCACCGACCACTTGACGCGCTCCTTGAAACTATGGAACGAAATCGTCGATCCCACGCCTCCGACCGCTCCAGCTAATCTACGCGCCACTCAAATAAAGACCTCCTCGATTTCGCTGCAATGGAATGCATCCACCGACAACGCCGTCGTCGCTGGCTATTCCGTTAGTCGCGGTCTTGGCTCCGCTACACCGCTTGAGATAGCCACCAGCATAACCAGTACGACGTTTGTCGATAGTGGCCTGGTCCCTAACACAGCCTATACGTATTCGGTTTCCGCTTACGACGCAGCCGCCAATGACTCCGACTCCTCGTCCGCCCTCAAAGTCACCACGCTTGCCAGCAGTTCATCTTCCTCGAGTTCTTCGTCTTCGAGTTCATCGTCCTCCTCCAGCTCTTCAAGCAGTTCGTCCAGCAGCAGCTCAAGTTCGTCGAGCAGCAGTTCATCGTCCTCCTCTTCCTCCAGCAGCTCCAGTTCGTCTTCGAGCAGCTCTTCGTCGAGCTCCAGTTCAAGCAGCTCCTCCTCGGGCGCCCTCCCGGGCACGCCCGCTTCAGGCGGCGGTGGCGGCGGTGCTCCAAGCCTTCCAATGCTGATCGCTCTGGCCGTGCTCGCTTTAATGCGAACACGGCTTTGCAACTGGCGGAACGGCTAAGCCGTCACGATGCAGCTGAAGCATAATCTCAGCATGGAACAACGTGTAGAAGGTGGAGCCCGATGTCCCCATCGGGCTTGATCGATAGCGGTCCCAAACAGCCCGTTAGAGACAACGGGCTCCACCCTCTACTTCATCGTTACGGATATGACGGTCCGTTGCTGACGCGCGGTTAGGTCTTGGGACCAGCAGCGGTATTCGAACCAAACAACAACCGCAGCGAATTCAGGCACACGATAACCGTGCTACCTTCGTGCGCGGCCACACCAACCGCCAGCGGCACGATCCCGAAGATTGACGCAATCGCCATCAGCACGACCACACCGAGCGAGATCGCCAGATTCTGCCGGATGATCGCGCGGGCGCGCAGACTCAGACGCAACGCGGCGAGAAAATTCTCGATCCGGTCGTGCATCAGAATGACCTCGGCTTGCTCAAGCGCAGCGTCGCTGCCACGCGCACCCATTGCCACCGAAACATCTGCTGCCGCCAAACACGGTGCATCGTTCACGCCATCGCCGACCATCGCGACTTTCTTGCCACCCGCGCGGAAGGACTGGATCGCCTCGACCTTGCCCTCAGGCGTGAGGCCGGAGCGCACTTCGTCGAGACCGAGTTCCTTGGCCACGCTTTCGGCCGCGTGACGGCGATCACCGGTCAACATAACCGTGCGAATGCCGGCCGCTTTCAACTTGGCCAACACTTCGCGTGATTCGGCGCGGATCTGATCGCGCAAGAGAATGCGACCCACCACGTCTTTGCCGAGCACCCAGACTTCGCTGACCTCGGGAGGTGCAGGCGGGAGCGACTTGGCCCATTCAGAAAGCGGACCGCTCTCCAGTAATTCGCGACGACCGAGCAGGCATTGCGCGCCGCCAACAGTACCGCGTACACCCTGGCCGGTGAGCGATTGAAAATCGTCTGTATCCAGTTCTTTGACACCGTTCGCCTTGGCGTGACGCACGATGGCGCGGGCCAGCGGATGTTGTGAATTCACCTCAAGCGCGTAGGCCAATTCCAAGACCTGTTGTTCACGGCCAGGCGGATAACTCTCATGGCCAACCACGTCGAGTTCGCCCGTGGTCAGCGTGCCGGTTTTGTCGAGTGCTACGACCTTGATTTGGGCGAGTTTTTCTATCGCCGCGCCACCACGGAAAAGTACGCCGTGCTTTGCACCCCAGGCGATGGCCGCCAGAATTGCCGATGGAATCGAGAGCACGAGTGCGCACGGGCTCATGACGACAAGCAACGTCATGGCGCGATAAAACGCCGAACGTGAACCTTCGACACTGGTAAAGGGCGAAATATGGAAACCCTGCCACCAAACCAGAAACATCGCCGCGCAAACGCCCAGTACAGCTAACGTATAGCCACCGCCAAATTTGTCGGTAAAACGCTCGCTCGGTGCGCGTAGTTTTTGCGCAGTTTGGATCAAGCGAATAATTTTCTGCAACGTGCTCTCGGAGGGCAAACGCGCCACCTCGAAATCGATCGCGCCCCAGAGATTGATCGTGCCACTGAAGATCTGGTCGCCTGTCTGTTTTTCCACCGGCCGGGCCTCGCCCGTGATCGCGGATTCGTCGGCAGCGCTCTTGCCTTTTACGACGACACCGTCGGCCGCAAATGCCTCGCCGGGCTTCACACGCACGCGGTCGCCGATGCCGATTTCCTCAATCTTAACCAACCGCTCGCTGCCATCAGGCATTGCGAGGGTCGCCTGCTTCGGAGCGGTTTTAAGGAGCGAACCGACTTCACGTTGCGTGCGATCCATCGCGTAATCCTCCATCGCGCCCGACGACGAAAACAGAAACAGCAACAGAACCGCTTCACTCCAGGCTCCGATGCAGACCGCACCAACTGCCACCGCTAACATCAGGAAGTGGATATCGAGTTTCTTCTCTTTAATATTCTCCCAAGTGTCGATGGTGGCATCCCAGCCGCCGGCAATCAGCGCAACACTATATAGCGCATGAGCGAGCCACGTCGGACCGACGCCCATTTTCTCCAAATACAAAACCCGCGATGCCAAAAACGCCGCAGACTGCCGCAAAAGCCGTCAGCTCCTTCCATTCAGGTGCCTCAACTTCGTGAGTTTCCTCGTCCAGCTTCGGCCATTGGTATTCGCGCCACTTCCAAAAAGTCGGCGCGGTCGAGCAGCTTACTCCCGCCATTTCGGTGAGTTCGCCTTCGCGGCGCAGCGTGAAGCCCGAGGGAACCTTGGTCGCCTGCCCGAGTTGTTTCTCGACCGCCGTGATGGTGGCCATGAGTTGCACCTGTAACTGCTCGACGTTTACCTCGCCCAGTGTAGCCACCGAAACTTTTTTGGAAGCGGCGTCGATGCGCACGGCCTCCACACCGGGGTGTTCGCTCAGGAAACGCGCGAGCGTTTCGGCCCAATTAATGTTCGCTTCAGTGTTCGATGGCATGCGCGAAAAAATGGGGGCTCATCAGAGCTGTGCAAATATCAATTGCGCAAAATCGAAGCTGCCCGATGGTTATCAGACTCAGTCTCAATCATGATTGGAATTAATGAAGGCCCCGTCACGCCTCCCCCGCCGCCCTCGCGTGCGCCGGAGCTGGCTGCGCGTATCTTCGCCGAAGGCGGCTGGTTGCAGGAGGAACTGAAGCTCGAACATCGTCCGCAACAGGAGCAGATGGCGCGCGCCGTAGCCGCCGCGATGAAGGCCGATGAGCCGCTTCTTTTCGAAGCCGGCACGGGAGTCGGAAAGTCCCTTGCCTACCTACTACCAGGCATCGTTCATGCCGTTGATCAAAGCCGTCAGCTCATCGTTTCGACCCACACCATCGCCTTGCAGGAACAGCTCGAAACGAAGGATCTGCCGCTTTGCCGCCGCGTGTTCGCGACTACGCCGGAGATGGAGAAATACACGAAGTTCAAAAGCGCCGTGCTCGTGGGCAAATCGAACTACCTCTGCACAACGCGCCTCGCGAACGCACTGCGCGACAAACAGGAACTATTCACCACGCCCGAACACGAAGAGTTGCAGCGCGTCGCCGCCTGGGCCGAAGCCACAACCACTGGCTTGCGCCACGAACTCACGCCCGCAGTCTCGCACGAGGTCTGGGATCTCATCAACGCCGACTCGTCCAGTTGCTCCAGCAAATATTGCGATTGCGAAAAATGTTTCTACCAGCGTGCGCGTTCGAGGGTGCGCCAGGCCAATATCATCGTCGTCAATCACTCGCTGCTCTTCGCCCACATCAACGCCGGTGGCGCAGCGGAAAAAGGCGGTTCGCGCGGGGTGTTGTTTCCCGACGATTTTGTCGTGCTCGACGAGGCGCATACAGTGCCAGAAGTTGCGACGGATCACTTCGGACTTCGCCTCAGCAGCTACGGCACCGACCGGATGCTCAAGCATCTCTTCAATCCCAAAACCAAACGAGGCATACTAAAACGATTTGGCACCGCCCTCGATCAACAGCTCGTCATCGATGCGCTCGATGCGTCGGAACAATTTTTCACGTTTCTCGCCGAAAAACTCCTCGATAAAAAACCAATCGTCCGCGTGCGCGAAGATGGTTTTGCTGAACCCTGGCTCGACGGCCCGCTACTCGCGCTCGCGAAATCCGTGCGCAACCTCGCCGACAAGCTCGACGAAGGCCGCGAACGCGACGAACTGCTTGAGCAGGCCGGCCGACTCAAAACCTACCAGACGAACGTGCGGCAGTTTCTCAACGTGGCCGACGAGAAATTTGTTTACTGGCTCGAACGCTCCGGCAAACGCCAGACGATCGTCACACTACGCAGCGCACCGATCGACGTCGCACCGTACCTGCGCGAGGAGTTGTTGCAGCGCGATACGTCTGTGATCTTCACCAGCGCGACGCTCGCCATGGGCGGACAGATCGAGCCGTTTCAGCTGCGCATCGGAGCGCCCGCTGTGCGCTGGGCCATCGCGCACTCGCCGTTCGATTTCGAGCGCAACATGCGTGTTTTTGTCGCCACCGACGTGCCGCTGCCGTCACCGCGCGATGCGCGCCTCGCGCTCGATGTGTTGATCGACTACGTGCGCTTTTGCACGTTGCGCACGAAAGGCGGTTCGTTAGTTCTATTCACCAGTTATAGTGACATGCGCCAGGTCGCGGATGCGCTGGAAGTCGATTTTGCCAAGGCGCGTCGGCCCTTTCTCATGCAAGGTGGCGATCTGTCCCGCACGGAAATCGCTCGGAAAATGCGTTCGCTGGGCAACGCCATTTTGTTCGGCACCGACAGTTTTTGGACTGGCATCGATGTGCCTGGCGACGCGTTGGCGCAGGTGATTATTACCCGCCTGCCTTTCGAAGTGCCGACGCATCCCGTCCTCGAAGCGCGCACCGAGTGGATTCGCGACCAAGGCGGCAGTCCCTTCGGCGAACTCACGCTGCCCGACGCGTTGATCAAATTTCGCCAAGGCGTCGGACGCCTGATCCGCACCATTACCGATCGCGGAATAATCACGGTTCTGGATTCGCGTGTAGTGGCTAAACCCTACGGTCGCCACTTCCTCGAATGCCTGCCCAAGCGCTCTTTCGAGAAAATTAGCCGTGAAACGCGAGAAACGCGATTTCAGCCTTTCGGTTGAGCCTCCGATCACCTAGCTTTCCTACTTCTAACCTATTTCATGCAACTCCGTAGCGCCGCACTTACCGATATTGGCCGTATTCGCCGCCAGAATGAAGATCGCCTCATGTGCGACGAAGCGCTGGGCCTTTATGGTGTGGCAGATGGTGTGGGTGGACTTCCCGGTGGCGCTGAAGCAGCCCAGTGCGCTGTCGATCAGGTGCATAAACTCATTCGCAACTCTTCCAATCCGCCCGATTTGGAGCTCATCACCCTCGAAACCAATCACGCTGTATCGCAGCTTGGTTTCCGCATGAGCCCGCATTTCGGCATCGGTTCAACGTTGACCTTTGGCCTGTTCCGCGAGGGCAAGGTTCGCCTCGCCCACGTTGGCGACTCCCGCTGCTACGTCCTCAAACATGGTGGCGAGCTCGAGAGCCTTACGATGGACCACTCGGTGGAAAACGAAGCCCGAGCCCGCCGCGCCAAGGGCGAGCTTATCTGGGTCAACGAGCAGCATCGCAACGCCCTCACCCGCTGCATCGGGCAATCCACGCCGCTCGAAGTCGATCTTTCGACCCGGCCGCTTGAGATCGGCGAACGCTACCTCTTCTGCAGCGACGGCGTCACCCGCATGATCCGCGAGGAAGAACTCGCCGAACATATCTCGCGCAGTGACCAACCATCTGACATACTCCAAGAAATCATTGACCTGGCCAACACCCGTGGCGGCCTCGATAACGCCACCTGCGTGCTCGTCTTCGTCGATCATTTGCCATGAGCGAAATAGTTCGACGCTCCGATACCTTTGCCGCCCTCGTTGCCCGGCAACCGGATAACGAACTCTTCCGCTTCAGTCTCGCCCAAGCCCTCGTCGCCGAGCTCCGCTATCTCGACGCCGTCGAGCACTACAAATTCTGCGTTAATAAAAAAGCTGACTGGATGATGCCGCGCATTCTCCTCGGCAAACTCCTGCTCGAACTCGGCCGCAGTCCCGAAGCCCGCCTCCAGCTCCAAGAAGCCCTCAAGCTCGCCGTTGCGCAGGAACACGAAGACCCCGAGCGCGAACTCCGCGCCCTGCTCGCCGACCTGAAGTAGCATTGGCCCCGGCCGCTTGCGCCGAAAGATCCGTTTTCCCCAAACCTCTGGTTGTAGGCGGGGTGCCCTCACCCCGCAAAACCCATGCACAATCTGGACGCTACGGCTTCGCAGAGAACCGACCTTATCCTCTCCCCAACGCCATGCCCCGACTTTTCATCGCGCTCGCCACGCTCCTGATTGCCCTCGCCGCACTATCCTTGCGCGGCGCGGAAGACACACCACCCGCCCCTGTCGGCCCGAAGGCCAAGCTTCATCCCGCGCTTCACCTCGTCGGCGACTCCACCATGGCCGACAAACCTGTCGACAAACCCAATCCCGAACGCGGTTGGGGCCAGCTCTTTCCTTCGCTCGTCAAAGAACCAGCTCGTATCGTCAACCACGCCGTCAACGGTCGTAGCACAAAAAGTTTTCGTGCCGAAGGCCGCTGGGAAAACGTCATGTCTCAGCTCGAAGCCGACGACTACGTCCTCATCGAATTCGGCCACAACGACGAAAAGAAGGAAGACCCGACGCGCTATGCGGCTGCCGACAACGACTTCAAGGATAACCTCCGCAGATTCATCCGCGAAGTCCGGGCCCAAGGTGCCATTCCACTTCTAGCCACACCAGTTAATAGAAGGAAATTCGACGACAAAGGCCAACTCACCGACACCCACGGAGCCTATCCCGACGCTACGCGCGCCATCGCCGCCGAAGAAAAAGTCCCTCTCATCGACCTGCACAAACTCACTCACTCGTTGTTGGAAAAACTCGGCCCCGAAGGATCGAAATCTCTCTTTGTTTGGGTAAAGCCCGGCGAGTACGCGATCCATCCCAAAGGCCGACAGGACGACACGCACTTCAACGAAAAAGGCGCACGCGCGATCGCCGAACTCGTCGCCACCGAACTCCGCGCCCAGAAAATCCCAATCGCCGCGTGGCTGAAGTGATCGCACCGCTTGTTCGCTGTTATTGTAGGAGCCTGCTTGCAGGCGATTCTGTCTCTCATCGCCTGCAAGCAGGCTCCTACAAAACCTAAATTATGCGACCTCTTCGTTTAAGACGGTGCTGATATTGGCCAGCAGTCCTTGAGCCGTGAAGGGCTTCTGAATGAAACCGGCATGGTCGTGGTCGATGAGGCGTTGGGTTTCTGCGCTTTCATCGAAGCCGCTCATCATCAGAACGCAGACTTCAGGCGAGAGCTTCCGCAACTCATTGAAAGCGTCATAGCCGTTGAGCTTCGGCATGGTGAGATCGAGCAACACGAGATCGATCTCGCTTTGGTGTTTACGAAATTTATCCACATCCTCCACGCCATCGTCGGCCAGGATGACACGAAAACCCCAGTGCATGAGCATGCTCCGAGCGATAAGTCGCACACTCTCTTCATCATCCACCACGAGCACCGTACGGAGCTTTGGACGGAGAGGAATCGGCTTTACTGGCGGAGTAACCGCCACTGCTGTTGAAGCCGAACCGGAAACCACTGGAAAGAGCAGTGTGAATGTCGTGCCGTTACCGGGTTCGCTCTCAACCCGTATCGCTCCGTTGTGACTGCGCACGATGCCGAGAACCGCGGCCAGGCCCAGCCCACGGCCGGTAATCTTGGTGGTGAAAAAAGGATCGAAGACGCGGGCGATTGTTTCGGGTGACATCCCGCAGCCGGTGTCAGAGATCTTCAATTCTACGTACTCACCTTCCGCCATATCTTGGGCCAAGTACATGGTTTCGAGCATCGTGCGGTCCACGTGCAGGCAGCCTGTAGCGAGCCGGATCGTGCCCTCCTGCGCACCGATCGCTTCGGAAGCGTTAATCACCAGATTCATCACCACCTGTTGCAACTGCGTAGTATCCACCTCGATCAAAGGCAGCCCCGGATTCGGGTTTTGCATGAGGCGGCAGTTCTTTCCGATGGAAACACGCAACAGTTTGACAATGTCCTGTACGAAACAGCCAAGATCCACCGAACGAACCGATATGCGGCCCCGGCCCGAGTAAGCCAGCATCTGCTGACATAGTTCAGCCGCACGCTTGGCCGATTCCTCAATCAGTTGGATACTTCCTCCTAGTGGTGAGTTCGGTGGAACATCGAATGCAGCCAGAGAGGCATGGCCGAGGATCGCCGTGAGGATATTATTGAAATCGTGCGCGATCCCTCCGGCCAACAAGCCAAGGCTCTCCAGTTTCTGCGTCTGCTGCAACTTCGTCGCCAGTTTCAGATGCTCGGTTACATCGTTAACGAGCACGATGCATGCGGGGCGCCCAGCCCATTCAAAACGATTGGCTACCACTTCAACATCGATAATCCGGCCTGACTTCAAGCGATGCCGCCAAGCGCCGGGAATCTTGCCTCCAACTAACTCGGAGTTCAGTCGTTCGATAAGCGAATCGAGTCGTGGCAAATCCTCCGGCGGCCGTATGTCGCGAATCGTGAGTGAAAGAAACTCGTCGTGGCTATAGCCGTATAACTCAAGGGCAGTCACATTGATCTCAAGGAAACGCAGCGTCTCGAGATCAAAAACCATCATCGGGTGCGGATTGGCCGCGAAGAGCATGCGGTAGCGCTGCTCGTCGTCGCGCAACAATTGTTCGGTAAGAACCTGCCCGGAAATGTCTCTGGATACAGCGATGATTCCTTGGATGTGGGGATTGGCTAGTTCGTTACGCCCGGCAGCCTCCATCCAGATGTAAGAACCATCGGCATTAAGATAGCGGTACCGAACCACCGCCTCCTCCATCGGATTGGCCAATACGGATTCAAATGCTTTCGCAACTCTCGCACGATCGTCGGGGTGTATCCACTCAAAGGTCGAACGCCCTTGCATCTCCTCACTTTTATAACCGTGGATTTTTCGCGCAGCCGTGGAGTTAAAAATAATCACGCCATGACGGTCAAAAATGCTGATAATATCTGGCAACATCTCCGCAAGCATGCGGAACCGTTCCTCACTCCTAAGCCGCACGCTGACATCGCGAGCGACAATGCGTACACCCACGGACCGGCCTGCGTTATCGCGCAAAAGACTAACCCTCGTGCGTGTCCAAACCGGAGTGCCGTCGTGACGTTGATCAAGCACATCGGCTTCATACTCGCCCGACGCAAGCGCCTCAGCCCAACCCGGAAGCTCAAAAGAACTCGCCGCTACGCGCCGAGTCAAAGACTTGCCCAACATCTCTGTAGAGCCAATTCCGTAAAGAAGTTCGGCACCCTCATTCCAAAACAGCACATGACCCGAGAGATCAGTAAGAATGATCGCTTCACCTTTATCGGTGGCGATGGCCGTGGCTAAAAGCGACAACACCGGCTCAGAAGGAGCTGGGGCTGCGGGTAAGTCAGGTGAAGCTGCTGGGGAAAAGCCGTACAAGACAGCAAAGTGTGTATCGACAAAAAAATACAATCCAAGGATTTTCCCCTACTTTAGATAATAAATTTGTAGGGCCTTACCGACTACAAAGCTAAAACAACTCGCCCTGCCCTAAACCGTAACGTCGCTGCGCCTCAGCGAGACAGCCCTTCATCTCAAGTTCGCCGAGCAAGCGGAAGAGCTCCGAGGGCTGTGGCGTGGCTTTTTCGGCGGGCACGGTGGACAACGCCAGATTGAGCGTGGTGAGCTTGAGATTCACGCGTAGTCCTTCCGCTTGGTTCCGGACGGCTTCCTGGAAACGCTCGGGCTTCAGCTCGGCGCTGTGCGCGATCACCCCTTCGAGCGAGCCGTATTGCTGCAACCACTTCGACGCAGTCTTGGGGCCGACGCCGTTAACGCCAGGAATGTTGTCCGAGGTGTCACCGACCAGCGCGAGGTAGTCGGCGATCTGTGCAGGCGGCACGCCAAATTTCTCCACCACGCCAGCAGCATCGAGCACGCGCCAGCCGAGTTTCGGATTCGCTGTGGATGGCGGGAGCAGGATCTTAACGCGATCACTGACGATCTGAGCGAAATCTTTATCAGCACTCACGATGAGCACTTCGTGCCCGGCTGCGGCAAGCGCTTGCGCCTGCGAAGCGAGCAGGTCGTCAGACTCCACGCCGTTCAACTCGATACCGACAAAGCCCATCGCGCGCGTGAGTGACTTCACGTAAGGTAGTTGTTGCACGAGACCAGCGGGCATTTCTTCGCGTTGCGCCTTGTATTCAGGGTGCAGGGCGAGGCGGTCCTGCGCGCCACCGAGATCGAAGAACACGAGCGTGCCGGCGGGCTTTTCCTGATCCTCAAGTTTCCAGAGTGACTTCATCCAACCGTGCAGCGCGTTGGTGGGAAATCCATCGGCACGGGTGAGCTCGGGAATCGCGTGAAAGCAGCGATACACGAGATTGAAGCCGTCGATCAAAAGCCAT
The DNA here is from genome assembly GCA_016721945.1 of Verrucomicrobiota bacterium. GTDB lineage: Bacteria > Verrucomicrobiota > Verrucomicrobiia > Opitutales > Opitutaceae > JADKHC01. The sequence goes on along the minus strand of JADKHC010000004.1, from coordinate 119,890 downwards.
TTTGCCATGCGGCTTAAAACGAACGACGGCACGCGACTGGCGCAAACTCCAAATCGCGCTCATACGACAGATTGGTTTTGTGCATGGGTGCTTTTCATTTGGCGTTGTTGACCAAGCCACATCCGCACGTTCTGCTGCGTCACTGATGAGTGCCGTTCTCTCCCACAAACTCGCTGTTCTCGTGTTTCTCGAAAATACCGCTGGCGAACAGTTGCTTATCCAGCGCGCGAAGATGCCGAACCTCGGAAACTGGAGTCCGATCGGTGGCAAAATCGAGACTACGCAGGGCGAATCCCCTTTCGAATGCGCGGTACGTGAGACCCAGGAGGAGGCCGACTTCACCATCACCACGGCCGACTTGCACCTTTTCGGCATGATTTCCGAAAAGGCATATGAGGGCCAGAGTCATTGGTTATTGTTTCTCTTTCGCTGCCGAAAGCCGATTGCACACCTGCCTTCCGCGATCGACGAGGGTCATTTTGGTTACTTTAGCCGCGAGGCATTGAATGAACTTTCGCTGCCCGAGACTGATCGCACCGCGCTCTGGCCCATCTACGACAAGTACCGCGACTGTTTTGTCGCGCTGCGGGCGGATTGCATGCCTGGACGACCGCTTCTCGTTGAGATTGAGGAAGTCACGCCCAGCTCGTGCGCTTAGGGTTAGTAGCGGAAAAACTGAGCTCGCGATATTGGCGTGAGCAGATTTACTAGTTGGGACACTGTTCTTGATTTCCAAGGGTTTCCGGAAAAAATACCCCCTTCGCCCGAACCATTTTCCCGTGAGTAACAAAACCTCAGCCTCTCCCACCAAACAAGCAGCCGCGCCCGCCGCCGGCACCGCTCAGAGCCACTTGGCTCCGATCAACGCCAACCTCACGCCTGAGGCCAAGATCGGGCTTTACCGCACGATGGTCCGCATCCGTCGTTTCGAGGAGCGCAGTTTGCGCGCTTATCAGGCCAAGAAAATCGGCGGCTTCCTCCATCTCTACATCGGCCAGGAAGCGGTAGCGGTTGGTTGTTGTTCGCTGATGGGCAAGCACGACCACGTTATCACCGCGTATCGAGATCATGGACACGCCATCGCAGTCGGCATGGACATGAAGCCGCTCATGGCGGAAGTCTACGGCAAGGTTACTGGTTGCTCGAAGGGCAAAGGCGGCTCGATGCACTACTTCGACCCGAAGCGTAATTTCTGGGGCGGCCACGGCATCGTCGGCGGCCAGATCCCGCTCGGCGTCGGCCTCGCCTATGGCGTGAAGTATAAAGGCCACAAAGGCTCCGCCATGGCATTCATGGGCGACGGCGCAGTCAACCAAGGTGCCGTGCACGAATCTTACAATCTCGCCGCGCTATGGAATTTGCCCGTGGTCTTCGTGATCGAAAACAACGGCTACTCGATGGGCACGAGCCAGGAACGCTCCTCAGCAGGCTTCGGCCTCGCCGAACGCGGTCGCGCCTACGGCATGGCCTGGGGCGTTTGCAACGGCCACGATCTCTACGACGTGCGCGCCACGATGGATAAATTTCTGACGCTCGCCCGCGAAGAATCGAAGCCCAGTATCGTAGAAATCGATACGTATCGCTATCGCGGCCACTCCGTCGCCGATCCAGACAAAACCTACCGCACCCGCGACGAGATCGAAGATTACCAAAAGAACAAGGACCCGATCACGCTCTTCCAAAAGGCACTGTTGGCCGAAGGCATTCTTACTGAAGCCAGTGTCGGAGAAATCGACACCGAAGCCCGTGCCGAAGCCGAACAGGCCACCGAGTTCGCCGAGGCGAGCCCCTTCCCCACCGCCGATGATCTACAGAAAGATGTTTATTGGGAAGTGGACAACCCCGACCAAAAAACCTCCCAAGGCCGAATCTTCTTCGACCGCTAAATTCTATAACTACTCAATGTGGAAATCAGGAAAACTGGAAACCAATCCACGCCTGCTTCCTGATTTCCTGAGTTCCCTATAAGTTCTCCCCTTCTTTCGTCCAATGCCTCTCATCACTTACCGCGAAGCCATTCGCCACGCACTCTCCGAAGAAATCGAACGCGATCCCAACGTCGTCGTCATGGGCGAAGAAGTTGCCCAATTTAACGGTGCCTACAAAGTCACCGAGGGCATGCTCGCCAAATATGGCCCCACGCGGATCGTCGATACACCGATCAGCGAAGCCGGCTTTATCGGCATGGGCGTCGGTGCCTCGATGCTCGGCGTCCGCCCGGTGATGGAGCTCATGTTTTGGTCCTTTTACTCGGTTGCGTTCGACCAAATCCTCAACAACGCCGCCAACGTCCGCTATATGTCCGGTGGCCAGATTAACTGCCCGATCGTCATCCGTGGACCAGCCAACGGCGGCACCAACGTCGGCGCCACCCACTCGCACACGCCGGAAAACGTCCTCGCCAATCACCCCGGCGTGAAGGTCGTCGTCCCCTCCACGGCCTACGATGCCAAGGGCCTGCTCAAAACCGCCATTCGCGACAACGACCCCGTGATGTTCCTTGAGAACACCATCCTCTACGGCGAAAAAGGCGAAGTTCCTACTGAGGAATATTTGATCCCGCTCGGCAAAGCCGACGTGAAACGCCAAGGCACCGACCTCACCATCGTCACCTACGGTCGCTCGGTTCTCCATTCGCTGAAAGCCGCCGAGATTCTTGAAAAAGAACACGGCCGCTCGGTCGAAGTCGTCGATCTGCGCACGATCCGCCCGCTCGACATCGATACCGTGCTCGCCTCCGTCGCGAAAACGCATCGCGTGCTGATCGTCGAAGAACAAAAACCATTCGCCAGCGTCGGCTCGCAAATCGCGTACATGATCCAACGCGAAGCTTTCGACGAACTCGACGGCCCGATCCACCGCCTGACCACGGTCGATTCGCCCGCGATCTACAGTCCGCCAGTCGAAATCGAGCAGTTGCCCAACCCGAACCGCGTACTCAAGGCTGCCCTCGAAGCACTCGCCTAATCGACTGCTAAAGCTTACTCGCCTTACCACTTACACCTTACCACTTTCTTCTCCCATGGCCCAAATCATCGATATGCCCAAACTCAGCGACACCATGACGGTGGGTACGCTGGTCAAATGGCTGAAAAAAGAAGGCGACGCCGTTAAAAGCGGCGCGATGCTCGCCGAGATCGAAACCGATAAAGCAACGATGGAGCTCGAGTGCTTTTTTGACGGCACGCTGCTGAAAATCTACGCACCCGCGGGTTCGCAGATCGCCGTCGGTGCTCCTCTTTGTGCTGTTGGCAAAACCGGCGAAGTCGTCCCCGACGTCCCTGCGCCCACTGCGCCTAAACCCGTGCTGAAGGATGATGCCACACCAGCCGCCACCGCCACACCGGCGACACCTGCACCGGCGAAACTGCCCGCGCAGGCACCGGTCGCCGCTCCTGCCGCTCACCCTGAGATACCCTCAACACCCGGTCAGCGCATCCGGATTACGCCACTAGCCAAGAAACTTGCTGCCGAAAAAGGCGTCGATCCCGCCCGCGTACAAGGCACCGGCCCCAGCGGCCGTATCGTTCGCGCCGATGTGATCGCTGCTGCAACCGGTGCCGCTGCACCGAAAGCTCAAATTTCAAATTCCAAATCCCAAACTTCCAGCGGTGCCTTCGTGCCCACCGCCAGCGCCTTTGCCAAGGGCCCGATTCAGGAAGAGAAGACCGTCGCGGTCTCAAATGTGCGCGGCATCATCGCCAAGCGCCTGCTTGAATCCAAAACTCAAATACCGCACTTCTATCTCAATATTGAGATCGATGCCGGTCCGCTCCTCGAACTCCGCCAACAGCTTAATACCGCGCTGGAAAAATCCGGCGTTAAACTCTCGGTTAACGATTTCATCCTCAAAGGCAGTGCCGAAGCGCTTCGCCGCGTGCCCACCGTCAACTGTTCCTGGGAAGGCGCCCCTTCGACAGGCTCAGGGCAGGCTTCAGTCCGCCAGCACAGTGCCGCCCACGTCTCGTTCGCTGTGGCGATAGACGATGGTTTAATCACGCCGGTCGTCCGCGACGCGCACCTCAAGACCGTCTTCGCGATTAGCGACGAGGCCAAGAGTCTGGCCAAACGCGCCAAGGATAAAAAACTCGCCCCCAACGATTTCACCGGCGGCACCTTCTGTGTGTCGAATCTTGGCATGATGGGCATCGAAAGTTTCTCCGCTATCATCAACCCACCGAACGCCGCCATCCTCGCCGTCGGCACCACCGTCAAAAAGCCCGTGGTGAAGAACGACCAGATCGTCATCGGTCAGACAATGATGCTCACGCTCTCCGTCGATCACCGCGTGGTCGATGGCGCTGTCGGCGCGCAGTTCCTCGCAGCGCTCAAGCAGTTGCTCGAAAGCCCGTCGCTGCTACTGATCTAGCCTCAGCGTCTCATTCATTACACGAAACCCGCTCCAGACCCGGCGCGGGTTTTTTATTGGCACCGCTTCATGGGGCCATGGGGAAATATCGGCTCCAGGCGGGCTGACTTAAGCCGTAAAAACCGAGGCCATTGGCCTCAACTCGCCAGCACTTGGGCCGTTATAGGAAACAACGGATCTGGCTGGCACTGTGCATATTCAGCGCATCGTGCCGGTAGGACTCGCAACTCATGCCCGGTTTTTTCGAACTACGCCTCGATTTCGTGTATTTTCTGCACGGTATCGCGCTGGCTCTTCTCGCGAGCTCAGCGTGGGGTTTGTCGCATCTTGAAAACAAGCGTGCCTGGTCTTGGCTGGCTCTTTTTGGCGCAATTCTTGCCGGTTTTGTCTGGTTAAAAGGCGTGACCTGCGATCTGGGCGATACGCCAGTCCTGCAAACCGTGCGCGGAGTTCTTTTTATTGGTTCGTTCTTTTGCCTGGTTCAATTTGCCCGCCGAAAACTGCTCGGCATGGGCCGCATGTCGGTACGGCGCAGGGTGCACCTCCTTCCGCTAGGCGTGGCGGCCATTGGGATTATTTATGGCGGACCGGAGTTTCTGATCTGGGTCTTTCCCTCTTTCGGTCTTCTGGGCGCAGTGCTCGGGAGCGTTGCTTTTTTTGTCAGGGCCAAAAAGGCCAGATGCGCAGACGAGGCTCGTCGTCTCCGACTGGCCGGTCTGGCGATCGGTGCGTACTCGATCGCGATGGGTGCGTTCGCGGAACAATCTTTATTATTTTCGCTGCAACCTCCGGAGCCGGGAGCAGGACCATCCCCATGGGTGCTCGCCGCAGAACTGTTCTGCGTTGTCCTCTCGGCAATCACCTGCTGGGTCGTGGGACTTCACTACTCGCTGCTCCATCATGCGAAGCTACTGAAACAGAGCTCACGGTACTGGTCGCGTAAACGCACCCTACAACTCTTGGTCTTTATCGCAGTTGTCGCTATCGGATGGTTTTCGGCCGAGCACGCTGTGACCATTAAAGACTCCGACATGCGGAGCGAGGTCCTGCGGCAGACACGTTTGATCGCCGCCTCCATTCCCCCGGAGCACGTGACAAGTCTCCAGTGGGGCGAAGCGGATCTGACTAACCAAGACTATCAGGAATTGAAAAGGCGCTTGATCGCTTTGGTCGCATCAAATCAAGACATGCGCTTTGTGCTGCTAACCGGTTTCAAAGATGGGAAAGCTTTTTTCCTGGCTGATTCCGAAAAGCCAGACTCGCCCGACTACTCTCCTCCCGGCCAGCCCTATGACGAAGCCGATGAGGACTACCTACAAGCGGTGGCAAAACACGAACCATTTGTTATCGGGCCGTTGACCGACCGCTGGGGCGCGTGGGTTTCGGCCTCGGTTCCGCTGGGCGCAATCGGAGTCGATCAGCGCTGGGTCACTGCCGACGTAGATATCCGCGCCACAGCTTGGAACGGCGAACTGCGAGCCGCACGCCTGCCTGTTCTACTCATCATGCTCCTGATTTCGCTGCTGCTGCTCACGTTTTCCTACACGCAGGAGCGCATTCACGAAACCCTTGCCGAACTCACCGGCTCCGAACAACGCAACAGCAGCCTGGTGGAAGGTTCGCCCAATTGTGTGCAGATGATCGATTCGCAGGGCCGTTGCCTCGCCGTCAACCAAAACGGACTCAACGCACTCGATCGCCGACGAGATGAAATCGAAGGTCGGCCCTTTGTCGCAATCTGGCCGGCTCACATGCAGAAAATGGTACAGGACTCCCTCGTCTTCACGCTCACGGGGCACTCCACCATGTTCGAAGCGGAATATTTCAGGCCTGACGGCGTCACCATCATCTGGCGCGTCGCCCTCACACCCGTCCTCGACGAAAAACGCGAAGTTCGTTCGGTGGTCGCGATCAGTGTCGATATCAGCGATCTCAAAGAAACGGAAAAAGACCTGCTCGCCGCCAAAGAAGCCGCCGAAACCGCAACCAAGGCAAAGAGTGAATTTCTGGCCGTTATGAGCCACGAAATCCGCACACCGCTCGGCGGGGTCATCGGCATGCTCAACGTCCTGCGCAAGCAACCAATGACACCAGAGCAGCAACTGTATACCGATCTCGCTCACGAAAATGCCGAAACACTGCTCAGTATCCTCGACGAAGTTCTCGACGCCGCCAAGGTCGAGGCAGGCAAGCTGACCCTTGAAACCATTCCGTTCGAACCCGCCATCCAGTTCAGTCGCGTGCTCGAACCCATGCGCGTCAGGGCCGAGGCCAAAGGCATTACTCTCACTTGGACCCTTGATCCCAACTTACCCGAAGTGCTGCATGGTGACCCCACCCGACTCCGCCAGGTCCTGGCCAATCTCCTGAGCAATGCTCTGAAATTCACCAGCCGCGGTCGTATAAAAACATCCATCGCCGCAACTAAAACTGCCCCAGGCCGCATCAACCTCTGTATCAGTGTTAAGGATACAGGCATCGGCATGACGGCCGAACAGCTCACGCGTCTCTTCACCCGGTTTGAGCAAGCCGACGTCTCGACCACCCGCAAATTCGGTGGCACCGGCCTCGGACTCTCCATTGTCAAAAGTCTGGCTGACCAGATGGGCGGAAATGTGACTGTAGAAAGCACACCGGGCTCCGGCACAACTTTCACCTTTAACGCGAGCCTGCTCGAAGGTGCAGTCAGTGACCTCCAAAAAAACGGTACCCGGTCAACTCAGGACACGACCGCGTTGCCAAAACATCGAGCCCGCCTGCATGTCCTCTGTGCCGAAGACGATGCCACCAATCAAGTCGCCGCAGAATTTCTCGTGACGCAAATGGGGCATACGATCGAGTTCGTCGAAAACGGAAAACAAGCCGTGGAATGGCTTTCCCGTAATCGCGCCGCCGTTATCCTGATGGACAATCGCATGCCCGTGATGGACGGTTTTCAGGCCACGCAGTTTATACGCGACCCGGCCTCAAACGTGATCGATCACCAGGTGTACATCATTGCCAACACCGCCAACGCCACCTCCGGTTATCGTGAACGTTGTCTCGCTGCGGGCATGAACGACTACCTCACCAAACCGCTCCGTGAAACCGAGCTCTATGCCGCGTTCGACCGCGTAATCACCCTTCTGGAGAATAAAGGGTGCGTGCTCCCTCCCATGCCGGAAGCGCCCCGCATCAACCTCGTTCACGCGGCTCCGCCACCGACTGCCATGGCTGCTCCCGATGGCCTGAGCGAAGCCGAACTATTCGCCATCATCGGCGAGGATAGCCAAAACCAACCCACTGACCCAACCAGTCAACTCCCACCCGAAGCGATCGCGCGCATCGCCGCGCAATACTTCGCCGATACCCCCGTGCGACTGGCCGAGATTCGCCTGGCCCTCGATCCACCGGACGCCACCACTCTCGCCCGCGCCGCCCATTCCCTAAAAAGCACTTCGCGTTACGTGCAAGCAGGCGAACTCTCCGCACTCGGCGCGAAAATGGAACAGCTCGCAGACGACGGCCAACTCGCCGAAATCACAGGCCTCCTTGCTCTCGCAGAAAAAGAATTCGCCACTTTACTTAACCAACAACAAGCTGCCAAAGCCTCCTCATTAACATGAATGTGACCAAACGTATTTTGATCGCTGAAGATCAAGAGACCGAGCGCATTGCCCTGCGTGAGATCCTTCGAGCCGAACCCGGCTGGGACATCACCGAGGCCAAGGACGGCCAGGAAGCCATGGATTTGCTGTGTGATCGATTCCATCCTGACGTCTGTCTACTCGATTTACGCATGCCCAAACTGGACGGCCTGGAAATGCTCCAGCGTATGCGACGCGATCCGCTCCTGCGTGACATCAAAGTTGTCGTCACCTCCAGCAACCGCGACAAAGACACAATTGTTGCCCTCGCGAAATTAAAAATCTCCGGCTACATCCTCAAGCCCTACAGCGCGGAAAAAACCCTCGCCACGCTCCGGCCGGTTCTCGCGAGTGTTGCCGCCAATCCTGCACTCGTTTCGAAAAATCTCCTCGTCCGCACCGCCCTCATCGCCGACGACAACGCCACCGAGCGCGCCGCTTTAAAGGAAATCTTTAAACGACAACCTGGCTGGGAACTCATCCAAGCCATCGACGGCCAAGATGCACTCGACAAGCTGCATGCCGGGCTAAGACCCGATTTGCTCATGGTCGATTTGCGCATGCCCAAGCTCGACGGCTTCGCCTTCATCCAGCGTGTTCGCGAGGACGTAAACCTGAGAAAGCTCCGCGTGGTCGTCGTTTCCAGCGATCACGACCGCGAGCAAGTGCGCGCCCTCGCCCAGCTCAGCATCGCCGGCTACCTGCTCAAACCCTTTGATGAAGCCAAAGTAAAGGTTACGCTCCTCCAGGCCGCCGGCATCGAAGTTAATCAGACGCCTGCGAGCGACATCATCGAACCGCCCTCACAGCTACAACCAACGCCCAGCGTATAAAAAGTCAGAGCGCATTGAACTCAATGCGCTCGACTTTACCGCAGGCACTGTCTGTGGCGCGAGGCTTAACCCTCGGCGCGGGTCTTGGCTTCGGCCTCGATCAGCGCGCGGACACGATCCAGCTCGGTCTTGACCTGCGCCTTGACCGTCTTGAGTTCGGCCGCACTCGCGGCTTTGGCGTGAGCGAAGAGATAGAACTTCATCTTCGGCTCGGTGCCGCTGCCACGCGCCGCGAAACTATAACCATTTGCCAGCGTTACAAAGTACAAGTCCTGCGAAGGAATCTTTTCGCCATCAGCATCGAAGACCTGCTCGCGGCCAAAATCCTGAAATTTCGTCACCGCCACATCGCCAAAAATCTTGGGCGGCGCCGAGCGGTAGGTGTCGAGGATGCGCTTGATCTTGGCTGCACCGGACGCGCCCTCGTAATAAATATTGATCACGCCTTCGAGGTAGAAGCCGTAGCGCAGGTAGATGTCGTCGAGATACTCGGTCACGGCCATGCCACGGCTTTTCACCCAAGCGCATAGTTCGGCAAACATCAGACAGGCGGCATTTCCGTCTTTATCGCGGACGTAGTCATTACCGAGGTAGCCGTAGCTCTCTTCACCACCGAACAGATAGAACGTGCTGTAGTCCTGGAGCAACTTCGCGCGGCTCTCGAACGGCGTGGCATCGTAATCGATGGCGATACCTTTATCGGCGAGTAGCTTTGCCTTCAACTGTTCCTCATAGCCGCGAATCTTGGCCGCGATCCACTTGAAACCCGTCAGCGTGTTGATGACCTTCACGCCGTGGCCGCGTCCGATGGCGTCCTGCAAGGGCGAAGTAACAAATGTTTTGATCAAAACAGCGGAAGCCACGCCGTCCTTGGGAATCCAGCCCAGCTCCTTGTATTTGCTAATGCGATACTCGGCCAGCATGGCGCCAATCTGATTGCCCGTGAGCAGCTCCATTTTGCCTTCACGATTACGCACGGCGCAGCCCATGCGATCGCAGTCGGGATCGGTCGCAACGACCAGATCGAGTCCGTTGGCCTCGGCCAGCGCGACAGCTTTGGACAGAGCTTCGGCATTCTCCGGGTTCGGCGATTTTACCGTGGGGAAACGGGGATCGAAGGCCACTTGCTCAGAAACCTCGTGAACCTCCGCACCGGCATGCAGCAGCAGCGGGACCGAGGCCACGCCACCCGTACCGTGGATATTTGTGAAGGCGATTTTAATTTTCGCTTTTCGGAAAACTGAAGGATCGAGCAGAGCCTTAGCTGCGACCTCGAGATAAGCGTCATCGGCCGTGCGCCCGAGCGTAATTACCCGAACCAACTCCTTGGATAAAAACTGGCCGAGCTGATCGAGCGAAACTTTATTCACTTCTGCCACGATGGAGGTGTCATGCGGCGGCACTACCTGACCACCGTCCTCGAAGTAGGCCTTGAAGCCGTTATCGTGCGGAGGATTGTGGCTGGCGGTGATGACCACGCCTGCATGCGCTTTGAGATAGCGAACCGAGAAGCTGAGCTGCGGTGTCGAGCGCGGGCCTTCGAAAATATAGGCCGTACCGCCGAGCTTCGTCCAAGCGGACGCGGCGAGTTCGCAAAAGTGACGCGAGAAATGGCGGACATCGTGCGCAATGACGAGTTTCGGCAATTCGGCGCGTCCCGCTTTCGCGAGATAATCGTGGGTATAACGAAACAGGCCGACCGTCGCACGAATAAGAGTGAAATCGTTCAATACATTACAGCCAACCGCTGCGTGTTCAGGCGTGCCCTGTGGCCCAAGCTGACCCGTCTCCGCCTTCGTGGAGACAACGCCGATCGTGCGGCCACGCATGCCACCGGTCCCAAATTCAAGGTACCGATAAAAACGGTCATTCAGCTCCGCCCAGGCTTGGTGAGCAACCAGCTCATCGATGCTGGCCAAGGCCCATTCAGGTAGTCCGGCCTTGAGCCAGGATTGAAGATTCTCGGCGGTGCTGGGGAGAATTTGTGAGGCTTGGGCTGCGGCTTGAATTTTTTCCAGTGTGTTCATGGCTTATTCGAGGGAGAGAGGTCCGTGGGTGAGTTCTTCGCGTTTGAGGGAGCGCTTGCCGATGCTGTCGAGGAAAGAGTCTTCGTCGTATCCGAAAAGCGGTGACACCTCGATTTCGATCTTCGGCAGCCCGGTGGCATCGGTTTCGACTGGCGTGCCGGCCAGCTTGAGCCAGCGGGCGAACTGCCGCATCTGGTCCTCACGACTGGTTTTAGGTGAATCGATGCCATCGGCATTTTTAACCGGACTGAAATCGTCGGCGCGACGCGTTTCGATCACGATTGGTTGGCGTGAAAACGGCAGTGCGTCGAAGACGAACATCTCGAATTTTACACCATTGGCCTTCTCGGGCTTCACCGGATTTCCGGCAGCATCAATCGTCGGGATTTTCTTGTCGGCGCGGTGGAACGGCAGCGACACGCCCTCACCGCCTGTCGCCATGCGACGAACGAATTCGCGGTCCAGTGCATGAATCGCGATACTGCCGGCGAGATAACGAAGTTTGCCGGTGGCGTCTGTTTCGCGCTGCAAGGCCATGGGCAGATCGCTGTACTCGACGACGATCAGCTTGCCATTCTGGATGCAGAAATGGCCGACCTTCTCCTCGGGATACGCCTTGGTCACCGTCTTGCTCGACATTTCAGAACCACGCAAAAGATGGAAACCGATGAAGGCAGGATCGATGACGCGGATGAGCGGGTTATCGACCTGGAAGAAACTCAGCGTGTCGATGTTCTCGCGCTTCATCAGATCGAGCGCGCCGCTGCGTTCGAGAGCGCGGAGAGAGCCGCCGTGACCGTCCGGGCTCATCGCGATCGAACCCTTGGTTTCGAGCAGAATCTTGCCGTTGAAATCCACCGCCGGCATGCGGCCCTGGCGGAAGAAATGCACCTTTGCGGAATCCAACCCAAAAAATTTATTTTCCTGGAAAAATGCCTCGGTCGCCTCGTGATTCGCGTGACTGGTCATGATAAACCAGTGAATCGGTTTTCCGTAACGCAGTCCGGCCGCGCGTATCTTTTCGGCGAATACCTGAAATAGCGGTTTCTTCTTGATCGGTGTGACGGGGAAAGTGCCCTTTGGGCCATCGTAGCCGAGGCGCGTACCCTGCCCGCCTGCGACGACAAACGCCGCAACGCGTCCGGCACGCAACGCCGCTTCGCCAGCGCCCTTTGCGCGCGCCCACTCGGAGCCATTGCCACCATTTTCGGGTAGCGGCTCGTACGGTGCAGGATTGAGCCCTTCGAGATTCACGGATGCCGTGCCCTTGGCCAGCAGTGTGCGGTTGAGCAACTCCACCTCGGCGAGATCGATCTCGGCCGCTTCGCACAAGAGGCGATCGCGGGCGGCCTGATCGAGTTGATCATAGAAGGCAAAGACCTGGCCTTGTCCGGCGCGTTGAAAGGCTTGGATAATCGAGGGAGCGTCCATGTTTGGATGTAGTGTGTAATTAAGAAAATAGCAGCCGGGATGGAGCAATAATTATTCCGGCATCACGTGTCACAATCAGGGAACACGCTTACGAGCCTGCGGACGTTCCTCCCGCCGCAGATCGGGTTCGCCCATCGATTCGAAACGAAAAATCATCTCGTCCGGTTTCGCGTAGCCCAGGCGGCGCCGGATCACCATTTCGACAAAGGCAGGATCGCTGCGCAGGCGATCAAGGATGCGCTGTTGCTCGCGTAGCTTCAGTTGCGCTTCGGCGAGCAGTCGCTTGCTTTCAGCCTCGGATTTGAGCAACTGCCGGTACTCCCGTCGGGTTTGCAGGAAAAAAATGCTCGCGCCGGCCGCCAGGCTGAGGAAGAGCAGCAAATAAAAAGTTATGATAACGCGGCGCAGATTCACAAATCGGATGCCGGAGCTAAACGTTCCAAGGGTTGGCTTGTAAAGGACGTTTCAAAACTACGTGTTGCGAACAGACCTACAAAATTTGGGCGTGCGTTTTCCCCACAAGCGACATACTGCGCATAGACATGTACAAGAGCTATTATGGATTTTGCGAGATGCCCTTCAACATCACGCCCGATCCTAAATTCCTATACCTCAGCCCCACCCACCAAGAAGCACTCCATCACCTCAAATTTGGGGTGGAGCAGCGCAAAGGCTTTATCGTGGTCGTCGGTGAGGTAGGTTGTGGAAAAACGACGCTCTGCCGCCGCTTCCTCAACGAGCTCGACCCAGCACGTTTCGACACCGCACTGATTCTCAATCCCCGCATCAACGAGAACCAGATGCTACGCGCCATTCTGCACGAACTTGGCGAAGAAACCACCGCCGACAATCCGCACGATCTCGTGTTGCAGATGAACAAGGCCCTACTCGCCCGCATCGCCGCCGGTCGTGATATCGTGCTCGTGATCGACGAAGCGCAAAATCTCTCCTTCGAGGTTCTCGAACAAGTCCGCCTGCTCTCCAATCTCGAAACCGACGAGCAAAAGCTGCTTCAAATCGTCCTCATGGGCCAGCCCGAGCTCAAAGCCGTGCTGCGCCGACCCGAGCTGCGCCAACTCCGCCAACGCATCCTCGTTCACTGCGAACTCTCCCGACTCGATCCCTACGAGCTCGCCCACTACGTCAATCATCGCATGTCGACGGCTGGCTGGAATGGCCGCCCCGTGTTCACCTCTTCGGCCATGCGCAAAATTCACGGTTACAGCAAAGGCATCCCCCGCGTGGTAAATAATCTTTGCGACAAATCCATGCTTTCCGCGTACATTCGGGAATCCGATGAGATTGATTACTGGGACGTTCGCCGAGCCGTTAAAGATCTCAAGAGCCTCACTGAGTAACCAGCCTCTTCGCCCAACTCGATGAGCTTGATCAATGACGCGCTGAAGAAAGCCCAGCAGGCACGGGCTGACCAAACGCTGCCCCCGACGGAACCGACTCCACCGGTCACTCCACTCGACTCGCCGACCCCAGATGCCCCAAGGCCGAGTCCGCCGCCTGTCAATCGGCCGCAACTCCCCCCGCATCCACCGATCACCTGGCGCGCCCCCAACACCCCGTCGGTCGCCAAGCCTCCTTCGAGTATCCGGTACGAGAGTGAACCTCCGCGCAAAAAAAGTTCTCTGTCTATTTTCTGGCTCAGCCTGGGCACCATCGCGGTTATCGCCATCTCCGTACGGCTCACCGTGATGTTCACCCGTTCCGAAGCCGAACCGACCACAACCACTAAACCTGCTGCAGTCGCAGCCACGCCCACTCCCGTCGCAGCCGAACCTCAGGCCACAGCCAAAGCGCCTAAGACGGAAACCCCGTCGCCTGCAACAACGCTCGCCGTACAGCTCCCGTCGGAGCAACCCGCGCTCATTCGTACACCCGAACTCACACCGGTCGCCACAGCTTCCACCCCCGAGACAGCACCGGCCATCACGTTTCCGAACCAGCCTGCCACCGCCAAACCGGAGACCGCTGCACCTGTCGTGTCTATGCCCACGGCCCCGGCCGCCACTGCCGTCGCCATGCCTCCAGCGGCCACGGCCGCGACCTCCTCCCTCCCTCCGATCTACGCTCCGCGCGCTCCCGCTGCGGTCAACCCGAGTGCCCGCATCCAAAGCTTCATCGACCGCCTCCGGGTTTCCGGTATCCGGATGTCCACTACCGGAAGCAAGGTCATCCTCAACGACCGCTTGTTCAAGGCAGGCGATATGGTTGACCCGACACTTGAGTTGCGCCTCGTCAAGATCGAGCAGGGCCTCCTGACCTTCTCGGACCTCAACGGGAAGCAATACATCAAGCTTTTCCAGTAACTGTCAGCCTATCGCCCTCCAGCTCGTGCTGTCCCAATCACGCCAGATTCGCATCCGGCTCCTGCAGATCAGTGACGGCCTGCTCTTCGCCCTGTCGCTCGTGCTGGCCTATGTCCTGCGCTCGACGTTCCCACTGCTCAATCTGCCGCCGCTCTTCGATTTCTCGGAGTATCTTTGGTTGCTTCCGGCCATCGCCATCATCGGTCCCGCCACGCTGGCGAAACAGGGTTTCTATCATCACCAGCGGGTAATCTCGCGCTGGAGTAATATTTTTTTGGTCATGCGTGCGGTCACGTTCATCACGATCGCGATGGTCGTGCTGCTGTTTTTCGTGCGCGCACAGTATGCCCGTTCGGTCATCCTGCTCGCCTGCATTTTCGGCGGCCTCTGCGCTTACATTCGGCACGAACTATTTCTTCACTTCGCTGCGACTTCACTCGCTCGCAGCCAGTGGCGTCAACGCCTCCTCTGGGTCGGCGTGCCCGAGGAAAACCGCAAACTCCGCGAATCGCTCTCATCCGACGAACGCGAACAAGTTGAAAGCATCAGCGAATTCGATCCGCGCTCCGAATCGCTCGAACAGCTCCTCGCCATCCTGCA
Organism: Verrucomicrobiota bacterium; assembly: GCA_016721945.1. Lineage (GTDB taxonomy): Bacteria > Verrucomicrobiota > Verrucomicrobiia > Opitutales > Opitutaceae > JADKHC01. The sequence continues at coordinate 104,683 of JADKHC010000004.1, read as the reverse complement.
CGATTTTTCGATCAACGCCGTCGTTTTCAACCTCGCCGGCCTCGACACCGCCCGACTGCTTCCCGTGCTCTCGGCCTGCGAACGCGAAGGCGTTTCCGTAATCGTGCGCCCCGGCGTGTTTGCCCACGGCCCCTTTGGGATGAGTGTCGACTGGTTTGCGGGCGAACCGGTCATCCACTACCATGCCCAACCAGCCCGTCCCAGCCATCAACTCATCAAGCGGGTGATCGATATTGTCGGAGCCGCCGTCCTTCTCGTGCTACTTTTGCCGGTAATGATTGTCATCGGACTCGCGATCAAACTGACATCTTCGGGCCCCTTTGTTTTCCGCCAGCCTCGGGCCGGTCTCAACGGCCTACCCTTCACGATGTACAAATTCCGCTCGATGAAAAAGGACGCGGAAAAAGAACAGGCCAGCCTCGCAACCTACAACGAGATGACCGGCCCTGTTTTCAAGCTCACCAAAGACCCGCGCATCACGCCGCTCGGCAGCTTCCTCCGCCGCTACAGCCTCGACGAACTGCCACAGCTCTGGAACGTCTTGCGTGGCGAAATGAGCCTCGTCGGCCCACGGCCGCTGCCAGTCTCCGAGGTGAAGAACTTCAGCGACGACGCCCACCGCCGCCGCCTCAGCGTGCGCCCCGGCCTCACCTGTCTCTGGCAGGTTCGTGGACGCAATAATATTTCCGATTTTGCCGATTGGGTTCGGTTGGACCTCGCCTATATCGACCAATGGTCGCTCTGGCTCGACTTCAAGATCATGATCGCGACTTTGCCCGTCGTTCTTTTCGGGCGCGGCGCACGTTAACCAACTGCCGTAGCCTAGCGGCGACCGCGATTAACGTTTCGGTCCATCGCAGCTTCCCGCCAAGTCGGCCGTCGCAGAAACGTTCTGTGGATTTCCCTGCGTAGTTCTTTGCTGCCGTTCACGTCGCCTGTGACCCGCAGCACATCCGCCAGCTCTTGGTAACGATTAAGCCGCGCCAGACGCACCTCGTCGGCGTACATCAGCCGTGCGTAGTTATCGACCTCGGGCGGCTGATTTTTGACACTCGCGCCAGGGAATCGTTTCAACAACAAGGCGTCCAGGCCGCTTCGCGTAAGAATTTCCTGCTCGGAAAAAGTCGGAGTGTCCATCGGTCGCACGACATATTTCGGCAGCAGGATGATTTCGTTGTAAGGCCCGTGTTCACGCTCGGTCGGGGTAACGCTGATCGTGACAGCAGGCGCGGTATTCTCCACGGGCGAAATCTTGCTTCCCATCACCATGACCGCAGTTACCAGCAGCGCGATTTTCTTAAGCATGCATAGCCTTTGGAAACATTTGTGGATGAGGAAGACATTGCCCTGTCTCGTGTTCGATAGACGCAACTCGGCAGAATCCGTTCATACGACTCTTTATCAGCCCCAGAAATTTTCGCGTACCGGCCTCGTCTTCACCATTGAGGTCGTCTGCGCCAGGCCCAACCTCTGCGCTGAATTCTCCCGTGCCTGACCTGCTCCACACGCTCAAGACCACTTTCGGTTACAACTCCTTTCGACCGCTCCAGCGCGAGATCATCGAAACGAGCTTGGCCGGTCGTGACGTCTTTGCGCTCCTACCCACTGGCGGCGGCAAATCGCTGTGTTTCCAAATTCCCGCGCTGCACCGCACCGGCCTCACCATCGTTGTTTCGCCGCTCATCGCGTTGATGAAGGATCAAGTTGACCAGATGCAGGCCGCCGGCGTCTCAGCCACATTTCTCAACTCCACGCTCGGCGCCGCCGAAGCCCGTTCACGGCTCGCCGGTTTGCATCGCGGCGAATGGCGTTTGCTCTACGTCGCGCCCGAACGCCTGATGCTGGACAACTGGCAGGAAAATCTGAAGGCGTGGAACGTCACCGCCATCGCCATCGACGAGGCCCACTGCGTCTCCGAATGGGGCCACGACTTCCGCCCCGAATACCGCCAGCTCGCCAAGCTCCGCGAACTCTTGCCCGACGTGCCCGTCATGGCGCTCACCGCCACCGCGACCGAACGAGTCCGTACCGACATAATCAAGCACCTCAAACTCCGCGAGCCGACCATCTTCGTCGCGTCCTTCAACCGCCCCAACCTCACCTACAAAGTCACGCCCAAAGACGAGCCCACCAAGCAAATCATCGCCTGGGTGAAAAAACGCGAAGACGAGAGCGGCATCGTTTACTGCGCCAGCCGCGCCGCCACCGAACGCGTGGCCGAGGCGCTCGCCGGTCGCGGTTACAGTGCCCGCCCGTATCATGCCGGACTCGACGCTGACGAACGCTCCCGCAACCAAGAGCTCTTCCTACGTGACGAGGTGCGCATCATCTGCGCGACGATCGCCTTCGGCATGGGCATCAACAAACCCAACGTCCGCTGGGTCGTCCACTACGACCTGCCCAAGAACATCGAGGGCTACTATCAGGAAACTGGCCGTGCCGGACGCGACGGCTTGCCCAGCGATTGTCTCCTGCTTTTCAGCAGCGGAGACGCCGCCAAGCAAACCCACTTCATTGACGAAATAACCAACGCCCAGGAACAACAGATCGCGCGCGGCCAGCTCCGCCAGATCATGCACTACGCCGAGAGCGCCGTCTGCCGCCGCTCCGAGTTGCTCGACTACTTCGGTGAACAGTTCCCGCTCGATAATTGCGGCGCCTGCGACAACTGCCTCGAACCGCGCGAAACCTACGACGGCACCATCGTCGCGCAAAAGTTTCTCTCCTGCGTCTACCGCATCAACGCCGCCAGCCGCTTCGGCGTGGGCGTCAACCACATCACCGAAGTTCTCACCGGTGCCGATACCGACAAAATCCGCCGCTGGGAGCACGACAAACTCTCAACCTACGGCATCGGGAAAGATCTCGCACGCCCGCTCTGGGCTGGCATCGGCCGTGAGCTCCTGCGCCTCGGATACCTCAAACAAGCCGACGGCGAATTCCCCACGCTCGAACTCACCGAAGAAGGCATGTCCGTGCTACGCGCCCGCCAGCCGATCACGCTGACCAAACAACTCACCACCCCCAAAGCCCGCAAGATCGTCCGCCGCGAAGGCGACATCGAGTGCGACGAAATCCTCTTCGCCCGCCTGCGCGAACTCCGCAAGCGCCTCGCCGACGAACGCAAGGTCCCCGCGTATGTGATTTTTGGTGACGCCACGCTCCGTCAACTCGCCCGCGAATACCCCGAAACCGAGTCCGCCCTTGAAGGCATCTTCGGCATGGGCGAAAAGAAACGCGCCGAATTCGGCCAAACGTTCACCACCTTCATCGCCGAATTCCTGAGATCAAATCCTCGGCAAAAATTCTGAGGGCAACCAGCTTCCTGTGGTAAGGGACCACCCGCTGGCTTATTCAATCTGTCTCCTATGCCAAAGGTGTTGCCTTTTAGCAGGAGTTATTCTGCTCAGGTGACTACTTTTCTCTACTGAAATGATAATTCTCTCCTTGGATGGCTAACCTTAACCGCCAAACATCGCCAATTTTGATAAGTACTAGATTTCGGATATACCTCGACTGAGAAACATTGGCTCACGCAAAGGCGCAAAGTTTCGGACCTGCAAAGCCGTCTTCTTTGCGCCTTGGCGACTTGGCGTGAAATCCTCTTCCTCTATTCCACTCAAAGCGTCGCACCGAACCGTTCGAGCCGCGCCAAGACTTTTTCGCGGCCCAGTACGCGGAACATACCGGTGATGCTCGGGCCGACGTTCGTGCCTGACACCGCGAGACGCGCGACCGCTTGATAATCGCCAAAGCCCAAGCTCTTCGACTCAGCGAGTTTCTTGATCGCATCTTCGATCGCCAGGTCGCTCGAAAGATCAGCCGTGCGGAGCAGTTCAATCAGTTCGGCCAGGCGGGCTTTCGGTTCACCTTTGCTCAAAACTTTTGCCCGCACCTTGTCATCGATCACGAAGTCCTCGGTGAAAAAATATTTCGTGTACGCAGGCAACTCTTCGATGCCTTTAATCTTCGGATGCGCGAGCGCGATCACCTCGCGGAAATATGTTTCAGCAGGCCAGCCAGCGGTAAACACGTTTTGCTTTTCGAAATAGACGCGCGCGAGCTCAAGGAACTTCTCCTCGGGCAATTCGAGCAGGTAAGTCATGTTCATGTGCGCAAGTTTCTTGTCATCGAAACGCGCATTGCTCTGGTTCACGCCGGGCAAATCGAAGAGGCGGATGATTTCGGCAATCGGCATCTTCTCGCGGTCATCGCCAGGATTCCAGCCGAGCAATGAAAGGAAATTCACCAACGCTTCCGGCAAGTATCCGCGGCGTTGATACTCTTCGATCAACGCACCTTGGTCCCGCTTCGACATTTTGCCGGGGCCGTTTTGTTTTAGAATAAGCGGAATGTGCGCGAACTTCGGCACCGGCACTCCGAAGGCCTTGAACAGCTCAACGTGTTTGCTCGTGTTCGAGAGATGATCTTCGCCACGGATCACATGCGTGATCTTCATTGCGATGTCATCGACCACATTGACGAAATGGAAAACTGGGCTGCCGTCCGAACGCACGATAACGAAATCCTCGTCCTCGATTCGCTCCACGCGCCCACGAATCTGGTCGTCGATTATCGCGGGAGTGTTCGCGACCTTGGTGACGGTTTTCTTGCGATGCTCATCGAAAACCTCGGAGCGCTCACCGAGCAATTTAAAATAAACCGCGCCGTCCTTCTCATAGGTGCGGCCTGCGGCTTTGAGCTTTTCGAGATATTCTTTGTAGATAGCGTCACGTTCGCTTTGGCGGTACGGACCGAAGTCGCCGCCCTTGCCCGGACCTTCGTCCCACTCCATGCCGAGCCAGCGTAAGCTGTCGTAAATCACGTTGAGGAATTCCTCGCTGTTACGCTCCTTGTCGGTGTCCTCGATGCGCAGCACAAACGTGCCACCGGTGTGACGGGCGTAGAGCCAGTTGAACAAAGCAGTGCGAGCACTTCCGATGTGGAAGAAACCGGTTGGGCTGGGAGCAAAACGAACGCGTACTTGAGACATGGGAGAAAATGAAATTTCCTGATTACAACTCAGTGCTGAGAGTAGAAATCCTTCACGGTCGCGAGTACTTGGTCGCGGGGAATTTCTTGCTCGGAGCGGTTGGTGAGGTCGCGGATTTTCACCACACCCTTGGCGAGTTCGTCACCGCCGTAGATGAGCGCGAGCTTCGCGCCGGACTCGGACGCGGCTTTGAATTGTTTGCCGAAGGCCACTTCTTTCATCGGATAATCGACTTTGAAGCCCGCGGCCCGCAACGCATGGATATCGCCAAAAGCAGCAAGACGTTCCTGCGCACCGCCGATCACGGCGTAGATATCGGGCGCTTGCACGAAGGTCGGCATCAGGCCGCGTTGTTCGAGCAGCAGCGCGAACGTCATGTCGCCGATCGCGAAGCCCACGGCGGGCAGTTCGCCGTATCCGAGTTTCCCTACAAGGTTGTCGTAGCGGCCGCCACCAGCCAGCGCCCGGAGTTCGCCTTTGCGGTCGAATGCTTCGAAAACAAAGCCCGTGTAATACGCCAGGCCACGCACCACCGCGAGGTCGACTTCGACAAAGCGCGCGAGGCCCATCGCTTCAAGATTACCGAGCAAACGACGCCAGTCGGTGAGACGCGCAGCGAGTTTTTCGCCGGGCACGGAACTGAGAATAGCTTCGAGCGCGGGAAGCGATTTCACCCGAAGGAATGCGAGGACTTTTTCCTTGAGCGCGGCGTCGAGCGGACCGAACTGTTCGCTGTAACTATTGAACGCTTCGTCGCCGGATTTTTCGAATTTATCGACCGCACTCAGCATCGCACGCGTGCGAGCATCGTCGAGACCGAGCGCTTCGAGGTAGTAGAACCAAAGATTGCGGTCGCTCAGGCGCACGTAGAAATCCTGTTCGCTCAGGCCAAACGCACACAGGCATTGCACGAGCAGCGCGATCAACTCGGACTCGGCCTCGATGCCGGGCTCGCCGAAGATGTCGGCGTTGAACTGAAAGAAGCAGCGGCCTCGGCCTTTCTGCATGCGCTCGTAGCGATAAAATTCCGCGATGCTAAACCACTTGATCGGGCGCTTGAGCGCGTTGGCTTTTTCGCCGACGAGGCGACACACAGTCGGCGTCATCTCGGGACGCAGCGCGACTTCACGTCCGCCTTTGTCGGTGAAGCTGAAGAGCTGGGCTTCGATCTCGTCACCGGATTTCGTTTTGTAGAGCTCAAGCGGCTCGAGCACGGGCGCGTCGTATTCGTTGAAGCCGAAAGTCGTCGCGGTCTGTCTCCACAAACGAAATACATGATTCCGGCGCGCGAGGGCGTCGGGATAAAACTCACGGAAACCGGGCAAGGTTTGAAACGTAGCCATGGAAAAACACGAACTTGCGAATCAGAGCGGCCGAGCGCGATGCGAAAATTTCAGCGAGTTCATACTCTCCGCAGCGAGACCGATTGCGTAGGAGCCTGCTCGCAGACGATTCCTAAGACCAAGCTGCCGGGAGCGTCTGCACTTTGAACAGAGGATAACAAAGGGAACCAAGGCCTGCAGGTGCTTCTTTAATCTCTTCGTTAGCTTCGTTTTCTTCTGTAAAATTCTGCGAGATTCAAACCACCCACTATCGCTTTCTGTATCACCCAAAATTCCGCAATCCGGATTGAACTACGAAGAAGCAAAGAACCGAAGCCGAGTGGATTGCGTAGGTGAATGCCCTTAAGAAGGTTCACCCACCAAGCGAACTATCATTCCTTGGATTCTTCGTTTCTTCGTAGTTCAAATGCGGTTTTTAAGAATCAAAGCTTCGGTCATTTGGTATCACGAGATCGCCTGCAAGCAGGCTCCTGCAAAAGAAAACGTAGAGCTCTTCCCACGCGGGCACAAAAAAACCGGGCGAAAAAGCCCGGCTTGCAAAAAGGAAAACTTCCACTCCCGCAGCTTAGAGCTGGGTGATATCGAGTTTTTTGAGGAGCTGCTTGAGGATCTTGCCTGACTTAAATTTGACGACTGCGCGCTCAGGGATGACGACTTCTGCTTCAGGCTTGTTGGGATTACGGCCGATGCGCGATTTGCGCTTCTGCACTTCCAACACACCGAAATTACGCAACTCGACATTGCGGCCTTCTGCGAGGGCCTTCATGATGATGTCGAGGGTCATTTGAACTGTTGCCACGACTTCTTTTTGAGGGAAGCCGGTCTTCTCATATATCTCGAGTACGATTTCGCGTTTAGTAAGGTTGGTGGACATGATGGTTTTCCTTTGTTTCGGCTCTATTCGGACAAACCTAAGTAATTTTCAATTCCAGCATTACGTCAACACGCCAGCTCACTTTTTCGATAAAAAATGTATTAAAAGTTTCCACAACACCCCGAGGGCCAACTGCCTAAGGAAGTCCACGTAGTGTAAAAATCCGGTGCAGGGAGCGACACAAAATCAACCACATAACGCTATAATATAGCACTATACGCAGCTTTTTACCTTTAAATATCGGGCCCCACACCGAACGAGACCCGTAACGACATCGGGGCAGTTTAGTGGAGTTACAGAAGTTCAAGATTTCAGCGTAAACCCTGTATTTGTGAGCGTTTTTTTGTGCCTAAACTAGGCTCGGCGCGGCACTCAGAATGCAGGAGATTCGCTTTTAGCTGGTGACATCCGGCCGAGTGCTTAGCAATAGACCTCCCGCTCTTCTCTTCTACATGCCTGATCCTGTCGCCGTTAACTCCATGTTTGCGCGCATCGCCCGTCGTTATGACGTGGCGAACCACTTGCTAAGTTTGGGCGTGGATATCCGCTGGCGCCGCAAACTCGTCAAAACCGTGCGACGTGCCGAACCAAACGCCATCCTAGATCTGGCGACTGGCAGTGGCGACGTGGCCTTTGCGCTGAGTCGCGGTATGCCCGAGCAGGTCCAGATTCTGGGCGTGGATTTCTGCCAGCCGATGCTCGACGAAGCGGAAATCAAGAAGCGTTCGAGTCACTACGCGAATGTCACCTTTCAACAAGGCGATGCCCTCGCACTACCGCTGGCGGATAATTCCTACGACGCAGTCACGATTTCCTTCGGCCTGCGCAATATGAGCGACCTGCGCAAATCGCTGCTCGAAATGCGCCGCGTCCTTCGCCCGGGTGGCCGGATGTATGTGCTAGAGTTTTCCCAACCCTATCGCTGGTTCAGGCCGTTATATTATTTTTATTTGCGCCGCATTCTTCCTGGGCTCGCGCAAATCGTCACGGGAGACCGCGACGCTTACGTTTACCTCAACCAGACGATTGAAAAATTCCCTAATCGCGATGGCTTGAGCGAAGAAATCCGGGCCTGTGGGTTCAACGAGGTCACCGCCCGGAGCATGAGCTTCGGCATCGTCGCGCTACACGAAGCAGTGAAATAAAATCGCGGCGTTCGCGCTCGCGGTTCGCTAACTGGCCGACACGAAGACGCAGATAATCAAGCCTGCGCCGAGCCGGTTCGTGGTGATCAACTAAACGATTTGCCGCAACCGCAGGTACTTTGAGCGTTGGGGTTTTTGATCTCAAAACCCTTGCCGTGCAAACCGTCGTCGAAATCGATCGCCGAACCATTCATATAAGCCAGGCTCGACGGATCCATGATCACATCGACGCCTTCGCTCTGAAATTGGACGTCGTCGCTCTTCGGCTCGTCGAACGACATGCCGTATTGAAAACCGGAGCAACCACCCGACTCGACCAGAACGCGTAGACGTTTTTGCGGTGCGTTGAGTTCGGTCTGCATGGAGCGGATCTGAGCAGCGGCGCGGGAACTGAGCGTAATCATGCGGCAACGTGTAACGACACACACGGCTGTCAACTGATCTAAAATATTACAGCAATTTTCATGCTAGATCTCATTTGCGCACTTGCCAGCTCAAGAGACGTGGCCTTTTGTCTTCACCAGAGTGGCTTCCCTAAAACATATCTTCAACGAGCTCCACTACGAGCTCACGCGCAAGATCGCCGAAGGCGGCATGGGCGTAGTGTATGAGGCCGTCCAGCGTGGTGCCGGCAATTTCCGCAAGAACGTCGCCGTGAAGTTGATCCGCGAAGAATACTCCACCATCCCGGAATTCCAGAAAAATTTCATCGGCGAAGCCCGTCTCGTCGCCGATTTGATCCACACCAACATCGTCCAGACCTACCACCTCGGCCAGGTCGGCGGACAATATTTCATGGTGATGGAATTTGTTCGCGGCGTTCACCTCGAACAGCTCATGGATCGCCACCGCGCCCTCAAGCAGCAGGTTCCGGTCGACATCGCTGCCTTCATCATCTCACGCGTTGCCCGCGGCCTCGCTTACGCCCATTTGAAGTGCGACATCGAGGGTCGCCACCTCAACATCGTCCACCGCGACATCGGTCCAAAAAACGTCCTCATCGCCTACGAAGGTGACGTGAAGCTGACCGACTTCGGCATCGCGAAGGCCCTCGACCTGATGTACAACGAGGAAGGCAAAGTGATCGCCGGCAAAGACGAATACCTCTCGCCCGAACAGGCCAGCTATGCCGTGACCGACGCCCGCGCCGATCTTTTCCCGCTCGGCATCGTGCTCACCGAATTGTTACTCGGCCGTAATATTTTCCGCTCAGCTGATCGTCTCGAATCGCGTCGCAACATCCTGACGATGCCCATTCCGAAGTTCAGCACGTTGCGCCCCGACATCGATCCACGCCTGGAAGCAATCATCCAGAAAGCACTCCAGCGCGACCGCGAAAAGCGCTATCAGACCGCTGCGGAAATGCTCACCGATTTAGAAGTTTACCTCTATAGCGACCGCTACGGCCCCACCAACGAAAAACTCGGCGTCTACCTCCGCGAGTTGATGGATCACCACGAGCCCGGCGCCCCCCTTCCGCTTTCTCGCACCCCCGCCCCGGCCTCCTGATGCACAACCACGCTGTCATCACTAAAGAAGACCATGAGCGGACCCGGATTTAGCCAAGATCTACGTCAGCGCCAGACCCAGTCCTTGGTGCTTGCGCCGCAGTTGCGGCAGTCACTGAAAATTCTTCAGGTCGCTGCGCTCGATCTGCGCTCAGTCATCCAGGAGGAGTTGCAGAACAACCCTACCCTCGAAGAAATGCCGATGGAGGGCGTGAGCCTCGACAAAGAACAGTCAGACAGATCCAACGAAACCGGCGAAAACGGATCGAGTGAGACGCCCGAGCAACACGAGGAAATGGATTTTTCCAACTCCAAGGAGTTCGAGATCCTCAGCAAGCTCAACGAAGACTGGCGCGATCACATGGCCCAGGCCGGCGGCTCCCAGCCGTACACCTCCGAAGACGCCGAAAAGCGCCAGCACTTCTTCGACTCGCTCGTGACCGAGACCTCGCTGCAGGAACACCTCATGCAGCAGGCCGAACTAGCCGACATGCCACCAAAGGTGCTTGAGGCCATGAAGTATCTCGTCGGCAGTCTCGACGACCGCGGCTTCCTCACCCAGTCCGCCCCCGACATCGCCCTCCAGACCAGCCTTCCCCTCGAAGCCGTCCAGCAGGCCGTCAAACTCCTCAAGACCTTCGATCCTCCGGGCATCGGTTGCGAGGACATCGAAGACAGCCTGCTCCAGCAGCTCATCGCCAAAGGCCGTAGCGACTCGCTGGCTGCCCGCATTCTCCGCGATCACTTCGCCCTACTCTCGCGCCGCCGCATCCCCGAGATCGCCCGCAAACTCGGCGCCCACATGGACGACGTGCAGATTGCGATCGAAGAAATCGGCACGCTCGACCCCGCACCCGGCCGCCGTTTTGCCGAAGATAACAACCGCGTAGTTGTTCCCGATGTCACCGTCGAAAAAGACGGCGAGGAGTGGAAAATCATCCTCAACAACGACTACATCCCGCGTCTCCGGATTTCGAATACCTACCGCGAGCTTATCGCCAAAGGCACACTCTCCAAACAGGAGCGCGAGTATCTCCGCGAGCGCATGCGTTCGGGTAAATTCCTCATCAACTCCATCGAGCAGCGCCAGCAGACGATCGAACGCATCACCCGCGAAATCATCAAGGTACAGACTGAATTTTTCGAGGGCGGCGTCTCGAAGTTGAAGCCGCTCACGATGACCCAGATCGCGGATGTCGTCGGCGTGCATGAGACCACCGTAAGCCGCGCCATCGCGAACAAATACATCAGCACCCCGCACGGCGTTTTCGATTTCAAATATTTCTTCACCCCCGGCTATCAGGCCGACAACGGTGACTCCGTTTCCAACACGAGCGTGAAAGACATGATCAACGATCTGATCGAAGGCGAAGACCGCAGTCATCCGCTCAGCGACCAGGAAATCGTCGGCAAGCTTCAGGAAAAAGGCATCAACATCGCCCGCCGCACGGTCGCCAAATACCGCGAAGAACTCGGCCTGCTGCCAAGTAATCTCCGCCGCGACTACACCTGATCGGCAGCGTTTCCTTACGCCTCCTTTCCGTTATCGAACCGGTTGGTAGGCCTAAATGGAAGCTTGGCGGAATCTAGACGAGCAGCTAAATGCTGCGCGCTGATCGCGCCCTAAATCCCGCGATCGGTCTTCCCATTGAAAGTAAAACCTTCCATTTCCCAGCCCACGCTGCTCGCGATTGCGTGGCCTATTTTCGTCGAGCAAACGCTGCGCATCCTCATCGGCACCGTGGACACCTTCATGGTCAGTCACGTTTCCGACGGTGCGGTGGCGGCCCTCGGCGTGGCCAACCAGTTCGTCGTCCTCGCGCTGATCTGTTTTAACTTCATCGGCATCGGGGCCAGCGTGGTCATCACGCACCACGTCGGCGCGGGAGATTACGCAGGTGCAAAAAAAATCGTGGGCACTGCCATTGGGGTAAATTTCTGGGTCGGGCTCGTATGCAGCGCCATCGCCTATTTCTTTGCCGCTCCCCTGCTGCGCATCATGCAGTTGCCGCCCGAGCTGATGGAATACGCCCTGCCATTTCTGGCGCTTATGGGTGGTTCGTTGTTTATGGAAGCGCTCAACGGCGCCATCGGGGCCTCCTTGCGCGCTTATGGACACACCCGCGACGCGATGGTGGTGACGCTCTTTCAAAACGTGATCAACATTGCAGGCAGTTGCGTGCTGCTCTTCGGCTTGTTCGGCGCACCCAAGATGGGCGTTACCGGCGTGGCGCTCGCGAGTGTGGCCAGCCGCGTTGCCGCCAGCATCGCACTCTGGGTTCTGCTTGAGCGTCGGCTCAAACTGCGACTTCGCCTCAAGGATCTCGTCGAGTTCAACCTCGAACGGATCAAACGCATCCTGCACATCGGGCTGCCTGCGGCTGGCGAGCACATGAGTTACTGGCTCTCGTTAATGGTTATCACCAGCTTCGTCGCACGGCTCGGCGGCGAAAGTCTCGCCCAACTAACTTACACTCAAAACGTGCAACGCCTCGTGATCCTTTTCAGCATCGCGCTCGGTCTCGGCACAGAAATTCTCATCGGTCGTCTGATCGGCGCAGGCGAGTTCGAGCAAGCCTATATTGAAGTTAAGAAGAGCCTGCGCACCGGCCTGATGATCGCAACCGGCGCAGTCGTAATCGTGGCAATTTTCGCGCCGCAACTGCTCGGGTTGTTTTCCCATGATCCCGTGATCATCGCGGGCGGGACCCTGCTTTTGCGGATGTCGGTTGTTTATGAGCCGGGTCGTGTTTTCAACATCGTCATCATCAACTCGCTTCGCGCGACAGGTGACGCGCGCTTCCCGGTGCAGGTCGCGATGGTTTCCCAGTGGTTTTTCGGTGTGCCTTTCGCGTGGTTTCTGAGTTTGAAAATGCACTGGGGCCTGCCCGGTGTCTGGATCGCGATGATGACCGAGGAATGGGTTCGTGGCCTGATCATGCACCGCCGCTGGGTCAACCGCAGCTGGCTAAAATACGCCCACCGCAGCCGCGAACAAGTCACAAGCAACCTGATCCCAGTGGTGCCCGAATCCTGACGCGCCGCTCAGTCCAATGCAGTTGAGCCAAGATAACCGGCGTGAAGTTGTGTGCGCCGCGGGGCCCGGCCCCCCGGGCCGTCGCCACTCTCACCGCCCGCAGACAACGGGCCCACCCTCTGCTCGTTGCCCCGCCGCCAGCCGCACGCACGAACTCCACGCGTGAATCCATGTGCGGATTATGCCGAGCTTCGGCGATGACCACAAACTTCGCCAAGGGGAAGCAACTTAGAATTTGTGCGTGGTCGGTTGGTTCCACGTAGCGTGATTTTCCTCCGATAACGAACAACGTCGGACCGCCAAAACAGTCGCTAGCGCCGAGGGAGGTTTTGGCCATTTCAGGCAACGTCGTGGTGAGCACAGGTAAATTCACGATCCAACTCCACGTGTTCGTCTCCGGATCGCGCTCCAGATTTGTTGCGAGAAACTTCCGCATGCCGAGGCTCGGCACGCGCGCCTCGAACCGCATTTCCGCTTCGCCACGCGATTGCAGAGTGCGCAGGTCGAGTTCATTGAGCGCCGCAAAATCATTCGAATGCCCCATGAGCTCGTAATCCTTCGGCGCGACATCGACAACCACGAGCCGCTCGACCCGCTCCGGCTGGCGGCAGGCAACGAGCATGGCGACCTTCCCGCCCATACTGTGGCCCATGAGCGCGGTGCGGCTGATACCGTGCGCGTCCATCCATTCCAAGACGTCGGCCGCCATCGCATCAAACGTCATCTCTGCCGAGTGCGGCGAACGCCCGTGGTTGCGCAGATCGAGCGCATACACGTGGTAACGCGCTGCCAAGTCAGCACCGGTCGACTGCCAGTTCCGCGAGGAACCGAGCAGGCCGTGCAGCACGATGAGCGGCGGTTTTCCAGCTCCACCCAAGTCACGATGAAAGAGAATCACCCGCTCTGTCTCACGCATTGCCGGGTCGTCGCCAAGCTAAACTCTCGCGCAAACTGTCACTTTTTTCTTTGCGCCTTCGCTGCTTTGCATGAGCGTTTCCGCACGCATGAGCACCGAGCAGAAACTCACCCCGATGATGCAGCAGTATTTCGAGGTGAAACGCACCCTTCCGCCAGGCACGCTCTTGCTCTTCCGGCTCGGCGATTTCTACGAAATGTTTTTCGAGGACGCCGAGATCGCTGCTCGTATTTGCGGTCTCACGCTGACCAAGCGCCAGGAGCATCCGATGGCCGGACTGCCTCATCACGCGGCTGACAACTACGTCAACAAGCTCCTCGCAGCGGGCAAAAAAGTCGCCATTTGCGACCAGCAGGAACCAGCAAAACCCGGCAAGCTCGTCAAGCGCCAGCTCACACGTATCCTAAGTCCGGGCACAACCATCGCCGCCAACCAGCTCGATGCCGCGCGCAACCACTACCTCTGCGCCCTCGCCTGACAAGTCCGGCCTTCACGCCGCGTGGCTCGATCTGACCACCGGCGAATTCAAAATCGCCACCGACGCACGCCCGGAAAATCTCTTGCCCGTCCTGACTTCGCTTGATCCCGCCGAGATCATCACCACCGAGGGCGCAGTCGAGTCGTGGCGTCAGGCTCCGCACGATCAAACGGCGCTGCACGCGCTGCAGCATTTTTGCGCCAACCGGCTGGTTACTGAACTGCCCTCATATCATTTTGAAACTGACGCTGGCGCTCGCGCCGTCATGGCGGCACTCGGAGTGTTGAATCTCCAAGGTTTCGGTCTCGCCCACACTCACAGCGGCCTCGGGCCAGCCGGAGCGCTCGTTTACTACGCAACCGAAAATCTCTGCGCAAAACCAGAAAACCTTCGCGGCCTGCAAGAGTATCGCAGCGCTAAGACCCTGCTGCTCGACCCGGCGACTTTGCGCAATCTGGAGATTTTCGAATCCTCCCGCAGCCCACGCGAAGGCTCGTTGATCGGCGCGATCGACCGCACTGTGAGCGCCGCCGGCGCGCGCCTGCTCGAACGCTGGCTAGCCGCGCCAACGCTCGATCTCAAGGAGATCACTCGCCGCCAAACCATCGTCGGCGATTTCCTAAACCACTCGCCAGCGCTTATCGCCCTGCGCGAACAGTTGCAGCAAGTCCGCGACATTCCGCGCATCCTCGGTCGCCTGCAAAATCGCCTGCGTAATCCGCGCGAACTCGGCGGCGTGCGCGACACGCTCGCCCAGCTTCCGGCGATTCTTGCTCAGCTCGGTACGCTCGGCGGCGATGCAATTGCCGCGCTCTCCACACGCGTCACCGATCTGCCTACGTTGCGCGATCTGCTCAACCGTGCGCTGGCCGACGAGCTTCCAGCCGACTTGCAGGACGGAAATTACATCCGCGCCAATTACGATGCCGAGCTCGACCGGATGCGCTCGCTCACAAGCGACAACAAGACCTGGCTTTCAGCGCTGGAAAAGCAGGAGCAGGAACGAACTAACATCAAGAGCCTAAAGGTTCGCTTCACGAATAATTTCGGTTATTACATCGAGGTCACCAAGGCCAATCTCCACCTCGTGCCCGCCGACTATATTCGCCGCCAGACCACGGTGAACGGCGAGCGTTACGTCACCGAGGAGTTGAAGAAAAAGGAAAAGGAAATCTTTCACGCCGAAGAGAACGCGCTCGCGCGTGAGCTCGAACTTTTTGGCCAGCTCGTGACCGCCGTGCTGGATGAGTCGGTCGCACTCGCACAAACCGCCGACGCCCTCGCAGAAATCGACGTATTGGGCGGCTGGGCGTTGCTTGCCCGCGACTGGGATTATTGCCGCCCGGCACTTGACGATGGCGATGTGTTGGAGATTTCCGAAGGCCGCCATCCGGTCGTGGAGCAAATGTTGAAGGCAGCGATGGGTGCAACCTCCGGCAGCCAGGCCTTCGTGCCCAACGACACCACGCTGGCCATCGACGATGTGCAACTCGCGCTCATCACCGGTCCGAACATGGCGGGTAAATCGACTTTCATCAGGCAAGTCGCGCTCATCACGTTAATGGCGCAGATCGGTTGTTGGACACCGGCCAAGACTTGTCGGTTGGGACTGGTTGATCGGATCTTTTCCCGCGTCGGCGCCAGCGACGACCTCGCGCGCGGCAACTCGACGTTCATGGTCGAGATGAACGAAACCGCCAACATCCTCAACAACGCCACCGAACGCAGCCTGATCATCCTCGACGAAATCGGCCGCGGCACCTCGACCTACGACGGCCTGAGCATTGCCTGGGCGGTGATCGAGCATCTGCATCGCCACGAAACACGCGGCCCGCGCACGCTTTTCGCCACGCATTACCAGGAGCTCACCCAACTCGAAAAACACCTCACGCGCCTGCGGAATTTCTCTGTCGCGGTAAAAGAGTGGAACGACGACATCGTTTTCGTACGCCGCGTGGTGCCTGGCGCCGCCGACCGCAGTTATGGCATCCAAGTTGCGCGTCTCGCCGGCCTACCGCTCAGTGTTATTGATCGCGCGAAAACGATTCTGGCCAAACTCGAATCCGACGACACCTCGGTCGAGTTGCCCACGCCCAAGGTCCAGCCCAAGAAGAAGATCTCCGTCAAACCCACCGACGACGCGCAGTTGAGCCTGTTGTGAGGTGTTCCTTCGCTAGGGTAAACACTTTGGAAAGGTGAGTTGCGCGCCATTATTAGAACCGTCCATGCTCTTTCTGAACGCATGCTCTCGCACGCCGAATACCAAGCCATCACCGAACAGGCTCCAATTTTAATTTGGCGCGCAAGAACCGACAAGCTTTGTGACTACTTCAATGAACGCTGGCTCAGCTTTCGCGGCCGCTCGTTGGAACAGGAGTTCGGCAATGGTTGGGCCGAAGGTGTCCACGCTGAAGACTACGACAAATGCCTAACCACCTACGTCAATGCCTTCGACGCACGGCAAGCATTCGAAATGCACTATCGGCTCAAACGCCACGATGGAGCCTATCGCTGGCTTTTTGATCGGGGCGTCCCCTATTTCTCACCCGATGGCGCATTTTCTGGCTATATCGGGAGTTGCGTCGATGTGACCGAGCGCATCGAAGCCGAACAAGAGCTTGCCGCCAAACGGGCTGAAGAGGTCGCGCGCCTCAGCAAGTTAATCCCGATGTGTTCTTGGTGCAAAAAAATCCGCACCGACGATGGTTATTGGAAGGCGGTTGAAGCCTACTTCGATGAGCGCCACGAAACGGTTACGCACAGCATTTGCGCCGAGTGTGAAAAGCGAGAAATGAATCGTTTCGTGTGCGAAATCGTCAAGCAGCCTGATAAAAAACAAAGCTGAGCGAAGCAACGCCCCCGCAGACACAGGCCTTACCGGGTTCGGCTGGGCGAGCGCTTCTTTTCCAGCCAAACGTCTTGCACCAAATCGAACGGTCGATTTCCTACTGACAACGACACTGTGCATACCGCACGGTGCCCGAGTCAGAGGCCCCAATCTCAACGACGCCCATGGCCGATTTACGCGTACTCGTGGTGGATGACGAAGACTTGATTCTTCAGGTGATGAAGGCGTTTTTTCTGCGTCGTCAGGATCTGTGCGATCTCGCAGCGAATGGCCTCGAAGCGCTCCGACTGGCCAAGGACAAAAGCTACGATCTTATACTGTCCGACATCTCGATGCCGGGCATAAATGGGCTGGAACTCGTCCGTCAGATCAAAGACATCCAGCCAAAGGCGGTCTGCATACTCATGTCCGGTCTCGGCACACGCGGTGACATCATAGCTGCACTTAAAATCGGCGTCTTCGACTTCATCGACAAACCCATTCCCGATCTCGCAGCCCTGACAATGGTCATCGATCGCGCCGCAGAAAGCGGCCAACTCGTGCGCGAACGCGATGACCTGCTCGACAACCTGCGCCAGCAGAATTCAAAACTTGAATACAGCCTGCTCCGCTTGCACGAGGCATTCGGCCAGTTGCAACAACAGGAAGAGGCACTCGAGTCCGACCTCAAGAAGGCTCAACGCGTACAACGCAAATTTCTGCCCGCAGGTTTTCCTCGCGTAGCGGGATATGATTTCTTCGGATATTATGCACCCTGCGATCAACTCGGTGGTGACTTCTTCGGCACCATGCCTCTCTCGGACGGACGCATCGCGCTTTATCTCGTCGATGTCGCCGGCCACGGCGTGAGCGCCGCTATGATCACGGTGACCTTCCGCGAACTCATGCGCGCGAGGCGACGCTCTTCTTCCGATGACAAATTTTTTGCCGAACCAGCAGAGGTTCTGCGCTACATGAACGAAGCCTTGCTGGAGGAAAACTTTGATCCGCCGATCTTCGTTTCGATGGTGTACGCCGTGATCGATCCGCGTTCGGGCGAAATCAGTGTTTCCTGCGCCGGACACCCAGCGCCCATTCTTGTCTCAGGCGTAAACGAAGTCTGCGGCGTGCGCGCGGGCGGCACCGTGCTCGGTACTCAAACCGAAACCACGTACACCACTAGCAAAATCACGATCAATCCCGGCGACACCCTTCTCTTTTACTCCGACGGCCTGCCCGATGCGCGCAATTCCGGCGAGCAAGAATTTTCCTCCGTGCGACTCCTGCAATTCATGGGCACCCAGCATTCGCTGACCGCCCGCTCGGTCGGGGAAAAACTGGAAAAGCGCCTGCAAAGCCACCTTGACGGCATGCCCCCCAGCGACGATGTCACCTTTCTGATCGTCACGCGCAACACCCCGGCAATCGACGCCGAACCAACAACAACCGGCTCGCTGATCGATAACTCGGTAAAAATCGTCATGCCCGAAAAGCTGGCCGAAGTATCGTCCAACGCACGCGGGCAAATCCACGCCGGCTTCACCGACAAAACCTGCATCGTTCAGCTCAGCGGTCTCATGACCTGGCAAATGGCTCCTGCCTTACGCGAAATGGTTCGGCAAGCCAGGGAGCGCTCAAATCCGCCCTTCCACATCGACCTTACTAAATGCGAAGGCATGGACTCGACCATGCTCGGCTTGCTCCTGATCCAAGCAAACGAAGTCATCCTGCACGCCCCCGGCAAACGCCTCACGAGCCAGCTGCAAGACATGGGCGTGCTCCACCTGTTCACAATCAAGAACGACCCAGGCCCGCACCCACAAGTTTCGATCGCGATCACCTCAGGAGAGTCGCAACCAGCTTGTACCGACCTGATCCTTTCCGCGCACGAAGCGCTGATGGAAGCATCGGTCAACAACCGCCAGAAATTCACCGAAGTCGTCGAAGCCCTGCGTCACGATAAAACGGATACGTGATATTGCCTGATTTGTCGCCCAGTTAGGGACGGCCCGCCGGGCCGTCCGATACACCGTAGCGTGCCAGGCAGTCACGCCTCCTCGACCCCCTTTACATTCTTCTTTGCGTCTGGACGGGTTTGGGTAAAAGTAAGCGTCTCTTTCCACATGCCTGCCGCACTCGATTACGAACCCGTCATCGCCGCCCCCCGTCGCGAACTCGCGCCGCTCACCGCCATTCAGGAGGAAATCCTCCGCCTGAAACGCGAGCGCAACGCCGTCATCCTCGCGCACAATTACCAGATCGAGCCGATCCAGCGCATCGCCGATTACGTGGGCGATTCCCTCGGCCTCTCCTATCAGGCGCAACAAGCCAAGGCCGACGTGATTCTCTTCTGCGGCGTCCATTTCATGGCCGAGACCGCCAAGATCGTGAACCCCGGTCGCACTGTCCTCATCCCTGATCTCGCCGCTGGCTGCTCGCTCTCCGATTCCTGCCCTGCCGAACAACTCGCCGCCTACAAGGCGAAAAATCCCAACGTCTACGTCGTCGCCTATATCAACTGCTCCGCAGCCGTGAAGGCGCTGTGCGACGTCATCTGCACCAGCGGTAACGCGGTCAAGATCGTCAACCAGATCCCCGCCGACCGCGAAATCCTCTTCGTGCCCGACCAGAATCTCGGCCAGTGGGTCTCGCAAAAACCGGACGCAAGATGCAACTCTGGCCCGGCAGTTGTTACGCACACGTGCTCTTCACGGTGCAAGCACTGGAGAAAGCCCGTATCCAGTTTCCCGATGCGCCCATCGTCGCCCACCCCGAATGCGTCCAGGCCGTCCGCGATCTCGCCGATGAAGTGTGCAGCACCGAGCTGATGATTAAGTACGCCCGCGAAACCCCGGCCAAACGCATCATCGTCGTGACCGAGAGCGGCATGCTCCACCGCCTGCAACGCGAAGTACCTGACAAAACTTTCATCGCCGGCCCGACCGACACCTGCGCCTGCAACGATTGCCGCTTCATGAAAATGAACACGATCGAGAAAGTCCGCGACGCGTTGAAGACGCTCAGCCCCGCGATCGATTTGCCCGCCGAAATCCGCACCGCCGCCCTCACCCCAATCCAACGCATGCTGGACTGGAGCAAGCGGTGAGTTTCACTCAATTGTACGTCATTAGACCCAGAATTGCTGCCTTTCCTTTCATCACCTGATGGGGTAACTTGAATCATGAACCCGCTCCTCTCCCGTATCACCATCGAGGCCGATAAATGTGGCGGACGTCCCTGTATCCGCAGTTACCGCTTGAGAGTGAAAGACGTACTTGAGCTGCTCGCCCATGGCGCGAGTTGGGAAGAGATCCTGGCAGACTATCCCTTCCTTGAGGCCGACGATATTCGCGCGAGTCTGGAGTTTGCCGCCGCGCAAAATGATCACGTCGTGCTACGTGCCTCGTGAGACGATTCCTGATCGACAACCAATTGCCTGCGGCGCTCACGCGCTGGATTGAAGCGCAAGACTGCGTCGCCGAGCACGTACTTGCGCTCGATCTCGGGAAATCCCCCGACACAGCGATCTGGTTGCACGCCGCAGCCACTGGATCGGTCATTATCTCCAAGGACGAAGATTTCGCAAAAATGACCTTGGTGCGGCCCGAACTTGTTTCTGTCGTGTGGTTGCGTCTGGGCAATTGCCGTACTTCAACTCTGATCGAGAATATGGTGCGAGTATGGCCGCAGATAATTCGGCAACTTGAGTCAGGCGCGCAATTGATCGAAGTCTGCTGAGTCCGCAGCAATGACCTCAAACACTGCCAACATCCGCATAGTATTTTTCGCCCTTCTCATCCTCGCGCTGCCATGTGCCAGTGCTACACTACCAAAAGACTTGGAATTAGCTCTCAAAGATATCGAGCACGCCAGGGCAGAAGATTTTTCTAATCGCATAGTTCAAATTATCGCTGACGGTCCCGAGCCTGTAGCCAAAGAGGCGATCAAAACACAGATTATCGGCTGGTTGATTGCGAAACTTTCCGACGGAAAAGAAAAAGTACGTTACAATGCGGTCGCAGCTCTTGGTGTGATTGGCAGCACCAAAGCGGTTGAACCTTTGATCGCGCAGCTCGCGGACGAGGACGTCCGTAGTTGCGTTGCAAGTGCCTTAGGGAAAATTGGCGATACCCGAGCCGTAAGTCCACTGATCGCTTTGCTTTCGGACAAAGACAAGATAACCAAGTTTTGGCTTGAGGACGCACTCATTGCCATCGGCAAACCCAGCGTCGAACCGATGATCGCTAAATTGAGCGATAAGGACTCAGATATTCGAGAAAGTGCAGCCAGAGTGCTGGGCAGGATCAGCGATCCTAGAGCTGTCGCGCCATTGATCGCCGAACTTGGTGATAGGAATAACCATGTTCGCTACTATGTTATCGAAGCGTTGGGGAAAATTGGTGATATCCGGGCCGTCGAGCCCCTAATTCCAAGGATTAATGATCGAGACAGTACTGTATGCTATCACGCCATTGAAGTACTGGGAAACATGAAGGATGTCCGAGCAGCTGGCGCACTGGTCACACTGTTGCACAACGAGAAGTTCCGCAGAGTAGCAGCCGATGCGCTCGCGAAAATCGGCCCGCCGTCGCTCAACGCGCTGCACGCGGCATACCCCAAAGAGAAAACTCACCCATACTGGGCTGATCTGGTGCTCGCAAATTGTGGAGACAATGACGCTTTGACCGGAGTGGTAACGAAACTGGCTGAAGATACATACCCCACAGACGAAAAAAAGACGCTGTTCAGTTACTACTTATCGCCCGCCTTGCTTCTACAGATTGAGGGTTCGGCAAAAGACGCAGGCCTGCGCATCGCGGCACAAGCAACGCGTGGCGGCAAACAGGAATGGAACCAAATCTTAAATGCTGCCGCAGACAATCTCGAATTACTCGAACCAACACTATCTGCTATCGCTTACACCGAGACCGAGTTCGGACGAACTTCTCACGCGGATGACTTGATTGAACTTTGCATACAGCACGGCAATGACAGATATATTCCAAAATTAGTCGGTCTACTTGATCGCTATGGCGACTATCGATTGGCCTCTATTTTTCTGCACTGCGGCCAAAACGATCTAGCAAACGCCGCCCGCGCATGGGCAAAAAGGAACCACGAAACCCTCAGCCGAGACCCTGTATTTGCCAGCGAACGTTGGGGTGATATCAAACGAAAGCAGCCCGATCTCTGAGCGGGTAAGCTCGGATTAAACGAGAATAGATCGATGATCGTTTTTGTCAGCGCCTGAGTTTGCGCAGGAATACCAGCGAGACGAGCGCGGCCAGGAAATAGTCGCTGGGCGCGCCGCCACCGCCGCCGGAACTGCTGCTTGAGCTGGAGGATGAGCTTGAGCTGCTCGATGATGACGAACTCGAGCTACTGCTCGAAGAGGAACTTGAGGAGCTGCTACTAGACGAAGAACTGGATGAAGAGGACGAGCCGCTACTCGAACTCGATGAGGATGAACTCGACGAACTTGAGCTGCCTGAACCCAATTTCCCGACCATCAGCCCATGACCAAAACTCGTGACCCAGACCTCATTCGTGTTGTAGGGATTAAAGAATACGCGCTCGGGATGGCAGAACGGATAATTTGAAACCAACGTAAACACCGGCGCGGTCGCGTGAATATTACTCGTGTGCCACAGACCTTCCGTCTCGGTCGTGAGAAAAGCGTCGTTGGAATCGTTCGGGCTAAAGGTGATCGAGGTGACGCGATCGAGCGTGTTGATCTTCGTCCAATGCGCGCCGCGATCGGTCGTGCGATAGAGTCCGCCCAGGCCATTGGGCGCTCCGCCCCAACCACTAAATACCCACATACCAGGTGTTTTGCGTCGCATCAGTCGGATCGACCACGATGTCCTTGGTCCAGTAGAGCATGCCAGGATCTGACACATCAGTCCACGACTGCGTGCTGGAATCGTAGATGAACACACCCGAACTCGCGGTGAATCCCGGATTACGATGACCTGAGTAAGTGCAGACAACTTTGCCGTCGTTCAACACCACAATCGTGGCCGGATGCCCTTCCGTGCGCGGCGGGTTGGTGAGTTTTGTCCATGTGGATGTTGCCCCATTCTGAATGTTATTGGAAACGAACACTCCGCCCGCCGTAGAGTGAACGACGCTGGCGTAGATCCGATTCGCGTTGGTGGGATCAAGGGAAAGCCAAAACACGGGATGACCGAAATTGTGCACCGTTTGCCAGCTGGCGCCCTGATCGGTCGAAACGATCACCTTGCCGTTCCCATCCGCGCTATCCAGCGGGCTATTGGCGAGACGCGTGCTCTGATATATATCGTGAATATCGGACGTGGCAGCGTAGAGGGCCCGAGTGGTCGGGTGCTGGACGAGCCAGTACATGGTATTGGCGTTGTGACCGGTATACCCGAGCGTCCAGCTCACACCACCGTCCGAACTCCGAATGCCTTTGATGTCAGAATAACCAGCAAACAGGTGCTGCGCATCGCTCCAAAGTACCTGCCAGGCCGATGTATTCTCAATTCCGATACTGTGATAACTCTTCGCGGCAATCGCCGTGGTGCCAGCCGGATGTTGGTCAGCCGTACTCACGTAAGCTTGTTGCCACGTTGTACCGCCGTTGCTCGTGCGATGAACAAAACCGTAGTCGGTGATAATCGCCTTTGCAGAATTGTTCGGTGCCACCGCCAGCCCGAAGACGACTTCGCCATAGCCCCAGCTGCGATCTCCTCCTGAGCCAGACCAGCCAGTGATAATATTTTGGTTGTTAGCGGTACGAAAAGTATTGGTCCACGTAGCGCCAGCATCGGTCGTTTTGAAAACCGTCGGCTCACCGGCAGAGCCGCTTCCGGCCGCATAGACGGTGTTGAGATCGTTTCTTGCCATGGCGACCGATAACAAAAAATCGTTGTCCGCATCGATCCCGGTCATCTTCCGAGTCCAGTTGCCAGAACCATTTTCCAACGAGAAAATGCTCCGGAGATTTCCGTAATAGTCGGCACCAAGATCGAGCCCGGGATAGGACGACTGGGTGGTGAGGCAAAAGAACCGGGTCTGATTGCCCACTTGGGCTCCGGTGAATGAGAGCATGAGTTCGCCACTTGGGATGCCAGGCGTGCCCGCGTTGGTAAACGAAACACCGCCATTTATGGATACAAGCAAGCCAGCGTTGGTTCCGAGGTAGATGTTGTTACCGCTAAAAAACGCGCCGCAGATCAACGCACCATTCGAAGTGTCCATCGTCACACTGATGCGGCTGAAGGTCGTTCCGCCATTCGACGAAAAATACAGATCCGAATATCCAGCCACGACGACGCGATTGGGATTATCGTAGTCGGCCCAGATACTATAAACATCGTCTCCCACCAAAGGATTGCCCGGTAAGATCGACCAGGTAACGCCGCCGTCGCTGGTCTTCGTCGGCTGGCCGTTGTTGCCGCCCGGATACGAGACGGTGTAAGCGATCAGCGGATTGCTCGTGAAACGCACCGCCGATGCGTGACCCGCCTGAATCTGGGCGAAATTCACCGTCGTGTAATTATTGCCAAAATCCGTGGTGCGATAGAGCCCGCTCATGTCACAGGCCACGAAGTACTCGTTATCGTTTGCCGGATTGATCGACGGCGAGTATAACGCTCCGCCAGCACCAACGCCACGGCTTTCCCAGGTGAGCGGCACCTGCCCAGAAAGTGACGTGAACAAAACGAGCATCGCAGGCAGCACCAGATAAGCAGCAAATTTTCTAGTCATGGGAATAACGAAGAATTACGACACAGGGCCTTCTCCGTAGAGAGATAGTATCAGCGGCGGTTCCCGCTGGAGCCATTTTAAGCGGGTTTTTACGTCACTACCCACAACGAGCGAAAAACGCCGCCCCGGCTCCGAACTAGAGCGAGTTACGCGTAAAACGGCCGAGCATTCACCTCAACCCGAACACCAATTGCAGAACTTCCTGCAAATCCCGGCCGATGACCCAGCTGCCGCGTTTGGAAGACACGAGAGATTGGCAGCGGTGCTGCTTCAAAAGCGTCTCGTTCGCTTCGAGCACGCGCACTTCGTCGATGCCCACGCCCATCGCCTCCATCGGCGTCAGCGGCGTGAAGGAAAACGGCAGGCCCATTTCGTTGACGTGAATTTCCCAGCCGCCGATGACTCCGTCGGCTGGCATGGGCTTGGTGACCAGCGCAGGATAACGCATCACGTAGTCAGGCGTTCGCCGTATCCCGATCCGCAACCGCACCGCTGTCTGCATCTGCGCAAAGTAATCGCGAAATGTATCCACTCGGCGGGCACGGAATTCGTTGTAGAAATCGAGCGGATCGAAACCGAGCAGGTTCATACCGTTCCAAAGACCTTGCTGATTTCGGCTGCCGAACTTCTTCCAATGAAACCAACTTTCGAAATCACGCGAAAGCATCACGCCCATCTCAAAGTGCAGATGCGCTCGCTCGCGCGGAATCGTCTGGCCGCTTGAGCTGCGCCCCATCGTGCCGAGCACCTGCCCACGCGTGACCGCATCGCCTGTGTTAAGGCCGGGGTCAATCGCCGCGAGGTGCGCATAGAGTGTATAGATCGCTGGTTCGACGTCCGTGTGCTCCAGCACGATGTAGCGCCCATAGTTACTGTTACCAGGAATACGCCCGATGTACCGAACCACTCCGGACAACACAGAAAACACCGGATCAGTCGGCTCGCCACGTCGATCGCGTTTGAGCGGCTTCAAATCGAGCGCCTCGTGAAACTGTGCGCCCCCACTCCGCCGACAGCCAAAGAGGCCCGAGTTGGTTTCACCCGTTGCCGTGGGCTGAATAAATTCCTCAAGCGGTCGTCCTTCCAAATAGGCGGTGCTCGGTGTGGGCCAGCCGAGGTCGAGACGTTGAGCCTGAGCCGTGATCGCAAGTAGCAGCGCAGTGGTTAGGAAGAATCGTTTCATCACGCGGGAAGATCTGTCTCCATCGCACTCATTATCTCGGTGCCGATCGCGTCAGCGATCAACCGGCCGCGCAACGTCAACGCCAGACGTCCTTCGCTCAACGTCGCCAACCCTTCGGCTGCGAGCCGCTCCGCCAGTTGATCCACCGCCGCCCATGGTGCTTGCGGATGGTTCGTGCGCAGCGCGGTGAGATCGACGCCTTCGTTCATGCGCAAGCCAAACACCAGTGCATCCTCCAGCAACAGCCCAGGCGTGAGCGCCGTGCGGTCTTCGGTAGCGCGTTCGCCACGGCCAAGTTTTTCGGACCAGGCCGCGAGATCGGAAATATTGGTGCCGCGCCAGCCAGCGTATTGCGACGCCGCCGAAGGCCCGAGACCGATCCACTCGTGCATGCGCCATGTATTCAAATTATGGAGGCACGCGTGGCCAGGCCGGGCGAAGTTGGAAATCTCGTATTGCGCGTAGCCAGCAGCGCCGAGTTCTTCCCAGGTTTTTTCGTAAAGTTGCGCCTCACGCTCGGGATCGAGCTTCACCTTGCCCTCGGAAAGCTTCACCCACAACGCCGTGTCCTCTTCGAAGGTCAGGCAATAGGTCGAGATGTGGTCAGGCGCGAGCGACACAGCTTCACGCACATCGGCCAGCCACGCCGCTTCGTCCTGCCCGGGCAGGGCAAACATCATATCAATGTTCACGCTGGCAAAACCCGCCGCGCGAATCCGGTCATAGGCACGCAGGATTTGTTCACGCGTATGCGGACGCCCCAACGCGGCCAATAAATCGGGTTGAAAACTCTGCGCGCCCATCGAAATACGAGTGACTCCAAGTTCACGCAAAACCGCCAAGCGCGCCTCGGTCACCGAAGCTGGCGCCATTTCCACCGACCACTCGGTCGGCACACCGCCAAAATTCGCTTTCACCGTTTCACCGAGTTTTCGCAAATCGCCCGGCGAAAGCAGCCCCGGCGTTCCTCCACCCCAAAAAACTGTATCCACAGGACGTATCCACTCCACCATGCCAGCCTCAGCGCTGACGCCATCGAGGTACTGTCGCAACATCGGCACCGTCGGCGAAACCTGATAAAAGGCACAATAATCGCACGTCTTCGCGCAAAACGGCACATGCACATACACTCCAAGCGAGACGTGTTTCGAGGCACCTTTCGGCAAAACCTTAATTTCGCTCATTGCAAACGTGATTGGTTTATGTTGCCTTTCAGGTGATTTTTTAATCGGAAAAAACCAATGCAAAACAACCGCTTGTCACACGCGAGACGAATCTTCCTCGGGCTAGGCGCTCTCCTCGGCCTGATGCTTGCTGGCTGCCAAACTCCGGCCATCACGAATCTGACGCCCACGTCGCTCCCGGAAAACCCGTCGCAAATCTACACGATTTCGGCCCGTATCAATCCGAAGGACAGTGGCTATGTGCAAGGCACGTTGCTCCCCTCCCTCGTCATCGACGGCCAGCGCCTCGTCCTCAAAAAGAGCGCACTGGGTGAAGACATCTACGAGATCGATTATCAGGTACCAGCCGGTCGCAGCGAACTGCTGTACTTCTTCCAAATCAATTACCAGATCCAACATGGCAACGGCCTCGTCGCTTCCCGCGAAGATTATACGCCGTTGCAACGCGCTCAGATCCTCAGCCGCTATGTGCTCTCGATCGAAGCCAACCGCGGTCCGGTCGGCGCGCTCGTCGGCATTCTCGGTCGTGGCTTCACCCCGAACGACATTATCTATTTCGACGAATCTCCGGTGCGCACCGTCTTCGAATCCTCGAAGTCTGTCGGCTTCTACGTCCCCGGTCTTGAGGCAAACCGCAACTACCGCGTCGCTATCGGCAGTGGCGGCGGCCAGACACCCGTCGGCACGTTCCGCATCGATGGCCCGACCGGCAGCGAGTCCACCAGCACCGGTTTTTCCGCTCCCAACGCCGGTTCACTCATCGTGAATCCAAGCGTCGTAACACTGAAAAAGGGCGAACGCTCCACCCTCACCTTCACCGCTCCCGTTACGGCTTCGTCCGGCGGCCTTTTGATCGACGTCACCACCGACATTCCGGAAAGCGTCATCATGCCGGAAGTCATCATTCCTCAAGGCAGCAACACGACCACCATCACGATCGAAGGTGGACGCCCCGGCACCGGCAGCCTCTTCATCAAGGGCCCCGGCGTGAAAGAGCTGAACGTTCCGATCACCGTCCGCTAAGACGCGTATCCAGTTTCCCATTTCAAGCCGGTGCTGAAACGCACCGGCTTTTTCGTACCCGAACGCCGAAGCCACGAGCCGTTCAGTAGGAGTCCGGAACGTTCAACAACAAGGCGTCACGCACACCACCCAGTGCATTCATCGATCCCACGATGCGCGTCCGCAAACTCTTGATCGGCGGCAGAGGCACCGGCGGCCCGTTCTGCATCCAGCCATCGATGCGCGCCGTGGCCGCCTTGAGCGGAAAAACACTTTCCGGATAACGCCAGGTTTCGGTCACGAGCTGCGCCCGCTCAATCGCACCCGCGATTTGAATCAGGGTGATCGTCTCGCCACCCGAAATTTCATTGCCCACCAGGAGCTCGAGCGCTTTCCGATCCTGTATCGACACAACGTCGTCGGCCTTGCCTGCGAGAAATGCGGCCAGAGCCTTATCCCAACCCAGCGTCGCAAGATTGCGGATACGCTGGGCTTCGGCCTTGCGGTCCAAGGCTTCAAGCGCGTTGGCAACCGTCACACCGATGGTCTGGCGGTTAGCCGCAGGAAAGCTGGGGTCGGCATACGCGACAACTCCGATAAGATCGCGCGCGGGCCAATCCTTCTCGGTTTGCAAATAGTCGATGATCGCCTGCGGTTTTTTCTGCAACGCGAGCACTTGAAGCAATCCCGCCATGGCCGAGGCAGGCCCCTTCAGTATATAGTTTTGTCGCTCGGCCTCCGGCATCAGGAAAACTTCGCCGATATCCGCCGCCTGCAATCGCCAGCGCACATTAAGTTTGGCCGCGGCCAACGCGAGGCTGAGACGCCCCTTGCTGACCAGCAAACCCGGCAGCCTTGCCCAAGGATCACCGCCGTCGCCACAGCCGGCTTTTTCGTTCGTCCAGTAAGCAATCAAAGCCTGCAACCTGTCCATTGCCTGGTCTCGCCACTCCGGCCGCTGATGCGCCTCCCCAAGTTCGACCAACCGGAGGATCGCCTCGGTGCGACGCTGCGTCGGTGCGTATCCATCTGATGTATACGGACGTTTCGTGATCTCCTGCAGCGCAGCGGCGGCCTCCTCGAACTGGCCGGCATCGATGCGGGCCTTCAAGGTGAGTGCTTCGGCGTCACCATAGATTTTCTCCCGATGC
The DNA here is from genome assembly GCA_016721945.1 of Verrucomicrobiota bacterium. Taxonomy (GTDB): domain Bacteria; phylum Verrucomicrobiota; class Verrucomicrobiia; order Opitutales; family Opitutaceae; genus JADKHC01. Next base: position 75,308 of record JADKHC010000004.1, on the reverse strand, counting down.
TGCAACAACACGTTCAACGCTTCCGCATCGAGTTGGGCGCGATGAGCATTGGCCTGCATTGTTTCCCAAAACGAAAGAAAGCTTCCCGGGTGTTGAGGCAGATATTTCAACGCAAATTCGGCGATGGCGCGCGAGTTCTCCGGCGCGAGCGCCGCAAACACCTCCCACGAGGAAAATTCAGCGTCCCCTATCGCTGCGGCGGCCTCGTTACCGCGCCCGCTGGCAATTAGGCATAGCGCTCGTTTCGGCTTATAAACTGCAGCGAAATCTTCGTCTTCGTCGGGTTTTCTGGACTTGGCCGCTCGCGCCTCCAGCGCACCGATGAGAGCCAGCGCCGCTTCAGCCCGAGGTGCGGAGGGTGCTTTCCAGGTATTCAGTAGTTGATCAAGAAACTCCCGGCTCCATTCCTGCGACGCATCGAGACGCCCGATGGCCAGCCAGCGCGCGGTGGCCTCTGCGGTCGGGCCGGCCTCGCTCCAATCCAAACCCACATGCGCCGCGAGCGCTTCTTTGATCAGGGCAAACGCCTCGCTCTCGCTCACGTTGTGCAACAAATCCGGCACTTTAATATCACCGGCCACCTCCGCCCCCAGCACTTGAATGCCGAACGCCTCGCTGGCAGCAGCAGGCAATGGTCCGTAATCGAACAAAGCCTGCGAAGCAGGATCGGCCAGACTGCGTGCCCGAATCTTTTTGAGCTGCGCGACCAAGGGCGACGCTAACCACGCTCCAGGTTCTCCCGTAGAACCGAGCACATAGGCCAGATGCCCGGATTGCTCCGCCACTTTGCGATCTGATGCGATTTCTTTCAAACGCTGATAGTCCGTCTTGCCGATCTCGCCGATCAGACGCTCACGCGCAGATTCACGGGCCCTGTGAATCTCCACCTTAAACGTTTCAACCGCCGATACCGGCGCCGCGTCCGGCTTCGTGCCTGAGCGTAGCGCCCGATCAAGTGCGCCCAGCCGGTTTGCAAATTCATGGTCGAGCCGCGCGTTTTCAGCACCCACAATCACCTGGTGCTCGACGAGCCAGCGCACCGTCCGCAGATCGTCGAGTGTCGCGCGAATCTCGTCGCGGGTGTCAGGCATATTGAGCAACAACGCCCACAAATGCAGCAAGCGCTGATCGGTCCACGCGAGCGTCTCAGCACTGGTTTTCGGCAGAGCTTTCTGGAGGCGTGCCCGCGTGATCGCGGGGAGTTCCTTCCAATGTTCGGCTGCTGGCAGAGCCTCGATGAGGTTGTCGAAACACGCCGTAGGGCCAGGCATTTCTTTGCCAACTTTTGCCCGGACACCAGCACCCGAAAAGTGCGACGTACGCCATGGCTGAGCCAGAAAGTTACCCGCAGCATTTTTCCAGGGAGCGAAAGGATCGGCATCCGCCGCAGAGATGATCGCCGACGTGACAAAGAAGATGAACAAAAACTTAAATCGTGAAGCCATGAAAGTCATTCGGACGACACGGAAGATCCTCCGTTACGCACGAGTTTAAGGGTTACCACCAGGGGTCGATGATCGCTTGCGGCGGCCGTTTCGGCCACATCGCAAATCTTTGCCGAACCACCTGCCACCGCCGACATGAGCAATGTCGAGACCAAGACATGGTCCACCCGCGAGTAGATCTGCTCCTTCTTGTAAAAATGCGACCAGACTTCGCCATGGCTGTCCGCTGCCGGGAGGATTTCCGCGATCTCTGTTTTACCTTTTTGCGCGAGCGCCCGTAGCGGTTTGCTCGCTGCGCTGTCGTTACAATCGCCCACGAGCAGAAAACGCGCCGTCGCTGGCTCAGGAAAAATCTTCAGCACTTGATCACGCACCGCCGTCGCCTCGCCAAGTCTACGCAGCGCGGAATTCGGATCATCCGGCCGGTCAGTGAAACGACTTTTTAGGTGTACAACAAACAGCGCGACTTCGCCCACCTCAGTCGCAAAACGCACTTCGATCAGACCGCGCTTTACCAACTCTTTCTTACCAAAATACGAGTGTGTCAGCTCGGCGTGCTTCGTCACCGAGGCAAAAGGCCGACGTGAAAGAACCGCCACATGCCGATCGGCATCTGCGCCGTCGAGCAGCTCGGCATGCGGGTACTGCAAACCCTCGCTCGCAAGGTCGCGTTGCAACTCTTCGAGATAAATCCGCGAGCCCATCTCCTGCAGCGCGATCACATCGGCATCTAGTGCACGGATGACCGCCCGCAACGCCTTCTTCTCCGCCTCAGGCTTCGGATAGGCCTGGCGGTAGGTTCCGTCGACCATGCGGTCGGCGGCGACGTAGTTTTCTACGTTGTAGGTAGCGATGGTAAGTGTTTCGGCAGACAGCCGCAACGCCAGCATCAACAACCCACACACCCCAAGCCAACCACGCGTTTTCATTTCGCGTCCACCAACGCCTGTTCACGTTCCACCAAGGTCGGGTGCGAATAATAAAAACCGCTGAACCAGCGATGCGGCGTGAGATTGCTGAGGTTTTTTCGGGCCAACTGGCGCAGCGCGCCAATCATCGGCTGCGCGCCACCCACGGCTTCGCGGGCAAACGCGTCGGCCTCATACTCGTGCTTGCGCGAGAAATAATTCCCCACCGGTGTAAACCAGAAAGTCGCCAGACCGCTGAGCAGCCCGAAAAGCAGGAACGCCGGGGCAATCTCGCCCGCCGGAAACCCAAACGCTGTATTAAACCACGGTGCCTGCGCGAACCAGGCAATTGCGCCAAAACCGCCGAGCATGAGCACCGCACTCACCGCGATCATCTTCGGTATGTGTCCACGTTTGTAGTGACCGACCTCGTGTGCCAGCACCGCCTCCAGCTCCTCCGGCGAGAGTTGTGCGATGAGTGTATCGAAAAGCACGATACGACGGAACCGGCCGAAGCCGGTGAAAAACGCGTTGGAGTGGCCCGAGCGTTTGCTGCCATCCATCACTTGAATCGTCGAAGCGCGGAATCCTGTGCGTTCGGAAAGCGCGAGCAGCCGCGTGCGCAGATCGCCCTCTGGCAGCGGCGTGAGCTTGTTGAACAGCGGCATGATCAGCTTCGGATAGAGGACCAACATCAGAAGTTGAAAAACGAATACGAGCGCGAAGCCCCAGATCCACCAAGTCGGTCCCGCCAGCCGCACGAGCGAGAGCAGCGCCCAGAGCAGTGGAAAGCCGATCGCGAGGCCGAGCGCCATGCCCTTGAACTTATCGGTGATCCACAGGCCCAGCGTGCTTTTGTTGAAACCGAATTTAGCCTCCAGGCGAAACTGGCCCCACCAATCGAGCGGGATCGAGGGCACGCTCAGCAGGATGCCCGTCGCGATCAAGAACAGCGCGTCGTCCCACACACCCGTTGACGAGAGCGGGGCGAAAAATCCATAGACCCACGGCAACACGCCGCTGCCGAGCACCGCCACCACCACGATCGCGTCCCACACTAGCTCGATCCGACCAAACCGGCCTTTGGCCAGTGTGTATTCGACCGACTTCGTGTAAGAAGCCGCATCGGTAATCGCCGCGACCGCAGGCGGCGGTGTCGACGCGTGTTTTTTTGCCTCCGCGCAATTCAGCAGACTCAGCACCAGCTCCGCGGCGAGACGCAGTACGATCAAGACAGCGACAATCGTGAAAACCATGCCCTCGAATCCAGCGAGTTTTCGGCCCGCGCCAACGCAAATCTTCGTTGTTATTCTTTGGCTTACGGCTCTGCGGTCAGAGTGCGTTGCCATACTCCTGCCAAAGTTTTGTTGAAAAGCGGCCCCTCCCGCGCAGATTGGGCGCGTGGAAGCCAAGCCCGACCAACCGCTCTCGTTCGAAGACGCTCTCAACCAGCTCGAAACCATCGTGGAAACCATGGAATCTGGCGACGTGCCGTTGGCCGAACTCCTCGCGAAATTCGAAGCGGGTAACAAGCTCCTCAAGGTCTGCGAATCCCGCCTCAAAGACGCCGAGATGAAAATCGAGCTGCTCAAGAAACAAAAAGACGGCGTCGCTTTCACCGCTTTCTCCGCCGAACGCGAACGCTAAGTCACGCTTGTACGCCGCTCTCCGACCGCAGCCCATCGCTCGATGAATTCCCTGTCTCCTGCTTCAGCCGTTCCCTCGTCCAATCCGCCGCGCCTGCTCGATTCGATCCACAGCCCGACCGACGTCAAAAGACTTTCCCCCGACCAACTCACGCGGCTGGCACAGGAAATTCGCGACGAGATCATCGCCGTCACCGCAAAGAACGGCGGTCACGTCGGTCCCAATCTCGGCGTCGTCGAGCTCACCATCGCGCTGCACCGCGTTTTTTCTACCCCTGAGGACCAGTTCGTCTTCGACGTCAGTCATCAGGGTTATGTGCACAAACTTCTCACCGGCCGCAGTGGCGAATTTTTCAGAAATCTCCGTCAGACCGGCGGTGCCAGCGGATTCTTTTATCGCAACGAAAGCGCGCACGACAGCTTTGGCGCCGGTCACGCCGGCACCGCCCTCAGCGCCGCCCTCGGCATGGCGACCGCCCGCGACCTGCGCGGCACGAACGAACACGTTGTCGCGGTCTGCGGCGATGCGGCGTTCACCTGCGGCATCACGCTCGAAGCGCTCAACAACGTCGTCGCCTCGACCAAACGCCTCGTCCTAATCCTCAACGACAACGAGTGGTCCATCGCGAAAAACGTCGGCGCCATCGCCAAGTATCTGAACCGGCTTAGCACGAGCACCACGTACAACAAGGTCCACCACGACCTCGAAAAGTTTTTTACCAGCCTCCCGCACGGCCACGACATGCACCGCATGTGGGTGAAATGGAAACGCGAGACGAAAGACTTTTTTGTCAGCTCCAGTCTTTTCGAGAAATTCGGCCTGCGCTACCTCGGCCCAGTCGATGGCCACAACGTCGACGAACTAATCAAAAACCTAGAGTTTGCTAAAAACTCCGACGTCCCCGTCGTCCTCCACGTCATTACGAAAAAAGGTCGCGGTCTGCCCGCCGCGATTCAGCACCCGGAAAAATTTCACGGCGCCAGCCCCTACGATCCGATCACGGGCGAAAGCAAAAGCTCCTCCTCATCGGATACGCCGCCTAACTATCAGGACGTCTTTGGCCACGCACTCGCGCGTTTCGCCAAGGCGAATCCCCGCATCGTCGGCATCACCGGCGCCATGCCCAGCGGCACCGGCCTGCACCATCTGGCTGCGGCTTGCCCCAAGCAGTTTTTCGACGTCGGCATCGCCGAGGAACACGCCGTACTCTTCGCCGCCGGACTCGCCACCAAAGGCATCCGCCCGGTCGTCGCCGTTTACTCGACATTTCTCCAGCGCAGCTTCGACCAGATCATTCACGACGTCTGCCTGCAAAAACTCCCTGTAACGTTCTGCCTCGACCGCGCCGGCCTCTCGCCCAACGACGGTCCGACTCACCACGGCCTGTTCGACCTTTCGTATCTCCGCTGCGTGCCCAACGCCATCGTCATGCAGCCCAAGGACGAAGACGAACTAGTCGACATGCTCCACACGTCGCTGCAACTCGACTCGCCCGCGTTCATTCGTTTTCCGCGCGGCTCCGGCGTCGGCACGCCCATCAAAGCCCAGCCCGCCACCCTAACCATCGGCCAGGCCGAAGTGTTGAAACAAGGTTCGAACATCATCATCTGGGCGCTCGGCCCGATGATTCCTCAAGCACTGCAAATGGCGCAAAAACTCGAAGCCGAAGAGCATCTCTCCGTCGGCGTCGTCAACGCCCGCTGGGCCAAACCACTCGACCGCGAGTTGCTCCTGAGCCAGGCCGCCGTCGTACCGCTGCTCGTGACGATGGAGGATAACGTCCTCGCCGGTGGTTTCGGCAGCGCCGTCCTCGAAGCGTTGCAAGAAGGCGAATGCACCACCGCCGTCGAACGCATCGGCTGGCCCGACAAGTTTATTGAACACGGCTCCGATGTCGCGACCCTGCGCTCCGCCAACGGCCTCGCACCCGACGAAGTCTATCGACGCGTCCTCGCCCGCTGGCGAAATCTGCACCACGCCAGCGTCGAAGCCGAAGTCTGAGCTCGTTTGCACAAAAGATAGCGAATCCGAAATGGTTCGTCGGTAGCAGGGCGCGTTATCCCTAACGCGCCGAGGAGTGAATTCGCGAAGTGTATTCCACCGCGACAAACCAGCATCTTGGGGTAAACGAGTTTTCCTGCGGGCTTTCGACTCCAGTGGTGTTAATAGTACAATCACCTGATCTCAAAACTCCCATGAAACTCCCCTCCTCGCGCTTTTGTCGCCGCTGCATCGCTTCCACCCTGGTTGGTTTCAGCCTTGGTCTTGGTTCGCTTTTCGCCGAGCCACCCGCCGCCTCCAAGCCCAGTAATCCGGTTGCCACCACGTTGGGTCCGATCGAAAAACAAAAGTTCAGCCTTGGTCCTTGGGAGAACGAAATTGGCTACGTCCAAGCGGTTCGGGTTGGAAACGTGCTCTACGTCTCCGGCTCGGTCGGCGGTGGGGCCATGCCCGATGCCATCAAGCAGGCTTTCGACACGATTGGTCGCACTCTCGCTGCGTACCAACTTGGATTTCAACACGTCGTAAAAGAGAATACTTACACCACCGATCTCGACGCGTTGAAGGCGAACAAGGACGTCCGTAAAACCTACTACCAGGGCGATTTCCCGGCGGGTACTTGGGTTCAAGTTTCGAGGCTCTACAATCCAGAGAACATAATAGAGGTCGAGGTGCAGGCTGTCTTTCCGGACGAGAACAAAGCGAAATCTGCCAAATAAGTCAGGCTCTGTGGTCGGGGTAAACTCCGAGGTTCTGGCTCGCGGCCAGAGGCTCGATACTGGCCCTCGTGTCCCGGGATGCGGGCAATTGGTCGATTTTCTGATTCCCGTTCAGCGCCATTCCCGATTGATTTCACGTTTTTGCCACCATGCGCCTCCTCCTCACCAACGACGACAGTATCGAAAGCGTTTTTTGCACGAGCTCGTGCATGCCCTGCGTAACGCTGGCCACACGCTCTACGTCGTCGCGCCGAAAACCGAACAAAGCTGGATCGGCGCCGCCAAATCCCGCCACCGCCCGGTTCACTCCACGCCCGCTGATCGCGGACTGGGTTGTCCAACTTGGATCGTCGACGGCACCCCGAGCGACTGCGTAAACATCGCGATTGCTCACCTGCTGCCCGAACGCCCCGACGCTGTCGTGAGCGGCATCAACATCGGGCTCAACGCCAGCCTCGGTTTCATTCTCGCCAGCGGCACCATCGGCGGTGCGTGGGAAGGCGCCGTGCATGGCCTGCCCGCTGTGGCTATTTCGCAGGATCTGCCGCTCGAACAGTTCGAACAAGTCCGCCTAAACAAGGGCAAACCCGAGGGCGAAATTCTCGCAACGCTCCGGCATTCAGCCGCGCACGCAGCGACGCTCGTACCGAAATTTGTCCAAGCCACCGCCGCTCGTAGTTTCGTTGTACACAACGTCAACTTTCCGTATCCATGCCGCCCCGACAGCGACGTGCGCCGAACCATCCCAGCTCGCGTGGTTATTCCCGGCCTCTTCAGCCCGCAAGCCGACGACGGCACGCACCGCTTCGTTTTCAAACTTGGCCAGGACGTCTCCGAGCCACAGCCGCTCACTGACCGCACCGCGCTTGCCACCGGTTACATCAGTCACACCGTGCTCGACTACACGAAGCTCGGAACCTGAGGTTCACCCGTTGCCTCTTGGCTCATTTACGTTTCACTGCGCCTACCGATGATCGAAGTCCGCAATCTCACCCGCGTATTCCGCACCTATAAAAAGCAACCCGGTTTCTGGGGAGGCGTGCGCGGACTCTTCAAGCGCGAATTTGAAGAACTCGCCGCAGCGAAAGACATCTCGTTCGATATCGCCGAGGGCGAGTTCGTCGGCTTCCTCGGGCCCAACGGCGCGGGCAAAACAACTACATTGAAAATGTTGTCGGGCCTCATCTACCCAACGTCCGGCACCGCGCGCGTCGCAGGGTTTGATCCGACCAAACGCGAAAACGCTTACCGCCGTCTCTTCGCTCTGGTGCTCGGCCAGAAAAACCAGCTCTGGTGGGATCTTCCCGCGATCGAATCTTTCCTACTGCTCAAACACATCTACGGCCTCGATTCCGCGCAGTACCAGACAACCCTCGACGAACTCGTCACACTGCTTGGCGTAAAAGAAAAGCTCAATGTAATGGTTCGGGAACTCTCCCTCGGCGAACGCATGAAGATGGAGCTCATCGCCGCACTACTGCATCGTCCGCGCGTACTTTTTCTCGACGAACCCACCATCGGTCTCGACGTCGTTTCGCAAAAGGCCGTCCGGTCGTTCCTGCGTGAATACAACCGCAAGTACCGCGTCACCATCTTGCTCACGAGCCACTACATGGCCGACATCAAGGAACTTTGCGAACGCGTGATCGTGATCCACAAGGGCATCAAGATCTACGACGGCGCGCTCGACCGACTCGAATCCAGCTCGGGGAGCCGCAAGAAAATCATCAAATTTCTCCCGCAAAACGGATCGTTTCCCGACAGTTGGACTTCGCGCTACGGCACGGCCACCCGCAACGACGAGGGCCAGTATACGCTCAACGTCGATAGCGAAAACATCATCCCGGCTTCGCAAGAAATTCTCTCTAGCGGACCCGTTGCCGATATCACGATCGAAGACGTGCCGCTCGAAGACGTGATTGCCGAACTATTCCAATCGCACTAAGCCGTAAGAATGCAGTAGAGGGTGGAGCCCGTTGTCCCTAACGGGCTGGTTAGAGAGCGCCCCGATCAAGCCCGATGGGACATCGGGCTCCACCTTCTGCACATCGCTCTACACTTAAGGGCATGCTTCAACTGCATCGTTACGGCTAAGCCATAACCATTCAGTTGGGAGCCACAGATGAACACCGATGAGCACAGATTGGGGCTAAAACAACGTCAGGATTTTGGCGATCTGATCGCTCACTGTCTGGTTAAACAGGAAACTTCTCACACTGCGTTAAAACAGTCCTCCGGGGCATCTGTGTTTATCAGTGCGCATCGGTGGCTCCATAGTATGGATACGGCTGGGCATGCATCGCAGATTGGCCCAGCTTATAGAGCAGTTTCCTCCTGCCCCTAGAATTTTCGCGCCAGCCCGCTGAATCCCGTTGTTGCCTTGGGCGACGCGCTCGCGAAACCTCCTCCCTCGTGGAAACTCTGCTCATCGTTCTCGCCACCGCCGTCGTCACTGCGCTCTTCGTCTGGTTTTTCGCCAACGGCCGCCAGGCCACGCTCCGCGAACGCCTGCGCTCCCGCGACGAAGAAACCGCCCGTCTCACCACCGAACTCACCACCGTCAAAACCCGCCTCGTCGACGTAGAGTCGCTCAAGGCCCAGGCCGACACCGCCCTCGCTAGCGAACGCGCCTCGTCCTCCGAGCGCATCAAAGCCCTCTCCGATGCGCACGAGCGGCTCACGTCCGAGTTCAAAGCCCTGTCCGCCGATGCGTTGAAAAATAATAACACCGCATTCCTCGAACTCGCCCGCGCCACGCTCGAAAAATTCCAAGAAGGCGCCAAGGGCGACCTCGCCGCCCGCCAGCAAGCCATCGATTCCCTCGTCAAGCCGCTCAAGGAATCGCTCGAAAAAGTGGACGTCAAAATCGGTGCGCTCGAAAACGCTCGCAAGGAAGCCTACGGCTCGCTCACCGAACAGCTCAAAGGCCTCGCGACCGCGCAAACCTCGCTCCAATCAGAAACCACCAAACTTTCCCGCTCGCTCCGCTCCACCAGCACCGCCGGCCGCTGGGGCGAAATCCAACTCCAGCGCGTGGTCGAACTCGCCGGCATGGTTGAAAACGTCGACTTCATTCAGCAAGAGGCGCAGGGCGATGTCCGCCCCGACATGATCATCCGCCTGCCTGGCGGAAAATCCATCGCCGTCGACGCCAAAGCGCCCATGCAGGCCTACCTCGAGGCGCTCGAAGCCGGTGACGAAACAGTGCGCATCGCCAAATTCAAGGAGCACGCCCGCGTCGTCCGCGGCCACATCGACGCCCTCGGCAACAAAGCCTACTGGCGCGCCATCCAACCCGCGCCCGAGTTCGTCGTCCTCTTCATTCCCGGCGAAGCCTTCTACAGCGCCGCGCTCCGTTACGAACCCGATCTCTTCGAGCGCGGCACGAACGTCGGCGTCATCCTCGCCTCGCCCGCAACGCTCATCGCCCTGTTAAAAGCCGCCGCCTACGGCTGGAAACAAGAAGCTCTTTCAAAAAACACCGAGGAAATCCGCAAACTCGGCCTCGAGCTCCACGAACGTGTCGCCGCCGTCGCCGAAAATCTCGACACCCTCGGCCAACGCCTCACCCAAGCCGTAGGTGCTTACAATAGCACCGTAAACCAAGTCGAAGGCCGAGTCCTCGTGACCGGCCGCAAACTCGAAAAACTCGGCGCCGGCAGTGAAAAGAAAATCATCGAAGCTCGCCTGGTCGACGAACTGCCGAAACAACTGACAGCGCCAGAACTGAAGGGATAGCGCAGCTCCAGAAAAGCCATAGCCGAATTACCAAAAACTAATCTGGCTGAAACTGTCTTTTGGCAGGGCGCGCCGGGTACCGCCTTGAATTTTAATAGCCACTGCATAGAACCTAGCGCCATCCCGACAACAGCCTGCCTCAACAACGGTGTATGTTCGTCCCGTAAACACCCCGGGGCAAGCCCCGAGGCATTTAACCAAACCAACGCACATCTACATGCCCGAGATCTATTCTGTCATTTGTAGGAGCCTGCTTGCCCATTCGACAAGCTCAGGGCCCAGAGCCTGCCGTGGGGCAGGCGATTCCGTGGGTTTCCCCTCTGCGCTCTCTCCTCATCGCCTGCAAGCAGGCTCCTACCTCTCAACCAAGCCGAAGCGAGCTTCGGAGTATCGGCCCCATCGCGAATGAACACTTGGCCTGTCTTCGTCACTTATGCGGTCGTGATCGCCTCCGCCTGGCTCTTTTCCAAGCGCTTCGACGGGCCTAGCAGTTCGGGGCGTTTTACCGCACTCGATGGGTTAAGGGGTTATCTGGCCTTCAGCGTGTTCATTCATCATGGAGCGATCTGGCACGATCTTCTCCGCACGCGACAGTGGCGGGCACCGCAATCGCCGGTGTACGTCAACCTCGGGCAAGCCAGCGTCGCTCTGTTTTTCATGATCACAGCGTTTCTCTTTACGATGAAACTACTGCGCGGGCGCACCGAACCAATAGATTGGTTTAAACTTTTCGCCTCACGCGTGCTCCGGCTCCAGCCGCTCTATTATTGTGTCGTGGTGGTTACGCTCCTCATGGTCGCCACGCTCACGCGGTTCCAGCTGCAGGTACCCATTTCGGATTTGGCGCTGTCACTCCTTCAATGGGCGACGGTCACCAACAATCCGAACATCAATGGTCTGGATAGAACTTTCCTCATTACGGCCGGGGCAACCTGGACACTCACCTACGAGTGGTTGTTTTATCTTTCGCTTCCGCTGATGGCTGTCGTCCTGCGGGCGCGCACGTGGTGGCCCTACGTTGTCGGTAGCCTGTTGTTCGTCAGCGTCGCGATCCGCTGGATACCGCTCGACTCGACCTACCTCCGGCCCTTCGTCGGCGGAATCCTCGCCGCCGTGCTCGCACACAATAACCTGATTCCCGTGGCTGTTCGTGGCAAAATCGCTTCGGCAGTTGCCCTGGCGCTTCTGGTTGTGGCCATCAGCTGCTTTCCCTCGTCGTACGGAGTGGTGCCATTGGCGATGCTGACGTTTGTTTTTATTCTCATCGTTGGCGGAAACACGCTCTTCGGCCTTCTTGAGTGGCGCCCTTCTCTCTACATGGGACAGCTGACATACAGCATCTATCTATTGCACGGCTTCATCATTTTTATCCTTTTCCGGCTATTGGTGGGTTACGAACGCGCCGCAGAATTTTCTCTCGCACAACACTGGATGGCTTTGTGGCTCTGCATCCCGGCGACCCTCCTTGTATCCACGCTCACCTACCGATGGATCGAACTTCCATGTATGAATTGTGTGGCCCCGCTAAGTGCTTGGTGGCGGGCAAAAATGGCGTCAACGGGCAGGCATTAGTATTTAACTTATTCTGCGCTCAGCCGGAGCGATGCAGTCGGCGAAAGTTCACCTCCGAATGAGCAGAGATTGAGGTGGAGCGCGTTGACAGACCTCAACGCGCTTGGCAACGTCTTCGCGACTTGGCAGCTTTGCGTGAAACCAAATCACCATCGACAAGTTATTTGGCTCACGCAAAGGCGCAAAGACGCCAAGTTTCGGACAGCTCACGGACCTGAGCCTGATTTCCTGAGTTCCCCATCCTGCTCGATTGCTCTCAGCTTCTCCACCTTGCGTAAAATCCTCTTCCGTCATTCCGCTCCTCCGCGTTTCAGCGCTTAACTTTCGGACTCATCGCGGAAGCACTGCAGGGCGGAACTGACATTAGGACATGATGAACAATCACACTCAAAAGAAGTGGGCAGGACGAAGAGGTCCTCCGTTCCTGCTTTCCTGAGTTCCATATTAAACTTCATCTCCGGTTTCTGGATACACATCACTCCAGCCCGAGCTTCTGACGGCCTTCAGCGGAGATCATTTGCGGAGTCCAGGCTGGGTCCCAAACGATATGAACCTTGGCCGAGCGCACCGTGGGCAGCGTGGAGATTTTCTGGCGCGCATCTTCTGCGATCACCGGGCCCATGCCGCAACCGGGCGCGGTCAAGGTCATCTTCACTTCCAGCGCGTGGCCACCATCGGGTGTTTTCTCCACGTTCAAATCATAAACAAGCCCCAGGTCCACGATATTGACCGGAATCTCGGGATCGAAGCAGCTCTTGAGCGCAGTCCACACAAGCTGTTCGCTGAATTCAGCAACGGGCGCAGCCGGACTTTCTCCCTTGGGAACATAGCCGATAATCGCAGACGCGTTTTCGCTCGCGATCCGATAGAGCCCTTGAGTGGTACGCACCGTCACGTTGCCGCCGAGCGACTGCATGACATAGACATTGGTTCCAGCCGCTAGTTTGGCACTGAGTCCAACCGGAATGGCAGTCGCAGGAACTTCGCGGGAGAGTTTTGTATTGAGGCTCATAACTTATCTTGGCTGGGATTGGTTGGTTCTGGTCGGCTTATTTGACTCTGATCTCGAACGGCGTGCGGGCGTAGATGCCTTGCGCGTCGTTGAACTGTTCGAGTGTGCTTAACTCGGTGCGTAGCGTATCGACCAGATTGGTGATTGCTCCGGCGCGGGAGTTGGCGGGCTTTAAGCCCTCGAGCGCCGCAGCAATCATTTCGGCAAATTCCTTCTTCGCCGGGTACTCGGCTAGATTGTATTTCTCCCCCAGCCCGGCCTTTTGCGCAGCAAAACGAATCGCCGCATCAAGGCCACCGATTTCATCGACCAGTCCGAGTTTCTTCGCCTCGACACCAGACCAGACGCGACCCTGGGCAATCTCCTGCACGCGGGCGGGATCGAGGCCACGCGACTCCGCGACTTTGGCTACGAACTCAGCATAGATCCAATCGACGGAACGCTGAATCAGCGCGAGCTCTTCCTCCGTCTTGGGGCGTGAAATGGTCAGCGCGTCGGCAAACTTTCCTGTCTTCACGCGGTCGAAGGTGAAGCCGAGATCGTTGGCTAGTTTTTGCACATTCATCATCAGGCCAAACACGCCGATCGATCCAGTGATGGTGGTTGGTTCGGCAAAGATTCGATCGCTGTAGGTGGAAATCCAATACCCGCCAGAAGCCGCGTAGCTACCCATAGAAACAATCACAGGTTTCACTTTTTGCGCGAGCCGGACTTCGCGTTGGATGTGCTCGGAGGCTGAGGCAGAACCGCCCGGACTATTGACGCGGAGCACGATGGCCTTCACGTCGGCGTCCTGACGTAGCTTGCGCAATTCGCGGGCGAATTTCACGCCACCAATTTCGCCGGGTTGGCCGTTACCGTCGACGATCACACCCTCGGCGTAAACCACTGCGACCTTGCCGGCTGCGACAGGGTTTTCGTCTTTTTTGCCCTGCGCCAGGCCAGTGCCTACGCTGCTGATATAGTCCGTCAGCGATATTTGTTTAAAAGTTTTCTGTGAGTCCTTGCGGCCAGTTTTGACCTTGAGATCGTCCAGCACCTCATCGCGGTATGCCACACGCGTCACGAGATGTGCCTTCAAGGCTGCTTCGGCGCGGATGAATCCCTCTTTGTCCACGATAGCTTGGAGATTGGCCGTGGTTATGTTGCGGGCGGCGGCTGTATCGACAAGCAGATCGCCCCAGAGATCGTCGAGGAGTTTTTGCATCTGCTCACGGTTTTCGGGACTCAGGTCCTTACGCGTAAAGGGCTCGACGGCGGATTTGTATTTACCAACACGAGTGACTTGCACGCCGATGCCGAACTTCTCAAAAGCACCAGTATAAAACATCGGTTCAGCGCCCAAACCCGGCATGTAGATCGCGCCGTACGGGTCGAGCACAAGTTCGTCAGCTACTGAGGCGACAAACATGTCGCGCGTTCCGGCAAATTCCAAATACACGATCACTGGTTTGCCCTTGGTCTTAACCTCCGCCAATGCCTCGCGCACTTCCTTCAACGCCGCGAAACCGTTGCCATAAGAGCCACCGCCAGAAGCGAGCCGCCCGTGGACAAACACACCCGCTACACGCGCGTCCTTCGCGGCTTCGCGCAGCGCATGCGTGACCAGACGCAACTGGAGATTTTTCGGGCCATCGTCGTCTCCGCTAAAAGCCGCGAGAAATTCCGCGGGCGACGATTTGGGCGGCGCATCGGTAATGACGGCTGAGAGGTCGAAAACCAGAAACGAGCCGGTCTCCACCGACACAGGTTTTTTGCTGCCAACTGCCGCGAGCAGCCCGATTCCGATTAAAAACAACGCAAAGGCGCCCACCGCACAGATTGCCAACGCGGCCAGCGTGCCAAGCATCGACGTGAAAAAGTTTTTCATATCGTCTCGCACCGTAGCGGTAAAACTCCGCTCAGCCAGCGAATTTAGGCGTGGCCTGAAAATAGACGCAACGCAGACCTAACCATCCCGCTTCCACTTAACCTGAACACCCGCGCTAATGGCCACCGCGAGATCACGCCATGCTTTCTACTTTCCCGTAAGCGCCCCAGCAAAGCCTTCACTTCGTCCAACATACCTGTCACAACAAAAACGATTCGTAGCGCACCGATCCCCATGAACCCTGTAAGCGAGCAGAAGGAACTTCTCACCACCAACCGCAAGGCGCTTACGGTCAATCTAGACCAAGCGAAGTATGGCACGTTTGCCGAAATCGGCGCGGGCCAGGAAGTCGCGCGCTGGTTTTTCCAAGCCGGAGGTGCGGCTGGCACCGTTGCAAAAACGATCTCGGCCTACGACATGACATTTAGCGATGCGATCTATGGCAAAGCACCTCGCTACGTCTCGCGCGAACGCCTTAGCCTAATGCTCGATCACGAGTACGTGCTGCTAAAAGAACGCCTCGCCACCGCCCGCGGTGCGAACACTGATTTCTTCGTTTTCGCCGACACCGTTTCTGCCATGAGTTTCAAAGGCAACAACGAGTGCCACGGTTGGATGGGCATCCGCCTGCAAACCGAACCAAACGGCGAACCTAGCGATATCATTGTCCACGTTCGCATGTGGGACAAAGAAAACATCCTCCAGCAACAAGCGCTCGGCATCGTCGGCGTCAACCTGATCTACGGTGCGTTCTATCTACGCGACAACTTGGAGAACTTCATCACCTCACTCGTGGACAACGTCGGCACCACGCGCATTGAAGTCGATATGCTCAAGTTTTCCGGCCCCGCCTTCCAGCACGTCGACAACCGCTTAGCTTCCCTCTTTCTCGTCAAACACGGCCTAACCAACGCCGTCATGTACGGCCCCGGCGGCGATGTGCTCCAGCCCTCCGAAGTACTCTATAAAAAAGCCATCGTGGTCGAACGCGGCAGTTTCCGCCCCGTCACTCATGTCAATGTCGACATGATCAATAGCGCCTGTGCGCAGTTCGTGCAAGAACCACTCGCCAAGGGCAAGAATGTGATCGTCCTCATGGAAATCACTATGAACAATCTGCTCGCCGCCGGTGACCTCGACGCCTCGGATTTCCTCGCCCGCGTCGACCTGCTCGGCGACCTGGGCTTCACCGTCCTCATTTCAAATTATTCCGAGTATCATCGCCTCACCACCTACTTCCGCCGCTACACCAGCGAGATGATCGGCGTCGTGCTCGGCATCAACAACCTCCTCGAAGTCTTCAACGAAAAATATTACGACAGCCTTCCCGGCGGCATCCTCGAAGCTGTCGGTCGTCTCTTCCGCAACGCGGTCAAACTCTACGTTTACCCGATGCAATCCCAAGCCTTCGAACGCTACCTCGCCGCCGAGAATCCCGCCGCCGCTCCGCCTGTGCCGACGAACCCCGCGTTCAACACCGGTCTACTCATAACCGCCAAAAATCTCCACGTCCCGGACAACTTGCGTCACCTCTACGAGCATCTGTTAGAAAACCACTATATCGACTGCGTGGTCGGCTTCGACGAGAAGAACCTGAGCATCTTTTCTCGCGACGTCCTCAAGCGTATCAAATCCGGCGATACTTCCTGGGAGAAGATGGTCCCCCCCAGCGTGGCCACCTCGATCAGGAAACGCGCCCTCTTCGGCTACAGCGTTACGACTGTCACTTGACTCTCACTTCTCCAAACGTCCCCGTTTTCAGAAATCTGATCGTGTAATCAATCGCCATCTTGTCCTTCATCAGAAACGGATGAGTCGCATGCACCACGACATGGTCCTTCATGCCCGCGACCTTGGTTCGTTCAACCGAAACCTTGCCATCGTCACTCCCTGTGATCATGCAGCTGTTGATCCAGTTGATCGAACGATCTCCAGCTATCACGCCCAGCTCAAAGTTTACCGGTCCCAACTTGTTCGGCGTTGAGTTCGCTCCCGTACCGAGTTCGCCACCGGCCGGGCCATTGAGTTTCCGAAACATCCACCAGGAACCAAGTTCGTCCACCACTTCGCTGCCCTGGTTGGGCGGCCCAAGCATCACCACGCGTCCGAGCCGCGGCTCGACGTGGCGCTTAAAATAACTGCGCACCAGAATCCCGCCGAGCGAATGCGTGACGAAGTGAATTTTCACGCAATCCTTGAGCGCGGGGTTTGCCAGCGCCTGACCGATCGCTGCATCGCTCAACGCTTCCACCAAGGCTGTTCGCGAAGGATAATCGGCATTCAGCACGCTAAACCCAGCCTGTCTTAGCGACGTTTCCATCTTCTGCATGCTTTCCGCGGTGCGGCACATCCCGTGCAGCAGCACTACGCCTTCCTGGGCTTGAAGATTCATCGCCGCAGACATCAACAGGATCGTAGTCAAAAGCCAACGCATGAAAAAATCATAGACCGAACCATCCTCAAAACGCCCGCAAATACTGCGATAGCGGTTTGATCGCGTCACTGCGACCGAGCGTTTTTGCCGCGTGCAAGGGTCAGTGCGGGTCGTTGATTTGGCGCGGGCGAGCAGCACAAGATCGCTTTGTCGGTACGGATGATTTCGTCAGCTTGAGCCGGTTCGCTGATTATCCCGACCGCTGTCGTCGCAATCTGCGCTTCGCGGCGGACACCGCCGTGGCTTCGCCGATGATCAATCCCGCCCCACCCGCCGCTTGTGCGCCGTAGTGAACGAAGTGCCAATCGTTCACATGGCCATTTTCCGCCGAGTACATGCACATCGGCGAAACGCTGATGCGGTTGCGTAGCGTGAAGGACCTGAGTCTGAACGGAGAAAAAAATCAGCTGTGAATCCAGCGTAGTAGAATCTCCACCCAAGGCACACCGTCTGCCTCTCCCCGCATTCCTCTTCGGGCAAAAATCTTCGGTCATATGTGACGAAAATAGTTTTTGAAATACTTGCTCCAAAAATCACCGCCCTGGGTTGCGCGGAAGGGTTTTCCCGAGAGTTTTCCGCTCCACACCTTCAACCCATGCTCATTTGGACGAAAGAATACGAAACTGGTTTTCCAGAACTCGATGCGCAGCACCGCAAACTTTTCGAGATAATCGGTCAAATGACCAACGTGATCGATGCACCCGTGATCGATATAACGGCCGCGCAGAAACTCGTCACCCATCTAGAAGACTATGCCCGCGTTCATTTCGAATGCGAAGAACGTTGCATGGCGGCAACTCATTGTTCGTCGCGCGGTATTAACAAAGAGGCTCATCAATTGTTTTTGGAAGGCCTGCAACGTTTCAAACGTGATTTTGCCGGTAGCGGAAATAAACACGAACTACTCACCATCCTACAAACGAGCCTGCAAGCATGGCTGCGTAATCACATCCTGAAGATCGACACGAAACTCAGAGGCCTGTCCTAAAAGCAGCTACACCCCAGCCGTTCTACACCAGCCGCAAAACGCGACTACGCTGGGCTTCCAAGGCGCACGAACCAAACGCCCGATATTTTTCGTCGATTGAATGGCCTGCATTCCGTTGAGACCGTGGCTGGGATTGACGACCGGCAAGAAATATCCGTTCAATTGAAGTACGGACTGACTTTGCGGTGTTGAAACGGTTAGCGCTAACTTCCCCACCATGATTCTACCCCCTCAAAAACAAGTGCGGAGCACGCTCTGCCTTTTCTTTCTTTTGCGCAACGATGGCTGCGGTACAAGCGGCCTCTCTCGACCTCAAACGGGTCACTCCCGTGCCTGCCACGGAGCCGATTCCCACGATGGACTTCTTCCGTCCACGTGTACTTTCGCAGCCAGTATTAAATCCCTCGGGCACACATATCGCCGCCGTTATCACGGACGGGGAGGATAAGCATGACTTGCTGGTTTACGGTCTCGCGGATCGTATGATCGAAACGGTCGGAGGGTCCGCGGACAAGGACATCTACAGTGTCCATTGGCTGAATGACTCCAGGCTCATGTTCAACCTTAGCTCCCGCAAGCTCTACGGAATCGGCTTGCTGGCCGCAGATGTCGGAGATCTCAGCAGCGCCTATCCTCTGCTGCAATATGCCGCCGCCAGTCTCGTTTCCATTCCGCTCAAAAACCGACTACAACCCTTGGTCTGGCGCCGCCGGGATGTCGAAATTGATAAAGATCATGGAGTGTCCGTGATAAATTCCGGAATCACGACCGGAAAAATAGTGGATCTACAATCCGGAGGAAACACTTGGTCAGCCGCAATGGATGCCCGCGACAACAACGCGAAGCATATCATTGATACATTCCCGTTGCCCCCCAGCAAGGGCGTTACCTACCATTACGGTACCGACAAGGCGGGCGAGCTCGCCTACTGCTACACCAGCGATAAAGGAAACCGAACAATGTTTCGTCTGGTGGATAAGCAATGGGTCAAATGCCCGGTCGATTTGGAGCAAATCGACATTGTAGGTGCGGGAAACGAGCCAGGACAGTTATGTGTGCTTGGGCCGCGCCAAGAAGGAAAACCACGCGCCTTGCAACTCATGGATGCCGCCACGGGGAAGTTGGGCGATGTGGTTTTGCAGGACCAGACCTATGATTTTAACGGCGGGCTCTACCGCAATCCGGCAACGGGAGATGTGCTGGGCGCAATCTTCAACCGGAATATCCCGCAGGTGTTTTGGTTCAACGAAGAGTATCAGGCCCTGCAAAAGATTTTGGACGGGATGTTTCCCGGACTCGTTGTCCGTATCATTGACAGCGATACCAAGCATAAGATTTTCCTCGTCGCCACACGCTCTGCCAAACAACCCGCCATCTACAGCTGGGTGGATCTGGAGCAGCGCAAATCCGGCCTCTTCAAGAACTCCGCGCCATGGATCGACCCCACTCGCATGCAGGAGATGAAAATGATCAAGTTCAAGACGAGGGATGGTCGACGACTCGATGCCTACCTGACCTTCCCCGCGAGTGCCTCCAAGGAAAACCCGCCTCCACTCGTCGTCCTGGCTCATGGTGGCCCCTGGGCGCGTGACACGTGGGGATTCAACGGAGAAGTACAATTTCTGGCCAGCCACGGGTACGCTGTCATGCAGCCTAATTATCGCGGTTCCACTGGTTATTGCGGGATGTTCCCAGAGGAGGACGAGTGGAATTTTATTAAGATGCACAACGATGTGACTGATGCGACCAAGGCCCTCATCGCCTCGGGACTCGTCGACAAAAATCGTGTGGGCATCATGGGTGGATCCTTCGGTGGCTATCTCGCCATCTCCGGTGTCGCCCACGAGCCCGAGCTGTATCGTTGCGCAGTGACCGAAGCAGGCGTGTTTGACTGGGCCCTGCACGTGCAAAGTAAAAAATACGACCAATATGATAATTCATCATTTGGCCGTCTCATGAAGAAACTCGGCGACCCCAAGAAAGACGCGGAAAAATTCGCCGCAATGTCCCCCATCAATTTCGTGGACAAAATCCGCGTCCCGGTCTTCGTCGCGGGCGGCAAGGAAGATCAAACTGTCGAGATCCAACAATCCAAGCGACTGGTCTCGGCGTTGAACAAATACAACGTGCCTTATGAAAAACTTTTCATCGGCGGTGAAGCCCATGGCATGGCCTACTTAAAAGATCAGGTGGAGTTGTATGATCGCATTATCACCTTCCTCGACAAGAACCTCATGCCGAAGAAGTGATAACTCCGTGACCGAATTATGACCGAGCCGTAACGATGCAGTTGAAGCATAATCTCCAGCGAGGAGCGATGTGCAGAAGGTGGAGCCCGATGTCCCCATCGGGCTTGATCGAAGCCGCTCCCAAACCAGCCCGTTAGAGACAACGGGCTCCACCTTCAACGGCATGGATACAAACGTGAAGTATCCAAATTACGGATTCATGCAGCACAGAAGCGACAGTAACCGCGAGCAACCCTTACCGGGCTCGCGGTAGAACGGGCTTAATCCTGCACCGCTCGGTTTGAATTCCGCGCGGTGCATTCCAACCTATTCGGCCCCGAATCGCTTCTTCTTTGTCATCTTTGATACCCAAGTTCGCTTGAGAATTAGATTTTACGCTTAGCGATAGAAGGTGCGGTCGATGCTCCGCATTGACCTAGGGGGATGAGCCCGTTTACCAAGCTCAGTATCCAGCGCCCTTCGGTTCTGCTCAGGGCCTAAGCCTGTCGACCGGCCTCTCGAGTGAGCGCTACTCGCTCTTCTTCGGCGAAGCCAACTCGCGTGCAAATTTACTCGGCGCCATCGAGCTCGAACACCTTAATACCGGGAAACGTAAAGAGCAGTTGGTTGTTTTTGACCTCAGGAGCCGGTAAGGCGAGGGCCGGGGGTAGCCAGCTTATGTCCTGTTTTTTCTTTCGGGCCTCCATCTCGTACTGACGCCTAACTTTCGCCAATGCTTCCGATGGCATTTTTTCGGATTCGCTATCGAGCCAGATGAGCAGCTCGACAACACCTCCAGTTTCGGCAGTGAGCGGATTTGCTGCCGTTACTTTTCCCCGCAATATGTACTTCGACAACGACATGCCGGAATAGAATTACATTTTTTATCATTCCGCAATCAGAAGCGCAACGACCGTTCCCTCAACAGCTCTCCGCCGCCACAAGAGATACGGCCTGCACGCGGGTGTTCTATTTGCACCCGCGTGGAAACGCGTTTCAACAACAAGGATCAGCGGCCCTTTTCGGTTTCCTCACAAGCCGCCCATTTCAACAAATTGCGATGGCAGCTTTGTTTCGGTCAAATCCGGCCAGAGAATCATGCCGGCGCCAACCGTCGCATTCGTACTCTCGTCGATAAGGATCAGACTGCCGGTATTGCGATTGCGTCGATAACCATCGAAGAACAGCGGCGACGCCGTGCGCAGATGAATACGCCCGATGTCATTCATGCCGATCTCGGGATTGGCCTCGATTTTATGCAGCGTGTTAATGTCGACTTTGTAGCGAATGGTTTTCACCACGGCGCGGACTTCTTTCGTCGTGTGACGCACAATATATTTTCCGTTTGGCTGGATTTTCTTGTCTGAAAACCAGCAGATCATTGCCTCAACATCCTGGCTGATATGCGGCGAGTTATGCGGCTTCACCAGCATGTCGCCGCGCGAGATGTCGATCTCATCTTCCAACGTAATCGTGGCCGACATCGGAGAAAACACCTCCTGCACATCGCCATCAGAGCTGTGGAGCGATTTGATGCGGGAAGCGAAACCAGATGGCAGCGCCAAAACTTCGTCGCCAACCTTAAACACGCCGCCTGCCACGCGTCCGGCGAAACCACGGAAGTCGTGGTGCTCGGTCGAGTTGGGCCGGATCACGGTCTGCACCGGGAAACGCGGATCAACGTGATTCGCATCGCTGCCGATGTAGACGGTTTCGAGCGTGTAGAGAAGCGACGCACCTTTGTACCAAGGCATGCGTTCGGACTTGTCGACGACGTTGTCGCCGTGCAATGCGCTGATCGGGATGAATTTCACGTCGGCGATTTCCATGCGCGACGCGAACTCGGAATATTTTTCAACAATCTCGTCGAAGACCTCTTGTTTGAAATCAACGAGGTCCATCTTGTTCACGCACACCACGAGATGAGGAATGCGCAGGAGCGAGGCGATAAACGAGTGGCGGCAGGTTTGCTCGATCACGCCCTTGCGCGCATCGATCAGAATGATGGCGAGATTGGCCGTCGAAGCGCCAGTCACCATGTTGCGCGTGTACTGAATGTGGCCCGGCGTATCGGCGATGATGAATTTACGTTTCGGCGTCGCGAAGTAGCGGTACGCGACGTCGATCGTGATGCCTTGCTCGCGTTCGGCGCGAAGACCGTCGGTGAGCAGCGAGAGATTCAAATGCTCTTCGCCGCGCTGTTCGGTCGCGCGCTCGATTGCGTCGAGTTGGTCCTCGAAAATCGCCTTCGAGTCATAGAGCAGACGGCCGATCAGCGTGGATTTACCGTCGTCAACACTGCCCGCCGTAGTGAAGCGGAGCAGGTCCATGGAAAGATAGTGGGTGTCAGAAGCGGAAGTGGACATTTTAGTGGATAAAATCACAAAGGCCAAAGGTCCAAACGCCAAAACGGCGCGCCTGCGGCTAGAGATTTATTGTATCTAATTGCTAGTTAATTTTGGCGTTTGGGATCTGCCTTTTGAATTTTCAGAAGTATCCCGCCTTTTTGCGGTCTTCCATGGCAGTTTCGGAGCGTTTGTCGTCGGCGCGCGTGCCACGTTCGGTCTGGCGCGCGGAGGCGACTTCTTGGATGATTTCGCCCAGAGTCGAAGCCGTGGATTCGACTGCACCGGTGCAGGTCGCGTCGCCAACAGTGCGAAAACGAATGATGCGTTTTTCGTATTTTTCGCCAGGAAGCAGTGTAATAAACGGTGTATTCGCCAACCAATTACCGTTGCGATTAACAACCTCTCGTTCGTGCGAGAAATAGAGCGGCGGCAGCGGGATTTTCTCACGCGTGATGTACTGCCACACATCCATCTCGGTCCAGTTGGAGAGCGGGAAAACGCGGAAGTGCTCACCGTGGTTTTTGCGACCGTTGAAAAGATTCCATAGTTCTGGGCGTTGGTTCTTCGGATCCCATTGACCGAACTCGTCGCGATGCGAAAAGAAACGTTCTTTCGCGCGTGCCTTTTCCTCGTCACGCCGGGCTCCGCCCAAGCAGGCGTCAAACTTCAGCTCCTCGATCGAGTCGAGTAGCGTGACGGTTTGCAGGCCGTTGCGCGAAGGATTCAGGCCTTTTTCTTCAACCGCGCGGCCGGCTTTGATCGAGTCCTCGACGTAACGAACAATCAGACGTGCACCAAGATCCTTGGCCAGCCAGTCGCGAAACCCGATTGCCTCGGGGAAATTATGCCCGGTGTCGATATGGACGAGCGGGAACGGGATTTTCGAAGGTGCGAAGGCTTTTTGTGCCAACCGAACCATTACAATGGAGTCTTTGCCGCCGGAAAAGAGCAACGCGGGACGTTCGAACTGCGCGGCTACTTCGCGCATGATGAAAATCGCCTCGTGCTCGAGTTGAGCGAGATGGGTAAGATTGTACGAACTCATGAAATTTGGATTTTTGGCAAAACGTAGGCATGCAGACGCGAGAGCGACGCTTCGACGCCTTCAGACTCAGTATCGATGACCAGTGACGCGTCTCCTTCGGCAGGAGGCTCGAAACCCGAGTCGCGGCCGGTGAATTGTTTGACGCCACCCGTGCCAGCTTTGGCGTAAAGACCTTTCGGGTCGCGTTGCGCGCAGGTGTCAAAGGAGGCCTTCACGTAGATCTCGAAAAAATCATCCCCACCAATGATCTCACGCGCCGCCACCCGCAGAGACCGCAAGGGCGTGATGAACGAGCACAACGTCACTACCCCAGCCTGTGTAAACAGCTTTGCGACTTCGGCGACGCGCCGGATGTTTTCGGCGCGATCCGCATCGCTGAAACCCAGCCCTCTATTAAGGCCCGTGCGGACATTATCGCCATCGAGCAAATGCGTCGTGAAACCCTCGGCGTACAACTTCCGCTCAAGTCCGATCGCCAGCGTGCTCTTCCCGGAACCCGACAATCCATAGAGCCAAATCACGCGGGCTCGTTGCTTCAAACCCTGCTCCTTTTCCGCACGACTGAGCACGCGCTCGAAGATCGGATGTAGGTTGTCGGAACTCATATTGTTTAGTATGTTTACCTAAATGCATATGATTAAGTCCGCGATCAAGTAAAATTTACACAACCTCGTTTTTTAGATCTGGCCTACAACAACTTAACTCTGATCAACGAATGTCAAAGCCAGCAAACTGCGGCACCCGTTTAGCGGATTTCCGCTCTGTTTTGCGTATATAACCGTGCATCCGCTCTTCGAGCGCGACGACGAAAGCCTTCACCGTCGATGGCGCGCCTTCTGCTTCTAGTTGAACGCGTCCGTCAGCCAAGTTTTTAACCCAGCCCGAAACTTCAAACTCCTTCGCG
This sequence comes from Verrucomicrobiota bacterium, assembly GCA_016721945.1. GTDB lineage: Bacteria > Verrucomicrobiota > Verrucomicrobiia > Opitutales > Opitutaceae > JADKHC01. Next base: position 50,449 of record JADKHC010000004.1, on the reverse strand, counting down.
ACCTGTAACGCGGTATAGCGAAAACCAACTCCCTGAACGCGTCCCGTGAAAAAAACAGTTTCGTGATGAATTTCAGACATAGCGTGGAAGGAAAAACTTATGAGTCTCTCATCACAGTTTCAACCCACAAAACCACAACCGGTGATTTGCAGGTCGGCCTTTTACGTTGCATTCTTGTCGGACGAAAGCAGCTTCAAACCACGGCTCCAGCCACTTCTTGATGAGCAATTTTGATTCAGATTCACCTTCAGAAAACGACTGGGAAGAACGCGGCGATCTCGCTTGGAACGAGTTTGATTGGGAGCAATACCTGCGTGAGCAGGATGACGTGCTCCATCGGTACCTCGCCTTCTACGAGCAATTGCGTGACCACCCGGAACGCATCGACGAAGTGGCCCATTGCATGCGCTGGGACGAAGGAGTTTGGACCAGCGAAAGCGTGGGATTTGATGACGACGATGACGACAGCGATGACGCTTCCTCGGAGCAAGAAGACGCCAGCTTCAAGGCCGAGCCTTACACGCTGCACAAGAGCCCCGTTTTCATCGCCACCAAGGCCATTTACCTGAGCCTCAAGCGCGCTTGGGAACGCATCGCCACCGATGCCGCCAAGGTTCCGCAACCGCTCGCCATCGCCTTACAAACCTCGCTCCACCGTGGCGAGGAACACGCCGTACTCGCCGTGCAAGCGCTCGATTTTGGCGATTTCGCCATGGCCGTGAGCTTGTTGAAACGCGCCCTTTGCGAGATCAATCAAACGCTCGCGCTCATCGCCGCCGAACAACCCGCGAACAGTTCGCGCGCGCTCGAACATTTTCGCAGTGACTCCGTCCCCCGCCTCTTCGATCTGCGCGAGATTTGGCTGCGCGTTATGAAAGAATGCCGCCAGGAGTTGGAACGTCCGGCGGATAACGAAGAAAGCGAAAGCTGAGCCAGCGTCTGGCTACAGCGCTCAACGAATCTGTCCGCAAGCACCACTCGCAGATCGTGCGATCACTCCTTTCGTGTGTGAACGCCTTCGACTATCGCACGCCGCACGGCCTTTACTCGGCGTTGCGTTTTACAAAGAAAAACCACAGAGAAGTTGTCCCCTCGACCTCATGAAACACACCGTCGTTCTTTTTCTCACCCTGTTCCTCTCGGCCACCGTTCATGCGCAGAATATCGAACTACCCGCTCCCCACAAAACCGGTGGTCTGCCGCTTATGGAGGCCCTCGCGAAACGTTGCACTTCCCGCGAATTCGATCCGCGCGAACTTTCGCCACAACAACTCTCCGATCTGACGTGGGCCGCCTGTGGGTTCAATCGCTCCAATGGCAAACGCACCGCGCCTTCATCCCGCAATAAACAGGAAGTTGAACTCTACTTGCTGATGAAATCGGGCGCATATGTTTATGACGCTGCCAAGCATGCGCTCCGCCAAATCTCGACGGAAGACTTGCGCCAGTTCGGTGCCAAAACCGCCGCCGCCCTTTGTGTGGTCTACGTTGGCGATCTCTCGAAACTCAATGGGCCGGTCGAAGAAAGAAAAGCCACCTCAGCCGTCAACACGGGCTTCATCGGCCAGAATATTTACCTCTATTGCGCTTCGGAAGGCCTCGTAACTGGCTACCATTCCGGAGGGATTGATCGCGCTGCGCTCGCGCCCAAACTCAATCTCCACGCGCAACAAGCCATCCTTGCGGCGCAACCGGTGAGTTACCCCAAGCCGTAGGTTATTTTCACGCGAACAACTTCAGTCTTTCAGCCCAACAGTCTTTCATCCTTTCTCTTTCTTCATGCCCATCAAAGTCCTCATCCTCGGTGCCAACGGTTTCATCGGCAGCTCGCTCACGCGAACGATCCTGCAAAAGAAAGACTGGGAGGTCTACGGCATGGACATCGGCAACCACAAACTGAGCCACAGCCTGGGTAATCCTCGTTTCAAGTTTGTCGAGGGCGACATCACTATCAACCGCGAGTGGATCGAGTACCACGTGAAGAAGTGCGACGCCGTCATCCCGCTCGTCGCGATCGCTAACCCTGTGCAGTACGTAAAAGATCCGCTGCGGGTCTTCGAACTCGATTTCGAAGCCAACCTCGCGATTGTCCGCCAGGCCGTAAAATACAAGAAACGCGTCATCTTCCCCTCGACGTCCGAAGTTTACGGCATGTGCCCCGACGCCGAGCTTGACGAAGAAACCAGCACGCTCGTCTACGGCCCGATCGAACGCCAGCGCTGGATCTACGCCAACTCGAAGCAACTCCTTGACCGCGTCATCTACGCTTACGGCGTGCGCGACAATCTCGATTACACGCTCTTTAGACCTTTCAACTGGATTGGGCCCCAGCTCGATGACGTCTTCGAAGCCAAGGAAGGCAGCTCGCGCCTCTTCACGCAGTTCATTTCCAACGTCATTTTCAAAAAGCCGCTCCAACTCGTCGACGGAGGCAAGCAGAGCCGCTCCTTCACCTTCATCGATGACGGCATCGACGCGCTCCTGCGCATCATCGAAAATAAGGACGGCAAAGCCACTCGTCAGATCTTCAACATCGGCAATCCCAAGAACGACGTCAGCGTCGCCGACCTCGCTAAGCTCATCATCGAAGCCTTCAAGGATTACCCTGACTACGCCGAACATGTAAAAGCCGCCAAAGTCGTTAAGGTTTCCTCCGGCCAATATTTCGGGAAATATTATCAAGACATCCAGAAGCGCGTCCCCTCTATAACCAACATCAAGAAGCAGCTCGGCTGGACGCCGAAGGTAAACCTCAAGACCGCGATCAAGCTCACGCTCGACTACCACCTCGCGCACAAAGACTACCAGCTGGAATAAGCCTGTTTTTACAGGAGAGAACAGAGCAAACAGAGAATTCCAGACAGGGCAGGGTTTACCTTCTCCGTTTTCTCCGCGGCCTCCTGTTGAAAATATCCACATCGACGCCCATGCCCATCCGTCTTGCTTTAAAAATCGACGTCGACACTGATCGCGGCACCCGCATCGGTGTGCCGAACCTCGTGCGAGATCTACAAGAGTTTGAACTGCCTGCCTGCTTTCTTTTTTCCCTCGGACCCGATCAAACCGGCCGCGCCATCACGCGCATTTTCCGTCCGGGCTTTTTCAAAAAAGTCAGCCGCACCAGCGTGGTTAAACTCTACGGCATCCGCACGCTGCTCAATGGCACGCTCTTGCCCGCTCCGCACATCGGCCGCCGCAACACCCGCATCCTGCGCGAAGTGCGCGACGCCGGCCACGAGGTCGGCATCCACTGTTTCAATCACTACCGCTGGCAGGATTACGTGAACAAGCTGCCGCTCGACGCCGTGCGCGCCGAGTTCATCGCCGCCCGCGCCGAGTTTCTTCGCATCTTTGGTACTGAAGCGCAGACTGCCGGAGCACCAGGCTGGCAGAGCAACGTCCGCAGTCGCCAGATCTACGACGAAGCCGGTCTGCTTTACTCAAGCGACGTGCGCGGCTCCACACCGTTTTTTCCACGCATCGGCGGACAGGTTTTCAGAACCCTCGAAATTCCGAGCACGCTCCCAACGTTCGACGAACTCCTCGGCCGCCCCGAATATCCCGAGGAGAAAATCGTGGCGCACTACATGTCGCTCCTGCGCGAAGACCGAACCAACGTCTTCACCCTGCACGCCGAAATCGAAGGCATGGGCAAGCGCCAACTCTTCCGCGCGCTCCTAGCCGAATGCTACAACGCCGGGGTCGAGTTCATCCGCCTCGACGACCTCGCGCGCGAGCTCCTCAACAACCGAACCAGCATCCCCACCTGCGACCAAGTATCTGCCGAGATCGATGGCCGCAGCGGCAACGTAGCAGTGCAGGCTCAGTAGCCTGCACCGCCAAACCGCGCCATCCTCAAGGCGTGTGACCGATCCACTTCAAACCGGGAATCTCAAAGACGACGGTGTCGCGCTCAGCAACCGTGATCGGAAAGCTTCCAGCATTGTTCGCCACTGTTAGCGCAGCGTTAGGTGTGCCGAGCAAGCCCTTGCACGAGAAAGTACCGTTGCCGACCTTGGTAAATTCCAACGAGCCCGTGGTGGACGTAGGATTCACGTTGCTCACCAAAACGATCACACTTCCGCTTTGATCGACGAAGGCGAGACAGTTGAGCCCCGAACCTTTCACGCGTACCGGGCCCGCCGCAAGCACCGCAGCTGGATCTACCCGAGGATCGATGACTGGAGCGATGGCCTGCAAGCGGGACTTCTCAGCCGCAGGCAAGCGATCAAGGTTGTATACAAGCCAGGCCGACGGAATGTCCGCTGCGGCGAGCTTGCTGATATCCACCGTATCACCCACCCAGTAGCCGATATTAATCCCCTGCGTTGAACCTATTTGCGGGTAATTCACCGTGTTCGTGGGCGTGGCGATGTTTTGCAGGATATACCAATGCTGATAATAGTAGTTTGGGGTATCGGTGTTGGGCGGGGGCGGTGCCTCAAAGGAGCGCTCAATGGCCAGAGAATAATAGAGGGCTGGCCCGAACGGATGTTTGGGGATATGCGCTAGGTAGGTTTGCACCATGTCAGCATCCACACCGCCGGCGTCCCAGTAGGAACGCACCATCACTTGGGCTGCACGGCGCACCGAACCATTACTGTTTGCAACGTGTGCCCACGCTGAGGAGAGCCAGACGTGTTTCAGGTATTTGTATCCATCGGCGCGGCTCAGTTTGGCCCGCTCCACTGCGCCCCAGTAGTCCTGCTGGTCCGCATCAACAAACGCACCTATGGCCACGTCGGGACAACGGCTGGCCGTGGCACCCAGGGATGCGACCGAAGTCCATTGTGGTGGCGTGTCGCGGTCGCCGGCAGACTGGTTTTCCACGTAGAAAAAGAGATACTTCGGGTCGATGTGTTGCGCCCATATCAGGGGATCGTCACCGAAGAAACGGGCTATTGCTGGTATGTTCGGGTACTGTCCACCAACCAGTGGAACGCGCCCACCGGCGAGGATTGTTTTCGCTGCGGTCACGAAGAATGTCGACTGGTTGTGCGCGGCAAAATCCCACCACTCGGTCGCAAAGTTTTTCGTGATGTAGCTGCTGCGCTCGGCGACGGTGTTGCCCGGAACCGTCACGTTCGCCCATTTCTCGAAAGCGTTGATCAGTCGCGGATGCGAGTCGGTGAAGTAGTTTAATCCGATGAAGCCATCGGCCCCGATCAAGCTGCGGCAGTGAATATTCAGCGCGAGCTTGCCAACGCGCTCGCCAGCCCATTCGCCAAAAGTCTGGCTCGCCGCTCCGTTCGAAATATCGGCAGGCAGCATCGGCATGCCAAACGAGATGTAACCTTGTCCTGGATACGCTATCTTACCCTCGGCATCCACCGCGAAATAATCGTCCTTGCGGGCGTTCATCCAATCCGAGTAACGCTTAAATTCCGGCTTGGCGCTGTAGTCGGCTATTCCATTCGCCGCGTCACCGCCGTTACCCAGAATCAGATCGAAGCCCCAAGCAACACAACCAATCGCCGGAGCCAAGCCCCCGGAATCGATTGAATCTGCGTCGACCACCATGTCGTTCCAACTGGTCTTGTATATGCTGGCGTCCTCCCAGAACAATTGCTGAGGCCAATGGCCACCACCACCCCACGCCTGCCTGAAGGCCCCGTTTCGCTCCGTCATAAACGGAGGGCGGTCGGCATTGATACCCACGGTAGCCGGCCAGGTGACTAAACGAACTTGGGCCGTGGTGCTGCCTTTGGCGTTGGTGGCCGTTAAAGTGTAGATGCGGTCGCCCACAGCACTCGTCGTGACAGTGATGGATTTATCGACCAATGCCTTCCCCGTAATCGCGCCCACCCCTTGGTCGATGCTCAAGCTCGTCGCGTTCGACACATCCCAAGTCAATGCACTCGAATCGCCTAGGCTCACTCCTGAACTAACCAACTGGAAAGCAGTAATAACCGGCCCCCCCACCACCGAACCGCCCGAAGAGGAGCTCGATGAAGAGCTGCTTTGGTTCCCGCCGCCTCCACCTCCACCGCAACCTGACGATACGAGACAAACAACAAGCGCAGCGCAAATCGAGAGACGTGAAGGAAGCATGGTGAATCCTTTTGGCAAAAGAACTCCAACCCTCGCAACCTCACACTTACGAGAGTCCTTGATTTACAAATTACTCAAGGACGCTCGGGGGATATCTTGCGCTCGTAAAGAAGGCCTGTGAGCCGTCCGAAACGGCGTCCAGACTGCTCGTAAACTGAACTTATTAATCCGGCGAAGTGAAAGCGCCTGTTTTCAGGCCGCTGCACGAGCGGGATGGGTGATGAATACCAGATTGTATTCAAACGTATAAAAACTGTCGGTGTTCGATGGGTAGGGACGGACCGCCGGGCCGTCCGGTTGCGCCCAGGCCATTCACAAGCAACGTTGACGGACGACCCGGCGGGTCGTCCCTACCTCAGGCCGTTTGGATACGCCTGAATGCAACTTGGTACAATGCGGCGCTGTCTTGTTGCCGGATTAATAATTACCTGCCGCGCGCGGCACGTAGGCACCTGGGAATACGGCTTGGTTAGGCTTCAATTTCCAAAGCTCACGAATCGCGGGTGAGAGCGCTACGCCATTAGTCGAACCCGGGAACGCGCTCAGCAATTCGAAATGATGCAGGTCGAAGCTCTGGAAGAGCGGGCCCCAATAATCGGGGAACGACAACGCTTTCGCCTCAAAGCGAGAATCTAGTTTTTGGAATTCCTCGAGCGTCGTCGTCGCAACCAGTCCTTTTTCATTCTGTACCGGACTCCACTTGATGAGTGGCTGCACGGTCGGGCGGGCGCGACGTACATAGACGTTGCCGTCCATTTCTTTTGCTTGGGGATCTTTCAGGCGTTCCTTGAGCAACGCAGCCTGCTTGAACTCAATCATCGGTCCGGCAAAAGTTTCATCCGCGACGAGTAGGTTATTCACCAATACATGCCCCAAGCGTTCGCCTACATCGGGACCGGCGCTGGGATGCCAGCCAAAATGATCGCCAACCGCGCTGCGTTCGTTGCGTTCGACGAAGACCGAACTATTGAAAAGAGTGTTTTGGTAAACCTGAACATCGCAGCTATTCAAAATGTGGATACCTTTGTTGCAATCGACAAAAACATTGCCGACGCAAATCGCGCCCTTGGAGATTTCGAAGAAGAACCCGTCGTTGGTGCGCTCGACCCAGTTGTTGATGAAAACGCCGTCGACATTACCCACGTCGTACCACACGCCGCTGGCATGAGGATTATCGATGATCAGATTGTCGCGGACGACCACTCGGTAAGACTGGTTAAAAATCTTCACCGCAGATGCGAAGTAACCCATGATTTTCTCTGCGCTATTGGTTCGGGTGACGATATTTTTCTCCAGCAGCACGTCGGCTGAATCGATCACGTACAAACCTTCGGTGCCGCAGTCGGCGACGAGACAGTTACGGATCACGAGTTTGTCGCCACGGAAATACCCCGCCACACGCGAGCAAAACGAGATGGTCAGATTTTCCAGCGTCGTGCCCACAACTTCCTTGCCGAACTTCGAGGGATCCATGTAGGCACCGGGTTCGGTTCCTTCGACCTCAAGAGCGCGGTATGCATACTGCGTAAACGTGATACCACGGATCACCGGCCCCTGACGGTCGTTTTGCTTCCCATGTACATTTTGAATGGTTCGGGTCAGCGCGCTGTCCTGCGTGGTGATTTCAACCAAGCGATTTTCCGGATTCGTTCCGATATAAACCTGCCCCGCCGCATAATCGATGAAGTAGCTTTTTTCTGTCACTTCATGCTCGCCACCGACGGCATTGAGCGGCTCGCCGTCGAGGAATACCATGTCGTTGTTAAACAAATACAGCGGAGTCTCTTTCACGAACCGCTCGCGACGCCACCAGTCGGCCGCCTGAGCTGGGAAAAACTTCTTCCACGCAGCGCGCCACAAACCATTCGGTTGAGCCTTCCACGACGTAGCGATTTCCGTGCCTTTCAAGATCGGGCGCTCGTCGCCGTAAGGTTGCATCGTAATGCCCTGGTTGAGCAGCAGTCCACCGGTTCGGTAAACACCGCCCCGCAACACGATCGCGTCGCCCGTGACCACGGCGGCTATCGCCGATTCGAGCGTTGTGGGTTGTGCAAGCGTTGAGCCTGGAGCATCGGCTTTGCCATCAGGCGCGACGAAGAAGACGTGCTTGGCCTTCGGCAGTTCGTACTTTTGCTGCACCGGACCGTAGGGCCCACCCGAAGGTTGGGCGACAGCGATCAGGCCGACGACACAGAAAAAAGCCAATCCCGATGCAAGCCTAACCGAGGAAGCAAATCGTTGGGCAAAGTGGAGGAAACAATTACGGGTATTCATTTGGAGTAAGTGAAAAGAATACACCGCCTTTCGCCAGTTCACACCTGATTTTTGAATAATTTCGTCCAACGCTAGAACGATTTCTCAACGCTCAAGTTCGCTCTACGAAAAACATTTTCCATTCTGCAAAACCAACGCGTCTATGATTCCAAAATCGCAACGCGTTTGACGCACCCGCTGATATTGCCGTCACTTACATTCATGAAAAAAACATTGCCCGTGCTCCTCGTCGCGACGGCGATCCTCTTCTTTGCCAATTTCGCCCGCGCCACAACCGATGAACAGAGCCAACGCATCAGCGTCTCGAGCATGCTCGCACTTGGCCGCGCACCGACGCCCAGCGAACTGAGCGACAGCGCTGCGAAGTCGGTTTCGGAACTGATCGAGCATCACCGCCAGCAAATCCAAAGCGACGCCACAACAAAACGTGCCGTCATCATCAAAGCCTGCCAAGACGCTTTCGGGCATGAACCGAGTGAAGAAGAAATCCGCAGCTGGTCGACCGACGTCCGCACTTACAGCGAGTTGATGACCCAGCACGTCAAATGGCTCGCCGCACACCCATCCGAGTATGAGCAGGTCATGAATCGGGCGTATCAACTGCTCATTCACCGCGACGTTTATTCTCTAGAAATCGAGTATTGGAAAAACCACGACACCCTGCCCTACGCCCTGCTCGCGGCTTGTATTGAAAGCTGGGCTCGTCGCAACCAGCCAGGACTCATGGTCACTTCTGGTACACCGACTATTTCGATGAATAGCGATTATCTGACGACCGTCCGGCTTTCTCCTGCGGTTGCAGCCGAGACACGCACGGCAGCCAAGCTCGCGCCCGCCGCAGATGTTGCCGATCCAACTGTTTTTGGCCGAAACCTGATTGCACCCAGCGCAGGCGAAATCATCACCTCCGGCCATATCTGCTTCACCGCCATCGGAGGAAGCAACCTCCTGCCCTCACACCCGAACCATTGAGTAGAACACAAACTTTTCAAAGTAAACGCTCCCGAGACAGCCTAAGCCGTTGAACTACCAAGAAACGAAGAATCCTAGGAGGACTGGACTCTTGGGTGATTTAGATGTTTCACTTGGTTTTTTAGTACTGCCATAAAGAATTCACCAATCAAGCCACTCAGCTTTGATTCTTTGCTTCTTCGTAGTTCAATCCGGATTGCGGAATTTAGAATAAGTCGGCAGGCGCTCATTCGTAATCGTAAAGCTTCGGATCGCGGCGCAACGGACGACGCAGCGCTTTGAAGCGAAATTTCGCTTCCTTCGGATCAGGTTTTTCCCCGCCAGCCCCCGGCATCGGACCTTCGCCATACGGATCGTCCATCCCGCCACCTTGCTCATCAGGAAATGCACCGCCTAGTTGCTCTTCGAGGGCGTCAGGATCTGCGCCCTCTTCGAGTTTGCGCACAACCTCTTCCATCTCGCCGTCGATCTTTTCGCCCGTGAGCTCGGCCATGCGACGCATCATGCGGCCCATCGCACGCGGATCGTTTTCATCGACGTTGGCGAACTCGCCCTCCATCGCATTCATCGCCGCCTCCATGCGCGCATCCTCTGCCGGATCGCCGCTCGCTTCAGGCATGCCTGCGGCACCCTCTTTCGCTTCGCCCGATTTCTTCCCGCCGGTTTTCACCGCAAAAGTCGAAAGCGCTTTTTGCATGCGAAACTTCGGATTGTCCGGGCACTTGGGAACGAGTTTCCCCTGCGCGAGTGTCTTCGCGAAAAACTGGTAGACCGTATTGTTGTCAGGACAATAGTACTCGTAGATCGGCATAACTAGGATCGGTCTAAGCAGAGTAAGAAACTACTCAAGTCCACGATAAACCTAAAACAGCCGTTGTTTAACCGCTAATTATCGCTAATCGCCGCTAATTTCGGAAGTTAGGGTATACGCTGCAAAGGAGTTCACCTGACAGGTGAAAAGGTGTTTTTATCGATGTATCTGATTTAGCGACAATTAGCGAAAATTAGCGGTTTCAACTGCGGAATTAAGGTTAAAGAGAACTACTCCGAGCACTTTGCACAGAAGGCAACAAAGGGAACGAAGCGCACGCAGGTTCAGTCACGCATTCCATCAATCGCTTCGTTACCCTCGTTATCTTCTGTTCAATAATTTCTCAGCTTTCACGAGGCGTCTGCGTGATCTGCGTACCACGCACGACAGCCGCCCCGCCGCGCTTGGCCTTGAGCGCATCGACGGCACTCGCGAGTCGCTTTCGTTTTTCATCGGTCGCACCAAACATCTCCAGCTGCTCGGGACGATCATCGACACTCGAAAAACGCACGCTCACGAGACGTAACGGCCGCTTCTTCAGCCATGCTTTTTTGAGCAGTGGCGCGACCCATGGATAAAACGGTGTCTCCAGATCGCTCGCCGCTTCGAGGCTATGCCCAGCCGACATCTGTTCGAAATCGGGATAGCGAATTTTCACCGTCATGGTGCGCACGCGTTTTCCATCAGTGCGTATTTTCGGCATGAGATCGTCAATCATGCCTTTCGCCACGCGCTCGATCTCGGCAAAATCAGAAATGTCGGTAGCGAATGTTTCCTGTTGCGAATACGACTTAGCTGCCCAGTCCTCGGTCTCGACCACGCTCTCGTCCTCACCGCGTGCCATCGCTAAAACTTCCTGCCAACCGCTACCAAAAGCGGCCTTCGCCTCCGACTCGGACAACGCCAAAATATCCGCAACGAGTTTGATGCCACGTGCATTCAACGCTTCTTCCATTTTCGCGCCGATACCAGGCAGTTTACCGATGGAAAGCGGTTTAAGAAATTCGCCTTCAGCTCCCGGCTGCACAACCGTGAAACCACGCGGCTTGTTGAGTTTGCTCGCGATGGCCGACACGAGCTTGTTCGCCGCCAAGCCAAACGAAATCGTGATCTGCAACTCGTCCCAGATGCGTTGCTGCAAACGGCGAATCGCCCTCTCGACTTCCGCAGCCGACGTGAAACCGCACGGGCCAACATCGAGAAATCCTTCATCCACGGAGTGCCATTCCACAGTAACGTCCCGAGGAATGATCAACCAAGATCAAGTCCGGACAAACCTTAAGCGCCCGCACTGTCGGCATCGGCGTATAAACACCACACGCCCGCGCCTCGTAACTCGCCGAAGAAATAATCCCACGCTCACGACCGCCGACCGCGACTTTTTTCCCGCGCAACGTCGGATTCAACGCCTGCTCCACCGCGACGAAAAACGCATCGGCATCAAGATGAACAATCGTGGGCAACGAGCGCATGCAAGTGAGCTACTCATACCAAGTTGCATTCAAAGATATAATAACCAGTCAATAATCCAAGGGAAGGCGGTGAGGGATCGGAGGCGTATTGAGTCAGCGGCGAGCAGTTCGAGTTGGGTTTTTAACTGAACTTCGACTGCGTCGAGGGTGGCGAAGAACTGATTGGCGAAGCCTTTTTCACGCAGTTCGTCCCAGAGATGCTCGGAGGGATTGCATTCGGGAGTATAGGGAGGCAGGTACACCAGTCGGAGCCGTTCAGGAATGGGTAGCTGCCGGGATTTGTGCCAACCGGCTCCATCAAGAAAGAGGAGCAGGCGTTGGTCGGGCCAGGCCGCGAGCAGTTCGAGCAGGAACAGCGACATCGAGGCGGTGTTGCACTTTGGTGATAGCGTAAAGTTCATGATGCCGTGCTTGGGAGCGACGGCGGCAAAAAGCGTAAAGTGATTCACGCACCACCTGCCGGGCGACCTTCGGCCTGATCCGCTGGGAGCCCAACAGGCACGCACATCGCTGATCCGGCCAAAACGGCCTTCGTCCATAAACAATACAACGGGACAACAACCGTGCCGCAAACTTTCCTCGACTATCGTCTGGGCGAACTTTTTTTAAACGCCTGCTCCAAGCCGGATCTTTTTGGGATGACTGGGTCGGGGCACGATCTTTCGCCAACCCGCTTTGGCGAGTAAGCGATAGACCGTTGAGGGAGCGACCGGATGGCCCGCCAAAGCATCGTAATCGCGCTTGAAGGCACCTGCTTCAACCACGTGCCCCTCGGTCGCGTCAGCGGTGTGCCTGGCGAGCAAAGCCTGAACCTGTGCATCACTGAGCAAGGTGCGGCGCCGACCTCCGCGCCCCGGTCGATCTTTCAAAAAGCCAAGGCCTTCACGCAAAAATCGTGAGTGGATTATCCGCACACTCGCCACGCTCAAGCCGGTCACAGCGGCGATGCGCGCCGGGGGGGACGCATCCAATGCTCGCATTAAAACCGCTTGAATCCGCCGTTGATCGGCCATGGTCCTGGCTGCCTTGAGCAACTTTTGCAGTGCCTCGACCGTCCCTCGGGGAAATGGCTTTTGTGGGCGCATAAAAATAGCCTCCGGCTTCAATCGCTCGAAGGCAAGTTATTATGCGTTTGAATGCGACTTGGTATCATTCTGTCATCGTCCCAAATACAAGGATTTTGTCCAATGAGGTAACTGCACTGCATCCACCGACAAAGCCAGATTGGCATCGACCAAATCCAAATCGATTCCCGCACTGCGGGCTTCTTCAAAGATTTGTTCGGTTTGATTCACACCAAAATCATAGCCAACCGAGGTCACAGCCCGAAGCCTGATTTCCCAGATCGGTCAACCACAAGGTACAAAACCTGCCCCAGTCAGATTGCATCCACAGAGGAAGAAGTGGCAACCATCGCCGACTGGATCGTGAGAAATCACGACAACCCTTATTCACCTTTCAATTACCGCCAGACACGAGCGAATTGGGAGTCAGCCCAGGCCAATTCGCTATCACCGCTCCAGACCATGCTGCGAGTTCGCGAAATGGAGCTAGAAGAAGCCCACGCGAAAGCTGCTCGATCAAAGAAGCATGAAGTACGAGAAGGAATCATACGTCTCAAGAAGGGCCTGTCACCGGAGTCGCCTAGATTGCGTGAGCATATTTTGAGAGAATTAGGAAAAGATATCCTCGAAGAATGAAACGTCCAATCAGTATCGAGAGACAGAAAAATGGTCGAACCCGAGTGATTGTGGTAGGTAGTAGACGGTTCGTTCTTTAAAATCCGACTCCTGAAAAAAGGCCTAATAGCGCAAGCCGGAACTGCGCTATAGCGCTACGCACAGAGGCTGCGCAGGAGCGCGGCCAGCTCGGGCTTGCCGATTTGCCGCTCGGCAATCGCGATCATCGCCGCATATAGTTCATCGGTGTGACGCGTGATAGTTTTCCCGTTGAGCTTTAGGAAGGTCAGCGCAGCAGCCATGCCTGTGCGTTTGTTGCCATCGAAGAAGGCTTGCGACTCGGCTAGGTGGAAGGCGTAGGCCGCCGCCATGTCGAAAACGTCACCCTGTGCGTAAAGCCAAACGTTCTGCGGATGCAAAACAGCGCTTTCAAACGCGGCGGCGTCGCGCAGTCCGTCCTGGCCACCGTGCTGCTCCAGCGCGAAGCGATGCAGCGCCGCGACCTGTGCGACCGATAGAAAAACCGGCTCGTCGCTCATTGACTGAGCTTGCGCATTAAGTCCGTGTGCTCGTCAAAAACCCACTTGGCCGCGTCGGTAAATGCACGGTCATCGGCCTGACGCACGGGGGCTCGTTCGGCTTCCATCTCATGCACAAAGTCCACCACCTTGGCGCGCTCGGGCGGCGGCAAGGTCTTAATTTGATCAATCACTTCACGGGCGGTCATGGATTGCATGGTGTGGATTTGTCGAGCGAAGGCAACTATCCGGATGGGTTGCAACAGCGTGTACTTCAAGCAACTGCCGAATAGTGACTTCGGTGTAAATGGCGGTCGCCTCCAGCTTCTGGTGGCCGAGCTGATGCCGGATGTAGGGAATGTTCGCGTTGCCTTCGAGCCTATGCGGCGCGCAGGGTTGAAAAACCGAAGGGGTCGAGTCGCTGTTTATTAAATTACAAAAAAACGCGCGGCGTTTAGGCCGCGCGTTGGTAAGAATTACTTCTTGAAGACGGTTTAGTACCGGTAGTGCTCGGGCTTGTACGGGCCGCCGACGGGGACGCCGAGGTACTCGGCTTGCTTCTTCGTGAGAACGGTCAGCTTAACACCGATCTTTTCGAGGTGCATGCGGGCGACTTCTTCGTCGAGGTGCTTCGGCAAACGGTAGACGCCGACTTTGTAGGTGTCTTTGTTTTTCCAGAGGTCGATTTGGGCGAGCATCTGGTTAGTGAAGCTGTTCGACATGACGAACGACGGATGGCCCGTCGCGCAACCGAGATTCACGAGGCGTCCTTCGGCGAGCATGTAGATGCTGTTGCCGTTGGGGAACGTGAACAGGTCGTACTGCGGCTTGATCGTGACGCGTTTCACGCCGGGCGCTTTGTAGAGCTGGTCGACTTGGATCTCGTTGTCGAAATGGCCGATGTTACAAACGATGGCCTGATCCTTCATCTGCTGCATGTGTTCCAGCGTGATGATGTCGCAGTTGCCGGTCGTCGTGACGTAGATGTCAGCTGTGCCGAGCGTGCTCTCGATCGTGTTGACTTCGAAGCCTTCCATCGCGGCTTGGAGCGCATTGATAGGATCGACTTCGGTGACGACTACGCGAGCGCCGAAACCGCGCAGCGAGTGAGCCGAACCTTTACCTACGTCACCATAGCCGCAGACGCAGGCAACTTTGCCGGCGATCATGACGTCGGTGGCGCGCTTCAGACCGTCGGCGAGGGACTCGCGACAGCCGTAGAGATTGTCGAACTTCGATTTCGTGACCGAATCATTGACGTTGATCGAGGGGACGAGGAGTTTGCCCTGCTCGTGCAACTGGTAAAGGCGATGGACACCGGTTGTGGTTTCCTCGGAAACGCCGCGCCAGTCTTTCACCATGGTGGTGAAGATGCCGGGCTGCTCTTTTTGGATGCGCTTGAGGAGGTTTTTGATGACCTGCTCTTCGTGCGAACCGGAAGCCGTATTCAGCCAATCACTACCCTTCTCCATTTCGTAGCCTTTGTGGAGGAGGAGCGTGACGTCGCCGCCGTCGTCAACGACGAGCTGCGGGCCTTTGCCACCGGGATGGCTGACGGCTTTCCAGGTGAGATCCCAATATTCTTCGAGCGTCTCGCCCTTCCAGGCGAAAACGGGCACGCCGGAAGCCGCGATGGCGGAAGCGGCGTGATCCTGCGTCGAGAAGATGTTGCACGAAGCCCAACGGACATCGGCACCGAGCGCGGTCAGTGTTTCAATTAGTACTGCCGTCTGGATCGTCATGTGCAGCGAACCGGTGACACGCACGCCGGCGAGCGGCTTGGCAGGACCGAATTTTTTGCGCACGGACATGAGGCCGGGCATTTCGTGTTCGGCGACGGAAATTTCTTTCCGGCCCCATTCAGCGAGGGAGATGTCTTTAACTTGGAAATCGGCGTTGGCCATGAGGAGAAGGCGCGTTGGCGCGTAGAAGTTAGTTACTTAATCGCGGCTTTGAGGGCGGCGGCTTTGTTGGTCTGTTCCCAGGGCAAATCGGCTTTACCGAAGTGGCCGTAGTTGGTCGTCTCGCGGTAGATCGGGCGGAGGAGGTTGAGCTGTTTGACGATATCGGCTGGTTTGAAGCCGAAGACGCTGGTGACGGCTTTCGCGATCTTCGCGTCGTCAACCGTGCCCGTGCCCTGCGTGTCAACGTAGACGCTGACCGGCTCGGGATGACCGATGGCGTAGGCGAGCTGGAGTTCGACGGCGTCGGCGAGGCCGGCGGCGACGATATTCTTCGCAACCCAGCGGCACATGTAGGCGGCGGAGCGATCAACCTTCGACGGATCCTTGCCGGAGAAGGCGCCACCACCGTGACGGCCCCAGCCACCGTAGGAATCGACGATGATTTTGCGACCGGTCAGACCGGAATCGCCCTGCGGACCACCGACGACGAAGCGGCCGGTCGGGTTGATGAGGAATTGGGTTTTGGCCGATAGCAGACGTTTCGGAATGACCTTCTTGACGACGTTTTCGATGAGGAAATCTTCGATCGTGCCGTGCGCGACATCAGCGGTATGCTGGGTGGAGATGACGACGTTGACGACTTCCGTGGGCTTGCCGTCGACGTAGCGAATGGAAACTTGGGACTTCGCGTCGGGGCGGAGCCAAGCGACCTTGCCGCTCTTGCGGATCTTGGTTAGCTCGCGGCCGAGGCGGTGAGCGAACATGACCGGCGTGGGCATGAGCTCGGGAGTTTCGTTGCAGGCAAAACCGAACATAAGGCCTTGGTCTCCGGCGCCTTGTTCGGCAGTTTTCTTGCCCTTGGCTTTTTTCGCATCGACGCCCTGTGAAATGTCGGGCGACTGCTTCGTCAGGTAGTTGTTGATGAATACGCTGTCGGCGTGAAAAACATCGTCGTTGTTGACGTAGCCGATGTCGCGGATGGCGGCACGGACGATGGCCTCGTAGTTGAGCTGAGCCTTCGTGGTGATTTCACCGGCGAGGATGACCATGTTGGATTTGACCATGGTTTCGCAGGCAACGCGGCTGAACTTGTCTTGAGCTAAGCAAGCGTCGAGGACGCTGTCGGAGATGAGATCGGCGACTTTATCAGGGTGACCTTCGCCGACGGATTCAGAGGAGAAAACAAAGGATTTAGCCATATGGTGGGAGAAGTTAAGCCTATCGGCTCAATGGCGGGCAAGTTTAATATCAACATATACGCATCTCATGATATGAAGATCCTCTAAAGATTCCTTACTCTGTGACGACCAACTGGGTGACACGCAGCCACCGATATGCAGTTAACCGCCAGTACCCTACAAGTTAATCAGGGCACTCCGCCAGCCACGCGCACGGCCATGGAGCAGCGCAATGCTGCCAAACTTAAAGGGCGTAAAATCCTGATCGTCGACGACGACCGGATCAATATCCGCATCCTCTCGAGCATTCTGCAAAACGAGGGATTTGTGATCACCGAATCCGATTCCGGTGAAAGTGCGTTGGCGCTTTACGATGAAATCAAACCCGATCTGGTCCTGATGGACGTGATGCTACCCGGGATCGATGGATTTGCCGTCTGCAGAGAATTGCGCGAACGCCATGGCGATAACGCCGCACCGGTCATTTTTATCACCGCCAAAACAGAATCCGACGACATTGTAGAAGGCCTGGCCGCCGGTGGCGTCGACTACCTACCGAAGCCTTTTCGACGCAAAGAATCGCTCGCCCGTATCCGCACGCACTTACAAAACCGAATCCTCAGCGAGCAACAAAAGGCCCTCGTCGAACAGCTCAAGGCAGTCAACCAAGCCAAGAACAAACTGCTCGGCATGGCCGCCCACGACCTGCGCAATCCCCTCGCCTCGATCCGCGGCCTCGCGGAATTCCTCTGCGACGGCACCGTCGGCCAGCTCACACCCGATCAACACGACCTAGCTAATACCATTTTCGAAACCAGCCAGTCGATGCTCACCCTGCTTAACGAACTGCTCGACGTGGCCACGATCGAAGCGGGCGAGCTCAAGCTACACAAAGAGCCCCACAATCTCTCCGAACTCCTCGAAAAAGCTGTTTACTTAAACAACATTAATGCCGCGCGGAAAAACACAAAGATCCACTACAGTCCGCCCGAGGAAGCGCCGATAGTTCGGATAGACCCAGCCAAGATAAAACAGGTCATAGACAACCTCTTAAGCAACGCTGTGAAGTATTCTCCTCCAGGCTCGAACGTAAATGTACGCATTTCCGGCTACCACCCCGCGTTTACAGTCGCCGTGCAGGACCAAGGCCCGGGCATCCCGGAAAACGAACGCCATCAGCTCTTCAAAGATTTTATGACTCTCTCCGCAAAACCGACCGGCGGCGAAAAAGCCACCGGCCTCGGCCTCGCGATCTGCCGCAAAATTGTGGAAGCACACCGTGGCGCCATAACCGCCACAAATCTACCACAAGGCGGATGCGAGTTCTCCGTCATGTTGCCCGCCTGAAAAATGAAATACGAAGGCAAAATCCTCCTCGTCGACGATGAGGCCCACGTAAGAAAGTTCATCGCGCTGATTCTAAAACAGCTCGGTGCCACCACGATCTTCGAGGCCGCCAACGGTCGCGATGCCATCGAAGTCTTTCAACGCGAGTCGCCCAACCTCATTCTACTCGACGTGAACATGCCCATCCAGGATGGCATCCAAACCCTGCGCGAGATCCGACAGCTCTCCTCCGATTGCGTCGTCGTCATGCTCACCTCGCTCGCCAACCGCCAAACCGTGGAAGAGGCTCTCAACCTCGGCGCCGACAACTATATCCGCAAAGACACCCCAAAAGACGAGATCCTTGCCTCGCTACGCCAGACCATCGCGGAGTGCTTCACCGTCGATTAACCAAAACCGGTCATGAGCACCAAATCATACAACGCCGATTCCCCTCCACCTTCCTTCACCGACCAGATCAAAACGGTGAAGTACTCCCTGCCCGAACTCCTCGCCGAACTAAAGCACGAGCGTGCCACGAGCATACTCGCCATGGAGAAACTCCACCAAGCTGATATCGGCAATCTCTTCCAAACTAAACAAAAGCGACGCCGTGGAAAATCCGAGTAACAGCATATTCCTCGAACGGCTCAAGCAGCTGCCCCACTTCGACTACAAGGACGAAGTCGATAACCTGTCTAAACAACACGGTATCACCACCACGCTTCTCCAGGAAATCATCGAGCGTAAATTCGCAACCAAAGAAGATGCCTGCCGCCTCTGGGCCGATGCCCTCAACGTAGCCCACGTCGACCCGTTTGCCTCGGTCATCACCGACGAAGCCATCGAAAAATTACCAGTAGAAATCGCCAAAAAAGCCCGCGCGATAGGCCTGTACGTCTTCAACGGCGTGCTCACCACCGCCATGGCCACGCCCGAGGACGCCGATCTGGTCAAGCGCCTCTCACAGATCGCCCAGATGCCGATCAGTCCGGTGTTCGCGCTGCCACACGACGTGGACGACGCCATCGTCATTAGCTATTCGTCGGACAAAAGCCTCGAAGAAAGCCTTAACGAACTCGAACGCTCCCGCCTCTTCACCGATCCCGATCTCGCCGCCGACAAAATCGCCCAACTCGCCGGTGCCGACTCGCTCATCCAGATCGTGGATGAAATCATCCATTTCGCCCTGCGCGAACGCGCCACCGATATCCACATCGAGCCGCAGGAAAACATCTCGCGCGTCCGCTTCCGCGTGGACGGCATGCTGCGCGAAGTCCTCACCTATTCTCGAAAACTCCACCGCGCGATCATCTCGCGCCTGAAGATCCTTTGCGCCCTGAACATCTCGGAATCGCGCTTCCCCCAAGACGGACGCTTCTCGATGCCCATCGGCAGCCTGACCGCCAACTTCCGCTTCTCCTGCATCCCCTCGGCCTATGGAGAAAAAGCAGTCGTACGTGTCCTGGCCATGACCGGCCGCAAGTCGATGCTCACGCTCGACAAAATGATGGTCTCACAAACCATCCTAGCACCGTTCAAGCAACTGGTTCAAAATCCGAACGGAATCATTTTTGTAACAGGTCCAACTGGTTCGGGTAAAACCACCACACTCTACGCCGCACTACACGAGATCAACAAACCGAACCTGAACATATCGACCATCGAGGACCCGGTTGAAATTCAGCTCGACGGCGTCACCCAGACACAGGTCAACTCCCACATCGATCTCAAGTTCTCGACCATCCTGCGTGCCCTGCTCCGCCAGGACCCCGACGCCATCCTCGTCGGTGAAATCCGTGATCTGGAAACCGCCAAAATCGCCACGGAAGCCGCCCTGACCGGCCACATCGTTTTCGCCACGCTCCATACCAATACCGCCGCACAAGCCATCGTGCGTCTGATGGAAATCGGCGTGGAATCGTACATGGTCGCCCCGTCAGTCATCGGCGTTCTCGCCCAGCGCCTCGTGGCCCGCATCTGCGAAAGCTGCAAGGAACCATACTATCCATCCAAAGATGTATTGCGAAAATATTTCCAGGAAGAAGGACTGACTGATGTTTCCTTCTATCGTGGACGCGGCTGTCCGTCGTGTCGTGGCACCGGCTACAAAGGCCGGATCGCATTCCATGAACTGGTCCTGATCACAGAAGAAATTCGCACCCTCATTTCAGAAGGCCGCAGTGCCCAGGAAATCACCAAAGCCGCCGCCAAGGTCGGCTACAAACCCCTGCGCTACGATGGACTCAAGAAAGTCCTACTCGGACTGACAACAATCGAAGAAATCGAGCAAAATACATCCTTCGAGTGGGCTTCGTAACACTTCCACTCGACAAATTCCCAGTTCAAACTAATCTTCCTAAAGGCTACTATGTCGACCGACACTCCCATTGATCCTGAAGCCATCGAAAACCTACGGGCACTTAACCCCGACGATGACGACGCCTTCCTTAAGGATATTATCGGTATTTTTCTGGAGGATACACCGCAGCGCATCGCCGAGCTCAAACAGTGCCTAGTCTCCTACGACCAGCCCAAGTTCACCCGCGCCGCGCACAGCATCAAGGGCAGCGCCAGCAATCTTGGCGCAAGCCTGGTCCGCTCAGTGGCCGAGCAAATCGAACATCAATCGCGCAACAGCGGCCTGGGCGAGATGGAACCTTTCATTCAAAAACTCGAATCCGAGTTCGCCGTCGCCAAAGCCGAACTCGACCGGATTGCAGGCCTATAACCCGCCTTCTCGGCCTGGGTTTTGGTTCAGCGATAAAGTGCGGTGATCGGTGCTGCGGTCAGCACGTTATATTGCCGAACCGCCAGACGCCACCATTCAGCGAGAGACTGCGAAGGCACACGCCACAACTCACGGTGAAGCCAGAGCATCGACTCGGCATCCAACATCAGCGCCATTTTTTCCTTGGTCGTGAACTCTGCCGGACCTTCGCGCAAAAGTCGCACACGCAGCTGTAGGAAATAGTCCCGGGATTCCTCACTCGGCTTGCGCTGCCGCAACAGCGAAACATGGACCGCGTTCACATACGGATCCAACACCGCCTGCAACAGGCCGTAGTCACCACGCAAAACCTCAATCGGCTGCATGTGTTTGTAACACTCTTCCAGGTTTGTGCGCAGGCGTTTTAGCTCAAACGGAGGGTTCGTCTCTTCGGGCGTCTTGAAGAGCCCCCAGCGCAGCATCTGCTGGCCAAGGCTCGCTTTACTCAGCAAAATCGAGAGAGGTATCGAGAACACCATGCCGGCGATCACTGGGCTCAGCCACCAGAAGAAGGCAGGCCACAGCACAAAAGATGACGCGCCCCAAACCAGCCCAAATATCACATGCGGCGCATGCGTGAGAATCGCCTCACGCCAATCCCCGTCATCATCGCTACCCCGGTTCTGTGTGATCCAGCTGACACCTTGTCCGAGCAAAGTGAAGAGCACAAATTTGCTATTGAAGAGCATATTGATCGGCGCGAGAAGGGCCGAAATCGCCGTCTCAAGCAGTGCCGAAATAGTCACCTGCCAGCGGCCGCCAAAAGACTCTGCATTTTCCCGGTTTTGAACGGTCGTGATCACGCTAATAACCTTGGGCATGAAAAGCAGCAGCATGGTCAGCGCAAACAAGATTAACGCCTCTGGAACCCTAAACTCATACCCCAGAATGATGGTCGTCGAATCATCGAAAAACAGTCCTGAAGAGGGATAGAGGACCAGATTAAACACATTGATTGTGCTCAAAATCAAAAAGAACAACCAGAGCGGCGACGACACGTAGGCCATCACGCCCATAAAAAGATGGAATCGGTTAACTGGCCGAAATCCTTTTGCGGACAGAAGCCAGCTATGTTGCATATTGCCCTGACACCAGCGTCGGTCGCGTTTAGCGCTGTCGATGAGTGTGGGCGGACCTTCTTCGTAGGTGCCATCGATATCAGGAGCGAGCCAGACGCCCCACCCTGCTTTGCGCATCAAAGCTGCCTCAACAAAATCATGGCTCAGGATGCGACCGCCAAAGGGCTCGCTGCCTGGCAGACTGGGCAGTGCGCAATGCTCGATAAAGGGCTGCACGCGGATGATCGCGTTATGCCCCCAATAGTTGCCGTCGTATTGCTGCCAATAGTTGAGCCCTGCAAGAAACAGCGGGCTGTAGAGTCGATTGGAAAACTGCTGCAAGCGCGCGTAGAGCGTTTCGCCATTCACCAATCGCGGCGCAGTCTGGACGATGCCCACGGTGGGGTTTTTCTGCATTGTCGCCACGAGTTGTACGAGGGCGCTGCCGGACATGACACTATCGGCATCCAACACCACCATGTACCGATAATTCTTACCCCAACGGCGGAGAAAATCTGCAACGTTACCCGCCTTCTTATTAATCTGCTGGCGCCGCTTTCGATAAAAAATCCGACCGAAGCCGCCGACCTGTTTGCATAATTCCACCCAAGCCACTTCTTCCTTTATCCATTGGTTCGGCTTGGTCGAATCGCTCAGGATGAAAAAATCGAAGTGCTCCAGTTTTTTGGTCGCCTCCAACGAGCGATAAATCACACGCAGCGCCTCAAACACACGACTCACGTCTTCGTTGAAGACCGGCATGATGATCGCGGTGCTCGCGAGCGGCACATCTTCGTCGGGTTTCACCGTGCGCGTGATCAGGCGGCTGTCACCACCGCGGTTGATGACGTAAAAACCCAGCAGCGCCGTCACAAAACCGATTGTGATGTGCGCGAAAAGAATAACAAACAGCACCAGAAGCGGCCACTCGACCCCACGGATGCCATCATCCCGCCAGAGCAAGTCAGCCATGAACCAAGTCGCGAGACTCGTGAGCATAAAGACCGACGTGAAGAACAGGCGGCGGCGGCGCTTGAGGCGGCTCGGTTCGATAAATTCAGTGCTGATCGTGCGCATCGTTTTGCTGGAAATTCTGGGTCAGCGAGTCAGATAAAATATTCCGACCAGAGCAGCCAGAAAGGCCGCCCATAACAAAAGTGTGCCGAGAATCGGCGACTTCTCGATCTGCTCAAGCGTCTCGCCCGCAACCTCGCTGATTGTGCCTAGATCAATCGGTCGCGGCACCATGTTTGAAACCGACATGTCTGGACCTGCTTCCATCGAACTGGCCCTCATCGCCGTGCTAAAGTCTTCCGGGATATTCTCGCGATGCAAAAATGCATAGGGCCATTTCTGTGGCCCATCAGACAGTAAAAGCGCAACACGTCCTGAAACCGCCACACGTTCGTCGGGCTCATCTTTGTCGGCCAGTACTTCCTTAAACCAAGCTGACATCAAGCTCTCGCACTCCTCAGCGGCGAGTGTGGTTGGATCTAGTGCTGGGTTTTGGACATGCCGACGCGCAGCACGCTCCAACACGCTTTGAATAAGTCGGCTTTGATGGAGGCGGTTGTGAATGCGATGCGCGCGAAGGTAATCCTCGACGCGAACATAGGCTGCGTTCCACGCTTCCATCGTCCCTGTACGGGGACGAAAGCTACTTAAGGGTGCGTCTACGGGTTCCAGAGGTAACTCCATGTCTCAGTAAGGATATGGGGCTCGCGCTTCAGGAAGCAACGGAGTTCCACTGGCTTGCCTGTGCCATCCGGCTTAACGGAAAAAGCCACGCGCCACGTGCTGTTATAGATGTTCTTTTGAATACTCTGGTGAACGAGTTTGGCTCCCTCGCCTACCGAAACGATCGCTTCTATTCCAGCATCCGAGCTGCGGGAATGCAGATACTGGCTATCAAAATCGACCCAGAAGCGCTCCAAATCAGGTTCATGCGTCTTCGAATGACCGATACGAGTCGAAACCGTGTAGCCCGAGGGCGGTTTCTTGCCGCCCTGGCCTTCGATAAACCAATGGAGTTTGTATTCAAATTCGATCGGTTCGCCCGCCGCGGGAAGTTTTTCGGGCACCCAAAAAGCCACCATGTTATCATTCGTTTCGTCGGGCGTTGGTAGTTCAACCAATCTTACCGCACCACGGCCCCATGCGCCAACGGGCTCAACCCACGTGCTCGGCCGCAGATGGTAGGCCGCTTCGAGATCTTCATAGCTGGAAAAATTCCGGTCGCGCTGGACTAGACCAAATCCTTTCGGATTTTCGTCATTGAAACAGGTAACACGCACGCCGGTCGGGTTGACCAGTGGACGCCAGAGCCACTCGCCGCTGCCGCGCTCCAGCAAAAGACCGTCGGAGTCGTGGACCTCGGGACGTAGATCGCCTTCCTTACTCGCACTGTTTTCACCATGCCAAAACATGCTGGTAAGCGGCGCGACGCCAAAGGCATTGATTGTCGAACCGGCACGTTGATAGATCGCAACTTTTACCTGCATCACCGTCGATGCGCCGGGAGCTATAACAAAACGGTAGGCTCCAGCCACGCTCGGGCTGTCAAGGAGTGCGTAAATCGTCAGATCTTTCGAGTCGGCCGAAGGCTTAACCACCCAGAATTCTTCAAAGACGGGGAACTCCTCAGCCGGTGCCTCAGCCGTGTTCAACGCCAGCCCGCGTGCCGACAAACCATAACGCATCGCTTGACCTAAAACGCGGAAGTAACTTGCGCCCTGAAACACCGCGAGTTCGTCGAGATAGTTCGGGTTATTTAACGCATAGTGTACACGGAAACCCGTGAAGCCCATGTCTGCGGGAATACGTCCAATAGAACGCGCCTTAATATTATAGCTGAAAAGTCTCGGGCTAAAATCGATCGGCTTGACCTCGCCACGGTCGATTTCTGCGATCTGCACGGTCTTGTTATAGATAAAACCGGGATGGAAAAATTGGAGCTGAAACGGTAGTTGGTCACGTCGCCACCAGGCACGATTGGGGTCAAAGCGGATGTCTCGATAAAGATCATAGCTGATGTCCTGCAGCTCCTTCGGCACTCGCGTCTGGCGCTGCACATACGGCTTGGCCGCGAGCGTCTTGGCTCGATATTGCAGCACCTCGAAATCGAACGGCACATCGCCGGCCTTAGCCGCGGCAGCGCTGATACAGAACAAGACAATTAGCGTCAGTCGTTTCATTTTTCTAAGAAGAAATTCTGTTGTTTTTCCGAGATCGGGAGTGATGCGCGTTCCATAACTTTTAGCAAATCTTCCCAGATCGCACGCTTGGAGCGGTTGGTGGGGTTGCGCAAAATATAGGAAGGATGATAAGTCACCATGACCGGCTTTTCGGCAAACAGTTTCCATTGGCTACGAATTTCGCCAAGCGTTTTAAACGATCCCGAACCGAATAATCCCTGCACAGCGGTCGAACCCAACGCGACGATAATCTCTGGGTTTACGACTTCCAACTGCGCCTTTAGGTACGGCATGCAGTACGCCATTTCCTCGGGCGTCGGTGGTCGGTTGCCGATCTGCACGCTACCGCCAGTCACTGGCAACTCGGGCCGCCAGTTCATGATATTACCAATATAAATATCACTGCGCTTCAGGCCCATGCCTTGAATCATCTTGGTCAACAACTGACCCGCAGGTCCAACAAACGGCTCGCCCTGCTCTTCTTCTTCCGCGCCGGGCGCCTCGCCGCAGAAAAAGATCCGCGCATCCAGATTGCCCACGCCCAAGACGACTTTTTTGCCGGGACGCACATGGGCTTTGCAAACAGGATCGTTGAGCACGAGTTGCAACAGCGCATCCCAACGCGTCTGTTTGTCCCCGGCGGGCAACACCACTTTTGGCGGTGGCGGTAGGGTTGAGGCCGACGTGGGTGCGACGGCCTTGACGGTAAATTTTGGCGCGGGCGGTTCGTAGCGGGCCGGAGCAACCACGTCTGCTGGCGGTTTCGACGCGGAAGTCGGCACCGACGAAACATCCCTGTTTTCCAGCGGAGCCGGTTGCTCGCGCACGGCCGTAGTCGCAGTCGTTCGTTGCGCCCGGGCGCGCACCACTTTTTGCAAGGTCGCCAGGCTCTCGTTCGAGACCACGACCGATTTCACGCCCGAAGCTTTCAGGCGTTTCAATTCGTCGGTGATGGCATTGAGCGCGGCACGCATAGGTTAGGCAGGGCGAGGATAATGGGCGGTGAGCTTTTCCACGTACTTGCCCAGCAAGTCGAATTCCAAATTAACCGGGTCGCCTGTGCGTTTCGCGTGGAGATTCGTCACCTCGATCGTGTGTGGAATCAACCACACCGTCATCGTGTCGCCTTCCGTCTCGGCCACGGTTAGCGAAATGCCATCGATCGCGATGCTACCCTTGTGTACGAGATAGCGTCCGCAACCAACCGGACCGCGCACTTTCAAATAGTAATCTTTACCGCGCGGCTCGAAAATTTCGATCTGGCCAAGGCCATCCACATGACCGCTCACGAAGTGACCACCAACCTTGCCGTCGAACCGCAGGCTACGCTCTAAATTAACCTTCGCGCCCGCGCCGATTGCTGCGAAATTCGTCAGCCGTCGTGTTTCTTCCAATACATCGAATTCCAGGTGCGTCGCATCGAATTTCGTCACCGTCAGGCAACAACCGTTGACCGCGATGCTGTCGCCCAACGCCAGATTTTGCAGCACAACCTTCGCCGCGATGCACAGACGCCACGACGCCGGGCCCTGCACGAAGCTCTCAACACGACCTGTCTCTTCAATGATTCCGGTAAACATGAGGCGGAACTATACGCCCCTATCGACCGGCTGGAATCACGAAATCGCCAACCGGCTCGTTTTCACCACTTGCCATACGGCCAAGCCCAGCACAAACGCGGCGGCCTACACAAAAAAAGCGGCGCGGGGTGAACCGCGCCGCTCAATACTAAATAAATGACAAACGCTCGGCTCAGCCAAGGACCAGGCTTTCGCCGGTCATTTCGGCGGGCTTGGGCAGGCCCATGAGTGCGAGGATCGTCGGAGCGAGGTCCGCGAGGCGACCGCCCGTGCGCATCTTCGTGTTGCCGGCGGCGAACTTATCGCCAACGACAAAAACCTCAACGAGGTTGAGCGTGTGCGCGGTGTGCGGTCCGTTGACGGTTGGGTCCCACATCTGTTCGCAGTTGCCGTGGTCGGCGCAGATCAGCGCCTGGCCGCCCATCGTGGCGAGCGCGGCAAGCAGTTCGCCCACGCCGACGTCGGTTGCCTCGACGGCCTTGGTCGCAGCGGCGAGATTGCCGGTGTGGCCGACCATGTCGGGATTGGCGTAGTTGACGACGATCATGCCGTACTTGCCGGAAAGGATCGCGGCCTTGGCTTCCTTCGTCACTTCGACGGAGGACATTTCGGGCTGCATGTCGTAGGTCGCGACTTTCGGGCTGGACGGGCAGGCGCGGTCTTCGCCGGGGAATGGATCTTTGTTGTAGTTGTTGAAGAAGAAGGTGACGTGTGGGTTCTTCTCGGTCTCGGCGCACCGGAACTGCGGTATTCCAGCATCGGATACAACTTTACCGAGGATGTTTTTCAACTTCTCGGGTTTGCCCGAAACAACGTTTACCGGTAAACCGGACTCGTACTCGGTCATGGTCGCGTAGTAGAGATCGAGTTTCTGGCCGCGGTCGAATTCCTTGAAGCCGTCGAGCACGAAGGCCTTGGTGATTTCGCGGGGGCGGTCGCCGCGGTAGTTGTAGAAGAGCACGGAATCGCCGTTGGCGAACGTGGCGAGCGGCTTGCCGTCAGCGCCGAGGATCCAGGTCGGAGCGACAAACTCGTCGCCAATCTGGGTCGCGGTGAGCGGTTTGTCGTAGTATTGCTGGATAGCGGCGGTCGCGTTGGGCGCGGTGGCGATGGCCTTCTGACCGGCGAGCATGTAGTAAGCTTTGGATACGCGATCCCAGCGGTTGTCGCGGTCCATGACCCAGAAGCGGCCGCAGACGGTGGCGATTTTGCCCACGCCAATCTTGGCGCATTGTTCTTCGACCTGCTTGATATAGCCGAGGCCGCTGGAGGGCGGCGTGTCGCGGCCGTCGGTGAACGCGTGAATGAAGACCTGCGTGATGCCGTCTTCCTTGGCCTGACGGAGAATGCCGTAGAGGTGCTCAAGCATGCCGTGCACACCGGCGTCGGAGACGATGCCCATGAGGTGGAGCTTCGCGTTCGGGTTGGCCTTCACGCGGGCGATGGCGGCCTTCCAGACCGGGTTGGTCGCGAGACGTTTTTCGTCGAAGAGTTTGTTCAACCGAACCAGCTCTTGATCAACAATACGGCCAGCGCCGATATTTTCGTGACCGACTTCGCTGTTGCCCATCACGCCGTGGGGCAAGCCGACATCGAGGCCGCTGGCGGCGACGAGTGCGAACGGATATTTTGCGTGCAACATGTCGTCGCAAGGCTTCTTGGCGAGGGCGACGGCGTTGGTCGCGTTTTGGTCGGAATGTGGGTTTTTGCCCCAACCATCACGGATAACAAGGAGAACAGGTTTGCGCGGATTACTCATAAAAGTTGAAAGGAAGATCGATGACGGGGGAATGTCGCGGGCGAAAGACGAAAATTAAGCATTACTGATAGTATTCGCCGCGATCATCACGGGGTTAAAATATCCAAACAGCGTGACGTAGTTGGCAGCAGTATTGCTAGTATTCATGGACGAAACGAAAGGAAACGCATGACGCTCATTATTCGAGATTAGCTGGTTAACCTACCGACGTGGTTCGCCTCGTTTCGTGATCTGATATTGTACTGCAACGTCTTCCTGCATTTGGAGATCGTGGTCGAGTCGTCAGAAATCGACGTCTACTACCGCTGGATCAAACCGCGCGGCGGCATGGATTTCATCGAGGATTTCGTGCGACCCGGCAGCGAAAATGGCGTGCGACTGGACATCAATCACAGCTACCCGCGCACAATCGTCACTGACCGGATCGCGCCAGAAAACGTCCACCGGCTGATCGCACAGATTCAGCAGCTGCGCGCGGCGTGATGGCAGGCAAAAATCGGCTCGGGAAACTTGCGCCATAGCCGAGGTGTTCGTTTATCATTAGGTAACGTGCCTCCCAGTGATTCCAATTCTCCCGACATCGCCGCGGTCAAAACCTACCTGCTCGCTTTGCAGGACACCATTTGCCGCGAACTCACCGCTGAAGACGGCACCGGGCAATTCGTAACCGATGAATGGAAGCGGCCCGAAGGCGGTGGCGGCCGCACGCGCTTGCTGGCCGAGGGCAACGTCTTCGAAAAGGCCGGCGTCGCTTTCTCGCATGTCACCGGCGAGAATCTTCCGCCCTCCGCCACCGCGCACCGACCCGAGCTTGCCGGAAAATCCTGGGAAGCACTCGGCGTTTCACTCGTCATTCACCCGCGCAACCCCTACGTGCCGACCAGCCACGCCAATGTGCGGTTTTTTTGCGCCTACGAACCCGGAGCGCAGGCCAGAGGCGAAAGGCCAGAGGCCAAGGGTTCGACTCCTTCGCCCTTCGCCTCCAGCCCTTCGCCCGCCGGACCTGTCTGGTGGTTCGGTGGCGGCTTCGATCTCACACCTTACTATGGCTTCGAAGAAGACGTCGTGCAATGGCACCGCACTGCCCGGGACGCCGTCACGCCCTTCGGCGACTCGCTCTACCCGCGTTTCAAAAAATGGTGCGACGAATATTTCTTCCTGAAGCATCGCAACGAACCACGCGGCGTCGGCGGCTTGTTCTTCGACGACTTCAACGAGCTCAGTTTCAAAAACAGTTTCGCGTTCATGCGCGCCGTCGGCGACGCCTACCTTCACGCTTACCGCCCGATCGTCGCGAAGCGGAAAGCCACGCCCTACGGCGATCGCGAGCGCCAGTTTCAACTGTATCGACGCGGCCGCTACGTGGAGTTCAATCTCGTCTGGGATCGCGGCACGCTCTTCGGCCTGCAAAGCGGCGGACGCACCGAATCGATTCTTATGAGCCTGCCTCCGCTCGTTCGCTGGGATTACAACTGGCAGCCCGAGCCCGGCTCACCCGAAGCGCGGCTTTACGACGTGTTTTTGAAACCGCGCGACTGGCTCGCCACCGCGAACTCCCAGCACCCGCTGCCGAATACCCCACGTCCCTTTTAGTCAGAGACTGAAACTTGAGCGTTGAGCGTGTAACGTTCAGCGTTGAGAGTTCGCCCTTCAATGACCTCCCGCGACCGTTTCCTCGCCGCCGCCGCCTGCCAGCCGCTCGAACGTCCTCCGATCTGGGTAATGCGCCAAGCCGGCCGCTACCTGCCCGAATATCGCGCGCTCAAGGCCAAGTCGTCGTTCCTCGAAATGGTCAAAACGCCCGCACTCGCCACCGAAGTCACGCTCCAGCCGCTGCGCCGTTTCGCACTTGATGCCGCGATTTTGTTCTCCGACATCCTGGTTATCCCCGAGGCGCTTGGCCAGTCTTACAGCTTCCGCGACGAAGGCGGCATCGCCATGGCTTATCGCCTCGAAACACGCGCCCAAGTTGATGCCCTCGCCCCGGTCAGCGCCGTGCCCGAGCGCCTGAACTACGTCGCCGAAACACTCGCCATCCTCAAAAAAGAACTCGCCGGCCAAAAAGCCCTGCTCGGCTTCGGCGGCTCGCCCTGGACACTCGCGACCTACATGGTCGAGGGCGGCAGTTCCGACGATTTCGAGCGCGTGAAACTCCTTTTCTATACCGACCGCGCCACATTTGACGCGCTGCTCGAAAAACTCACCACCGCGCTCATCGCCTATTTCCAGATGCAGATCCGCGCCGGCGCCGACGCGATTCAGATTTTCGATTCGTGGGGCGGCATCATCGCCGGTCCCGATTACGAAGCCGCGTCGCTGCGCTGGATTCGCGCAATCGTCACCGCACTGCCGAAAGATTTCCCCATCATCCTCTACGCCAAAGGCACCGCACCGCACCTGACCGATCAGGCGTTTTCCGGCGTGAAAGTTCTCAGCGTCGACTGGACCAACGACCTCGCCATCGTCCGCCGCAACCTGCCCGCAAACGTCGCCGTGCAGGGCAATCTCGACCCCGTTCTCATGCAGACCACGCCCGAGATCGTCCGCACCGCAACCACTCGCCTGCTGGAATCGATGCGTGGAAGCAACGGCCACATTTTCAATCTCGGCCACGGCATCACGCCCTCCGCGAAACTTGAGTGCATGCAGTCGCTCGTGGACACCGTGACTGGCTGGAACTATTAAACAGGAGTAAACAGTTTGAATAGAGCACGACCTCTCCGTTTCCTCCGTTACCTCCTGTAAAACTGCGTTCTCATCTGTGACCGAACCAAATCACAAACCCATCGCCGTTCTCGGCGGCGGTGCCACTGGACTCGCCGCCGCCTACAAACTCACTCAACTCGGCCGCCGCGTGCGTCTCTTTGAAGCGAGTCCGCGCCTCGGCGGCTCCGTGCGTTCCGAGCGTACTGACGGCTGGTTGGTCGAAGCTGGGCCAAATACGATTCTCGAAAACCACCGCGACATCATCGAGCTTGTGCGCGAACTCGACCTCGACACTGAGCGCGTAGTCGGCAGCCAAACCGCCAAAAACCGCTATATCATCCGCGAGGGCAAACTTCACTCCGTGCCGATGTCGCCGCTCTCGCTCTGGCGCACGTCGCTTTTGTCCGGTCGCAGCAAACGCAAGCTCGCCACCGAACTACTCGCCAACCCACAAGAACGCGAACGCGATATCGTCCTCGCGGAATTCGTCGCCACCCATTTCGGCCAGGAAATCGTGGACTACGTTTTGAACCCGTTTGTCTCGGGCGTCTACGCGGGCGATCCCGCACAGCTCTCGACGCGGCACACTTTCCCGCAGCTCCTCGAAAGCGAGGCATCGCACGGCTCGCTCATCCGCGGCCAGATCGCACAGGCCAAAGCTCGACGCGCTCGCGGCGAACCGAAGAGCCGCATCGTTTCCTTTCGCGACGGCCTGCAAACGCTGACCGACGCCCTCGCCCGACGCTTGCCGGACGGCACGACTGAACTCAACGCCACCGTTGAAAACATCCGCACCGCGCTCGGCGCTCCGTGGCGTGTGACCTGGTCGCGCGACGGCTCGCTGCACACCGAAGAATTCGGCGCCGTCGTACTCGCGCTGCCTGCGTCCGCGCTGGCCAAGCTTAGCTTCGGTGTCGATGCGCACCGTTCACTGGCCGAGCTCGACGAAGTCGTTCACCCGCCCGTCACGTCGCTCTTCCTCGGTTTTCGTCGCGAACAGGTTGCTCATCCGCTCGACGGATTTGGCGCGCTCATCCCCGCCATCGAAAAACGAAAACTCCTCGGCGTACTTTTTTCCTCAACGCTTTTTCCCGGACGCGCGCCCGACGGCCACGTTGCGCTGACGGTGATGATTGGCGGGGCAACTCGCCCAGAACTCGCCGCGCTGCCAGCTGAAGAATTGCGCGCCCACGTCATGGCCGAACTGCGCGAACTCCTCGGCGTGACCGGCGAACCTGTTTTCCACCGCCTTAACCAATGGCCACGCGCCATCCCGCAATACAACCTCGGCTACGAACGATTCCTCGATAAAATCGCCACCGTCGAGCAGCTCTATGGCGGGCTTTTTATCGGCGGCCAGACGCGCAATGGCATCGCGTTACCGAATTGTTTGCGTGCAGGCCTGACCCTCGGCGAAAAAGCCGCACGCTAGGCGAAATCGATCCTCTTCTTCGCGAGCAACTTGTCCGCGAGCTCGAAACTCCGTGAAACGCGTCGGTAAACCCGCGTCTTCCCTTGACTCAGCCTGCCCCCCGCTTAGCCTTCCGCGCTTTTCTTTGGCATGGCGCAAGACCTGAAAGACACTCTCCAGCTCCCAAAAACGGATTTCCCAATGCGGGCAAACCTTGTAGGCCGCGAGCCCGCACGTTTGGCACATTGGGAAAAGTTAGGCCTTTACGGCGCCATCCAGAAGAAACACGCCGCTGCGCCTGTTTTCGTTCTGCACGACGGCCCGCCCTTCACCAACGGCGACGTCCATATCGGCACCGCGCTGAACAAGACGCTCAAGGACATCACGCTTCGCTACAAGACTATGCGCGGCTTCCGCACGCCGTACGTCCCGGGCTGGGACTGCCATGGCCTGCCGATCGAGCAAAAGGTGATGCGCCAGCTGCAGTCAGAGAACAAACAAGTCTCCACCGCCGAGATGCGTTCGCTCTGCGATCAATTTTCCGAAACCTGGATCAAGACCCAAACCAAGCAATTCAAACGCCTCGGCGTGCTCGCGGATTGGAATTCTGAATACAAAACCAAGAACCCCGCCTACGAGGCCGACATCATCCGCACCTTCGCGAAGTTCGTCGAAAAGGACCTGGTTTACCGCAGCAAGAAACCCGTTTACTGGTCCATCCCGTTTGAAACCGCCCTCGCCGAAGCCGAGATCGAGTACAAAGACCACGTTTCCATTTCGATTTGGGTAAAATTCGCCGTTCCGCAAAGCGAAGCCGAAAAGTTCGGCCTGCCCACGGACAAACCGCTCTTCGTCGTCATCTGGACGACCACGCCGTGGACGATCCCGGCCAACCTCGCGATCGCGCTGCATCCAGAAATCGACTACGTCGTGGCCGATCTCGGCGCCGAACGCATCATCGTTGCACAGCCGCTCCTGAGTTCCGTGCTCACCGCCGCGAAGATTGAGGTTCAGCCCGCGATCCTCGCCACCTTGGCTGGAGCCAAACTCGAAGGCCTCGCCCCGCGCCATCCTTTCATCGACCGCGCCTCGCCTGTCGTCCTTGCCGACTACGTCACGACCGACAGCGGCACCGGCTGCGTCCACACTGCGCCAGGTCACGGCTCCGAAGATTACCTCACCGGCCTCAAGTACAAACTTGAGATCTACTGCCCCGTCGGCGACGACGGCAAGTACCTCGACGATGGCAAAGTCCCCGCCGACCTCGTTGGCCTGACCTGCCTCGAAACCGTCGAAGAACTCGCCGCGAAGAAGCCCTCGCCCGCCAATCTCGCCGTTCTGAAAAAACTCGCTGGAGCCAACGCGCTTCTCGCGAAAGGCAAGATCACGCACAGCTACCCACATTGCTGGCGCTCGAAGACCCCGATCATTTTCCGTGCCGTTGACCAGTGGTTCGTCTCGCTCGACAAAAACGGCGTTCGCACTGCCGCACTCGACGCTATCGGCAAAGTACAGTGGGTCCCCACCTGGGGCGAATCGCGCATCCGTGGCGCCGTCGAATCGCGTCCCGATTGGTGCATCAGCCGCCAGCGTTCATGGGGCGTGCCGATCATCGCCTTCTACGACGAAAACAAAAAAGGTTATCTCGACGCTGACGTCGTTCGCGCCGTCGCCGCCAAGATCGAACAGCAAGGCACCAATCTCTGGTACAACGCCACTGCCGCGCAGATCCTCGAAGGCGTCACCCTTCCCGCTGGTTGGCCCGCACCTTCCGCGCTCGTTTGTGGCCGCGACACGCTTGACGTGTGGATAGATTCTGGTTCGTCACACATGGCCGTGCTCAACCGCCAGCAAGGTGGCACGCAGCGTCCCGCCGATCTTTACCTCGAAGGCAGCGACCAGCATCGCGGTTGGTTCCAGTCCTCGCTCTGGACCGGTATCATCGCCGCCGACAGCGCGCCCTATAAATGCGTGCTCACCCACGGCTTCATCGTCGGCGAAGACGGCAAAAAGATTTCCAAGTCCGGCCAATACGAGAAACCGCCGACTTCCGACAACTACATCGCGCAGTACGGTGCGGACGTCATCCGCCTCTGGATCGCGTCGCAGGATTTCACGCAGGACATCACGATCTCCGACAAGATCCTGAACAACGCCAGCGAGGCCTACCGCCTTCTGCGCAACACCCTGCGTTTCCAAATCTCCAATCTCTTCGATTTCGATCCGAAGCGCGACGCCGTGGATATCGAGAAAATGGATACGCTCGACCGCTGGGCGTTGCACCAGACCGCCGCACTCCTCCGCGACTGCACCGCCGCGTATGACGCGTATGAATACCACCGCGTTTACCAGCTTTGCAGCCATTTTTGCTCGGTCACGCTCTCGGCCGTTTACCACGACATCCTGAAGGACCGTCTCTACACGCACGGCACGCATAGCGCACTCCGCCGCTCGTCGCAGACTGCGATTCACGCGATTTTCGAGACGCTGGTTAAAATCCTCGCGCCGATCCTGAGTCTCACCTCCGACGAAGCCTGGTCGTTCGCCACCGCGAAGACCGAGTACGCCGCCGACTCGATTCATCTGCACGACTGGCCCGTCGCGCCCGCCGCGTGGACCAACGCCGAACTCGACGCCGATGTCACCGCGCTCCTTAAAATCCGCGCTCAGGTCAACGAAACCATCGAGCCCCAACGTGCTGCGGGAAAACTCGGTAAATCTCTCGACGCCGCGATCACGCTCAGCGCCCCGGCCGCCGATGCCACGTTCAAGCTACTTGAAAAGCATCGCGAATTTTTACCGGAGCTTTTCATCGTCTCGCAGGTCGGACTTTCCGCATCAGAAGCAACAACCTTGAGCATCGCCGTTAGCAATTGTCAGGAGCTGGGACTCGCCCGTTGCCCACGTTGCTGGCGCTCGGTGCCCACGCTCGCCGCGACGACTCACGGCGAACTCTGCCCGCGCTGCGCCGAAGCCCTCATTGCTTCACCCTAAATTTTAGCCAACCCCAACCGATTTATCCCATGGCAAAACACAAAAAACCCGCGCCCCACGCTAAGAAACCCGCTCCTAAGAAAGCGGTTCAAAAGACAGTCCCGAAGAAAGTTGTGTCCGCCCCAGCGAAGAAGCCCGCTCCAGTAAAAGATACCGCCCCCGCGAAAAAGCCCGCGCCCAAACCGGCTCCCACTACAAAACAAGCCGTTCCGCCAAAGCCAAAATCTGCTGTGCCGTCCAACACCAACAAGAAAGCCAACGAAAAAAAAGAGAGCGCCCGCGATCTCCTTCGCAGCCGCATCCTGGGAAGCAAAAAAGCCAACAAGCCCATCGCCTTCTCACTCGACGAAGTGCGCGAAATCGCGAAGACCGTCGCTAAAACGGTGGCCGAAACTGAAGCCGCCGCAGTTGCTAAAGCTCCGGTCAAAGTCGCTCCTAAAACCATTGATGTAACGAAGACCGCGAAACCCGCGCAACCCAACCACATTAAAGCCGCCTCG
This sequence comes from Verrucomicrobiota bacterium, assembly GCA_016721945.1. Lineage (GTDB taxonomy): Bacteria > Verrucomicrobiota > Verrucomicrobiia > Opitutales > Opitutaceae > JADKHC01. The sequence continues at coordinate 14,292 of JADKHC010000004.1, read as the reverse complement.
CTTGCCGACATCCTCGGCTTCAATCCTAAAAAGCCTGCGACCAAGCCACCGATCGAAGTCGATATCGAAAGCGTACCGGAAAAATACCGCCGCTATTACAAGCTCCTCCTCGATCTGCGCGCGCACCTCACCGAAGGCATCGAACTCCACAGCGAAGAAACCCTGAAGCGCTCCAGCAAGGACGACTCCGGCGATCTCTCCAGCTACGGCCAGCACATGGCTGACGCTGGCACCGATACCTTCGACCGCGACTTCGCCCTCAGCCTCGTCTCAAGCGAACAGGAAGCGCTGACCGAAATCGAAGCCGCCATCAAACGCGTCAAGGACGGCTCCTACGGCACCTGTGAAATCACAGGTAAACCCATCGCGAAAGAACGTCTTTCCGCCGTGCCCTTCACCCGCTACTCCGCCGAAGCCCAAAAAGACATCGAGCGGAATCGCATGCGCACCCGCTCCTCGCCCGGCCTCTTCGGCGAACTCGGAGAAGACGGAGCCAAGATCGAAGACAGCGGCGGCGACGACGAGTGAGCGAGCTCAGCGCGCCACCTCCCGCTTCAACAACCCACGGCGCCACCCCAGCGCCGAGACTTCAACGCATCTTCGCGTACCGCTGGCTGCTGGGTCTCGCACTCGGAGTATTCCTGCTCGATCAGATCACAAAATTTCTGATCGTCATGACGCTCCCGACCGGGACCTACGGCCCGCCTCGGCACATCCCGATTATCTCAGGATTCTTCAATCTTGTGCATGTCGGAAACACCGGCGCAGCCTGGAGTCTTTTCGCCGGCAAAAGTACGATGCTCGCCTTGCTCGCACTGATCACCCTCGCTGCGATCTTTTTATGGCGACGCTCGCTCGGGCTGCGCTTGCTTCCCGTGCAGGTTAGTTTCGGTCTGCTCTGTGGCGGCATCGTCGGCAATCTCCTCGATCGTCTCGTCTACGGCCACGTCATTGATTTTCTCGACTTCCATTTCGGCAGCTACATCTACCCCACTTTCAACATCGCCGACTCCGGCATCTGCGTGGGCGTTGGCATCTACCTCTGGTATTCGTTCACGAATCCAACGCTAAAAGAACCGGCAAATCCGGCTTCAACTCAAACGTAACAGCGCGGAAATCTTGGTTTAAAACGCCACGGACCGCATCTTTTTTCCATGAACAGCAAAGACGTTTTCATCGGCACCGATAGCGGCGCCACCACCTCGAAGACCGGCGGAATCTGGGCCGAAGACGGCTCCATTATTTCGCATAAGCTCATGCAGAGTTCGACCAACTCGCAAGCTGGCCGCGAGGCCGTCGTCAAAGGTTGGATACAAGGCGTCACCGGATTCCTAGCTGCTCATCAACTCACCTGGGCCAACGTCCGCGGCATCGGCCTCGCCATTCCCGGACCCTACAAAAGCTACGGCGTCCTCGACCGCACCGCCAATCTTCCCGCCAGCTTCGAAGGCTGGGATTTTCACGCCGACTACAGCGCAGCCATCGCCGCAGCAGCCGGCCGTGCTGTGCCGCTTGTCGTCGGCAACGACGGCAATTTCGGCGGCGTCGGTGAAGCGAATAACGTTCGCGGCAATCGCAAAGCCTCCGTGCTCATGCTCGCGCCCGGCTCCGGCCTCGGCTGCGCCTTCATCGACCAAAACGGACTCCCGCTCGACGGCGACACGCTCGCCGGCATGGAAGGCGCGCATATGCCCGCCCCGCTGCATCTCCTCGGCGGAGTACGTCCCTACAAGTGCGGTTGTGGACGCGACTGGGGCTGCGTCGAAGCCTACACGACGATTTCAGGTTTGCCGCAATTACTCGAAGATACGCTGAAGAAATTTCCTGATCACGAACTCGCGCAATCCACCGCGCCGATCAAAGAAAAAGTTCTCTCGCTGCGCACCCGCGCGCAAAAAGGCGATGCGCTTGCACTTCAGATTTTCGATTTCCAAGCACGTGCGATGGGCCTGCACATCGCCAACCTCGCTATGGCGCTAGATCCTGGTTATGTTGTTATCGGTGGCGGTTTGATCGACCCCGAGTCGACCACGCCAGAATTCCGCGAACGCTACCTACGCCTCATGCGCGAAGCCGCCGCGCCCTATCTCTTCCCCGCGCAACGCGCCCGCATGCAAATCGTCGCCGCCAGCCTGGGTGAACTATCCCAAGCCATCGGCGCCGCCCTCGTGGCAATGTATTCAGCGAAAACCGTTTGAACACGAAGCGCGCGAAGAACCGCAAAGGTCCGGAGAATTTGACCTTTGCGCACCTTCACGATCTTGGTGTTTAAAAATGTTTTTTACGCCGCAGAGGACACGGAGAGCGCAGAGCTTAAAATCATTTCACTGGTTCGGTTCGTTCCAGCTTTCCTGAGTTCCAAATTTAAGAAACGCCCTACTCCACGTTCGCGATCTGTTCGCGGATGCGTTCGAGCTCGTTTTTGAGTTCGATCACGTTGCGGGAAATCGTGAGGTCGTTGGCCTTGCTGCCAATCGTGTGAACCTCGCGGCCCATTTCCTGCAAAATAAACTCTGACTTGCGACCAATCTCACCGTTGCTCTTAAGCAGCGCGATAAATTGTTCGAAGTGACTGCGCAGTCGCGTCAGCTCCTCGGCAATGTCGCAACGGTCGGCGAAAAGCGCGATTTCCTTGAGCACACGTTCGTCGTTCAGATCGAGTTCGAGCCCGGCCTGACGCAGGCGCTGCATCAGTTGCTCGCGATAATTTTTCGGAACTTGCGGTGCCCGCTCAGCCACGGTCGTCGCGTGGTTTTGAATTATAGCTACACGCGCCAGAAAATCCGTGAGCAACGTCGCGCCTTCACGCGCGCGCATCTCGGCGAAACTTTTCAGCGCCGCTTCGAGCGTCGCGAGCACCACGGTCTGCGCTGTCTCGGCCGACGGAAGCTCCGAGGCTTTGCGCTGCGAGTTCGCGATCTGCCAGAACAACTCCGACGACGGCTGAAACGCAACGCCCTGCTTCGCGGCCAACGCGTTCAGTTTCGCTAACGTTTCCCCAACCGCCGTCTCGTCCCAAACCACGGTTTGACCGCCGTTCGCGCCGGTCAGTTCGAGATCGACGTGGACCTTGCCGCGCGAGGCGTACTTGCGCACGAGATCGTTGATCTGCGGCTCCAGCGATTCCCATTCTTCGGGCAATTTCACCGTGAGATCGAGTGTCTTGCGATTCACGGAACTCACTTGAGCCGTTAAAGTGTGGGCACCGAGCGAGGCAGTCGCGCGGCCAAAACCGGTCATGCTTTTCATGAATGAAATTTCATTTCATCCATGGAAAATCACAAACTCCAAAATACCAAACGCCAAAGAAAACAGAGCCAAACCTACGAAAGCCGGATCATTCCAGTTTCTTCACAATAGCTGAACAAATGAGCTTCAGCTCAAGCGCTTCCTGCCTCAATGCAGCCTTTCTATTTTCCAACTCGGTGTTTTCTCCAGTATGCAGTAAGCGCAACCAGAGCTGACATTCCTTGGCTTCTTTGCGGCAAATTCTGAATCTCATCACCCGGTCTTTGTCGCCAAGAGCCTCATTGGCCTCGATACAATTGGCCGCCACCGAACCAGAGGCACGAACCAATTGCTTCACGTCCTCAATATTTGAGATTGTGCGAGGAAGCCCACGTACGAAATCGCGCACAGCCTCAGCAAATACCGCAGTCCTCTCCTCCAGATCCCTTGGGCTTTCGCTCATAGGTTTTCTTTGGCCTTTGGAGGTTTGGCGTTTGTTATTTGCCGCCAGTCTTGGCGGCCAGCATCGCTTGAACCTGTTGAACATCCTTGTCGCCGCGGCCGCTCAGGCTCGCGATAATGATTTTTTCCTTGGGCAACTCCTTCGCGCGCTTCAGTGCGTAGGCCAACGCATGAGTCGATTCGAGCGCGGGAATAATGCCTTCGAGGCGTGAGCAAAGTTGGAAGGCTGCGAGCACTTCGTCGTCGGTGGCGTAAGCGAATTCGATCCGGCCGCGTTCGTGATAAAACGCGTGCTCCGGTCCCACCGCAGCGTAGTCGAGTCCTGCCGATACCGAGTGGGTCGGTTCGATCTGACCATCGGAGTCCTGCAGCAGAAAAGTTTTGCAGCCTTGCAGCACGCCGAGGCGTCCGCCGGCAAAACGCGCTGCGTGTTCGCCGCGTCGGATTCCACGACCGCCCGCCTCGACGCCGGTCATGCGAATTTCGGTGTCCTCAAGAAACTCGAAGAATAGGCCGATGGCGTTGCTGCCGCCGCCGACGCAGGCAATAAGTTCGTCCGGCAAACGGCCTTCACGCGCGCGGATCTGTTCCTTGGCTTCGAGGCCAATCACGCGGTGGAAATCCCGAACCATTTTCGGGTACGGATGCGGGCCGTAGGCGGTGCCAAGCACGTAGTGAGTGTTGCGAACATTGGTGACCCAATCGCGCAGCGCTTCGTTGACCGCTTCTTTCAAGGTCTTCTGACCCGCGTCGACTGCGCGCACCTCGGCACCCATGAGCCGCATGCGGAAAACGTTCAACGACTGCCGCTCCATATCGACTGCGCCCATGTAGACGACGCATTCGAGGCCGAACTTCGCACACGCTGCTGCGGTGGCGACACCGTGCTGGCCAGCGCCGGTTTCGGCGATGATGCGCTTCTTGCCCATGCGACGGGCGAGGAGTACTTGCGCGAGAGCGTTGTTGATTTTGTGCGCGCCGGTATGGAGCAGGTCTTCGCGTTTTAAATAGATTTTTGCCCCACCGACATGGTTCGTCAGGCGCTCGGCGAAATACAGTTCGGTTGGGCGGCCCGCGAATTCCTTGAGATGGTGCTTCAGCTCGGCTTGGAACTGCGGGTCGTTTTTCGCCGCTTCGTAGGCCTGTTCGAGTTCCTGCAACGCTGTCATCAGCGTCTCGGGCACATATACGCCTCCGTACACGCCGAAATGGCCGCCCGCGTCGGGCAGTGAGAAACGATCGATCTTGGGAACAGAGGCGTTTGACATGAAGGGCTAGACTGAACGGCCCGCGCCCTCGGAGGCAAATCGCTTTTGCGCCCGTGCGCAATCAGCCGTGATCCCGAGCGTCCGGCACAGCCGCAGACCTTCGCTGCGATGCCGATGTAGTGAGCCTGCTTGCAGGCGATTTAGTTTCGCATCGCTGCAAGCAGGCTCCTACATCCCGATCCAACCGACTTGTAAGTTCCCGTATTGCCAACCGGCGTTCCGACCAAATGCTGGGCCAAGCCATGCTACGATTCATCGCCCGACGCTTACTTGAGACGATCCCTGTGATCTTCGTCATTATCACGGCGACGTTTTTCATGATCCGCTTTGTGCCAGGCGGTCCGTTCACAGCGGAAAAAGCCGTGCCACCGGAAATCCAGCGCAACATCGACGCTTATTACCACCTGAATGATCCGCTTTGGAAACAGTACCGCGATTACATGTGGAAGATTTGCCCAAAGGCTTTTCACCCGCAGGAACTGCGTCACGGCCCAGATCTCAAAGCCGCCTTTGGCATGGATTTCGGCCCCTCGTTCAAGTACGCCAACCGCACCGTCAACGAGATCATTACCGATACGCTACCGGCTTCAATTTCACTTGGCGCAATCGCACTCATCGTCGCGCTCGCCCTCGGACTTCCACTCGGCGTATTGGCCGCTATCAAGCGCAACAGCTGGATCGATTATCTTTGCTCTTCCGTTTCCATGATCGGCATCTGCGTGCCCACGTTTGTACTCGGGCCCATGTTGGTGCTGGTCTTCGGCATCTATCTGGGTTGGTTCAACGCCTCAGGTTGGTATGAGCTGAGCGACCGCGTGCTGCCCGCCGCAACGCTCGGTTGCGTGTACGCCGCCTATGTCGCCCGCCTTACGCGTGGTGGCATGCTCGAAGTTCTCGGACAGGATTACATCCGCACCGCACGAGCCAAAGGCGCGAGCGAGACGCGCGTGATTTTCAAACACGCTCTGCGCGGCGGCCTGCTACCCGTCGTGGCCTTTCTCGGACCGGCGATCGCAGGCATAATGACTGGTTCGTTTGTAATCGAAACCATTTTCCAGATACCAGGACTCGGCCGCCAGTTTGTCACCAGCGCTTTCAGCCGCGATTACAACCTCATCCTCGGCACGGTGATCCTCTACGCGACGTTGATCATCGCGCTCAATCTCGTGGTCGATGTCGTGCAGGTCTGGCTCAACCCGAAACTGAAATTCGAATAAGCAAAGCCCAAACACCAAACCATTTTACAGGAGATAACAGGGTGAACAGAGCCCGACCCTTCATCCTTCGCGATCTTATGTGAAATCTCCTTAGTCGAAACCCTAAACACCTTTCCGTTCTCTCCGTTTCCTCAGTTTCCTCAGTTTCCTCCTGTAAAAAAACGCATTTCCGCCCTTCCTCTTTCGATGGTTTCACTTTCGCCCAAAAATCTTCCGGCCGCCGATCTCTCCGCTGACCAGTTGGAGCAAGGCCACTCGCTCTGGCAGGACGCCTGGCACCGGTTGCGAAAAAACAAAGTCGCCGTCATCGGCGCCTGCTTGCTCATCGTGCTCGGGCTGTCGTGCGCGCTCGCACCGTTTTTCGCCCAATCGTACTACGAGAACAACCTCGAGCTGACCTACGCGCCGCCTAGCGCTGATCACTGGTTCGGCACCGACCAACTCGGGCGCGACCTGCTCGCCCGCGTACTCTACGGCGGCCGCATCTCAATCATGGTCGGGCTTGTGGCGTCGTTCGTCGCGCTCGTCATCGGCGTGAGCTACGGCGCGATCGCCGGATTTTTCGGCGGCAAAACCGACATGGTGATGATGCGCATTGTGGATATTTTATACGCCCTGCCCTTCACGATCTTCGTCATCTTGCTGATGGTTTTTCTCAAGGATCCAATGCAAGCCTTCGACACGTGGCTCGGTCAGCACGGCATGAAACAGGCTCAGGGCGTGGGCAAAATCATACTGCTCTTCGCAACTATTGGTGCTGTAGAATGGTTAACGATGGCCCGCATCGTTCGCGCGCAAATCATGTCAGTTAAGAGAATGGAGTTTATCGAGGCAGCGCGTTCGCTCGGCTACGGTCGCAGCCGGATTATTTTCCGCCACATGGTACCCAACATTCTCGGACCGGTCATCGTGTACACCACGCTCACCATCCCGTCGGTCATGTTATTGGAGGCATTCCTCAGCTTCCTCGGCCTCGGAGTGGACGACCCGATGAGCTCTTGGGGCAAGTTGATTAAAGACGGCTCTGAAAAGATGGAAGAGTACTGGTGGCTATTGGTTTTCCCTGGGACGCTTTTCTCGCTGACCCTATTTTCGCTCAACTTCCTCGGCGACGGCCTGAGGGATGCGCTCGACGTTCGCTCATCGAAAGATTGAGGTCGCACACACCCGTCATTGCTTCCTAGGGTAAGGCTTGGAATTTCCTCTCTTTTGGGACTTAGCGAAGCGTCAATTTCGCAACGTAGCATGAAGAGCAAAGCCATTCCCTCCATTTTCAAGATACATCCCGGCTAAACTACATGCGTCGATTTTTCCCGTACTTTAAATACCTGAAAAAGGTAAAGTTCGCCCTGATCGCAGGCGTCCTTTGCGGTATTCTTTATGGAGCCGTCGGCGGACTAGGCATGCCGTTGATGATCAAATATGTGATCCCGCGCGTATTGGTTTCAGATCCTACACCAACTCCAGGCTCTGTGATAGAGGTGCAAAAAAAATGGCTGGATCTCGATGGCTTCTTTGACCGCATGTTCAGCGTTAACCAACCTGAACCGACAAACGTCCCGGTCAACACGCCGCCACCAGCCCCCATCCCGTCACGGCCCAAACTCTCGTTCTGGCAAATCTGGGCGATCGCACTCTGGCTGCCGATTATCTTCCTCATCCGCGGCATCGCTGGATACCTAAACACCTACCTGATCCAATATGCGGGCGTACGAATTCTGGAGCAAATACGACTGGATTACTTCAGGAAGATGCAAAATCTGCCGCTCGGTTTTTTCCAGCGGCTTTCCAGTGGAGAAATGATCGCGCGTGGTTTAGGCGATACCAATCAGTTACAGACCACCCTTACCATCGTTTCCAACGACCTCATCAAGCAACCCACGACGCTGATTAGCACGCTGGGGGCCGTCGCTTTGATCGCCTACAGCGAGCAAGGTTTGTTTATGGTGCTGGTATGCCTGCTCACCGTTCCGCTCGCGGTATTGCCCATTCGCTATGTGGGAAAACGCTTACTCGCCCGCGCCATCCATCTGCAGGCCCAGGCCGGAACAATAACCAGTCGCTTTACGGAAAATCTCGCCGCCGCTAAGGAAGTGCGCGCCTTCAGCCTGGAAAAATACGAGGTCGACCGCTTCGCCAAGCTCAGCGCGGTGCTCGTCCGGGCCCAGATGAAAGTCGTCAAATACGCCCAGTTACTTGCTCCGTCCATCGAAGTGCTCGCTGCGTTCGGTATCTCGATCACGTTCGTCTACGCGTACCGCTACAATGTTCACAGCGGCAGTTTCCTCGGTATTCTGGCAGCGCTTTACCTCAGCTACGAACCGATTAAAAAACTCGGTGCCATCAACAACGAGTTAAAGCGCGGCGAAGCCTCCTTGACCCGGCTTGAGGAAGTCCTTAACGAACCAATCGCCATCACCGATCCCGTCGACCCCGTAAACATCGGCCGGGTTCAGGGCGACCTCGTGTTTAACCAAGTATCCTTCGCTTACAAAACCGACGAACCCGTCCTGCGCGACGTGACGGCGAATCTTCCTGCCGGTACAGTCTGCGCCCTCGTCGGCCCCAGCGGTGCAGGCAAAACCACGTTCGCCAACCTCGTCCCTCGCTTTTACGAAGTAACCGCCGGTTCGGTTAGCATCGATGGCCACGACATTCGCCAATTTCGGCTCGCGGATCTGCGCCGCAACATCGCCGTCGTTTCGCAGGACCCGGTTCTCTTTAATGAATCGATCTACGACAATCTTCTCCTCGGTCGCCCGGACGCCACCCGCGCCGAAGTCGAAGAAGCCTGTCGCAACGCCTACGCCCACGAATTCATTCTCAGCCTCGACGGCGGCTTGGGCTACGACACGATCGTCGGCGAGCGCGGCAGTCGTCTCTCGGGTGGACAAAAACAACGCATCGCCATTGCCCGCGCCTTCCTGCGCAACGCCCCCATTCTCATTCTCGACGAAGCCACCTCGGCACTCGACTCTGACAGCGAAGCCGCAATTCAGGCCGCGTTGAAAAAGCTTATCGCCGGGAAAACGGTCTTAATCATTGCCCACCGCTTCAGCACGATCCGCGACGCCAACATGATCCTCGTCTTCGACCAAGGTCGCATTGTTGCCTCCGGCCCTCACGCTTCCGTTTACAACTCTTCACCCATGTATCGCAGTCTCTACGATAGACAGTCGATGCAGAAGGAAAACTGACCGGGCCGACCCCGTCTCGTTTTCCAAGACAAACCACCACCGCTAAAATGAAACGTGCATTTATCACCGGCATCACCGGACAAGACGGTTCCTACCTCTGCGAATTACTCCTGAGCGAAGGTTATGAAGTGCATGGCTTGGTGCACCGTCCCGACGCCCTCAATTCCAGCAATATCGGCCCTCTTGTACAAGACCCGAAGCTGCTCAATAAACGCCTCTTTCTCCACAACGGTGCCTTCGAAGACGCGACTCACCTCCGCCGTGTGATCAGCCGCTCGCAACCCGACGAGTTCTACCATCTCGCTGGCCAGTCGAGCCCACGCATCAGCCTCGATTTACCCGAAACCACTGTCGACAGCGTCGGCATGGCCACGCTGCGACTGCTCGAAATTATCCGCGATCTTCCGAACCCGCCCAAATTTCTCTACGCCTCCAGCAGCGAGGTTTTCGGTTCGCCGCCCTATTCGCCGCAAGACGAACTCACGCCGCTGAACCCAACCACTCCCTATGGTGCAGCGAAGGCCTTTTCCCAGCAGATGGCGCGCATCTACCGCATCGCCTACAAACTCCAGACCTGCTCCGTCATTCTCTACAATCACGAGTCACCGCGCCGTAACAGCAACTTTGTCAGCATGAAGATTTGCCAGGCCGTCGCGCGGATAAAAAAAGGGCTCCAAACCGAACTCCATCTCGGCAGCCTCTCCGGTCAGCGCGATTGGGGCTGGGCTCCGGATTATGTTCGAGGCATGTGGATGATTCTTAAATCCACCACCGTCGATGACTACATCCTGGCCACCGGCCGTCTGCATAGCGTCGAACAGCTCGTTAACGCTGCATTTAATGTCGTGGGCCTTAACTGGCACGACTACGTGAAGTTCGACTCCAAACTCGTGATGACGGTCGAGCCCGTGGCATCGTGCGGCAACCCCAGTAAAGCCCAACGTTTGCTCGGCTGGGAAAACTCCGTGCCGTTCGAACAAATGGTCGAACGTCTCGTCAAATCCGAACTAGACAAAATCACCTAAAATCCATGGCACGCATCGCCCTCATCACCGGCATCACCGGACAGGACGGCTCTTATCTGGCCGAACTTCTCCTCGAAAAAGGTTACGATGTCCACGGCATCGTCCGTCGCGCCAGCAGCATCAACCGTGCGCGCATCGACCACCTCGCGGCCTACGAATCCGGCACTAAGAAACGTCTCTTTCTCCACTACGGAGATCTCGCCGACAGCGTCTCGCTCGTCAAACTTCTCTACCAACTACAACCGGACGAAATCTACAACCTCGCCGCACAAAGCCACGTCCGCGTCAGCTTCGACATCCCTGAATACACCGCCGACATCACCGGCGTCGGTGCCGCTCGTATCCTCGAAGCCATCATCGAAAGCGGCATCGGCAAGAAAGTACGTTTCTACCAAGCATCCTCTTCCGAGATGTTCGGCAAAGTCCAAGCCGTGCCCCAAGTTGAAACCACGCCCTTCTGGCCACGCTCGCCCTATGCCTGCGCCAAGGTTTTTGCTCACTGGCTAACCGTCAACTACCGGGAATCCTACAATCTCTTCGCCTGCTCAGGAATTTTATTTAATCACGAGTCGCCCCGCCGCGGTGAGAACTTCGTCACGCGCAAAATCACCCTCGCCGCCGCCAGCATCAAGGCCGGCCTGCAAAAGGAACTCCACCTCGGTAATATCGATTCGAAACGCGACTGGGGTTTCGCAAAGGAATACGTCGAGGGCATGTGGCGCATGCTCCAGCAGGATCAACCCGACGACTACGTTCTCGCCACCAACGAAACGCACACAATCAAAGAGTTTCTCGACGCCGCCTTCGGTCGCTTGAACCTCGACTGGCACGATCACGTGAAATTTGACGAACGCTTCCTGCGCCCCGCCGAAGTCGACCTGCTCATCGGCGATTACACCAAAGCCAAAACCAAACTCGGCTGGGAACCCGTTACACGCATGAAGGGCCTCGCTGAACTTATGGTCGACTCAGACTACGCCGCGGTGCGGCCGACAAAGTAAAAGCTAGACGGTCCACCGCTCGCATCACTCTACAACCGCACCGAATCACTAATTGCGCGCCGCAACGATTCATGCCTTTAACCCACAACCGAGCTGCCCATTATGAGCCAAAAATACAATTTCACGCTGGACATGGAGCACGAGAATTCAGTTTCGACCATTCTCAACAGCATCCTGCCTGACACCGATGTTTTGGAAGTTGCCTGCGCTCACGGGCGAATGACCAAGTATCTACAGGAGCAAAAACACTGCCGAATGACCATCATCGAATGGGATCATGAAGCAGGTAACTCCGCCGCACAATTCGCCTATGACGCGCGTCACATTGGCGAGCGACTCGGCGATCTCGAAAAACCCTTTTGGCACGAGACTCTCACCTCAGAAAAGAAATTTTTTAATCACATCATCATGGCTGACGTGCTGGAGCACCTGCATAACCCGTTGAAAGTACTAAGCCAGATGAAGGATTTACTCAAACCCAATGGTTCAATCTGGATTTCTGTGCCGAACCTCGCCTACAACGGCGTGCTGATTGAACTGCTCAACGGTCGCTTCGATTATCGTGAAATCGGCCTGCTGGACAACACCCACTGGCGTTTTTTTGCAGCTAAATCACTGGAGAAAATGGTGAACGAGGCCGGACTCAAAGTCACCCAACGACGCGACCCCAAAGTACGCGTACGACGCTCAGAACTAAAGAACTCCTACTTTGAAATCCCGTGGTTCGTCGCGCTGTATCTGCGCTTCCGCCCCGCCGGCGAAACCTATCAATTTGTTTGGGAACTTAGACGCTGAGCATCTCGGCTCTTATTCTCAACTCACATGTCGGCTGTACCCAAAGTCAGCGTCCTCATCCCTACCTACAATTACGGACGCTACCTGCCTGAAGCAATCGAATCGGTCTTGCGGCAGGATTTTGGCGATTTTGAATTGATCGTTAGTGACGATTGCTCGACCGACGACACCACGCGCATCCTGCAAGATTACGCCACGCGCGACCCGCGTATCCGCGTTCACATTCACAAGCAAAACCTCGGCATGGTCGCCAACTGGAATTGGTGCCTGCAACAAGCCCGTGGCGAATACATCCGCTACCTTTTCGGCGACGACTGTCTCGCAACGCCCCATGCGCTTGGCCGTATGGTTGCCTTGCTCGACGCGCACCCCGAGGCCGCGCTGGCGGTTTCTGCGCGCTTCACCATCGATGAACATTCTACCGTCACCGGCATCTGGGATGAACTGAAGACCGAAGGTATCCACAAAAGCGGTACAATCATCGCCCGCTGCCTCATCGAAAGTCACAACTTGATTGGCGAACCCTCCGTCGTGCTATTTCGCCGGGCGCAGGGTTTGCGTGGCTTCGCCTCCAATCTGCGGCAAATCGTCGACTTGGAGATGTGGTTTCATCTCTTGATCCAGGGTGACGCCTTGTACACACCCGAACCGCTCTGCTGTTTCCGTCTGCACTCCGGCCAGCAAACCGCCGTCAACCGAACCACCAAAGCAGGTTATTTGGAAATGGTCGGCATCTTGCGTGAATACTTGCCACAACTGACCTCCCGCAAGCCACCGTCCATCAGTCCCCTCACGGTCAAAAAAATACTCTTTCGCGCACTCGTCCATCTGGAGAATAAAGAAGGTTCGCAACCAAACCTCTCCGCAGAAGTCGAGTGGCTGCGTAATCAGCTACCGGCCCTTACGCGCATGTTCTGCTGGTTAGACTACCGCCTCAAACGCCCGATTGAAAACCTGCGGCGTTCCGTGCGAAAACGCATTCTCCGTCGAAAAATGCGCCACGCGTATCCCACGCACCTCGCCTTCGTCAAAGCACTGCGCAATCCGTCACAAGCCAGTCGCACCCCTTGATCGTCAGTAGCCAATGTCTACCACCAAGATCGCACCTCGCATCCTGATCATACGCCGTCGCTACCTCGGCGACATCGTATTGCTCGGGCCGGTTTTGAAAAGCCTGCGCAACCATTGGCCTGAGGCAAAACTGGCCGTCATGGTCGATCGCGCCTTTGCCCCGATCCTTTCGCTCAATCCCGATGTCGATCAAACGCTGCTCATACCCACCAACCTGACTGGTTGGATCAGCCTGATTCCTGCCCTGCGACGCGCACGGTTTACCCACGTTCTCGACCTCGACAACCGGCCGCGCACAGCCGTGATCACGCGTTTTTCTGGCGCACCTACCAGGATCGCCCTCCACCACGGGCCGGAGGTCAAACTGCCACGCTGCTATACTGCCCACGAAATTATCGAGGCCGATTACCTCGTGAATCGGCACATCACCGATTTCTGCGGACGCATCCTCCGACCCATCGGTGTGCCCTTCATCCCCAGCGCGCCCAAGCTCATTCCACGCGCTGAAGACATCGACTTCGTCCGCAACCTACCAGCCATCTCATCTCTACCAGTCGGCACCGCTAAAATCTTAATCCACCCCGGTAGTCGCAGCCCGCATCGCATCTGGCCAGCGGAACGATTCGCCGCCGTGATCAACCAACTCCGCAACGCCGGCGTCTCCCCGATCCTCGTCGCAGGACCTGGCGAAAAAGAAGTTGTCCAACAGATCCAGTCTCACCTCACCACGCCCGCACTCGCCATCGACCAACGGCTCACGATTCCCCAACTCGCCGCCCTTTTCGCCAGCGCCAACACGCTCCTCTGCCACGACAGCGGTCCGATGCATCTCGCCGCTTCAGTCGGCACGCGTGTCGTCGCACTCTTCAGCTCGCAAAACGTAGCTACCTGGCGCCCGCTTGGCGAAAAACACCTCACCCTCCAGGCTCCGATGCCGTGCAACCCATGCCTCTCGCCGGGCTTCTGTGTGCCCTCCGATTCCTACCACAACCACTGCGTCCGCCATCTCAGCGTCGATCAGGTATTCG
>JADKHC010000003.1 GCA_016721945.1 Verrucomicrobiota bacterium | reverse complement strand
GTTTCCGACGACGCGTGTGACGCTCGCACCCCCAATTGGACGCTTTGCTGCGAGGCTGCATCCGCTTTTGTATAAGGTGCTCAATTGTTGTGTGCCTTTACGAACACATGTTGTGTGCATGGTCAGGAAATTCGATGGGACGAATACAGAAATAAAATGAAGCGTCTGACCGATGTGTGTTTTTCTATTATTGGACTTGTTCTTCTGAGCCCTTTGTTTGCTGTCATATCCATCTTGGTGCTGATCGATTCAGGATTTCCTGCATTTTTTCGGCAGACTCGGGTCGGTTTCGGAGGCGTTGAGTTCAATCTCTTCAAATTCAGGACGATGTCGGTGCGCAAGGAACTGAACACGGTAGCTTGATGTTGGAGATTCGAGTCGAGTAACCCGGGTGGGACGGTTGTTGAGGGCTTACGAAGTTGGATGAGATTCCCCAGCTATGGAATGTACTTCTGGGAGATGTCGTTGGTCGGCCCCCGGCCCGAGGTGAAAAGAGTGGGTGAATGAATACCCTGATCGATGGAGGAAGGTTCTATCCGTTCGACCCGGGATTACAGATCCTGCATCTATTTGCTTCGTAACGAGGAATCGCTGTTGTCAGCTCGAGATAATCCAGATGGAGGCGTATCGCACAGAGATCTTGCCCAAGAAACTATCGATTTACGAAGAGTATATTGCAAAACAAAGCTTCGTTGGGGATTTTAAGATCCTTGTAAGGACTTTGATGGTTGTTATAACAGGTGATCCAGAAACCTAGAATCACTCGTACCAAGTTTTATATATTATGAAAATTCCGTTCAGCCGGATCGTTTTGATGGTGAAGGAAAAGCTAATGTATTCTCTGTCTTAGAGAGTGGATGGCTGACCACAGCTGGCCGATGCCTCGAGTTTGAGGAGAAGTTTCGGAACGAAGTGAATTCGAAATTCGCAGTGGCTGTAAACTCGGCCACCGCGGCTCTTCATCTTGCTGTCGAGGCTCTAGGCGTCGGTCCTGGAGATAAGGTGCTGGTGCCGACCATGACGTTCACTGCGTCGGCTGAGGTCATTCGCTATGTGGGCGCTGATCCTGTGTTTTTGGATGTGGAAGAAGGTAGTTGTCTGGTGACTCCCTCGGGAATCGACGAAGCGTTGAATCGTATGCCTGGGATCAAAGCTGTCGTGGTGGTACACTTCGGTGGCCAGGCCGCCGATATGCCTGGGATCATGAAAATTTGCCGCGCTCGCGGGGTTAGCGTGATTGAAGACGCCGCGCATGCGTTCCCAACACGATGCGCTGGCCGAATGATCGGTGAGTGGGGAGACGTGACTTGCTTCTCCTTTGATGCGAACAAGACGATAACCACAGGAGAAGGAGGGATGCTCGTGACGAACGACGAGCGGATTGCAAAGCGTGCGCGAACGATGCGTCTGCACGGAATCGATCGCGATATATGGAATCGATTTACTAGTGCGTCTGCGAGCTGGGAGTACGATGTTGTGGCTCCGGGCTTTAAATATAACCTTCCTGATCTGGCGGCAGCGGTCGGCCTAGCTCAGCTCAAGCGGGCCCATGAATATCGTGAATGCCGACAAAAGATTGCAGAAAAGTACCTCGATGGATTCCGCTCCCTGCCTGATGTAAGTTTACCATTGGTACATGGCCGAGGAGAAGATCACGCGTGGCACTTGTTTTGGTTGGTACTGGGGCCCGGCGCGCGATTGAACCGCGCCGCTTTCATTGAGGCGCTGAGTCGGCACGAAATTGGGTATTCTGTTCATTACAAGCCGCTCCACCGAATGACATATTACAAGGAAACGTACTCCTTGAGCCCGGAACTCTTTCCAAACGCTGAGCGGCATTGGAAGGGTTGTGTTTCGTTGCCGTTATTCCCAACGATGTCGGCAGAAGAAAACGGCTTTGTCGTGGATACCGTGCGCAGTCTATTGTCCTAAGTGTGGTCTCATTGATGGGGAGGTGTAGAATCCCTAATTGCTATTGCCCGCCTGATTTCGCGCAGCCCACCAAATTTCATATTCACCTCGCGCGAGGACCAGTGAAGAGGTTAATCCGGCGATAGATCCTGCAGTGTATATGGAAGTCTCAGGCGGCGCGAGGAGGCGAATCGCGGAGTTTGTATTGGTATACGTTCACCATCGTAGATGGTTGTTGGTAGCTTGGGTGCGTCCGTGTAATTAAGCAGCGCGCCAAGTCGCGCGTAACTGGCGCCCGCTGGGATTCGTTGACCAGTTCCCGCGCCAAATTCGCATCGAAATGTTTTAGCTCGCAAGGGGGCTGGGGTATTTGTGAGGCCGAAATAGCTGTACGTGCCATTGACCCAGCCGTCTGGGTTCCCTGCGCCTAAGGGGCGCTCCTTGTTGGCTTCGAGAAGACGTTTGTTTTCATCGTACCATGCGATGCAAAGGTAGTTTCCGGCGTTCGCATTTCCTGCTTGGGAAATAGTGATGGATACAACGTATGTTTTGCTGCCTGAAACGGGATTGAGCTCTGAACTGAGAATGTAGGAAGCCCTCCCTGCTGGATTGTGGATCGGGAATAAAGCCCCTTCGATTTCACGGCTTGGGGTTGGCGTTTCAGGTGGGTTTCCGCCGACCAGCATCCACCCATAGTATTTGGGTTCTGGTACTCCTGTTTCGTATGGTGACGCCCACTCGTTTTTTACGCTGCTGGCCCGGACTGGATTCGCTGGAAGAAAATTGCTTATAAGCGCTCCGCAGAAAGAAACGGCATCAGCCATCTCGTTGACCTGGCTTTTTCCGATCAATCGATAAGCAGAGGAACCATAGGGCGTGACGTTGTTGGAGTACGCTACTGCTGTTGCAACCGGAGGGGCCACAACCAGTCCCGTGGGTGAAGCTATCCCAGACAACTCGGCCTCGCGTAGTAATGGCTGTAGGGTCAAGTCGTTGGGGGTCATACTGACGACATGCCAAAACCGGTTGAAGTAAGGTGCTCGGGAGGGCTCGAGCACAATACCTGTCGCTGCAATTGCGAATACACTCAAAAACACGATTGGTCGGAGCGGTCTCGCGCGGCATCGCTTCCGTTTCTCGTTCAATCTATCGACAAGCAGGAAAGTGGAGAGAAGAACAGGGACTGTGAAAAACATTCTCTGAAACATAGCAATATCAGTTGGCCCTCCATTTTTCTCGACGAGTTCGGCTAATGGATAGCCAATCACTGGAAGAAATACCGCCAACGGAGAGATGCTGAGCCAACCGACTGGCGAGCCCTTTAGGCATAGGGAACACAGATGTGACCAGATTCAAGCGTTGAGCCAGCCTTGGGCTCGGTAGGTTTCAATGATGGCGGGTCGTGGGTAGAGCCAGAGGAAGAGGGCGTTGATGACGAGCGTTCCGCCGATGAGCCACCAGAGGGCGGAGCGTTTCCATTCGATAAGGCGCCAGACGATTACCGCTGCGATGCCGAGGCCGGCGATGCCGAGGCCTTGGGGGTGGTTGAGTGCCGTGAGTGCCAGCAGGCACGTAACGGCAGTGATAAGGGGAATGATCTGAGGTTTAAGGGATAAGGGATAAGGGGGAAGGGGCGGAATAGTGGAGGGGTGAAGGTCGGCGATAGGCGAACGCTCTACGCTGAACGCTGAACGATGAACGTTCAATGGACGGGCATTCCCTGATTCATGGGCCAACGGTATGTCTTCGTCCTTCGTTAGCTTTGTTGCCTTCTGTAAAACGGTATTTTCGGCGTTTGTTTGAACAGGAGATAACTGAGGCAACGGAGTAGAGCTCGAACCGGTCTCTGTTCGCTCTGTTTCCTCCTGTAATATAGTTCCCAGTATCGTGCCTCTGGCCGCGAATTGTAACACGATCCTCGTTAACGCCACGGCGCCTAACTGTGCGTAGATACTGCTCGATATTCCGTAGTATCGATAAAACGAAAATATGTTATTTCCGAAGAGCAGCGCTTGTATAATCACGAATACCATCGAGGCGCGTTCGCCGAGGCCGCAGGCGCGGGAGAATCTATAATATTGCCAGCACAGTAAGAGGCAGATGCCGGTATAGTAAAAATCGAGCCAGAAGAGTTGGCGCAGGCCGATGCACCAGCTGAGCAGGCTGTAGGGTATGAAGTAACTGGATTTGATCCACGAGGAATGCGCGCCGACGGTGTCGAGGATGCGCCATTCATTGATGCGCCGCAGGTGTTCCCATGGATCGGAGGGCCATTCGAGGTAGACTCCGGGGATGTAGAAGAGGAGGGCGAGGAGCGCCCAAGGGGCAAGCTGAATGGCCAGAGGCCAGAGGCCAGAGGTCAGAGGTCGGATGTCAGAAATCGGCGACTGGTGGTTTGTTTGAACAGGAGTTAACTGAGGTAACGAAGTACGCGTATACTCGGTCTCCGTTCGCTCCGTTTCCTCCTGTAAAATCCTGGTCTGCTTCCACCAACGCCACAGGGCGTAGCCTGCGAGAATCACATGGATCGTGTGCAATACCCAATAAACATGCAGCATGCATGGCACCCAGCTATTTGAGATTTGGAGTTCTGGGGTTTTCCCGGAGGGATTCACCGGCCACTTCATCACGTAGTATAATAAATACGCGAAGAGGTACGGCATCAGGAATGCCCAGCCGCTATAAAAATAACGGCGAATGTGGTGCTGATAAGCTGGTTGGGGGGGGCTCACGCTAGTCTCGATGGAATAATCCAAGAAGATGATTTTAACCGCTAATGCACGCTAATTGAGGCTGATTGTGTAGGGTCGCACCTTGCGTGCGCACCGTGGATCGAGATCCGAAGCAGCATGCCGACGGGCGGCACTTCCCCGGAATCTGTTCAGGAATCCTTCGATTTGCTTCGATTGAGTGGGCGAAATGCTGGGCCTCTGGCTCCATTAAATGCGGCCTTTAATCTTTTATCCGAACTGCTTTCTATACGACGACAGGGGCCATCCGATATTTGATTCGAAGCGGCCCGGCGGTTCGGCCTGCTGTTCTGCCATTCGTCCCACGTCCAATGAGTCTTCATTTTTCTATGTCCCGCTTTGGGTTGTGTGGATTTAGCTGCCGATTCGTCATCTCGTCGAGTTTTTCGCCTACATCGTAGGTCGTACTTCTAGCGAGATTTCGCGCATAAGCCCAATCGAAGTCCTCCTTCATGGCGAAGGCAGCCCTGAGCATTTTTTCTGCGGCAAACAGAGTCTCTTTCAGGGGTGGGGTGTTGCTGTAGGCAACAAAGATCCGCTCGATGAGAATCTCTTCGGCTGGCATGATTTGAATTTCTCCTTCGGGCGTTTGCAGGAACCGGAAGTTTGGAGCTTGGGCTGTTTCGACTTCCCCTAAAATGTCGACAAAAACTCCGTCGATTTTCCATTGGCGCCGGGTTCCAGTCGATTTCGCATTGAGGCGGCCCATGACCTCGCGTTCAATAGCGGGTGGTATCGTTGGTTGCCCAAGGCGCCTACAAACATCTATGTCTCCGGAAAGATATTGTCCTTCGGTATAGAATTCGAGCGCAGAGCCCCCGACGACGATGAGATTCCATCCTTTTTCCCGGAATGCTTGGGTGACTCGCCCAGCGATACAGAGATGTTTGGAGAAGTCGTCTATCTCGGAGGTCATGTTTTAAGACTCATGCTCGCTTGCAATTTGTGTCAAGTGCACGCCCCGTTTTGCGTAACGCCTAGAAAACGCGATTGAATTCTACGGCAGTGAACACTCCCGCGCGGAGCAGGTTTGATGATCGCGCAGGGTCGCAGCTCGGTGCGGGCTGGGTTTGGCGTGGTTTGCGGCGCGTCGACCAGCGACGGCCCTACCGGGTCGGCGTAGGGTCGGACCTTGTGTCCGTACCGGTTGGTGGCTCGCGCGGTTGTATGCGTGGCTCGCCACAATCTCCACGGACGGCGCGCAGGCAAGCTGCGGCCCTACGGTATAGAGGGGCAACTTTGTGCTTTTCGTCCAAAGTTTTATTTGCGGCTTTTGCGTTAAACGGGATTGAGCCGGATCGAACCGTGGTTAATCGCTTACACACGCTGTTGTACCAGCTATGAGGCAAGCGGAGCTCAAGGTGGAGAAAGAGCGTGAGTTTAGGACGTAGCGTGGGGCCGGTGCTTTAAGCTCATAGGGAAGAATAGGTCTGGGGCTGCCAAAGAATTTGCGTGAAGTTTTAAGTCAGGTCCTCTAGTGGGTTAGGTTCATCTTAACTACGTGAAAAGAACACTGACCCAAGCGGCTCGGAGTTTGCTGAGCTATCGCTTCTTTATTACCATCGCCCTTTATTCGGCGATCATCATTGCGTGCTTCTTCGTGGCATATGAGGTGCGTTTTGATTTTACACTGGCGCCAGAGTATCAGGCTGACCGTCTGCGGATGCTTGGGTTGCTGTTGGGCATCAAGCTGGCTGCGCTGATCGTTTTTGGGCAAACGGGGACGATGCTGACGTTTTTTAGCATTCCTGACTTCATCCGGCTGAGCTTTGCGCTGTTGGTTTCGAGTGCGTTAATGATTGTGCCCCGGATGGTTGGTTTTCCTCTCTATACGCCCCCGCGTGGTGTGCTGTTGGTTGATCTCTTGCTGTCGATCACGGTTTTCTGCGCATTTCGTATGTCGCTGCGGTTGTACCGCGAGCGGATTATGATTGGAAAACGTTTTGGCGACCGGCGTGCAGAGCGGATTGCCATCATCGGCGCAGGCGATGCAGGTGCTTCGTTGGCTACGGATTTGCTCAATATGCCCGGGCGTGGTTTCAAGCCAGTGGCTTTTCTGGATGACGACCAAAAGAAACACGGCAAATTCATCCACGGCGTGATGGTGGATGGTGCGCCAGAGGATTTCTTTGAGCTGAAGTCTCTTGTTGGTGTACGACGTGCGATCATCGCGATGCCGTCCGCTTCGGCGAAGCGCATTGGTGAGATCGCGCTTTTTCTCGGCAAGGCGGGTGTGCAGGTGGAGACGTTGCCTTCGCTGGAAGATATGGCGTCGGGCAAAGCGCGGGTGAGTAAGATCCGCCCGATTGAGATTCAGGATTTACTCGGTCGTGAGCCCGTTGCACTCGATGCGCAATCGATCCGCCAGTTTGTTGAAAACAAGGTGGTGATGGTGACGGGTGCGGGCGGCAGTATCGGTGCGGAGTTGTGTCGCCAGATTGCCCATCTGAATCCTCGCCGCGTCTTGATGATAGAACAGTCGGAGCCCTCGCTTTTCGTGATTGAGCAAGAGTTGAATGGGCTGGGAGTGGGTGGATTGATTTTACCCTTGGTGGCTGACATCCTTGATCGAGCCCGGATGAAATCCATTTTTGAGCTGCATAACCCGCAGGTGGTTTTTCACGCCGCAGCACACAAGCATGTGTATTTGATGGAACGACAGCCTTCCGAAGCCATTAAGAACAACTCGGTGGGCACGAGAAAACTCGCTCAGCTGGCGGTCGATTTTGGGGCCGAGGCATTTGTTATGATTTCGACCGATAAAGCCATCAATCCCACAAATGTTATGGGGGCGAGTAAGCGGTTAGCGGAACTGCATCTTCAGGCTTTGAGCAACGGATTCACCGCTGAGACACGTCTCCAAGAAGTGGCCAATGAGGCAGCGAAAATGCCGACCTTATCTTCTCGCCTAAAGGTGGGAACGACGACAGTTGGTGAAACGGAGAGAAGTGAATACTCGATGGCTCATGGTTCGGCACGGCTAACGCAGCAAGCAGCGAAGGCGACATCGTCAGGTCTTGAGGCTGTTGCTGGCTCATCGAAAACGAAACTCATGGCCGTGCGCTTTGGTAACGTGCTTGGTTCGTCCGGGAGCGTGGTACCGATTTTCAAAAAACAGATCGAAGCGGGTGGTCCGGTGACGGTGACGCATCCGGATGTGATTCGTTATTTTATGACTATCCCGGAAGCGGTTGGTCTCGTCATGCAGGCGAGTGCGCTGGGCAAGGGCGGGGAGATTTTCGTACTAGATATGGGCAAGCCGGTGAAGATCGTCGATCTGGCCCGCCAAATGATCGAGTTGAGTGGCTACGTGGTTGGCGAGGATATCGAGATCAAGTTCACAGGACTAAAACCCGGCGAGAAACTGTATGAGGAGCTGCAGCATTGCGACGAACGGCACACGCCGACGACACATCCGCGTATCATGCGGTTTGTGACGAACAACGATGCGGAAAAAGCGAGTCGGCAGGCCATGGCTGAATTAGAGCCTTTTGTGGACGAGCTGTCGGCAAACGATCTCAAGCGTAACCTTAAAGTTCTGATTCCAGAGTATCAGCCCTCACTGGATTGAGGCTGATGCTGGCGTAGGGGATCAGGATTGTTGGTTTCTCTCAGTGCGCTCTGTGCACTCTGTGGTGAAAAATCCAGGAACCCAGAATAGTAAATCGATCACACAAGCGCACAGTGCCCTGAATTTACCGACATTTCTGAGCGAAAAAAGCGCGTAAGTCATTGGTAATGGACCCTATTTTACGCTATTTGGAAAATGTCAGTACTTTCAGCCCGTCAGAATTCCGCCCTGATTCTAATGACATTTGATGCAAGGTTGCCTAAATGTACTGACAAATGAAGGTGCCCTCTGGAAAAACCGAAATCTGAGATCAAAAATCGGCGTCACTTTGCATTTCCACCGCGTGAGCGCTTGGACAACGCATCAGAGAGCGCCGATTTGGCCGCCTCATTGGCTGCATGGCTATGAAGCCGAAATAACCGATCTGAAGTTTGCCGGGTAATGGCCATGCCAGCTGGTACCGAATAACCTTTCTGTGTGCACAGCAGGGCAACTTCATTTATACCCAGCAACTTAATCATCTTGGGCGTGATATGAGGTATTCTCGCATCGAGGCATCTTCGGGCCACCACCTTTAGAAGGATCCGCTCCGTAAGCGCCCGTTGCCCGCCGGGCCTATCGTAGTTGGGGGAAGTTGAAACAAACAATCGGTCGGACTGGGAGCGGGGACGGCAACGGATCCATGACTCTATTTCGCGCAGTGTGCAGCGACTGAGGGGAAGGTAATCATCCCGGTGGGCGCCTCGGTTCCAAATTCGCAGGCGCGAGTGAGCCAAATCGACATCACATACCTTCAACGAGACAGTTTCTACTGTGCTCAGAAGCGCTTCAGAAATGACCGAGAGCATTGCTTGGTCACGCAGGCCGGTAGGGGATTGATCTTTTGCGATATGGGCGCGTAAGGCGGCTAGCTGCTCGTACGTGACTGATTGCAGATCGGGCACCTTCTGCTCGCCCCCAAGTTTTCTTGGTAAAGGAGGGATCACAGATTTTAAATCCCAATCAATGAGTCCATCGAGGCGGGCAGTTTTGCAAAATCCCGTAAGGGGGATGATAGCATTTCTAACTTGGGATACTGGGTGCCGCTCCCTGAGCAAATGCTCGCGGTAGTCATAAAGTTTTTTATCAGCTAACAGCTTCCCACCGCTAAGTAGAGCTAGCAGCGCTGAAGGCGCTGATGAAGCGCCATTGTCCCACTTACAATACCACTCAAAATAGCTTTGATACGCGAAGCGCGTGCGAGGTCGTTTTCCTCTGATATAGGCTTCATGACACAGCGCTAGAGCCGCAAGGTTTAACGGTTTTATGATCCGTTCGGACGCCATTTGAATCCCATTTGAGACCTAGAATGAGCCCTATTTAAAGTTTTTTCTTGTCTTTGGGGCTCGTTTCGGATTAGAAGGACTTCAGTGAAGCAGTCCCCTCTGACACCCAAAGAGCGTGATGCAGCCAAGCTCGTATTGGCGCGGATTGATCGTCAGGTGGAAGAATGCGAAGCTCATATCGTCGAATTACGCGGGACGCGTGCTCATCTCCTAAAGGAATTTGGCTTGGAAGAATATTCTCAGCCGCCGCTGTCAGGGGGAGGCGGTTTGACGCAGTCAACTCTCGCCGCACAAAAAGAGGACGAACTGGCTCCGCGGGCAGCAAAGCCCTCGCGTACGCAAAAAATAGATTATAAGAAGGTGCTCTTGGAAGTCGCAACGGCGTTGGCCCCGGAGTTCACCTCGCACGAATTCAGAAGTAAATGCTTGGAGGATTATCCCGGGCACGACAGCGACTTTACGCTTACGAAGGTGAAGAAGCGTCTCAATAAGGCTGCAGGTTTTGAGGATGATGCGCTCCTCACGCTCGTTGCGAAAGGAGCAGGACGACGGCCGCCCCGCTTTAGAGTAAACACGAAGAAATAATTTCAAGGGATCGCCAAACGCTACGGTGATTCTACAAAAAACCTCCAAAAGAGCAGCAACTCGATTGGAGGCAACGTCAGTAGCGTAAACTAAACGATAACCATTCCGACAACTTGATCAACTCGGCAGCGCAGCTTTTCGGCTACGAGCCCAATTAATTAAGCATCAGTAACGATCTAATTAACACTTAGTCTGACCCATTCTTATTGGCGGGACGCCCTGCACGTGTCAAGCCAGCTGCGGGCCAGGCATTGGAGGAACTATGCCTACAAAATACACCCCGATCTGGCTACCAGACAAGCTGACACATGCGGGCAACCGATGGTTTAGCTTTAGCCCTAAGGCGGGCCGCGATACAGCCTTGGCTAACTTACTACATTTTGAACGAAGCATTCAGCTCGATTGGTCTCCCAACGTTGAGTCGTTTTGCGAATATCCCAAAGAAATCGAGCGCTGGGTGGATTCCGTTCACGTGCGGGCAAGGTTACACTTCTGGGTTCAAACCAAGGATGGGGCGGAACGTTTCGAACGATTGGCCTACGACAAACCGGAACGCACCGTGGAAGAAATTCGGGCGGATGAAGCATGCCGTCGTTGGTGTGCGGACGAGGGCCACCAATTCTCCTGCGTTAAACAACAGGAGGTCAGGGCGGATCTTCAATTTCTGGCCAATGCGAGATACCTGAGAGGCTTTTATGACGAGCGCACGTACGTAAGTCGAAGGGCCGATGTAGCAGCAGCCAGCCTAATGGCCATCAATCACTGCGAGCAGTTTGGGCCGACAAAATTTCAGCACTTATTTGAAAAAATCTCAGGCAGAATATCTGCCGCTTCTGCGCGGCTAGGCATCATTGACTTACTACGGGAAGGAAGACTGACCGCACAGCTCAGCAAACTCCCCTTTGATTCGGGCACTTTCCTAAAGGCAAAATGAACCGGAATAATACCCCGAAAAACATTCTCGATCAGTCAAAGTGGGCGACAATCGATACGTCCCAGCTGGACGCATACGCTAAGTCCATTTCCGAACGGCGCGAACGTGCGCTGCGTATGTACGTTGCCTTTGCACTCCATAAGGAAATCAAAGCGGTCACAGGCCTATGCCGGCAGGAGGTCCACGCCCTTTTCAACAAGGCGATCACGAAACGTCCGGATGGACTTTTCGTGGGTTACGAAGTCTGTCTTTATTACAAAAGGCTTAAAAATACGAACGAAAGGCTCCTCCGCCACGCGCAAAAAAGAGATTTGGTTATGCGGGGATGTTCGCTAAATTTTTGGACGAGCACGCTGAAATACAAGAGGAGCTGAAAAAAGAACTGTTTCAACTGGAGGAGGGCAAAACATACGAGATCGCGGTTTCGGATGATACGCTGCTGGTCTCATTTTTAGATCTATGCAAACAGTTCGGTTTTTCGGAAAGACAATATCCGTTAAATCTCAATACTCGCGGCGAATCGGGGCTTCGCCGAGCAATCAAAAAATGGAAAGAAGAACGAATTGATCGCACCATTGAGCTGTACGCCGATGAGAACTCAGTGCGGAAGCTGGGAAGCTGGCAATTCGATCCAAAATACGCTTTCGCCGCATATCAGCGATGGGAGTTCGATGGTCATAAAATCGATTACCACTGGGTGATCGTCTTTCGCCTTCCCGACGGGCGGATTATGGTGAAAACGACCAAGCGGATTTGGCTATTAGTGGTTCGTGACTGTGGCACGGGCGCAATCGTCGGCCATCACTTGGTGCTCAAGTCAGAATATAATTCGGAGGACGTGCTCACTTGTTTAGAGAACGCCATTGTACCGTGGCGAAGGCGTGAGCTGACGATCGAAGGCTTGGAATATAGTTCCTCGGGCGGGATGCCCGTTGGATCAATCCCGGCTCTGGCGTATGCTTATCCCAACGAGCTCGCTTTCGACAATGCACGTGCGCATGGCCGAAAAATCGATTCATGGGTGTGGGCTCGCATAAAAAGCGAGCTTGGGTGCCAAGATAGGAAGCGAGGCACCCAATGTTCGCTGGAGCGTATGGCCGTGAAAGCCCAGCATGTGTGAAGAGCCAATGGTTTTCAATGTGCCAGAGTTTGAGTTTGGCCCAGTCGTGATCATCCAGCACCGAACGAATGGCTCGTTCTTTTGCTGGATCGTACCCCGGACAGTGAGCGTATTCAGAATATCCATACGGAACGTCGTGGTTGCCCCAAAGGTGAATGCGATTTGGTTTGTTCAAACTTTGCTTCAGCCACTGTGCTGTTCGACGAGCATGGTCAAAATGATCGTGGAACTGGTCGAAATAGTCGCCGAGGAAGATCGTAAGGTCCGGCATTTCGCGTTCGATGGCCGCGTCGATTTGCTCTAAATTTGGCCCATGGTGTATATCTCCGACGGCAACTAGCTTGTTCATTTGAGCGCACCAGTTTTGACGGTTTTCGATTTCAATTGGTCGAGTGACTCGCGCAGCTTTCTCTGGGCGTTGCGTTGCGCCTTTAGTTCACGAAGAAATGTCGCATACTCTGTCGGGAGATGATAGGCGCGTTTCATTCCGCAAAGCGCTTTAAACGGTGCCGCATAAGGCTTCAGTAGCCGCTCAAGCCCTTTCCAGGATAGAGCACAGTGTTGCGCCCGCTTTCGCAATTCCTCGTCGGGAATGTCAGCTAGATCATATAACACGGCTGACTTGTGGCGGATTTCCTCCCAAACAGCTGCTGGAATTTGAATGGTGACAGAACCCCGCGACCTTTGGGTTTCATTGCCGGCCACTTCGATGCAGACGAAACCGGGATTGTCGATGCTGTCGGTGTAGAGGCTGACTTTACCTGTGTGGGCGAGTAAATGTTTATGGTGCATAACGGTTGGTTATGTTTTAAAAGATTGGGCCTGTTTTTGGAGCTGGCGTTTCAACACTTTGTCCACTCGTTGAACGATGAAACGGCGAAGCGAAGCTCGAAGAAACAAGTCGTCCCTCCAGCCGTTAAACCGAGGATAAGGAATATCCCGCCGCGACCCTGGCTTGATGCCGATGCAATGGCACTTCGATCGATGGCGTGCGTCGGCACGATGATCATAACTCACGTAGTTGGTTCGGCCCTGCCACCGCTGGCTCCAACCTGGACCTTCATCGTCGACCAACACGGTTAGTTGGCGCTGAGAGCTTTCGCGGGCTATGAGGACATGGTAATCATCCTTAACCGTGAAAATCTGGCTGTCGACGAAACCCAACTTGAAGGCAACGTTCATGTGGAGGGCATAGTCACGTGAAGCATGCGTCAGCAAACAAACCTCTGCCAGAGTGCGGAGCGAACGAAGGAATCGCCTGATATTTGGACGGCAGCAGGTCAGGGTGTATTTGCCGTCCTCGAAAGGAACCTTTGTCATCCTTCTGTATCCTTCTTTTGGTTTTGGTGGCGTGCTGATGGGCAGGCCGAAGACCTGCGACATAAACGAGCTCGTGATGAGCGGGGTCCATGTCCAAACCAAGGTTCCGTCCAAATCGACAAATATCGTTGGCTCGACACCAGCAGCTTTGCCGTGTCGGGTGCGCCTGTGTTTGGGACGGCCGGGAGCATTCATCGTAGAATACCGCTCACAGCCGTGTCTGGAATTTGAATTTCACACCTCGGCCCACGGCGCCTGCCACAAATGCAAGCCCCAGCAGCCTTACGGCTTGCAGGTAGGAAATCAGCGGCGCGTGGAAAAGAGGTGGAAGCGATGTGTTCCATAGCCACTGGAACAGAAACGCTATCGCAAACACCCATATCGTGTTAATAATCAATAGGCCAGCCCCAAGACCAAGCCCAGAAATGAAGGCGGCAAGCGTCAGATGATTCATTTCGATCGGCGGAATATTAAGTTTTCCTGAGCAGCACGGTCTTGTGCGTCTCCCACATCCGCTCCGCTAGCCCGAAGGCAATCTGGTGGTCCAGCACGTCCATGCCGAAAATTCGATCTGCCATGGGAGGAAACAAGACACCCGACTCGGCGGTCTCCACAACAGTGATCAAACCGTTCGTCAATCTGACAAACAATTCGTTCGTTTTGGGCGCACCGTAGATGGAGCAGCGCACCTGCGGATATTCCCGGTCAGGGATATCTTCATGGTAAATGATGCAGCCTTTCGCCTGGATTAAGCGGGCAAGCCTTACCTCGGCAGGCGCTCCGACATCGGGTTGATCGTTGGAATCGGTCAGTGCACTCATGGCATGCACAGTAACAAAAAGACCACTAAAATGAATCCGCCGAAGGTGTGAAACGGCCTGCTGCCACGCTGGGCGCAGCAGGCGTAAGGATCAATCAGTCTCCCTGAAGAGCCACGCTGCTGACACCTTCAGGACCTTGGCGATGGCGCGGATTTCAAAATCACGCAGATAGCGTTTCCCGTTTTCGACGCGGGTAATTGAGGCTCGATCCATTCGAATACCCATGACCGTGAGTCGCGCAGCCAGATCGGACTGCGAAATATCCGATTTCGCTCGAATTCGCGCTAGGCGTATTCGTTTGCCGAGGATATTATGACCGCGTTGTGAACTGCTTGGTTTCAAGGATGTCGATTGACATCAGAGCCTAGCGAAATTTAAGGCTGCATGGGTGTCAGACTGACACCACTTGCATGAAAGCAGGTCACCGCGCTCGATGACTAAGCACAGATTTACCCCAAAAAACCAGAGGCTCTCTCAAAACTGCGATGCCAAACAGCGAAGTTTGGCTGTCGAGATGCTGTGTCACACGTTCCCGACAGGAGCCGTGGTGCTCGATGCCCAGTGTGTTCACCTTTTCTCCAATCGCGAGGCAGTGGATTTATTGGTTCGTTGGAATGCCAGAAATGCCACTGAGCAGGCCCTCAAGGCCAGGCCCAATCCGGATATTCCTGCGGAAATCATCAAGGCCTGCCACAAACTGCGGCACGGCGACATTGAAACCGACCAGCGCAAATCTCGTCCAAAATTCGGCGGTCGGATTTTAGTCCGACACCCCACAAAGCCGAATTTTAGCGCAGTGGTTGCGTTGGAAAGAAGTGCTCGCGATCGGCGTATCGCCGTTTTCTGCGTGTTGCTGCAGGATGGGTTGAAAATCAGTCTGGGTGCCGGTCGTGGCGATCATCTCGCCATGCTCACGATCGCGGAACGCCGTGTGGCAAAATTGGTGGCCGACGGGCTACGAAACAGCGACATCGCGACTGTCCTTGGGAAAAGCGTTGCGACGGTAAAGTCACAGTTGATGACTGTGTATTCAAAATTGGATATCAACTCGCGCACCAAATTAGTGACATTGCTGCGTTCGAGCTCCGCTTTGTAAACACAGAGTGCGCTTTCCACCTTTGGTCGGATGGGAGTCGTTTTGTTTTCTGGCATAGTCGCGGGCATGGCCAACGACCCACGTCTGGACGAAAGCATTGCATGGATACGCAATCATCCCTCCGCAACAAACCATAATATCCCATCAAAACTGCGGGAAGGCTGGGTTTACGACCGGGATGAAGATCCGGCCCTGCCCGGCTACCAACTCGCTGTGTTCACCTACGGCCTTTGCCAGCATCGGTTGATAGGAGGTGCAGGGAATAGTTTCACTATTTCCGCCGCAGAGCTACTCCATCTGTTCGAACTATGGCAGATGAAGCTCGGACTCGCCGAGGTCAACGAAAAGACCGAGGTGAAAACCAAACCACTTCCTTTGTATGATTTTCCTGCAGACGAACAGATTGAGTGTTGGTGCGGTTAAAGGTGACTGTCGGAGCGATCCTCGGGTGGAGAGTTGAGCAGAGCAGGGAGAGATGGAGATAGAAAGTGTTTCAGTGGTACTCATTGATAAATCGTAGTGGCGCAACTGGGCATGCAGGACGGCACCCACGGACCCCCTTGATCCAGACGCGCACGAACTTTTGCTGGCAGTGCGGTGGGTGGTTGGTACTGGAAGCGCTTACGCTGAGGTCTCGCTGGTGGCAAGTGTTGGTCTGCATGATGAGCAGGCGTCGGTGTTGTGCTTGGGGCAGCGGGCGAAGGTCTGGAGGCGCTGGCTCACCAGTTCCAAGCCAGCTTTTGCGGTGACACTCTTTGCGTATCGGGCAAGAAATGGTGCGGGGGCAACCAGCACTTTGCCGCAATCGACAATGTAGATCTCCGCTTGCGGTGTGTCGTCGGACGAGCGGTGGGCATAGAGGTGGCGGCCGTTGTCGAATGCGGTCACACGCAACACGCCGGCCTGGCAGAGCAACGGGAGAGTGCGGTAGACGGTTGCACGGGAAACTTGCATGCCTTGCTTGCGACATTGTTCGAGTAGTTGTTCGGCATCGAAGTAGTCGGGCATGGTCGAAACGATCATCGTGAGCTCCTTGCGGGAGGGCGTGTTTCGACGGCCGGATTTGCGGCACCACGAGTCGGATGTCTCAGGAGGAGTTTGGTTTGAAGACATGGTTCGGCTCCGGGGTGAAATGCCATAACAGTCTCGCTGCCTCTCCGCCGCGACGAGATCGGGGATCTGGCCCGCCGGGATTTGGCCACGCCGGCGTTTGCGGCGGATCAAGCGCGAGACTGAAATAGTGTGATCAAGCACGGAGAGTATCGCATTGCAGGTCCAAAGTTTTCCACCTGTTCGTGGTCAAAAATTATCCGCCGCCGGCCAGTTTTAGCACGAGGTACAGGGCGTACGTCCCTTGTGTCATTCGGTCCTCAGGCGGAGCAACCGGCGAGTGTCGAGAGCATGGCTTCGGTCCAGGTCGCGTGGATTTGTTCGTAGTCGAGATCGCACTCGACCCGTTCCAGGAACCGTTGCGAACCGAGCTCCGCGAGGCGTTCGTCGAGCTGGCGTGCAAAGACGTTGAAATGTTCGTACGAGCTGTCGCCGAGGCCGAGCACGGCGTGTTGTAGGCCAGCGAGGCTTGGTGCATGGGGCTGGTTAAGTTCGTTGAAAAAGTCGATGGCGTAGGACGGCGGTTCGCCGTCGCCCCACGTGCTGACGATGAACACCGCCGGCCCGTTGATGACCAGATCGGACGGATGAAAATCGCCGAGGTTGCGTATTTCGGCGGACCAGCCGCCGATGTGTGCGCGTTCGCAGGTCTGACGGGCGAGTGTCTCGCAGTTGCCGGTTTCGGTAGCGTAGTAGATGACGAGTTTGTTATTCATGAGGGAATGGGTTTGCTCGCGAATGTGGATGCGTGCGCCCGGGCAGATGCTGGCGAGGCGGCATGCTAGGCAGTGGAGGCGTCGTTTTTCCGGAAGGTCGCGTTCCGACAGATGCAGCACGAGGGTAGGCGGTTGCAGTCCGGAGTGGTCGATCCTGACATGCCGAACGCGCAGCTGTCGCCCTCGGTCGCGCGCGCAGGCGACCGCGACCTCGGCCAAGGCGGCGGCGCAGGCTGCGCTCGGCGAATCGATCTCGCACAGGATGGTGTCCGGGCGCTGCATGACTTGGCGCTGATAGATGGTTCGGCTATTGGTCGTCCGCCGCCTGGGTGTAGCCGATGATATCGGCGCGGCCGGTGTCGGTTGCGCCGAAAACGTCGGGGGTTGCGGAGCGGAGAATACTGAGTGTGCTTATGCGGGCCTCTGGAACGGCGCGCCGGGTGTGCTGGAGAATCCCGCCCTGATGGGCGAGGTGGAATTCGCCGACGAAGAGCATGACTTTGTGGTGCCGCTGGTACGCTCGCACGACGGATTCGGCCATCGTCGCGTCCCAGACCTGCTGAGCGCGATAGTAGCTGGTGGGCTCGCCGGACATGGCGTGGCTGGCGTCTTGGATGTGGTTAAGGAAGCGTTCCCGGTAGGCGCGATCGTCAACGGTGGAGTCGGGAAACCCGAAGAGGGTTTGCTCGGTGGCGGGTAGTTGCCTGAGGGTGTTGAAATCGACGATACGGGCGAGCTTCGCATAGGTGCGGGGCGCGTTGGCCGCCACGAGTGCAGCGCCCGAAAATCTACGGGCCTTTACGAGATCGACGATGGGTTGGTACCAGTCCATCCACGTGTTCGCGCCGCCACCCCAATTCGCAGAGTCCGTGAGGGACACCAAAGCTGCGGCGGTGATGCGCCCATCGAGGTAAAGATCGACAAGCCCCTGCTCGTGGCGTTCGAACATTTCGAGCGCGATCGCGGCGTGAGGGGCTTGCCGCAGGAAGGCGTCGGTCAACGCGGCTTCTAGGCGGTGGCCATGCACGTTGTCGTGTTGTTCGCCCACAAGGACGATGTCCGCTGCGGCGATGATGGCGTGCACCGAGGGCCAGTCGAGCCGTTCACCGGTTTTTCCGTTGTAGAAAACGCAGGCTTGAGCGGCGGCTGGCGTTTCCTCCGATGCAAGGGCGGTTTTCGCGGAGCCGGAACCAGGAGCTTGCGGGGTGCTGCACCCAGCCGTCGCTCCGGCGAGCAGAGCGAGGGCGGAGAGGAGGGCGCGGGTGGTCGATCTGATTCGCATGCGATGAAGACTCCGGGCGTCGCGTGGTTAGGGTGGTGTCTGCTATTCGGCTTTTTCTGGGACGTAGACGAGGGTTCCGTCGGCCATGCGGTAGGTGACGCCGGCCTTGGTGCCTTCGCCGGAGCCGATTTTGCCGCTCGATTTGTAGCGGGTGAGCTTTTCGCCCTCCTTCACGAGGATCTCCATGTTTTGCTTGCCTGGGTTTTTCACGACCATGACCTCGTCCTGCTTGAGGTGGTTGAGCGGGTTTTGGACGATGAGCACGAACAGGATCACCACGACGACGAGAAACACGTCGATGAGGTTGACCAGGCTGAGCATCGGATCGTCATCGTCGTCTTCGAGATAGCGGCGGGACATGGGTCAGGCTCCTTTCGCGGTAAGGGTTTTCTCGATAGTGCGTAGTTCGCCCAGGCGCCAGCGGCGACGGACGATGAGGATCGCGTAGCACGTCGAAGCGGCGAGAAGCGCGACGATAACAGCGGCGAAGGCTACGCCGACCTGCTGGCCGACGGCCGCCATCTGTCCGTCAGCGACGCCGGCGAGGGCGGGCCCGAGCGGGATCATGGTGGCGACAAGACCGAGGAGCGGCGCGGTGCGGGTGGCGAGGCGCAGGCCCTCGAGTTCGCGCACGACGTGCAATTCGAGGTCGGCCAGTTCGCAGTGCGGCTGGCGATCGCGCAGGCGATGGAGCGGGAGCGCCCCTGAGGTGCGCCGACGCTGGAGGAACTCGACGCAGAAGCCGCCGGCGGCGTAGAGCGCGTAGATGAAGAGCAGAACAATCAGTACGAGGACCGGGGCGAGGAACCAGCGCGAGAGTTCGTGGAGGAGGGTTTCGATGTGTTGCATGAAGAGATGAGTGGAATCTGAAATCTGAAGATATTAGAGAACGGATTTAATAATAGAGATGGGAGATGGTTTAGCGGCGGCGGGCGAACTGGCGGGCTGCGCCGACGAGGAACGGGAACAACAGCGCGGCGAACAGCCACCAGGCGGGGACGTCTTTCTCTGAGGCGGGAGCCGCGACTTTTTCTAATTGCTGGCCTTGAACCTGGGCGGTGGTTGCAGCCGGCGGTGGCGGGGTGGCGGGCGCAGGCGGCGGGGTGTTGACCGGCGCAGCGGGGGCGGCACCGGCGATGCCGTAGCCAGCGGCAAGGCCCTCGGCGAAGGCCTTGATCTTTTCGTTGCCGGCGGAGATGGCGTATTTCTGCGTAAGCTGCGTCCAGGTTTCCACGAGTTCGCGGCGCGTGGCCTCGGGGGCGTCCCAGTATTCTTTACGGATGGCTTCGAGCATACGCTCGGTCATGCGTACGAGGGCCTCGGGCTGGTGTTTCTCGAACCACTCGCGCATGTCGAGGTCGAGGTCGTCTTTCACGTAGACCTCGTGGAGGCGTTGCCATTGGGCGGCGGAGACCATCTTGCGGTCCATGACCTGCCAACCCCAGAGGTTGTTGACCATGTCCTGAAGATCGAGGGCACCGGCGTAGCCTTCGGCCTGCATGGATTTGACCCAGCCGGGATGGAAGGCGCGGGTGTTGAGCTCGGTGGCGAGGAAGCGCGCGGCCGATTCGATGCGGGCGGTGCCAGGTTGTCGTTGGTTGGAGATGTAGAGTTCGGGGCTCTTTCCGGTGAGGTGGCGCACGGCGAGGCTGATGCCTCCGAGGTACTGGAACGGATCGTCGGTGGTGAGCATGCCGTAGAGATTCGAAGTGCGCGCGAGGATAGCGCCCTCGACACCGCGCAGGTTTGCGGCGTAGAGCGTGCCGCCGTCCTCGCCTTTGCCCCATTTGGATGGATCGGGGCCGTAGGCGTAGCTCATGCGGCGGAGGTAAAGCTGGGCGAGTTTGTCGTCCTTTTCCCATGAGTCGCTGGCCTGGGCGGCGTCTTCGAGGCCGGTTCCGTAAACGCCGGTCGGGCTGCCGAAGAGTCGCGTTTTCGCTAGCGACGCGGCTTCGTCCTTGGATACGCCCTGGGCGAGGAGATCGGCGAGGATCGTCTGGGTGTTGGCGTAGCTGGGATTGTCGGTTTCGTTCAGATCGGCAACAAGCGCGGCGGCCTTGGCGAGGTGCGCCATGATGTTGGGAAATTGGTCGCGATAAAGGCCGGTGGCGGAGAGCACGGCGTCGATGCGGGGACGGCCGAGTTTTTCGCGCGGGATGACCTCGACGCCGGTGACGCGGCCCTGCGGATTCCAGACGGGGCGCACGCCCATCGCGTAGAGCGCCTGGCTTTCGAGCACGCCGCCATGGCGCATGGCTTCGACGGCCCAGAGCGAGTAGGCGAGTTTTTTGGGCGGAGCGCCGTGTTCCTTGCAGTGCTGTTCGATGAGGGCATCGACGGCGGCGCGACCGGTTTCCCATGCCTCCTTGGTCGGGAGTGTGCTGGGATCGAAGCCGTAGAGATTACGGCCGGTGGGCAGGCTCTCGGGAGCGCGGAGCGGATCGCCGCCGACGCTGGGCGAGACGTGTTTGCCGTCGAGCGCGGTGAGCAGGCCGGTGACTTCCGAGTCGGCGAGGAGTTTTTCATACAACGCTTTGGCTCGTTCCTCGAGTTCGGGCAGGCGTGGGCCGGGTTTTTCGGCCGAGAGGCCGAGGACGCCGGCGAGCCAGCGGTAGGGTTGGGTGAACTCGATCTTCTCGTAGTCGTCGGCGAAGAGTTCGGTCGGATCGTCGATGCCGAGCTGTTTGAAGAAGTCGGTACCGAGCATCTGGAGCACGGTGGTGAGGCGGGCCTTGTCGTCGCCGGTGCGGCCGAAGGTGTGGAGGCCGATGGGTTGCGCCTGGGCGGCGAGAGCGTGCAGGTAATCGTGCAGTGCGAGTTGGAAGGCGTCGAAGTCGGCGTCGATTTTTTCGGTGGACCAGCCCATGTCGCTGAGGATCTTGTCGCCGAGGACTTCTTGTTTGAGCCGCGCGGCGGTGCGGCGCTTCACCTCGCCCTCTTCGAGTGTGAGGTATTGGTGGAGCAGGTTGTGCAGCTCGACGAGTTTGCCGTGGAGTCCGGATGGGCGGAAGAGCGGCGTCTGGTGGCTGACCATGACGGCGCGACCGCGGCGCTTGGCTTGGGTGGCCTCGCCGACGTTGTCCACAATGTAGGGATAGACGATGGGTAAGGCGCCGAGCGCGAGCAGCGGATCGTCGTGGACATGGAGACCGCGTTCTTTGCCGGGCATCCATTCCTGCGTGCCGTGGGTGCCTAGGTGAACGAGTGCGTGGGCGGCGAATTGCTCGCGCGCCCAGAGGTAGGTGGCGAGGTAGTAGTGGTTCACCGGTACGCGCAGATCGTGGTAAAGGCTGCGTTCGTCCTCCTTGCCGGGCTGGCTGCGAGGCGGTTGCGGAAGCAGTGTGACGCGACCGTCGAGCACGCGTGGGATGTAGAATGCATCGCCGCGGACGAATGCGCTGTCCTCGGGTTTGCCCCAGCGGGCTTCGATGCGCTCGCGGATTGGCGCGGGGAGCCGGTCATACCAAACGTGGTACCGCGCGAGGGGAAATTCCTCGGCGAGGCCGTCGGCGGCGAGGGCGGGCAGTTTTTCGGGATGGTGAAGACCCGCGAGGACACGACCGAGCTGCTCGATCCACTGAGCCTCGGTGCGGGGCTCGACGGTGTAGCCGGCGTCCTTGAGTGCGGAGCTGATGCGTTCGAGGCTACGCGGGATGTTCATGAACGAAGCGGCCATGTTCTTATCTCCTGGCGGGTAGTTATAGATCATGATGGCGACCTGGCGCTCGGCGCGCGGAGTGGCGCGCAGGCGGACGTAGGCGGCGGCCTTGTCGGCCATGGCGTCGATCTGCTCGGGGATGATTTCTATGCGGCCGGTGCCGCGCGCCCAGCCTACCATCGGGTCGATGAGGCCGTTTTGCTCGGGCAGCGCGAGGTAGAGCGGCGTGGTGCTGAGCGGCAGGCCGACGCGGTCCTGGCGATAGTTGTCGGCTCCGTTGTCACTCCAACCAATGCCTTGGAGCACGGGAATGCCGAGCTTCTCCAACTGTGCGGCGTATCCGTTGTGATAGACCGGCTGGAGGTGGAAGTGGACATCGACGATGCCCTGCATGAGTTTCGGTAGGTCGGCGTCGGGGCCGAGCGAATAGAAAAGCGGGAGCGCGGTGACGCCGCGCTGTTCTAGCGCCACGACCAGCGCGTCGATCTGCTCGACGGCGGCGGATTCAAGATAGCTGGAGTGGAAGCCCACGCCCACCACGCCACGACTGCCGGGCACGCGCACAGCATCGAGCACGGCGCGCACATCGGCGGAGAATCCGGCGGGAAAACGCGGATGGTAGGCACCGGCGGCGGGGAGCTCCTGCGGCGGCGAGACGGAGGCGGTGTCCTGACCGGATTGCCAGCGTCGAAGATATTCGAAGAAGTGGGTGAAGTTTCGTTTGCCGCCGTGGCGGTAGTAGCTCCAGAGCAGGTCTCCGCGCTGGTCGTCGAAGCCGAACCAACGTTTCTCGCTACGGCCGACCCAGAGCTGGCGCGGCGGTTTTTCGCCGGCGAGCTTGGCGAGCCGCGCGGACAACGTTTCGAAATCGGTCGGGCGCGGGGTGTCCACGATGAGCCAGGCGGACTGAGCGAGCAGAGCCTGGAGCGGCTCGTCCTTGGTTTTTTCGTGGACGGCGATGGTGACGGCGAAACCGTGGGCTCGGGCGGACTCGGCGACGAGGTCGAGCTTGGCCTGAAGCACGAGGCCTGTGCTGAGGAGGAGCACGGAGTTTTCTGGCGGCGCGGCACGGAGTGGCGCGAACGGGAGGAAAGCGAGCAAGCAGAGGGTGAGGCGGCGCATGGGAGAGAAGGATTAGAATTGGTAGCGCCAGCGAAGGGTGGCGGAGCGGCCGGGCTCGGCGTAGCCGAAGTCGTCGGATTTGGCGGTGAGGTCTGTATCGGCAAGGTTGCTCAGACTAAGCACGAGTTCGTGGGACTGGGTCACACGCCAACGGATGCCGGCGTTGAGCAGGGAGTAGGCGGGCATGCGGCTCTCGCCGGTGGTTTCGCGCACCCATTGTTTGCCGGTGTATTCGTATCCGAGCATGAGCTGGAGGCGCTGCGGGATCGCGTCGAAGCGGATGCTCGCGGTGATGCGATCGTCGGGACGCGAAGGCAGGTGGAGATTCGAGGAGAGATCGTCGGCATCGAGCCAAGTGTAGGAGGCGGCGAGGCGCAGGCGCTTGTGGGGTGTCCAGTCTAGTTCGGTTTCGACGCCGCGAATGCGGGCACGATCGAGGTTGACGTACTGGTAGACGTAACCGCGGGCGGCCCTGGCGATGGCTTTGGTCGAGATGAGGTCATCGACGTCGTTGTGGAAGGCGGCGACGGTGAGGCCGATGCTGCCGGCGGGCTCATAACGGACGGACAACTCGTAGCTGTCGCTCGACTCGGGGCGGACATCGGCGTTGCCGACGAAGGTGTGCGGGCCGACGAATTTGTATTCGGGCGAACTCTGTTTGAGCGTCGGCGCGCGGAAGCCGGAGCCGTAACCGCCTTTGACGACAAGTTGCTTGTTCGCTTCCAAGACAACGTAGGCGCGCGGGCTGACCTGCGAGCCGAAGTATTCATGTTCGTCACCGCGCAGCGCAGCCACGAAGCGCAACGGCTCGGTCAGACGCCACTCGTCCTGAACGAAGGCGGCTTTGTGAACGGCGTCGTCGCGACCTCCGGTGAAAGACGGATGGACGAGAGACTCGCGCCGCCATTCGCCGCCGAGGGTGAGTGTGTGAGATTCGCCGAGTGGGCGCGAGGCGGTGGCGTCGGCGACGCGGTCATTGAGAAACTGGGCGGTCGCGGGTGCGACGCCGTTGGTGGTGATGTTCACGAAATCCGAACGAGACTCGTACGTATTGAGCGTGCCGGTCCACGTGCCGAACTTGGGTAGCCAGCGCAGGCCGATCTGCTGGCGGCGCACATCGTAGGTGCTGCGGTACGGAAGCTTGGCGGTCGTGATGGTATCGCGCCAACGATCCTCGTCCACGCGATCGACGGTTAGTTCAAAACGCTGGTTTAAGACGGGCTGCCAGGAGACGACGGCGTTCACGCCGTAGAGTTCCTGCCCCTCGAGTTCGCTTTCGACGGCGCTGATCGTGTAAGGAGTGTCCTCGACGCGGCGGGCGTGGGTGGAGAGGCGGATTCCCAGTTTTTTCCCGAGCGGACCGGCGACGGACACGCTGGAGCCGGAGGAGCCGCCGCCTCGTCCGTCTTCGCGCGCACCGCCGAAAAATTCGACAGATCCACCCCAGTTCGCTGGTACGGGGCGGGTGATGATGTTGACTACGCCGCCCATCGCCTCGGAGCCGTAGAGGGCGGACATGGGGCCACGAACGACCTCGATGCGCTCGACAGCCTGTGCGGGAACCCAGTCGTACTGGAAATTGGAGTGGCCGACGATGTCATCGGTCGAGGAGATGCGGCATCCATCGACGAGGATGAGCGAGTGGCGGGACTCCATGCCGCGCAGGAGGAGAACCTTCCGGCCGCCGACACCGCGACCGACGAGATTGAGGCCGGAGATGTCGCGGAGCGAGGTCAGCAGATCGTCGGACGTCGCAAAGGCGAGGTCCTCACGCGATATCAGCGTGGCTGTCGCCGGCGCGGTGCGCATCGGGTGTTCGGGTACGCGTGGCGGTGACGATCTGTTTGTCGAGACGGGTAGGTTCGTCTTCGGCGGCGAAGACGACACCCGGCGCGCAGGAGCAGAACAGGGCGAGTGCGGCGAAGCAGTTGCGGTTGCGGCCGGACGCCCAACGGGCGCGGCCTGTTTCGGAGGTGTTGGCGGTCATCACGAAAAATTAGCGGAACAGAGTAGTTGTGGTCGGCGGATCAAAATTCCCAGGAGACCGAGGTGTAGAAACCACGGCCGATCTGGACGGAGTTGAAGAAGGCATCGCGGTACACGCGGTCGCCGAGATTGCGCACGCCGAGCACGACGCGGGCGCGGCCAAGGCGACCGGGCAGAAGGCCTTGGACGGAGACTTGCGCGTCGACGGCGGTGTAACCGGCGAATTCGACCGGAGATGAGCCGGTGCGCTCGGTCGAGAGGAGCGCAGTGCGGGCGCTGAGTTCGGGGCGTAGCGTGAGTTTGCCGCCGGCCAGCCGGAAATTGTAGCCGGTGCCGTAGTTGAAAGTCCACGACGCGACGTGGACGCGGTCATCGTCAGCGGGCGCGTAGGTGCGACCGGCGTTGGCGAAGAACGTCCATGCATCGGTGACGCGGACGTTCAACCCTGCCTCAGCGCCGTAAAGGAAGACGGAGTCGAGATTGGCGTACTGGCTCGTGGTGGCGTTGAGGGAAACGGTCTCGATGTAGTTGCGGACGCGGTTAGCGAAAATTGCGGCCGTGACTTGCAGGCGGTCGGTGCGGAATTTGGCTCCGAGCTCGGCGTTCAGAGAGCGTTCGGGAACGAGATCGGGTTTACCGAGAACGGTGGTGGTGGAGACAACGGAAACGACGGCGGTCTGGAAACGTTCGCCGAGATCGGGAGCGCGGAAGCCCGAGGCAACTTGACCGTAGAGCGAAAGTTGATCGTCAACGATACGGGTGAGTGCGAGGTTGCCACTGAGGCCGGTTTCCTGGAGCCGGTCGACTTTCCCGGTGGCTTCTTCGACTTGAAAAAGCGTCGGCGCGGAAACCGAGCGTGGCTTCCCATCCGGGAGAGAGAGCCCAGCGGTCTTGCGCGTACGCACCGAGCCGCCACTGCCGGGCGTCCGCGCGGAGGCGGGATACGGGGCTGGCGCTGAAGGAGGGAGAAACAGGCGCGGCCCCCATCGGATTGTAAACGAGGGTGCGCGTTTCGGTTTCAGGAAGGTAGGAGAGATCGCGGCCGAGATCGAAGCCGGTCAGCCAGGTGTGCGCAGCGAAGCGACCACGGGCGAGGCCTTGAAACTCGTAGGTGTCGCTCGTGTCGTCGGTGACGACGCGGACTGATTCCTGGCGAGGGCCGACGGACGTGGGGCCGATACGTTGCGAAACGAGGAGGGGTGCAGTGCGGTCGAACTCGCGGGCGATCTGCTGCCAGTGGAGGCCGAGGCGGATTTCGTCGATGCTTGCGCTCGGGTGATCGACGCGCAGCTCCGTTCCGAGCTGGCTACGCTGGTAAAGTGGGAAGCTGAAATCGAGCGGCGACGGCCGGAGGATCGTGATGGTGCCCTTCGAGACGAGCACATCGGTGTCGCGCGTGAAATTGCCGAGGACGCGAAACGTGACCTTGGTGCCGAGCTTGAAATCGGCTTTGAGGCTGGCGGCCTGCTTGTAGAACGAGCCGCTTGCTCCGCGGGTGCCGTCGGCGAGATCGGGCTGGTCGGCGTCGGCGAAACTGGCGGTGGCGACAAGTGCGGCTCGCGAACCACCGGCGGTGGCGAGCAGACTGGTGCGCTCGAAGTTGCGGGCGGAGTCGTACTCGTAACGAAGTCCGCCGCCGAATTGCGGAGAGGCTGAGAAGACCGGTTCGCGCGTGATGATGTTGATGACGCCGCCGAGCGCATCGGTGCCGTAGAGGACGGAAGCGGGGCCGCGCAGGATTTCGAGGCGGTCGAGAGCGAAGAGGTCGTAGAGACTGAGATTGCCGCCGCCGTAGCCGATTCCCTGCCCGGATTGGCGCACGCCATCGGTTAGCACGAGGACACGCTGGCCGCCGAGACCGCGCAGCGTGAAGCCCTCCTGCCAGAAGTTGGATGCGCCCTCAGCGGGAGCGAGGCCGACATTGGGCAAGCGACGAATGAGGTCGTCCACATCGCTGGCGGTCCCGGAGCTGCGGTCGGCGACGCCGAGCACATCGATGCTCTGCGGCACGCGTTGCGGGTCCTCGGCGGCACCGCGACTGGCGGTCACAGCGAGGGGCGAGAGCCGGACGGGCGCGTCGCCGGACTCGGCGTTTTCGGTGGCAAAGCCGGTCGCAGCAAAAAACGCGAATGCGGCCGCAAGCGCGCAGCTGGATGGGAAACTGGAACGACGTTTTGGATGATCGGACATGTTGGGTTGAAGGATGGAAGCAGGTTGGCTTTTCAGGACTCGCTGGCCGGGCGCGGCGGGTTGCCGCCGCCGGAGGCTTTGAACATGGTCAGGAGCATAGTGACCGGAGTACGGGCGTGGATCGCGTGAGGGAGATCCGGCTCCATGCGTATCCACGAATTGGTTACGGCGCGGACGGTTTCGCCCCCGAGTTTTACGTCGGCCTCACCAGAGAGAAAATGCATGATGGCCGGGACGGCGGCGGTGTGTTCCGATAACTCCTGCCCGGCGGCGAATGCGAAGAGGACGATCTTGGATTGAGCGTCGGAGTGCAGCGTTCGGCTGACGATGCTTTCGGGCGGTGCGAGTACAGATGATAAGTCGGCGTGATGGAGATAGGATTGGCTCATGAGGAAAAAGGTTTGCTGGCGACGATCATCACGGCTCCCAAGTGCCGGCCGTGCTTGCGGAAGACCACGCGCATCGAACGGACGCGATTTCG
Organism: Verrucomicrobiota bacterium; assembly: GCA_016721945.1. Classification (GTDB taxonomy): domain Bacteria; phylum Verrucomicrobiota; class Verrucomicrobiia; order Opitutales; family Opitutaceae; genus JADKHC01. Next base: position 239,699 of record JADKHC010000003.1, on the reverse strand, counting down.
AGCGGCCGGGGTCGTGAGGACGTTGAAAATGAATTTGAGCGCGCGGAAGAATCCCTCGTCCGCTATGATCCGGCGTGGCTCCAAGAGATGCATCGGCGCGATCTCGATGTTTTCGATGGAAAAACCAGCGGACTGAAGGATGGTTTTCCACTCGGCAATGGTCAGGGGGCGCGCACCATGGCGAATGGTTCCGGAAATGGCCTGCGACAGATCCGATTTGACTGCCTCGGGCAGGTCGTCGGGCGTGAGCGCGAGTTCGTGGATGCCGTAGCGGCCGCCGGGCTTGAGCAGGCGAAAGGCCTCGCCGACGATGGCGGCTTTTTGTTCGTTGCCCTGCATCGTGAGCATGGCTTCGCCGTAGACGACGCTGGCCGTGGCGGACTGCAGGCCGGTTTTTTCGGCGGAACCTTGCTGACACTTTTGTCGTGGGCCTGAGAGGTATGAACGCACGAGGGTGGCGGCGGTTTCGTCGCGCTCGATGGCGGTATAGCTCAAAGGTTGGGAAGAGAGGGCGAGCCGGGCGGTCAGGCCGAGACCGGGAGCGAACTCGACGACGTCGTCGCGGGTTCCGATTTTGAGCTCGGCGAGCATTTTCCGCGTAAGCTCAAGGCCGCCCGGGCGTAGCACACGCTTGCCCATGCGGGCGAGGAGCCAGTGGCCGGGCATTTTGGCGGGATCGAGGTGTTCGCCTGGCATGCAGGCATGGGAGTCGGTTGCGGTGGACATGGAGGGAATTACCAGACGACGATTTTGGTTTCGGGCTCCCAGATGTGGGCGTGGGTGGCGGGGCCGTTTTTCGGCGGAGTGATTTCAGGGATGAGGTTTTCGAGCGGCTGGCCGAGTGCCGCGAGGGTGTAGGGGGTGATGATCACGGTGACTTTTTTCTCCACGAGTTGCTGGAGTTTCTTGTTTAGTTCCTCCCCGGTGATTGGACTTGGCGGGAGGTTATTGTTTTTCAGCGCGAGCTTGCCGGCGTTTCCGACGAGAATGATCGTGACCGGTCGGCCGTTGGAAAAGGTGTGCTCGGCGAAGTGCAGGGCGTGTCCAGCCGACATCGGGTCGTCAGTGGTCAGGAACAGCACGAGGGCACCGGACGGGGTTCCTGCGGGTTTGGCGTTTGGAGATGGTTCGTCGTTGGCGAGGGCCGGGGATGCCTCGATGAGTCCAAAGAGGACGCCGAAGGCGAAGGAGAGGACGAGGATGATCTTTTTCTTTTTCATGGTGCGTTAAAATTGGACGACGAACCCGGCGTGGAGGGATCGACCGTCGCCGGGGAGGTAGACGGCTTGAGTGGAGGCCGCCACGTCGGTGGTGTTGACGGAGGCCGCGTAGACCGCGTCGAAAGCGTTTCGCAGTTCGGCGTAGAGCGTCACTCGCTGACTAAATTTGTAGCGGATGGAAAAATCGCAGACGGCGTAGCGCGGTTGGAAGAGGGTGTTGGCGTTGTCCACGGGCGCACGGTCGAGGCGCCAGTGGATCTGGCCTCCGAGTGTGATGGGGTTCCACGGCGACCAGCTTGATCGTAGCTCAAGGTGATGGCGGGCCGCGCCGGCGAGCCGGTTGTTTCGGAAAGCGATGTCGTTGTTGAAACGAAAATCCTGATAGGTGTAAGCGAGCCCGGCGTCCCAGTTCGCGAGCAGTTGCACTGTGCCGCCGAGCTCGCCGCCAAGGTGGGTGGTCTTGTCGGCGTTGACCGTGCCGCGAGAGAGTCCCGAGGCATCGCGCAGCACGAGCAACTCGTTTTCGACATTTGCGCAATAGAGGACTGTGTCCCATGTGAACCTCGATGCGAGGGCGCCGCGCCAGCCGAGCTCGAACGTCGTGGCGGTCTGGGCTGCGAGGTTGTTAATCGCAAAACCGGTTGGCCCTGAGTTGGGCGTGCCGCCCGTGGTTGTGAGAAGGTCGTCGAAAGTCGGCACCTCGGCGCTGCGGCTCACCGACGCAAAAATCAACTGCCGCTCCACGGGCCGGAAACTTACGCTGATCTGAGGAAGAAACTCGTCGTAGCGCCGGGCAAAACTGTTGTTTACCGCCAAAACAGAGGCAGGGAGCGATGCGGGCGGGGTTGCGACGCGGAGGGTCGGGCGCGTCGCTTCGGTGAAACGGTCGGTATTGTCGCGTGTCTCGTGCAGCCACGAGGTGCCTGTGGCGACAGACCATTTTGTCGACAGCGAGTAGGTTGCCGCAAGGCTGAGCATGCTCCCGGCGGCTTCAAGGTCGTTGCGGCCGAACAAATCGCCCTTTGAACCGCGGTTATTGTGGTGAAATTTCTTCTCGAAATCGCCCTGCTGGCCGAGCCAGTTGAACTCAAATCCGATGGGCGCGGCTGTCAGGCTCTGAGAACCGTGGAGATTGACGGCGATGTTTTTGCTGGAGGTTGTTTGGATGCCGGAGGAGACAGGGTAGCGAAAGACGTCGTGAGAATCCAGATACGCGACACCGGCTTGGAGGTTGGTGGTAGAGGAAGGTTTCCAATCGGAACGGAGGCCACCGCGCCACTGCTCCGTTTCACGGTGCGGTTGATCGCGGACAACATTCGGTCCGGCCTGCGTGGCTGTCGGCGTGCCGTTGATGGGCACGATGACCGGTCCGGTGTGGATTTGAGTTGGGTCGGCCTCTAGCTTGGCCCACGGCAATGGTCCGGGTACGTCGAACGCGGCGTTGGTATAATCGAGAAACGGAGCCAAATAAAACTCTCCCGACGGCTGCCAGCGTGCGAGCGTGCGCACGGTTTCGCGTTTCGAAGTATTGTTTTCGCGGAAGCCGTCACGTTCTGAAAAGCCTAGCGTTGCAGCTCCAGCGAAATCACCGACATGAGCGGCCGATCCGGCTGTGGCGCTGACAGAGCCAAAGCTGCCGAATTCTCCGGAGAGCAGAAGGGGTGGGGAGTAGGCCGGGGCTGTAGAAACCTGCTCGATCGCACCGCCGAGGGCGGCGGCACCGCGGACGTTGCCGGTTGGCCCACGATACACCGCGAGGTGGGACGCAGCTCGCGGATCGACGCAGGACATGATAATCGAACCATCGGAAAGATTTAGCGGAAGCCCGTCGGCGAGGAAGAGAAGGCCGCGCTGCACCGGATTCTGTTGCAGGCCGGAGCCGCGCACGTGGATCTTGGGCTGGTCGTTACCTCCGAAAAAACTCTGGGATGTCACTCCGGGCGCGAAGGCCAGCGATTGCTGGAGCGTGAGACCGGCTCCCGCACCGCTCTGCGAGAGGAAATTGACCCCGCCGGGAACAGCGAGGAGCGATTTTTCAGCGGCATCCAAACGGGCCGAAGAATCCTTTTGCCGGGTTTCGGTCGTGATCACCGTGTCGAGACGGATGATTTCGGGCGTGGCAGCCTCCTGCGCGAAGCCGGTTGCGAGAACCTGCGACAAGAGCAATGTCGCGGATGTTAGTGATAGTGGATAGTTGCGCTGGAATCTCATGATGACGCTGTCCGGAGGACGGCATGCGTGGGCATGTCGCCGGACTGAGGGCATTATTCCAAATGCGTTGCTCGGAATTCCACCCGGTGCAGATCAATTTCAGCCTGCGGCAGCTCATCGGCAGGCTGAATGTCAGACGCATTTTCGTTACACACGAACCAATCAAATAAAAGAAGTCGTCGAGTGCTGAGCCCGTACATTGTGGCGTTCCGCGTGGTTCGACCGCGCCCCACACAAAGTGACTGATTTCAGTCAAGTCACCAGCGAACGGATTTCTGGTAAGTCTTGGGGTTGACGCCGAACTGTTTTCGAAAGGCAGCGGCAAAATTGCTCGGATTGCTGTAGCCGACGAGGGCGGCGGCCTCGAGGACGTTGGCTTTGCCGCTTTCGAGTAGTTCCTTGGCCCGCGCCATGCGCCGTTCCCGTAGATAGCCGAAAGGTGATGTTTTGTAGAGCTGGTGAAAACCGCGTTTCAAGGTCGATTCGCTCAGGCCGACGGAGCGCGCCAGTTCGGCCATCGAGGGGGATTTTTCGAGGTGGTTCTTGAGGATTGTTGCGGCTTCGCGCACCGAGGCGAGGGAGCCTTGGTGCGGCAGGTGGATGATTTCGGAGGCCGGAGCGATCTCCGCGTCCAACGTGGCGACGAAGTCGGCAAGCATGTCGAGTCCGCGGGCGGCAAGTACCAGTTCGCGGCTGGCCGGGGCGAACGGGCAGCGTCGGACGGACTCGGCGTTGAAGCGCGAGACGGGACTAAGCGGCAGCACGATTTCGGGCGCGAGCGGTCGATCCCTCAAGGAGAGGATTGCGGAAGATCCTGGCGACGTGGCTTTGCTGAATAGTTCGGTTAGCACCCTGTGCGTGGCCGACAATGTGACATGAAATCCGCCAGCTGAGCGGAGTTGGCAATTCGTCTGATTGGCGCTTGTTCCCACGAGCATCGAACCGGCCTGTCGGAGCATCCCGGTGCCGTCACGTCGGGTTTCCTGCCATGTTCCTTCGATCAGGAAAATGAAAAAGAGCGTATCGGTCTGGAGAACGGGGATCATACGCTCGGCACCCCAGAACATGGTGAGATCCGGCCGCAATGACTGGCTTTGGATGCTAGTGGCAGGTTGCGGAATCAACGCGGTCTCGGGGCAACGGTCCACAGCATGGCCGCTCGTCAGGGCTGGTTGTTGGCGCGGTGCAGCAAGGAGTCGAACCGGATTGTCTGTGGATGAGGAGTTCACTGACAACAGCTTTTCACGGGTTGATCGGGCTTTCTGGGAAATGCTGTTGCAGCAATGCGTGCCAGCGTTCGACGGACTCGGGATCTGGCGTGGCGGCGATGCTCAAAAGCACAGTGTCGCTTGGGCCAATCACGTGGAGGCCGAGCACGCCATCGCGTCGTTGCAGGGCAAGTCCGGTCGCCGCAGGCAGGATGAGTTGACAGGCAAATTGGCCGTCGCCCGCAGTTAGCACCCCTTGCGTGTAGGAGCGCAGCGCCGGGATGAACTCGCGACGGTGCGCGACCGAGGGCAGGCACAGCTGCCAACCCAGGCAGACAGCGGCATCGTGGCAGGAGCGTAGCAGGGTGGGGAACTGGTTCGGTTCGCCGCAGCGGATGGCGTCGTCAGGCAGCGCGAAGAAGAAACCCGGATGAGACCTGGGTGCTGGTTCGTCTTTGAAGGGAGCAGCCAGTTCGGTAATGATTTCCGACCATTGATCGAGGGAGAAGCTGCTTGGCACGTGGATTTGCAAAGCCTCGGTGCCGTCTGCGGCCCGGATTTCGATGCGGCCCGGCGCATCGCAACAGTCACAACGCTCGATGTAGGCAGAAGCGGTTGACCAGTATCTGGGTTCGCACATGAGACTCTCGCCCAGCATGTCGCGACCGTTGACGGCGGCGGCGAAGAGCCTTGGCGGCAATTCCCGTCCGATCAAACGAGCGAAGGCATGCCTGGTTTGCAGGACGATCCGGCTGTCGATCCTGGTCAGCTTTTCGAAGATCGCATCCCAGTCCGGTCGCAAGCGGATGGCTCCATCGCTGGCGGTTCGGAAGCAGCGGGGCATTCTCTGTTTGGGCGGGAAATCGTTCATGGTTCAAGCGTGTGTTTCGGTGCAGCGGTTTAACTCGATGTTGAAATGGACAAGCTCTTCGCGAACGCGCAGCCGCGACTTGTAGTCGTCGGGCGTGTGGCCATAGTCATCGAAACGCAGGCTACCCGGCGGTTAGGATGCGGGCTGTGCCAGCCAGGTCCTCAGGTAGGTTCATCTTGTTTTGAATAAGCACGCTCACGCGGGATTGCGGGCAAAAGCAGGCGAGATCACATGCGACACACCAAATACGCTGCTGGTCCGCTACGAGCTCAGCGGGTACGCGGACGGTGATTTGGGACTCCTTGGGTTTTACTCCCCCAACGCAGGTCTTTGTTCGAAATTTTGCCCCGATACTTCTCGCACAAACCTGAACGACCTCTGACAGCGCGACTGCCGTGCGTTTGCGAGAAGCTGAGATTTCAAAGTGGACTATGTGGTCTGTGGTCCTCCTTCGTGGCTTCCCTTCTTTGGCATGTTTAAGAACTTGAAGTAGAGGCATATGAAGGAAATTAGATAATTTGGCAGAGCTGAGACTGAGACACATAATCATTCCATGTCAATGAGCAACGAGAATGAGTCTCATAGTTGTGCAGTGTTTTGTTACGGGTTAAATATCGTGTATGCGCCCATAAAAGTCCGCTCGCGCGGGAATGATTTTGGCCACTCTGTATCGCGAAATTCGCGGCTTAAGAAGAGACTGGTATGGCTCCAAAACCTGGGTGCGCCGATGTGGGGCAATCAGTTTTTGGCGCAGCAATTGCCATCGCGGAGGGGCTTTTGACGTGCATCAAGGATTCGAGCGCGGAGGATTGACCCTATTCGACGGATTGATCGCCTGCTTTCGAGCAACTTATTCGCCAGGTTGCTGATTCTTTTTAGTTCCTCAAAAGCAAATACCTTGGAATCCATGAAAATCAGTAAGACTCCGCATGCGATTCTTTGGTGCAGCATCGCTCTATGAGAACGGTTTCAAGTGTACGTTTTGAGATCAACGCACACCGTAAAAGTGTCGCGGCTGAGCTCTCTGAGGTTGTGCGTTTTTGCGCGCGGAGCGCGGGGTTTCGACATCGGATTGATCGTGTGGTCACGGGCGCGAGTCCGCGAAAATCCACGATAAAACTGCACGTTCCCTCCTCAGCGGTGTTGCAGAGTAGTTCGGTCTGGGATCTCGCATGCAATCTTGCGCGACTCTGTCCGTTTTCAAGAGTTACAGTTCTGGTATCGGGTCGGGTGACGATCGGATCGACGAACTCTCCAAGGAACGCGCGCCCTAGACGGAAGCGTGTAACAGCAAGTACCAGAAGGTGGCTGCTTCAAACGGCCTGAGGGGAAATTGCCGCCAACAGATATGAAAAGCCCTTGTTCGAGCGTGCCGGATGAATTTATGAATAGACGGAAAGGCAGGCAGTCATGCCGCCCAGAGCCGTCGCAGAAGGGGCGGGCAGGCGTGGACCAGCACCTGTCTGGCAACATGATCGCAGGCCTGTTGCGCGCATGCATGCTTTTCAGCGGATTACCGGTGGTCGATATCACGCTGGTCGCTTCTTTTTCGCGGCTGGTTCGTGTCGGGCGGGGCGAATATCTCTATCGGCGCGGGGAATCGGGTGCAGGATTTTATATCGTCCAGGAGGGCGCGATCAGTCTGCACCGAGTGTCGCCGTCCGGACGTGAGCATACCATCCGGGTCTTCCGGCCAGGTCAGGTGCTGGGCGAGGCTGCATTGGTTATGCCGGGTGGTTATATCGCCGATGCGAAGGCGGTTGAGGACTCATTGGTGATTTTGGTGGCTAAAAATAGGTTCGTGAAACTGCTGGGGAGGCACCCCGAACTGGGGTTGCGCATGCTCGGTTCGATGAGCGGGCATTTGAGAGTCCTGGTGGGGTTGATCGAGGACTTTCAGTGCAAGGATGTGGAAACGCGGCTGGCAAACTGGTTTCTGCGTCAATGCCCGACTGACGGGACATCGATCCGTTTGCGGTTACCAAAAGGCGTACTTGCGGGGGAGATGGGGACGACCATCGAGACGCTCTCCCGCACTTTCGCGAAGTTTCGTGATGCGGGATGGATCACAGTGAAAGCGCAGGAGATCACCGTGCATTCAAGGGCAGGTCTGGAGGGCGTGTTGGAAAAGAATTTGGGTGGATGACCGGTGTGACGCCGCGAGAAAAATTTATGGAGCATGCAAAAACGGATAGCTATGCGGCTGATACCATAAAACTGGCGACACTCTGCGCGCACGGTGGCACCGGGCGCGGCCCAGGCACCAACCAACCGATCCAGCCATCGATTGCCCAGTGCGCCGTTTTCGATCTGGGGTCGACGGACGACGCGGAGGATTTGTTTTCAGGACGCCGGAGGGGCTATGCCTACACGCGGTTTGGCAATCCGACAGTCGAAGATCTTTCGAAGATGCTGGCGGCAATGGAGGGCGGAGCGGAGGCGCTGGTGACGAGTTCGGGCAACGCGGCGGTGCTCTGTGCCGTGCTGATGTCGTTGCGGGGCCGGGCGGGTCCGCTGGTGACTCATCCCGACATTTATGGCGGTAGTTTCGAACTGGCGAAAATACTCGCAGAGATCGGCCGTGTGCCGGTCGAATTTGTCGAACCTACAAACACCGGTAAATGGCATGATGCCTTGGGCCGGGCTGGGGCGGTTTTGATCGAGACGCCTTCAAATCCGATCATGCGATTGATCGACTTGGAGGATGCGGTGGCGCATGCGCGGGGGAGCGGTGCTCCCGTGATCGTGGATAACACGGTGGCCACGCCGTTGAATCAGCAGCCGTTGGCGTTCGGGGTGGATTGGGTCGTGCATTCGACGACAAAGTATCTCAACGGACACAGCGACATGGTTGGCGGGTGTGTCATCAGTCGCGAGCCGATCCTGCCTGCGCAAAGAGCGGTGCATAAAAACCTCGGCGGCACGGTCAACGCGCTGGATGCGTGGCTGGTGCAGCGGGGCATGCGCACCTTCGCGTTGCGAATGGCGACGCATAATCGAAACGGAGCCTGTATCGCCGAATGGTTATCGAGCAGGAAGGAAATCGCGCGGGTGTACTATCCCGGTCTGGAAACGCACCCGCAGGCAACGCTCTTCAGAAAACAGATGAAGCATGGCGGCGGGTTGTTGTCGTTTGAGTTGGCGGGCGGGGAGCAAGCTGCGGTGCGCTTCCTGAACCGCTTGAGACTCGTCACGCATGCCGTGAGCCTTGGCGGGCTTGAGACGCTGGCGACGCGCCCGACGAAAACTAGCCATCGGGGCATGACTCCGGAGGCACGGAACCAAGCCGGTATTTCCGACAGCCTGATCCGGCTTGCCGTGGGCATCGAGGATGCGGGTGACATCATCGCGGACTTGCAGGGGGCGCTTGAGCTGACTGCGTAAGCGTCCGGAATAACGTGAAGATGGCAAATGGTTCTTGTCTTAATGCGGCTGAGTCGCGTGGCCAGCCGGGCGGACTATCGAGAGGGAAGGTGATACGGAGGGCTTGATGCTATTATTGGTTCAATAGCGGCTAGTTTTTTCATGCGAATTTGTTGTTTGAAGGCGCAGGAGGAACCTAGAAAGAGAACGGTGCAAGCCCGTGATGGCCGTCGGTTAATGGGAGTATCTTAGAGATAGAACATGCCTTTGGCTAGGAGGACGATGCCGAGCATGAGGACGGCGACGATGCGGTGCGTGTATTTGAAGCGGCACGGGTTCATGGTGCCTTTGACCGAGGCTCGGATGGCGGACGCGAAAATCCCGAGGACGGTGAAGGCGAGCAGCATCTTGATCGTAAGCATGACGCCGAACTTTGTTTTGAAGAAGTTCATGTCGCCGCGGAAGTGGGTCCAGAACATGGCAAAGCCGGTGAGGAAGAGCGTCGCGACGATGTAGGGCATGAATTTCCGGACGTGTGCAGGGATCGCTTCGGCGAGTTTTTCGCCGAGACCGTCGGGGAGAATTTTTTCAAGTGGCTCAATGACGAGCACTTCAAAAAACACGGCGCCAATGAAGGTGATCGCACAGAGCAGATGAAGCGTGAGGAAGAGTCCGTAGTACTGAGCCATGGCAAGGGAATTGTAGTTTGGTGAGACATGACACGCATTGCCGGGATGGCGGTGCGAGAATGTGTCTCATGTGCAATGTAGCAGCGTGTGCCTCCGAGGTCGTTGATACGGGTCAAGGTTCGGAGGGAAGCCCTCGGTTGAGTTGCTTGCTACACGCTCCGTTTCCGAATTGTCGACGGTAGGCCGGCCTTGGAGCGTGGGGCGCTTATGGTAGTGCGGTGGATTCGCCGATAAGGGTGATGTGGTGCCAGTCGGGAGCCTGCGTGGCGGACCAGAAGAGGTGGAAGCGTTCACCGATAACGGCGAGGCGCGGATGAGTCGGGCCATTTTTTGCTGATGGGACGGCAACAGCGAATAACCAGTGATTACCGCCATCTCGGGAGAGTTGGTAGCGGAGGATGGTCTCGCCTTCGGGTGTCGTCTCGATCCAGGCGGCGGCGACCACGCCAGAAGGCGTCACGGCGATGTCGGAGTAGCGCGCGCGATCGCTACCGATGCGCACGGGGGCGGACCAGGCAAAATCCGGGGCCGACGTGGTGAGGTAATGGAGCCCCGAACGGCCGGCGACACCGGTCCAAACAAGGGTGTGAAGACGCGCGGTGGCGCCGGAGCCTTGCACGGCCAACGCACCACCGACGTGAGGACAGCCCTTAAAGTCCCAGTGAAATGCGCCGCCCGGAGGCAAGCTGCGCCAGGTGGTGCCGCCGTCGCCGGAGAGCGCCACTGTCATGTCGCGCGGGTCGATGTCGCGGTAGAACCCGTAAAGGACGCCTGCTTGATCGGCCTGGAGAATATTCCAGCAGCACTCGCAGGTTTTTGGATCTACGATCCGGTTCGTCGACCAGGTGGCGCCGAAATCCCGGGAGCGGGCGGATATGAGGCCCTTCCCTTCTCCCGAGCGGGCGTCGAGCCACAGGGCGTGGATCGCGCCGTCGGGTGTGGCGGCGAGGTCGATGAAGGCGTGGTCGCAGTCGGTGCCGTCATTGGCGGGAGTGGCGGCTGGCTGCCAGGTGCGCCCGCCATCGGTAGAACGAGCGCAGACGAGCGGGCCGCGTTTGGTGCGGCTGGGGCCGTCGGTGAGCCAGACAGTGGTGAGGTTTTCGCCGACGGCGACGATTTGGAAATCCGTGCCGCGCCCGCGTCCGTAGGGCGCCGGGCCGCCGGTATCCACCCGCGCGGGAGGGGACCAGCTCAGGCCACCGTCGTCGGAGCGGCGATGCCAGAGGCTGGTGCGGCTTTCGGCGGGGCGGAACTCGCCGAGGAGCAGGTGGAGCGTCTGCCCCGACACGGCGATGTCGAGGCTGCGGATTTCGGGGATGGCGGTTGGTTCGACTCGCGCGGCGGGTGCCGGCCGATGGCTCCCGTGGGCGTTTTCCTGGGCGGAAAGCGCGGAGGCCGCCAGAGAAAAAAGCAGAATGGATTTTATTATGGTTCTCATAGCTCGGTTGAATCAGAGGCTCCAGTTGATCTCGGCGAACCAGGTGCGCTCGGGCATGGGGTGATAGACGTAGTAACGGTAATCACCGACGTTGTCGCAGCCGAGGGAGGCGGTGAAGTTTTTGCGAAGGGTCGCGGTGGCCTTGAGGTCGACGACGGCGTATTTGTCGGTGCCGCCGTAACCGCCACGGGGGTCGGAGTTGTCGAGCGTGTTGTATTGCTGGCTGGCGGTGCGCAGATGGGTGCTGAGCGCGAGCCACGAGGAGGCGCGCCATTGGAGGCCGGCGCGGGTCTGCCAGAACGGGATGCGGGGAACGCGTTTACCGATGGAGGATGGTAAGGCAGGATTTTCCAGGATGCGGGCGTCGGTGTGGCTCACGGCGAAATTCAGATCGAGGGATCGGTGGAGGAATTTCTTCCTGTCGATGGCAAGTTCGGCGCCGCGCGAGCGGATGCGGCCGATGTTCTGGGTGCCACTGAAAGAGGTGCCATTGGGCAGGAGGGTGGACTGGCTGATGAGGGCGCGGCGCACGTCCTCCTCGAAGAGGCTGAGGCGGATGAGGCCGTCCTTGCCGAGTGAGCGTTCGACGGTGAGGTCTTTGTCGAGAGCGCGTTCGGCGCGGAGGTTTGGGTCGTTGTTGGTGATGGAGCCGTTGGCGGAGATGGAGCCTTGGAAGAGTTCACCGACGGTCGGAAAACGATAGGCTTCGGCGAGGGAGAGACGTGCGCTCCAGACCGGGGCGGGTTTCCAGGCGAGGGCGAGTTTGGGCGAGAGGGCGCTCTGGCTGCGGTCGGCGTAGTCGCTGCGGACGCGGGCACCGCTGAAATCTTTTTCGCGATAGCCGTGGGTGGCGTGCCAGTTTTCCCAACGGAGACCGGGCGTGAGCGTCCACTCCGGGGTGATGGCCCAGGCATCCTGGGCGTAGAGGGCCTGGGTGCGGGTTCGGCCGCCGTTGCCGTTGTTGAGCACGGTGCGGGTGGAGGCGTCGCGCCAGTTGGAGAGAACATATTGGTTAGAGACCGTGAAATAGTTATCGTAGTGCCAGCCAAACGACGGGGCGCGGGCGGCGAGCCAACCGTCGGGGGCGCGGTAACCGAGTTTCACATCGAGCGCTTTCCAGCCGGTGTGGTCGACGACGGTGCCGAGGCCGGAACCGCCCGAGCGGGCGTTAGGCAATGCGGCGGTGGAGGCGCGGGTATCGTCTTCGAGGACATCGTAGAGATTGCCGGAGATGACGGCCTGGAGACCAGTGTCGGGCGTGTAAGAGAGAGCAATGGCGTTGATGAGGTCGGCCTGGGTGCGCTCGCTGAGGCTGAACTGGGAATTGGCGATGGTGAAGGTTCGGCCGGCGGTCTCGACTTTACCGGACCATATTTCGGCACCGTCAGTGCCGCGGAGGTAGGTCTGGGGGCGGGTGCGATCTTCGCTGTTGCTCCAGTACGCGAGAGTGTAGCGGAGTTGGAGTGCGTTGGCGAGTTCGAGGCCGAGTTTGATCTTGAAGAGATCGTGGACGGCCTTGGTGGGGCCCTCGGCGCCGTAGATGATGCGGGGGTTGTTGGCGAAATCAGTGTCCGTGTGCGCGCCGCTCGCCGCCGTGCCGCCAGTGCCGGGGGCTGCGGTGGCGGAGTTATTGATGGTGGAGAACTGAGTGGTGGCGCTGAGGTTGTCGAGATGGCTGTAGAAGCCGTAGTAGCTGAACCTGCCCTGACGGCTGCCAAACGACACGAAGGCGCTGGAGCCGTGGAGGTCGTCGTTGGTTCCGTATTCTTTAAAGGAGTGCGTGAAATACTGGGCCTTGGCGGTGGCAATCGTTTTGGCTGGCATCGACGTGGTGAACAGGACGGTGCCGCCGATGGAGTTGCCTGGATAAAGAGCGGAGAATGGTCCATAGATCACGGCGGCCTTTTCGATCTCCTCCGGGGCGAGCAGGAACCAGCGGGGCGAATTGCCAAAACCGGTGCCGAGGAAGTTCGACAACATTATTCCATCGGCAAGCACGACAGTGCGGCCGGTCTGGCGGTTGGAGGTGCCACGGATGCCGACGGGGGCGTTTTTGTCGCCGATGAAGCGCTCGCGGATGAAAAGGTTGGGCAGATTGCGCAACGCGCCGACAGTGGTGGCGAGATTGAACGACTTGAGGTCGGAGCCGAGCACCTGCTGGGTGACGGCAGGTGCTTTTTTATCGAAGGTCGCTGCGTTCGTCTCGACCAGGTAGTCGTCGAGGACGATCGGAGCGGCGTAAGCGAGTTCGGGCGGATTGGGGTTTTGCTGGGCGATGGCGGTCAAGGCCGTGGCCGCAGCCAAGGCGAAAGTTCGTACGGGATGCATTCGGTGAATAGCGGAAAAGTCTTTTAGCTGGTTATGGTGAAACACGGCCGAGCGCAGCTGCGCGGGGCGCGACGGACGAAGTCCGTGGGTGGTGAAAAACGCGCAATGGTGGCGCGTAGGAGGGGCAGGGTTGATGGACGGCCCGGCCCTTTCGAAAGGCTCAGGGCAGGCACGCTATCGTTGCCTCGTCAGACCCGTGGCGGTGGTACGGCCGGTTCAGCGCGTCCTCGGCCTGTTAGCAAACATTCCACAACCGGCCAGCGGGCTTCGTGGGAAACCGTGGCCACACATTCAGCCGTTGGCTGAAAAATAAGAATCAGTTTTTCGCGCAGCCGAAATTCCGGTGGCAGCTGTTTGCTTTCCTGCTGTTTCGCCTCGCGCACGGCGCAGCAGAGCGAGCAGGGTTTGTCGGCGTCGAACGTTTCCGCCAGCGCTTCGCCGACCGACATCGTTTGCGCGTACCCGACAAACATGCGTCCCCACGCGAACACCTGTAAAACATCCCACTGGCTGCCGGTGGCGAGGAGCCAGGCGGTCAGAAGGGAAAAGAGGGCGAAGCGACGACGCACACCCACACAGAAGCGATGAATGCTACGCCGACAAGTCCAGTGAACCAATTCGTTGACCATCGTCAATTTTGCCACGCAGCACCAGCGTGGGTCGTGCGATAAAGTTCAATAGCTCTGTTTCTCACGGGCAGCTCGCCATCGCTGCGACGGCTTCGCGGGTGAAATGCTCGTCGTGCCACAACAGCAGCGGTTGTGTACGCGTCGTCACTTGGGCCAGAGTCGCGAGCGTTTTTAGTATCTCGTTTGGCAACTCCGACGTCGCCGCCGCAAACGCGCTCGCGTCATCCATGCCTTTCATCTTGGCCTGCTCCCACGCGAAGCGGGCCGCGATGCAGATGGGATTGGCTTTAACTTTCCCTTCATCATCGAGGAGGACTTTGTCGCCGAGCGCTAGGAGCTCAGCCTGCGCGGATTCGCGCGACGGACTCCAGCGATTGGCCAGCCGAACCAACGCATCCTGACAACCGTCGGCGACCCAGCGCGTGCGGCGGTCTTTGTCCGCGCGCTCTTCTTTCAGGATGAGAGCGCGCGCCTCCTCCTCCGTGAGCTCGCGCGGCGCGGCCTCCGGCGACGGCGTCGCGAGAGCTGTGGCTTTCGCCGCGAGATAAGCGCGGCGCGCTTTCACGGCGTCGGAAAGTTCGGCGAGCAACACTTCCGGCGTCACCGTGCGTGGCAGTTTCGCCACCGCCGCTAGCCAGGGCTCGAGGTCAGGGCCACCGATCCGTTGCTCCTTCCCATCTTCACCCTCAATCGTGGCGTATCCGTTGAGAATGAGCCACTCCGGGTTAAACTCCTCCGAGCTCAACAACAATAATGCGCGAGAGGCAAAACCGCCGCGGTCGATATCGTAACCGACCATGCGCAAATCCGGGTAGGCGCTGGCGGCGTCGGGGCAATAGATTACCGAAGGGAAATGCTCATCGATGAGCTTCTTGCGCGCAGCACCCGTGGCCGCGAGGACATCGACCAGCCAATCATGAAATTGTTGGCAGGCTTCAGCATCAGCCCGCGGACCGAAGGGAATGCTCGTGAGCGAGCCGGCGACCATATCGCGTTCTACGATCGCGACAATAAACAGAGCGTACAGCGGATCCTTATCATCTTTAGGGCGGCGGCGTGGATCATCAAGCCACGTGCCGAGCTTCGCCCAATCACCCAGCATCGGCCCGCGAATCTGCGCGATCGTCAGCACGGTGGCGGGATCGACCACGTCCTGCGCGACCGCCAAAAGGCTTTCGACGGCTTTCCGATATTCAGTGCTTAAAGTCCCGCTGCTTTGCTGCGTCAAACTGCGCAACGTCCGCCTGAGCGTGGCGGGTTGCGTGGAGTATTTTGGCCGCAGCAACTCCGCAGCAGACTCGCCGAGAATCTCGCGGCGCACCTGCACCAATTTGGCGACGGTCGCCGGTTCGCTCCAATCCCTATCACCCAAACGGCCGGCCGTCTCGCCGACGATCACGAGGTCGTTCCAGCGTTCTTTGGCGATGCCGAGAGCGGAGAGCGGTTTGCCCGCGTTGATAAAAGGCGTGGTGAGTTGATGGAGCGCGTACCAAGCGCGAAAGTTCATGATCTCGATCGGGTCGCGCTCGAGTTCGCGCCAATATTTCTCCTTCTCCGCCTTGGACTTTAACCGCATGACTTCGGCCATGTTTGCCGTGGGTTTGGCTGGCTCGCCGCAAACGAACGCGAGATAGTCGGACATCACTTTCGGACCCGACTGAAAAAGGAAACCGGCGACACCGGAGCCGGCAGGACTTTGCCCGCAGAGCACTTTCATCGAGCCCTCTGGCTTCCGCATATACTCAACGCTCCCGTTCCAGAGCGCCTCATCCCAACGCACCAGGTCGGGGGCGTTGAGTACGGCGGTATCGGCCGTCAGCGCGAAATCGAAATCAGCTTGAAGCGCCTGGCGAAGATAGCTCGAAGCCTGAAGACGATCGCAGCATCCTTCGAGCGCGAGCTGGAGAAATTTGCGGGTCGAATCCGAGGCCGCCGCCAAGCCCTCGCTCCGGCGCAAGCGACGCAGCGACATGAACCATGAACTCGGATGAGACTGATGACCCGCCGCAGAATAATTCGAGGCAAGGATAAGTTTCATCGCCAACTCCAGCCACGGGCCTTTGCCCAAAGCAGTCGATTCGGGAATCGCGTTACCCTCAGTCGCAGCGGGAAAAACGGGGAACCCATGGACCCAGATGCTCGCCTGTACTTGGGGGATGATGACTTTTTGCAGGCGGTCGAGGCGCGCGAGTTCGGGAACCTTGCGGGCGGCGGCGACCAGCAAACACGCCTTCGCGAGATCATCGCTCGACTGCGTGGTCGGCACGCTGTTGATAACCTCGGCCAGCATCGCAATCGCCGCCTTACGCTGCCGCTGATCGAGACGCGCCTTCGGGTACACTAACGCCGCCACCAGCGGAGCCCAGTGACTATCGTACACCTCATCGTCACCACCCACATAGAGACGATCTCGATCCGAACACTCTGCGATCAACTGCCACGTCTGCTCATTGAGCACGTAAGCTGCCGTCGGCACCCAAGAGTCGTAATCGGTCTCCCCCAGGTCTCGCTGCCGCAAGATCTCCATGCCCACGGCATATCGCTCTTGCGCGGTACAAGTCAGGCCGATCTCAGCCAAAGTCGCCCCTTTGAACGAACCTGTGAGCAGGGCATAGGGAACTTCGACACCGCGCTCTTTCGGAAACGGTGAGCCGGCACGAAGAGCGGAAAGAAATGCCCTGCTGGTGCGCAGCATGGCACCATTGCGACTCTCGAATTCTCGGGCGGCCTGCTCCCGGAATATCTGTTTCCCGTTCTCGATGGCGCGGGCATTCCTCGCCGCTTCCTCGCGCCAGCGACGTTCGTCCTCGGCGGCGCGTTGTTTCGCTTCGGCTTGCTCGCGTACTTTGCGCGCATCGGCGGCGCGAGCGGAAGAGCGCTCCGCTGCTTCCTGCTCTTTCATCTCGCGCAAGATGCGTGAGCAGTTGCTCTCACCCGTATCGTTGCGCGCGGCGTTTTCCCGGAGCCTGCGTTGCCAGTTGGCCGCATCTGCCCGGAACTGCGCGTTGGCCGCATCGGTCATATCCTGCAACGTGACGTGTGACTTCCCATACCGATCGATGTCGATGGCGGAAACCGGCGCGACCGAACTAGCGACTAGCGACACAACCGCTATAATCCTAACCCGAGAGCGAACGAAGGTCTTCATAAAGGCGGAGTTTTGAGTCGAATCTTGCTTGGTCGGTCGCAGCGTGAATCGGCGG
Source organism: Verrucomicrobiota bacterium (assembly GCA_016721945.1). Taxonomy (GTDB): domain Bacteria; phylum Verrucomicrobiota; class Verrucomicrobiia; order Opitutales; family Opitutaceae; genus JADKHC01. The sequence goes on along the minus strand of JADKHC010000003.1, from coordinate 222,539 downwards.
CGATTACTGTTTCACCAGCGTCAGCAGGTTGGTCTGCGCTTCCTTGATCAGGCCGGTGACTTCCTCGCGGTAGGCGTCCGGATTGGTGATCGAGACGGTGAAGATGATTTTTTTGTCGGCACCGCCGCCGAGCCCGAACGCGCCTTTGCCCTTGGTGGCCGATTGCACGTTGAAAAATGCCGAACCACCAAAAAGCGGCTCTGCCAGCGTCACAACGACATCGCCGTCCTGGCCGGAAGCGGCTTGGAGACGGAGACCGACTGGCCCTTGGCTTTTCCTGCGGCGGTGCGAAACGCGATCCGCGATTGCCCGGCCTTGAGACTCACCTGAGCAAAAGCCTCGCCCGTGTGGGTGTTGTGGTGGGAAAAACGCCCACTCACGGCGGCCTTGGTCGAACCGAGCGTCACGACGTAGGTGGCCTTCACGACGTGGGCGTTCAACTCTTTCGCGAGTGCGATTTCCAAGCCAGGCAACTCGTAGGTGGATTTAATCGACGTAGCGGACGGTCCGCCTTCGGTGGAACTCGCCACACTCATGCTCGAAACCCAGCCCTTGATGTACCGAGTGGTCGAGGGGTAATTGAACCCGCCACCTTCCGCGACGTAGGGGAAATAGGGATGCAAGCCCGTCGCGCCAACGAGCATGATGTCGCCCTCGCGATTCGCAAATTTCGAGAAATTGGCGATACCGGCTAGTTTTATAATTTTCTGGTAAGAGGGACTGGCGACCACGGTGGCCTCGGGGAGAACTTCAAAGCCGCTGGCCGCCAGATCGGTCTTCAACTGCGCGTAGGCGGCATCGGTGATCGCGGCGAGCAGCGCGGTGTCCATATCTGGCATTTGCAGCACGGAAGACGTGTCGCTCTTGTGAGCCAGCATGCCGTTGGTCGACGTTTGGGCACCGGTCGATGCCTGAAATGAAATCATCACGTTGGTGATGGCGACGCGTTTGGTGCCGACCAAACCGGCGGCCGAGCTATCGGTGAAAGCGGCCGGTCCCGTGCTCGCAGCCGCCGCGGGTTCCGGCTTCTTTGCCGAGGCTGTGACGCCGAGGAGCAGCGACAGAGCGATGCTTGAAATTTTCAGACTGCGGGTGAGAAAGCGACCAACAGGGAGCGAGATCATGGGTGAGGATATAGTTGAATGAAGGAACGACTTTGAACGAAAACGGATCATCAGCTGAACGAATGCCTTTCAATACACCAGCTTATGCCGAGGCCGTCGCGGCGTGTAATTTTACTCAGAGGTCTTTGCGACGGAAGATCCAGAGCGCTGTGGCGAGCGGTGCGGCGATCCACAGCGCGAGCACTCCGGTGGCAAAGGCGATACCAGTCGCGGTGCCAAGGAGGTTTTGCATCATCGCGCCGGTGTAGCCCATGAGCGCGGAGACATCGAGCTGGAGCAGCACGAGCAGGCGCGCGAGGTCGATGGGGTTGAGCGCGAGCAGCGTGAGGCTGATGCCTTCGAGCGGGTAATCTTCGAGGAGAAAGAGCACGTAGAGCGTCAGGCCGTTGTGGAGCAGCGCGAAGTAGAACCAGACCAAAAGGGCAAAACCGATGCCGCGGGCTTTGTCGCGGGCGATGACGGCTCCGAGAAACGCGAACGCGGTGAAAACAAACGTGAGCACGAGCGCGACAACCAGCAGCGTGAGGCCGGTGAGGTTCGCGGCGTAGAGAACGATGGGCAGGCCGGCGCCGACGAGGAGCGCAGCGGAGAGCGCGAGCGACACGCCGACGATCTGACCAAGGAGGATCGTGTTGCGGCGGAGCGGCTGGGCGGCGAGCAGTTCGATAAATTCGTAGGAATTGTAGAAATGAGCCGTGGCGAAAACGAGACTGACGAGCGGCACGACGAAGAGCAGCAGGCTGAGCAGGCCGATGAGTCCTTTGGTCGGTTCGCCGCCGAGGTTGAAAAGTCCGAACGACGCGAGCAGCAGAAAGGCGGCGTAGCCGAGAACGATCTTTCCTCGGAAGAGGTCGCGGCAGACGTATTTGACGATGCGCCACATCATGGGGCGGTTTCCTCCTGGCTACCGGTTTCGGTGGCGCGGGCGGCATTGGCGGAGGCGCGCATGAGCTCGGCAACGATGCGGCCGAGGCGGGTTTCGCCGGAGGCGGATTTGAGTTCGCCGATGGGGCGGTAAAATTGGGCTTTTCCGTCGATGAGGTAGAGGACGTCAGTGGCGATTTCGTCGAGATCGCTGAGAATGTGAGACGTGAGCAGGATGAGTTTGCCGCGGGCGATTTCGGCGCGGACTTTTTCCTTGAGGATTTCGACGGAGACGGGGTCGAGGCCGGCGGTGGGCTCGTCAAGGACGAGGACGTCGGGGTCGAAAAGGAACGCGAGGCAGGCGCTGACTTTTTGGCGGGTTCCGCCGGATAGGGTTCGCGCGGTTTGATGGGCGATGCGGTCGATCTGGAAGGATTTGATGAGATCCTCGTCGGTGCGGTCGTGGGTGCCGCGACGGATCTCGCGCATCAGTTCGAAGAGCTGGCCGACGCGCAGGTGGTCGGGGAAACGGCCGATCTGCGGCATGTAGCCGATGCGACGGCGGAGGGCGGGATCGCCGAGGAGGCTGGCGCCGTCGAGGGTGAGTTCGCCGGCGTCAGGTCGGACGAGGCCGAGCACGCACTTGATGAAGGTGGTTTTGCCCGCGCCGTTGGGCCCGATGAGGGCGACGGCCTGGCCCTGGCGTAAGGTTACGGTCAGGGCGTCGAGGGCGCGAAGGCGGCCGTAGGATTTGCTGAGGTTTTTGGCGTCGAGCATGCGGGAGGCGTGGGACGCCGTGAAGCAAGTTACTTTGCGGGCGGGGGCAAGAGCACGGTGTCGATTACGTGGATGATGCCGTTGGAAGCGGGCACGGAGCCGACGACGGTGGCGGTGCCGTTGAGCACGATCTTGCCGTCCTTGACGGAGATTTTGACGTTGTCGCCGTTGGCCATATTGAGGGTCTGCCCGTCCTTGAGCATCTCAGGTTTGTAGACGGCAACGGCGACGTGGTACTGGAGGATATTGCGAAGGTCTTCCTTCTTGGCGGGTTTCACCAGTTCGGCGACGGTGCCGGCGGGGAGTTTGTCAAAGGCGGCGTTGGTGGGGGCGAAAACGGTGAACGGGCCGGTGTTGGCGAGCACGTCGACGAGCTCGGCGGCTTTGACGGCGACGACGAGCGTGGTGTGGTCTTTGCTGCCGACGGCGACCTTGACGATGTCCTTCTGGGAATCGTCGTCGGCGACGGCGGACTGGCCACCGCCATCGGGCGCGGCGGCGGACGAATCAGCGGAGGCGGCGGGAGCGGTTTCCTGGCGGGAACAAGCGCCAAGGACCAAGGCGAGCGAGACGAGGAGGAGTTGGGATGTTTTCATGGTCAGAGTGAAAGGGGGCGCATGGCGGGTTTGAGATCGATGAGGCGGTCGGGCGTGAGCGAGGGAATGATGCGTTCAGCGCGATCGAGGAAATGCACGAGCGGGCTGCGGAGCAGGAGGAGCGAGGACGGCATGCGTTCGACGAGCATGGCGAAGAGGCTGACGGGGCGGTACGGCGTGTCGGCGACACCGTCGCGGTTGAGATCGTAGGACTCGGCTTTGTCCCAGTAATTGCCCTCGAAGCGGTTGAGCTCGAGTTGGCCGTTGGTGGCGAGGTCGAAGGAGTTGCCGAGAAAGTTATTACCGGTAAAGGCGTTGTCGTTGCAGCTGGACTGGACCTGGAGCGCCCAGCCGTTGGCGCGAAATTCGTTTCGCTCGAAAACCATGCGGTTGGAGTTCTGCATGGTGACGGCGGTGGAGTTGTGATCGAAGGTGTTTCCGACGATGCGGCTGTCGGACATGTCCTTCAGCAAAAGCCCGTACGCGGCGGCACCCCAGCTGTGGGCGAAGTGGTTGGACTCCATGTGAACCTCGCGGGAATACATGACGGCGACGCCGGCGCCGTTGCGGAGGAAGGTGTTTTCGCGATAGCGGTTGCGGTGAGAAAACATGAAGTGCAGGCCGTAGCGGAGGTTGTCCTCGACGGTGTTGCGGGTGGTGGCTGAGTCGGTCGCGAATTCGAGGTAGATGCCGTCGCGGTGAGTGACGACGCGGTTGTCGGATATCTCAATGCGCTCGCAGGACCAGGCATGGATGCCGTTGCCGTTGGATTCGGCGCGGGTCTGCGAGCCGCGAACCTCGTTGTGGCGGATGACGCTGTCGTGGCTCTTCGAAAGGTAGATACCGAAGCTGCAATCTTCGACGCGGTTTCGCTCGATGACAGCGTGGTGCGTATTCGCGATTTTGATACCGGCGACGTCGGTGAGCGTGCCATTGCCGCTGTGCGCGATGTCAAAGCCGCGCACGGTGACGTGCGGTGCGGCGATGGTGAGGACTTCGTGGCGGCCCTCGCCGTCGAGATGCGGGCGGTCGAGGCCAGTGAGTGTGACGGATTTATCCACCACGAGACTGCCCTCGCGGTAAACGCCGGCGTGGACGATGACGGTGTCACCCGCGGTGGCGGCGGCGAGCGCGGCGCGCACGGTGCCGAACGTCTGGCCAGAGCCAACATGCAAATCCGCCGCCGTCAGCGCGACCGGCGCGAGGCAGAGGAGCACATGTTGGAACAGGCGGCACATCAGGGCTTTTTTTCAGCGCTGCAACAGGTGGTGCAGGCGGCGGTTTTTTCGGCGGACGGGGGACGCAGTAGGTCGGGCCAGCGGAGCGTCTTGCCGGCACCGCCGAGCTGGGTGCGGGCGGTTTCGAGTTCGGTTTCGCTGGCGAAGGCGGCGAAGCGGCTGCCCATCGGGGTGCGCAGTCCGTCGTGTTGAAGAAGAATGGCCTGATCGGAGGATAGAAACTGGTTTGGGCGATTACAGTCGACGACGTAGGCTTGCGGCGCGGGGCCGGCGGCGTTCTTTTTTTCGAAAGCGAGGAGGCAGTTGAGGTCGTCGAATTTGAAGACCTTGCCTTTGGCGGAAATGAGCTCGGCGCCGTAGCGTTGGTTGACGAGGGTCATCTTGCACTCGGCGCATTCGTCGCGGCCGTAGTTGATAGCCTTAGGCTGCGTATCGCCGCAACCGGCGAGGGCGACGAGAGCAGCGAGTGCGAGCGTGGCCGGGGAAAATTTGCGGGAGCGTTTCATTTTTTCAGCTGGCGGCGGTCGAGCCAGATTTCCGTGGTGAGCAGGCCGACGGCGACGACTCCAACCACGATAAAGATCCAACCGCCGCGGTCGGGGCCGGAGTACGCGACGAAGTTGAGAATGCTTTTGTAGCCGATGATAGGCGGCGAGTAGCTCATGCCGGGGATACTGATGGCGGCCTTGGGGCTGAGGTTGGTGCCGTAGTCCTGGCTCCAGCGCCAGTAGTCGCCCATGCCGGCGACGGCGGCGAGAATGAGGGTGGCGACGAACACCATGAGCCAGCGACGGCGGCCAAGGACGACGGGGAGGAAGCCGATCGCGATAATGACGCCGACGAGGTAAACCATGTACTTAAACTCGGGGAACATCTCGGCCTTGATCGTCTTCATGCCGATGTAGTGATTGACGCCGTTGATGATGTCGCAATCGCCGGTGATGCGGTTGAGCCACATCTTCATGTTGAGCCCCTCCGGATACTGCGGCGCCCAGAGCTGGATTTCCCACAGGGGCAGGAAATATGTGGCAACGAGCGAGAGTGTCGCGAGTGCGAGCAAGAGGCGCGTAGAGAGACGGAGGGGTTGCATGGGGCGATGGGGATGCGACGAAATCCCCTCCCCTGCGGCTGCGCATGGCGCGCAGCGTCACAGGGAAGGAGGAAATCGTCGGGCGGATATTATTTGGCGGTAGGAGCCGTTTCGCCGATGCCGAACTTCAACGGGACATCGGAGCCAGCAGGCGAGACGCGGAGGTAGCCCTGCATTTCCTGGTGGAGCGCGGAGCAGAAATCCGTGCAGTAGAACGGAGCGATGCCGACGCGGCCGGGCACGTATTTCAGCGTGGCGGTTTCGCCGGGCATGATGAGAAGTTCGGCGTTGCCAGAACCCTTGACGGCGAAGCCGTGCGGGACGTCCCAGTCTTGTTCGAGGTTGGTGACGTGGAAGTAAACTTCGTCGCCGATCTTGACGCCTTCGATGTTGTCGGGGGCGAGGTGGGAGCGGATCGCGGTCATGTAGACGTGAACGACGTTGCCCTCGCGGACGACGCGGGCGTCTTTCTCGCTCTTGGTGACGTATGGATGGTTGTTGGCCTCGATTTTGTAGAATTTCTTGGACTTGGGTTTCACCAACGCGGCGGGGATGGCCTCGGCGTAGTGCGGCTCGCCGACGGTCGGGAAGTCGAGGAGGAGTTTCATCTTGTCGCCCGAGATGTCGTAGAGCTGCGCGGACTGGGTGAGCTCGGGGCCGGTCGGGAGGTAGCGGTCCTTGGTGATCTTGTTGTAGGCGATGGCGTATTTGCCGTGGGGCTTGACGGTCGCAGATCCGGGGACGGTCATGTGGCCGACCGAGTAGTAGGTAGGCGCGCGATCGACGACCTGAAGCGTCTCGATGTTCCACTTCACGATTTCAGAGGTGACGAAGAAGGAAGTGTAGGCGTTGCCCTTGCCGTCAAACTCGGTGTGTAACGGCCCGAGGCCGGGCTTCTTGACTTCGCCGTGGAGGACGGACTCGTACTTGAGCACGGGCAGGCCGCAGAATTCGCCTTCGTGATTTTTGTCGGCGATGGCCTTCAGCATTTTGTCAAAGGAGAACACAGGGATGATGGCGGCGAGTTTGCCGCTGCCGATGATGTAGCTGCCGGTCGGGTCGGTGTCGCAGCCGTGGGGCGACTTCGGGCAGGGCATCAAATAGACGATATCCTTCAGTTCGGTCGGGTCGAGAATCGTGACCTCGTTGAGGATGGTGGATTTGGCGCTGTGGGTATGTTCGTCCCAGACGTTGTGGGCGTAGGGGTTGCGGGACTTGCGGCCCTTACCGGCCTTCACGTACTCTTCGCACTTCTTCCAGTTGATCGCGACGATGAAGTCCTTGTCCTTCTGGGAGGCATTGACCTCGAGGAGCGTGTGGGCCTGTTCGCTGTTGTAGCAGGAGAAGAAAATCCAGTCGTGGGATTTCTTTTTGCCGGCGCGGGCGAGATCGATGTCGATGCCGGGGAGGAGAATTTGGAAGCCGATGCTGAGGCGGCCGGTCTTGGGCTCGACGGCGACCATGCTGATGACGCTCTTGAAGGTGTCCTTGAAGCTGGCGATCGGAACATCGGGATTGGAGCCCTCGTCGTCGAGCGGATAGGCGAACCGGGTGCCAGCGACAGCGTACTCGGTGTTTTCCGTGAGGAAGGGCGAGGAGTGGTTGCCGGAGCTGTTGGGGATTTCGATGATCTCTTCGGTGCGGAAGGTTTCGAGGCTGATGCGGGCGACGCGGGGGCTGTTGTTGGAGTTGGCGAAGATCCAGCGGCCGTCGTGCTCGCCGTTGGTGGTGGAGAGGCCGACGTGGTGCTGGTCATCCCAGACCTGCGTGCCATAGGAGGTGTTGAGCATGGGCTTCGTCTCCTCGCTGTAGCCGTATCCAGATTCCGGATGCTGGGCAAACACGGGGATCTGGCGGAAAAGGCGGCCGGAAGGCAGGCCGTAGATGGCAACGCCGCCGCTGAAGCCGCCGGAGACGATGTTGTAGAATTCGTCGTACTTGCCGGGGGCGACGTATACTTTTTCGGCAACGCCGCTTTGGACGGGGGCGATGAGCTGCTTGGGCTTGCAACCGGTGAGGAGGCCGGCACCGGTGATGGCTGCGAGGCCGGCGAGAAGGAGGAACCGTTTGTTCATTTCGATTAAGGGGTTGATTTGGTTGTAGAACAAAAGTTGCGGCTTATTTCTCGCCGTCGTTGCTGCGCATGAATTCGAGGACACTGCGGGCCTCCTCGGGCGTTAGATTTTGGTTCGGCATGCGGACCATGCAAAGTTCGAGGAGCTTCTGGGCCTCGGGGTCTTTTTCGAGCATCATGTCGACGTTGAGGATCATGTTCATGACCCAGACGGGCTGGCGGCGCTTCGTCACGCCGGCCCAGCCGGGACCGACAAGTTTATCAGCGGTCAGTTTATGGCAGGCGAGGCACTTCATGTCGTAGACGCCCTTGCCGGCGGTGACCCAGTCCTGCTTGAGCGGGGTGGTGAGCTCGACGGACTTCACCTCGGTGCCGTGTGTCTCGGGCTGGTTTTGGGCGAGGTCCGAGGGAGAGGGAGCCTGCTTGGCTTCCTGCTCGGCAGCTTCTTTGGAGCCACAACCGGTCAGGGAAAACGCCAGTGCAGCGGCCAATGAAATGGCAGCGAAGGAGCGCAATATTGAGTAATTGGATGAAGATGCCGAGGTATGAGGATTCATGGTGAGCAGCATTTTCTATCCTAATGGCGTCCGTTTGGCTTTGACGCGGATCAAGGATTTCCTGCGCGGTCGATTATTCCGGCTTTTGCGGCAGATTTTCGGCCACGTACCTTGCATTGCCGGAGCGTTGCGCCGGCCGATGCAGCGGGGCAAGAGTCCAACGCGCCCGGCGATTGAGGCGCGAGAGGTTTCTCCGCCGCGACGAATCGTTGAGGGTGGGCTGGTGGAGGTCGGGCAGTATGGCGTTCTGGGAATCAATGGGCAGGGGCCGACATCCGTCCGATCGAGGCTGCGGCCGGTCACGCTGTTGTGGGCACCGGCACACACCGGAGGTTTTGGCTCAAGGCACTTGTTAGTGTGCGACCGGAGCCGTGACCGCCCGCAGCTTTGTTATCTTAACACGGAATTCATCCGGACCTTTCTCGAGGTATTCCCAACTAAATGCGCCGGGGAACTCGGCTTCAAATTGGTAGCGGAGCGGCACGGGGTCGTGATCGTTGAGCAGCACAAAGTAGTGACCAACCAGTAGATCGAGCCAGCGTTGGAAAATCTGGGCGTGCTTTACGCGGCTTGGGATCGGCCGAACATCAAACACGGCGTTGGCGTCGTCGGTTGGTTGGGATGCAGGTGTATTCATTGTTTTGATTTTTATACGGTTGGATCAAAGTGATCGGGAAGGTGTTGAACGGCGCAGTAGCGTTCTCCAGCTTCCATCGGGAAGTTCGGTGGTCTCTGCGGTGACGCTGTGTGTCGCCAGAGCGCGCAGAAGTTCGCTGGGCATCATTCTCGTGCGAACAAACTGTGGAGTCCCGGAGGGAATGGCCGCGAGTGCGTTGAGGATGGCGTCGAGAAGGATTGGTGGCGCAGACGCGCGTGCGTCGAGTTCCGTGGGGCACGGACCGGAGGTGGCCGTGGTGCGATCAAGGTGGGTTTGCGGCGAGGGCAGTTCTCCTTTCATGGGCGCGATTATAACGCGAAAGGCCGTTGTGCGCGTTGATGCAGGTCAACTCGGCTGGTTAATTTAGGGCCTTGTTATTGAAAAACGTTTGGGAGTATGCAGTTTTATACGCTTCGCATGCAGGCATAACTTCGCCTGATGCTTTATGTCCAACAAGCGCGAAACTTTCCCGCCCGTCGACGACTCTCGTCGCATGCTGAAGACGCTTCTTGGCAATCTCCCGGGGCTGGTCTATCGCTGCCGCAACGACGAGCGTTGGAGCGCTGAGTTCTTCAGCGAAGGCACCCTAGCGATCACCGGCTATCCGGCGGCTGATTTCAATGAGCATCGTCGGCACTATGCCGATGTTGTTCATCCCGATGATCGCGACCGCGTATGGGAAGAAGTCCAGGCTGCGCTGGCTAGGCGCGAGCGCTTTACTCTGACCTATCGGATCGTCACTGCCTCGGGTGCTGAGCGTTGGGTCGATGAGCAGGGTTGTGGTGTGTTCGGCGAGAGTGGCCAACTGCTCGCCCTTGAGGGATTCATTACTGACGTCACGGAACGCCGTGAAGCTGATGTTGCCCGGCAGGAAAACGAGCAGCGGCTGGCCACGCTTTTCGAATCGTTGCCGGTGCCGACATGGTTAGAGGATTTTTCGGCCGTGGGGGAGTATCTGGGCAGCCTCGGTCTGATGGGGTGTACGGCGCAGGAGGTTGAGGCATATTTCGCAACCCGGCCCGAAGCGCTCGCGGCCTGTGTGGCGCGCGTGCGCATCCTTGATGTGAACCGGGAGGCACTGAGATTTCATGGAGCTAGCGACAAGGCGGAACTACTTGCCGGACTTGATCGTATCGTCACGTTGGATTCCACGACCGCACTGCTTCGTCAACTCACGTGCATCACCACAGGTGCCGAGCGTTTCGAGATCGATTCCAGCGTGCGCACGCTCGCGGGCGAACCGCGCCAGATCCACCTTTGCTGGTCAGCGTGTGCCGGTGCGAAACGCGATCTGAGCCGCGTCATTGTTTCGACGCTGGATATCACCGAGCAGCGACGCACGCAGGATGAGGCACTGCTGCTCCAGACTCTCGCGCGCGGCATTGCAGAGGCCGAGGACGAGAGCAAGGCCCTCGACTTTGTCCTGCGGCATGTTTGCGAGACGGCAGGTTGGGCGTTTGGCGAAGCGTGGCGACCGTCACCGACGAGCGCTGGCTTGCAATGCGATCGCGTCTGGTCGCGGGCAACACCCGGGTTGGAGGAGTTCGCGCGGTTGACCCGCACGTGCCTTTTTGCACCCGGTGAGGGGCTGCCGGGCACCGTGCGCGCAGGAGCGAAACCGATATGGATCGAGGACGTGAGCCAGGCCACGAATTTCCCACGAAGAGAGGCGGCCGTCCAAGCCGGACTGAAAGCCGCCCTTGGCGTGCCAGTACTAGCGAAAGGCGAGATCGTTCTCGTCTTGGGCTTTTTCCTGCATGAGCCACGGCCGCGTGACCAGCAGTTCGTCTCCATACTTTCCGCAGCGGCGACTCAGATCGGTTTGTTGATCGAGCGTAAGCGCGCCACAGATGCCCTCGTGCGTGAGCAAGCGCTGGCAGTCTCGACCCTTCGCAGCCTGCCGGGCGTATTCTATCTGTTCGACGCTGCAGGCCGTCTCATGCGATGGAACGATAATTTCGCCCGCGCCACCGGTTACGCACCGGATGAGCTAAGAGGCAAAACGCCTTTCGATTTTCTTGCGCCAGAGGAGCACGTCCTCGTAAGCGAGCGCATCACAGAGGTATTTGCGAAGGGGCACTCGGCCGTCGAGGCCACGCTGCTCGCGCGTGACGGTACGCGTACCCCCTATTATTTTACTGGAGAGCGTGTCGAACTCGACGGCCAGCCCCATCTCGTTGGTTCGGGCTTCGATCTCTCGTCACTTCGGCAGGCCCGGGAGTCGTTGACGCGTAGTTTGGAGGAGTTCGCTTCCCTTCACTCCTTGGGACGCCAGTTGGTTGTGGAGCCCGACCTCGCCCACCTGATCTCCGCCGCGATCAAGGCTGCGGTGGTGTCGACGAAAGCCGACTTTGTTGTTTTGTTCCGGCACGGCCCGGATGGGCTCACGCCGTTGGGTTCGGGGCCAGCCGACGCAGTACGTTGTGCGATCCATACTCCGTGCCTGCATGTTGGTGAGTGCCTATGTGGCCATGCTGCCAGCCAACGTACGCCCCATTATTGCCACGATATTCTCCACGATCACCGCTGCAACCGCTGCGAATGCAAGGACGCCGGGCTTCGCTCTTTCGCCTCCCTCCCGCTTTTGGTGGAAGGCGAGTTGATCGGCGTACTCGGGCTCGGCTCCGTCGCCGTGCGCGATTTTTCCGGTCAGTCACTATTCCTCGAGGCGATTGCCTCAACCATTTCGTTGAGCCTGCGCAATGCGAACCTGCTCGAACAAGTCCGACAGCACGCCACAGAACTCGAGCGCGAGAGCGAGGGGCGCCGCAAGGCCGAAGCCGCCATGCGTCTCCAAGCGTCCGCCTTGGAAGCCACGGCCAACGCGATCATGATCACAGACCGCGACGGACTCATCCAGTGGGTCAATCCCGCGTGGACGCGCCTCACCGGCTATCCTGCGGCGGAGGTGATCGGGCAAAACCCGCGTATTCTTAAATCGGGCCGACAAGATCAGGCCTTCTACGCTGGCTTCTGGAGCCGTATCCTCTCCGGCGAAGTCGTGCAGGGGGTCGTGGTCAATCGCCGCAAGGACGGCACGCTCTATCACGAGCATGAGACGATCACCCCGCTTACGGATGCTGCCGGACGGATCACCCACTTTATCGCCATCAAGCAAGACATCACCGAACAGCTCGCGCTCGAAGAGCAGTTGCGCCAGTCGCAAAAGATGGATGCCATCGGCCAGCTTGCGGGTGGGGTGGCGCATGATTTCAACAACCTGCTCACCGTCATCCAAGGCAACGCCAGCATTGCACGAATGTCCGACGCGACCGATGGCGAACGCTTGGCTGCGCTCGACGACATCGGCAGTGCCACCGCCCGCGCCGCCACGCTCACCCGGCAGTTACTCGCTTTCAGTCGGCGTCAAGAAATCCAGCCACGCACACTCGACCTCAACGAGGCGGTGACAGGCATCACCCGCATGCTCCAACGCCTGATCGGTGAGGACGTACAGCTCTTATTGCGACTGCATTCCCGACCGGTATTTGTACGTGCCGACCCAGGCATGATCGACCAGGTGCTCATGAATCTAGCTGTCAACGCTCGCGATGCGATGCCCTCCGGCGGTGAACTGACCATCGCCACCTGCTTGGTGCAGCCCGGTGGAGAACGGCACCATCGCCATCCCGAGATGCTTCCTACAACGCAGGCCTGCCTGCGCGTCGTTGACACAGGATGCGGCATCCCTCCGGAGGTGATCTCGCGGATTTTCGAACCATTTTTCACCACCAAAGGCCCGGGCAAGGGCACGGGACTGGGCCTCGCCACGGTCTTCGGTATCGTGCGCCAGCACGGCGGCTTTATCGACGTCACGAGCGAGCCGGGCGCGGGGACCACTTTCGAGGTGCTGCTGCCTCTGGACGAAAGCAACTCCACAAACGAAGCAATGGGTGTCTCCCGGGACACACCAACCGCGAATGGCGAGACTATCCTCGTGGTCGAAGACGAGGACGCCGTGCGTCGGCTGACAGTGCGAATGCTAGAGACGCATGGTTACCTTGTGCTCGATGCGCCAGATGGTCCGACAGCGCTTCAGATCGCGGCTGCGCACCCCGAAATCGATTTGCTGCTCACCGACATGATCATGCCTGGAGGGCTCGACGGCCAGCAAGTGGCTAATCGGATACGGGAGAACCGCCCTGGATTACCCGTCGTGTTCATGAGCGGCTACACCCCTGACCGAATCCGTCGCGATCAAAACTGTGAGAGCAACTGCACGCATCTCGAAAAGCCTTTTACTGCGGGGGAACTCTTTTGCTGCGTCAGCGCCAGCTTGGACATCTGCGCATGATCCTTGAACGACAATCTTGAGAGAATTGGGACGGGCCGCACAACGCTTGGTCATGCTCCGTAAGGTGCTCCTATGACCTGCCGTGTTTGCTCAAGGGCACTGCTGGCACCGGCTTCATTATTCACCTCGTCACATCAGCTACAAACAGGCTTTCGTCTTGACTATTCCAGTATTCGCTTGATTAGTCGACCAATGACCAAGCGACGAGTTTTCGACGAGTTCGCCCGCATCGGGCAGGCACTCTCCAGCGGGGCGCGCATCGAACTGCTCGACCTCCTATTCCAATCCGAACGAACCGTTGAACAACTTGCGGCCGAGTCCGGCATGACCGTCACCAACGTGTCTCAGCACCTCCAAGTCCTTCGCCGCTCCCGCATGGTAGAGGTTCGGCGCGAGGGGCTCTACGCCTACTACCGATTGGCGAACGACGAGGTCTTCCAGATTTGGAAATCGATCCGCGGCTTCGGCGAAGCTCACGTTCTCGAAGTAAAGGCTGCGCTCTCCGATTTCCTGAAGTGTCGGGAGAACCTAGAGGAAGTCACGGCGGCAGAATTGAAGAAGCGAATGAAGGATGGCACGGCCATCGTCATCGATGTCCGCCCGCGTACGGAGTACGATGCCGGCCACATTCCCGGCGCGATCTCGATCCCGGTGCAGGAATTAGAAAAGCACCTGGCATCGCTCCCGCGACGCAAGGAAATTGTCGCGTATTGCCGTGGACCTTACTGCGTGCAGTCCGACGCCGCCGTCGAATTGCTGGCCAAGCGTGGGTTCAAAGCCAAACGCCTCGAATTCGGCATGCCCGAATGGCGCGACATGGGACTCACCGTCGAAACCGCCACCGTATGATCCCTTTTCGCACACAGGCATTCTTCGAGGAGTGCTCGGTCTTCGCACCCGACGCGCTTATCCGAGAGGCGCGCCGTCAGAAGAGCCTCGATGCCGCTGGTGTCCCGGCGGTCTGCATTCTTGATCCCGATGGCGACATTGCGCGGTCTTTGCGGGCGTCCGGCCGGGCGCGAGTCTACACCGGGTGGCCGTGCTTCCACACCGAGATGATCTGCTTCGAACTCGACGGTGTCGAAATCGGGATTGTGCCCTGTGCCGTTGGTTCGGCGTTCGCCGTTCTTGTCGCCGAAGAGATGTTCGCTGCGGGCTGCCGGTTCCTGATCAGCATCACCTCTGCCGGGCAGATGTCGGATAGTTTCGGTCCTCCGCCGTATTTCGTCTTGATCGAATCGGCCTGGCGCGACGAAGGCACCAGCGGGCATTACCTCCCGCCCGGGGAAACCGTCGAGTTATCGCGTGAACTCTTGTTTTCCATGCGGAGCGCGTTCCGAGACCCCGCGAAGCGGGTCCTTAGCGGAAGCGTTTGGACAACGGATGCACCTTTCCGGGAGACCGCGTCCGCGATTGATTTCTTCAAACGTTGGGGCGTCGCTGCGGTCGAGATGGAGGCGGCGGCGCTCTATGCGTTCGCTACCGCACGCAAGCGCGACGTCGTTTGTTTTGCACACGTGACGAACCAAATGGCGGTGAATTCGGGGGACTTCGAGAAAGGCCACGACAATGGTGCACGCGAAGCCCTCGACGTTATCCATGCGGCCGTGCGCGCGTGGGCCGCGATGCATACCAGCCCCGAGACGAGCCTTTCGGCCGGAACGACAGGGCAAACCGTTCCGCCGGTAGAGCCGGATCGGAAAACCTAACCAAGACCTATCATGAAACTCGGCATCATTCTTTCTCAGACTGAGCCGGAGACCGTTTTCAACGCGCTCCGGCTTGCGAATTTTAGCCTCAAGCAGGGTGATTCGGTGCGAATCTTTCTCATGGGAAAAGGGGTCGAGATCGACAAAATCGACGATCCGAAATTCGACGTGCGCGAACAGGCCAAAGGCGTGCTCGACGCCGGCGGTCAGTTTCTTGCCTGCGGCACCTGCTTGAAGATCCGCGAATCGCTGGGCTCGGAAATCTGCCCTCTGTCCACATTGAAGGATATGTACGAAGTTGTGAGGGACTCGGACAAGCTTCTGACATTTTGAGGCATGAAATATCGCGAAAGCGGCATGCCTGAGCAGGAATACTGGGAAACGCTCTTCGATATCGAAGGCATCCTTGACGCATTAGCCATTGACCCCACGACCGGGCCAGTTGCCGAGCTCGGTTGCGGCTACGGAACGTTCACGCTTCCTGTCGCGCGCCGCACCGGTGCCACCGTCCACGCCTACGACATCGATCCGCAGATGGTCGAAACCACTCGGCTCCGGGCCGACGAACTCGGTCTGTCGAATGTGCACGCCTCGCAACGCGACGTGTGCGCGGACGGGTTCGGGCTTCCCAACGGCTCCTGCGGCGCTGCACTGCTTTTCAACATCCTCCACGGCGAACATCCCGTGGCGATGCTCCGGGAGACGGCGCGTGTTGTTGCCGATGGCGGTGCGGTTGCCGTGATCCACTGGCGGAGCGACATTGCTACGCCGCGAGGGCCGAACAAGGACATCAGGCCAAGCCCTGAGCAAATCATTGCGTGGGCACGTGAGGTGCCAGAGCTTAGCGTGGAGTCTTCGGCAGTGTTGCTTCTGCCTTGGCACTTCGGAATCCGATTCACGAAGCACTCTGTCGCGGGTCAGGCTGCGGAATAACCCAGCCATCTGAACTGAGGGGTGATCGCCGGAAAATCTGTTGGATACCGGTGCCTTACTGGTATCGACCTTTTGCGGCGCGTTTTTCTGTTGGCGTGGCTTCAATCTGGGAAACTACAGGGTGGTCGGTGTCGATAATGGTCGCTTTTGATCCGTCCACAAAAGAGAAGAGAGCCAGGTCGTGCATCAAGCGCAGAAGAGCATAATTTCCTTCTCGATTAAATCCGGGGACTGGCAGCGCAATACATCAAGCCCGAGCGTGGTTTTGATGTCGCGGAAGCACAGCTCGACCGCCCAACGCCGCCGGTACAGCGCGACGAGCGCCTCGTCGGGATATTTTGTGGTGTCGAGCAGGGTCGTCGCCAGCACGATCTCTCGCGTGCGAAAGCCGGGCGCGGCAGCGCGTAGATGGTCGATGCGCGCCATCGGCCCCGGAGCGAAGCGAAGGGGTTGACTGCACCGGGTGCCATTAGGGCGGCGCAGTCAACAACGCGGAACGTTTGCGCGTGGTGGTGATCGCCTTGGCGATACGACCTTGACCGGGTGTAGAAAGGGGGAATCAGCTGCTGGCAGTCACTAGAAGTAAACGAGCAACGCGAGCATTGGTCGATTCATAGTGGTTCGTTTGTTGCGATGAAGGACCTGAAAGCCAGCTGATGGGGGTAGGTCGTCTGGCCGCTGGGAGAGCATTCCGATATCATGGAACAGAACAGCCATGAGTAGCGTTGCACGCTCGTCGGCGCTGAGTCTTTCAACGAGAAGCTGTGAAGCTTCGGTTCCTTGTTCACAGGTCCAAGTACTAATTCGCTCAACGAGGCTACAGACATGTGAAAGCCCGTGATCTGTAAACTCAGGTAGATAGCAACTAGCAGTCAGCCGGTGAATCAGCTGCGCCGTCACCTGGATAAGTGGGCGTAAGGTCCTTTGGCCGGGGATCCATAATCGCGCGCCGACAAAGCGCCGAACCGAGGAAAAATCCAATGAGTCACGAAGAGACAGATCGGGGTCGGGGAGATATGGTAGTGTCAGGCGTCTTCATGACTTTTTCCCAGTGATCTCGCATTCTCCGTTGGTAATCACTGGCTCTTTGCAGGCAGACATCGTCGACGCTGGGCCGGAACAGGGCCAAAAAAATAGCTGCCGGCGAGTTTTCCTTAGGGTCGCTGATACCTTTCTGCATTACATACCGCTGTACAGTTGTTCCTCAAGCCGAGCCTTTTAAGCAGATCCGTGTCACAATCGGGCGAAGTTGTATTGCCCACTGGTCACATCAAAAACCGCTGTGCAAGTGTCGGCAGTTCACCTCGTACATACGAAAATCGCAGAGAGAAGAGCTTTCTCAAAAACTCGGCATGTTCTTGATTCACGCCAATTATCAGCCATTTGTGGCGCCACCTATTAGGCTTGCCAATAAGACGTTAAAATGTAATAGTTGTTCCATAAATACCGCCATTAATATGACGTCAATTAGGCCAATAAAACCGCCGAAATCTAAACTGACGAGTAGTCGTAATAATTCGACGAATACACAAACAAGCGAAGTCACAGCCATGCGCGCCTTGCTTGAAGCACCTCCTAACAGAGCCGTGATTCGATCACGCGAACTCGTCGCCACCAACAAAGGCGACATCCTTAAAGCACTTCGTCGTGGACACCGAGTCGAAGATATTGCGCAGGCTCTTTCTATTCCAATTCGGACCTTCGTTCGACGGCTGAATGAGCAAAATATTTCTGCAAGATTAGTGCGAAAACAATACAAACGATCGGCCTAAGTATTTAGCAAAAGCGTACCCGCTCAACTAACTCCGGTTATTGTACCTTAACGGGAGTTGATTCAAAACCGGTTTTTTGCGTAGGTAGGGGATGCAGGAAATCCCGAAAGGCGAAGCGGCGCTGTCCGTCCCTAAATTGATCGGGCCAGAGATGCTGGTCCGAACTTTTGTCGAGAGCCTAAAACCCGCCACGCACAAAGCCTATCTCTATTCGCTTGAAGCTTTTAGAAAGTGGGCTGGATACTGGGACCTCCCCGAATTGGCCAAGAGGCTCTGTGCGATGACGGGCGCTGAAGCGAATCTCGCACTGCTCAAATACACAAAATCGCTGGAGGGTCGCACGCCTTCAACCGTGAACGCTCGGACACAAGGTATACGGTCGTTGGTTAAGCTCGCCCGCATGTTGGGGCTGATTTCCTGGTCACTTGAAGTGCAGCAGGTGAAGGTCGAGCGATACCGGGATACCAGAGGTCCAGGCACAACGATCATGCGGCGATTGCTGGACGCGGTCGCGGCCGACACCTCGCCAGCCGGTCTCAGAAATTACGCTTTGCTGCGATTGATGCACGACCTAGCACTTCGACGCGCCTCAGTCGCATCTTTGGATATGGGACACTGGGAAAGGGACACGCGATGCATTTGGGTACTGACGAAAGGCCGCAACGAACGCCGGCGGAAAGATCTGCCAGAAGAGACGCAGCATGCATTGGAAGCATGGGCGAAGGCTAGGGGAGTCGTACCAGGGCCGCTATTCGTTCGAGTCCGCAACGGTCGTTTTGTAACTACCGAGCGTCTACGCGGAGACGGTATCTATCGAATAGTTGTGGAGATTGGTGAATCAATCAAAGCTCCGCGGAAAATCCGGCCTCATGGGATACGGCACACAGCGATTTCTGCCGCCACGCGCGCGGCGCGTGCTGCTCATCTGGGGCTAGAGGCAGTAATGGCGTTTTCGGATCACCAAAACGTTCAGACGCTGAAATTTTACCTCGACGAAGAGGACGGGCTGCAGCGCCAAGTCGCTCAGATGGTCGCCGCGCAGCTCACACCGCCATCCCAACCGCATATTGCCAAAGGGGAGGAGCCCTAGAGCCAATCAGCCTTGTCCCTTCATACTTCAGCCTCCAGTTGCACATTAGAAACTCGGACTAGGGATGATAGATAGCCTCTACCATCCCGTACATACAAGATTTAGACTATTTGGTGTCAATGCGTCGGCTGCGAGGTGTGAGACGTAACCCGCATAAAATGCGCCGATCAAGTCGGCCAACCATCTTTCATTGGTTGAACCTGTCTCGCAAAATGCCAAGTGGTGTGCGCCTTTTATCCCTATCCCGGCGACCGCGAAGCTATGCAGCACACCTCGATGGTTCGGACCAGTTCTGCGATCCGCCGGCTCGAAAATATCCGGGGCACAGCCGCCTAGCGCAGCAGCAAACGCGCAGGCGGCTACATGTACAGGGTTGATTTCCTGTGGAAGGTCTGGATTCAGGTTCTGTCGATAAGTCTGAATTGCGAGGCTGTACGCGGAGCCGGTAGCGATACCAATTGCTAAATGCGTTTTGAATCTTGGCATATCATTGGTGGTTATTTTTCCGATTGCGTGCAGTTTGTCTCAGGTGGATTTATTGCAACGGGGTGGGTCCCGCCTCCCAGCCATTCGCCGGTAATAAGCCACTGTTCAAAAAAACGAAACCACTCCGATGTCCATGGGATCATGGTGGCGGCAAGCAGCCTTCTTGATGACCAGTCTCCCTCCTTTGTGAGGCAGAGGTGAACTAGATTTTCGAAATCAGCAAAGATATGAGGAAGCGATCGTTTTCCAGCCAAATCCCGGAGATTGGGTTCCTTGACTAAAACGCGTGGGTTACCCCAAAGAGAGTAACGTAGCTCGATCAAGTACCGTGCACCTAGTGGATCAGGCCTGATATTTTGAACCCAAACCAAGGTTTTAACACCTCTGCTTTTAACAATGCTACCGCTTCCCTCGGGATGGAACTTCCGGAGGTTGAGTAGTTGGACAAGCAGAGGAATAGGGCGTGTGGCGATCAATGTGTTCCGTGAAAGGTATGCGCTTTGAGAGGAATAGCACTGGAAGCAGCCGCTATACCCAAAATACCGAGCGAGGGCACGTATCCAAAATTTGGACGCGATGGGCTCCCTGGTGCGACTGCCTCGACGTCCGCCTTGAAAATTGGCATGACCTGCTCCGAACCGAGGCCACTGGTTAGTTGCTCTTGAAGAACGTGACGCCCCTCTGCTTTAGCCAAGGCTTGGATGAATTTTTTATAGTCACTCGCCCACGCAAAAAACTCAGCGACATCACGCTTGTTCTCTTCGATGTTCCACTTCGCAACCAAGTTTTCTTCTGGGAGCGTTGGGTTGGATAGAATGTAACGCTTGCCCTGGTGTTCTTCGATTTGAAGAAGGATAGCATGATCGGTCAATGCATCGGCCAGGGCGATGAATATGGCATAAACGGACTGGAACGTACGGCCAGCAACGTATCGCTGATATGCATACCAAAGAATCGTTGTAACCACGATTGATGCCGGCCGACGCCGCAATCCGTCATTAGGTTGCTTTGAAAACCATACGTCACGGTGCCTCTTGGTAAGTTGGGTGACACGCTGCAACGGACGCTTCATCGGCGAATACGCAGGCAGGCTCGACCTTGGGCTCGCGTGCCTGCTTGCGATTTGAGAACTCGCTTGAGTTACATGCAGCTATTAGTCCCAGATCAAAAATCGGGAGTAGTTCGCAGAGCTCAAGGAAGTCTCTGGTGTAGGCTTCAGGGTTAGTTTTTTTCCACTCGTTTTTTTCCCAATCTGGCGCAGCAAGAATTCGACCCTTAATGGGGTGTATCGAGCGAATGGCTGGAACAATATCAAAGTGCATTCGATCCTCGATCGCGTAGTCGAGTTGCCAGCCTAGGCGCAACCGGGAAAGATCCTTGGCGTATTCGATTTTAAGATACGCGCCGATTTCCTTGTGGAGTACGTTGGGCACCATCTGATCGCTTTGGGCCTCGATTGCTATTAAGAGATCTACGTCGAATTCGCCTCTTTTTTTGGTCACCGGCGGTACCGTGGTCCCGATGGATGCGGAACCTTGAGCCTTAATCACCACGTCGTATTGCGACAGGAGAGGGCACTTCTTGAGGTGCTGGGCCTTTTCCTCGTAGTGCTTCTGCGCTTTTTGCCTGAGATCCTGGGGCAATTCGCACGCCGCAAGGATTCGGTCGAGAAGAGAGGTCAATTCACAATCACGCTGGTAAATCTCAACCATACTTGGGCGGGTAGTAACGGGAGTATTCATAAATTTAGTGTGGCTGAGAGGCTCTGCGCATTTTCAGATATGGCGCTGCGGTGTGTTCAAAAAAAGATCGGAGTGCCTCCGAATTGAGACGCGCCGATTCGAGTGCATGCGACCGAAGGGCGTCAGGGTCGTAGTGATCGAGGGGGCACAGTCGGTTCGTCAGCTTTGGTTCGACCCTCAAAAACTTGTCACCCCAAAGTAGAGCCGAGGTACTTGCCACGGAAACCGCGCTCGCATCCATCAAAAGCTCTGGAATGTCCTTGGCCCACCCAGCGACTCCAAATTTTTTTGCCCAGGATGGTTTCCCGCAGGCAAAATCAGAACACCCATTCCCAAGGTTCAAAATACGGAGCGATTCCGAGGGGCGCCCCATTATTTTGATGGCCTCAACCGCTCCCACAATGGACGGGTTATTGGCCCAAAGACCTCCGTCAGCATAGCAACTGCCCCAAGAACTTTTATAGTATGGGAAATAGGTCGGTGCTGCCGAAGTAGCCATTGCAACTTCCCACATTTTATGTGTCCAGTCCGTTTCGTAGCGGGAATCGTGGTCGGTCTTAAAGAGATACGGTTTTCGCAGTCCCAACTCGAAGGCGGGGATCACAAGCCGTGTACAGGAGTCTCCCAGCAGGGCTTCCTCGCCGAGACACGCGCGAAGTGCGCTAGAAAGATTATGGGCTGAATGTTTTGAGCAAACCCACCATTTAATCCAGCGAAGGAATTTGCCGGTTTGAGTCGTGGAAAAAATTGATTTTCCATCGCTGACGTAGAAGTCGACGATTTTTTGAGCTGGTATACCCTTACCAAGCGCTAGCGCTAGGATTCCACCTGTAGATGTGCCGGCGATTAGATCAAAGCAATCAGCCGTTTTCCGGCCTGTGCGTTCCTCCATCATTGCGAGGACGACAGCCTGAGACAGTCCTCGAAATCCGCCGCCATCAAGGGAAAGAACCTGTGTCGTATTGCTCATTTTGATACCTAGTGGGTGAGGCGACTGTTCAAGGCCGGCAACATGCTCACTTTTCTTTCCGGACCCCTTTAAACGGTTTGTTGTCGGTCGTCTTCACATCCATGAAACGCCCGGTGTCGGTGTCACGTTTTATCCAGAGCCCGTAAGGAGTCTTGACCTGAGTTCTGCTTGAGACGGATCCGTTGCGATGTCCGTCACCTTTTGGAGGGTTAGTAGCCATGATATGTGCGGTTTGAGTTGACTGTTTGATTGATCCCGCTCTATTTGATGTCGAGATGCGATCAAAATGACTACTAATCAAAATGATGATGTCAAGTCGGCATTTTACCAACACTCGAAAATTATGGAGAAATATTCTCAGAATCAGCGTGAACGTCTTAACTATCTGGAGTTTAGGATCTTCTTCACCGGTCAGGTGAATCGGAGCGATTTGATTCAAAGATTTGGTATCAGTGAAGCCGCCGCGACACGCGATTTGGCGATCTACAAAGAAGAAGCGCCCGGCAATATCGAACTAGACAATACAACTAAAATTTACCGCATCACAGACGCGTTTGAACTTCACTGCGTTAAAGACGTGGAGCCGAAATCAATTCTTAGAGCGCTAGTACACGGAATTGGTGATGATTTCGGTGTTCCATCTGCTTCCCTAATTCCATGCGAGCTGCCGACCCGTCTCCATGCGCCAGATATAAATACGCTAGCCGTTGTGTCGCGAGCGATTTACGGGCAACAAGTGCTGAAAGTAAAATACCTTTCGGCAAGCGGTGGATCGCAGTTAGGAACACGCGAAATTGTACCATTTTCTCTCGCGGGAAACGGTCTACGTTGGCACGTACGCGCCTTTGATCGACGCAAGAATCGCTTTGGCGATTTCATCATCAATAGAATTAAATCTGCACAGATCTTGAAAGGGGAAAAGCCCAAGCCCGAGGAATGTAAGGATAAAGACGACGAGTGGAATCGTATGGTGAACTTGGAAATCGTGGCCCATCCCGACTACGACCAGAAAGCAATGATCGAGGCCGAGTACGGAATGGAAGGAGGCGTTCTACGTCACAAGGCACGGGCTGCCATGGTGGGTTACATATTACGTTTGTGGAATGTCGACTGTTCACCAAATCACAGTCTAGGCCGAAACAATTGCCATCTTTGGCTACGGAATCTTGCCGCTTTGTACGGAATAGATAACGCCCAAATAGCACCAGGCTTCACACCGGCACCGGTTAGCGAGCCTCATCGAGGATAATTTTTCTGCCGTCCTAAATTTTGGGATACTCCGAAGGTGATAACGGCTTAACCGGACTGAAACCTTGTGACCGCTTAAAACCCATCCGGTGGGGGAATAGTGCCATCGCATCCGAGGGATCAGCTGCGGCAAAATTCATACCTTCAAGAGTAGCTCTTGGCATGCCCACGGATAGAATTGTCTGTTCGCGCAGATGCCCTGTAGCCGAATCAAGAAGTGCCGCCTTGATATTTACGATTACGCGCGTCAGCGGCAAAAATGAGAACAGTTCGCGGCCAGTTCTGAGCGCACAGCCACAAACATAGTCTTGGTACAATTCATAGAATTTGGCCTGAGGCAGTGGTTTTACGCTCAGCTTGCCTGTTCGTGTCAGGGATTTCGATTCACGTGGCACAACTTTTTCGCCCTCAATCGAAAGATTGACCTCGCCCGTGTATCCATCGGGAAATGACAGGTCGCACACGCAGCCTATTTCCTGAATTTCGGAGAGAGGTTCGAGTTCATCGAGTGCCTGCTTGTACGCTGCCGTTACGCGATCAAGAACCCCTGCCGCTAATTTGGTCGACTCTTGCCATTGTTCGAGCTGCTGCTGGTAGAGTTTCAACGCCCCTTGAAAGCTGACCTCGTCGCGATCTTTGCCGGTGCTTATTTTCTGGTCTAGTTTGGAACGAACTTTTTGCTCAGAGCCAAATAAACGCTGGAATAAACTTGGCTTGAAGTTGTCCCTGGCCGCTATCGCTGCCTTTTCCCAACGATCCAATTTTTGAGGCGCTGCAGGTTCGGATTTTTCACGGAGCTCTGCCCAGTCAATTGATTCTCCTACTGATTGGTGGATACTTGTTAACTGCTGCACGCGTTCTTCGAACTCTTCCACTTCGGCGGCAGCGCGTTCAAGTTCATCCGCTTTTGCCTGCAACTTAAGTGCACGAGCATGTTGTTTCTGTCGCCGTTCTGCGTCGCGTGCAGCTCTTCTTTGTGCGGCGATCACTTGTCGTAGGGCGCCTTGAAATGTCATTGTATTAATTTTGCTATGATTGCTATAACCAGCAGACAGATACTAATTCTTTGATGCTTTGATTGCTATTTCTAGTTTTGCCATCTCCCCGTTGGAATCGTGCCACCAATCGGTGGACCAGATGCGGTGGAGTTTCCACCCGAGCCCTTCGAGAATAATTTGGCGTAGTTTATCACGATCACGGGCCGTTGCAGCGCGGTGGTAGGTGGCCCCATCGCATTCGATACCGAGGAGGTAACGGCCTGGATTAGTTGGGTCGACCACGGCGAGGTCGATGCGGTAACCTGAGCAGCCTACCTGATGATGAACCTCGTAGCCGGCCTTGCGGATGCGGGCGGCGACCATTCGCTCAAACTCTGAATCCGCCTCGGCAGTCGACGAGGAAGTCGTCGCGGCCGCCAGCGCCTTTGGGCCGCGATCAGCGTAGTCGAGGAAGTGCTTCAAGTCACGCACGCCGCGGGCGCGGGTGCGAGTAAGGTCGATCTGGTCGGAGCGCAGGCCGCTGAAGACGAGGACCTCATGCTTGGCGCGCGTGATGGCCACATTGAGCCGGCGCTCGCCGCCGTCCCGGTTGAGAGGCCCAAAATTCATGGAGACTTTTCCGGATTCATCAGGGCCGTAGCAGATCGAAAACAGGATAACGTCGCGTTCGTCCCCCTGCACGTTCTCAAGATTCTTCACGAACACCGGTTCACCTTCGACCGGCGACACGTCGCCAAAATGAGTTTCGATCTCTGGATGCTTGCGACGCTCCTCGTCCAACAGATTTTCCACGAGTTGTTGCTGGGCTTGGCTGAAGGTAACAACGCCGTAGGAACGACGTGGCCCGTCGGTTGATCGAAGGCGCTGTACCAGTTCTGCGACCAAGGCCTCTCCTTCTTTTAGATTGGTTCGACTACCGCCTTTATCGTAACGTGCTTCCGGCAGGTGACGGAAACGCACGCCGCCGTGGCCTGCTTCGGGAGAGGGGAAAGTGAGCAGATCGTTTTCGTAATACTGGCGGTTACTGAAGGTGATCAGCCCCTCATGTCGGCTGCGGTAGTGCCATTGAAGACGTTTATGGCGCACCTGGTTGCTCATGAGTTCGTCGAGAACGCTTTCGAGATCCTTATTCGCGTCCGGTGTTAGGTCGTCTTCATCCTCGTCACCGGCGCTACTGAAGAAATTGGTGGGTGGTAGCTGTTTCGGGTCACCGACCATAATCAACTGCTTGCCGCGGGCGATGGCTCCGACAGCGTCCCAGACAGGAATTTGTGAGGCTTCGTCAAAGATGACTACGTCGAAGCTTTCGTGCGACGCCTCGAGGTACTGTGCGACGGAAAGCGGGCTCATAAGCACGCAGGGTTTGAGCCGGGGCAGCAATTTCGGGATGCCGGCCAGGAGCTTGCGCACCGGGATGTGTCGCATGCGTTTGCCGATTTCCTTTCGTAGCAACCCAATTTCGGCCTTTGGAACGTCATCAATCCCCTGATCGCGGGGGATGCCAGCGGCCAGCCGGGCACGAATAAGTTCGCGGGACAGACTGGCGAGCTTTTCGTCAAGTTCACGAAAGCGCTCGATGCGCTCATTGTGTTCGCGCCCGAAGAATTCGCGAAGAGCTGGCTCACGTTCAATCAGGGCGAATAGCAGTGCCCTCCGGAAACTACGCTCGAAAAGCGCCGACACATCCAGCGTGGTGCCCTCAGGCGATTCCAACTTGTCGATCAATGGCTCAAGTCCGGTTTCCATCGCGGTCCTGCGAGCCTTTTGCCAGGAGCACCATTCACGAATCTGATTCCACGCCGTGGGTACACGTTCAGTGAGTGCACGCAAGGCGGCGAAATGATCGGTTGCGGTATCAACTGAGTTGCGCCGCAACCTCACGTCAGAGGCAAGCCTGTCCATGACTTTCTCGAGCTCGGCCATCGCCTCGCTGTAGCGTGTCAGGCGCGTGCCGATACTGGTGCTCGGAGCATAGGCGGCGGGGCCTTCAGTAAATAGAGTCGAGAGGAGCTGACGCAGCTGCCCAAGCCAGACGAAGTCATCCCCGGCGCACTCGACCATTCGGGTGTGAAGCACTTTCCCCCATTGAATGGCCCGGCTGAGTGCCTCTGCCGACGGCTCACCGTTGGCCCACAACGCGCCGAGACATGCCTGGGCCGTCGTCGACACAGTGGAGAGATCCGCATTGATCGCGCGAAGGCGTAGACCGTCGCGTAACACCTGGGAGAGGGTGCCGACCGTCGGCTTTGAGGCGTCAGTCCGGGCAGTTCGCAACTGTCTCCGAACACCGCCAATGCGTAGCCACTTGGCGAGAAACCATGCATCTTGGGCTGAGGTCCATTTCGATTGAAGGGCGTCGAGATCAAGCGCGAGAAGTTTGTTCTCGTCGTAACCGGCGAGACGTTTTCGTAACTCCTCACGTTCTGCGACCAAGGTGACCCAGCGGTCCAGATCGATGGCTAACTGATTCCAAGAGGTAGTGGCGAAAGCTGGGCCGACCGCTTCAGGAGCAAGTAGACTTTCTGTCAGCGCGCGGAGACGACGCAATAGGGCTAGCGATACAGAATCACCGGGGTGGCGCAGCCATCCTCTCAGTTCCCGCGTTGCCTCGGCGGTTTTTTCGACTTGGACGGCTAACTCGCGGATACGCTCCAAGGCACGTTCTGCCCAAACGGGCGACCAATCCTCACACGCTAGAGGCGCCAGGGCGTGGTTGTGCAGCGGCATGACCGCTCTGGCGCGTTCCTGTAGGTGGCGGGCAAGTAGGCGCGTCTCTTCCAGTTTGACGGTTGAGGTCTCCAGCAAGCCCGGCCAACCATCGAGCTTAACCGTGGCTTCAGACTGACGCGGCAGGAGGTAATCGAAACAACTGTGCGCGCTCAGCCCGCAAGGGGGCCGGCGATGCAAGGCACGTGTGTAGCTGTTCAATGCGTTCCGTACGCGCTCCAACTCGGCGGCACGATGCTCCCAGTCGACGGCGCTTTCCTCCGTTGCGAACTTCAGGCTCCGGTCGAATGGGCGAGCACGTCGGCCTTGCCCGTCTTGTTGGAGTGCAGTTCGAGGCAGAACGGCTCCAATCCGTCCTCGCGTAGACGTCGATGCACAACATCGAGTGCGGCTCGTTTTTCAGCGACGAACAACACCCGTTTCCCGTTGGCTAGGCAGTGGGCGATGATGTTGGTGATGGTCTGCGACTTTCCGGTGCCAGGCGGGCCTTCGAGCACGAAATCATGGCCCGCGGCCGCGGCCATGACCGCCGCGAGTTGGGATGAGTCGGCGCTTCGCGGACAGAACACATCGCGGGGATGAAACTGGTCGTCGAGTTGCGGCGGCTTGATGTCGTCTGACGGGTTGGTGTAGGGCGTGCCGGCGGCATTGACGAGGTGGTTGACGATGCGATTGCGCGTTAGTTCCTCCAAGCGGTCGGTGAGATCCTTCCAAAGGAGAAATTTCGTGAAGGAAAATTGGCCGAGCCAGATCTCAGTCTTTACCTCCCAGCCGGGAAGATCGCGGACTGCGTCACGGAAGAGTTGGAAAACGCGGGCGACGTCTGCCCCGGTCTCGTCCTCGGGCAGCGGATCCAAGCCGGGGACCTCCTTATGGAAATTCTGCCGCAGCATTTCCATGAGGGTGACATTGAGACGCGATTCCTCGTCGATGCGGCGGAGCGAGAAACCTTCAAGCACGGATTTACGCTTCAGCTCAACCGGCACGAGGAGCAGCGGTGCGCGGTAGATGCGATCACTGTGTTCCGTCTCGCGCCACTCAAGGAAACCGACCGCGGCGAATAGGGTATTGGTGCCATTTTCCTCTAGCGCATTGCGGGCTGCACGGTACAGCTCCGTGAGCCGGCGCGCATGTTCGGACTCGTCGAGATGTGTGTGCAATCGGCCGTGCTTTAGTTCGTCGATTAGATGGGCGGAGAGGGCGTCGGCCCGTTGCTGCTTGGACAGCGTCGCGCCGTGACGCGGGTCATCCTCACTCATCAGCTTGGGCTTCGGGCGCAGGGCGAGTTCCGTTTCCGCAGCGAGTTCGTCCTCCACGTGCTCGGGCGCAGCTGACAGGAGGCGGATAGTCGATTTGGTTTCTCTGAAATTCAGTAGGCGATTGCGCAGGCTGAGATCGAGCAGCCGGCTCTTCCACTGGTCGATGCGGGTAGCGGGTTTGGCGGTGGGAGCCGTTGTCGGATTGATGGGCTCGGCGAAATCACGGTCTCCAATACCCTCAATGGTTACGGTAGCCGTCGATGGATCGGACAAAGCGGCAGCCACGACCATACCGGGAATGGGGAGCGGCACGATGCGCGCAATGCGGGCCCGGCGGATGTCGAGCGCAAGACGGAACGTTTTTTCGGTCTGGAGATGCGCGCGAGCGAGACGCTCGGCATCACTGAGCTGGCCCGGGGTTTCGCAGGCGACGATCGTTGTCTCGAAGACCGTGATCATCTGCTCGGTTTCGAGCTTGCGGCACTGTTGCAGAGCGTCGGCACCCTCGGCGGCGGAGTCTGGAAACGTGCGCTCCTCCAGCCAGCAACCTGCGTAAGCGTGGCCCTCGTGCATCAGCACCAGCGGATGTAGGCCCGCCCGTTCGCAACAGGCTGCGAAGAGCAGCGTCAGGTCGAGACAGGTGCCGAAACGCTCGGCCACGATCCGGGAGGGCAACGAGACCTTCTGGCCGGTGTTCTCGAAGCTGGCCGGTGGGTTGATATAGCGGATGCCGAGTTCCGTGATCGCCTTGTAGATGGCGGCGAGTTGGGCCCAGGCGCGCTTGCGGTTTTTGTCCTGATAGCCGTTGAGCGCCGCTCTGCCGGTGGATTCACGCAGCAGGTCCGAGGCGCGGCTGAGAATCGGCATGATCGCCGGATCGTTGGGCAGAACGAACGCGGCGAGAATTTCTGGCAGCGAAATGAGGCCGCACCATTCGTTGCGAGCCAACAGCGAGATCGTCTCGGTTCGGGTGCAGAGCACCGTGCTGGCCTCGACTACCTCGATCTTGAGCCAACCTACAACCTTCTCGTTGAGCTCCGAGAGAAATCCAGGGCTGAGTTTCAGATCCAGCGGCGAGACGCGGAACTCGCCATTAGCTTCGACTGACTGGACGCGAATTTCTGTCGGCGCCGCAAACGCCGGCTCAGTGGAGACACGGATGACGAGATCCTTGCGCGCAACGCCGTCATTCTGAAACCGCAGCTCCTTGACGACCGGAATCGCGTTCTGCTGGAAGGCGTAGTTGATCGCGGGGTCGAAGCTAACAGCTAGCGATAATGAGGGAACGGAGGGTGCGGCTGGGACGATGCTCATGCTTGCGGATTGGCAACAGGGAGGTAATTGGCGACGTGGAACGGGTTGTTCTCACATGGCTTGATTTCGCCAGCTAGTGACGGCCTCGGATATGCTCTTTATGGATTTGTCCTCTGACCAGCGATCCCAGAACTGTACAGTGCCACTATTGGGTGTTTGACGTGGCGGCTCGATTCGAACGCGTGTTGGCAAGAGACTCGCGTCACCAACAACAAGTGCCTCTCCCGTGTCGAGAATGGGCAGGAGATCTCCGAAGCCGCCAAGGCTATCGGGCAATAAACGGCGAACGACAGATTGATCGTCTCCATTGGTAAGCCGCATCGCTACCAGATTATTGCATTGGCTCAACACAGTTCGGTTCACCTCTGACGGTCGCTGGCTTATCACAACCAGGCCCAACCCATATTTACGACCCTCCTTTGCGATTCGCTCGAAAACTTCTACCGATACATCGCTTGCCCCACTGGCCTGTCTTTCCGGAATGTAGAGATGCGCTTCATCGCAAAATAGAGCGATGGGGTGTCGTTTTCCAGTTGATGTCCATTGTTGGATAGAAAAGGCGATTTTCGCAACCAAGCTAACAATTAAAGGCAGTATATCTGAAGGCACTTCGGAGAAATCGATTATCTTAATGCCACCCTTTTTATCCGGTTGATCTATGCTTCCTGACATCAGTGCAGACGTAAATTGCTCCAGCCAACTGAAGTCCATGGTTTCCGGAGGACATTGAAACAAGAAGCCGAGACGTCGATCAGTGCGTTTATTCTCCAGTCGCTGAATTAACCGGCTTAATTTGCCGTGGAAATCGCCCTGTTTTTCGCGGCCACTGCTACCCGTCTCGGTTTTAGTATTTAATTCCTTCAGCTCGGATATAACGGCATCTAGTTCAAAAGGAACGGGACTATCGATCGTGAAGTTCTTGAGAAGGCTGTCATGCTTACCCTTGAGTAAGTATGCTTGTTTCGCAGCAACCACTGCGCGTGAGATAACCATGGATTGGTTCGGTGCATTTTGATCGGAGCGATCAACGAACATCGAAACCATCGCCTCATAGCTGAGCAGCCAGTAAGGGAGGTGAACCACCCCATCTTTTAGACCACTTTTTTTATCCAAATCACTGGGGCCGGCTATCCGGAAGTGACGAATGCCAGGTCCCTCTAAAGGCCCATACTCACCGTGGATGTCGAACACGATAGCATTACCATTGGGGAGATCTGCCGTTTTCTCTAAAATGCGTGCTGTCGTCCACGACTTACCAGACCCCGTGCTTCCAACAATGATAGCATGGCGTTGAAAAAACTTATTTCCGTTAAGGAATGCTTCGGCTTTGTCATCAAGCGTGTAGTGCCCAAGCGAAAGACGCTGGCCGTCGGCTGCGATGTTCGCGACCACCCGCATGAAATTGGTCAACGTTTCGCCCTCTACCGCAAAACAATTAGCATCAATTTCGGGCACCGTTTCCAGCGTTCGGAGAAAAACATTCGAAGCGGCTCCCCGCTTATCAACCATTGTTCCGATAAGCGTGATACGCACGAGATTCACTTCAGTCATTTTGGCATTTTCGACTAACCCTTCCTCGGCAGATTCCTGCTCCTCAATCGCACTACGCGTGATTTTTTGGATGATCCCTACCAAATGCTGGCCCGGCCGACTGCTCTGTAAAACAGCAAGTCGATTCACTTGGAGTTTACGCAATCGCTCCACGTCGCCAACCTGAACGATTACAGTGGCGGTATCCACAGATCGAACGCGACCCAAGGCCTGATGATCTTCGAATTTAAAGATGCTCATAGGATGATTAGTTTGAGGAATTCCCTTAACTGCCAGATGCAAGAGGCGGGCAGCTCCACCCCAACCGGGTAGTCCGGGCAGAACATTCTGGAGCCGCTTCCACACTCCTCGAGGGCGAGATATTTGCGGACTTTACCGCTGGATAGAAAAGTCCGAGCGGTGGCCGAGATTGTTTTGGAAAGAAGCACCAGTGGAACCGATTGCTCGCGGCAACGCTCAACCAATGTGGTTTGTAGGTGTGGGTCGTTAAATCCGTATCCGACGCAGAAATAGCCGTTGGCTGTTCGGAGCGCTTTGTCTGCTTCCGTTTTAACTGAAAGGAACGGCTCGTCGTGAGTTTTTCGATATTTTTCGATTCCCGGCGTAACGATAATCGGTGTCATTCCGGCAGGTCTAACTTTGCCTACCGGCACTGACATCACGATGTTGTCCGCATCCCAAAACAAGTCGAACGAACCATGAACCTTCCAGACATTTACTGTCCTGGGGCGATTTCCATTAACAGGCATCCGAACCGATCCTTGAGGACAGCGTGAACGGAGGTATCCGTAGGTAAATCCTGTGTAGTGATTAATGCCTGCGGCATCGGCTGCATATTCAGCAAGGCGATCATAATTTGGAGTTACGACATTTATCTCTGCGGCCGTGCTATTGAATAGGTGTTTGTAAAGCGCGGTAAGCGGAAGCAGCTGGCGATCCTTGAGGAGCTGTTCGAACACTGCATAATCGTAGGGAGCCAAAAACTCCCAAGTTGAATCAACAATAACCGAAGTTAATCGGTCACTCAGGCGAACTTCGTTTAGAGCGGTTTCCAAATCCACAGCAGAAAGTCTGGCATGGAAGCCATTCCACGAAGCATGTTCTTCGGGAGTGGCATCTGTCGGCGGAGTTACGGTTAAAAGATGAGCCTTTAGCTTAGGCATTCCTGGGATTCCAAAGGCTGCCGAATATCCGCTACCAAGTATGATGACTGGCGTGCTGGAAACGCACTCTTGTGCGAGAGTATGGGCAAGATCGAGAGGGGTCTTACTCATGGTGCTGATTGGACTCGGTAGAATTAAGTTTGGTTGAGGTACCGATACCCCGGTAACGCTCAGGGTGGCAGGTGAGAATGAGGATTTGCAGCCGCGCAGCTTGGGCGCCGAGGACGTCGAGGATACGATCCTGTCGGACGGGGTCGGTGTTCACGAGGACATCGTCGAGGATGAGAACCTGGGGCTCCTCGGTTGCCAGTTCCTGGGCGACCGCAAGGCGGAGGCAGAGGAGCAATTGTTCCTTGGCGCCCTGAGAGAGCTGATCGAAGGCATATGCCTCTTCCCGGTTGCGGCCGATGCCGGCGATCTGGAGGCGTTCGTCAAGAAAGACCTGGCGTACGCTGTCGCCGGTGAGTTCGGCGAAGGCCGTGGTAAGGCGCTGCTCGAGAGGCGCAAGGACGGCTTTTGTCGCGGCTTGCTTGCGGTGCTCGATCAGATCGTGGGCTACGCGGGCGCTCCAACCCCGGGCTCGTGCGGCGTCGCGGCGCAGGATCGCTTCCGCTTTCTTCTCCTCGAGTTCGGTTTCGCGCGAGTACAGACCCTGGCCACCGAGGATTTCGAGAGTAGCCTCAGCTTGATCGCGGTCGGTGCGGCGCGCCTGAAGGTCGTTGACGATCTGCTGGAGCGACGCGGCGGCGCGTTTGTTGCGCTCGGGGAGTTTCTCGAAATCCGCCGGCAGATCGGCCTTGGTTGCGACCACGCGCGCCTCGGCTTGGGCAAAAGCCACTTGGGCGGCCGTCTTGGTGCCGTCGATGCCGTCGGGGTAACGGTCAGAAATGCTTTTGATCTGCGCTTCCAGTGTCCGGCCCCGGGATTCGTGCTCGCTCACTTGCTTGCTGGCCTGTTGCGCGGTCTGGCTCGCGTCGCGTTCCTCGGTCCGCAGTTTGGTCAGCTGTTTGTTGAAGGCAGCGAGCGCTGATTCGGCGGCGGTTACACTCTCGCCCTGCGCGGCTTCGGCAGCCTCCAAGTCGGTGAGGCTGCGTGCTTGCTCGACGTCAGTCGCCACTATGGAGGCGGTGAGGGCCTCGGCGCGGCGAGTGGCCGTGGCGACGGCTTGGCGCAGATCGTCGAGGGTTTCGTGGTCGCCGAGATGAGGCTCAAGGGCTGCGGTCGCAGTCTTTAGCTGGGCTTCGATGTCCTTGCGGGCGGTGACGGCCTCGCGGGCGGCCTCAAGCGTGCTTACGCCCGTTTGCTGTAAGGTCTCCTGCAAGTCGGCCTCGGCCTGTGCGAGATCCGCAGCGACGGACTGAGCGTCATGGGAGCCAGAGCGGATCACGACACGGCCCCAGCCGACGAGTTGCAGATCCAGAGCCTGCGGACTCTGCATACGGGCGGTTTTGCCGGCGGGGAAAATTTTGGATGGAGACGCTGGGTCGGTATGGTTCTCGACCGTGGCCTTTTTATCCGGCGTGAGTTCGACGGTCAGACCAAGCGCCTGCAACCGGGTGCGGAGCGTGTGGATCGATTCCGCCAGTTCTTCAAGTTTCTTGAGTTTGGCTGGAGTCAGCGTGGGCAACTGGGTTTTCTTAGCCTCAAGCGCGGCGATGGCGGCGGAAGTGGCCTCGGCTTTCTTGAGCTGTTTGGCCAAGGCAATAGCCGAAGCGGATAATTCGCGCAGTTTGATGAGCGACTGGAGGCGCTGGTGTCCGGAGCGGAGAGATTGGAGTGCGGTTTCGTGCCGTGGCTGCTCGGACTGAGCTTGATCGAGACGGGTGCGCAGTTCGAGCAGGGCCTGCTCAGCTGTCTGGGCGGAGGTTCGGGCCTGAGCGAGGCTGATCTTGGTTTCGGCCTGATCGCGTTGCAGGCGGGCAAGGGCGTCCGCGTCGGCGGCAACGGCGGTGAGTTTTTCCTGAGCCGTGGCGAGAGCCTGCTGACGGGCGTCGAGTTCGCCTCGCAACCGCTCGGCGGCGAGGCTCTGCTCGCGAAGCGTCGCGGCGGAAGCGCTGCGCTCGGTATGTTCTTTCTCCAGCCGGGCGACTTCCGCCTCGCTTTGTTGGAAACGGCGAAAGGCCTCGTCGAGTTCGTTGCGGGTCTGCCGAAGGCTGGCCAGGTTCGCCTCAACGGCCGCGAGATCGTCTTCGGCTTCACGGAGCGGCCCGCCCGCGCGGGATTGGCCGGTCGCGGTGATGATCGCCTCGGTGGCGGTTGCGAGGCGGAGACGGAGTTGCTCAATGACGGGATCGAGTTCGACCCGGGCGAGTCGAGCGCGAATGCGTTGGCCGACGTCGGCGTCGTCGAGTCCCGGCCACGTGGTGGGTTCACCTTGGCGGGCCCAAAGGAAGCCGAGAAAGCCCCAGTGCTCTGACTTGGTGGCACCGCGGCCGGGGAGTGAAGACTGCAGGAGCGACTGTACCCGTTGGTCGGCGGCATCAGCCTCTGCAATCAACTCCCAAACGCCGGTACGCTGCTGGTGGAGATGGCATTCGGGTTTTTGCAGAAAAGTTTTGGCGAGGCGGAAGCGGCCGGCGTGAGTCTCAAACTCGACGACAACGCGCGGAGCGAGGGCGGTACCGGCGGGTTGTAATGCCTTGATCTCCTCACTGCGCGTGGAATGTCGGTCGAAAAGCGCGCGGGCGGCAGCATGGAGCGCAGTGGACTTGCCTGCCTCGTTGGGTGCGGAGAGGACATTCAATCCCGGGGTTAATGGACCCAGCCGGACTGTGTCGCGGAAGCGCCCGACGTGTGTGAGTTCAAGCGAGTGGAGGATCACGAGGTCACCTCCTGCAAACTCTGGAAGACCGTCTGGCGAAGTTGGGCAAACCACGTGGGGGTGAGCTGCGTCAAATCGATTTTGGCAGGAGCGAGGAGGGATTGAGCCTCGGCAAGGGTGATCGGCGGCGTGGGTGGCGTGGTTGGGCTGCTGTGGTGGGGATGAACGGCTGCCGCAACTTGGCCGCAGGTTTCGAGGCGATCGATGTCAGCCAGACTTGGGCGGGAATGGGGTGCCGGGCTCGAAGGTCTGCGAGTTCGGCAGGCGTCAGCACAACGCGAATTCGTCGGACAATGGCCGACAAGAAAGAGCGACAGGCATCAGAGCCAAGCCCGGGTTTCGGGGACCAGGGCTGGTGAGGCGGTGCCGTGAGATGACGCAAGACCGTGTTGGCGGTGGGGTGAGTTCGGCGAGAGAGGCGGCGAGGCTTGTGCGCGAGGCTTCAGGGCTGAGGAAATCAAAGGTGAATGCCCGCCAGGTGAGGGTAGCGACTGGGAGCTTTTGCACGCGTGCCGGCTGGCCGGGCGAATCGATCTCCACCAGGGCGACATGACCGCTGTCGTCGTTGGTAAAGCGGTCGGGCTCGGGAGTGCCCGGCATCACGATCTTGCCGCCATCGGTATCTGCGAGCCAGTTGTGCCAGTGGCCGATGGCAAGATAGTCGAGGCCGGCGCGGGTGGCGGCGTTGAGCGCGATAGGGAAATCGTTGGGCTGATGCTTGGACTCGATGGCGAGCGCGCCGTGGGTGATGCCAATCTTGATCGCGTCGGCAGGGAGCTTCGCAGCGAGTTCGACAAGTTTCAGGCTGGGATCGGTGGTCGAGAGTTTCTGATGCAGAGGCGACGCGAGGAGGAATACATTTTCTTCCAAATCGACGACGCCGGCTTCGCGAATAACATGAACATTTGCAGGCGCGTTTAGGAACGGCCTGCGATTCCATACACAGTTGGGTCCTGTAATGTATGGGTCATGGTTTCCCGGTAGGATATAGATCGGGAGCGTGGGGTGGTTGCGGAAGAGGCCGATGGCAGCTTCCACTAGAACCGCGTCGACTTGATTATCATCGAACAAGTCTCCTGCGACAAGAAACGCATCGACGGCGAGCTGGTTGGCACGTTCAAGTACTCGCTTTAACGTGGCCAGCCTGGCTTCTCGCAATTTTTCACCCCGCATCCCAAATTGAGAAAACCTGGCACCAAGTTGCCAGTCTGCAGAATGGATGAAGCGGAACATCGGTGGGGTTAGTCTAACCTAATGGTTTAAGAGGGCGTTCCATCCGAGAGCACGTGAAACACGTCTGCGCGGCAATGCGCCGTATTTGCTATCTTTTAATACCTCCGGGGTCATGGCTGGAATCGTTGTCAAAACACAAAAGCCGACAGACCGCAATCTCCGATTATCCACGACACAAAGGTGTAACAAAATCCCGTGAGCCGCCTTACCGAGTGTTCAAGATAAACCGAAACGAAGGTGGGTAAGCCCATTGGCAGCGATGTCTAGGACTAACGCTAATTGACATTTTAATAAGTCCTCGCGCTAAGGCCGTGAAGGGAAGTGGACCGTTGGGCCTTCCGACTAGTTATGGTCGGGATTTTGACGACCAAAAACGACAAACTTAACGATCACTTTGC
Source organism: Verrucomicrobiota bacterium (assembly GCA_016721945.1). GTDB lineage: Bacteria > Verrucomicrobiota > Verrucomicrobiia > Opitutales > Opitutaceae > JADKHC01. Next base: position 185,853 of record JADKHC010000003.1, on the reverse strand, counting down.
ATGTGATCTGACGGAGCCATAACTTAGGATTCAATAAAGGGTTTTTGCAGGGGTATCCGGTACATGCGGCTTCGAAAAGTTCACTGAAAAACCAAGGCAGATCCGCATCAGGCATTACTCGTAACAACATATCGCGCGCCACGTTTTTTTCTTCGTTAAACAGTGCTTTGAACTCGAGGTAATTCATAGCGTGTTTCTTTCCATTAATTGTAACGTTGCAGGCAACGAGGTAAAGGCAGGAATGGCCCTCAGAATTTCAATCAGTACCCAAATGCCACTTTATCAAACCACAACTCAGGATCCGGCGGCGGGCTCGCCGTCGCGATGTCGTGTGTATACTCCGTGAATCAAGGAGGGGGGAATCCTACAGTGTAATCTCGCCCTAAATATCACGAGAATTGAGGCCCAGGCTATCCGGAAAATCAATCTGCGCGGCGCCTTCGTTAGAAATTAGCCCAAATCAACGCCCGTTTCTTCGGAGGGCTGCATCATTTGTCAGTGGAATTAGGGAAACTTCGCGCCAAATGTCAGTGGAATTAGGGTAAATGTCAGGACATTTAGGCCAAAGATGTCAGTACAATTTGGACACTGTGCGACAAGCACTAATGTTGATAATCAACGTCTTGCAGTACTTTACGCACAATAAATATTATGTCTAATGCTGGTTCGGCCGGGACCGTTTGCCTACGGGTTCCTTAGTAGCGCTGGCATGGTTTGTGTTGTCAGTTGTGCGCCCTCTTGAATTGGGAATCCGAGGAGAAAATCGGACGCAGCCAACATCTTTCCGCCTGGTCGTTGTAGTCTGAGTAATTTCAGGATGCCTCCGTCCGTGGCTACGAATAATCCGTTTCGGTCTGCCTTTAGAATCACGCCGGGCGCGAATAGATTATTTTCGTTTTTGTTAACCTCTTCTTCGGCCTGGCCGATTTTTATTAACTGGCCGTTTATTTCGACGGTGCATGCTGGCCACGGGAAAAGTCCGTTGATGTGTGCGGCCAACTTCGCTGCGGGTAACGAAAAATCCAATACGCCGTCGGCTTTCACCAATTTACGGCAAAAGGTCGCCTTCGCTTCGTCCTGGGCAACGAATTCTAATGTCCCTGCGCTGAGTTTGGGCAGCGTTCTGGCCAGCAGCGGTACGCATGCAGCGGCTAGCTTACTTTCGATTTCGATTGCTGTATCCAGTTTCTGGATAGATACGCACTCAACATCGGCCACCGGTCCGGCGTCGAGTTTGCGAACGATGCGCATTAACGAGACTCCCGTCTCGGTCTCCCCGCTTGCGATGGCCGTCTGGATTGGCGATGCGCCGCGATATTTCGGAAGGATTGAAGCGTGAAGATTGAGCGTGCCGAGCCGTGGCGTTGCGATGAAATCGTCCTTCAGGATCTGGCCGTAGGCCATCACGAGTGCGACGTCTGCACCGAATGCGGCGTGTTGCTGGCGTACGTCTTCAGTTAATTTCTCCGGTTGAAAAACCGGCAAGTTGCGTTCGAGCGCCCAGGTCTTGATCGCGTTGGCCGTGATTTTTTGCCCGCGTCCGACCGGGCGATCTGGCTGCGTGAATACACCAATCACTTCCGCCAACGTCTTCCCCTCGCCTGCCAGCCAGTTTAGGAGCGGCAATGAGATCGGGTCAGAACCCATGAAAACGAGGCGAAGCGGTCTTGCAGCGTGTTTTGTCATTCTGAGTGTCGCGAAAATTCCTGCGAGATTCCGCAATAAGTTTCAGCATCATCCAAGTGGATTCTTCACTACGTTCAGAATGGAAAACATAGTGAACACCGATACTTGATTCTTAATCTTCCAGTGTTTGCGAAGAGTCGGAGCTGTCGTTATCCTTTTCCTCGTTTTGCTTCCACTTCGGTTTGTGGAATTCTTCTTTGGACTGAGGGATCGGCCGTGTGCCGTCGGCGTAACGGTCCTTACCGACGAGATCGAAATAGATCGGACAGCCGTCGAGGCCGAACTCTTTGACCAAACCAGATTCCAGGTATCGGCGATATTGTTCGGTTAGCTTTTCTTCGCGGTTGCAGAACATCTTCACGCGGAACGGACGGGTGCCCGTCTGCGTCGCATAATACACACGGAAACGGCGGCCACTGACAGCTGGCGGTGGTGTGCGTTCGGCGAGATAAGCCAGCGTTTCGTTGAGTTTTGCGGTCGGTAGTTTGCGGTCGAGCGTGCGGTTGAGTTGCACGGCGGCGTTGAGCATGCGGTCAACTTCGTAACCGTTCATGGCCGACACAAAGATCAATGGCGAACCAGGCGTAAAGAACAAGCGCTCGAAAAGTGCCTTCTCGTACTTCTCGCGGTAATCGCGTTCGCTTTTGTATCCAGCGAGTCCTTCGGTTTTGGCGAAGGCCTTGCGCACCAAGTCCCACTTGTTGACAACGATCACGATGGGCTTGCGCTCTTTGATCGCTTCGCCGGCGATGGCTTTGTCCTGTTGCGTCACGCCGTCGAGCGCGTCGAGTACGAGGAAAACCACGTCGGTGCGCTGGATGGAATCGAGTGCGCGGAGACGGGAAAAATATTCGACTGGCGATGCGAGTTTGGTCGCGGCTTTGATGCCTGCGGTGTCGATCAACTTAAACGGATGCAACTCGTGGTCGCGGCCGCGAAACTTGAAGTCCACTTCGACCGAATCGCGCGTCGTGCCGGGCACATCGCTGACGATCAGTCGCTCGCTATTGAGCAGCCGGTTGCCGAGCGAAGATTTACCGACATTCGGGCGACCGATAAAGCACACGCAGAGCGGATCGGTGGCGGATTTAGTGCTGCCATCTGTTTCGACTGGTAACGGCCCGAGGCGGTCACGGATCGCTTCTCGCAGATAGTCTTCGTTGCGTCCATGTTCGGCGGATACATGCAACGGTTCGCCGAGGCCGAGTTTGTAGATATCGGATTGCTCGACTTTTTCGTCACCGAAGTCGGCCTTGTTAACTACGAGGATTATCTTTTTCCCGCTGCGACGCAGACTGCCTGCGATGCGCTCGTCGAGCGCGCTCACGCCGGAGAGGCCATCAAGAACGAAAAGGATTACTGGCGCGGTCTCGATAGCGAACTCCACTTGAAGCTCGGAGGCCTTGATGATGTCGGCGCGTGTGGCGCCCTCTTTCAGGCCGATGCCGCCGGTGTCGAGCAGCGTATAGGCGTCTTCCTCGATAAAGGTCGAGATCACGTCGCGCGTGATGCCAGGCTGGTCGTGAACGATGGAAATGCGTTTCCGCGCCAATCGATTGAAAAGGCGGCTTTTGCCAACATTGGGTCGGCCTACAATGGCTACAGTACGGGACATGATGGTTATATAAACACAAAGACCGCGAAGAGCGCCAAGGAAATCCTTCCAAGGAGCAACTTCGCGGTCTAAATAATTGGTTACTTCTTGATTCCCTGCACGTACCGCTCGACGCGGTTGCAGGCCTCGATGAGTTGTTCGTAGCTGGTGGCGAAGCAAGCGCGCACGTGGCCGCGGCCATTATCCCCAAAGGCCGCGCCCGGAACGACGGCGACTTTTTCTTTTTCAAGTAGGCCGACGGCAAAATCTTTTTCGTTCAAGCCGGTCGCGGTGATATCGGGAAACGCGTAAAACGAACCACGCGGCATGTGACACTTCAGTCCGATTTCGTTGAAACGACGCACGACGAGATCGCGACGCCGATGATACTGTTCGCGCATTTTGAGCACGCTGTCCCAGCCGCGTTGCAATGCTTCAATCGCCGCTTCCTGCGCGATAATCGAGGCGCACATCATCGCGTATTGGTGGACCTTCATCATCGCGTCGATGAGCACCGCCGGGCCGCAAGCGTAGCCGATGCGCCAACCGGTCATCGCGAACGCCTTCGAAAATCCGTGCAGGAAAATCGTGCGCTCGGCCATGCCAGGCAAACTTGCGATGCTCGTGTGCGTGCCTTCGAACGTGAGCTCAGAATAAATCTCGTCGCTAAAAACAAGCAGGTCTTTCTCGCGGCAAAACTCCGCGATCTTTTCCAACTGCTCGCGCGTACACGTGCCGCCCGTGGGATTACACGGAAGGTTGAGCATGAGGATTTTTGCTCCCGGTTGCCACGCGGCGCGCAGTGCCTCAGCGGTCAAAGCAAAGTTATCCTTTGCGTAGGTTGGCACCGCGATGGCTTGTCCGTGCACGAGCGTGACACTCGGGCTGTACGAGACGTAACACGGCTGGTGAAACATCACCTTGTCGCCGGGGTTGCAGAACGCGCGGAATGCGATGTCGAGCGCCTCAGAAACGCCGACCGTCACAATCACTTGATCTTCTGGCCGGTAGCTCACGCTGAAATGATCCTCGACGTACTTCGAGATCGCGCGGCGCAATTCGATCAAACCAAGGTTTGAGGTGTAGTAAGTTTTCCCGCGTTCGAGAGCGAAAATCGCTGCTTCGCGGATGTGCCAGGGCGTTACGAAATCGGGTTCGCCTACGCCGAGCGAAATGACGTCCTGGCCTTTCATCTTGGCGACCAGTTCGAAGAAATCGCGAATGCCGCTCTTGGGCAGCGTGGCCACGTGGCCCGCCACCCAACGTTTAGGGTCGGTGCTCATCGGATACGTTCTCCTTTGGATTGGTTAGGGAGCAACGTTGAGACGCGTGCTTGGCGCTTCGCCCGTGCCGAGCAGGAAGCCCTGATCCTTATAGCAACGCAGCATGAAATGCGTCGACGTGGACAGCACGCCTTCGATGGACGAAAGTCGTTCCGAGACAAAGCCCGCGACTTTCTGCAACGACGGTCCTTTCACGAAAACAAGCAAATCATAACCACCTGACATCAGGTAGCAGGACTCGACTTCGTCGAAGCGCGCGATGCGTTCGGCCAGCCGATTAAAACCGCCGCCGCGCTCGGGCGTGATCTTCACTTCGATGACGGCGTGGACGGTCGAGGCTGCTGCGGCCTCGTTCGAGAGATCGAGCACCGGACGCCAGCCGAGGAAGATTTTATCTTTCTTCAACTGTTCCAGGTGCTGATTGACTTCGGCTTCGGGCAAGCCCGAGACCTGCGCCATTTGCGCAGACGTCAGACAGCCACCTTCGAGTAACAGCTTAAGAACAGGGTTCATATGAGGCGTGCAGCTTCGCAGATTTTGAAACCACTTATCCACACTTATTTTCGCCGATCCGCCCGGTTTGTGGCCGACTGTACTGCCATCCGATTGGCACATTTCTGGAAATTAGCGTCGATTAGCGCGGATTAGCGGTTTCAATCCCCGCTTTTCATCATGTTCGAATCGCTCACTGAAAAACTTGGCAACGCCCTCCGCAACCTCCGCGGCGTCGGCAAACTGACGGAAGAAAACATGGCGGAGACCCTCAAAGAGGTCCGTACCGCCCTACTCGCCGCCGATGTCCACTTCAAGGTCGCACGCGAATTCGTCGAACGAGTCCAAACACAATGCGTCGGCCAGGATGTGCTCAAGGGCGTCAGTCCCGGTCAGCAGATCGTCAAGATCATCCACGACGAACTCGTGCGCCTGCTCGGCGAAGGTTCGACCGCACTTTCAACCGCTCGCCCACTCAAGGTCCTTATGGTGGGTTTGCATGGTTCGGGTAAAACCACTTCTTCCGCCAAACTCGGCAAGCTCCTCAAAAAGCGCGGCTATCGTCCGTTCGTCGTCGCCTGCGACGTCTACCGCCCGGCCGCCATCGACCAGCTTGAGATTCTCGCGAAGCAGGAAGAACTCGGTTTCTACTGCGACCGTGTTTCCAAGGACGTGCCCGTGATCGGCGCCGCCGGCCTCGATGCCGCACGCGTTGCCACGGCCGATGCGATTATCTTCGACACCGCTGGGCGTCTCCAGATCGACGCCGACCTGATCGAAGAAGTTAAAAAACTCAGCGCCCGCATCCAGCCCGACGAAATCTTCCTCGTGGCTGACGGCGCGCTCGGCCAGGAAGCCGTCAACGTCGCCAAGGCTTTCCACGACGCCCTCGCGCTCACCGGCCTCGTTCTAACCAAGATGGACGGCGACGCACGCGGTGGTGCCGCGCTCTCGATCAAGAGCATCGCCAACGTACCGATCAAGTTCATAGGTACAGGCGAAAAAACCGGCGACTTCGATAACTTTTACCCGGACCGTCTCGCCTCGCGCATCCTCGGCATGGGTGACGTCGTCTCCCTCGTCGAACGCGCTCAGGAAAACATCGATCAGAAGGAAGCCGAGAAGATGGCGGAAAAACTCCGCAAGGCCGATTTCAACCTCGAAGACTTCCTCGCGCAGATGCAGCAGATCAAGAAAATGGGCTCGATGCAGAGCATCATGGGCATGATGCCCGGCATGTCCGGCATGCAGGTCCCCGACGGCGCCGAGAAACAACTTGCTCGCACCGAAGCGATCATCAAGGCGATGACGATTCAGGAACGTCGCAAGCCCGACATTCTCAATGGCAGCCGACGCAAACGCATAGCGGATGGTTCGGGTGTCAAGATCGTCGAAGTCAACCAGCTGATGAAACAGTTCCAGCAGATGCAGCAGATGATGAAAATGTTCAAAGGCGGCGGCATGAAAAAAGCCATGCGCCAGATGGAAGCCATGAAGGCCAAGGGCGGCTTTCCAGGCATGTAATCCGCACTCTTTCGTCTTTATCTTTCTCGTTCTCGCGCCCTGCGTTCACTTAACGCAGGGCTTTTCATGCGCGCCCGACCCTGCTAACGGCGACCCTCACACCGCGCACAAGAACCGTCTCCGACCAACCGCGAAAAGTGCTAACGTCGCAAAGACGAACCAAGCGCTAGGCGCTCCTCCACCGCCCGAGCCTCCGCCTGCCGGACTCGGGGCTCCCGAACTGCTGGAGCTTGACGACGAGGAGCTGGACGAACTTGAAGAGCTGCCACTCGACGAACTGCTACTCGATGACGAGGAACCAGAAACCGCGAGATCCGCGGATGCGCTGGTGACTGATCCGCCGGGACTTGTAATCTCGACGTAGTAATTTCCTTTGTCCGCGCTCGAAACATTCTTGAGCACAAGACTGTCCTGGAACGCCCCGGTCACGGCCGTGCCGTTCTTGTACCATTGATATCCATAAGCCTGGCCGTTGGCGGCGACGACCGAGAATGTGGCATCGTCTCCGTTCCGGGCCGAAATCGATTGCGGCTGAGTGCTGATCGTGGGGGCGCGGGCCGTCTTTGCGTCATTTATCCAGTTGGCTTGGGGCGTAGGAAATAGTTCGTGGTGATTATTGTGATCACCGAGGGGCATCGTCACCATCTGACGCGCGCCCACCAGTTGATTGTAGGCGGCATAGACACCCGGCGGTGGCACGACCGTATCCAGTAATCCGATACCGATCAGCATGGGGCACCGGATACGATGGGCAAAGTTCACAACGTCGAAATATTGCGCCGTTTGCATGATCCTGGCGCGATTGGCCATCGTCGTCCCCCAGTACCACACCGGCCAGCCCGGCTGGCGTCCGACGTCAAAGCCCGATTGATCACAACCGGCGGGTACGAGCGCAATCCCTGCCGTGACGGCCGGATGAAGCGCCGCAGTAACAAACGTCTGAAGTCCACCCTGGCTAGATCCTGTGACGACGAGTGTTTGGCCGTTCCAATCCGGTCGTCCCGCCAGATACTCCACCGCGCGATGGCATGCGAGATACATGCGAAGAAAATAGCTCGTGTCGCGGCTCTCGTTTCCGATCGCAGGATAGTTCTTTAGGCTGCCATTGGCGAGATTCTGATAATAGGTGTCAGATTCGAGAGGCGTGATATCGTGAGCCTGAATATTGAGCGCCAGCCAGCCGGAGCCGGCGTACGAGGTCACCCAACTCTTCTGCAGACTGTAAACGCCGGCCCACTGCACGACGAGAATTGCGGGGAACTTCGTGCCGCTGGTCGGACGTGCCAGTTGCCCTTGCACATGCGTGCCGTTGATACCGTCGAGTGTGATCGTGGCATAATCGACCCCGGTCCTTCCGGAATCTGCCGACGTCAGGACCGGATTCATGGGCACTGCCTTCAGTAGATTGATTTCGTAATCCCAAAATGAATCGAAATCACTGGGACAGGCCGACGACGCCGTGATCTGCTCCGGCGAAAACACCGCGCCTCCATAAGCCTTCACGGCGGTATTCGACGCATCCTTGCCAGCGATCTCTAGGAGCAGCCAGCCTGGTTGCGACATCGTGGACGAAAGCATGGCCTGTCCGTTCGCCAGAAAAAGCTGCCCCGATTGGACTGTGGTAACATTACCGGTTTTGATCGTGTAGGTCGGACTCTGGAGTTTTGCCGGGTCTGTGACAGTGACAGACCAACGAACAACTTCACCTGACTGGTAAACGGCGCTGGTCCGATCTGGTGTGATCGTGATCGTCTGCCCCGAAGCGAGAGCGAGCGGAATCAACAGAATGAGTAGAATCGTGCGAATAATGGATTTCAAAAACACTTGTATCGGATGTTGCATGTGATGCGGGCTGGGGAATTCGTAAGCGGTTTCAGTTGGTTGCGCCTGCATCGAAATCGGCAGGAACAGGTTTGGAGATAGATGGACGTTGGACAAAACGCTTTACCGCATTACCCGAAACCAGCCGACAACGAAGGGCAAGCCCGGCTACTCTCAAAGGGTTGTGAAAATCGCCAAAGCCAAGGGATTTACGTTGAGCACATATGAGTTGGTTCGATGAATCCCAATTCCAATGCGCTTTGGAATCCACCAGCTTCCCATCTTCTTGTTCATCCTGTTTCTGTCCGGCTGCGGCGGTGGCGGCAAAGGCAGCGGTAGTTCATCGGGCGGATCCACCACTACGCCCCCACCCGTTCCCCCAACCATCGACCTGACCCACGACTTATTCTACGACTCCTCTCCTGGCAGCACCCTGCTCCCGGCTGGCGCTACGTCGCTGTCGTTTTCCCTCAGCACAAATCAAAACGCCTCACTCCGCTACTCCATCGGCACCGACAAGGGCTGGGCGGCCATGACTCCCTTCGATGGCGGCCAGGGCTCACGGGCGCACTCCGTCACGTTCCGCGGTCTGAATCCCGACACCACCGTCGTCAACGAGGTCTACATCCGTTGCGATGCTGTATCCGATCAGGTCCTACACCTCCGCTATCGCGTCCTGCCCGAGCCAAATCCGACCTTTCCGCGCAAAGGCAACCTTTGGGGATGGGGCCTGGTTTACCCCAACGGAGGTCTCGATCATTGCAAACGCATCGACCTATGGCTGGGCGCTTCGCCTTCTGAAGCCCAGGTTAAGCAGCTTCGCGCCTTAAACCCCGATGTTATGATTCTCGATTCCATCAATACAGTGGAGCATAACGATGCTGAAAAACTGAACATTCCTGACAGCTTTTGGCTGAAAGACACGACCGGTAAACGCATCGAGGTTTGGCCCGGTGCCTACCGGCTCAATGTTACGAAACCAGAGGTGGCGGCTTTCCAGGCGCAGTTCGCCTACCAGCGACTTCTAGATAAAAACCTGTGCCTGGATGGTGTGTTCTTCGACAATTTCTTCACATCTGAATCCTGGCTGAAGACCGATGTATGGGGAGATCCCGTTCAGATCGACGCAAACGAGGATGGCCAGCCCGATGACCCCGTAGTGTTGGATGCGGCCTGGAAAGCCGGTGTCTATGCCGAACTACACGCCTGGCGTAAACTCATGCCCTACGCCTATGCGTCTGGGCACTTGATGGATTCCACGGTGCCAGCCGTGCAGGCGATCTTCAACGGGAACAGCATCGGGTTTACCGCACCGGCCAGTAAAGACGGAACCCGCTCCTTCCTCGAACTATTTAATAACTACAACAGTTGGTGGACCAATGGGAGACCAGAGCCAATCCTTACAATGATCGAGTCGGGCCCGCCCTTCCAGATTGCCTATGGTTATGGCTTTTCCCCCAAGGGAGTCATTCCCGCACCAGCTTTGGAGTTCGCCCGCACATTCTATCCTTACATGCGCTGGGGATTGGGCGTAACCCTCATGAACGATGGTTATTTTGCCAACGAACTGGGTGATGCCTGGCACGGTCAGGACTGGTGGTACGACGAGCTGGATTTCAATCTGGGTTATCCATTGGGTGCCTTCCAGCGACTGGATTTAGGCACTGTTCCTACCACGGATTACATTCAGAACGGCGGCTTTGAACAGAGCCTATCAGCCTGGACAGGTTGGGTGAATACGGCTGCGGGAAATGCCGCCACGTTTGCTCGTGACACCACCCAAGCCGCCAGCGGGACGGCCTCGTACCGCGTGAATATTACCAATGCAGGACCAGGAAAGGATTGGTACATCGCTTTATTTCTCAGATGAACGTCCCCACTGTCAAAGGCACTGCGTATGACCTGAGTTTCAAGATTCGTAGCGATGCGCCTCATGGTTTTTCCGTGGGGCTTCAAAAAGGGAGTGCTGATTGGCATAGCTACGGCCTCTCCCGATCCCTCTCTTCAACCGGGCCCACATGGCAATCCGTCATGCTTTCTTTTGAAGCCACTGAAACCGCTACGGACGGGCGTTTAGGATTCAATGTTTCATCCACCACTGGAACCGTCTGGATCGATGACGTGAAGATGGTTCCCCATCCTGCGGATATTTTTCGGCGGGATTTCGATAATGGCACCGTGATTCTTAATGCCACCAATTCAGCGCAGACCATCCCCGTGACGGGCTCCTACCGGCGTCTGATCGGGGCTCAGGCTCCGCGCTATCAGTACATCATTGATGATGCCGATGCTGGCTTCACCGCAGGAACGTGGTCCTCTGTGACCTATGACAGTGGCCTGAATGTAGCCTTGGGTCCTTGGTTCCACGATTGGGGCAAGGGCTGTCATCAAAGTAGTAGCACCACGGATACAGCGACATGGGATCTCGGCATCCGCGCCGATGACATTTACACGCTCGATGCCTGGTGGCCCGCCGCACCGGATGCGACCAACTGGAGCAGTGCCGTGCGTTACGATGTGATCGTTAACGGTTCTGTTGTCGCCACCACAACCATCGACCAGACACGAAACGGCGATCAATGGAACCGCATCGCCTCCGTCGCACTCACCAAAGCCGCCGGCGCCCAAGTCCGTATAACCAATCTTCAGTCCAAGCCCGCCATCGCCGACGCCATCTTAGTTCAATCTACCGCACGCTACAACGACGGCTCCGACGCGCCCTCCGTCGAACTCGACGCCAAAGACGCGATCATCCTGCTGAAGAAATGAGCCGTTTCGTTGCACTGGAATGACACTCAATTGATTGTGAAAATCTGACCAGGCGAATGATTGGAGTTGAGCGTTATGGCATTGGCTCGATGAATCGGTTGCGTTCCATGCGCCCCCAATTCTTAAAGGTCCTCCCTGTAATTATTGCGTTGTCGGTAGCCGGTTGTGGTGGTGGCGGCAATAAGGGCTCGTCGAGTACGTTACCGACGACACCCACTCCACCGCCAACCCCAACCACACCGACCACTCCAGTCGTCGATCTAACGCACGAACTCTTCTACGACGCCAATCCGGGCAGCACGTTGTTGCCAGCTGGCGCCAACACGCTGGCATTTGCCCTAAGCACCAACCAAAACGCTTCCCTTCGCTACTCCGTCGGCACCGATAAGGGCTGGGCTGCGATGACGCCTTTCGACGGCGGCCAGGGCACGCGCTCGCACTCCGTCACGTTCCGTGGCCTGAATCCGAATACCACTGTGGTGAACGACATCTACGTGCGCTGCGACGCCGTATCCGATCAGGTCCTACATCTCCGCTATCGCATCTTGCCCGAGCACAATCCCGCGTTTCCCCGCAAGTCCAACCTCTGGGGCTTGAATAACTTTTTCCAAATGGGAATCTCGATCACACTAAGCGCATTGACCTTTGGATGGGGGTCCACGCCACTGAGGCCCAAGTCCTGCAGCTCCGTGCGCTCAATCCCAACGCATTCGTCGTGGACTCGATCGGCACCGTCGATCAAACCGAAATCAATGGCGTGCCGGACAGCTACTGGCTGCGGGACACGATGGGCAGGCGCATCGAAACCTGGAACGGCTTTTACCGCCTGAATCTCACCAAGCCCGAGGTTGCAATATTCCAGGCACGCTATGCCTATAAGCGCATACTTGATAGTAACCTGAGCATGGACGGCGTGTTCTTCGACAATTTCTTCACCACGATATCTGGGATGAAGCAGGACAAGTGGGGCAATGCCATCGAGCTTGATGCAGACGAAGACGGCAAGCTCGACGACCCGGCGTGGCTCGATGACGCTTGGAGGAAAGGCGTCTTCGCTGAATTGCGTGAATTCCGTCGGCTCATGCCATATGCGTTGACCCCCGGGCACCTCGAAGATTACGGTATCGCCGAGGAAGCCGAATTCTTCAGTGGCGATAGCTTGGGGTTCGTTGCACCTTGGGTGAAGGAGGGTCGCTACGGCCCCTACAGTTTGGCCAAGGTTTGGGAGCCGTATCACAGTTGGTGGGACTTCGGTCAGGCACCGCTCTTCGTCTCGATCGAAGGTGCACCGCCTTCTGAACTTAGTTATGGTTATGGCGAGCAGCCCGTCAAAAACATGCCAGCTGCCACACTCGAGTTTGCCAAAAATTTCTTCCCCTATATGCGCTGGGGACTTGGCCTCACGTTAATGAACGATGGTTACTATAACTACAGCCAGGGCGACAGTGGGCACGGGCTGGATTGGTGGTTCGACGAATTCGACGTGAATCTGGGTTATCCCAAGGGCGCCTTTCAACGTATCAACCTCGGCACTACCGGCACCACGGATTCCATACGTAACGGCGGCTTCGAGTCGGGCCTGGCCCCGACTTGGGAGGCGTCAGTCAACACGAATCGCGGAGCCGCAGCCACCTTCACGCTGGAGACGGCACCGGCCGGTTCAAACTCGACGGCTTGCCGCGTGGATGTGACCAAGATCACCATCGACCCAGCGGGTAATATCCGGGAATGGGATGTCGCTCTTAACCAGTTGAACCTCACCATTACCGCAGGTGTCGCCTACGACCTCAGCTTCAGGGCCTGCAGCACGAACGCCGAACATCCGATCAACATCGGCATGCAAAAACCAACCGCGCCTTACGACGCCTATTTGGAAAACGTCATCACGTTAAAGGTGGGGAACACATGGCAAACCCACACCGGAATTATCCTAGCCAAAGCGACCGCAACCGATGCGCGTTTGTCCCTCAACGTTGGATCGAGAGTCGGTACCGTCTGGATCGACGACGTGAAACTCGTGCCCCATCTGCCTGATCTGTACCGCCGCGACTTCGACAATGGCACTGTCATTCTAAACGCCTCAGAAGTTCGGCAGACCATTCCCGTAAGCGGTTCGTACAAGCGCCTGACCGGCACGCAGGCTCCGCGCTATCTGTATGTGATTGACGACGTGGACAGCGCGTTCACCGCAGGAAATTGGACGGCAGTCAATTACGACAGCGGCTTGGGGGATAAAGCGCCCTGGTATCATGACTGGGGCAACGGCTGCCATCAAAGTAGTAGCACCGCGGATACAGCGACATGGGCTCTCGGTATTCGCGCCGATGACATCTACACGCTCGACGCCTGGTGGCCCGCCGCACCAGCCGCGACCAACTGGAGCAGTGCCGTGCGTTACGATGTCATGGTAAATGGTTCGGTCGTCGCAACCACAACCATCGACCAGACACGAAACGGCGATCAATGGAACCGCATCGCCTCCGTCGCACTCACCAAAGCCGCCGGCGCCCAAGTCCGCATCACCAATCTTCAGTCCAAGCCCGCCATCGCCGACGCAATCCTCGTCCAATCCACCGCACGCTACAACGACGGCTCCGACGCGCCCTCCGTCGAACTCGACGCCAAAGACGCGATCATCCTGCTCAAGAAATGAGCGAAAGCGCCTCCTCCACTTTGTCTCCCATGCCATTCCGATTCACCGCCCTGAGCCTCGCATTGCTTTTACCCCTACTTGCCGGTTGTGGAGGAGGAGGCAACAAAGGCTCATCGGGCACTTCGCCCACGCCTACCCCACCAACTACACCGGTCATCGATACCTCTCACGAATTGTTCTACGACGCCAGCCCCGGCAGCACACTCCTGCCTGCAGGAGTTACGAGCCAATCCTTTGCCCTTAGTACCAATCAGAACGTCTCCTGCCGCTACTCCGTCGGCTCCGATAAGGGCTGGGCTGCGATGACACCCTTCGATGGCGGTCAGGGCACGCGATCCCACACTGTTACGTTCAAGGGGTTGAATCCCGACACCTCCGTCGTCAACGAGGTCTACGTGCGCTGCGACACTGTATCCGATCAGGTCCTACACCTGCGTTACCGCGTCCTGCCAAAAGTAAATCCCTCCTACCCGAAGAAAGGAAATCTCTGGGGCTGGTGGGCGGTACTCACCAATGGCGGCATCGATCATTGCAAGCGCGTCGACCTTTGGCTGGGGGCACACGCCGCCACCGAAGCCCAGGTCGCGCAATTGAGGGCCCTTAACCCCAACGTTCTATTTCTCGACTCCATCAACACGGTAGAACGCTCGGATATCGCCAACGTGCCCGACAGTTACTGGCTGAAGGACGTGAATGGGAAAAAAATTGAGGTTTGGAACGATACCTATCGCCTGAATCTCACCAAGCCCGAGGTTGCCGCGTTTCAAGCTCAATACGCCTACAAGCGTTTCCTCGACCGCAACCTTTGCCACGACGGCATGTTCTTCGACAACTTCTACACTTCGGAATCCTGGTACACCAAGGACATGTGGGGCAACACCGTCCAGACGGACGCCGATGGCGACGGCAAGGCCGATGACCCGGCAGCCCTCGACAAGGCATGGAAAGCCGGCGTGTATGCCGAACTGCTAGAATGGCGCAAATACATGCCTTATGCCTACGCCAGCGGTCACCTTTCAGACAGCAACAACGAAGAAACCGGCACGATCTTCAACGGCAACAGTATGGGTTACTTACTCCCCGGCATCAAGGAAGGCATTACGCGCTACTCACTTCCCAACACCTGGGAAGCCTACCATTCCTGGTGGGAGCTCGGGCAAAAACCTACCCTGGTCATGACGGAGTCAGGCCCGCCATTCCAGATAGCCTATGGTTATGGTTTTCAACCCTACAAAAGCACGCTGCCCGCAGCGACCATGGAATTTGCACGCACCTTTTACCCCTACATGCGTTGGGGGCTCGGTTTCACGCTCATGAACGACGGCTACTTTGCCCATGAGCTTGGCGACACGCTCCACGGTCAGGACTGGTGGTACGACGAACTCGACCAGAATTTGGGCCAACCCACCGGTGCAGCCCAGCGTATCAACATCGGGACTACTCCCACCACGGACTCTATCACCAACGGCGGTTTTGAGAGCGCATTTTCGCCGGCATGGATCTATGGGCTCGACACCTCCACGGGGGCCGCCGCTACGTTTCAGCGGGATGCCTCCGTGGCATCCTCCGGCACCGGCTCCTGCCGCGTCGATATCACCAACGCCGGTGAGGGGGTGGACTGGAAAATCATTATCGCCCAAAAGAATCTAGGGCTCATCGCAGACACGAACTATGACCTGACCTTCAAGCTGAAAACCAACAACACGGCGCATCCGTTCTCCGTCAACATCCAGAAAGGTGTAGCCCCGTGGACCTCCTACGGTCTTTACCATTGGTTCGCCGCCACCGACCAATGGCAGTCGTTTTCCGTCACTTTCACTGCCACCGCGACCGCAACCGATGCTCGGCTGTCATTTAATCTCGGTAAAAAAACCGGCTCCGTGTGGATCGACGACGTAAAAATGGTCCGGCACCCGCCTGATGTTTTCCGTCGCGATTTTGACAACGGCACCGTTATCCTCAACGCCACGAATGACCGTCTTTCAATCCCCGTAGTCGGTTTATACCGACGCTTCACGGGGACTCAGGCTCCGCATTATCAGTATATCGTCGATGATGCGGATGCCTCTTTCACCGCTGGGAACTGGACTGCGACTACCTGCGATAGCGGCCAGTGGGTGGCCCTCGGCCCTTGGTATCATCAATGGGGGGAAAGCTGCCATCAAAGTAGTAGCACCACGGATACAGCCATGTGGAATCTCGGCATCCGTGCCGATGACATCTACACGCTCGATGCCTGGTGGCCCGCCGCTCCGGATGCGGTCAACTGGAGCTCCGCCGTGCGTTACGAGGTGATTGTTAATGGTTCGGTCATTGCGAGCGCAACCCTCGACCAAACACGAAACGGCGATCAATGGAACCGCATCGCCTCCGTCGCGCTCACCAAAGCCGCCAGCGCCCAAGTTCGCATCACCAATCTTCAGCCCAAGCCCGCCATCGCCGACGCCATCCTCGTTCAATCCACCGCACGCTACAACGACGGCAGCGATGCGCCCTCCGTCGAACTCGACGCCAAAGACGCGATCATCCTGCTCAAGAAATAGCCGCGAAGCTCCTGCTATCACACGAGTGCTGATCAAGGGCGAAGTGTCGACGCGGCGAATCGCCTTCCGATATTTCTCCTTGGTTTGGGATGTAGGAGCCTGCTTGCAGGCGATTCTGTTTCTCATCGCCTGCGAGCAGGCTCCTACAAAACAACCGAACTGCGGATTTAGGTGATTGGCGTTGGTTTTGCTAAACTCACCATCCGCTTGCTCAGAGGACTTTAAATTAAAAGGAGACTAAAACAGGGAAGACTGAAACAGGGGTCAGGTGGTAAGTATTATATTTGTCGACTCAGGTTCAATTCCAACTGGCACGTCCATGGCCGTAATTTATAATAATTTAGACCTGACTCTTTTCGCTAGCTCGATCGCGCTACCCGGCACGACTCCCCTGAAACCCGGACTCATCCGCGTGACCAATGGCGGCGCAGCGATTGAGGTAGAAGTTTGGTCAGTACCTGTCGCCGGTTACGGCCATTTTGTATCCAATATTCCAGCACCACTTGGCATCGGTACTGTCTCGCTTGAAGATGGCTCCTCCGTACAAGGATTCCTCTGCGAAGCCGCCGCCGTGACAGGCGCTCACGACATCACAGGCCTTGGCAGTTGGCGTTCATTTTTGTCCCGTAACTGAACGCCGCAGGCACCCATCGTCCATGCTGGCCCCAGCGTAAGCACACGACGAATCGTCCGCTGCTATTGAGTTGCCAGTAAGGAAGCGTGAGCCAGCCGACGCTTGCGGCTTACGAAGTCGTTCCTAATCATGCGCCTATGACTACAGTTTCCGCTTAAGTTGTTGCCTGAAAATGACGAATACTACACGTGTTCAAGTCGAACGAGATTTCTCCCTGAGCCTGCCGCTTTGCAGCGTCTTTTAAGTGCGCGTTATTTCACGTTTTTCTCCAATCTCAGTTAACCTGCGGCACCTCTGCCGAACCGGGTTGCTGTTGTGTGCGTTACTGGCAGCGGTGGTACATTCCGTCGCCCAAACGCCCACCCCCGCCCCCCGCCCGGTCACAAAGATCACCGACTGGTGGCAGTCTACGCAGGAGACCCCTCAGCCACTCATCAATTTCGATGTCGTCGCGGACGTGACGTTTGTCGATACCGCCTGGAAAAACATGTGGGTGATGGAGCGGGGCACGGGCAGTTTTGTGGCGATCGGCAATCCCGATTTTTCCCTCAAGCCTGGTCAGAGAATCCGCATGCACGGCGTTTTTGTGCCAACGCCTACACTGTCAACGCGTCAGTTCGAGAGTACGATTCTAGGCGAGAGTAAATCCATCATCCCAACGTCGACCACGGGTGACGTCATGAACCTCGACCGTTTTCAGCATCTGCCTGTCAAGATGGAGGGCGTGATAGAATCCCAGACGCCCCTCGATGCCACCCATGTTAACCTTGGTTTTCTTTCCGAGGGGCATGCCATCGACGCAACCGTCGTCATTGGTCCTGGCGAACTGGTTCCCGTGTTAACCGGAGCTGTTGTTTCGGTTGAAGGAATCTATGTCGGAAAATTCGACAACAATGGCGCGCGGATCGGCACCATTCTTTGGGTGCAAGGGTTTGGTTCGGTAAGGGTTGCCGGCTTGATTGCTTCTGACGAACGACTCCGCCTGCCACAAAAATCGATCGCGCAAATCGTCGATGCCGCAAACGGTGAAGCGGTCCACGTCTCGGGTAAACTCGTGGCGAAAGACCCCGGCGTTTCTTTCACGCTGGAGGATTCCGGCCGCCAACTCGTCGTCTTCAGTGCACAGCGTGTGCTTCCGCCCCTCGGCGAATCCGTGAAAGCGATCGGGCGTCTCGTACGCAAGGATGGCGCAATCTCGCTGGAAGAGGCGCTCGTGCCGGCCGCGCTTGCCCAGGAGACCGCGCAGACAACTCAGCCGATCAAACTCACAAGTCTGGCCGGTTGGTGGGACATCGCTATTTCTGGCACCAAAAACCGCGTAGAAATCGACACAACGGTGGTGGTTTCGTTTTTCGATCCCGGCTGGAAAAACCTCTGGGTGATCGACAAGGATGGAGGCTACTACATCGCCATCGGGAAGAAGCCTGTGAACGTGAAGGTCGGCGACAGCATCCATATTCAGGGCCTGGCCAAACCGGGTGAAAATCTCGAAACCGACAATCTCGAAATCACCGTTCTGGAAAGCAACAAGTTGCCGCCGGCTCAGAGCACCGCAAAAAAGCTAACCGAACTAAATATCTGGCGAAATCGCCTCGTGCAAATTGAGGGCTACGTCGATTCGCAGGAAAAACAGGACGATCATCACCTGCGTTTACAGCTACTTTCGGAAGGCCTGCGGATCGAAACCAACATTCTTCTACAAGGAGAACAGTTCCCCGACCTCACCGGATCATACGCGACGGTCGAGGGCGTCTACACACCCAAAAGCGCGCCCGACGGCACGTTGGACAGCCTCGTGGTGTGGGTCGCTTCTCTCGAATCGCTCAAGACGGGCGGTCCGCTAAAATCATCTCCTCTCTTCAGCCTTCCCGTATCGAAAATCGAACAACTCTCGTCGATGAAAGTCGGCGAATGGGTCCGCCTCTCCGGCCTGGTCGTTGGCCAGGATTCGGGAAAGTCTTTGGTGATAAGCGATGGTAGCGGTGAGGTTTTTGTACGGGCGTTACAACGGACCAAACTCGACCTCAATGCCCCGTTGGAACTCGTAGGTTGCATTCGACATGAGCCCGGTCGCATCATTCTAACCGAGGCCCTTTTCGCGCCGCGGGAAAAAACACTCAAGGATCTGACGGTTTTGCACGTCGCCGAGCTGCATTCCGCCAGCCAGGTGATTTCGCTGGCTGCCGCAGATGCTGAACGCAGCCTGCGCACCCGGTTGTCCGGTATGGTCACATGGTCGAATCCGGCCGTTCGCTTTTTCTACCTCGTGGACGCCAGCGGCGGTGCGAAGATCTGCCTGCCGAACGGCACACCATCCCCAATAATTGGTCGCAACGTAACCGTCGAAGGCGTCACCAAGCCCGGCCCCTTCGCACCCGAAGTTCAGGCGTCGACCGTGGTCGACTCGGATTTTCAGCAGTACAATCTTGTCATGCCGCCGCCGCGCACGAGCACCTTGGAGCAAGCACTCACCGGCCTCGACGAAGCGCGTTGGATCGAACTCAGCGGCTATGTCCGCGCCGTCGAACCGGACGGGCTGTGGAGTTCGCTCTCGCTTCTCACTTCGAGCGGTGGATTCCGTGCCCTGGTTCCGTACAGCAAAAAACTCGAATCGTTACGCGGAGCCATTGTGAGAGTGCGCGGTATTTGCGCTGCGACCGCCAACGCGCGCCGCCAGATCACGGGCATAGAACTCTGGGTGCCAGACGCCGAAGCCGTCCATGTGCAGGAGCCCGCGACAGCCGATCCATTTACCCTGCCGCTCCGCACCCTCGCCAGTCTGGATCAATTTAACGTCCTTCAATCCACCAATCGCCCCGTCCGCATCGCCGCAACCGTCATCTACCACCAAGTTGGACGGATCGTCTACACCGAGGACAACGGCGAAAGCCTCCGCATCCTGAGTTCCAGTCCCCACCCCTTCGCTCCCGGAGATCGCATCGAGGCGGTAGGCCTCCCGGGCCGTGAAAATTCTCAACTGGTCCTACGCGAAGCGGTTTGCCGCAAAGTAGGACACGGCGTTGAACCGCCCGCCATCGAAGCCCGGCCAGGGGCCTTGTTGAATGAAGACTGGGACGGGCGCCTCGTGCAGCTCGAGCCCACCTTGGTTGGGTTGGTTCGGAGAGGAAACGATCAGCGTCTCCTCCTGCAAAACGGTGAACTCAGTTTCGATGGCGTGCTCGTGAACTACACCGACAAGACTTCTTGGCCGATCGGTGCCACACTCCGCGTCACTGGCGTTTATGAACTTATTCGCGATGAATACCGCCAGCCGCGAACCCTCGCGCTGCAATTACGTTCGGTGCACGACATACGCGTGCTCAAGAGTCCTTCTTGGTGGACGCTCCAACGCGCGCTCGGCGCTGCCGCCGTTCTCGGGATAATGTTGCTCGCGGGACTAGGCTGGGTTCGCTCCCTGCGTCGCCGCGTGCAGGCCCAGACCCGGGAAATCAGCGCACAACTGGGCACCGTTGCCCGGCTTGAGGCGCGCCATCGCGGCATCATCGAGAACGCCTCTGACTTCATCTTCACGCTGGATCTCAACGGCGCGATCACCTCCTTCAATCCAGCTGGCGAACGGCTAACTGGCTACACACGCGAGCAGGCCATCCGCCTAAACGTGCGCGATCTCATTGCCGACGAGGACAAGCAGTCCGGTTTGCCCCTCCTGAATCTCGCATCCAGCCCCGATGGTTCGGCAAGTTTTCAATGTCGGTTTCGAAAGGCGGACGGCACGCTCGTCTGGGTCGATACCAACGCCAGTCTCCTCACCGAGAACAGCCGCCCCAACGGCGTTCTTGCCGTGGGTCGCGACTTCAGTGAAAGAAAGAAATACGAAGAAATGCTGAAAGGCGCACGCGACGCCGCCGAGGCAAACGCCCGGGCCAAGAGCACCTTCCTCGCCAACATGAGCCATGA
Source organism: Verrucomicrobiota bacterium (assembly GCA_016721945.1). GTDB lineage: Bacteria > Verrucomicrobiota > Verrucomicrobiia > Opitutales > Opitutaceae > JADKHC01. The sequence continues at coordinate 164,936 of JADKHC010000003.1, read as the reverse complement.
GATTCGCACGCCGATGAACGGCGTCATTGGCATGAGCAACCTGCTCCTAGATACAAAGCTCGACGGTACTCAGCAGGATTTCGCCGAAACCATCCGCAACTCGGCGGAAGCCCTCCTCACCGTGCTCAACGATATTCTGGATTTTTCGAAGATCGAGGCCGGCAAGCTGGATTTCGAAACGCTGGATTTCGATTTGGGTGAGAGCGTCGAAACCACGCTCGAACTGCTCGCCGCGCGGGCCGCAGGCAAGAAACTGGAGTTGGCGGTGTTCATTCCCCATGAGGTGCCTCCGCTGGTTCGGGGCGACCCAAGCAGACTTCGGCAAGTGGTGCTCAACCTCGTGGGCAATGCGATCAAGTTCACCGAAAAAGGCGAAGTCGTGGTGAACGTGAGTATTGAAGGGAGGACCGAGACCGACGTGAACCTCCGCTTTGCCATCAAAGACACCGGCATCGGCCTCAGCGAAGAGGCACAGGCGCGCCTGTTCCAGCCCTTCATCCAAGCAGACAGCTCCACGACCCGTCGTTATGGCGGCACCGGACTCGGTCTCGCCATCTGCAAACAAATCGTCGACCTGATGGGCGGAAATATCGGCGTTATCAGCGCGCCCGGACAAGGCTCTACCTTCTGGTTCACCGTGCCCTTCCAAGTGACGCCGGCAGAAATCACGGCGAACCTGACTCAGCCGCAAGCGAAAGAGTTTCTGCTCAATTGCAAGGTCGCCATCGTCGACGACAACGCCACCAACCGCCTGCTGCTCCAGCACTACACGGAAGCATGGGGCGCGGAATGTCATCTTTACGCGGACGGCCCTACCGCCATCGCGGAAATCGAAGCCGCTTCCAAAGCAGGGCATCCGTTTGACCTCGGCCTGCTAGATTTTCACATGCCGGAAATGAATGGTGTCGCTGTGGCGGAATACATCCGCGACAGGCAATTGATGACACCGAACCGTTGCATGCTCCTAACATCGCTTGATCACCGCTCTGATCGCGACCTGCTGGCTAAGGCAGGCATTGTGCATTTGATGACGAAGCCCATCCGGAAAAACGAACTCCGGAATGCGATCATGACCACCCTGATGATCCAACGTCTGCCTGAAGCCTCGCCACTGGATAGGCAAACACAGCCCGCGCAGACCACGCCCAAGCACCCCACCCTCCGCGTCCTGATGGCAGAAGATAACGTGGTGAACCAGCGAGTGGCCCGCCTGCAGCTAGAAAAGCTCGGCCACCGAGTAGATCTTGCCGGTAACGGTTTGGAAGTACTGGAAGCTCTCGAACGCGCCCCCTACGATCTCATTCTCATGGATTGCCAGATGCCTGAAATGGACGGTTACGAAACGACCCGACGCATACGACAATCCGCCGGCGACCGCGACATCCCCATTATTGCCATGACTGCAAACGCCATGGATGGAGATCGTGACGACTGCCTCGCGGTCGGCATGAACGACTACATCAGCAAGCCCATGCGTATTCAAAATCTGGTGACCGTCCTGGACCGGCTGATGCCCCTGATTGAGAAACGCCGCGCGCTCAAGAACCCCCAAACGCGCTAATTCCCTCGGCACAGTTGCGCGTCGCGCCACTGTCGCCGAGTCCCGGAGAGCCTCCTGAAACAGCCCGGAACTTTAGGCCTCGGAGACTTCCCTGCGCCTACGCACCCAGTCATAGCGGCTCCGACACCCGACAAAAAAGCCGCTAGACGTTAAAGATGTGCCGCAGCCGGCGCGACCGGTGCGTCAGCAGCGGGCGTGTCGGACATAGGTGTTGGCACTGGCGCCAGGTTAGCTTCTTTTTCTCCGTAGGTAAATGCTAGTGAAAGCTCGGCCATAGTGGCTTTTCCTTCGGCCTCGGACACGGTGAACATATCTCCTTGGTTCGAAAACGTCGCACCGGCCGGACCTCCAAACGAGGTTATCGCCATCCTTGAGCCATAGATCATATAGTATGAGCATCCTGCTTGGCACATAATGTCTGCCTTCGCCCCGAACTCTAGTGTCCAGCCAGGCTTGGTATATTCGATTTTATGCTTACCTGGCGTGACGTGGATAATACAATAGGTACTGTGCTTCATCCTTCCGACCTCAAATCCATCGACTTTGATAATACCGGAAATCAGAACACCAGGACCTGGTGTCCTAAGTAAATATATCGTCGCAGCATCAGCCCCCAGGCGCCTTGGCGGCTGTATAGCCGATTGCGAAGGCGGTGTCTCACAGCCACAAAAGAACAACAGCAATAGTAGGATAACGGCTAAGTTTTTCATTTTTTGGCAACGTTACAGGTCAGCCACGACCCGAAGTGGCGCGACGCGCAGTGTCGTTGTGCAGCGCCTGGTTAGCCCTTCTTTCCGAAAGGATAAAGCTGAATGGGCAACACCTTCTGATAATTCATAAAGTCTTTATCGTCCGTGAAAATCGCTATGTCATAGCGAACAGCCAACGCACAAATCAAATAGTCCGTAGAGGAACCCTGAATGCCTTTTGCTCGGCACCGATTGTAGTACGAGGCGGCTTCTTCATAGTCTCCGGTCGCGATAGGCAAATCAACAAACCGTTGCAGATGATCCCGCACCACCTCGAACTGAGTCGACTCGCGAATACCTGAAAGCAGCTCCTGACGAATTGGTCCTATGATCTCAACCACGCCTTGCCTGACAAGCCTCGCCATCTCTGTTCGATACGCACTCGCTACGCCATCTGCCCTCCGTAGGGCCGCAGACCATATCGGGGTATCCGGTAGAACCCTCACCGCTTCGCCCTCAACTTCTTGTGGTCAAAGTCGGGCGCAAAAATAATCGTGCCAAAGAGACCCGCAATATCCTGCTGCTCTCGACGTCGCACAAATTCTGTAAGGGCTTGATTCACGGCATCCTTCTTGGTGCGGAAGCCGCCGATACGCTTCGCCCTGGCAAGCAGGCGATCATCGATCTGTAGATTAGTAGGCATGTCCACACAATGCGCCACACATGCAATGTGTCAAGGGTTGGCTGCCAACGTTAAGACAAGCGCGGGTCTGGCTCTAGCACCTTGTTCGGCCTATTTCGCGGGTTATATACTATCAAAATGTTTCTGTCGCACCTCAAAATTGAGGCAAGGTCTTGGGTCTTTGTACAGTCATCGAATTATCTACCGATATGATGCACTAATACGTTAAAGTTAGTCTCAACATATCTCTAAGCAGTATACCGTGCTCAAATATCGGCGTTGGATAATTTTTAACAAAGAAGTCTTTATCTATGCTCGTTTAAGCCTGCCCCGATTTGACGGACAGAAGGAGAACCCAAAGAAAGGACTCCTACATGACAGAGCAAAAGAATAAGACAGGGGCAACGCCCCGTAAATACGACGAAGTATACAAACAAGAAGCTGTGCGCCTGGCAAAGCAGCGGACAAACAGCAGAGCAAACAGCGAGGCAGTTGAGGATAAGCGTTTTTAAGCTCTACGGCTGGAAGAAGCAGGCAGGCCGCTCGACCCGGGCCGCCGGGGCGAGCGGCTTGCCTGAGAGCAAGGAGGCGCTCCAGCAACAGATCGTGCGCTTGCGGGAAGAAAGCCGCCACCTGGCCGAGCAACGCGACATCCTAAAAAAATCGCTGGGCATCCTCTCGGAACCACCGCGCAGAGGTATGCCCTGATCAAAACCATGAGCGGTGAACACTCCATCCAGACACTCTGCCAGATACTGGGCGCCTCGCGCAGCGGCTTCTACTCTGGCTCAAGCCAGAGCCATCGAAACGCGCCGAGCAAATTCAACCCATACCCCGCAGTTGAAGCTGGCGAAGAGGTGCGGAAGTTATTGAACAGGTTGGATCATGAGTGATGTAAAGGCGTTGCTTGAGCCTCACCCGGCGGGTGAAGCACCGACCCGATTTCGGTTTGAGTGCACCGGCGGCACCGTCGCCGTGACGACCTCGACGGACCGGCTTACGGCTTACGGTGGTGCGGCCGCCTGGAGCCACTACCTTGAAAAACTTGGCCTTGTGACGGATTTGGCGCGTCGTTTCCCTGAACCACGCACGAGCCCTAATGCCACGCCGGTGGCGGATATTTTGCAGGCCTTCATGTTCAACTGCCTGATGGGCGGCCGCCGCTTCGCCCACACCCGGCGCATTCAGGACGATCAGGCCATCGCCGTGATTCTGGGCATGAAAAAAGGCCGCGTCTGCGGCGAAGACGCGTTCACCCGGCTCTTCGCAAAAGTCCCGCGTCCGAAGGCCCGCAGCTGGCTCGCGTGGAGTGAACGCGATCTGTACTCCGCGCTGCCCTCGGCCTTCGTCGCCGACTGGGACTCGACGGTGAACACCCGTTACGGCCATCAAGACGACGTCGCCATCGGCTACAATCCCCACAAACCCGGCCGCGGCAGCCACCATCCCCTGCTGTGCGTGGTCGCCGGCACCCGGCTGGCCCTGCATGGAGTGGCGGCCCGGCAACAGTGTTAGCGCTAGTGACTGGATCGTCGCGATGGACCGCGTCTGGAGCCACCCCGACGTGCCCTCGCGCCTCAAACTCAACCGGGGCGACATCGGCTTTGCCCAGGACAAAATCATGGCCTGGCACGAACAACAAGGCTGCGCCAGACCAAGATATTTGTTTAAACTAAAGCTCACCGCCAACGTCCGCCGCGCCATCGCTAAAGTCGCCTGGCCCGAGTGGGGCGGCCAGCCCAGCATCGGCCTAGAACAGTACGCCGAGACCCGTGTGCAACTCGAAGGCTGGGAACGCGAACGGCGGATCATCGTCACCCGCCTGCTAAAACCAGTAAACCCCACCAAGCAGGACATGTTCTGGGGCGCCGACCAGGAGGAGTTTTGTGCCTATGTGACAGATCTGCTCCCCGAGGAAGCGACGCCCGCACAGATCGTGCTGACCTACCGCAAACGAGGCGACGCCGAGAACGTCTTCGACGAGTTGAAAAACCAATGGGGCTTCAGCGGCTTTTGCAGCGGCAACGGCGTGGTCACTGAAACCGCCGCGCGATTGCTGCTGCTCACGTACAACCTGTGGAGCCTGTTCGTACGGGTGCTCAAAGACGAAGGCCATCACCACGAAGCGGTGACCAGCCGGGACGAACTGTTGATGATCCCGGCCAAACTGGTGAAAAGTGGACGCCAGAAAACCCTGAAACTGAGCGTCGGAGACAAATGGTGGGAGGCGATAAGTCTCTGCTATGCAAAGCTAGAACGCTGGTTTGCCACAACTGCGCCGCAGTTGGACCTGCAACAACGATTCGAACGCTACCTGTGCTGGAATATCCCAAACAATCCCGACCACTGGCTCCCAAAACCAATCCCTTGATCCTTAACTGCGGGATTTAGGATCAACACCTGCGCAGCAACATCGCCCATATCCACGAACAAACCCGGCAAACCTACGGCAGCCCACGCATGACAATCGAACTGCGTGAGCAGGGCGAAAAAGTCGGCCGCAATCGGGTTGCACGCCTCGTCAGAGGAGGAGGGGATTGCAAGGCCGACAGAAACGCCGCTACCGGGTGCGCACCACCGACAGCAATCACAACCAACCGATCGCGCCCAACCAACTCGCCGAAGCGCCCGCGCCGACCAAGCCAAACAAAGTATGGCGAACTGACATAACCTACATACCCACTGGCGAAGGCTGGCTTTACCTTGCAGGCGTACTCGACGCCTACAGCCGCGTCCTCATCGGCTGGGCCATGGGATCGACCCTCGAGACCTCCGTCCCCCTAGCCGCGCTACACATGGCCCTGCGCCGCCGCAAACCCGAACCTGGTCTCATCCACCACTCCGATCGCGGCTGCCAGTACGCCAGCCAAACCTATCGCCAGACCCTCGCAGACCACGGCCTGCAAGCCTCGATGAGCCGCAAAGGCAACTGCTACGACAACGCCATGATGGAATCGTTCTGGAGCAGCCTCAAAAACGAACTCATATACAGAACCTATTTTGCTACCCGAGCACAGGCACGCACCGCGATCTTCGATTACATCGAGTGCTTCTACAACCGCACCCGCCGACACTCCTCCCCTAGGTTACAAAAGCCCTCTCGACTACGAAGCATCCCTCAATTAACTCTCTCCCTTCAACCATCCCTCTGTCCGTTTTTTCGGGGCAAGCCCATTTGTTTAACCGCTAATTATCGCTAATCGCCGCTAATTTCGGAGGTTAGCCACCGGTCTACGCAGCAACTGAGTTCACCTGACAGGCAACGGTGTCCAAAGATTGGATCATAAACAGGAGTAGGAGCGTGCAAGGGAGGGCAAGAGATCGACGAGGGGAAGAGGACTGAAGAAGTGGGCACGAAGCCAGCGGAAGAGTTTCACACTGGTTTGGGTGAGTCTTTGATGGGTCTGTATGAGCAGAGGTAAGATCTGGCCGCGAGTTTGCGCTTGTTGCTGTTGTTGGGCGAGGCGTTTGGTTCGGCGCTGGGTTTCGGCGTGGTTGGCGATTTTGTGTTCCTGCGCGAGCTTTCGTTCGAAGAGCCCGATCAGGTTGTGCGCGAGGCACAGCAGCTGGGCTTGCATGTGTTTGGCCGTGGTCGAGCTGGCCCAGGCGTGGTCGGCACCGAGTTTGTTTTTGAGGGTATCGAAGACTTTTTCGAGGTCCCAGCGGCGCAGGTACAAAAACGCGATCAGGCCGGGCGGAAGGGTCAGTTCGTTAGTGATGAACTCGAACGGCTCCCCCGTGGCGGGGTGCGTGTAACGGATGCGTCGGACGCTCACGTGCTGGCTGGTGGCAACCAGTTCGTCGGCCTCGATGCCGACGTTGTTGGGGTCGTTCAGGTCGATGGAGTTTTGGCCGATGACTTCGAGTTTCATGTTTTCCTTGGTCAGCGAGAGGAAGTACACCCCGCCGGTGTGCTTCCATTTGTGCCATTGGGCGAAGTCGATCCCCGCGCAGTCGTAGGCGTAGAGGACTTTGCGGCCTTTGGGCGCGTGGTGGCGCAGGGTTTGCAGTTCGAGGCGTTTGAGCGCGTGCATGTCGTGTTCTTTTTTGCCCTGGGCGTGGGTCAGGTGGGTGAGCGCTTGAGTGCGCAGGTTGAGGGCGAAGAAGTGGCCGATGGCGCGCTTGGCGCCGTCGATGGGCTCATCATGAGCGGCCGCTGCGTGCCAGTGGCCGTCGGCCGCGTAGAGGTCGAAGTCGTGCAGGCATTCGAGTTGGGCGAAGGGGTTGTCGGTGAGCTGCCGGCTAATGGCGTCGCTGGCTTGTTCGCACAGGGCGAGCCGACGGGGACTTTTGAGCGTCTCGAAAAAATGGCTGCGTTGCGGGCAGCCTGGCACAAACAAACCGATTTGCTGGAGAAATGCTCGCCCGCTGGGCAGATCGTGCAGGGCCCGGGCGACGCCCAGCTTTAACCAATCGCCATCAGGTAAAGACGGGCATTGGCGGAAAGCGCCACAGCGTGGCACCACCTCGCTCAGCGGCGCGAAGAGTGTTTGTTGCAGGCAAGGCGATGACGGAAGGTCCATAATGGGGCCCCAACCATCCTTACTCCATGCTGCGCAATCTTATATTTTGTTTTTATCCGGGAGTTTCAAACGAAACATTCCTTCAATCCGTCGCCACCGTCCCTCTACCAACGTGAGCCTCTTAAATGCCCATTATCTCACCCGCTAGACCCCTCTCGCCTGCCTTTTTGTATACGATTTTTGGACACCGTTGCTGACAGGTGAAAAGGTGTTTTTATCGATGTCTCAGATTTAGCGCCAATTAGCGAAAATTAGCGGTTTCAACTGCGGAATTAAGGATTAAACCAACTTTGTATCGCCCCATTGCATGCCGAATGGATGCGGACGGCCGGGACGGTCGATGTTGCGAATACATTTGGTTGTCGTTGGTTGCTGTTTTTCGACAACCACTCCGGTTTTTAGCTGCTGTTTGGTTGTCATGGTTGCCACTTCTTGGACCAAATGGGACAACCGAGAGTAGAACATCACTCTCTCAAAAAGCCGCTCCCCTCGCACTGGATGAGTCGGATGGTGGACGCTGAGGGACTCGAACCCCCGACCCTCTCGGTGTAAACGAGATGCTCTAACCAACTGAGCTAAGCGTCCGGATTGAAGGAAGAACTAAGCAAAGACTCCTGCAACGTGACAAGGCAATATTCGCAAGCCGAGCAAAACTCAGCCTGCGCGTGACTTTGTCGCGTTAGAACTCAGGCCTTCTTCTTCAGCCAGCCGTTTTTGATCATCAACTCGGCGTTCTGCACGGCATTGAGCGCCGCGCCCTTCCAAAGATTGTCGCCGGAAACCCAGAACGAAAGACCGTTGTCAAAAGCGGTGTCGATGCGGATACGGCCCACGCCGCACTTCACCTTCTCGGCGAAATCCAGCGGTGTCGGATACTGGCGTGCGGCCTGATCGTCGACGAGTACGGCGCCTTCGAAGGCGGCGATCGCCTCACGGGCAGCCGCTACGCTGACGGGCTTCTCGAACTCGGCGTTGACCGCGACGGAGTGCGCCCGCACGACGGGAACGCGCACGCAGGTGGTCGATACCTTAAGGTTCGGCATGCCCATGATCTTGCGGCTCTCAAGCATCATCTTGTTTTCCTCGCCGGTGTAACCATCGGCGCCAAACGAGTCGACCTGCGGAATGCAGTTCTGGAAAATCTGATACGGGTAAACCTTTTTGTTCATCGGCTGACCCTTCACGTAGGCCTGCGTCTGGTCTTCGAGTTCGCGGATCGCCTCGGCGCCCGTGCCGGAAACCGATTGGAAGGTCGCGGCAAAATAGCGCTTCAGGCCGAAGGCCTTATGCAGCGGATACAGGCCCATGAGTGTGACCGCGGTCGAGCAATTCGGATTCGCGATGAGGCCCTGGTTTTTGAGCAGATCCTGCGGATTGATTTCCGGGATGACCAGCGGCACCGCCGGGTCCATGCGGTGAACCGAACTCTTGTCGATCACCAAACAGCCACTCTTGATCGCGTCGGCCGCAAAGGCCTTCGTGACCGAACCGCCTGCGGCGAAAAACGCCACATCGACTCCGGCAAACGCGCCGAGCTTGGCTTCCTCGATTGTGTATTTTTTGCCATACTTCTCCACTGTCTTGCCTGCCGACCGCGCTGAGGCGAAGAGCCGCAACGAGGACATCGGGAAATTACGTTCGTGCAAAAGCCGTACAAGCTCTTGACCAACCGCGCCGGTCGCGCCGACGATGCCTACTGTGAGTGACGAAGTATTCATTTCTTTGAGTGAGTCGGTCAGGAAAACCTGCGAACGGCTCGGCATCAAGTCCGCAGAGCGGATTCTTTTTGTGCGGATCGCCACACAGACGATGCAATTCTACCGGAACAGTTCCCTGGAGCGTAGCTATGTGATTTCCACATCTTTACGTCCGCCATCGAATATCAAGAACTCGCTCGGCACACCTCGGGGCCTGCATGAAATCGCTGAACGTATCGGTGCCGGACAGCCTCCCGGCATGGTTTTTAAAGGACGCGTCCCCACCGGTCGGCACTTTTCGGAGTTTTCCGACGCGGAGCAAAAAACCAATCTCATCACCACCCGCATCCTCTGGCTACGCGGCCTGGAGCCAGGCGTGAATCAGGGCGGCGACGTCGATACGAAAGACCGTTATATATATATTCACGGGACGCATCACGAGAATCGACTTGGCCAACCCCAAAGCGCCGGCTGCGTCCACATGGCCAACCTCGACCTGATCGAGCTCTTCGAAACGGTCCGCACCGGCGACCAGGTGATGATCGCGGATTGAGCGAAGGTGCCGAACCAAACGCCGCGCCCAACCAATTATTTCAGCTGCGCTTCACGAGCAGATCAGCGAGATATCGTGTTCACCGCCGTCGTTCTTTTTCCCCTGATCACCGATGCTCTACGCTTTTGTGTTAACAGGCTCTAATCTTATTAATCCGGCGAAGTGAAGCGCCTGTTTTCAGGCCTCAGCACGAGCGGAATGGGTGATGAATACCAGATTGCATTTAAACGTATAAATACTGTCGGTGTTCGATGGGGAGGGACGGACCGCCGGGCCGTCCGGTTGTGCCCACGCCATTCGCAGGCAACGTTGACGGACGACCCGGCGGGTCGTCCCTCCCTCGGGCCGTTTGGATACGCCTGAATGAAACTTGGTACAATGCGGCGCTGTCTTGTTGTCGGATTAATAGTTTGTCCATTTAGCCCTAGTTCGACCTTAGTTACCGCATTTAGCCCTTATCAACCAGTTCGGCATAATAGATCAACGAGGGACTTCGGTGCACCCGGTCGAAGCTCGCGGCAAAAACGATTTGCCATGAAGGGCAGCGCGCGCCAGCGGTGTTTCTCTTCAGTCTAGTTTTCCTCCTAAACTGTTTTCTATACGTCCATGCAGATCGTCCATCTCTCCAAGTTTCTAACCCTTTCGCTGCTCGTTGCCGCGCTTCAGCCATTTTCCGCCCAGGCCGCGGATTCCCAAGCGCAGCAAAGCGTTTCGGTGACGTTTATCGCCAACGAAGGCATTCTCGTCGCGGGCTCGCAGGCCCGAGTCGTCATCGACGGACTGTTCACCGATAGCTATGGGATCTTTCAAGTACCCGACCCTATCACTTTGACAAAACTGCAAGCGGCCGAGCCCCCGTTTGACCACCTGACCGTACTACTCGCCACACACAAAGACGGCGATCACGTCACGCACGCAATCGTGAGCCAGCATTTGCTAGCCGATCCGGACTGCGCTTTTTACGCACCAGCGGAAGTCACTGAGATGTTCAAGACGCTACCAGAATACGCCCAGCTGGCAGGACGCCTTCACTCCGTCACGTCCACAGGTTTTGGGGATAACTTCTTGGTTGGTGACGTCAAGATTCGCGCGATACCCCTACCCCATCTTCCACGTCCGGCCGGCATGTCTGACATGCCTGCCAACGTCGGCTATCTCTTCAAGATCGATGGTATCACCTTTTTCCATACGGGCGACACGAGTGGGGACAACCTCGCCGCGTTGCAGCGGGCAAAGCTGGCCGAGGCGAACATCGACGTGGTTATTATCAATTGGTTAGCTTTTATTCCTGAGGATGGGCGGCATGCTCGCGCCATGCTTCAGTACCTGCGCCCGAAGACTGTGCTCCTGGCACATCTCACACGCAAAGGGGCCGCTGAGGAGGCCGCCAAGATCCAAAAAATTGAGGGCCTGCCTCTGATCGTTTTACTGGATACACCGCTGCGCGAATACAAAGTAACCTGCGAAGGCTTGGTACTGGCCGTTAAGTGATTCAGGGCTACAGGGAAGTATCACCAACGAAGAGTGAAACAAGACGGACTGGTGCCGCCCGACTGGCGAGAACACCCTAGGTCGTTGTGACAGGCCTGTGACATCAGCGCAGGCGGTTTTTGCGACGCTGGTGCCGTTGAAAACGAGTGCACAGTCACGACTCCAAGGGACGGAAATTTCCTTCGGAAACAGGCTCCTGAATCACTTCAGGTGCGGGCTGTGTTTATTGAGTTTCGCGCTGGCAGGGAATTTTGCTTCGGCCCAGACGACGGCACATTTGACCGCGCTTCCCGATACCAATGCAGCGGCGAATATGGTTTCGAATCTGGCGACTTCGGTCAATCAGTCGGTCGATGGGACTTCATTTAAAAGCCGGATTTTACTGAGAGCACTCAATGTGGGTTTCCTTATGGGCACTTCGACGGCGGTGCATGAATTAGGCCATGCGCGGCAGGTTCGTTCGATCGGTGGACGCAGTCAGTGGGAGACTGGCGATGTCAACTGGTTTTCGTATCTCACCCACCGTGATCCACTGGCGGCCGGCGAAACCGAATGGCATCTGCCGAGAATCGCCACGGTAGACGAGAGGCTCTTGATCGCCACCGGAGGATTCAATGCCACGACTGCCTGGGACGAAAACGTTGGCGGCCACGGTCCGTTCGGACTGCTGACTGCGCGTTACTCGACACTCTTGTATGAGTTTTCCGGCGTGAACAAAGCGGCCGATGACCTGGCGGAAATCGAAAAACTGTATGCAACGAAAGGATACCGAATCACCCGCCGTGAGATGCAGGGCTGGCAGCTACTGACAGGAGTATTATCTCAGCTTAATGGTTCGGTCAAAGCGTACACCTACTTTACTCCGCGTGGCATTAGCATAAAGACCGTGGCAAAGTGGCAGGACTGGACCATAGCCGCCGAGGCCGTTGTGCATGGTGCTTCGGGGGTGGAGGTTGAGTTGGGGCAACGGATAAAGGTTGGAGCCAACATGGAGTTGCACCCGCAAGTTTTGGTATCCGCGCACGGCATAGGTGGTGCATTGAAAGCCGGTGTACACCTTCGCAACACGACTCTTTCGCTCAACTGCCAGTGGGTGAATCCGGCGACGCTGCTCGGAGCCCGAGCAGAAACCAATTTCGCTTTCGAGGTAGCGATGCGTATGTAGAAACACGATGAGGCTGCGCGCCAAAACACATTCGCGATGAGGCCCGAACCGGAAATAACTCGCATCAGATTGGTTAGGTTATAGGAGCCTGCCTTGCAGGCGAAGAGACCATGAATCGCCTGCAAGCAGGCTCCTACACATCGGCGAACGAACGGAAGGCATGGTGTGTGGTTGTTTGTCACTAATGCCTCCGGGCTTGCGCCGGGGTTGTTTACTTTCCGACTCGCCGAAACGATCTGGATGAGCATAAACTACAGCCAAGATCCATGAAATCCATGTACCGATTACTCTTGGTGGGAATAGCTTTGTCGATTGTGAGCGGTTGTTACGCTCCTAGTGGTTCCGGCAACGATCCCGTCGCTGGTGCCGCGCTAGGCGTAGCGGGCCTAGTGGACGCGAAAAAAACGCGGGAAGAAAAGAAACAGAAGGCGCAGCAGCAGACGGTAAACGACTATTTGGAAAAGAAATCGCAGTGATTTTTGTTCTACACGGTCACGCCAGCAGCCCGGCACTGAGCAGGATCGCGTAGAGCGCCAATAACTTCCCCGTATCGCCAAGCAGTTTGATCAATTCCTCTGGAGTTTTGGCCGTCGCCAGGTGTTGCGCATGACGCCAGGCGAGCGGAGCCAGACCGAGTGGCAATAGCACCACGGGCTTGAATCCCATGCGCATCAGGTGAATCGGAATCGTCAGCGCGACGAAGAGTGAAATGCCGAATTGCAGCCGCGCAAAACGCTTGCCGAACCGCACCACCAGCGTGCGCTTGCCGGCGCGTTGGTCAGTTTCCACGTCACGATAATTGTTCACGACGAGAATATTCGTCGCGAGCAAACCGACCCCCACGGCACAGATGATCGCTTCGGTGCTCACATAGCCCGCCTGCACAAAAAACGTCGTGCAGACCGCAACCAGTCCAAAGAAGATAAAAACAAAAATGTCACCCAGTCCATTGTAGCCAAGCGGATACGGCCCGCCCGTGTAGGCGACACCACAAAGAATACTCGCCACGCCAACCACCAACAAGGGCCAACCACCATAGTTGAGCAGCGAAAGCCCGACAATAAAGGCGAACATGAACACGATCATCATCGCCGACTTCATCACTTCAGGCGCAACTAAACCCGAAGCCACCGCGCGACGCGGGCCAACCCGTTCCGCTGTATCCGCGCCTTTGATATGGTCGTAGTAATCATTGGCGAAATTCGTGCCAATCTGCACCAGCAGCGCAAAAGCCAGACATGCCAACGCTGCCGACCAAACCAATGATTGCTCATGCCAGGCGAGTGCTGTGCCCACGAGCACGGGTGCCACCGCAGCGGGCAACGTACGTGGACGCGCCGCAGCAATCCATATATTCAAGAACGAAGGTTTTTCGGTGGCCATACGCCTGCTATCTCGCACAGCCTCGCGCACCGACGCAAAGAAAGATTTTAAAGCCGTCTTCGCCGCAAGACCGAGTCTATCGAAATCCTCTGTAGCTTCAACTGAAACTACTGTCGGGCATCTTCTTGTTCGAGGAGTGGGAGTCGTCGATATCGGTGCGCAAAAACCACCTCGAACTTCACGCCCGGGGATGGGCTTTAGCGTAGACTTCTTTCAATCGGGCGACGCTCACGTGGGTGTAGACCTGGGTCGTGTTTAGGCTGGCGTGACCAAGGAGCTCTTGCACGAGGCGCAGGTCGGCACCGGCATTCAGTAGATGCGTCGCGTAGCTGTGGCGGATTTTGTGCGGCGTCAATTCGTGCGGCAGATCGGCCAGGTCGAGATATCGTTTCAACATCAGCTGCACCTGGCGCACTGGCATGCGTTCGTGGCGTGGTGTGACGAGTACGGGCAAGGTCGGCGCAGTGTGGCGGGCGAATTCGTTTTTGAATTTCTTCAGCACAGCAATGGCAACCATACCCAGTGGACAGAGCCTTTCTTTTTTGCCTTTGCCAAGCACGCGAGCGACGCCGCCTTCGAGATCGATCGCGCCGTAGTTGAGCGCAACGAGTTCACTCACGCGCAGGCCACCGCCATAGAGCATTTCCATCGCGAGGCGATCCCGCCACGCGGTGAAGGCGTCGATGCTTTCGTTCTCAAGCAGGCGCAGCGGCCCCGTGAGCAACAGTTTCATCTGATCTTCGGTGAGAAATTTCGGCAGGCGTTTTTCCAACTTCGGCAGCGGTACGCCAATGAAGGGATTTCGTTTCACGCGTCCGTGCTTGAGCCAGTATTTAAAAAACGAGCGCAGGCCCGAGGCGTGTAGGTGAAGCGTGCGGCGGTCGAAACGTTGCTGTCCCTCGATCACAAAATCGCGCAGATCGCGCGGTTTCAAAGCGTCGAGCCCGCGTTCCCAGAGATGACTGCGCTGTAGCCAAAAATAGAAATCCTCGAAGGCCTGCCTGTAGTTGCGGAGTGTATACGGAGAATAACGCCGCTCTTTCTCCAGGTAGACGAGAAAAGGTTCGAGCCAGTCGCGGGCGACGGACTCAGGCAGGAAGGGATTCTTTTCGTCGTTCACGGGCTACTGGACATTTTCGCCACAAAGATACTGAGGAAGCAGAAAGAAATGTGGAACTCAGGAAATCGGGAACGGAACCCAAAGATTCTCCGTTTCCAGTGTCCCTGAGTTCCACATTGAAAATGGATTTCAGCCTGAATTCCCAGCGACACGTTGTTCCACCTCGCGCATGAGCTTGGTCGTGTGCAGGCGCAGCGCGCCTTCGGGATCGAGGCCTTTAGCGCGTGAGGCGGCGGTGAGTTCGAAGAGCATGCGACCGAGTGTCGCTTCGTCGAGTTGGGCACCGAGGGCGTTTACTTGGGCGACGTCGACCAAGCCTTCGACGGGGAGTTTTTTCTTGGCGATCTGCTTCCAGATAGCCTCGGCAAACATGATCGAGGGCAAGCGCGGTGGTTGATCTTTGAAAACGTTATCAACGGCGACGGCTTTACCGTTGGCGGCTTTTTCCTGCGCTTTGATTTTTTCCCACTGGGTAAGCACCTGGTCGGTCGTATCCAGTTTTCCATCACCGAAGACATGCGGGTGTCGACGGATGAGTTTTTCGTTTACCTCGCGGGCGACGTCTTCGAGATCGAATTTGCCCGCCTCTTCGGCGAGTTGTGCGTGAAAAATGACTTGGATCAGCACGTCGCCCAGTTCCTCGCGCATGTGCGGGAGATCCATGCGGTCGATGGTGTCGATCAATTCGCTGCACTCGTCGATCAGGCAGCGCACCAGCGAGGCGTGCGTCTGCTCTTGATCCCACGGGCAGCCACCGGGGGCGCGCAGTCGGGCAATCGTCTTTCGCAGGTCGTCCATTGCACTCATGCGCCCAAATTGCCCGGCCTCGGGCGCGTGTACACGGAAATTTTTCAGCTTTGTCTTCGCACAAGGGTCGTGTTCGCTGGTGGTGATGGCTGACAAACTCACTGAAATCATGGCATGGAAGCGGCAAGAAATCGCGCCGCGTCTTCGCTCCGTGTCCGAAAGCGATCTGGAGAAGCTCAACGCTTCGCTCCCGCGGCCGCCGTCGTTCGCCGCCGCGCTGTTTCGCTCCGACGGCAAACTAGGCGTGATCGCCGAGATCAAACGCCGCTCGCCCTCGGCGGGTGCGATTCGCGAAGGCATCTCCGCCACCGAACAAGCGCTGCGTTATCAAGGCGCAGGCGCGAGCGCATTGTCGGTCTTGACGGATGAAAAGTTTTTCGGCGGCACGCTCGACGACCTGCGCGCGGTCACGGCTCAGTTTCGCGAGAAACCGCCCGCCCTGCCCTGCCTGCGCAAGGATTTCATGGTGCATCCGCTGCAAATCGCCGAGGCCCGCGAGGCCGGCGCCAGCGCCATCCTGATCATCGTGCGCGCGCTGACCGACGAAGAAATCAAAATCCTTTTCTTCCACGCGCAGGCCGCCGGACTCGATAGCCTTTTTGAGATTCACAACGAGGCCGAACTCGAGCGCGCGCTTCGTCATGGCGCGAAGATCATCGGCGTGAATAATCGCGATCTCGCGATTTTCAAAACCGACCTGTCGCTGAGCGAGAAGCTCATTCCGAAATTCCCGCGCGCCGTCATCGCGGTGAGCGAAAGCGGTATCTTCACCGGCGCCGACGCCGCTCGTGTCCATGCCGCTGGAGCTCACGCCGTGCTCGTCGGTGAAGCGTTGATGAAAGCGCCCTCACCGGCCGACGTGATCGCGGATTTCCGCCGCTAAGTCCAGTTATGGATTCAATTCGCCAACTTCCGTTCTCCGACTGCTGGCATCTGGCATCTGGCTTCTGACCTCTGGTTTTACTATGCCGCTCACTCCGACTGCCACCCGCGATTTGCTAACCAAGCTCGGTCACCAACCAAAACGTTTTCTCGGGCAAAATTTTCTCGTGGACGGCAACATCGTGCGCAAGTCGCTCGAACTAGCCGAAATCATCGCTACCGACAACGTGGTCGAAGTTGGCCCCGGTCTCGGCACGCTCACGTCGGCTTTGCTCAAAACTGGCGCGGAAGTATGGGCGGTCGAAAAAGATCGGGTGTTGCACGAACATCTCTCAACGACGCTCTCGGTTGAGTTTCCCACGACGTTTCACCTGCTCGAAGGCGACGCGGTCGAACATCCGCTGGCAGAGCTGAGCGCGAGCAGTGCACGGCCGTTTAAAGTCGTCGCCAACCTGCCCTACGCGATCTCCACGCCATGGATGGACGCGGTGTTGGGCGGACCGCTGCCCACGCGCATGGTGCTCATGTTGCAACAGGAAGCAGCGCAACGTTACGCCGCTTCGCACGGCACGAAGTCGTTTGGCGCGATTTCGATTTTTCTCCAGGCCGCGTACGATCTGGCACCGGGCCACAAAGTCCCTGCCGCGTGTTTCCATCCGCGCCCTGACATCGAATCGTACCTGCTGCACCTCGTGCGCAAGCCTGAGCCATTCGTCTTCGCGCCCGCGACGAAGCAGCTCATCCGCAGCTGTTTTCAGCAGCGCCGGAAACAAATCGGCGCGCTCTTGCGCGAACGCCTGCCCGAGAAAGGCAAAATCTGGATCGAGGAGCTCGTCGCCGGCGGATTCGGCCCGCAAGCCCGGCCCGAGGAAATCCCCGTCGCACTCTGGATGAAGCTCACAACGACTTGAAACAACGGCCGAGTTTGCTAGTCACATTTATCCAGCCATGTGTCTTAGCCGTTTGTTATTTTCGGGATTAGCCTTCGCTTTTTGCGCGCTGCAACCGCTTGGCGCACAGAGTTCAGTCGGGCCCATTGATCGGACAGGTCGAAGAAAACCAGTACGTATCGCCAACGGGTGCATTTCGTGTCACCATTCCCGTCAGCGCCGCGCTCGGCGGCTCGATCAGCGACACGGAAAATGTCGTCACCTTCCAGGATAGTTTCACCACCCACGAAAGCATCGCGTGTTTCAAGATGGATGCGAGTTTGCAACGCGAGCACGAAGCCCGCGGCCGCAAGGATTTCCTCATTTGGTTTTTCTCAAATTTCGTGCAGGCCGATTTCGAACATCGCTTCCCCGGTGCACGCGTGGAGTCGGCCCATTTTCTGAACAAGACCGAGTCGGGCTCGCTGCTAATCTACAATCTCCTGCCCGGCGGATCGATGTTCAGCGACAGGATCATGGTTGTCGCAAACGAAGCGCCCCGACTCGCCAAGCGCGGAAATCTGGCCTTCGTACACGACGAATATATTTTCATCATCAGTATCGAACTGACTGAAAAAGTTCTCGAACGCAGCGCCTACAACAAGACCGTCGCCGAAGAGGATGAGATTTTGCGTAAGCGACTACTGGGCCTGTTGGGGAAAGTCACTTTTGCCGCGCCACCTGCCATTCCCGCCGCCAACTTAACCAACGGCCCCGCCCAAATACCCGCGACGGCGGTAAAATAGCCCGCTAGCCTCGGGCTAAAGATTTTCGCTCGCCGCAAACCGGCTAGCCCGTTACGCACTCAGCATGAACCTCAATACCGCCCTGGTGATTCTGGTCGTCGGTGCGCTCGCCGGAGTGATCAGCGGACTCCTCGCCAAGGCCAAAGGCAAGGGCTTCAGCCTCGTCGTCCACTTGATCGTCGGCGTCACTGGCGCGTTTCACGGACGCCTGATTTTCGGGCTCATTGATGTTCACGCCTCCGGAGTGATCGGTCATATCGTTTTCGCAGGCATAGGCGCCGTTTTGTTTTTATACCCACTGAGATTCATTCGACCTTCATAAAATCCGGCTCGTGTACCCACTTCCGCAGTCAAAATCCCGCTTTGTCTCTTTGCTCCTGATCGGTGCCGCCTGCCTGCTGCTCAGCGGTTGCGTCTACCTGCGCCTACTGGAACTGAAAAAACAGTTCAGTCACTTCGAGGAAAACTTCACAGTACCAGCGACGGAGGATCTCACGATCCACTGCCTGCATCCGTTATTGAAGGCCGATGACCTGCGCTGGATCGGAGCCGAACCCAAGACCATCACGCCACGCGCCAACGGAGAAGAATGGCTCATTCGCTGGGTCAAGGAACCCGCGCCCGGCATCAAAGAGGAACATCTCTACGACATGGAGATCACCGCCTTTTTTGCCGATGGCCGTGTGTTCGAGGCTCGCATCCCGAAGCGCTATCTCGCCTACGTCTCCAAAGATCTTTTGCTGGCCATGCTGCGTTCGACCGGCACCGCCAAGGTCAACAAGGACGACCGCAACGCCGAGGCTCAAACCGAAGCGCCCTCTTCCGCTGCCATGCCCAACCTCAGCTCGATTCATGGCATGATGGGCGAGCCCACCCGCAAGCAAAGCACACGGGATCAGGTCATACATTTTTACCGCTACCGGCTGGATGTGGAAACAACCCGCACGAAACCGATCGAGATCGTTTTCATATTCGATTCCACCACGGGAGAATTGCGTAAATTCACCGCCCGCCTTCCGCGCGGAACCTTGAATTACGAATTCAAGCCCACAGCGCCGCACTGAAGTGATCGACTGGTTGCCTCCGAGATAGCGCGGATAATCCCTAATCCGACCGTGTGCTTGGATAACGAATACACAGCGCGTTTAGGATAACGCGCCCAACCCCGGGCATCCTGAATCTTTTGCAAAACTAGCATTCCACGCACTTCTCCTGAGACAGGATGGTTATCCGCAGATTACGCAGAGGAACACAGACTCCTTTACTGTGCCCGTGCGGACGTGGAGAACGTGCTCGACGAGCCGAACATCTGCGGCGGCTGGGCCCAACAACTACGCACCGGTTACACAAGGCTTCACGAGTGGATCTCGACCTCTTACCTCGGATTTGGCGCCCCCTCTTTCAAGTTGCCGGATGTGCATACACACGGGCAGGTACACGTGGGGGTCATTTGTGGTCAAAATGAGACGCGGCCTGTCGTTTACTTGTTCCGCGCAACCCTCTGACAATGTCAATTTTAGACGTACTGAGCCGCCTTCCGAACCCTCCCGCCTTTCTAACACATTGGTGGACTCGATCAGGTTCGAACTCAACGAAGGTGAATTAGATGCGTCTGATAACCAAACACATAACAAAGGTATTCAGACAATGCATACACAACCGCATGAACTCGATGGTATCCACGGACCAAAACCAAAGGAAGAACTCACAGAGTTTTATTCCCTCTTAGCTAAAATCGAACCGAAACAACGCAGCCGGGCGATTCGCCTCCTTGTCGAAAATATCGACAGTCGAGTCTGGGAGGTCGCGTTGCTCTACGTTCGCACCTGCGATGAATCAAAGGATGTCGGATGAATCTCACCGAACGATTCATCAAGGGATTCTTCGATTTGTCGCTCGCTGATCAAAGAACGTGTCTTGGTGCAGTCTTCTGGTTTTTTGCCCCCCGGATTCAACTCCAAGCAGTCGCTCACGTCGAATCACTGGCCAAGCAGGCACAAAAGACGTCGGTGCCAGTGAGCGAGGGCAAGGAATGACTTTGCACGCAGTTCTCCCCCCGACGCCCCGCCTCGGCCTGCTCGGAGGCCGGGGACGGGCGCGCCGTTGGTTTAAGGGGCATCGCGCGCACCCTGCACGCCCCGCAGCGAGTCGCCAAAGCCTCAATGAATACGCGAATCGACCCCATCAAAGCGGATCGATGGTTTCACCTGGCTCAGCATATTTGCGGCTCGGGCCGGGCACGTTGCGCATCGACCGGATGCGGACGCCAACGGGCGGGCGCGCCGGTACGATGCCAACAGCCCGCGAAGGCCGCGCAGCGGCCGCCCTTGGTAATAATGCGGATTTTGCTCCCATACGCTTCCTGTCGTTTCCTGACGCAGTCTTTGGAGGGGGTAAATGGGTGTGGCAGTCGCCGCGTGACATTTCTTGGCGCTTTTTGATTGAACTTTGCGCGTGTAGTCGCAACGTCCCAGCTGTCTCGCATTCATTTTTGAACGAGAAAAACGGTCACCCCTTGGAGGGGCGGGCCAATCCCACATTCGCTTTTGAAGGGGATAAAGCCGCCGAACTTGGCGAGCAGCTAGCGCAACTTGCGCGAAAAACACCACACCGAGCACCATGCACGTCTGCATGGATTTTGGCTCTGTGTTTTCACTGCTCCGACGCTCTACGCGTCATAGTTCTATGAATACATCCTCCATTCCTCCTGTTTATCTCATCACTTTGGTTGAAGCCGCGAAACGATTGTCGATCAGTCGTCGCACACTTGAACGAGAAATCGTTCGCGGGCGTTTTCCCACGCCTGTAAAAGTTGGGAGTTGTAGCCGCGTTCCTGTTGCTGCACTTGAAAATTATCTCGCGTTACTAGTTGGTGACGGCGCTAGGGAACCGTTTCTCCGGAAAAACCCAACCGGCGGAGCATTAGCAAACGACATGGATACAGAAATGCTCAAGCGCATTCGGAAGGCTCGGGCTGAGCATTCGGCTGGGGGCACAGAGTCATGATCGCCTTTGTCTTTCATTCTTCGAGCCGTGGTGTGGTTTCGCGTCTCTACTCGGCAAAGATCCGGCTTGATGGTTGGATCAAGCCAAAGGTTTTTGCGCTGCACGTGACTGATAAGCGCGTTGCTGAACAAAAGCTCTGGGAGCTGGTTCAAGAATCCGAACGAGAGGCGGCGGGCATCCTTGCTCCCAAACAGTCACGCAAAGCCGCGCAAAAGCCATTGGGCGACCTATTGACGGCCTTCCTGGCGGATGTCGTGGCCAAGGAACGTTCGCCGAACACCGTGAAAGCCTATCGGCGTACGCTGCCGAAACTCTTCACGCGTTGCGGATGGCACTATCTGCGCGATGTGACTCCTCGCTCGTTCACCGAATGGCGCGTAACCTCTAATCTTAGCCCCAAATTTCTCAATGATGTTTTGGGTTACATGTGCGGTTTCCTCAATTGGATGGTTCGTCAAAATCAACTTTTGGCTAATCCGCTCCGCATAGTGGAAAGGGTTTCAATCAAACGGGGCCGTGGGCATCGGCGAGCGCTGTCGTCGGATGAGATTGAACGCTTGCTCACTGCCGTTCCCCCGCGTCGGGCGACGGTCTACCTCATGGCAATTTACACCGGCTTGCGTCGGCACGAGCTGAACCGGTTGACGTGGGGCGATCTTGAACTTGACCTGGCTGTGCCTTGTGTGCGCGTGCCTGATTCGATTTCTAAGAACGCCAAACCAGCTGCGCTCGAGCTACGGCCTGAACTGGTGCAAGCTTTGAAGGCATTCCGCCCAGAGCTCACCCAACCCTTTGAAAGGGCATTTTTCGGCAAGGTGCCGAACATGGATACGTTCAAGCGCGATCTGACCAAAGCGCAGATTCTCCCCGTAGATGAGCACGGGCGACGGGTTGATTTTCACGCACTCCGCACGACTTTCGGTTCTCACCTTCAAGCGAGCGGGGTTTCACCTCGGGCCGCGATGGAAATCATGCGGCACAGCGATATGAAATTGACGATGCGCACTTACACGGACGCGCGTTTGTTGCCGCTGACCTCGGAAATGGCAAAACTGCCCTCTTTCAAGTTACCGGATGTGCATACACACCGGCATGTACACGCTGGGGCCGTTTGTGGTCAAAACGAGACGCAACCTGTCGTTTCGGGGCTTTTGCTTGCTTCCTCACAACCCCCTGACAATGTCGCTTTTAGACGTACTGAGCCGCCTTCCGAACCCTCCCGCCTTTCTAACACATTGGTGGACTCGATCAGGTTCGAACTGACGACCTCCTCAATGCCATTGAGGCGCTCTTCCAACTGAGCTACGAGCCCGTCTCCAACGTGAGGTTGTGGAAAATCAAAGTTTCGCGCAGGAAGGCAAGGACTTTTTAATCCTCATCTTTCATCTTAAATCGCGTGCTCAACATACTGCTCTTACCATCCGGCCGTGGACCGATGGTGCGGGCGTTGCGAATCGCGGCCAAAACCGACTGGTCAAACTCCGCATTTCCTGACGATTGGGTGATGCTTACTTTGGAAATTGAGCCGTCCGCCGCTACGAAAAACTCCACCTTAGCCGCGAGCAAATCACTCAAGCCCGTCGGTTTTTCATGAGCCTCCCGAAAGTGTTGTTTCAATAAAGCAATATACGTCCCCAGCAAATCCTGCTCTTCGCGGCTAAGGGCAGTGCCTCCGGCGCCACCGGTCTTGTTCGCGGTCGAACCGCCGAGCACGCCTTTGGCGATGCCTTCGGCGTCGATCTTGGCGATCTTTGACTGGCCTCCGCCGCCTTTGGATTGGGCGAGAAGGGCTGCCTTCTTGGCGGCGATATCGGCGTTTTTGGCTGCGAGCGCAGCTTGTCGGGCGGCTTCCTTGGCTTCTTTTTCCCGCTGTACTTTCTGTCGCCAAGCTATGGCGTTGGTTTTGCGGTTAAAGGTCTTGGCGGGATTAGGTACCGTGTCGACTTTCGTGGTCGGCTTAACTTCCGCCGCTTTAACTGGAGACGGCTCAGGTTTGGCTACGGACTTAGGTTCGACTTTGGGCGGCGGAACGGCCTGCACGGGCGCTGGCTCGGGCGGCGCAGTGACGATCGGGTCCACAGAAGGCGGCGTAATCGCCGGTGTTGGCGTAGGCGGCCCGGGTGGCATTTCGATCTGTATCCCTTTGCCTTCTGGTGTGCCGAGAGAGGGCGCGACAGTTGCTGCGTAGTTGTCGCCTGGGCCAGCTACGATGATAAATTCTTTCGCCTTACCGATCACCCCGTCCTTCATCGAGTAAGCCGTGTAAAGCAACGCAGCCGCGAACAATGCATGGATTGTCGCGGAGAGGAGAAATGCGTTGGCGGTACGGGCGGTCATGGCGGCCAATGATATGACGCAGCAGGCAGCAGTTTCTTACACTCAGTCTTTCGCCTGGGTATCGAAACTGATTTTGCTGAGGTTATGCTTATGAAGTTCGTCCATCAGGTTGATGATCTTTTCGTACACCACCTTCGCATCGCCGCGGATACGAACGACAGGAGGTTTAGGCTGCTGGCCGAGCTCTTTCAACCGGTCGCTAAGCCGAGACATAGCGATGGCGTTTCCGTCTAGAAAATAAGCTCCTTTGTTGTCGATCGCAACCGTGATGAACTTCGTGTCTTTGTCGGGTTTGATCTGATCACGTTTCGATTCAACCGGCAGATCGATCGGAATCGATTGCTCCTGGTTGATCAGCGGCGTGGCGATCATGAAAATGATCAGCAACGTAAACCCAAGGTCGACCATGTTGGTGACGTTGAGCTCCGCGATCGGATGTGACGCCCGAGGTCTTCTGAAGGTGCGTGCCATGGAGGAATTGGTTACTTGAGATTGGTTATTGCTTAGCGCTTATTGTACTGCCACGCGCGGTGTGGATTGACGCGCCTAAGATTCGTTTCAACTCACCGCATGCTGTCAGCATGCCATCCAAGAGCTCTGCCTTTAATAGCCCGCTGCGTTGGGTGATCTGCAGCCAGACATCGGTCTCGTTGAGCTCTTTGACTGCGATCCTGAGCTTATGGACAAAGTCCGCTTTGCTTTCGGCAGACCGGGCTTCCGCATAATTCGGTGCGGCAGATGTACCGGAGCGCAACAGTTGATCGGCGATATGCTTTCCTGCAAACGTGACGTGAAGGCAATTGGCTAGAGGAAGTATGCGAACCGCAAAAGCGATCAAGCGCTCCTGAAGCTGCTCCGCCTTGGTCTGCGATGATGTTGTTACCCCTGTCATGGAGAAGATTTCTGGAATCAATAAGAAATAACCAATTTCCAATATGCAGTAAGCAATAACCAGTTACTGCGATTCCAGTTCAATGCGATCGGCGAGCGAGCTGGCGTAATTCTCGATTTCCGTGATCAAGATCTTGGTGCTGGCGAGTAGGAAATTGTAACCGATGACCGAGGGAATCGCGACGATCAGGCCGGCGATGGTCGTGAGCAGCGCCGCAGAAACGCCGGGCGCTAGGGTTTGGATACTGGCGGTTTGTTGGAGCGAGACTGCGCTGAAGGCCTCCATCACGCCCCAGACGGTGCCGAGCAATCCCATGAACGGCGCAGCTGACACCAGCGTGGCGAGAAAAACCATGTTGGATTCGTAGCGGAGCGTCTGCTGGGCGAATGAGCGCTGCAGGGCGTTTTCTGCATGTTCGAGTCGTGTGCGCACCGCTGTCTCGCCTCGTTCGCGGGCCATGGCCTCCGCGCGCCAGTAAGCTTCGATCGCATCGGCGAACAAGTCGCCGTAGGGAATCACGCGCTTGCCGCGAAACGATTCCGGAAGCTTCAGCAGCGAACGCTCTTCGCGCAGTCTTTGCTCAAAGGAATGGTTGAGCATGCGCAGCCGTTTAAGCTCAAAATGTTTTCCGAACATCACCGTCCACGCAATCAGGCTCGCGATCATCAAGCCCACCGTGATGACCTGGCCGGCAGGGTCGCAGCGCAGAAAAACCTGAACGGGATTCGTGGTGGCAAAAAAAGACGTCATCATGAAAATCAAATGTGTGTGAAGAGTTGGAGCGTTTAGGCGGAGCATTCAATGGAAAACACACACGACGCCGTGCGAATCGAGTTGCGCCCGGGACGTTGGTTTTTTTGCCTCGTACCGACGCGACAATCCTCGCGCCACCCACAATACGTCCTCGCCCCCGCGCAATAAATCTTCCAGAATCCGTCCATGCCTCTCAAAGATCAAAAACCTCTCGGCAAACTTATTTCCTTTGAAGGTTCAGAGGGCAGCGGGAAATCCACTCAGATCGCTCACCTCGCAGAACGTCTGCAGAAAGCTAAACGCGACGTCATCTCCACGCGCGAGCCCGGCGGCACCGAGATCGGCGAGCAAATTCGAAACATCATCGTCCACAATTCCAAAGGCGACGAGATGTGCGCCGAGACCGAATTGCTGCTCTTTGCCGCCGCCCGCGCCCAACTCGTGCGCGAGGTCATCGCCCCTGCCCTGCTCCGGGGCGCGTTTGTACTCAGCGACCGGTTCCTCGACTCTTCCACCGTTTACCAAGGCATCGGCCGCAATCTCGCGATGGGTCCGGTCAATCAGATCAACCGTTTTGCCGTCGGTAACGTCATGCCTGATCTCACCATCGTGATCGACGTGCCGACCAGCGTGAGTCTCGCCCGCATCCGCCAGCGCGCGAGCGATCTGCCTGATCGCATGGAACGTGAGAATATCGATTTCTACGAAAAAGTCCGCGCCGGTTATCTCGTGCTCGCCAAGGGCCTGCCGGAACGCTTCGTCGTGATCGACGGCACCAAGCGTGAAGACATGATCGCAAAACTAGTCTGGTCTGCCGTGCAGGAACGCCTGATGAAAACCGCCAAGCCCGCACGCAAGCCGGCCAAGCGAACCACCGTCAAGGCCTAAGCAAGCGACGCTTCCCGCGCCCGATGTCATCGGCAGAAACAATGCCTTGGCCAAACGCCGTGGCCAGCTCGCCATCCATCGCCGTGATCGAACGAGCGATCAAGCGAGAACGCCTCTCGCACAGCCTTCTGCTCACGGGTGACGATATAGAGACGCTACAACTCGTCGGGCTCGCAATCGCCGACCGCCTGCTCAACGCGAAAGATGAAATCGGCGGGTTCGGCCTGCCCGGCATGGAAGCCCCGCGCTTCGCCCCCGAACAACATCCCGACTTCTTCGTGCTCCGCCCAACCGGCAAAATGCGCCAAATCTCCGCTGACGCCACCCGCGCGCTCATCGGCAAGGTGCAGGTTTCGCCCACGATGGCCCCGCGCAAAGTCGCGCTCATCCTCGAATGCGACCGGATGAACACCTCGGCCGCCAATATTTTTCTTAAAACCCTGGAGGAGCCGCCGGCCAATACCACCATCCTCCTACTCACGACACGGCCCTACGCGCTACTCACTACGATCCGCAGCCGGTGCTTGAATTTCCGCTTTCCCACGGCCAGTGCTGGCTACGCGCCCGATGGATGGGCAGCCTGGATCGACGACTATCGCGCATGGCTTACCGGCCTGACTGGCGGTATCACCGACAAAAAAGCGGTGTCCGGCTCGATCTTCGCTGCCTATGGTCTTATCGCCCGGTTCGGTGCGATCCTCGATTTCGCAACGGGTGAGGTTTGGAAAAAGCAAAAAGAGAAACTTCCCGCCGAGATCACCGAGGAAGAACAAGTCGCCATCGAGACCGGCATCGCCAACGGACTGCGCGCACGGCTCTTCATCGAGATCGAACAAGCTACGCGGACTTTTGCGCTGCCCCGCTTGAAAGAAAACGACGGCGGAACACGCCGTGCGTTGACGTCTTCGATCGAAAAACTCGAACACGCCGTCGGCCTGCTGCGAGTAAATCTAAACGAATCTGCCGCACTGGAAGATTTTCTGCTGGCATCGCTACGCCTCTGGAATCGCAAGTAGAACTCGACCGATTTCCGATAGTTTGGTGATAGGGCGCGTTATCCCTAACGCGCCAGAAAAGGAAAACCAGTGCGTTGATACAACGCGGCATGAATTTACCTTACGGAATCGCGTCGAGCTCAGCTGAGGTCCATGCAGTGGTGCGGCCAGCGGCGGCCTTGGTACGGATCTCAGTAACCTTTTCCTTGGTGACAGCAGGTGCGCTGTTACCCCATTCCTGACGGATATAAGTCAGCACGGCAGCGATTCTTTCATCCGAGAAATTATAACCGCCCGGTCCTATCGCAGGCATGGCGCTGTTGTACTCCTTACCTTCGACCTTAATCGGTCCCTGCAAACCATGGAGCAGAATCCTGATTATGCGCTCCTCGCTGCCAGTGACCCATTCGGACTTCGCCAGCGGAGGATATACTCCGGGCACACCCAAACCATTCGGCTGATGGCAGGCTGCACAAACCGAAGCGTAGTTCTTTTTTCCTAAGGCCAAGGGGTCGATTTTAACCTCTGCGCCCGCACTCGGTGCGTTCTTCGGGTCGAACCGCTCGTCATACACCATTGCCGCTTGTTTGAAGCTGAAAGACTGACTGAGGCCACCGCTGTTGTGGACAAAATAAATCGCGACCATCAGCACCATCGCCGAAATGAAGCCGAGCAGAAAGAGCGGCATCGGCGAGTGGTTTTCTTCGGGCTCCGGTTTCTCGCGCAGCAGAATCGAGTGAACCTGTTGGATGCTCTCGTCTGAAGCACCCGCCTGTTCGATTTTAGGATTTTTATCCTGCGGATCTACGGCGCTCATTGCTTATCCTCCATTTTGCCGGCAGAAGCTGGTTCGACAAATACGTTCCTGGTTTCTGGATACGCGTAGCTGTCTTTCAAGCTCTGCAAATACGCAACGAGTGCCTCGGCGCGTGGTGTCGGCACCACTTCATAGCCGGGAACAGCCGTATAAGGCGCAGGCAGCTTGATCGCCTTGGGCGATGGCTGACCCACAATCTTATGCGTCTCAAAAAGAAATGGGAATGGCGCCATGATAGATCCCTTGGAGGTGATCTGTGGATCGTAAAGATGCAACATGTGCCAGTCGCGTGAGGCCTGCCGCGCTCCGATATTACGGAGATCAGGGCCGGTGCGCATGGTGCCAAGAAGAACGCGGCCTTCGCGAATATAGTCGCGCGCCACACTCTGGCGGTCGCCCCAACCGCGTTTGTCGTCTGCACCGAAACCAGGCCTGCGCACCTGCTGGCTATGGCAATAGATGCATCCGAGATCCTGATACACGAGCTTGCCTTGGGCGGCCAGGCCGGGAAGTGCTTCGGGGTAGGATTTATTTTCCGTCTGGTCTACAATGGGCTCCAGTTTGCCATACGTCAGTTGGTTCGTGAGAATGATGCCCGTCCACGAGAACGCTAACGTGAAGAAGATGCCGAGAAAAATGAGCGGTGCGCGATTCATCGGGCAACCTCCATCTCCGGCGGATTTTGGAAGAGCGTAGGCGTGGTCGCCTGCGGAGCGCGCGGCCGCAACAACATCCAGGAGATATTTACGGCAAAGGCCATATGACCAATCGTCATCAATACGCCAGACAGACTGCGCGAAAGAAGATAGGGAATGGTGTTAGTCACGACACTAGCCGCTGTCGTCGAAAGGAACGGTATGTCGGCGTTGTTCATTTCAAGCCCTTGCTTGATGCCACCAATCGAGAGCCCGACAACATAGACAGTGATACCCACCGCAACGGTCCAGAAATGCACGCTGATCAACATCGCCGAGGGCCACTCTTTCAGGAGGATACGGGGAAGGATGTAGTAGATGGAGCCGAACATCACCATCGTGAAGAACGCGTACATGCCCTGATGGGCGTGCGCTACGGTGAAGTGCGTGAAGTGAACTACCTCGTTCACCTGCCGGTCCGCCATAAGGGAACCAATCAAACTCGTGATGGTGTAGCTGACGGCGCCAAAAACAATAAAGCGCAGCGTGGGACTGTATTTGAGGGCACTAAAACTACCGACCATCGTCATGTGGTGGTTGATACCTGTGACGATTACCGGGATCGCCATCATGAAGCTCGCCGCAATACCGGCCGAGAGCACCCACGCTGGAACCGGTCCGCCGATCAAGTGATGCACGCCCGCCCAGTTATAGAACAAGGCCAGAGACCAAAAACCAAGAATCGAGAGGTAGTAGCTGTGAATCGGTTTACCGAGAACCTTCGGGAGAAAGTAATAAACCGCCGCCAGACCGATCGGCGTGAACCAGAGGCCGAGAACATTGTGGGCAAACCACCAATTCACGAGCGCCTGCACCGTACCACGCGCTGGTTCAAGGATGAGCATGATCTGAGCAATCGAGTACAACCAAGGGAACCAAAACAATGCAGCCAACAAGTACCATTGCGAAACGTAGATATGGCCGGACTTGCCGAAGCGAAAAGTGATCAACGCCCACGCACCGATCAAAGCATAAGCGACAAAAAGCAGCGGTGTCGCGTACGGCGGCATTTCCAGCCATTCGATCGAGGTCGAGTCACCAGTGAGAATGCCAATAATGCCAATGGTCACGCCGATGTTCCAGAACGCGCCAGCGATCATCAGCAGGCCTGAATGGCGTAGTACGCTGCGCGAAAGTCTCGCCATGAGCCAGAAAGCTACCGCGAAGGCTGCATTCACGCTCCACCCGTAGATCACGGCATTAAGATGTGCAGTGCGCGTGCGCCCAAACGTGAGCCACTCGATATCGCCAAAATAATTTGGCGTATGGAGCTTGAACGAAGAAATCAGCGCGAAGGCCGTGCCTACCAGCAGCCAGAGAACGGCCGAGCCGAGAAAAAAGAGAGCGGGAACTTTGGTTGACGCATCGATCTCGCTCAACTCCGCACGTTTCACCAGGTCAGGCGAAGTCGCAGGATCGAAGGAAGCGGCGAGATTAGGAACAGAGGCCATTGAAAAGAATATCGTTTAAACTCAGCGAGCAGGTTTAGAAGGGCGCTTGCCCGGGAAAAAATCGGTCGGCTGCCCAACCGGTTCTTTGTCATCAAAAATGGAAAGAGCGCCCTGCTCAAGATCGCGGAGCTGTCCTTTTTTGGACGACCAATAAAGCGCATAGACGGCCGAACCGGTCACTAGAACCGAAACGAGAAACGCAATGCCGTAGAAGACCCATTCCATTGTGGATTATTTCTTGGCCTTGAGCTCTTCGACGGTCAACTGCATGGCGCGATCAACCGGGATACGCACGACGCCATTAGGTTGATCCACCCAACCATACGTGGTGGCCCCGGCAGTCTCCTTGGCTCGAAGTTCACTCAAGATCGTAGCGCGCTCTTCTGGAGTCTTCGTGCCTTCAGGCAGCGGCGTGGCTTTGTTCGGCAGATACGCAATCACAAGGATCAGAACAAAGATCAGGAAACCGCCGATGACAGCTACGGCGGTGATAAAAAATCCGGTTTTTGGAGCAGCGTCACTCATGGTGCAGGAGGCTTTCGTTGATGCGTGGATCGCGGATTGGGATGAGCTTGGCAGTCGGCAGACTCTTCAAATAAGCGTACAACCAGATGCCTCCGACACCGATCACTGCCGTGATCGTCCAGATGAAATTAACCGATACGAGAGGCAACGCATCGCCATGCTCATTCTTGAGCGCAGGCAGGATGTTGTAACAAAGATCGAAGAAGATCACGCAAGGCATCCAGATCGCGATAAATTTGATCTTCGAGTGAACAATCTTGTGCTTGTAAGAGAGCAGATAGAGGAACGGCACGAGGAAGTGACCGAAGACGAGCACGAAGATGCCGACATATTTCCACTGGTTCGGCGAACCGTCGGCGTTAATTTCGCGGAGATTGTACCAGAAGGTTTCCTCGGGAACGTTGGCATTCCAGATGAGGAAATACTGCGAGAAAGTCACGTAGGCCCAGAACACGGTGAAAGCGAGCATGAGCTGGCCGATCGAATGCAGATGGTTCGTGTTGAGAATGCCTTTGTAGTCACCACGCACATACAGCCAGAGCATGATAAGCACGCTGATAGCGAGTGCGCCACGTACGCAGTTCGCGAAGAACCACACGCCGTACATCGTGGAGAACCAGTGGTATTCGAGACTCTTGATCCAGTAGATCGCGGCAAAGGTCAGCGAGAGTGCGGCCAACGGAATGCCAAAAGCAGCCGTGACCCGATTCATCCGTGTCCACTTGAGATCGCCGTCGGAGTCCTGAGTGAAAGACGCCTTCCGGAGACGAGCCGAAAGCCAGATCCAAACCGTAAAGAAGATCGCCGTGGCCCCCATGAACATATTGATGCTCAGGAAACTGGACTTCTTCACGTAGAGGATATCGTTGGCAACCGTGCCGTGGCCATGCAGCACGTGCTCGGGATTCATCCAAGGCCAGATAAGGTCACGTGGACCAAACCAGGTTGCCAGAACCAATGGCAGAAACAAAACGGCCAGCCACGGAAATGCGGCGAGACCGTGCTCCCACTGGCGACGGATGACCGTCGACCACGAAGCATCGAAGATGTGGTGAATCATCGTCATCAGCAGCATGCCGATGGTGATCGCCACCCAGAAAGTCACACCAACGAGCCACGAATGCGCGACGGCGTGCGTATTGTTTGGGAGGAGCAGCCCGCCAGCGGTGGCAACGATGCCGACAATGCCAACCGCAAGTGCGCGATTGGCACCGGGCGACGAGGCAGGAAACGATCCGGGAGCATTTTTAGCGGAATTGCTCATTTGATACCTAGCTCCTGTTTATGGTTCGCCTCGACGTCATTGACACGGGCGTTTTGTGCTCGCTGCAGGGCCCGCACGTAGGCGATGACAGCCCAGCGATCCTCAGGAACAAGTTTGTCGCCGTAGGAAAACATGGTTTTTGCGCCATTCGTAATGGTATCAAAAATCTGACCCTCGGGCATGGAACGAAATACGTCACTGTGGAAATTCGCCGGAGCGCCCCAGTTGTATTGCGTGACGATCCCTTTGCCATCGCCAAGCGCACCATGACAGGGCGCACAATAAATCGTATAGCGTTCTCGACCGCGTGCTATCAAACGGGCGTCCACAGCAACAGCGGCGGGAAAGCCCTTCGCCCACTGGCCGTTTGCGGTTTTTCCGCGATAGAGATGGTCGTCATCACGCAACGGATTACGCGAGACTACACCTGCGGGCAACGGTCGATCAGCACGACCATCGGCAAAAAAAGTGCTGGAGGCCTGAGGCTTGTACTTGGCCTGATGATTCATCTCCGGAAAAAACGTGTCAGGGAAGACCATCATCGGTGGCCGGGTGAAGGTGCTTCCACGAAAACCGAGCACGGAAACCGTAAGCACAACCAAGAAGGCTAGAGTGAAATAGGCGTAGCGCATGGTTTAGGCCTCCAGCTCCTTTATGTCCTTGCCACCGGCTTTTTCGAGCAAGGCGCGGGTGCGTGCGGCGTCGAACTTCGGATCGCGCGTTTCGATGACGATAAAGAACTGGTCATCCATACCACGGTGAATGGTGTCATGCTTAAGCACCGGGTGGTAATGCATCGGCAGTCGGTTAAGGAAGAACATGCCTCCGATCGTCGCGAAGGCGCAGAACAGAATCGTGAGTTCGTACGAAACGGGAAACGCAAACATCGGGCTGAAGTATGGTTTGCCGCCGACCACGAGAGGATAGTCAAACGCGTTCATGAACCAGATCATGCTCATGCCGGTGCAGAATCCGATGATGCCACCGGTGAGCGAAAATTTTGGCACATTGGAACGTTTCACGCCCATCGCTTTGTCAAGACCGTGGATCGGGAAAGGCGTTATGCAGTCCCAGAATTTGTAACCGGCGTCGCGCACTTTCTCCGCCGCATGATAGACTTCTGGCGCGGTTTCGAAGGTGGCAATCAAGCCATGGGGTTGAGCAGCCATGTTGGTTGGAGATTAGTGATGGTTTTCGCCACCGTGAACGTCGGCCTGCGGGGTGACGGCTTTGAGTTCGGCCATCGGCATGATCGGCAAAAAGCGGATGAAGAGAAGGAAGAGCACCGAGAAGACGCCGAACGTTCCGAAGAACGTGAAAATCTCCACGATTGACGGAGAGTAATAACCCCAGCTCGACGGCAGAAAATCGCGGGCGAGCGAGGTCACGATGATCACGAACCGCTCGAACCACATGCCGACGTTGACGAAGATTGAGAGAATCCAGACGAGCGCGGTGTTTTGCCGAACCTTCTTAAACCAGAAAAACTGGGGAGTGATGACGTTGCACGTGATCATGGTCCAGTAAGCCCAAGCGTAAGGACCGAAGGCGCGATTGATGAAAGCGAAGCCTTCATAGGGGTTCGCGCCGTACCACGCGATGAAGAACTCCATAGCGTAGGCGTAGCCAACCATCGTGCCGGTCGCCAACGTGATCTTACACATGCAGTCGATGTGATACTGCGTGATCAGATCTTCGAGTTTGTAGATCGCACGCAACGGCAACATGAGCGTGAGCACCATGCCAAAGCCGGAGAAAATCGCACCCGCCACGAAGTACGGCGGGAAGATCGTCGTATGCCAGCCCGGGATGAGTGAGACCGCGAAGTCGAACGACACGATCGTATGCACGGAGAGCACAAGCGGCGTCGAAATACCTGCGAGAATCAGGTAAGCCATTTCATAGTTCGACCAGTGGCGGTTAGAACCACGCCAGCCCATCGCGAAGAAGCCGTAGATCGTGGCGCGGAGTTTATTGCCCGCGGCCATGAAGCGATCACGCAACGTCGCAAGATCAGGGATCAAGCCGACATACCAGAAGAGCACCGAAACCGTTCCATAGGTGGAAACAGCGAACACGTCCCACTCCAGCGGCGAACGGAAGTTTTGCCAGACGTAGTTCGAGTTCGGGATCGGGAAAAGGTACCAGGCGAACCAGACACGACCGACATGAAACACTGGGAAGATACCGGCGCAAACCACGGCAAAAATCGTCATGGCCTCGGCAGCGCGATTGATCGAGGTGCGCCACTTCTGACGCAACAGGCACAAGATCGCAGAAATCAGTGTACCCGCGTGGCCAATACCGATCCAGAAGACGAAGTTGACGATATCCCACGCCCAGTTGACCGGATTCGCATGGCCCCAAACGCCGACGCCCGTGGCGACGAGGTAGGTGATGCCCGCGACGGTGAACGAAGCGACAAAGCACGCGACGATGAAGCAAACCCACCACCACGCGGGCGTCTTGCCCTCGATGATG
This sequence comes from Verrucomicrobiota bacterium, assembly GCA_016721945.1. GTDB lineage: Bacteria > Verrucomicrobiota > Verrucomicrobiia > Opitutales > Opitutaceae > JADKHC01. Next base: position 130,604 of record JADKHC010000003.1, on the reverse strand, counting down.
CCGCAGATTTTGTCAGTGATCCACGTGAAGCTGCGGTTGTTTTCAACCAGCACTGCACGCGGCAGCTCGGGAGGATTGACCTCGTTGAGAATCGCCGGAGCGGCGTGATCAGCTGAGGTTGCCATTAGCTAAGCCCTCCTAGGTTCTTGAAGGTTTCGAGCGAGGAGTGTCCATGCTGCGGTTGCGCCGGTTCGGCATGCTTATCCCCTGCCCCATGCGAGTCCTGGCCGTGGCCTTCGTCGCTGTGCGCGGGGTGATTTTTGTTGTTATATTCCTGACGGCTAAACGGGAGTTTCTTGTCGGCAGACAGACCGGCAAACTCGGGCATCGCATAGTTAGGATTGCGCAGTTTACCGAGGTAAGTGGTGCGCGGACGGACATTGAGGTAACCGAGCAAAGCGTAGTCCTGTTCAAGGGCTTTGGCTTTGGAAACCGCGCTCAGCGGATCGGTGATATCGCCAAAGGCAATGGCTTCGACCGGGCAAACCTGCTGGCAGGCAACCTTGATTGTGCCATCGGGAATCTTAACGCGGTCAGACGCACCAGCCTTGGACTTCTGCGCGATCTTGGCCTGCTGGATTCGTTGCACGCAATACGTACACTTCTCCATCACGCCGCGCATGCGCACGGTGACGTCGGGGTTTTTGGCCATTTTGACCAGTTCGGGCATACCGCTCGGTCCGAGCGGCCCGAGGTAAAGGCTGTCGAGTGAGCGCTTATTCCAATCGAAGAAATTAAAACGCCTAACCTTGTACGGACAGTTATTCGCGCAATAACGTGTACCTATGCAACGGTTATAGGCCATCGCGTTGAGACCTTCTTCGTCATGCACGGTCGCGTTGACCGGACATACGGTTTCACACGGTGCGAGTTCGCACTGAGCGCACGCCACCGGTTGCAGGGAAACCTGGGGATCTTCCGGAAGCTGCTTGTTGCCTTCACCGCCGAAAGCCGCGCCATCGGCGTTTCCATCGGAGTAATAACGATCTAGTCGTATCCAGTGCATTTCGCGACCGCGAAGGACCTGATCCTTGCCGACAATCGGAATATTATTCTCGGCCTGACAGGCGACGACACAGGCGTTGCAACCGGTACAGGTATTGAGATCGATGCTCATGCCCCACTGGTGTTCGCCGGTGAATGCAGGCGACTCATAGAGGGACTGTCCGCGTGGCAAAATTCCAGCCGTAGCGCCGCCGTGGATACGCTGCTTAAAGGCTTGCTCGGTTTCGCCGGGGCGACGCACGCCTTCTTCACCGAGAACTTTCGGTGTATGCGACTCCATGCCGATGGCTTTCACGAAAGCAGGATTCTCTTTGTACTCGTCGAAGTTGGCCTCGATCACGATGTCGCGGCCTTCCATCGACCAATGCTCCTGCGTGTTGGCGAGTTGGTAGCGCTCGCTGGTTTTGCTGAGCGTTGCGCCCGTAGCGATATTAAGCGCAGCGGAGGTACGAACGGGATAGGCGCTGAAACCTTGCTTCTTGCCTACGCGTCCGGAAACGGTGCGACCATAACCAAGCGGCAGCACTACGGTGTAGTTGGCTAGGCCGGGCTGGATGTGCAGCGGGCCACGGACCGTGCGTCCATTGATGGTCAGCTCGCCGATGTACGCGTTTTCGCGACCGGTCTTGAACTCGGCCTCTTCGACGCGGGCAACCTGAAGCAACGCGCCACCGGGATAAATGCCGAGCTCTTGACCGAGACGTGGGCTGACGAGAATGGCGTTGTCCCAGGAAATTTTCGTGATCGGGTCCGGGCACTCTTGCAGCCAACCGTTGTTCGCGAAGCGACCATCGTCCATCTTGTGGTCAGCAATAAAACGAACTTCGAGCGCGTCCTTCGAGAAGGTCACCGGCTTCGGCACATCGCCAAAAACCGCCATGGCCGTGTCGCGATTAAATTCAACAGAAACCACGCGATAAGCCGAACCTTCTAGCAGGCCATCGTGGAGGAATTTGCGGAACGCGCTGACCGGATCACCGCCGGCGATCGCCGTGATGGTTTGGTTAACGAGCGTGTAAGAATCGGTCGTAGTTTCGCCGAGGATACGGGCGAGAACTTCAAGTTCGGTTAGACCGTTGAAGAGCGGCAGTATCATCGGCTGCACCGGCACGATGGTGCCATCAGCCGTACGTGCATCGCCCCAAGATTCGAGATAGTGCGCAGCGGCGATATGCGTGGTTGCTGCGGACTTCACTGAAGTAGTTTCGTCAACGTTATAACCGTAACGAACCACTTCAGACACGGAACCCTGAAGCGCGGCCCAATCGAGATCGACCGTAGCGTTGTAGGCAGGATTGCCGCCGAGGACGACGAGCGTCTTGACCGAACCGGCCTTGATCGCCAAGGTAACGTTGTTGATCGTCGCCACGGTTTCGGTTGGGACTTCAACAAAATCTACGGTCTTGCCGATATTGCGCAGCTGCCAGTTGAGCCCATGAACGATCACGTGGGCTTCGATTGGTAAGTGCGCACCCGCGACAACGAGGCATTCGCCTTTGTGGGCGAGCAGATCTTTCGCGCATTCATCGACCCACTTTTGATTCAGGTCTACGCCCTGCGTGTAGGGCTTAAGGACATTATGAACTTCGGGCGTAATCGCGCAGGCGACCGCAGCAGCCAGAGCCAACATGTGGCTACTCGCGAGACGCAGTCGATGATCGGCCATGCTACCGCTGAGAGTCAGATGACTCTCAGCGACATACAGGCGGTTCATCTCGTCGTTCTTCGAAGCGACGCGACGGCCTTTGGAAAACTCGCGGGCGTAGTACAGACTGCCCGATTCGGCGTGGAAAAAGTCCGCATCCAAGGAAAGGATACGCTTGGCCTTGGCGAAACGGTAAACGGGCTTAACCGCGCGGCCGAAAGCGGCCTTCGCGGCAGCCACCGGCGCTTCGTCAACGATCGGTTCGTACTCGGCCCAGATCGCCTTGGGGAGCTTGGCTTTTAGTTTTGCGACCAGTGCTGCACGCGTGGGCGAACTGGATTCGTCGGCGAGGAAAGCAAGTCCGGCACCGCCTTCGGTCGCATGTTTTTTGGCGATGGCAGCCAGTTTGTCTTGGATTTCAGCGACGGAGGCGACAGCGCCGTCAATCGTGTGCTGGGTCGCGCGATCAGGATCGTAGAGATCGAGAATGGACGCCTGCGCCAGCAACGAACTCGCGCTGCCGTGCGGAAGATAACTGGGGTTGCCTTCGAGCTTGGTCGGCCGTCCCTGGTGAGTCTCGGCAAGGAGCGGGATCGCGGACTTGCGCAACGGCATGGCCGTCGCAAAATAAAGCGGCAGACCGGGAATGATTTCTTCGACGGATTTTCCGTAGGGAAGAATGTACGATTCCGGCCGACGACAACCAGCTGCCAGACCCACGCCTCCGAGGGCGAAGGACGCGGCCATCAATTTAAAAAACTTGCGGCGATCGACGCCGTCGAGGTTGGACGCACCTTCGGGAAATTCGCGCTCGATGTGCTCTTGGAAGCCCGGCGTGGCCGCGAGTTCATCGAGGCTGCGCCAGTATTTGCGACCGGTGGTTTCGCCTGCGGCGGGTTCGGGATGTTGAACTTTGCGTTTCATCGATGGCAGCCGGTGCAGCTTTGCGGGGGCTTGATCTTGTTGTTCTTGACGAATTCAGCGGCCCACTCGGCGTGGGGCTTGCCGTCGATTTTTACCTGGTCGGCGTTCCAGTTGAGATTGGTGACCTGGTCGAGCGGGCGGACGTTGGCCTGCGGGTTGCGGTGGCAGTCGAGGCAGAAGCCCATGCTAAGCGACTTCGCGTGAGCTACGACCTCCATCTGGTTGATCTGCCCGTGACAGCTGACACAGGAAACGCCGCGGTTTACGTGGACGGAGTGGTTAAAGTAAACGTAGTCCGGCACCTGGTGGATGCGCACCCAGTTGATAGGTTCGCCGGATTGATAAGCAGCGCGAACCGGGGCGAGCAGCGGGCTGTCGGTCCTGACCTGGCTGTGGCAGTTCATGCAGGTCTGCGCAGTGGGCAGATTGGCCACGCCGGATTTTTCCACATTCGAATGACAGTACCGGCAATCCAGGCCGAGCTTGTCCACGTGCAATGCGTGGCTGTATGGGACGGGCTGCACCGGCGCATAACCCACGCGTGTATACTTCGGTGTAGCGTAATAGTTAGTTGCCGTAGTCACGACGCCGAGCAGAACGATCAGGAAAATAATGATCTGGAGCGGCAGGCGGTTGGCCGATTTCGGGAAAATTTTCGACATGTGCCGGTGATACTGCGGTTGGTGTCAGAGAAATCAGACGGTGTCTGCTCTGCGAGCGATGGCGCGACGCTCCGTTTGCACGGCGAGGGGTGCAGACTGCGCCGCAGCAGGCTTGGTGACGTTGCGAGTGAAATGCTTTGTCGCCAGTCCGATGCCTGCGCACAAGCCGAGCATCTGGGCTAAGAATGTCTTACGCGAGTTTTGTGAGCTCACAGGGTAGATATACAGATTCAGCGGTTAAAGTTTGGTCATGCAACGAAGTCGGACAGAAAATCGATGTAAACCAAATTCTCTAATAGGAATGGCCACTAAACTGAAAACTACTAGCTAAACCGTCAGACATTTGTCTGTGCTTATCACAGTGATACCGGCAATGGCGTGAAACTATTCTTATCAAAAGCCAGCCATTAGCAGTGCTGCTTCCATTTCGTCTTCAAACAAAGACACCATCGCGCATCGGCCGCACGGAGTCGCATTTATTGGCGATTTCAGGGTTGTGCGTGACGAGAACGATGGCTTGGCCGTTTTCCTTGGCTAGTCGCGTCAGCAAATCAAAGACCACGGCAGAATTCTTAACGTCCAGATTTCCCGTCGGTTCATCGGCCAGTATAATCGACGGTTGATTCGCCAGCGCACGCGCGATTGCCACGCGTTGTTGTTCGCCACCGGAAAGCTGAGTCGCGAGTCGATGACTTTTCACGTCGAGACCGACGGACGCTAGTAGCTTCATCGCGCGCTCCTGCATCGCCGCGCGGGAAAGTCGCCCGAGCTTTTGCATGGGCAGCATGACGTTTTCGAGCGCGGTAAACTCCGGCAGCAAAAAGTGAAACTGAAAAACAAAGCCGATGTGCTCGTTGCGTACAGCGGTGCGCTCCTCATCGCCAGCTTGAGCGAGATTTTTACCGCCGATCCAGATTTCGCCGCCTTCCGGCCGGTCGAGCAGCCCGAGGAGATAAAGAAGCGTGCTCTTTCCGCAGCCGGACGGTCCGACGATCGCTGTCACGGTTCCGCTCAGGGCTTCAAAACCAACTTCACGCAACACGTGCACCCTCGCCTCGCCTTCACCTAGGTAGCGCGTGAGCTTTTGGCAGCGCACCGCGATCTCGCCGGCTTTGCGCGTGCCCGAGGAATTTTTAACCTCTGCACTCATTGCGAAGCTCCCCGGATGATACCTGCCGGCTCCATGCGCGCGGCACGCCGTGCAGGAAACCAACTAGCAATTGCCACCACGACCGCTGCGGCCAATCCCGCACCAAGATAGTGATAAATATCCCAAGCCACCACGATATGATCAGTGGAAAAAACACCGCGCAACCGGATGGGAATACTTTCCGTACCCCACGTGCAGAGCGCGCCGAAAATCCATCCTGCGACCAAACCAGTTACCAGCACCAGTCCGCCCTGTAGCATAAATGTGGTGCCGATATCCGCACGCGTGAACCCCATCGAACGCAAAATCGCGATCTCTTTGGTTTTTTCCATGACGATCATTGCGAGCGTATTGAACATACCCAGACCCGAAACCACGATAATGGTGGAAACTGTGATCCACGCCGAGATGCGGAAAAATTGAAATACCGACAGCCACACCCGCTCGCGTTCCTGCCAGCTCGTTGCGCGGTGATCGGTCATATCGCTGATCACTTTGCACAGCTCCGGCGCGCGGTCAGGCTGGTGCAAACTCACCTGGAGGAACGTCGCCCCGAACGGTCTCTTAAGTAATGTACGCGCTTCGCCCAGGTGCATGAAGATGCGAGAGCGATCAACGTCACGCACGCCGGTTTCGTAGATCGCTGAGACGCGGTAGCGCGTGGACTGACCGGCATACGAAATGAGAACCGACTCGCCCAAGCGGATCTTGAGCCGGTCAGCCAACACCTGGCCGATCATGATTCCCGCGGGCGAACGACGAAACTCGTCTGCCGAGCCCATTACGATCTGTTTGCCCAAATCCGAAACCGTGAGGTGATCTTCAAGCACGATGCCGAAAATCTGCGCGGAGTCCTCGCGCGTTGCGGATTGAATGGAGATGTTGCCACGAAGGACCTGCGAGACGCCTTTGACCTCGGCGATGCTCCGAATCGCTTCCATTTGCAGACGCGGCTCAGCAACGCCTTCTTTGTATTTACGGGCGCTTTCCACGGAGATCTTAAAGGCACCTTCCTCGATCGGCACCGTAGTGAGCTGGACTTTATCTTCCAAGCGGATCGCACCATCTGCGCCGAGGATTGTCTGGATGAAAAAACCTTGAAACCCCGAGGTCACAGCCTGCGTGAGTACGATGAAGCCCACGCCGAAAGCGATGCCCGCGAGGCTCATTAACATCGCTCTCTGCTTCGCGAGCAGAAAACGCAAAGCGATGCGTAAGGTGGTTTGCATTAGTTCTGGCCCGCGTCATCGACCGCGCGCACGCGCTGGCCGTTCCTAAACATTGAAAGCTCTTCGACGATGATCTCATCGCCTTCCTTCGCTCCGCTGACGATCTCAGCGACATTCTGGCCGAGATAGCCGAGGCCCACGGGAGTGAAAACGACCCGACCATCCCGAACGACCCAAAGTTTACTGTTATCCACGCCGACCACACTACGCCGAGGAACGAGCAGCGCGTTTTCGCGTTCGTTCACCGTGATCCCCGCTTCGCCGGTGAGTCCAGGGACTAACTGCTCAACGGGAATGTCGAGATTGAGAAATGCCGTGTAGCGTTTCGTTTTCTCGTCAGCAGTGGGCAGTACGCGGTCAACCGTACCCTTGAACCACTGTCCATAATACCCGAGAAACTGTACCCGTACGGGTAGGCCCGGCCTGACGCCGGCAAAGCTTTCTTCGCTGATCTGAGCCAAAACCAATCGACTGCGGGAAATCACTCGCGCGAGCACGGTGCCTCCGCCGACCAAGCCACCGGTGCGGCCGTTGTCATCGATATAAACCACCGTGCCATCTTCAGGCACCGTGAGCTTCATTTTCTCCAGCGAACGCCGTTTCAACCGGAGATTGTTTTCGTAGGTTTCCAGCGTTCTTTGGTTATCAATATCCTCGTTCGCCTTGCGGTCTTTAAGGATATCCACGTTGCGAACAGTCCGGTCGTATTCGACTTGGGCTAGTCGTCCCGTATCCAACATGCGCTTCGAGTTTTTGAGATTTTCCTCAGCCGTCGCGATTTCAAACCGTATCGGCGAGCCAATCGCGATCCGGGCTTTGGCCGCTTTGTAATCCGTCTCGATTTGACTGATCTCGATCTGAAGATCCTGCGCATCGATTTCGAACAAGACCTCGCCCGCTTTCACTTCCTGGCCAAGTTTAACAAAGGCCTTGGCGATGCGACCGCCCTGCTCGCACTTGATATCCATCGGATACTCGGCGGTTACCGTGACATTCGCTGGAACTAATTGCACGGCCTTCCCGCGCACTACCCGGCTCACTTTTGCCTTAGGCAAAATCTGGAGATAGCCCAACCAACCGCCTGCGGCCACTACGGCCACGGCAACGAGGATAATGATTTTATTTTTTAGGCGCATCGAGAGATTGTGTTCTGACCACGAGATTGACCGCCGGGTCCTTCCCCCGCAGCGAAAGGTACGTTATGATTTGGAGGTAGTAATCGGCTCGGGCGTTATTGGCAGCCATGAGTGAATTATCGGCGATCGTCTTTGCCGCATCCCACTTCTGTTTTTCCACCATACCGGTTTCAAAATCCTTCTGAATGATCGCAACACTGTCACGCGCTCCCGTGAGTGCTTCCTCAGATCGCTGTAAAGTCTGCCAGTTCATGCGAAGATTAGTAACGTTATTTTTGAGCGTTTCTTCGTAATCGTTTTGCGCCTGATCACGTGCCCGCTGTTGCTGGCGTAGCCGAATCAGTGAACTCTGCTTGGCGGCTTGCGTACTAAAACCATCAAAAATCGCCCAATTCACGGTGGTGCTCACGCCAAAATTTGTAACAACATAGGGTCCCCCAAATACAACCACTGTATCAGGGGTGTGGTACCCACGCGATGCATTGAGGCCAAGGCCAAAACGGGGGCGGAGACGTGTGCTCGCGATCTCATAGTTCAACCGTTCCACACGAATCGAGTCATCTGCATTCGCCAAGTTAGCTGGAATGTATTGCCCTGAATGCGATGCCAAGCCCGGTAAAACGGGGTTTAGGTCCTTGCTAACTGCGGGAATCTCTTTGGGAAACACCAGCGGTTGGCTCTTCCGGTCAAGGCCGGTCAGTTCGCAGAAAGAAAGCCACTGCGCATCGAAACCATTTCGTGAACGCTCCATCTGCAGTTTGTAGTCTTTGATCCGTACATCTGCTGAATCGGCTATCGACTGCGTCACAAAGCCACCCTCCGCCTGTTTCTTGAGGTAGTCTCGCTCTTCCTCCATCTTGGCTAACGTCGCTTTTTCGGAATCCAAGCCATTGACCGTACTAATCAGACTGAAATATGCCCGGCGTATTTCAATGGCCAAGGTCCGGCGTATTTCTTCCACATTGCGCGATGCAATCGCCTTTTGAAGCTGGGCCGACTGATAGCCTTTTTTTAAGGCGCCCCAATAATAAATCGGCTGATTGAGACCAGCGTTGTACGACAGATCCTGCACGAGAGCACTCGATGATCTAGCGGGCTCCATTTTGGGATTCCCATTTGCATCTACTACAGTGACACCGTTCGCATCCTTAATCGGATACGAATCATAGTCGTATTTATTTTGGGCCACACCAAGACTTCCCGATAACGATGCATAGGGCAGCATGGGCGCGCGGGCCTGCTTTTCCCCGACCCGAGCCTGATCCAGATCCAGCAGAGAAGCTATTACGCGCGATGACTGTCCCATCGCCCGCTCAAGCGCAGCTTGCAGGTCAGGCAACGATTTTTCCGGTAGTACCTCCAGCAATACATCCTCGCCCGTCAGCGGAGCAGGCTCGGCAGCACGGCCTACAACAGCCGCGATCCACACCAAGACCATAGCACCAAGAGTAAAGAGTAACCTGTTGAGTTTCAAAATGAGCTTCAATCCAAGTTACGCATACACCGGCTGTAAAGATTTTGTTCCAGCGAACTCCTCTCCAACGACCTGCGAATTGCAGTTTTGATTTGTGTCCGCCTCGCTTCCGTCATCGAAACACTGCTCCACCGAAGTGAATTCCAAACTGGCACCTTTCCTCAATCGTTTCGCCCGCAAGCGCGAGCTCTGGTGGCAATTCACCACGCGCGCCGTCGAGGTACGCCATCGCGGTAGCTACCTCGGTGCTGTCTGGCTGGTGCTCAACCCGCTGCTAATGCTCGCGCTTTATGTGACGGTCTTCGGCTTCATCTTTGGCAGCCGGTTTCGCGGAAACGGACACGAAAGCCCCAGAGAGTTCGCCTTGGCGGTATTCCTTGGTTTGTCGCTTTTCCACGTACTTTCCGAGACGATTTCCGCCGCTCCGTCCCTGATTATCGGCAATCCCAATCTGGTCAAAAAAGTCGTTTTCCCGCTCGAAATCCTACCGCTGGCGAACGTCTCCGCTTACTGGTTTCATTTTCTGATCAACATGGCGCTGCTCTTTGTCGGTAGCCTGGTAGTTGGGCATCCAGTCTCGTTGACAGGGTTGCTCTGGATGCCCGTCATCCTCATCCCACACGTCCTACTCACGCTAGGTATCGGCTGGTTCGTGTCAGCCCTGGGAGTTTTCTTCCGCGATGTCGCCCAGATCACGCAGGTGGTCGCACAGATCACTCTCTACGCCAGCGCCATTTTCTATTCCACCAGCCTGATCACCGGTTCCTACTGGCAGGTTTTGAAATGGAATCCCTTGCTCCACACGGTCGAACTCAGCCGTCAGGCCCTTCTCTGGAACCAACCACTAAATCTAAATCACCTCGGTTATACGTGGGCCACCGGCGTCATCACTTGCCTCATCGGGTACCTGTTTTTCAAGAAAACCAAACACGCCTTCGCTGACGTGATCTGAAGTCACGAACCGTAGTTTAGCCACAGATGAACACCGATTTTCACCGATCCATCCGTTCGCAGATCCTCAAATGGCCCTACGACCAACGCTGTATTAATGCAGTCTCGTCTGAGCCCTTCCTATCAATCGGTGTTCACCGGTGTTCATCCGTGGCTACTTTTCCTCCTCTTTGTGCTGCCTGATCCTGCGGCCAACCTCATGTCGAACGTTCCCATCATCTTCGCCGAGGGCCTCACCAAAGCTTATCGCATTTGGAAAAACCCTTCCGATCGACTGAAAAGCCCGATCGTCGAAGGAACGGCCAGTCTGTTTCCACGATCATCCGCCGCACACCGCACACTCGCCTCTCGTGCCGCTCGTGGCTACCGCGATTTCTACGCGTTGCGCGACGTCGCCTTGAACATCAAACGCGGCGAAGCCATCGGCATCATCGGTCGCAATGGCTCTGGCAAAAGCACGCTCCTCCAGATGATCGCCGGCACGCTTACGCCCACCACAGGCAAGCTTTCGGTCCACGGTCGTGTTTCCGCTCTCCTCGAACTCGGCTCCGGCTTCAACCCCGAGTTCACCGGCCGCGAAAACGTGTTCATCAACGGTTCCATCCTCGGTCTCAGCCGCGCGCAGATGACCGAGCGCTTCGAGGCCATCGCCGACTTTGCCGAGATCGGCGACTTCATTGACCAACCAGTCAAAATCTACTCTTCCGGCATGCTGATGCGACTCGCCTTCGCCGTCGCCGCCCACGTCGACCCCGACATCCTCATCGTCGACGAAGCACTTTCCGTCGGCGACGCTCGCTTCCAATTGAAATGCGCGCGCGCCATCGACCGTTTCATCGCCCAGGGCGTCACCCTGCTCTTCGTCTCGCACGACGCCTCACTCGTGAAACGCCTCTGCCATCACGCGATCCTGCTTGAGCACGGCCAAGTCATTTACGCGGGTAAACCCAACGACGTCGTCAACCTCTACTCGAAGCTGCTGATCAACGGAAACACTGCCGAATCACTCCAAACCGACATCGAGGCGCTCAAGACCAAAACCATTTCGCCAGAGAGAATAGAGGAAACAACGAAATCGGATAAGACGTCAGCCGCCGTCCCTCAGTTACCTCCGCTAACTCCTGTAAAAACAGCCCCTTCCGACACCCGCACCAACGCCCTGCTCACCGACGAACGCGACCACGTTCAGGTCAGCGGACAGGAGTTTACCTACGGCGGCGAGTTAGGCCTCATCCATTCCGTCACCGCCCTCGACGAATCCGAAGCGCCTCGCACGTGGTTTTCCTCCGGCGAACAGATCACTGTGCGCATGGTCGTCGAGGCGCGCGAAGACCTCCACGAACCGATCTTCGCCCTCACGCTCAAAAACAATGCCGGAGTCGAGATCTACGGCACCAACACCCTTTTCAGTCAGCAACCCGCGCCCGCGATGAAATCCGGCGAAACCCGCGAAGTCGATTTCATCTTCCCGCTCGACCTCATGCCCGGGCACTACTTCCTCTCCTTCGGCTTCACTCATTTTGTCGGTGACAAACTAGTCGTTCTCCAACGCCGTTACGATGCCATAAAAATCGACGTTCATGCCGTCGACCGAACCTTCGGCATCGCCAATCTCCGCGCCGCCATCGTCTCCCGCCCAATTTCATAACCTTTCTCGTTCTCGTTATTCTTTATCATTATCGCCCCAATTCATTTAACGCGTAAGCGTGGAGGTACGAAAACCGCAGAATGATTTTTCAGTACTTCCGCTCTTTCGCGTTTCAGCGATTATACGAAAATTCGTGCCCATCAGTGAACTCTGTGGCAGAAACTCCTACTTCAGCTCCGGCCCTTCTATTCTTCCTTCTTCGTAGTTCAATCCACCTCCATTACGCCTGAATCCTGCCCACCTGACTCCTCTCGGCATGCTCTCATTCACTCATCGCGGCCAATCCGTCTCTCTTCATGCAGGCGAAGCCTGGACTCCAGCCGTAACCGAAGAAACCTACCGCGATGCACCCGCCAAAGAACTCTGGGAAATCGTCAAATCCATCCGCGCCGGCCAGCCCTGGCGCGAAGTAGTTGCCTCTCGCTACGCCAAATCAAATCCCTGGCTACACCAAATCGTCACCAGTCCCAAGCGCGACCTTTTCTTCCGCGAACATCCGCCGAAGCCTGGTGCAAAGGTTCTGGACATTGGTTCAGGCTGGGGCCAGATCGCCTTACCGCTCGCCCGCGACACACACGCTGAAGTCGTTGCTCTCGAGCCCACGCCTGAACGCCTCGCCTTCATTCAAGCCGTCGCCCAACAAGAAGGCACCGCCAAACGGATGAACTTCATCCAGGGCGACTTTTTCGACATCGCGTTTGGCCACACGCAAAGTGCGCCTGATTCCTCCGTAAAACGATCGCCGGTCGACGTGAGCCCTTCTTCACCTTCGGACGCACACGAGGTGCGACCCAGCACGAATGCCCCATTGCCCATCGCTCATCGCCCATCACCTATTTTCGACCTCGTTACCTGTGTGGGCGTGCTTGAGTGGGTGCCGAAATTCCGCAGCGGCAATCCACGTGACGTGCAGATCGAATTTCTTCAACGCGCGCGCAGCCTGCTTGCACCCGGCGGACAACTCGTAATCGGCATCGAAAACCGCCTCGGCCTAAAATATCTGCTCGGCGCGCCCGACGACCATATCGGCCCGCCCAACATCGCCGTCTACGACGCCACACTTGCCTCAGAAAAATGGCTCAAGCAAAGCGGCCAGCCGCTGCGCAGCTTCACCTTCACCCGGGCCGAACTCACCGAACTTCTCAGCGCAGCCGGTTTTGGAAGTACAACCTTTTACGCCGCACTCCCCGACTACAAGTTACCCGAACTTATTCTCCCGCTCGGAACAGCCACAAACGATCATTTTGCCACCGGCAAATACATCCCCGAGCACGACGGCTGCAACGGCCACCCCCTCGCCATCCAGTCCGAACTACGCTCGCACTACCGCTCCCTCGCCCACCTCGGCATCGCCAGCGACTTCGCCCCCAGCTTCTTCGTTGTCACCTCGTAGCAAACCCAGTCTGTACACTGGGCGCGCAGTACCCCTGCCTGATTCCGTGTATTTCGTGGTCAAAAAATCCGCCTTTCGTTCTCTGTTATCTCCGCTACCTCCTGTTCAAAAACAGCGATCAGCCTGATCCGGGTTTAACGCAAAGATCGCGAAGGCCGATCTCCCGAAGCAAAGACCATAAAGCAAACCCGATCCATTATACAGGAGTAAACAGAGAAAACGGAGTCGGCGTCTGTGCAATCCGAGCAATCGGTGATTATTGATCCATCTCTCTCTCCGCGGTCCGTCCAAAGCCTACGGATTCGAGCACCTTTTAAATCGGAAAAATCTACTACGTGGTTTATTGGCTAGCCTGTAATTCAGTCTCTCACGTGGGGAGTTCTACGGTGATGATCCTCGACCAATTTTCGGGTGAACTGTTGTTCAACGGACACGAAGGCGGAGAGTGATGATCTTGTTCCTCGGCTTTAGCCACGCCGCAATCGTCACGGCAGATGGCATGGAGAACGTTCCCCTCGAAACCGTAAACTTCACAGTTGCCGAGTGTACATAAGCCTTCACACTTCCCCGCCTTGCTCGTGTCGCCTTCATGCGTAACCCATCGCCAACTCACCTCAAAAGTGCCCATACGATGGTCAACGCGTCAAAGCGCTACTTGCATAAGCTGTTGATGGAGAGGTGGCAGAGTGGTCTATCGCGGCGGTCTTGAAAACCGCTGAGCCCGCAAGGGTTCCGGGGGTTCGAATCCCTCCCTCTCCGCCATCCTTCGTTTCATCTTAAAGCGTAGGGTGGCGCGGCCTTTTTCGTAGTTCGCGCAATCTTTCTTTGTTTCAGTCGCTAGTTTTACCCACTCACACGATTTCATGCCCCTTCAACGCCCAGACATCGCAACAAACCCGGGCACTGATCCAACTGTGTTTGTCGGCTTTATTCGGCAGAATTGATCAAAGCTCCAATGGCTGCCTACGCTTCCCGCTCTATCACTCTTTCGCAACCGCCACTACTCAGTTTTGGGCCGGGTTGCGCCGCTGGATGTCCTGATGAATTAACGAAACACGGTCTACGCCGGGTTTTACTGCTTACAACCGCATCCGTTGCGCCGCTGGCGAAACCACTCGTCGAAGGACTTGTCGCGCACGGCATCGTGGTCACCACCATCACCGAGGTCCCGGCTGAACCCGGGATAAAAGACTTCGAGCGCATCCTGCTCGAAGCACGGAAATTCATCCCTGATGGCGTTGTCGGATTTGGCGATGGCAATGTGTTGGACATCGCCAAACTCGTCGCTGCCTTGCACGACCGGGCCGAACCCGTGCAAAACTTTTTCGGAGTCGGTCTGCTCCCTAAACGCCGAACCTTTCTCGTGTGCCTGCCCACCACGGCCGGTACCGGCAGCGAAGTTTCCCCTAATGCCTTCCTGCTCGATGAAACCGAGCTGCTCAAGAAAAGCGTAAACAGTCCCTGGCTGGTGCCCGACGCAGCTTTTGTGGATCCGCTTTTCACGCTTTCCGTTCCGCCAGCGATCACAGCCGCTACGGGCTTGGACGCCTTGGTGCATTGCATCGAAGCCTACGCTAACCGTTTTGCCCATCCAATGGTCGACGTTTATGCACTTGAAGGAATCCGGCTGATTTCGTCGAACCTATTGCAAGCGGTAAATAACGGTATCGACGTACCGGCGCGCACAGCGGTCGCCTTGGGCAGCCTCTACGGCGGTATGTGTCATGGCGCGGTGAATACCGGGGCGGTACATGCTCTCGCCTACCCGCTCGCCAGCGAGTTTCAGATTGCGCAAGAACTCTCCAACGCACTGATCCTATCGCCCGTGCTGCGCTTTAACTTATCGGCCGCGCCGGAACGCTACGCCCAAATCGCCCGTGCGCTTGGTGTAAAACGTCTGGAAAGCGATCTCGCGACCGCCGAAGCCGGCATTGCGAAACTCGAAGAGCTCTGTGACGCCTGCGGTATTCGGCGCAACCTCGCCACCTACGACATCCCCGAATCGGCAATTCCGCGCCTCGCGGCCGCCGCCATGAAGGCGACTCGCCTGCTGAAAAATAATCCTCGCGACGTGACTCTCGTTGATGCCGAGACTCTCTACAGCCAGGCGTTTCTGGCCTGATCAACTGCAACAGTTGCAGTGCATAAAAGCGTCAACTTTGCCCAATATCTCGTGCTCGCTTCCGGGCACGCTCAGCACATCGCACTCGCTACCCAAGATGAAGGGATGACCCACTGCGCACATCTTCGTGACCAGTTCGTTCGCCATGCGCTCGACTTCAGCCACTGAAAACTGGGCCGCATAAAAACGTTTCGTTGGCAGATTTCCGTAGAGCACAGTGTCCTTCGGAATCAACGCCGCATCCTCCCAAAGTTTGCGCGAGCTACCCAAACTGATCATCGCCGCTCCGAGCGTGGCAAAGCGCTTAATCATTCCCTCGGTCAGTTCGCCGCAATCATGGAAAATCAGATCGACGTCATGATTCGCGAGCAGCTGTGTAATCCGTCGCATCGGCTCCATCACGTAGCGGTCAAACACGGCAAAATCCCGTTCCAGTTGCTTGGGGGAAAAATAAACCAAGTTGGCCGCCGGCTCACAAACGATGATCGCCTTCGCGCCAGCAGCAATCTGCGCTTCGAGATAAATTACTATAACCTTTTCGGCCGCGATGAGAGCCGCTTCGACCATGGCTACATCCGGCTCTTCTGCAGGCGTGGCCCCCGTGCCAGCTAGAAACACCGGCGTGATTGGATCAGCCAATAGTTTCGTCATCAGCGAAAACGGCCCGATCGACATGCCCAACGGAATCAAGGATGGCACTTTGGCCACGTGGGCAATCGCTTCGCACGAGGCCTTCATTCTCGGTGTAAGAGGCATCGCCTGAAGTGTAGCAGGTGGTTCGGCCAGATGATACTGGCTGATCTGTTCGGCCGGTACACCCATGGCGAGCAGCAACGCTTCTTTCTCCAAGGTAAGGTCCATCAGCGGCACGGCCATCGGCGTTTTAAAGCGCTCAGCCGTTTCAACCAACACCTCTCCCAGACGACGCCCATCGAGCAGAATAGCCTCCGGA
This sequence comes from Verrucomicrobiota bacterium, assembly GCA_016721945.1. Classification (GTDB taxonomy): domain Bacteria; phylum Verrucomicrobiota; class Verrucomicrobiia; order Opitutales; family Opitutaceae; genus JADKHC01. The sequence goes on along the minus strand of JADKHC010000003.1, from coordinate 114,313 downwards.
TCGGTATATTGGTGCAACACCAGATGCGTGCCAATGGGCATGCGCAGCCCTAAGGCAGCGAGGTCTAGATAAAAATTGCGTTTCACAAAGACTCCTCAGGCTTTTTCACCGACGAGTCGCAGGGCAAGATCCACTGCACTTGCGGCATCCAGACTATAACCATCCGCACCAATCTCATTCGCGAAATCCTGAGTTACCGGTGCGCCACCGACCATCACTTTGACTCCAGGCAAGGCCGCTGCGCGCACGATTTCGATCGCCGTTTTCATCGCGGGCATGGTCGTCGTGAGCAAGGCGGACAACGCAATGAGCTGTGCGCCACTTGTACGGGCTGCATCGATAAATTTTGTCGGTACAACATTGGTTCCTAAATCGATGACACAGAAGTTCGCGCCCTTCAGCATCATCGCGACGAGATTCTTGCCGATATCATGTAGATCGCCTTGAACCGTGCCAATGACCACAGTGTACTTTGGCTTGATGCCAGCCTGCGCGAGCAACGGTTCAAGAATCAACATGCACTCTTTCATTGCGCGCGCCGCGATGAGCATTTCAGGAACAAAAACTTCATTGTTTTTGAATTTTTCGCCGATGGCGCTCATGCCGGGTACCAGTCCTTTCTCGACGATGTCGAGTGGTTTTTGTCCGGCTTGAAGCAACGTCTCCGTGTGCTGCTTTGCTTCGTTACGTTTACCGTTTTGAACGGCATCGCTAAGGGGTTGGAATGTGCTCATGGGGATTAAGGAATGCTAACCCATAACGGCATCAGAAATCTTGTGCAGTGAGCAGATTTTTTTGTGCAAGCGTGCGCCCAGCCGGATTTCGCTTAGGGCAAAGACAGATGATCCAGATAACAGTCCTCGAAGCCGGGTTGTGCGTTGAGCTCGAAGATTTGCGCCGATTTCCGCCAAGCGATCATTTCGGGCAATGCACAGCGATCCAATGCGGCCAGGGTCGCGCCACCGAGCGAAGTATTTCCCATCACCTTAACTTGTTCACGCATGAAGCCCGGGAGCAGTCCGATGTCGATCGCATGCTCCACATCTATATAGAGACCAAAACCACCTGCAAGATACAGTGTGCCAATATCGGCTGCACGCAGGTGGGCTGCTCGTAAAAGTATTTCAATGCCTGCACCAATCGCCGCCTTCGCCTGTATAAGGGAAGCGATATCCGCTTCGTTGATACATAGATTACCAGCGATCTTTAGGGTAAATCCACCTGGAGTTTTTGTGCGCAAATCAACCGGCAGCCGTTGCCACTCCTTGGGATTAAACCGCCCTGATGGCAAAAGCAGTCCTGCTCGCCGAGCCGTTGCCAGAAAGTCAACATAGGCTGTTCCGCAAAGCCCAGGAGCGCTCAACGGATCTCCACCTCCAATCGTCTCCAATTCGAAGCCGAACTGTTCACCACCTGCCAATTTCAAATGGCTGATCGCTCCAAGCTGAGCACGCGTGCCAGCTAGAAGACCGGAACCTTCAAACGCGGGGCCAGCCGCGGTTGCGCAGCAATATAATTTTCCGTCAGCCTGAAGCACGATCTCTCCATTCGTCCCGATGTCCACGAGCAGGCTTGGCTTCTCGTCGTTCATCATGCCAGTCGCGTATATGCCAGCGACGAGATCCGCGCCCACATAGGCCGAGAAACCTGGGAGCAACACCATCGGCACATCGTTACGCAAAGCGGCGTTCGTGCTTACTCGCGCAAGGCCAAGTTCGGCCGCCGTCATCGTGCGACTCTCGATAAATTTTGGTGTGAAAGGGACAACTCCCAGTCCGGCCGGATCTTCGCCCGTCAATAAATGCAACATCGTCGTATTGCCCGCAAGGATACCGCCCGCCAACCGAGTTGGGTCACGCCCAGCGTCGCGACAAGCCTTCGCCAGCAATGGCGCAATGGTTTCTTGCAGCATAGCCAACCGCATCTGTTCGCGAGCCAGTGGCGTTGCCGCAGCGACGATTCGCGTGATCACATTATCGCCGAAACGTATCTGAGCATTGAAATCCCCGGCTCGCGCCAGAACTTCGCCCTTGGCCAGGTCAATAATGGCCACAACAACGGTGGTCGTTCCGACATCCACCGCGAATGCTGTATCCAGTTTTCCATCACTCACTGGCCACAACGGTTCCAGCGCCACTGCGGTATTTATGACAAATGAATCGCCAACCTGCGGCTTGGCCTCCAACCGAGCATGCGCTGGTATGCGGACAGCCACATCGCCGATCGGCAACAGCCTCGCCTGGCAGGTTCGGATTTCGGCTGGCGCCTCAATCAGTCCTAACGGACCGTTCACGCTGCCACGAACCAGCTCAACCATACAACCACGACACGCGCCACGTTTCCCGCAGCGCGTATTCAGCTGAATGCCGTTTGCCGCCAGCACATCTGTCAGTACGCGTTTTTCGCCCTCAGTTACGGCCAGCGTCTGCGTTTTGCTGCCATGCGTGGATTGAATCGTCAGCTGAATTGGCATCAGGGTTTTCCGCTTTTGAAAATCCCCGTGTTAACCGAGTGCAGGAGGCTTTGGCTCGGTTCAATGGTTTGGTAACGCGCGTCATCCCAGCGACCCCAAAGCAGATCGCGCAGCAGCGTCGGATCGCCCGCCATATGTTCGAACGTCCAGCCCAGCCCGTCGGCGCAGCGTCGCGCATAATCCGCCTCTTTCGCTGCATCGGCTGTACCCAATTCCAAGTACACCGCATGTCCGTGTGCCGCCCACGCAGCACGCTCGGTCTCGACCAGATAATCGACCTCGTCTGCATCGAATCGCTGCGCCAACTCCTCGCGCAATGCGGCCAGTCGCTCCGGCCCTGGCACCCGCCGCGCGCGATTCCAGCCGGGTGTATAAAAATAACAGTTCGGGCATGCGGCTTGTTTCGCCGCGTAACGCTCTTTGCTGCCCATGAAAAGTGTCATGCAATCGTGAGCGCGTGTTATCACGAGTTTGTGTCGGCCCGCTCTCAGTCCCGCCGTTCCGCGGCCGCAAAGTCCATAAACCAGTACGACGGCCGCGATGTCATCGATGGCATCGCACTCGTCGACCGCCGCCTGTAGCTTCGCCCGCATACTGTCGGGCCGGTCGTGTAGCCCAATGTCGAATTTACTCCGCGCTACGATGTGATCCGCATCGGCGGCATACAACGCGATCTCATCCTCGAACACCGAGCAGTAGAGCAACGCAATGCGCTCCGGCGAGGAGGTTATTTTTAGCCCTTGCGCCATGTTATGGTACAGCCACTGCCGCGAGTGTTTCCGTGGACACCATTTCACGATATTGGCGCGGCGTGGTTTTCTTGTGCTCACGAAACACGTTGGTGAAATAGCTCTGGTCGCAAAACCCGCACTCGGCCGCGATCTCCACCAGCGGGCGGTCCGTCGTACGCAATAATCCACACGCTGCCTCAATGCGGATCGTTCTCAGAAGTTCGGTAAACGAATGTCCTGTTCGCGCTCGCAGAAGATGCGAAAAATGTCCGGCGGAAATTCCCGCATGATGCGCCACCTCGTCACGCGTGATGTCGCGATCCAGGTTGTCGCGCATATAAGCCAGCGCGCGTGCAATGCGAGGTGGCGAGTCCGTGCGTTCCTGATGTTCCATCGCGGCAAAAATCCGCTCAAAGGTTTCTCGTAGCCAGCCCGCCAGCGCCTCGTCGTCTTCGATTTCGGCCAGCTCCGTCAGGTGTCGAAAGTGCATGCCCAGCACATCGGCTTGCTCGACTCCTGCCTCGACGGTCGCGCGCGCCATCATGACTACCAGTTCGAGAAGCAGGCCTTTCAGCAGCTCAAGCCGGACTTCGCCGGCACTATAGATATGGACTAAAATATGGTTGATGATGCTCCGCGCCTCTCGTCGGTCGCCACGCAACATCGCAGCAATCAACTCCGGCTCTCGATAGAGATAAAGCTCGCGGATGCCGTCGTAGGGACGCTCAGGGTCAACCGTTACGGAGGGGTAATCGTTACAGGGGGGATTCAAGCAGAGGTACTCAACACGCTCGCCCTAGAATCGACGAGAAAAATGGCGCGCTTGAAACGCATAAATCTCCGATCAAGTTTAGCAAAGCACCACTTTACAGATAGTCTGAAACGTCGGCGACAAAAACCTGAATTCATCCATGATCGACGCACTCAAACGTCTGCTCGACGATAAAAACGTTCTCACTGCGGCCGAGGATATTATCCCCTACGGCTTCGATGGTACAGCGACGTTAAAACAACGTCCGCTCGCCGTCGTATTCCCCGCCAATACCGCCGAGGTCGCCGCAGTCATCAAACTCACCCGCGAGCACAAAACACCTGTCGTCACGCGAGGCAACGGCACTGGCCTGAGCGGCGGCAGCGTGCCGGTGGCTGGCGGCATTGTGCTTTGTCTCACGCGACTGGATAGGGTTCTTGAGCTGGATCAGGCCAATCTCACGCTCACCGCCGAGGCAGGCGTTGTCACCCAACGCATCTACGAGGCGGCCGACGCTGTCGGACTTTTCTATCCTCCCGATCCTGGTTCGATGAAGATCAGCACCATCGGTGGTAACGTTGCCGAAAATTCCGGCGGCTTGCGTGGACTCAAATACGGTGTGACGCGTGACTATGTAATGGGCATCGAAGTAGTTCTAGCTGACGGTTCGATCTGCTGGCTCGGTAGCAAGTGCGTGAAAGACGTTGCTGGCTACAACTTGCGCGACCTCTTCATCGGCAGCGAAGGCACGCTTGGAATTATCACCAAGGTATTGCTCAAGCTTCTGCCTAAACCAGCCGCGCGCCAAACACTTCTCGCGACCTTCGCCGCGATGGACACTGCGGCTGAAACCGTTTCAGCCATCATCGCCGCAAAAATCATTCCCTGTACGCTGGAATTTCTGGACCGACGCACGCTGCAATGTGTCGAGGACTTCGCCAAGGTTGGCCTACCGCGCGACGCCGAAGCCGTGCTGCTTATTGAGACTGATGGACACCCGGCGCCGGTTGCGGAAGAGGCCTCGAAAATTGAAGAAATCGCCCGCGCCCAGGGCGCAACCACCATTGTGCGTGCCGCCAATGCCGAAGAAGCCACGCGCCTCGCCACCGCACGACGCAGTGCGTTCTCCGCGCTCGCGCGCCTGCGTCCGACCACGATACTCGAAGACATTACAGTGCCGCGCAGCAAGCTTGGCGATATGATTCGTTTCGTTAACGAAGTTGCAACCAAGCACAATCTCCAGATCGCGACCTTTGGCCATTTCGGCGACGGCAATCTACACCCGACCATTCTCACGAATGAGCGCGACGAAGCCGAAATGCACCGCGTCGAACACGCGTTGAAGGAAATCTTCGACCACGCACTTTCACTCGGTGGCACGATCACCGGCGAACACGGTGTCGGGCTCGCGAAAAAAGCGTTTCTCAAACAGCAGCTCGGCGATTCCAGTTACCTCCTCCTCCAGCAAATCAAGCGGACGCTCGATCCTGAAAATTTGCTCAATCCGGGCAAGGTATTCTGAACCCGGCCGCAGCAACCGAGGTAGGAATGCAACGGCCGCCATACGCATCTCGCTCTGGCTCTTCTCGATTATTCCATCCTCCAGCAGTGCATGCACTGCGGCATGTGTCTGCCGACTTGCCCCACGTTTACCGAAACCGGCCGTGAGCGGAATTCGCCGCGTGGGCGTATCGCGCTGATGCGCGCCGTCGCCGATGGCGAACTGCCTTTCAGCCGCGATTTCGCCGAGGAAATGAGTTACTGCCTTGGCTGTCTTGCGTGTACAACCGCATGCCCAGCCGGAGTCGATTACGCACACTTGCTTGAAATCGCCCGCTCCGAAGCCGAACAGCGCGGCCTTCTGAAAACACCCGCGCGCAGTTTTGTCCGTTGGTTGACGCTGCGATTCATGTTTGTACATCCGCGCGTGATGCGTGCCGTCGGTTGCCTGCTCTGGCTTTATCAAGTCGTCGGCCTGCAGTCGCTCGTCCGCCGATTAAAATTAACCGCGGTGCTGCCGCGCCGTATCCGCGAGCTGGAACCTGCCACGCCACAGATCCACCCACCCTTTTCCGACACGCTTGTCGCGAAAAACGAACCTGCTCGTTGCGCCAAAAGTTATCGTGTCGCGCTGCTCACCGGTTGTGTGGCGGACTTGATTCTCGCCGGAGTAAATCGTGCCACCGCCGATGTATTGGAGGAAAACGGGTGCGAGGTTTTCACACCACGCAATCAGCATTGCTGTGGCTCGATCCACGAGCACAACGGTGATCTCGATACCGCACGCCGCATGGCGCGCCTTCAGATCGACATGATCGATCCGTTTTCGGTCGATGCGATTATCAGCAACGCCGGTGGCTGTGGATCACACTTAAAGCACTATGACCGCCTGCTCGCCGACGATCCCACCTACGCCGAGCGGGCCACGGAGTGGACTCGCAAGACCAGGGATATCTCCGAGTGGCTCGTCGAAATCGGTTTCCGCGCCCCAAAGCCGAACTTGCCACTAGCGTCAACACGAACCATCGTGACTTATCACGAATCCTGCCATCTCGCCCACGGTCAGAAAATCTCCGCCGCCCCGCGCGCTATCCTGCGCTCGCTTCCCGGTTATGAACTCCTTGAATGTGCGGAGGCGACGTGGTGTTGCGGCAGTGCAGGCATCTATAATATTACACAGCCCACGACTGCGGCGTGGTTGCAGCAGCGGAAGGTCGGCCATCTTCTTGCCACTCGTGCCGAAGTGGTTGCTACCGCCAATCCCGGTTGTCACCTTCAGATTCTCAATGGCCTGCGCAGCGCAGACGCGCCCCGAATCCGCGTCGTGCATCCGATCGTTCTCTTAGCCGAAGCTTACCAGCGCGAAGGCAAACGCTAACCCGTCGCCCATCTCTAAGTTTTAAAGTAAAGATTCCCGGGACAAGCGCCGGGGCATTGCAAAAACAGATGTCCGTCTTCCACGGTTCGGGGAGCACACGCGTCTCGCGTGTCGGTTTGGGCGTCCCGCCGAACCCTCAGAGCGCACTCGGCGGGACGCCAGTGCACCGAGACGCGTGCGCTCCCCGACCCTCGGCAACCGCAGCTGTTCGACTCTGCTCACGGTCCACGACAAGATCCGAGGCGTTTGCCCCAGCGGGTGTCCAACGCGCTCCCGCCCCTTTATAGAAAATAAAAACGGCCTGCGCCTTTAGAGGGCACAGGCCGTTCGTTTAGATCTTAAAATTTACGCGATTAGCCGAACAGTTCTTCGGTTTTGAAGAAGCGTGCGAGTTCGATTTTCGCATTTTCGAGGCTATCGGAGGCGTGTACAACGTTGGACATCGAGTCGCTACCGAAGTCGCCGCGAATGGTTCCCTTCGGAGCCTTGCGTGAATCGGTCGGCCCCATGAGTTCGCGGATCTTGCCGATGGCACCCTTTCCATAAAGAGCCATCACTATGACTGGGCTCGAGAGCATAAAAGCTTCAAGCGGCGGATAAAACGGCTTATCCGCGATGTGCGCGTAGTGCTCACGCACAAGCGCTGGACTGAGGCGCGTCATCTTGCACCCTACGATTTTGAAGCCCGTGTTTTCGAAACGTTCGAGCACGTTGCCCACATGTTTCTTTTCGATGCAATCAGGCTTATAGATGATCAATGTCGTCTGCATAAGCCAAGTGACCATATGTGCTTCGGCCCTTTTTGGAAGCATCATTTTTTTAGCCCACGTTACAAATTCGTGCCGTTGATTTGATTATCCGTCTTAGGCCTATCGCGCAGTACGGCACTGCCTGAGAGTCAGGCGTTTAACAAATAACTAATTAGCGGGCCGGTGCTGCAAGAGCCGCTGGAATACTTGCCACCGCCGCCAAGAGATTGCTGCAACCGTTGGAATGGAACGTCGCATAGACTACGCCGATCAGGTTTTCCGAATTCACAAGCGTGCTGTCCGCCTGCTCGTTGTTATAACCCTGGGCGACCCAGCCGCCCTGCCCGGCTGCGACGAGACGGTGAGCAACCGTCTCGCCGAACCGATTCGTATACACAACCACCATGCCAGCGCGGAGTTTTACCGGATCGATTTTCTTGACGACCACGACAGAACCCTCGCCGAAAAAAGGAAGCATCGACTTGCCTTCGATGCGCAGCACCTGTGCTCCCGGACGAGCTTCGGCTAGCCGCTGAGCGTCGGCCAAAACGGTATCCAACGAGATCGCCGTCATCGGCCGCGCTGTGAATTCCGCCCGAGCCATCCCCGCGCCAAAAATCGCGGTCAAAAGGAGGAGTGCTCTGAACATCGCTTTCATGTCCAAAGCGTATCAGTTCCTGAGGCTTCCGTGTATTGAGTGGGTCCCTCAATCGCTCCCGCAGTTTAACTCACCTGTGATGAAATATGACCCGGGAGTGGGTGGGTAATTTCCCCTAACCCATGGGGAGTCTACCTAAGCGCTGCCGGGAAACTGCGTAATCACTACTAACCAGTGCGGAACAGGAATATCGGCGCGCCCCTGCAAAGCTGAAGTATATATTATTAAACCGTGACTTCCTGCCGGGCCTTTTCTGCCAGCGGTGTGCTAAGGTAACGCTCACCAAAACTGCAGCCGACAGTGACGATCATCTTACCGGCAAACTCAGGGCGCTGCGCAATCTGCATTGCAGCCCAGACATTCGCCCCTGTGGAAATCCCTGCGAGTATGCCTTCCTGCAACGCGAGCTGCCGCGCGGTCTCAAACGCATCTTCATCGGACACCAGCACGACGTCATCGATGATCGCGGTGTTGCAGTTCTTTGGGACGAAGCCGGCGCCAATCCCTTGAATTTTGTGCCGTCCTGGACGTCCGCCGGACAACACCGGACTCGCCGCCGGCTCGACCGCGATCGTCTTGATCCCTTTGCGCGCTTTGATCACTTCCGAAACACCCGTTATCGTCCCGCCCGTGCCTACACCGGCAACAAAAACATCGATCTTTCCCTCGGTGGCTGCCCAGATTTCCTCGGCCGTGGTGCGACGGTGAATCTCGGGATTCGCGGGGTTTTCAAATTGCTGCGGCATGAAACCGCGTCCGTTTTCTTGTGCGATCAACTCGCCCGCGCGTCGAATCGCGCCCGGCATGCCTTCCGTTCCCGGCGTCAACACGATCTCGGCTCCGAGCATGCGCAACAACACTCGTCGCTCAATCGACATCGTCTCCGGCATCGTCAGGATCAGCTTGTATCCACGTTGTGCACACACGAATGCCAGTGCGATGCCCGTGTTGCCCGACGTCGGCTCGATGATAACCGTGTCCGGCTTGATCAGGCCGTCACGCTCCGCCGCCTCGATCATCGCCATCCCGATACGGTCCTTAACGCTCGCGAGCGGATTAAAGAACTCCGCTTTGAGATAAATCTCCGCCGGCAAACCCGCTGCGATTCGGTTAAGTTTAACCAGCGGTGTGTTGCCGATCGTAGCGACGATGTTGGGAAATGTAAGCGCGGGCATGAACCCAAAATCGCCCTACCCTCAAACGAGTCAAGCCGCCTGCCCAATCAACGCCCCAGCAGATGCCGCAAGGCCTGCTCGAGCCGAATATGTCGAAAATAGAACTGTGATTCCGTCAGGCGCCCTGGCATCACCCGCGCGCTCGCGAGCAACGTTTCGTCCGCCATCGCCCCAAAGGCTAAGTGCAACGCCGCGGTTGGCACCGGAAGAATCGCTGGTCGGCGCAAAACGTGCGCCAACGTGGCGGTGAACTCAGCATTGGTCACTGGTTCGGGCGCGACGGCATTGACCGGACCATTACAGCGCTGGTCGAGCACTGCGTGGTAAATCGCCCCAATCATATCGTCGATGCTGATCCAGCTCATCCATTGATTGCCGCTACTAATCCGTCCACCCAAACCAGCGGAGAAAAGCGGTAACAATTTCGCCAGTGCTCCGCCCGCTGGCGAAAGCACTACGCCCGTGCGCAGCTTTGCGACGCGAATGCCGAAGCCCCGCGACACCGCTGCCTCGCGCTCCCAAGCCTCGCAAACATCGGCAAGAAATCCACTGCCACGCTTATCGCTCTCGAAAAGTTTTTTATCGCCAGCATCGCCGTAAAAACCCGTTGCCGACGCTGTTACGAGCACGAATGGCCGATGGCGCAGCCGGTCCAGCGCCGTCACCAACGTCCGCGTGCCTAAAACACGACTCGCACGGATTTCTTCGCGCCGCGCTGCCGTCCAGCGGCCTTCCGCCACATTCGCCCCGGCCAGGTGAACTACAGCGTCGAGCATACGCACTGAAGCCAGATCGAGCACGCCCTTTTCCGGGTCCCAAAAAACTTCGTCGGGTCCATGGGCTTTATGCCGAACCAATCGTATGACTTCATGTCCCTGACTTCGCAGAAACGGTACCAACGCCCGGCCAACCAGTCCTGACGCGCCCGACACGAGAAATCGCATGCTGCGTACCGAACCATAACTTTCCACCATCGCCAGATCTTCTGCCAGAACCGCATGTCGGTAGGCGAAAAGCCGCTCCAGTTTACTGCGCGCAAAAGCACTCCCCGCTCGCCCAAGAAAACCCAGTGGCAATCGGTAATTGATCTCGTCGGTCAATGTACATGACGCAGCACTATCGATCTTGAAACGATGTGCGTGTTCCCAGAATGCGAAGGGTCCTTTCAACAGCACATCGCGAAAAACACGTTTTTCGTCGTAGCCGCGATGCTCCACTTCCCAGCGGCTCCAAAATGGTCCGACCTTGCTTCGCAGAACAACGCGGCCGCCATCGCGAATCCCGCCCGTTTGCTCGAGCACCTCGACCCGTTCCCACGGCGGCGTCAACCGCTCCAACGCGCCCGCACGCTCGTGCCACGCGAATACTTCCGCGACCGGACGGCGCAGGGAGATGGACTTGGTGAAGGTCTGGAGGCTCATGAATTTGCCTGCGTTAAAACAGGCAGTAGCACCATCACACGTCCACCACGCGGGTGCAATCCCGCAAACAAGCTACAACACGCGTAGAGATTTGAATGCCGCCAGCGCTTCAGCGCGTGCCTTCGCATGATCCACAATCGGGCGCGGATAATTTTCGCCCAACGTCACACCCGCCTGCGCCAGCATTTCAATCGGTGCTTCCCAGGGTTTGTGGATAAATTTGGGCGGCAGCTTTGCGAGTTCCGGCACCCAGCGCCGCACGTATTCACCTTTTGGATCAAATTTCTCGCCCTGTGTGACCGGCGCAAAAATCCGGAAATACGGTGCCGCGTCCGCACCACAACCAGCGCTCCACTGCCAGCCCAGTGTGTTGCTCGCGAGGTCGGCATCCACGAGTGTATCCCAAAACCACGCCGCGCCGTGCGTCCACGATAAGCGCAGGTGTTTCACCAGAAACGAAGCGACGACCATGCGAACACGATTATGCATCCAACCGGTATGCCAGAGTTGGCGCATCCCAGCATCGACGATCGGATAACCCGTCAGCCCGCGCTGCCACGCCCGCAATTTCTCGCCAGTCCGATCGGCGGCCCAAGGGAACTCATTGAACTTTTCTCGCAGTGGCTGGTTCGGTGTATTCGGAAAATGATACAGCAGATGATACGCAAATTCCCGCCAGCCGATCTCGGTCAAGAAACGTTGCACGCCGTTATTGAGTGGGAATACGCCAGAGTCCTGCGACAAAGCATGCGCCGCCGCCCAGATCTGACGCGGGCCAATCTCGCCAAAGTGCAGATGCGCCGAAAGCCCGGAAGTTGCGTCCTCGTCCGGCCGATCACGCGCTGAATCGTAGTCAGCCGTTTTTTTTGCGAGAAATTCCTTTAATCGTTTCTGCGCGCCTTCTTCGCCGGGACTCCATGTTTTCGCAAACCCGTTCGCCCAGTTCAGGTTCGGTAACAACTCCAGTTCGGCAAGTTTCTGCGATTGCGGCCACTTCTCCGGAGCACGTAGCGCCGCGCGTTGGCAGCCGGCAATTCGTCTTGAATAGGCTGTGCTAGGCAATGTCGCCAGTAAGGTGTGAAAACCTGGAATGGTCCGCCCTGTTTATTGGCGATGGTGTGCGGTTCGAAGAGCAGCGCACTGTTGAAACTCTTCGCCTCAATACCCGATCCCGCGAGTTCAGCTTTAATCTGTTTGTTACATGCAATCGCCGCCGGTTCGTAGCGACGGTTCCAATACACTGCACCCGCCTTGGTCTCTGCACACAGTGCGCTCAACACCGGAAGCGATTTTCCACGGGCGAGCAGGAGCCGCGACCCACGCTTACGCAGCGAAGCGTCGAGCACTGCGAGTGAGTGATGCAGCCACCAGCGCGACGCCGCGCCCATGCGCCAGTGTCCTTCGCTTTCATCATCGAGAATATAAACCGGAACAATCGGCCCACCGGTCGCGAGCGCCGCCTGCAATGCTGCGTTGTCGCGCAACCGCAGATCTTGCTGAAACCAAAGAATGACAGGCAAACGGGACATCGGGCCAAGATGCTTTTCTCCGCGCGCGTGGCAAGCGGCCGCAGTTCATATATTTTGGCGTGATTAGGCTCCTAGTGGTGTTTAGCTTGAAACCTTCCTTAACCGTTATGAAACATCTTCTTCGCTACCGTCTGCTCGCCGCCACGCTCGTTGCGTTTATTGTCCAACTCACACTGGGTTTCGCCGCCGAACCAGCGCCTAGCTCCATCACTAGTTCGGTGGTCTGGAAATTTGCCACCGGCAAAGAAGTGACGTCTGCTCCCGTGGTCGATCACGGAGTCGTTTTCTGCGGTAGCACCAATGGCCAGTTCTTCGCCCTTGACGCCGCCAGCGGCCAGCAACTCTGGAAATTTGGCGCAAATTTCCCCGTTTCCAGTCGGGCTGCCGTTCAAGGCGACACCGTCTGTTTCGAAAGTGGCAACATGCTTTACGCACTTGACCGAGCCAGCGGTCGCGAGAAATGGCACTACGTCGCGAAACCGTATCGGCCGATTTTCTCGATGGATCTCACCGACTACCACCGCTCTTCACCGGTGATTGTTGACGATGTCGTTTACTACGGTGACGACTGGGGAAATCTCAACGGTGTGGCTCTGGCTACTGGTTTGCTTGCCTTCCAGTTTACGACGGAAACCGCGCGCCCGATCCGCTCCACGCCTGCCATCAAGGACGGCGTCGTATTCTTCGGCGACTGGGAGGGCGACGTTTACGCCGTCTCTCTGACCGAGAAAAAACTCCGCTGGAAGCACCGCCTGCAGAACGCCCGCGACTACTATGGCGCCATTGTATCCGAATTCCTGATTCAAGACAGCGTCCTCTACTTCGGCAGCCAGCATGACAGCTTTGAACCGCTTGATCTCGCGACGGGAAAACCTGTCTGGAGCTATACCGACCCAAAGCACACCTATCTGCCTTCAACGCCTCTGTTGCATAACGGCAACGTCATCATCGGGACCACGATTTTCACCAACTCGGTGCTCTGCCTTAACCAGGGCAACGTAGTCTGGAGTTTCAAGGCCGAGGGGATTTTCTTCACCCGCCCGGTCGTTGTCGGAGACACGCTCATCATCAACAGCACGAACTTCGGCCAGACCGGTTATCTCTACCTACTCGATATCGCTAAAGGCAGTTTGATCAATAAGATCTCGATCGAGAAAGCCACCGCTTCCGCCCCTGCCGTGTCCGAGGGCAAAGTTTATCTCGGGACTGGCGACGGCTATATCTACGCACTCTCGTTGGCCGATTTGCGGCAAACGAAGACGCCATAATCCGCGTCTTCGTTACCGAACCTTTCCGCTGCTCCATGCTTTTCGCGCGATTGCTTTACAGCGATTCGTCGTAAAGGCGTTCGTAGGCTTGCGCGGCGTTTTTCCAACTGAAGTCGCGCGCCATGCCATGTGCCTGCACGGCGGCATAGGTTTTCTTCTCGGAAAACATTTTTAGCGCGCGTTCCAATCCATGACGCAGGCCATGTGCTGTAGCGGGAAAGGTGATACCGGTGCCTGCCGCCGGATCGACACCTGCATCGGTCACGGTGTCATAGAGTCCGCCCACGCGACTCACCAGCGGCACGGTGCCATAAGCCTGCGAGTACATTTGGTTCAAACCGCAGGGTTCGAAGAGCGAGGGCATGACGAAGAAATCGCTCCCCGCTTCAACCACGTGACTCATCGCTTCGTCGAGGCGCGCCATCAGCGCAACCTTCGCTGGCGCGTTGGCTGCAAGATCGCGCAGAGCTTTTTCGAAACGCGCGTCACCTGTGCCGAGGACCACGAGGCGACAGTCGTTATTCACGAAAAAGTCCGCATTTGAGAGGAGCAGATCGACGCCTTTTTGCTCGGTGAGTCGGCAAATCATGCCGAAGACCGGCGCTTTCGTCTCAGGATCGAAGCCTGCACGTGTGAGCAGTTCGGCGCGACATTGCGCCTTGCCCGACATGTCGCGTGCCGAATAACGCGCCGGAAGATGTTCGTCGACGGCTGGATTCCAGACTGCCGTATCAACGCCATTGACCAATCCGACGATGTCTTCGGACCGCGTTGCGATCACGCCATCGAGTCCACAACCAAACTGCGGCGTCTGGATTTCCTGCGCGTAGCGCGGGCTCACCGTGGTGACGCGGTCGGCGAAAAGAATACCGGCCTTCATGAAGCTCATCTGGCCATAATACTCCAAGCCGTCGATGCTCATGAGTTCGTCCGGGAGATTGGTTCGGTAAAACGAGCGCATCGGGAACACGCCCTGGAAGGCGATGTTGTGAATCGTGAAGATCGTCTTGAGCGCCAGCATGGTTCCGTGTCGCTGTTCGGCATGGCGCAACAGCACCGGCAACAACGCCACCTGCCAGTCATGCGCATGCACGATGTCGGCGCGGAGGTTTTCTTTTTGCAGCGTCGCGACGATGCCTTTGCAAAAGAAAATATAGCGCAGGCAGTTGTCCTCGAAGTCTCGCTCCGCAGTGCCGTAGATGCCCTTGCGGTCAAAGTATTCTTCGCGGCAGACAATGTAGACTTTTAGGTTCGGCTTGGGCGAAAACATCCGCACTTCACCGCTGATGAAATCGTTGCCCATCTCGATCTTGAGCTTGAGCAACCGCTCGGCACCGGACGCAAGTTTGTGTTCCAGCAACGCCCGGTAGCCCGGCACGAAGACCGCGACCTCATGTCCCTTATCCGCCAGTGTACTACAGAGTGACCCGACTGCGTCGGCCAAACCACCGGTCTTGATGTAGGGAAACAGCTCGCTGGCTGCGTGAACGATTTTCATCGCGCCAAAGTAGGCAACAACCTTGCCTATTTCCAACACCAAAGCTGCGGTACGTGACACTCGTTGTCATATCCGGCCCAATACGTCATGAAGCTACGCGATCGCCTCCTCGCCCACGTCCAACAACCTGGATACTCGTCAGCCAACGAAATCGACCTCGCAAAACAGCTCGGCCTGAAAAAAAGCGAACGAAAATCGCTCGCCCACGAGGTTCGCTTACTTCTCTCCAAGGGCGAACTGCGCCTGGTCAAGGGCGACCGCATCGCCCTTCCGGTAGAAAACGAACAACTCGCCGGACGCATCATGTTTCGCGCCGGCGGTTCGGCGTATTTTCAACCCGACGTGGAACTCGGCGAAAGCGTGGACCCCATCCAGATTTCTCCCGAGGACACCGGTGTCGCGTTGCACGGTGATCGCGTAGCAATTTCGGTTTATGCCGCCCTGCAACGGCGTCGCGATGGCCGCGGCACCGAACAGACCGGTCGCGTTACCCGCGTGATTACTCGCGCTCGAGACACCGTCGTCGGCACGCTGCAAAAAATCCGCAGCAGTCATTACGTGCGGCCCGACGATCCACGTTTCTTTCAAGAGGTGATGCTGCCCGATTTCGCCAGCTGCCCAGTGAAACCGTTTCCAACCGTGGGCGACAAGGTCGTGGTCAAACTCGCTGAATGGACCACACGCCACAAACCGCTCGAAGGCCAGATCGTCGAGCGCCTTGGCCGAACCTTCGAGCCGCGCGCCGAACTAGCCGGTATCTACCATAAATTCAATCTCGACACCTCCTTCCCCGTCGAGGTCGAGCGCGAGGTTGCTTCCCTACCCGACCATGTCCGCCCCGGCGAACTCGTAGGCCGCCTCGATTACCGCGAAGTGCCGACCTTCACCATCGATCCCGATGACGCGAAAGATTTCGACGACGCGCTCTCGCTGGAAACGCTCGAAGACGGCGACGTCCGCGTGGGTATTCACATCGCCGATGTCAGCTCCTATGTGAAAACCGGCACCGCGCTTGATCGCGAAGCACAGCATCGAGGTAACTCTACTTATCTCGTCGGCACCGTCGTGCCGATGCTGCCCGAAAAACTTTCCAACGGCCTTTGCTCGCTCGTCGAGGCCCAGGACCGCCTCTGCAAAGCTGTCTTCCTGGTCTTCGACAAAAAGAGCCGTCTCAAGGAAACCACCTACGGCAACACCGTCATTCGCAGCCGCAAACGCCTAACCTACCGCCAGGCCTACGCGTTGCTCTTCGAAAATAATTTGGAGAAGATCCGTGCACTTCCGCTCCCGCCCAAACACCAAACCGGATCGACCGGCCGCGCGCTTAGTTCGCTGACCGACCTCGAACTCGTCGACCTGCAAAGCTGGGTCCGCAAACTCTGGGCCATCGCCAGCAAGCTCCGCAAAGATCGCATGGCCCATGGCAGCCTCGATCTCGACATGCCTGAGACCAAGGTCTTCGTCGACGCCGAGGGTTACGCCGACCGCCTCGAAAAAATCGTCAACGACGAGAGCCACCAGCTCATCGAGGAGTTCATGCTTTCGGCCAACGAAGCCGTTGCGCGCCTGACCAAGCAAAACCACCTGCCATCGCTTTACCGCGTGCATGACGACCCCGATGAAGAGCGGCTCAACGAATTCCGCCAGCTCCTCGGCACGTTCGATATCGAGGTCGCCGATCTCACCGTCCGCGCGGAGATGGTGAAACTGATCGAGACACTCGATAAACATCCGCAGGGCTACACGCTGCGTACGCAACTACTTCGCAGTCTGCGCAAGGCCTGCTATCGCGGCACACCCGATGGGCACTACGGCCTGCATAAAAAAGACTATACGCATTTCACGTCTCCCATTCGTCGCTACTCCGACTTGGTCGTACACCGCGTTTTCGACTATTATCTGATAAAGCATGGCGGCCACCCTGCTCCCTCTGGCTATCAGTTCGGTTACACCGCCGGGCGCATGGATTCACTCGGCGAGCACTTGAGTCTGACCGAGGTCAACAGCACCGAGGCCGAACGCGAAAGCGTGAAGATCAAGCTGCTTGAGTTCTTCGAACGCGAACTCGCCAAGAAGCAGAAGACCCGTTTCGAAGCCGTCATCACCGATGTGCGCCCCAACGGTTTCTTCATCGAACTCGTCGAGTCGATGACCTTTGGTTATGTTTCCGCCAACACGCTGGCAGACGATCAATACCAGCTCAACAATGCCGGCACGATGCTGGTTGGCCGTCGCACGAAGAAACGCTACGAACTCAACGCCCGACTCCCTGTCGTTATCGACAAAGTGGACCGCTTCAAGCGCATGATGGACTTCCGCCCAGCTTAAGCTGAAACGATGCAGTTGAGGCACGCCCTCCAGCGTGGAGCGGCGTGCAGAAGGTGGAGCCCGATGTCCCAATCGGGCTTGATCAGAGTGCTCTCAAACCAGCCCGTTAGGGACAACGGGCTCCACCTTCTACTGCATGGATACGGCTAAGCTTCGAGGCAGAGGCACTACCCTCTCGCGAGATTTTCCGGCGCCCGACGCGACTTACTCCACTCGACGAGCTTGCGGGCCGTGGTGTTTTAGCTCCGACGGATAGTTCGTTATCCCTAGAGCTTCAAATTGCGGCACTACGTGTTTCTTGTAACAATCGGGGCAGACCGAGTGGCTGCAATCCGCGCCCGTTTTCTCGGCGAGGTAGTTTTCGATCCGCTTCCAGTAGCTTTGATCGTCGCGGACATTTTTGCAGTAGCTGCAAATCGGGATGAGCGACTCCAGTCTCTGGATATGTGTAGTGTATTGGAGAATACGCTGGGCGACATGCAGCCGCATTTTAATGTCCTCCAGATCCACTGGTTTGGTTAGGAAATCGTCGACCCCTGCGCTCATTGCGTGCTCACGGTGCTGGGTCGTGGCTTCAGCACTGGTCAACAGGATGAAATAGACGTAGTCACCCGGCTGCGAGCGGATGCGTTTGCACAGCTCTAGCCCATCGAGTTCAGGCATGTTCCAGTCGCATACGACCGCGCGACAATTTTGCTCATGCAGAAGTTTCCATGCAGACTCACCATCGCTGGCAAGAATCACCTCATGGCCGAGCGAGATGAGGATGTCCTCCAGCACGGTTAACGCAACGGGATCGTCTTCAACGGCGAGTATTTTCATTATTTGTCGGTTTTAGTAAGTTTTGGTTCGAGCTGCATCCAGGCTTCCTGCATCGAGGCCAGGAGCGGAGGAACTGCCGCCCAGTCGCTAGAGCGAGCAGCCGCCTCAAGCGCGAGACCGGCCGCGCGCAGGGCTGGCGCGCCAATACTCGCTGCACTGCCCGCAATGGTGTGGGCGACCGTGGCCAGGGGTAATGCCCGCCGTTCTGATGAGTGGGTGCCCAACGCGATCATCCGCCCCGGCATTTCCCGCAAAAACACACCGAGCGCCTTGTCCCAAACCGTGCCGCCTCCCGGTGCAGCCAACGCGAGTAGTTTAGTGCGTTGTGAAGGATCGAAGACTTGCAACGTAGAAACTGGTTCTGCATCCAGGAGCTTTTTAGCAGAGTCCACAAGCCCGCAACGAGCTAGCGCGGCGTGCAGCGCCTCCTTGCTGATGGGCTTGGTCACATAGTCGTCCATGCCTGCTTCCAGTACGCGGGTGCGATCAGCCGGCATCGCGTAGGCAGTGAGTGCGATGATGGGGATGTTAGGATTTAGTCCACGCACCTTGCCTGCACGAATCTGGCGTGTGGTTTCATAACCATCCATTTCCGGCATCTGGCAATCCATTAAGACGGCGGCAAATGGTTCGGCTGATAACCATTCAAGTACAGCGCGGCCGTTTTCCGCTATTTCCACCTCATGGCCGAGTTGCTCCAGAATGAGCCGGGCAACGAGCTGGTTGGTCTCGTTGTCTTCCGCCAGCAGCAGCCGGAGACCACGTCCGCCCAAGGTTTGGCTTACGGCAAAGGGTGTGGGTGTGGCGCGTCGGCCAAAGGCACGGAGTATACACCTGCGCAATTGTACATCACGTACCGGCTTGGTAAGTACTGCATGTAACTTCAGCCCTACAACCAAACCGGGATCTATCGTTTCATTCGTCGATGAAAGAACAATCAGGCAAATAGCTGCGATCTTGGGGTTGGGGTGATCCCGGATTGCACGAGCGAGCGCTTTGCCATCCATTTCAGGCATGCTCCAATCAATCATGGCAATATTGAAGGGGTGCGCTCCCGTTGCCTCGCGAGCCAGTGAATCTAGTGCTTCTATGCCGCTCGCCACGACTTCAGTGGCGACGTGTAGCGTCGCCAACTGACGTTGCACCACCAACCGGTTGACCTCGTGATCGTCAATAACCAGGACCCGAGCCTCGTTTGGAATCTTGTCCGAAATCTCAACTTCTTTGAGTGTTACCCTTGGTAGGCAAAGCTCGAACCAAAATTTAGACCCCTGCCCCCTCGTTGCTTTCGTAGCCAATACGACCGCCCATAAGCGATATGAGCTGGTTGCAGATGGCGAGGCCCAGGCCTGTTCCGCCAAAACGCCGGGTCGTGCTCCCATCAGCCTGCATGAAAGGTTGGAATAATTGATCCCTGGCTGCATCGGGAATTCCAATCCCTGTATCCGATATCGTAATACGAAACGCCACATCCAGCTCCGCAAGGCGTAAAATGGAGGCTGTGATACCGACCGCACCTACATGGGTAAACTTTACTGCATTGCCCAACAGATTATTGAGGACTTGCTGGATACGCCCGCTGTCACCGTTTACACCTGTGGCCAAGGCAGCATCAATATCGCAGGTGAAATGGAGATTTTTGCGATGTGCCGACGCCGACATGAGTGCCGCCGACTCCTCAATCACGTCGCGCAGATTGAAGCCTTCGAGCTCTATGCGCAGTTTGCCTGCTTCGATTTTTGAGAAATCGAGAATGTCATTGATGATCACCATCAGTCGTTCTGCGCTGTTGACCAAAGCCCTGGTCATATCCCGTTGCCGTCCGTCCATGGGAGTCTGCATTAACAACCCTGCCATGCCGATGACGCCATTCATCGGCGTACGGATTTCATGGCTCATCGTGGCGAGAAATTCTGATTTCAGCCGCGACGCGGCCAGTGCTTCGTCGCGCGCTTTTTCCAGACTGGCCTCCATTTCATAGCGTTGAGTGATATCGAGCGTGAACATCACAATACCGCCAATACGCCCTTCCGCTGTATGCCAGGGCCGAACCTCCCATTGTAACCATTGCACAGAACCATCTGCCCGATGGAATGCATCGGAATCCATTGTTTCAACCGCACCAGAAAGACAACGCCGGTGGATTGCTTTCCATTTCTCCGAAACCTCCGGGAATACATCGTAATGCGAACGCCCAATAATTTGCCCGGTCAACTTGTAGTCGGTAAGCCACTGTTTGCTGACCACGAGATAGTGCATTTCACGGTCGAACATCGCGACTGAGGCAGGTGCATGCTCGGCAAAGAGCCGCGTGCGACTCTCGCTATCCTGCAATGCAACCTCAGAACGCCGCTGCTCGGAGATGTCGACAAAACTACTGACGACGGCACGTATTTTCCCAGTGTCGTCACGGATCGGTTCGTTATTAACGGATATCCAGGTGGTCGAGGCGTCCTTTTTTTTCAGACCTAGAATACAGCCGCGAAGGGAATTCCCTGTACGAAAAGTAATCGCAGTAGGACGCTTGTCCATCGGGATGGGCTGTCCCTCATGATCAACCATCTGCCACCAGGAAGGAAGTGGTTCCCGGCCGAAAATCTGTTCGCGAGTAAGCCCCAGTATCCGTTCTGCGGATGCATTTGACTCCAGGATGCGAGTCTCGCTCTCCTGCAGCAAAACGCCCTCGTCCAACGCCTGGAAAATCGAGGCCAAACGTTCTTGCGAGTGGCGGATTTGCCCTTCGGCCAGCTTGAGCGCTGTAATTTCGCTCCGTATAGCGACGTATTTTTCCGGTTTTCCGTTTGCCCCCAGAAAGGGCACGACGGTGGCGGACATCCAGCATAGCTTGCCATCCTTGTTGCGATTGCAGATTTCCCCCTGCCAGACTTTCCCTTGCGAGATTGTCCCATAGAATCCCTTAAAGAATTCCGGTGGGTGGACTCCGGATTTTATCATCCGGTGGTTCTGCCCAATAAGCTCTTCCTGTGAATAACCACTCACTGCGCACAACTTGTCGTTGGCATAGGTGATCGTGCCATCGGCATCGGTGACTGCGACCAGCGCATGTTGATCGAGGGCAAACTTCTGATAAGCCAGTTCGCGATCCTGCCGGGCCAGCATCTCACGCGTCCTTCTACTGGAAGAAAGCAAACTCGCGACCAGTGCAGCAAGAAAGACCGCAACTATTGAGGAGAAAATCCCTGCATAAAGTGGAGCCCAGGTCTGGGCAGAAACAAAGTGTGCGCTCCGGCTCCATCCGAGTGTGAACGTTCGTCCAGCCAACTCCAACTTGTCCAGCCGCCCAAACGCCGGACTTGGTGCAGGCTTTTGTTTGGAAGCATAAATCAAGTTTTCGCCCGCGATAGTGCTTCCCTCATAGAAACATAGATCGAGCTCTTTGAGCGCGATATCAGAGAGAATTGCTCCAAGAAAATCTTCCATAGCCAATCTCGCGTAGATCCACCCGCGTATGGCCTGCTTACGCTGCTGCACGGTCTCAGTCGGTAAGCCCATGTGATAAAAAGGCTCATACAGTGCAAAAGCCGAACGCTTCGCGCTATCAGTTAACAAAAACATCTGTCCGGAAAGCACAGTTGTCATCGTGTCACGTGCTTTTTCCAACGTTTCACATCGACTTGGCTCCGCTGCAATATTTACCCCAAAAACAGGCGCATTGGTGGACTTCTCCGGCTCCATCAAAGTGATTACATACAGGGAATAATCCGCCCCATGGCCGGTCTTTGGTCTCCCCGCCGAGATCTCCCGGATTGCGAATTCAGGCCGTCCATCCGCACGGACTTCAGCCACAAACTCATCTGCTCGATTAGCCGGCACGGCATAAACCACGCCCAACCCACGGACACCGGGATAACGGTTCGGCATGTCCTGTGTAGCCGCAAAGGCCTTCCATTGCTCACGCTTCATTTTGGGCATGGCATCGAAAAACGCGCGCCCAGCATGTAACGCGTTTGCGCAAACATTGATTCCCTCGGCGATACTCACGTTTGCCGCGCGCGTCATGGTATCGAAATGCACCTGATCCGCGCGCCTAGCCTCCTCGCGTAAGAAGCAATACATCCAACCACTCAGCCCCAACCCCACCAATAGCATTGAAATCGGTAGCAACGACCAGAAGCCTTTTTCCAAAGCTCCCCCTTTGCGTGCAATGCCTCGAAGCACGCTCACATTCGATTCAGCAGATCCGTTTTGCATCAAAATGGGTGGGCGATTATTTCTCTATCGGCTCAGACTCCCTAGAGTTGAGAAATTTACCTTACACACGTCCACGACCAAAACCCCGCCAAACTCCTTAATTTCAACCCTTTTTAGCCGAAGTAACCAGCATCGCCCAAACCCTCCAAAGCGTCATTCCCAAGTCCGCCTCAATCAAACTTCAGGGTTGTCGTGTGCTCGTCGTTGACGATGACCCCGTGAATATTGCGGTGGTTTCCGGCTTGCTCGGACCTGAGGGCTATGAGCTCGCCGAAGCTGAGACCGGCGAGTCTGCCTTGGCTCGTTGCGAAGACTTCAAACCCGACCTCGTGGTGATGGACGTACGCCTTCCCGGTATCGATGGGTTCGAGACATGCCGTAGAATCCAGCTCCGTTATGGCACCGACAGCCCGCCCGTCATTTTTGTTACGGCGAGTAAAACCGATGACGACATCATCGCCGGCTTCGAAGCTGGTGGCGTTGATTACCTCACTAAACCCGTTTCTGAACGCGAAGCCCTTGCCCGCATACGCACCCATCTCGCGAACCGCCTCCTCGTGCGCAAACTCGGACAGACCCTTAATCACAAGAATCAACTCCTTGGCATGGCCGCGCACGATCTGCGCAACCCACTCTCTACCATTCGAGGGATGTCCGAACTTCTCAATGAAGGTGTCATGGGCACACTCACGAGCGAGCAGGCGGAAGTCATTTCCATGTTTCGCGATACCAGCGCGCACATGTTGGCCATGGTGAACGAACTCCTCGACGTCGCCGTGATCGAAGCTGGTCAACTCAAACTTTCGCCGACCCACACCGACCTCGCCGAGGTCGTGGCAAAATCCGTCCATCTCAACGCCATCAACGCCGCGCAAAAGAAAACTGTTATTCAATTCGAGCACAACGGTCCGCCTGCTTTTGCCATGATCGATGCAGCGAAAATCCGTCAGGTCATCGATAACCTCCTCGGCAATGCTATCAAATATTCTCCGCTAGGCTCAACCATAACCGCCAGCTTGCACCAAGAAAGCGGACACATCACGGTCGCTGTACGGGATCAAGGTCCCGGCATCCCCGAGCAAGAGCGTTCCCGCTTGTTTAAAGCCTTCAGCACCCTTTCCGTCAAATCCACCGCTGGCGAAAAAAGCACCGGCCTGGGACTCGCGATCTGCCGTCGTATCGTCGAAGCCCACCTCGGCTCGATCTCAGCCCTAAACCTTCCCGAGCGCGGCTGCGAATTCAGTTTCGTGATCCCAATCGAAGGGGTCAACAGTCGCACTCCTTTCAGTATCGAGTGAAGCCTGCCACGGCGTTTTCCCTGGTTTCGACGGCCTGATTTGCCTTTCCCGTCTTCATGCGTTCCAAGTGAGTCCCATCACCATGAAACACTACGAATTTCAGCAAGACTTCCGCGCGCTCTACGACAAAGCCGTCGCCCTCTACGCTAAAGGCCAACGCGGTGCCGAGACATTCTTCTCCACCGCCGAGACTGCCTTCCTAGCCGCTAATGGCATAACCAGTCAAAACCTCTACGACTACGCCGAGGATCACAACAACTACGGCGAGCCCGGCTATGATATCGCTCTCGGCATCGAGTTTGTCCGCCGCGGCTATTTCCTCTTTAACCAGCAAGGCCAGCCCTCGAAGGTCGTGCTCGATCCCGAAAAAATGCCGACCAAGACCGCCGCAGTGCGCGGAATCGAATGGCTTCCTCGAATAATTCCGAAAGCCAAAGCCAAACTCCGTGGCGAACTTCCATCCACACTCATGTATTGCTGCGGTGGAGACAGGAATTTCTTCAAGACTCACGACATCAACCCCGTCGAGTTTCTCGGCGTCGTCCGCCAAAACGAGGCCAACGACGAAGTTATTATCGACTGGGTCACCAAACGCATCGCCAGCAACAAAGCCTGAGCGTTCTGCGTCTACGCGTAGAAAAATCTCTGAACAGAAGCCGTTTAGCCGCAGATGAACACCTATTGAAACCGATTCGGAATCCACGAATCAGATTTCCGGTACCTCCCTCGTCCGGGTTTAATCTGCGTCAATCAGTATTCAATCTGTGGATAAACTTCCTTGCCCATACGTTTCCGATCTCCGCACCACCTGCGCTTCCGAGGTGGAGCCCGTTGTCCCTAACGGGCTGTTTCGGTTAGATCACATCTCATGACCGCGTCCGACATTCGGGACATCAGCAAAGAAATGCGTCATCGCAGCCAGATAAAACTGCGCGTCGGAAACATTACGGTGGTTGCTCACCACCGAGGGAATTTTCACCACCCTTGCTGAACGAGTGGACCGCCCCTGTCGTGGCGCAACCATGCATCGCCCGTTCAGCCCCGCAACCATAGTAGCAGGTTTGGCGGCCTTGGGCCTTTTTTCAGTCTTTGGAATAAAGCTCATATGCGTTGAAATAAACCGAGACACATCAGCACTCACTCGGACGTGGCGTCATCTTGGTCTCTTGGGCCCGCACTATCGACCGCCACAAGGACGGTGAGGAGCAGGATTGTTATGGTCGCAAGCACAGCCATGGTGATTTTCCCGTGATACAGTAATAGCGATAGCGGAAGCATGCGATGTGCGGACCAATCTGATGGCACAGCAAACCACAGGTCGGCCCCTCTACAAGAGGCCAACCTCGTCGTATCACGGATGATGATTTTAGCCTTAAGGGTTGGTTGGCTTACCGGGACCATCTGGTTCTTTATCATCCGAGCAACACCACGACTTTGGGTGTGGCCAGTCGCCAAACCGACGGCGCATTTCACCGCGCATCTTCTCGCGCTCCTCCGGTGTGGCCGATTCCCAGCGCTTCGACATCATGTGATCGCGGAAATGCCCGCATGGTCCGCCCCGGCGATGAGGGAAACCGCCAAACAGAATTTTTGATAGCACGAGAATGCCGAGCGCCTGCCAGTAACTAATGGCTTTTACGGCCAGCACGTCGGTAAGGACACCGTTCCATAAAGCGTAGACGGCATAGGTGAACAGCGCCAGGAAGCCGACCACGGCGAACGGGATCAGAAAACAATATTTGCGACAGGAGTGATTTTTCATGGTTTTAAATGGTTAGATTATGACTTGAGGGAACGAAATTCGTCGCGAAGCGGCTCCAGGCGTTTTCGCAGGTGCAGCACAGCGTAACGCTTGCGCGTGATCAGCGTGTTCATGTTCTCGCCGGTGAGCTCGGAGATGTCTTGAAACGACAATGCCTCCAACTCATGCCAGACGAAAACCTGGCGCTGCTCCTCGGGCAGATCAGCAAGCGCTGCGTGAAGTTTTTCCCAGAATTGCGAGCGCAGATGCTCGGTCCTCGGAGTGACGTCGTCGCGCAGAAAAAAATCCGCAAAATCGAAAGCCGTCTCGGACTCCGCGTCAGCCGCCATCGCCTCGAGGGAAGCCATCCGCGGCTTGCGGTAACGATCAATGATCTTGTTGCGAGCGACGGTGTAGAGCCATGCGCCCACCTGTTCGATCGCACCCGCGTCGAGTGTGGTGACGAACTGTTGCCAAACATCCTGCATGACATCCTCGGCCTCCGACTCGCTCGATACGCGCACCCGAATGAACCGCATGAGCCCCCGCCCCATGTCGCTAACGACCTGGGAAACACGTCTTTTTTGCTCGGTGCTCATAGTGATTGGAATCTGCCGGACCGCATCCATTTCCCCCTTCAGACGCACCAGCGCAAAAGATATTGTATTTTATTTTGTCTCAAACAACTCGCCGTTCACCCCACGGCATACGTCCAAAATGTTTCTTACAGCTCTGTCGGGAACTGTTCGAAATCGACTGCGGTTGGGCCAGTCCTGCCTTCAAAGGCGCTTCGTAGCGCAGCTTCGCGGATCGAGAGAATATCCAGTTCGGGCGAAAAAGGCGGTGCGTCTGGCACAGGTAGACCCTGCGAATATCGCAGTCCCGGTCCAAACTTGTCCGCGTTCTCTCGCCAAAACTCCTGCGCTTCCTTGACATCCGGCACCGCCACTTCTTTCAAGAATTCCTTCTCGAAGTCGTCAGCCACAGATCCATCTTCCGGAGGAATCGTGACAGTTTTAATCACACGCAAGGTGCGTCCTGTGATCCGTGTAAACGTCGCACCCGCTGCCGCCGCGTCTGCGGGTTTAGCCGAACTCATCGCCTGAAGTAAACACGGCACTCCACTCGCCCAACCTGAAGAACCAAGAATCCGGTATCGTTCCGGTCCTAGTTGCACCTTGTTCGCCAGGTTCAGGAGCAGCGCCCCGTCCTTTTCGTTGCCCAAAATCGCGAGAAATTCCAATTCGGCCAAGTTTTCCACTGTTGGTTTCACCGCAGCGCGCCGACAGTGCTCCAACACCCAAGTCTGACCGGACCAAGCCGCAATCTCCAACGCCACTCGCCTCACACGCGAATCCGTGTCGAGAGCCCCAGCCAGAGTCTGCTCCGGCGTCACGGTCAAAGGACACCACCGAGCTGTCTCCCACGCCCGCAGCCGCAGTTCAGCATCGGCCGCCCGCAGGTATTTTGTTAGTGGATACTTCCTAATCAGGCTTGGATTATATTCCGTCGCCAACCGCAATTGGAGGAAATGAATCTCATGCAAGTCGTTGCTATTGAGCTCAAAGGCCTTGGCCGCAAAACCACTGCTGCTCACCTGCCCCATCGCCTCCGTCAAGGCACGTTGCATCGTCGGTTTAGATTCGACCTGAAGTCGCTCCAGCATAGCCAACTCCGCGCCTTTGGCTTTTATGGTCAACAACCACCAAGCAGCGGCAAATACCTCAGCCGCCGAATCTGATTTGAGTCGCTGTAGAATATATGACTCAGCGTACAATCGATAGGCTTGCAAGGCCGCAGCGTGCGCCTTGATCCGCTCCTCGATCCTCGCCACGTCCAGCTGAGTGAACAGTGATGAACCTTTTGCACGACGCCACTGTCCCCAGAGGAACTCCATCTCCTCAAAATGCTCTTCTACGATATTGAGATCGACTCCTGTAGTTTGATTCATCGCTGCTTTTCGGCTGCACTCGGCAAGCTCAATTGATGGCCACGGAGGCCCCCTTGATCCGGTTCATGCCCTCAGCCCGCGAGATCAGTTCCTTGCCTTTGATCAATACCTTGCCGTCACCCCGCAGCGTGATGGAGCCTTCGCCGCACTGCAGCGTGAGCCCCTGTTTTGCCTCAAGTACGAGATGATCGGGTGGTTCCAGCCCGCTTTTACTGACCACGCTTGGCCCGATACGGCCAAAGATCACGCCTCGCTCGGATGTATTGGTCGGCAACCAAACCATCACAGCATCGCCTGTAGCCAGTCTCAATAGCCCAAGGTCCGTAGTCTGCAACAAGTCGCAAGGGACAACCGAATCGTTGGGGATCAGTTCAACAGCGACAAGGCACACGCCTTCAGCCGTAAACCCCGTCACAGCAGCTCGCTGCAGACCGTGCATACACAAAGAAGCAACATCTGAATTTTTCATATTATAATATATATCATCCGGCCCATTCGCCTGGGCCGTAAAAAATTATACGTGGGATTTTATGGGCTTCGATTGACCTCTTAACGCGCTCATGTACTACAATGGCGTTGCACGCTTCGCCGAGTCGGAACATCAACAGGCCGTCTGTCTTCCTGGGGTCGATATAAGCTTTGGCGACGCCGTCGGAAAACACAGTCTCGTCCTCATCGGTCAGCCCCATCATTTCAGACTTTTTTTGGTCTAGGCAATAAACAAGCCCGAGTACATTAACTGCGAAATAGTCGTGGATTTCGATATTCCCAGGCCTGCGGAAATCCTTCAGCACTGCCGGATAATAATCGAGATTATCGACGCCCGCTTCCAGTACTGCATCTAAAAGGTCTTTGCGAAAAAAGGTGCTAAAAGCACCTAGATACAGAGCTCGAGGGATTCCCACCCCCACGGTATCCCATTCGCGGCCCGGATCGAATTCACCACGCATCGGCAGTGAAGGCGGATGATGCATCCATGCACCGTCCCAATAAGTATGGTCATACCATTCGCGATCGATACCTGCATCTGTCTCTGTATTATCATCGCCGCTATCAAAACAATCCAGTATATAGTAATTCATTGTTCGCTTTAAAATCAGCATTCTCTCCAAGCTTTAACATATTCCTTCCTCTGAGCCGGACTACTTAATACGTCCTGCCACTTCTTCGAAGTGATAAACGGCATGCTCCATGTGCAGGGATCGTTGGCCAGAACGTTTTTGCGCAACCAACCTGAAGCTCGATAAAGATGTTTTATCAATCGGTAAGGAGGAGGGGTCTTCCCCCCAGACTTCTTTATGCATTCCGAGCATGCATCGAAGTGCAGGCTCAGATCGCTCGCCATTCTGTTCAGCACCTCCAGGACCTTCGCACTATAATTTTTATGAGTGTCGTGAAACTGCGCACCACAGCGCTTCACCGCAGCGGCCACATAGTCCAGTTGCCAATCGGATTCCATTTCCTTCCATGATTTACCATCCACTTTAGCGCGGCCTGCATTGTAGGCGTAGTTACCAGGCAACCACACGCCATTGTGCGCGCCGTTCACATTATAACCAATATGTTTTTCGATGGTATATTTCTTACCTCCTCTACTCGTGACTTCCCCATCTTTGACCATGAAGCTTCTTATAGCTGAACGTTTATTATACAGCGCCGCGTTCCCAGGAATAAGATGGTGCGCTGCGACCGTATAATCGCATGCGACGCCCCTAACCCAGATTTTCTCCTCGCCGATCGACCCATCCGGTGGACGGGAGCTATCCTCGCGAGGCTGCTTGTGGTAGCCCTGTGGCGTATTGTAGTCGGGATGCACTGTGCCGCTTCTACCGTACAAAGCAGCCCCAAGGTTTTTGCCCAAGGAGCCACCGTCCTTGGCTTGTGCAGCCTGCACAGATTCCCTGTCGTCATCGAAAATATCTTCCTGCTCGTCCTGCAAGTCTTCCGCTTTCGGCGCTTGAAAAGGACACTCACTATTGAGCTCTGCGATAAATTTGGGCCTGATAGCCGCTTCAAGCAGTTCCATAGCTGGTATTATCCGAGGATATTTTTCTTGTTGTGAAACAGCTGGTCGCCGAGGCGGCACACGTTGCGACCCTCGAATTTCACATCGAAAGAATACTGCATGAATTCGCATACATCACGATTGACCTGCGAAACTACCCCTCCCCCTTTTCCCGGTTCGTCGCCGGTGGATTTACTGTATTTGGCCTCTTTCACCATCGGCATCTGATGATCAGTCTTCACCGTTTTCGGTCCTTTTGATGTATCCGACGCCCGGCCAATGTTTGGGAATGGCACGGGTACTCCATTCGGCAGCTTACAAACATCGGGATATACGGTGCTCATGCCACCGCTCCCTTTGTGGGATATTCCCCGACTGTTGGCGAAGGTTGTCTGGGCCATTTTGAATCAAATTAACAGTTATGGTGCGGTAATTATACCGGCGGCGCGAAGTCCGAAATCGGATGAGGCATAGACCAATGCTGGCGATTGCCGATAGTTATGCGAGATGCCGAGGGCGGCCAGACCGACGAGAATCGGTCCGGAAGCGGCTCCGAGATCACCAAAATACTCTGCTGGATGGTTCATGCGCTCACCCTCGGCAAAGGCCGCTGCATTTCGGATTCGGGCCACACCCCACTCCTTGGCCCAATAACTTTCGCCATTCATCGTGGAGTAAACTTCGCGAATCGGTGTCGTCGTAGGATTCTCCGTGAGTAATTTTTGCACTACGCCAGCTAGGCCTTCGCCGAGATAAGGTTCTGTGCTGCCCATAAAGCCAGGCTCAAACCCCAAAGCCGTTCCTGAAAACGTGGCCAAGGGAATTTTGCTTTGCGCAACAGCAACATCCTTACGCATCAACAATATCAAGCCCGCGCCCTCGCCCGGCACAAATGTGTCGGTCTGGCTAGGATGGTCGCGCTTTACTCGCAAGACCCAGTGATAGGGAATTTCACCACGATGTTGTGGATAGATATAACTATCCAACTTCGCCAAAACATACGGATCGTAGAATGTGTCGACTCCACCAGCGATAACGCACGGAAAACGGCCGTCGGCAATAGCCTGAACAGCTTCGCCCAACGCCGCAAGTCCGCCAGCGCGACCTTTCCAATCCGCCCGGCTATCTGCTCGCCTGAACACACCGGGATTCAGTTTTTCAAGATCATCCAGAAACAAAGCTGGATTCAGAGGCTTGGCAGTCTCGTGCTCGGGCAAGGCAAGAAATAACGGGACTGACTCAAGTTTTCTCCCACCCAGGCAGTCGCGCAGCGCTACTCCCGCGATGCGCAACAGAAGCCCCTCGCGACGGGTGAAAAATTTTCTATTTTGCATTTCCTCAGGAATCCCCCCGAGGAGATCGCGCTGGATCAGGGCAACGGTGAATTTGTTTTCATACAATCCTGCCATCGGCACTTCGCTATAACGTGTAATACCTGCGCGAACATTGGCTGCGGTCTGCTCAGCGTTGGCACCGAGACTGGTCACCATGCCGACCGAGGAGATGTCGATTTCAGGGGTGCTCATGAGAGAATCAATTGAGAGACTGATTGTACGACGATTTCTTCAACGCGTAGCGTGTCGCGTCCAGTGCAAAGATTACCAGCCCATGTCATCATCACACGTCCAGTATCCATGTCGATAAACACTGTTTCAAGGTTGATTGCCACTGGTTCAGCTTTAGTGCCCGACCGGCACTCAACCGAGTGTAGATAACGGGGCAAAGAAAAGCGTACCAGTCCGCGTGGATCCATACCTGCCACCTCCACGATTTCACCTCCCTGCAGATAACCATGCACCTGCTGATCTTCGCTCGCGGCATAGAAGAACTTCGCATCGAAATCCTTCGGCATGTAGGGTGCCCGTCCTTTCTGCCACGCCTCATCGTAGGTTCCGGCGTAACCCAGTCGCGGCTGCCAATGTGCCGGGACTGGACCGAAACCAATGGGCGCTGGTTGATCCTTCCATGAACGTATCAAGGTAGAAGGGTTTTCGATTTGTGGTAATTCATCGCCGTCCACCGGCTTCGCCTTGTCGCTGATTCTAAAACCACGCCCTAGCGGATTTTGCCGGTGCAGTTCTTGGCGTGCAGATTTGTTTCCGTCCTTGATCGTTGCCTCTCCGCCAAACGCCAACTCCCAACGCAACGGCACGCGTTCAAAAGGCACAGGGTCCGTTGCAACAAAGCCGCCCGGGAAGGACTTTCGCCACATACGCCGACCAAAGACACGGACCTTCTTATTTACCGATCCAACCGCCAGCAACACATCTAGACTATGCACTTTCTCTCCGGCCGGAGCCTGAGCATGACCGCTTAGTAAGACGTCGGTTCCAAGCTTGCATAAAGTTAAATCCGACGGGAGTCGGACCGAACTTTTCATCGGGTCGTCATAGAATTGTTCAGCCGCCGCGATGGGCACTTGCTGATCCGCAGGCAAGAGTCGTCCGTTCAAGTCGAACGTCCCTTTGATATATATGTATATCGTATCCAAACCCTGTGGATTGGGAAACACGGCCGGCGTGGCTATGCAGGGCCCGCTATTTATAAACTGCAGCATCAGTTGGAAAGGACTTTGCTTCCCTTGATCACAACGTCCGACGACGCCTTGATGTTGATCAGGCCCGATCCGACGATGGAGATGTCCTTGCCCTTGATCTGAATAGTGCCGTCTTTCAGCATAATGATACTGGAATCACCAGTCTTGATCGTAATCTTGTCGCCGACGTTAACGAAAAGCTCCTTGCCCACCGTGAGAATGTCTTTTTCCCCTACGTCGTGGGTTCGGTTTTTGCCGATTTTTACCTCCTCGTTGTTTTTCACCTCTTCAGTGCGGTCGACGCCGATCGTGATGTCTTCGTTCTTCTTAACTTCTTCGGTGCGGTTCTCGTCGATCGTCACGTCCTCGTTTTTTAAAACGTGCTTGGAGCGGTCATTACCGATTTCAATTATTTCGTCATGGTGAACCGTCTCGGTGTTGTCATGCTTAACCAGGACAGTCCGATCTTTTTCCGCCTGGATGTAGAGCAGCTCAGCGCTCTTGGTGTCATCCATCTTGATTTCATTGTAGCCTCCTCCGCCCTTGGTGGAGTTGCTCATCAGGGTCGAAATATTTTTGCTCGCCGGCAATGGATATGGCGGCTTCGCCTCGCCGTTGTAGACACGGCCCGTGATAATCGGCTTGTCGGGATCGCCTTCAAGAAACTCCACGATTACTTCCTGGCCCATGCGTGGGATGTGCATCGCGCCCCAGTTTTTCCCCGCCCAATACTGTGAAACACGGATCCAGCACGAGGAATCGGCATCGAACTTTCCATAGCGATCCCAGTGAAAATGAACCTTCACCCGGCCAAATTTATCGGTGTGGATCTCCTCGCCTGCTGGGCCCGTCACTATCGCGGTCTGCGGACCGGTGATAAGGGGTTTCGACGCGGCACGGGCCGGGCGATATTGCTGGGTCGTTGGCATCGCTGAAAAGCCACAGGCAAAGGTCTCGTGCCCTTCGGTTTGGAGGCCGGCGTCACCAGCCGTGAAACCGCCGGCATTGAAACACAGGAGACCGTTGTGAGTAGGTACTCCCGGTTCTGATCGGCGCGGGGATGATCCTGGAGTTTGAAGGTGCATCCGGTGGCCAATGCCCGGCAGGTCGAAGTGGCGCGGGCGATCTCGTGTCCTGTATGGATTTCGTTGATACGCGCCTTGGCATAAGCCTCGCCCAGACCGGATTCATCGTATTCCCCGGGATAATCGAACCTTTCGAAATCGGCCATACTATGAGAGCGGGACAAGGGGGCTTTCACCAATAAGTCGGCCTTGGGGCGCTTGAAATCAAAGTCGGTTTGGGCGTATGCACCGGTTTTGGCGTTCATGGACCAACTCCAATCGCGTATGGTCTCCACCAGCGTCGCCGCGCTCTCGGACTCCCGATACGGCACGACGTCATATCCGGGATAGGATGAATGGCTCTTTACCGAGTCGGTGAGCACCATCACGTGGCGGCCCTCCTCGTGGCGGAAATAGTAGGCGATTCCCGCCTTGGCCAGCAGCCGATTAACAAAACTGAGGCCGGACTCGCGGTACTGTACGCAATATTCCAGCGGCGGATAAGTATCGGTGAGCTGCAACTCCAGGTCGCTGAAGCCTGCGTTTTTTAAGACCTTTGAAACGATGTCGGGAATGTTCTCGTTTTGGAATATCTGACAATCCGAAGAGTTTCCGAAATGTCGCAACCAAGGCACGATCTGCAGACGATAAACCGCCGCGCCCACGGTCCGGTCCTTCTGCTCAAAACTTAGCACGATGCCATGAAAAAAACGCTTCGTCCCGCTAGCCAGATTCATGGAGATCGTTACTGGTTGGCCTATGATCTGGTCAAACGCGATGGCCGGGTCAGTCGAAATGACGTCCGCGTCCATGCGAAACGGCATGTTCAGTTCATCGCTGTACTCGAAACGCGTAAGCAGCAATTTGTCGTCGCCGAGCGGCGTCTTGATGGAAATAGACCGGTTTTTTTGGGTAGGCTCCGCGCTCATAGGGAAATTGGCGTTTCCGATTGGTTGCGTTCATTAGAAGCCGCCTTTCCCTCGGATTTCCAGCCCAATCCAGCAGGATAGGTTCAGTGGCTCGTCCATCCCGGGCGGCACGGTCACGATTGAAATACTTTTAGCGAAAGATTTGGCTGCGGGTAGCGGGTTTCGTTTAGTTAATGGTCATAACTGGTGATGCATCTATTCAGAACGACGTTCTTGCTGGCGTTTCTCGCTCTGGCGCCATTGCCGGTCCACGCAACACCGACAAAGTTTGAACTACCCTCTCAGCCCGCCAATCTGGCACTCATGGCGTTCGCGCGTCAGGCGGGCGTAGAGGTGCTGTTCTCCTCGGTGGACATGAAGAAAGTGCAGACCGTCGCCGTGATCGGTACCTATGAGCCAACTGAGGCTATTTACCGCATGCTCGATGGTTCGGGCTTTAGTGTCAAACTCACAGCGGCGGGGAAATTTGTCGTTCGACGCGATCGCACGTCTGCAACCACAACCGCTCCCGAGAACCTAGGCCCAACTCCATTGAGAGAAAACGAGGTGCCATCGGCCAGTGCGATGCCAGAAAAAACAGAGGTGATAAAATTGGCGGCCTGTATCGTGACCCCGAGTCAGTTCGGCATCGGCGACGAACAGATCGCTAGAAACGTGACGCTCACCCGCGAAGATCTGCAAACATTGCCGCAAATCGGCGAAGATCTTTATCGCGCAATCAATCGGCTCCCTGGGTTGAGCTCCAATGATATTTCCGCCAAATTCCTTGTCCGAGGCGCACCGAACCGGCAGGTGCTTTCACGTTTTGACGGCGTTGATCTGATCGAGCCATTTCACCTCAAGGACTATGACGGCGCCCTCTCAATCGTTGACCTGGAAACCGTCGGCAGCATGGACCTGATCACTGGCGGTCTCACCGTCGACTATGGCGATCGGTTCGTCGGTGTATTCTTGATCGAAACGCAGTCAGAAACCAAAGCCCAATGTCGGACCACGCTGGGCTTGAGCGTCACCGACATACGGCTCACCAACCAAGGGCAATTCGCCGACGGCGCTGGCCAGTGGATGATCGCAGCCCGTGATGGCACGATCGACTTGGCCGTCAAGTTGGGCGGGAATAATTCCAAGGACGTGACGGCCTACTACGACTTTTCCAGCAAGGTGAAGTATCGACTGGCACCGAACCAGGTACTATCATTTCATGTGCTGCATGCAGGAGACAACTTCAAGCGCTTAAAAAACGCACCAAGCGTGAATGAGGCCAACGATCCCGACATTAAAAGCAGTTACGATAGCACTTTCCTCTGGGGTCGCTGGCTCGGCTCTTTCGGCGAATGTGTTTCTGGCGAGGCCGTAGTTTCTTTTTCTCAATTCCGCTGGCATCGTAAAGGTAGCGGGTACTTCGATGAAATCGCGAGCTACGCTTTCCATCCGTTCGAGCTGCGGGATGATCGCAGTCTCGATGTTATGGGCCTGCGCAACGACTGGACGATCAACTTAACTGAGCACGCGCTGATTCGCACCGGTTTCGACGTCAAATCGAGCGAGGCTCACTACGATTACGCTTCGTCATACTATCGTTATGTTCTGAGCAACGGAAACCTCGGCATGAGCAACTTCACCTACGATGAGCACCTTCGACCCGACGGCACCCATGTCGGCGCTTACATCGCACCGCGCTTACAACCTTGGACACCGCTCGTCATAGAACCAGGCATCCGTTTTGATCGCGACTCGCTGGGAGGCGATACGAACTGGAGTCCCCGGCTCAACGCTTCGTTAACTTTGGGCCGTGCGACGGTGCGCGCCGCGTGGGGTATCTACCATCAGTCACAGGGAATACACGAGCTGTCGATCGGTGACCACGAGACAACTTACAAGCCCGCCGAGCGTGCCGAACAACGTGTTATCGGCATATCTCGCAAACTTGATTCGGGCATCGAACTGCGCCTCGAAGCTTACGAGCGTTTGACGACACACATTCGTCCTCATTGGGTCAACTTGACTGAGCCTTTTAATTTCTTCCCCGAGATCGCCTATGATCGCCGCCTGCTCAGACCCACGCAAAACCGCGCCCGCGGTGTGGAGCTCTACGCTGAGCGTCGTAATAACGGTCGTTTTGGCTGGGCCGCTGGTTATACTTACGCGGTTAACGAAGAGCAGATCGACAACCGCTGGATGCCGGCCGCATGGGAGCAGCGACACGCTTTCAATATCAACGTGACCTATGTGCCTGCCCGAAATTGGCTGTTGAGCGCCAACTGGCAGATCCACAGCGGCTGGCAGTACACGGATCACAATTTTAATCTGGTGACGCTCAATAACGGCGAGGTTGTTTACGGTTGGACCTATGGCCCAACCAATGCGTTGCACGGGGCCACCTACCACCGCCTCGACCTACGCCTCACCCGCACCTACCAACTCAAACATGGCACACTGCGCGCTTTCGTGGACATCTGGAATGTCTATGACCGCAAAAACAGTGTCGGTTTCGACGACCACTACGCGTATGTCTCGAATAACCAACTCGTCGTAGTAAAAACTCCAGGGGAAATGCTTCCCATGCTCCCCAGCGCCGGACTTAGCTGGGAATTTTAGTGGCTAACCGAACCTTGCTTAATGCCTAAGAAACGTCGAGCGCACTTCCCAGTCCTTTACGCCGCGACTATCACGCCGTTACGACGCTATCTCGCACGTCTGCTCGGAAGCCACGACGACGCGCAGGATATCGCGCACGATGCCTATGCCCGCGTTTATAAAGCGATGGATACAAAGTGGCCTGATCGCCCCGAGGCGTTTCTCTTCACCACGGCACGGCATCTTGCGCTCAATCAAATCAAACGCCGCCAGATCGCACCCGTTCAAAACACTGATCTTTCCAATATCATAGAATTCACGCCCGCGACCACGCCCGGCGTAGAGCACCTCGTCATGGCGCGTGAGGAATGGTTGCGGTTGGAGGCCGCCATCGCTCGCCTGCCCGCCGGTTGCCGCCAAGTTCTCCTCTTGCGCAAGGTCGAACAACTTACCCACGCCGAAATCGCCACGACTCTCGGCATCGCCATCAGCACCGTGGAAAAACAACACGCCCGCGCGCTTCGTCTGCTCCGCGCCGCGCTGCAAGACCCTTCCCAAAACAACTGCAAGAACCACTCAGAGGCCGACGGCGAAGCCGCTGCGCGTTAACTCATGAAACTTTATCGCAATAGCAAAACCCGTGAAAGTTCAGGCTTTTTCAGAAAGTCCGAAGGTAGGGGCAATGCTCCGCATTGCCCTCGGCGGATGAGGGACCATCCGCCCTACCCGCTGACTGCTCAACACACAATTATAAGCCTATGAAAACGCCTTCGAATCCTATCGACGAAGAAGCGTCCCATTGGGCGGCACGTTTCGACGGTGGCGAACTAAGCCCTAGCGACAAAACTGCGTTTTCCGCCTGGCTCAACGCCAAACCCGAACACCAACGCGTGTTCGCCCAATACCGCGAACTCTCGGCCCAGCTCGATACCCACATCGAGGCACGTCTCACCGCCGCCGCCGAAACCGTCGTTCAACAACGAAAAACTTCACGCATCCGCAACCGCATCATCGCTGCAACACTCACCGCCGCCGCAGCGATCGCGCTCACATTTACCGTTCTCTCCAATCGCTCGCTCGATCTCGCGACCAAAACGGCCGAACGTCATGTGGCCACGCTCGACGACGGTTCGAAAGTCGACCTCAACGCCCGCACCGAGCTCATCGTAGATTTCACCCGCAAAGAACGCCGCGTGCATCTCGTCAGCGGCGAAGCGTTATTCACCGTTGCCAAGGATGCCAAACGTCCATTTCTGGTGGAGACATCAACTGGTTCGGTACGCGTCACCGGGACTGTTTTTAACGTACGAGCCTCCACTACCTCCACCACCGAAGTGACCGTGATCGAAGGCACCGTCCGCATCCGCTCCTCGGGCGATGCGACTAATGAACGTCCCATGACGCCCGGCCTGCAAGCAGTACTCAGCGACAAGACTCTCGTCATTCGAACCTTGCCCGAAGGTGCCGCTCAAGACGTGATTGCTTGGCGACAGGGACAGGTTGTGTTCAACGACACTCCGCTCGGCGAAGCGCTCAATCACTTCGCCGCCTACCATGCGCGCACGATCACCATTGATCCCCGAGTCGTCGATCTTCGCCTTGGTGGCCGCTACAGTCTCGACGACCTCGACGGCCTACTCGAATCGATTGAAAGCATCCTCCCCGTTAACGTCTCCCACCAATCGGGTGACGTCCTAAGAATCACTGCCGCCGAACCAACTAAAAGACACGATTAGCCCTAGATCCTTACTAAAGCTGTTCGTCGCTTTAGAACGGCGAGCGACTCAGCGCGCCTTTGTAGGTGCTCAGGACTTGGGCGAGGCGTTTCAGTTTTTCTGCGCTCTTGATGCCTGGAACGCTTTCGACGCCGCTATTGACGTCGATGGTTCTGGCTCCGGTTTCGGTCAACGCGGCGACTGCGTTCTCCGGCGTCAGGCCGCCGGCGAGAATCCAGTTGATGCGTGGGTGGTCTTTTTGCAGCTGCTTGTAACGCGTCCAATCACCCGCCTGTCCTGTGCCGCCGTAGGTGCCGGCTCGATACGTGTCGTAGAGAAAGGTATTCGCGAGCGCGAGCATTGCGGGCTCCAGGTGTTCGCCGGGAGGTACGCGTGGCGCGAGCCAGAGCTTGTTTGGCGTGATCAACTCCGACCAGTGCTCAACCCGCGACAGCTCGGTGTCGTGCGGGAAATGGAACTGGAAGAAGTCGAAGCCCTCGGCTTTCAGTCGAATAATTTCCTCGGTCGTGGGTTCAACCGTGACCGCAACCCGTGGTTTGTGGGGCAGGTGCGCCGACATCGCGTGGTACGATTCGAGCGAAATGTAACGCGGCGATTTTTGATAGAAAATGAACCCAAGATAATCCGCGCCGCACGCATCGGCTGCAGCCGCATCCGCCAGGGATGTGAGTCCGCAAACTTTGAAGCGTACACCGTTGATCATAGATTCTATTTTTTAACTGGAGAGAACTGAGGACACAGCGGAAATGAGGGTGTTCTCCGTTAACACCGTTTCCTCCTGTGCGCTCAGAATTGATTCACCGAGGCGATCACATGGTCAACTTGCGCGTCGGTTAGTTCCGGGAAAATCGGCAAGCTCACGCAGGTGGCGCAGGCTTTTTCTGCGACAGGTAGCGAGCCGGTGGCGTAGCCTAGTTCAGCGTAACATTTCTGTTGGTGCAACGGTACGGGGTAAATCAAATCGGTGCCGACCTCGTGCTTCGTGAGGTGTTCGCGCAACGCATCACGGCGCGGATGACGGATCGTAAACTGATGGTAGACACTCTGTCCGTAACCAACCTGCGCGGGCAGGATGGCGTCGGTAAGCTTGAGCCCGGCGAGGTAGCGCTGGGCGATCTCCTGACGGCGCGCGGTCCAGCTGGCGAGGTGCGGAAGCTTTACGTTGAGCAGCGCGCCCTGAAAACCGTCCATGCGGAAATTACCGCCAACGATATCGTGGTAATAACGACGGTCGGAGCCATGCACGCGGATGTGTCGGGATTTAGTGAATACGTCATCGCGACGCGAAGTCAGCGCACCGCCTTCGCCGCAACCGCCGAGATTCTTGGTCGGATAAAAGCTAAACGTGCCGACATCGCCAAGCAGGCCGACGGGCGTGCCTTTGTACTTCGCGCCGACTGCCTGCGCACAGTCTTCGATGACGAAGAGGTTATGCTTTTTGGCGATGGCCATGATTTCGTCCATTCGGGCCGGTTGACCGAACAAGTGAACAACGACAATGCCCTTGGTGCGCGGTGTGATCGCGGCTTCGAGTTTGACCGGGTCGAGGTTGAGCGTGTCGGCCTCGATATCGACGAATTTCGGCGTGGCGCGCACGTAACTAATGCCCCACGCGGAGGAGATAAACGTAAACGGCGGGACGATGACTTCGTCGCCCGGGCCGAAGCCTGCGATCATGCAGGCGATGTGAAGCGGCGAGGTGCCACTATTGAAGCCAAGTGCACGCGGATAGCCGAGAGTGGAAGCGAAGTTTTTCTCGAAATCCTCCACGTCCTTGCCGAGGCAAAAACGATTGGCATCATACGTCGCAGTCAGGGCGGCGAGCGCCTGTTCGCGGATGGACTTGTGTTGCAGCGAGAGATCGAGAAACGGGACTTTCATGAGAATACGCACATCTTCGCCAAATTTTGGGGCCGAGGGAAAGGTTCATTTTTCATTCCGACCGAATCGCGAAAGTTTCGCCGCAAAAAAAGCCTCCGACGGAAAAACGTCGGAGGCTTGGAAATACGCTGGATTGTTCAATCAGGATTGATGTTCGGGACACGACATCTCGAGTTCGGCAATCACGTAGGTGCGCAGCCAATGCGGAGCATCATCGGGATCAGGAGCGGCAGCATCGTCTTCGTATAAGAATCGTACGAATTGATCTGCGGCTTCCTCGGCAGACAGCGTCTCGGGGATATAGACGGCCGCATGTGAGGCTTGTTCGAGTTCTCTCAACAAAGACCACATCGCCGCAGCTGCCGGTGATAATGTGATCGTACGCTTACTTCTAATCAGCGCGCTCTGAACGTTGTCGATGAATCGCTCCGCTTTCGTTTTCATCTCATACTCCTTCGCGTGACAGTTTGAGGTTGAGCGATGAAGCAGGCGGGGTGGCCTGTGAATCCGCATCGCTTGGGGTGTTGACCTTATTAGCTGAGTGGCGGACAGCAAGCCTAAGGAGCGAATTTCGGGAATTTTCCGGGACCGTGGTGGATGCCCACGCGCAGTGTGGCGCGATTCGTTAATGCACAAGGAATGCACGCACCAAGCGCTCGTCACCATCGTTGGGCGCAGGGCTTAGACCGGCAGCCGCACAGAGCAGATTGTAGATATGGATGTTCTCGGTAGGTTCAATACACGCGCCGTCGGTTCGGAACGCCGGACCGTGGACAATGAGAACGCCCTGCATCGTCGCGACCATCGGGTCGTAGCCATGTTCGCCTTTAACATAACGATCGCGCGTGCTGTCGTACTGGCTGCGTCGCTCAACCCGCCAACCCTCGTCGGCAAGGATCCATATTGGCGGCACACGTGGGTTGTCGGTCATAGCGAAGTGCTTGGGTAAATCTTCATTGCGCAGCGCACGAGCTTGAGGCGGCAGCTTAGCGAGTTTCGCTAACAGCGCGGAGACGTCGCCATCATGAGGCCGCAGGCCGACAACTGGACCTTCGAAATCGACCTGCACTGCGGCGAGATCGATGTAATCGTCGAGGACCACAACTTGGTCGCGGCGACGTGGAGCCATCCCGTGATCGGAGACGACGACAAGGTTGAGCGGTATGCCGGCATCTGCAGCTTGTTTGAGGATTGCGCCGATCTGCGAATCGAGGCGCGCGACGGTCTGGCCAAGCTCGGCCGACCCCGGACCGTTGGTGTGGCCAATAGAGTTCGTTTCTTCGAGGTAAAACGTGATCACCGCAGGCTGCTGCTCCGGCGAGAGCTTCAACCAGCCGATGAGTTCGGCCAGGCGTTGCTCAAAAGGCACGGAGTAATCGTAGGGCTTCCAATAGTTCGGTCTAAATCCGCCGATCGCCACCTCAGACCCTGGCCAGAAATAGCAAGCGCTCGCCCTACCCTGCCGTCGCGCAGTGATCCAGATCGGTTCGCCTCCCCACCACTGCGCTTCGCGGTTCGATGCCGGTTGGTTTGAGTGAAAAAAACGCCCCGTGCTTGGGTCAAAGAAGTGGTTGTTAATAATGCCGTGGCGCGCCGGACGCAGACCCGTGACGATGGAGTAGTGATTCGGAAACGTATTTGTCGGAAACGCCGGTATCAGCGCGCGCAACGAGGCTCCACCCTCTCTGAGTCGGCGGAGATTAGGTGTTTGCTCTGGGTAGAGCTCACAGTAATCGCTGCGAAAGCCGTCCAGCGAGATCAGCAAAAGCGGCGCAGGCCGGGCAGGCTTTGCGTCCCCGGCCTTGAGCAGACCGCCGAGCAACACAGCGAAGAAGATGAAGGTGCAGCGTCGTAAAAACACGCCGTCAACGCTCCAAAACTTTTCGCACGAGGCAACAACAACAGCGGCCCTCGCCTGCTATTGTAAAGTTGCCCCGAACGTTCCGACTTAGCGACCGCTCACTCGTCCTGCTGCAAAGTCGCAACGACCGTGAAGTCTTCGAGCGTGCTCGTGTCGCCCTTGATTTCACCGCCCGTCGCGATCTCCTTGAGAATGCGCCGCATAATTTTACCGCTGCGAGTCTTCGGCAGACCGGCCGCGAAACGGATCTGATCTGGCTTGGCGATGGAACCAATCTCGTGGCCCACATGGTTGCGCAGTTCCTCTTTGAGCTTGTCGCTTGGTTCGATTCCGGACTTGAGCGTCACGAAAACAACCAGTGCCTGACCCTTGAGATCGTCGGGTTTGCCGACCGCAGCCGCTTCGGCGACGGATGGATGCGAAACCAGCGCGCTCTCGATTTCGGCTGTGCCGATCCGGTGGCCAGAGACATTGAGCACGTCATCGATCCGCCCAACGATCCAGAAATACCCGTCCTTGTCCTGTCGCGCACCGTCACCGGTGAAATACATTCCGGGAAATTCGCCGAAATACGCTTTCTTGAAACGCTCGTCGTCACCCCAGAGCGTACGCAGCATGGACGGCCAGGGTTTTGTGATCACGAGTTTACCGCCAGTATTGCGTGGCACTTCCTTGCCGTTGTCATCTACAACCTTCGGAACCACCCCAAAAAACGGCAACGTGCCAGAGCCGGGCTTGGTCGGTATGATGCCTGGCAACGGCGCAATCATGATCGAGCCCGTTTCGGTCTGCCACCAAGTGTCGACGATCGGGCATTTCTTTTTGCCGATCATCTGATGATACCACATCCAAGCCTCGGGATTGATCGGTTCGCCGACCGAACCCAGCAGACGCAACGAGGTCAACCGGTGCCGCAATACATGATTGTCGCCCCAGCGCATAAACGCCCGAATCGCCGTCGGCGCTGTATAGAAAATTGTGATACCGTGCCGGTCCACCATACGCCAGAAACGGTCGGGTTCAGGATGGTTCGGTGCGCCCTCATACATGAAGAGCGTCGCTCCGTTGCTGAACAAACCATAGACAACGTAGCTGTGCCCGGTCACCCAGCCGATATCGGCCGTACACCAATAAAGATCGCTGTCTTTAAGATCGAAGACGTAGTGTGCGCTCATCTTGCAACCGAGCAAATAACCAGCGCTCGTATGCAAAACCCCCTTGGGTTTCCCTGTGCTGCCGCTCGTGTAGAGAATATAAAGCGGATGTTCCGCATCGAAAGCTTTTGCCTCGTGATAATTTGGCGCACCTTCCCACGCGTCCTTCCACCAAACGTCGCGACCCGGTTTCATCTCGACAGGATTACCGCAGCGCTTGAGCACGAGCACCGTATTCACCGACGGTGCGCCCTCGACG
The DNA here is from genome assembly GCA_016721945.1 of Verrucomicrobiota bacterium. Taxonomy (GTDB): domain Bacteria; phylum Verrucomicrobiota; class Verrucomicrobiia; order Opitutales; family Opitutaceae; genus JADKHC01. The sequence goes on along the minus strand of JADKHC010000003.1, from coordinate 70,828 downwards.
GCCTTGTCGACATTGGCCTTGAGTTCCACAACCTTTCCCCTGCGCCAACCGCCATCGGCGGTGATGACCATGCGCGCCTTACAGTCGTTAAGACGGTCCTTCAGCGCCTCAGGGCTAAAACCGCCAAACACCACTGTATGCACGGCGCCAATACGTGCGCAGGCCAGCATCGCGAATACAGCTTCGGGCACCATCGGCATGTAGATGGCAATGCGGTCGCCAGCCTGAATGCCCATGTTTTCAAAAACATGTGCCAATCGACAAACGTGGAAGCGCAGTTGTTTATAAGTGATCGTGCGTACATCACCCGGTTCGCCTTCAAAAATAATTGCAGCCTTGTTCTCACGGTGAGTGCCCATGTGGCGATCGAGGCAGTTTTCGGCGACGTTTAACTTTCCGCCCACGAACCACTTGGCATGCGGTTCTTCCCACTTTAAAACCGACTTAAACGGCTTGCGCCAGATGAGGTGTTCTTTGGCCTGACGCTCCCAGAATGTTTCTGGGCTATTGACAGACTCCGCATACATCTTCTTATAAACCGCATAACTCCCAAGGTTAGCTTGGCGTTGAAACTCGGCCGATGGCCGGAACACACGACTCTCTCGGGAAACTGAGGTGATTGTTTGATCTGACACGTTAGTGGGCATTTTTTTAGGGTTTGGAGCAGCTACAGTTTCTGTTTTGCAGCTCTAATCCTTAACGAGTTTTACACGCCGCGCCTTCGGAATAGCCAATCTACTGCCTGTTATTATGGAAACTAATCCTACTCCTGTGCCGGAATCTGCTGCGCTTACAACACCCGCCGCCGTTCCTGCCCCTACCCCTGCTGCTCCTGCCGCGCCCGTTGAAAACGTCATTCACGTCGAAGGTATTCTCGACATCGACATCCAGAAAGGCGGCAACGGCCAGCTGCTCGATATGACCCGCGCTGGCAAACGTCGGCCCTCCGACACTTTTGTCCCTAAGGAATTGATCCGCCGCTTTAAGCTCCGCACCGGAAGCATGATCTCCGGCACCGCTTATCCCGCCGAAGGCCGTTTCCCCAACCCCAAGATGAAGTTCATCGAGAAGGTTGATGGCGTCGACATCGACGAGCGCCGCCAGAAATTCGACTTTAACGCTCTCACCACCGTCTCGCCCGACAAGATGCTCAAAATGGAGCTCAAGGACGGACGCCTCACGACTCGCGCGGTCGATCTCTTTTGCCCAATCGGCAAAGGAACCCGCGGCCTCATTGTCGCACCGCCCCGTACCGGCAAAACCACACTCTTGCGCGACATGGCGCTCGGCGTTTTGGAAAATAACCCCGAGTGCATTGTCATGATTCTCCTCGTTGACGAACGTCCCGAGGAAGTCACCGATTTCAAACGCAGTGTCCCCGCCGAGATCTGGGCCTCGTCCAACGACGAGCAGATCGAAAATCACCTGCGCATCGCCGATCTCTGCATCGAGCGTGCTAAACGCCTGGTTGAAACCGGCAAACACGTCGTACTGCTCCTCGATTCTATCACCCGCCTTGCTCGTGCGCACAACACCGCTCGCAACTCCGGGCGCACCGGTTCCGGTGGTCTTGATGTTCGCGCCCTTGAAAAACCCCGTCAGCTCTTCGCCGCCGCCCGCAATACCGAAGAAGCCGGCTCACTCACTATTATCGCATCCGTTCTCGTCGAGACCGGCAGCCGCATGGACGACGTGATCTTCCAAGAGTTCAAAGGCACCGGTAACATGGAACTCGTGCTCGACCGTAAGTGCGCCGAAATGCGTCTCTGGCCCGCGATCAACATTGCGTCCTCCGGTACCCGCAAAGAGGAACTCCTCATCGACGCCAAGAAGCTCGAAGGTATTCATTTCTTCCGCCGTGCCCTCGTGCAAACCCGGATCGAGGAAGCCACCGAGACGATGATCACACGTCTCCAAAAAACCAAAACCAACGACGAGTTCCTCAAACTCATCGCACGGTAAATTAACTTCCCTCTTGCGCCACCAGGCAAAACCCTGACAGAACTCTCCTTCCGCTGCGCGCGCGGTGCGCCAGCGACAGCCTGCAGCCCGTAACTCATCTACATGCATAGTTTTTCCGAGCAATGTCTCGATATGGCCCGCTCAATGTTGAGCCATAACCTAGACTCGATCCAGCCTGACGGTACCATCCTCGCCGCACCCGGCGAACAGCCTCGCCCCGACGAGCCCGGCCACGTCGCTTACGCCCTTGGCGAATTCTATCGCGCCACCGGCGAGACCTCACTCAAAGGTTTCGACCTCATCGATCTCGCTGCACGTTGTATCACCGCGCAGATGTTTACCGAGCCCGCCGCTGAAAACGGCCTCGCCTACGCATCCCTCGGCCTCCTCGCTTTCGGTCCTTCCAAAGAACGCAACCCTGTCTGGGAACGCCTCGTTGAAGAAACCCGCCAGCGCATCGACAAGCAACTCCTTCACCGCAGCGACTACGACAACCACTGGCAATCGTTCAACGTCGCCAAGGCCGTCGCGCGTTTCAGCTTTGGCCTCTCGAAGAAAGATGAGACCTCACGCCTGATCGAACGCATGTGCGATCGCATCGACCAAACCAGCTCAGCCGGTTTCTTCGACGATTCGACCACGGGTTTTGGTGGTAATTTCAATCTCTACGGGTTGATGAGCTTCGTGTTCATCCGCTCGGCGCTCCAACTCCACGCCAACAGCGGCGTGCGTGACCGCAAGCTCCCCACTCTCCGCACCTACGCTGAGAAATACATCAAGATGATGCCTGACTTGGTGCGGGCCGATGGTTTGGGCTGGGCCTTTGGCCGCGCGGCCGGAGCCTACGGCCAGATGCACTGCATCAGCCTGATCCTTCAAGGTCTGCGTGACGGGTGGATCGCCGATGACCAGAAGCCGAAATACTACGACATCCTCCGCCGGTTGTTCGTGTTTTTCTACCAGACTTACCTCGATCAGGAACACGGCTTCCTCGATCTCCGCGACGACGAACGCACCGCCTTCGGTCACCACACGACCCGCATGGCCAACTTCGATGCCGCCCGCTACCTCAGCCAGTGGTCACGCCTCGCGAAGACCGTGCAGATGCCGACTGGCGCGCCAAAGACCGAACTCGCCCGCACCAGCGGTCGCTACGTCATCTTCGACAAATCCAATCGCAAGGAACAAGGCCTTTTCCTCTACCGTTGCGCCGAGAGCGGTCTGCACGCGCAGATCCCGCTGATCAGTTCCGGCCCGACGCTTGTCGCCGACTCTCTGCCCTTCCCTCACTGCCCCGGCGTCTTCGACTGGCCGAACAACATCTATGCGCCAGTGATGATTCCCGAACTCACCTTCGGCGAAAACGTCACAATCCCCGCGTTCTACGGCAAAAATTGCGTCACCGGCCTCGGCCTGCGCAACAGTTTCTATTTCCGCTACGAACAGCCCGAACTGATCAACACGAAAGAAGAGATTATCAAAAATCTCGGCACCGTGAAGGTGCAGTGGAATTTCGCCGGCCCGAAGATCAGCTGCGAGTTCGCCTACACGGTGAAACAGCAGACTACGCTGGACAAGTTCCGCTACATGATCGCCATCGCGGCGCCGCACTCGAAGTACCACGTCAACGGCGCGCTCGCTCTCGGCCCGCTCGGCCATCGCTGCACCGTGCAAAAAGACGATTTCCAGGCCACTTGGCTTGAGACCGAGGTTGTCAGTGCCGATCCAACGTACCGCACCAATTACGGCAAGATTCACTATCTGCAGTACCTCGTGCGCGATCACCCGCTGATCATGCGCCCCGGCCAGACCTATCGCCTCGTGGTTAACTTCGAACCCGAAGTTGTCCACGTTGACGCCTGATGAATTGAACACGAAGAAACGAAGAAGCTAAGCAGACCTTCGTTTCTTTGTTTCTTAGCAGTTCAAAATGCTTTCCCGCCGCATCATTCCCTGCCTCGACGTGACTAACGGTCGTGTCGTCAAAGGCGTGAAGTTTCAGGAACTCCGCGACGCAGGCGATCCAGTAGAATGCGCCAAAGCCTACGACGCACAAGGGGCCGATGAACTCGTGTTTCTCGATATCACCGCTTCCAGCGACGGCCGCAGCATCATGCATGACGTCGTCGCCCGCACGGCTGAGCAATGCTTCATGCCCCTCACTGTCGGCGGTGGCCTGCGCTCCGTCGACGACATCGAGGCCATGCTGAAAAGCGGCGCCGATAAAGTTTCGCTGAACACTGCCGCGATCAAGAATCCTCAGCTTATCGCTGACGCTTCCCGCCGGTTCGGCAATCAGTGCATCGTCGTTGCGATTGATGCCAAGCGCGAACCCGACGGCAAATCCTGGCGCGTTTACACGCACGGCGGACGCAATCCGACTGAACTCGACGCCGTCAAATGGGCCGCGCAAGCCGTCTCACTTGGTGCCGGAGAAATTCTTTTAACCTCGATGGACTGCGACGGTATGCTGACCGGCTACGATGTCGCCCTCACCCGCGCTGTCAGTGATGCAGTGAGTGTTCCGGTGATCGCCAGCGGCGGCGCTGGCAAAATGGAGCACTTTGCTACTGTACTCGACGAAGGCCGCGCGAGCGCAGTCCTTGCGGCCAGCCTTTTTCACTTCGGAACATTTACCATCCCGCAAGTAAAAGACTACTTGTCCACTCACGGCGTGCCCGTGCGGCGTTAGTAGGTTAGATAGAGCATTCGTCTTAAAAATCCCACGTTCTCGTTAGTCACCGTTTACATCTACGTTACGACAATCGATGGCACCGAGGGACGTGTTGCAGGTCTACTCGGCCACCTCAACGCCATGAAAACGACCCGTGATGGGGCGTGGCCAACTCTCTATGCACTCGGCACCGGACCTCTTCCCACCCACCGAAAAGCCAACGCCTGACGATGCGGTTACAAGTCCTGCGCTGAAGATAGCCCGTCAACGGCTCAGCAAGTTATTCGAATATTTGAAGGCGTATTCTGACCTGCGCCATCCGCCCGTACGCGACATTGCTCAGCAACTCGGCGCGATCTGGTTAGGCAAATTGCCTGCGCATCCCGCTGTCGAACTTTTCCGTGAACTCCCCAAGATCGAGGATGATTTTGAGGGCAACGATATCGTTCTGCGTCTCAAACGCCCTGCGATCACACCCTGCCCTGAACCGCCCGCGATTCTGTCGGGCTGGCTCACGCCTGATTGGGATAGTTTTTCTGGCACAGTCGAGGCGCTGAGTTCACGCAATCAATCGGTCGCTTTCGATCAGCCCGCGATCGAACACTTTCACGCCGATCAGCGCCGACCTGCAGCATTGCGGCAATGGCAGGAGCAACGAACTCTCTGGCAGAACCAAGAACGTGCTGCTCGCGAGGCGCTCGCGCTTTTCGAAACGGCTTATGCTTGGTACGGCGCACAGGAACGCGAAGGCGAACGCGTCGAACTACTCGTTGGCGATGGGCTCTTGAGCTGTCCGGACGAGCATGGCGATTTCCGCCATCCAATCCTGCTGCAAAAACTCGAACTGGAATTCAACCCCGAGAAAGCGCAACCGGAGTTCATCTTCCGCAAACGCGAACAGCCGCCCGAACTCTATCTTGAATTTCTTCAAGCACTCCCCAAAGCCGACACGCAGCAAATCGCCCGCTGTGCAGATGAACTGAAAAAAGCCGAGTTTGGCCCGCTCAGTGACGAAGATACGAACGGATTCTTCCGCCGTCTCATCCAAGGACTTTTCCCAAGCCGTGGCGTTTTCCAGCCAACGGAGACCGCACAACCCGTCGCAACCACTCCGGCAACCGTCGTAACCGAACAAGTCCCAACGCTCCAACGCCAGCCGGTCATTTTTATGCGCACGCGTCGCACCGGGCCGGAAAGCATCTTCGATCTCGTGCTCGAAGACATTCCCACGCGAAAAGACTTCCCCTCCGCCCTGCTTCAAATCCTCGGCTTGGAGCTTCATCCCCTCGAGTTACAGAGTGAGCTTATTGGCACTGGTATCTCCGTCGGCAACGAGGATGAGGACATCCTGCTAAGCAAACCAGCCAACCGCGAACAACTCGAAATCGCCAAACAATTGGCGAAACGTGATTGTGTGCTCGTGCAAGGCCCGCCCGGAACCGGCAAAACCCACACCATCGCCAATCTACTCGGCCACTTCCTGGCTCAAGGAAAGCGGGTGCTCGTCACCGCCCATACTCCGAAGGCGCTGCGCGTTCTCCGCCAAAAAGTTGTCGAGCCGCTCCAGCCGCTCTGCATCAGCGTGCTTCACAATGACAAGCAAAGTCAGGAGGAACTGCAATCGGCGGTGCAGAAAATTCACGTTCGGCTAAGCCAGGACAGCGGTCTGCTTGAGCGCGATGCGCTTCAGTTGCACACAGAACGTCGGCGCATCCTTGAGTCGCTGCGTTCCGCCCGGAAACTCCTGCTCGGCGCACGTCAGGATGAAATCCGCAACGTCACGATAGGCGAAAAAACTTTTCGCCCTATCGACGCTGCTCGTCAGATCAAAGAAGGCGTTGGCTCTGCCGACTGGATTCCCAGTCCGATCGAACTCGGAGCAGCACTTCCGCTTACGCACGCTGAAATCGTTGAACTTTATCAGACAAACGCCCGTATTTCTCTCGATGACGAGCGCTCGCTCGGCGCTTTTCGCCCCGAGGCCTCAATCTTGGCGACACCGCAGGAATTCAAAAACGCGGTAGAAGAGCTAAAAGTGCTAAGTGCACAGAATCTACGGTTGCGCGACGAACTTTGGGATAACTCCCGCGAACCTGGCGACCTCGTCGAGTTCGACCGCATGCTCGAACTTGCGAGCAAGACGATCGAGTTTCTTCGCGATAGCGCCCGCTGGCAGTTGTTGGCTATTCAAGCGGGCCGCGATGGTAGTGTAGCTCGGCGCGAATGGGATTCGCTCGTACAGAAAATAGATGCGACGTGGAAGGAAGTTCACGAATGCCACACCCTCGTGATGGAGCATGGCCCAGCGGTAACTGCTAAGCGCGCGCCACACGAACTACTCGCCATCGTTGACGAAATCATTGCTCATCGCGAGGCAGGTCATGGCTTCGGGGTGATCACCAAGCTCACCAAACGACATTGGCATGAATTCCAGGGACAGACACAGGTCAATAACCGCCCGCTTGACCTAAACGATCTCACGCAGCTAAAGGCAGTTCGCGCACTTCTGCGTATTCGCCACCTGCGCACCGAGCTCGTTCAACGCTGGGAACGACAGATGGCCTGCAATGGAGGTCTGGCCTGCTCCGACCTCGGCGAACATCCAGAAAAGGTCTGTCAGCAATTCGTGCCGCCAATCCAGGCCTGCCTCGATTGGCACGCGTCGGTGTGGCAGCCGCTCGAAGCCCAGTTCGATCGACTTGGTTTCTATTGGGCAACATTCCTGAATTCCACGCCACCCGAGGCCGGCGAAAACGCCCAACTCCGTCGGATCCGCAAAGCGATCTTGGGCGAACTCGGGACCATCCTGCAGGCGCGGAGTCGTTGGTTGCGGAAGCGTCAGCTTAACTCGAAAATCGAAGGCTGGCTGCAAAAAGTTGCAGCTACGTCGAAACCAGAAGCGCATGTGACTCGCCAACTTCGCGAAGCACTGCAAAGTCGCCTTACAACCGAGTATCATTCGGCCTACGGCGAACTCGTGCGGTTGAAAAGCTTGGAGACCGATTACGCCCATCGTGCTGACCTGCTTGACCGCCTGACGAAATCCGCTGCGGCCTGGGCCTCGGCGATAGAAAATCGCCTGCCGGTTCACGCCAATTCACGTCCGCCGGGCGATCCACTGCTCGCGTGGGAATGGCGTCAGCTCCACGACGAACTGGACCGCCGTGCAAACGTCTCGCTCGATCAGTTGCAACAGCGCATCGAGCGCCTCACACAGCAATTGCTCGAAGTAACCGCGCAACTCGTCGAAAAGCGGACCTGGTTGAAACAAATCCAACAAACTGGCGATGCGCAGAAACAGGCGCTGGGCGCATTTGCCGCCATGCGGAACAAACTAACTAAAACCGGCAAAGGCGTACGCGACGCCGAACTGCGCAACGCAGCACGCCGCGAAATGTCCACGGCCAAGGATGCTGTCCCTGTTTGGATCATGCCACTGGTTGAAGTTGCGGAGACTTTTGACCCACGCCGAACGCAGTTCGACGTCGTCATCATCGACGAAGCCAGCCAGTGCGACCCGACATCACTCTTCGCCCTTTACCTCGGCAAGCAAGCGATCGTGGTCGGCGACGATGAACAGGTGACGCCTGTGGCGGTGGGCATTAATTCGGGTGAGATTGGAAAACTCATCCGCGTCTTCCTTGAAACCGTTCCTCACAAGGAACTCTACGACGGAGAGACCTCGGTGTACGAACTTGCCCAGATCGCCTTTGGCGGCGTGATCCGCCTGACCGAGCATTTCCGCTGCGCACCCGATATCATCGCGTTCAGCAACAGCCTTTCTTACAAGGGTGAGATCAAACCGCTCCGCGAAAGTTCTGTTATTCCGCTGAGCCCGCATGTTGTTACCCACCGCGTAACAGACGGGCGCGACAACGGCAATAATCTCAACGATGCTGAAGCCAACACGATCGTCTCGCTCATTTGCGCCGCCATCGAGATGCCGGAATACGCAAAGAATGACGCAGGCGAACCCATGACGTTTGGTGTGGTTTCACTAGTTGGTGACAAACAGGCGCTGAAGATAGACAGCCTCCTGCGCCAGCGCCTCGAACCCGCCGAATACCGCCGTCGCCAGATTCTCTGTGGCGACTCCGCGCAATTCCAGGGCGATGAACGCGATGTGATGTTCCTTTCCGTCGTCGACGCGCCCTCCGGGAACTCGCCTCTCCCAATGCGCCAGGAGGGTCCAAAAAAGATCTTCAAGAAACGTTTCAACGTCGCTGCCAGCCGTGCGCGAAATCAGATGTGGATCGTACACTCCCTCAATCACGAGGTGGATCTCCAGCCCGCCGACTACCGGCGCCGTATCATCGAGCATGGACTTGATCCAAAGGTTTGGGAGCGAGAGTTGCAAAAACGCAACACTGGGTCGGATGCCCGAACCAAAAGCTTCGAGGACGGTGTCCGTCGTTTACTGGTGGAGCGTGGTTATGGCGTTATGCCGCAATACCAGGCGGGGTCCTATGTCATCGATCTGGTCGTGCAGGGCAATGGCAACCGTCTGGCCATCGAATGCGATGGCGAGCAGTTCCAGTGTACTGAAAAGCTTCAGGAAGATCTTGAGCGTCAGGCAGTGCTTGAGCGCCTCGGATGGACGTTCTTGCGCGTGCGCGGCAGCTTGTTTTTCCGCGACGAAACGCGTGCGTTGGAGCCAGTATTTCGACGCTTAAAAGAGCTCGGTATCGTGCCTTTGCGGACGGGAGAAAAAGCCGTTTCATTGACGGCTTCGACCGACACCGTGAGCAAGGTCGCCGCACGCGCCGCGCAGTTACGGGCGGCGTGGAGTCCACCGCCAGAGCAGAAAACGAAGAAGCGCTAAAGGCATCGCTTTCAGCGCGAAGTCGAAACTCACGCTAAGCCGTAACCATGCAGTTGCAGGTGGAGCCCGTTGTCCCTAACGGGCTGTTTTGAGAGCAGCTTCGATCAAGCCCGATGGGGACATCGGGCTCCACCTGCTGCACATCGCTCCACACTGGAGAATATGCTTCAACTGCATCGTTACGGCTAAGTGCAATTGTCAGGTCCGCGATTCGCCCGGAAGCAGGAGATTTTGCGTAGTTGTTTTATGAACCTTTGCCGAAATCCTTGTTGTCGAACACGAGATACCGAATCACTACTTGCTGATACCCAAGGTAAAGCCTGTTCATTAACCCCGCGTCGCCTGCGATCAGCGCTGTAGTATTGTGATCTTTTCCGGTTTGCACCGTGAACGCTCAGGCTTCACGCATTTCCCCTCCCCCGAATCATGTTTACACCAAAAACACTGCTGTTTCTTAGCGTCTTGCTCTGCGTTCCTGTACTGCCAGCCGCAGAAATTATCACACCGGTCCCGCCCGGAGCCAACGCTCGTGTAGCCACAGTTCAAATACGCGTCGCCCCCGATCATCGTGACTGGACTTATACCACCGGCGAGCCTGCGCGTTTCAAGGTCATGGTCACCGCCGACAATGAGCCGATTGAGAATATTTCCGTCAACTACACAGTGGGCCAGGAAATGATGCCGGTTGCATCGAAGACTGCTGCGGTCCCGGCGGATGGCTTGGTAATCGATGGCGGCACACTGACGCAGCCGGGGTTCATTCGCTGCACGGTGACAACGCAGGTTGCCGGTCGCACTTACAAGGGAGCAGGCACGGCGGCATTTTCTCCGCAAAAGATCAAAGCGACTCAAACCGAACCAGCTGACTTCGACACTTTCTGGCAAGCCGGGAAGTCCGAACTTTCCGGACTACCCATTGAACCGCGTCTCACACTTCTTCCGGATGCCTGTACCGACAATGTGAACGTTTACCACGTCAGTTTCCGGACCGTCGGCCCGAACTGGACGCAATCGCCAGCTCGAATCTACGGCATCTTGTGCGAGCCGAAAGCTCCTGGGCGTTATCCAGCTATCCTGCGCGTACCCGGTGCAGGGATACGTCCGTACACCGGGGACAAAGGCCTCGCGGCTCGCGGGGTCATCACGCTTGAGATCGGCATTCACGGCGTTCCCGTTAATATGCAGCAGGAAGTTTATGACTCACTTATGGCGGGACCACTTTGCTACTACTGGCTTTTCAACTTGGATAACAAGGACACGTTTTACTACCGCCGTGTTTATCTGAGTTGTCTGCGCGCCAATGATTTTCTCACTAGTCGCGAAATGTGGGATGGGAAAAATCTTTTGGTGATGGGCGCTAGTCAAGGTGGACAGCTCTCGATCGTCACCGCCGCACTGGATTCGCGCGTGACGGGTCTGGCCGCTACGCACCCGGCTTTCTGTGACGTCACTGGCGATCTCAACGGACGCGCCGGTGGCTGGCCTCGGCCTTTCCAGCCCGATGACGCAACAGGAAAGGCTTCCGTTCACGCCACTCCAGCCAAGATCACGACCACCACGTACTACGACACCGTTAATTTTGCGCGCCGCATAAAAGTGCCCGGGTATTATATTTGGGGATACAACGATGACGTTTGCCCGCCGACCTCGATCTACGCCGCTTACAACGAGATTCGCGCGCCCAAGGAGCTTGGCCTTACCTTAGAGCTGGCTCATAGTTATACCGCAGAACAAGGCGAAGCGATCAACGCCTGGGTCGTGAAATTTCTTGGGCCTAAAATAAGGCGCTCTCACGCAGGAACGACAAACTTCAGTCCTCTTAATATTTACCTATTATGGCCAGTTACGGATACTTCGACGACAACGCGCGAGAATATGTCATAACCCGCCCGGACACGCCCCGTCCGTGGAGCAATTACCTGGGTTCGACCGAATACGGCGCAATCATCACCAATCACGCCGGCGGTTATTCCTTTTATAAGAGCGGCGCGACTGGCCGGTTTCTTCGGATGCGTTTCAACGGCATGCCGCTGGATCAGCCTGGTCGGTACTTTTACCTGCGCGACAACGAGGGCGGCGATTTTTGGAGCACCTCATGGCAGCCGGTAGCCAAACCGCTCGATAGCTACAAAAGCACCTGTCGCCACGGCACGGCCTACACCGTTATCACCTCGAGCTATGCGGGCATAGAGACGGAATCGACCTACTTCGTTCCACTCGGTCAGACTTTCGAATACTGGCGGTTGAAGATCACTAATAAATCGGACCGCCCGCGCTCGCTCTCCGTTTTCACCTATTGTGAATTCGCGAACCTTTGGGACACGTTCCAGGATCTGGTTAATCTCCAGTACTCGCAGTTCATCACACGCGCCTCGATGGAAGACGGTATCCTCGGGATTGCCTGCAACCCCCACTACGATTTTGACGGCAAGGATCTGACGGGTTGCGCCCGCACTTGGATGACGCTGACCGGAGCGCCTCTGGCTGGTTACGAAACGGTGCGTGAGCGTTTCTTGGGAAGTTACGGTGGTTATGCTGCGCCGGAAGTCGTGGTTAAAGGCGACTGCTCCAACTTTCTCGCTGAAGGCGACAACACCTGCGGCACGCTCAAGGCCGACTTGAATCTCGCACCCGGCGAAACCCGGGAAATCATCGTGCTGCTCGGTATTGGAACACCCGATACACACGGACGTAGAACGGTTGCCGAATTTGGAAACGCGGCACGTTGCGAGCAGGAGCTTCAGAAACTGAAAGCCGCCTGGCATGCGCCGCTGTCATCGCTTCAGGTCGAGACTCCCGACAAGGAATTCGACCACATGGTCAATGTCTGGAATGCCTACAACACGCTCATCACTTTTGCGTGGTCGCGTTCCGCTTCGCTCATCTACAACGGCGAACGTGACGGCCTCGGCTTCCGCGACACGGTGCAGGATATGCTCGGTGCCATTCCGCTCTTGCGCGAAGGCGTGAAACCACGTCTCGAAATCATGCTGACGGGTCAGTTGTCAAATGGCGGCGCGATTCCAGTGATCAAGCCATTCTCCCACCGCCCGGGTAACGAGAAGGCACCACCGGATGAGGAATATCGCAGTGATGACTGTCTTTGGTTCTTTAATGCGGTTCCTGCCTACGTTGCGGAAACGGGCGACATCGGTTTCTACAACAAGATGCTCCCCTACGCCGACTGCGGAGAGGCGACTGTATTCAAACACCTGCGACGCGCACTGGAGTTCAATTTGGAACGAACCGGCCGTAACGGCCTGCCCTGCGGTCTCGCCGCCGACTGGAACGACTGCATCCGCCTTGGCTACCGCGGCGAAAGTGTGTTTGTTGCGTTTCAGGTAAGGCTTGGTCTGGATGTTTACGCGGGTATCGCCGATCAACTTAACCAACCTGCTGAGGCAACATGGGCCCGAGCTGAACTCAAAAAGCTCGACGAGATAATTCAAAAAGTTTGCTGGGATGGCGAGTGGTTCATCTGGGCGATTGGCCAGGATGGATTCGTTTTCGGAACGAAGAATTTTCCCGAAGGCCAGGTCTACATGAACACCCAAGTCTGGGCGGTTATGAGCGGCGCGGCTACAGCGGAGCAGGCGAAAACTGCGATGCAAACCATGAAGGAACGCCTCGCTACGCCCTATGGCGTGATGTTGTGCGCTCCACCGTTTATCAAAGCGGACCGCGACGTCATGCGCGCCACGTTGTTTAATTCTGGCATCAAAGAAAACGCCGGCATTTTTTCACACACGCAAAGCTGGGGCGTCATTGCCGAGTGCATGCAGGGCGATGGCGATCAAGCCTACGAGTACTATCGCGCCTTTCTGCCTTCGGCCTATAACGACCGCGCAGAAATCCGCCAAATCGAGCCCTACGTTCATTGCCAAACGACGTATTCAAAATTCAACCGCAACGAAGGCGCTTCCCGCGTACCCTGGCTCTCCGGCACGGCCTCGTGGGCCTATTATAGTGCGACGCACTGGATCCTCGGCGTGCGCCCGGAAGTCAACGGGCTCAGAATTGATCCGTGCATTCCCAAGAATTGGCCGGGGTTTAGCATGCGCCGTCATTTCCGTGGTAAAAACATCAACATTGAAGTACGCAACCCGTCCGGTGTTTCCCGTGGCGTCAAAGAAATCGTTGTCGATGGCAAATCGTTCGTCGGCGATAATCTGCTACCCGCGGAGGCGCTTCGTGAGAACAGCCGCATCGTCGTGATTCTTGGCTGATCAACGCACCTCCACCTCATGGATCCTAAAATAGCTCATGCCTATGCGGCTCGGATTGAAGCCGAACTAACGCAAAACATCCTGCCTTTTTGGATACAACATGCGGTTAATCGTGAGCATGGCACGATTGAGGGCTCGCTTACGAACGACCTGCGTAAAGATCCTTCGGCCGCACGTGGTGCCCTGCTCAGTTCGCGTGTCCTCTGGACCTATTCATCGGCCTACAGGAAATACCATAATCCCGAATATCTCGACATGGCCCACTTGGCCTACGCCGATCTTGAGAATAATTTCCGTGATCAGGAATTCGGTGGATATTTCTGGTCGATTGGATCCGATGGAAAACCACTGCAAACCAGGAAACAAGTCTACGGCCAGGCTTTTGCTATTTACGCGCTCGCCGAATACCATTCGGCCTCGGGCCTTTCCGCACCACGTCAGCAGGCCATCGAACTTTTCCAGTTGCTCGAAAGTCACGCCAAAGACCCTGAAGCGGGCGGATACTTTGAGGCTTTCTCACGTGAGTGGAAAAACATCGATGACGTGCGGTTGAGCGTCGTGGACCTAAACGAGCCTAAATCGCAAAACACCCACCTGCACGTCATGGAGGCTTTCACGAATCTCATGCGGGTGTGGCCCGATGCAAAACTCAAGCAGAGCCAAACCGAACTAATTGAAATCATGTTGGGCAAAATCCTTAGCCCGACCACGCATCATTTGAATCTGTTTTTCGCCAAAGATTGGACGCCGCGCTCCGATGCCGTTTCCTACGGGCACGACATCGAAGCCAGCTGGCTCCTGATGGAGGCAGCGGAAGTCCTTGGCGACGCAACGTTGTTGTCGCGCCTGACTCCGATCATCCAGAAAATTGCCGATGTCACCTTGGTTGAGGGCCTCGATAGCGATGGCGCAATCTATAATGAAGGACGTGCGGGTAAAATCACCGACTCCAATAAAGAATGGTGGCCCCAAGCCGAAGCGGTCGTCGGTTTCCTGAACGCGTATCAGTACTGCAACGACGAGCGTTACCTGCAGGCCGCGCTTCGTTGCTGGGATTTTATTGAGTCCAAGCTGGTTGATAAAGAGCATGGCGAGTGGTTCCGAGGTGTGACCCGCGATGGCTCCCTCTTACAGTATCAGCTCAAGGTGAGTTTTTGGAAATGCCCCTACCATAACGGCCGCACCTGCATCGAGGCCGCGAGTCGTTTACGCGCGATCGCCGCAGCAGCTCAATCATCCAAACGACCATTCTTGTTCGCATGAAAAAGACATCTTCCTCGACCAAAAAAACGCCCTCCGCAAAACGCTCCTCGGCTTTCACGGCCAGCGTCAAAACCGTGCGCGCTGCCCACGAGGCATTTCTCAAACGTAAGAACCCCGTCGAAACCTCCTGGGAAAACGGCGTCTACGAACGCTTCAAGTTCCCGGTCCTAACCGCTCACCACATACCATTGGAATGGCGCTACGATTTTAATCCGAAGACCAATCCGTTTTTCATGGAACGCCTCGGTGTCGGAGGTGCCTACAACCCCGGAGCATTCTTTTGGAAAGGCAAAGCTCATCTTGTCGCCCGCGTCGAGGGCGCAGACCGCAAAAGCTTTTTTGCCATCGCTGAATCAAAGAACGGCGTGGATAACTTCCGTTTCTGGGACGCGCCCTGCGACATCCCTGAGATGCCGGGCGAAACCAATCTCTACGATATGCGCGTGACCTTCCATCAGGATGGTTGGATCTACGGTGTTTTCTGTTCCGAGTCTAAAGATCCCAACGCCGCCCCCGGAGATCTTTCCTCCGCCGTCGCTCAAGCAGGCATGGTCCGCACGAAGGATTTCAAGAAATGGGATCGGTTGCCGAACCTGAAGACACCGGCCAGCCAGCAGCGCAACGTCGTCCTCCATCCTGAATTCGTCGATGGCCAGTATGCATTCTACACTCGTCCGATGGACGGCTTCATCGATGTCGGCTCTGGGGGCGGCATCGGCTGGACGCTCTGCAAGGATATCACCACCGGTGTAACGGGTCCGGAAAAAATCATCGATTCCCGCGCCTACCATACCATTAAGGAAGTGAAGAACGGCCAGGGACCAGCACCGATAAAAACCGACAAAGGATGGCTGCATCTCGCTCACGGTGTTCGTGGTTGTGCCGCCGGTCTGCGCTATGTGATGTATATGTTTATGACTTCGCTCGAAGACCCTGCGAAGGTTATCGCCCGCCCGGGCGGTCATATCGTTTCACCCCACTATTCCGAGCGAGTTGGCGACGTTTCCAATGTTACTTTTACCAACGGCTGGGTCGAATTCCCTGACAAGCAGCGCACCGTGATCATGTATTACGGTGGTTCGGATACGCGCTGCTACGCTGCACGCACTAACGTTGCCAAGCTTGTCGACTGGTGCCTTAACACTCCTGAGGACGGCCTAACTACGCGTAAATGTGTCGATCAGCGACTCGCACTCATAAGTGCGAATAAAACACTCCTCGGTTAAAGCGGAAATCGGTCTCAATTTACGCGCAACCACTCTCCTCCCCTGACCGATTACGACCGGTTAACCTGAGACTGAGTTTTCAGGCAACGCCCCTTTCGCTAAAATCCCCACCTAACCAAAAACATTATGAAGTTAGTCATCACTGGACCGGCCATCCCTAACCTGCCCTGGCAGCCAAAACCTGCAGGCAATCCAGACACCGTCTGGCGCTACGACGCAAATCCTGTCATCGGACGCCGTCCGCTGCCTCGCGTGACCGGCATCTACAACAGCGCTGTCGTCGCGTTCGAAGGTAAATTCATCGGCGTGTTCCGCACCGAAGGCATGGATCGCGTGCCGCATCTGCATGTCGGCCGCAGTCCGGATGGATTGAAATGGACCTTCGAGCCCAAGCCCATCGAGTTCAAATGTGACGACCCGGAGGTGAGCCGCCACGAATACGCCTACGATCCGCGCGTTACATTAGTCGACGGCATTTACTACATCACTTGGTGCAACGGTTATCACGGCCCGACCATCGGTATCGCGAAGACGACCGACTTCGTAAACTTCGAACAAATTGAAAACGCGTTTCTACCCTATAATCGCAACGGCGTGCTTTTTCCCCGCAAGGTGAATGGCAAATATCTCATGCTCAGCCGCCCGAGCGACACCGGTCACACGCCCTTCGGCGACATCTTCGTGAGCGAAAGCCCCGACATGGTTTACTGGGGCAAACACCGCCACATCATGGGACGCGGCTGGCCTTGGTTCCAGGGTACCAAGATCGGTGCTGGCCCTTCGCCCATCGAGACGAACGAAGGCTGGTTGCTCTTTTATCACGGCGTGACCGGCACGTGCAACGGCTTCGTCTACTCGATGAGTGCCATGCTCCTCGATCTGGAGAATCCATCAAAGGTGATTGCTTCGGCCAATCAGGCGCTCCTATGCCCGGAGGCTCCCTACGAACTCGCGGGCTTTGTCCCTGGCGTATGTTTCCCGGTCGGCTGTCTGTGCGACTCGGCGACGGGACGTATTGCGATTTATTACGGTGCGGCCGACACGGTTTCCGCCCTGTGCTTCTGCGAGGCGCAGGAAGTCATCCAGTTCATTAAGGACAATCCGTTGAAGCGATAAGGCGGCTATCTTCGACAACTCCATGCGCGTTCTTCCCCTCTCCGCTGCAGGTTTGCTGTTCCACGACATAAGTTGCGGCACCAGCAGGTGGAAGGCGACCGCGCATGGTTGGGTTGTGCTCATGACGATCCAGCGGTTCTGGATCACGTCACCGATCCATTAAGCGCCTAAAACGAAGTAGGCTTGCCCGGGGCAAAGCGAGTAATTGCAAAACTGCGCTTGTTTTTCGACGCCAGGAAGGAAGGATCTTCTTCTCCGCGCTCAACCCCTGTGCAGTGTGACAGGTCACGTATTGGATTTTCAATTACCCTAGTAAAACTCAAATCGGTTCCAACCCCATGATACCCCGTCCGCCATCACCCCCACTTAACGACAAAGTCCCCGTTGTATCCAAGATCATTTACGGCCTGGGCACAGGCCTGGATATGTGGGGTCACTGGCTGTATCCGGGAGTTGCATACGCCGTGTTTATGTCGTACCTTGGCGTTCGGCCTGCCTGGGTGGGCACGGCGTTGATGCTTAACCGCCTCCTCGACGCATTCTCCGACCCGTTCTTCGGGTGGTTGTCCGACAATACCCGCACTCGCTGGGGACGGCGACGCCCTTTCCTTCTGTTCGGAGGTTTGGCGGCTGGTCTCGGCCTTCCCCTGCTCTTCCTCTTCATCGCACCACACTGGAGTGAGCAGAAGATTTTTGCGTACATGCTCGTTTCCTCGATCCTGTATGTGCCGCTCATGAGCAGCTTCAATATGGCTTTCCAGAGCTTGGGAGCCGAGATGACGCCTGACTACAACGAGCGCAGCAGTGTCATGTCGTTCAAGGGCGCGATTCAGAAAATCATGGAGGTTGGCAATTTCGCAGGCTTGCAGGTAGCCACCTGGGCCGGACTGCGCTTTGCCTCTTCCGTCGGCAACGATCCGATGAAACCAAACACGTTGCTCGGCATTCAGATTTACACCTGTTTTCTGGGTGCGCTCATGATCCTGTTTAGTTCGATAATGTTCTTCAGCCTCCGTGAGCGCTATTATGCGCAAGTCATTTCTCGAAAGCAGGAACGCGTGCGCCTGTCGGAGGCATTCTGGGAAACGCTCAAGTGCCGTCCATTCCGTATCCAACTTTTGTTTACATTCGCTTTCGCGCTCGGAAATTCTGTGGTGGGATCACTTGGTTATATTGCCACCCGATACGTAGTCTGTAACGGCGCCGAACAGCCAGCTGCAGTCTGGAACACCTGGATGGGCGTCGCTGCTTCTGTTGGCGGATTCATCGGCGCCCTCGGGATCGCCCAATTGGCCAACGCGTACGGGAAAAAACACGCAGCCATCATCACGTGCCTGCTCGCCTATGCGGCCTACGCCTCGGGTTGGTGGCTCTATTCGCCAACGACCCCGTGGCTACAGGTAATTTACTCGGGTGGCGTTGCGTTGGTTTGTGCCGGTTTCTGGATGTTGTCTGGTTCGATGGGCGCCGATTGCATGGACTACGACGAAATCGACACCGGCAAGCGTCGCGAGGGCTCGTTCTCGGCATGCTCCTCGTACACGCAGAAGCTCGGTCTTTCGCTTGGCGCAGGTGCGGCCGGTTGGCTGCTTCCGCTGATCGCTTTCGATTCCAAGCTGCCGGACGGCGTGCAAACGGCTACTACCATTCTTGGCATTAAAGGATACTTGGTCGGCATTCCTCTCATCGGCGTAACAGCTGCGCTGCTTCTGGTGATGCGTTTTCCAATCACACGAGAAATCGCAGCCGATATCCGCGCGAAGCTTGAAGCACGCCGCGGCACGGTTTAAAGCCTACGCCAACCCCAGACTCAACCAGCTCCAACCGCCAGCTACACCCCATGATCGTCCAAGAAAAACTTCGGCTTCGCGAAAAAGTTTCATATGGCTGTGGCGACTTCGCTTCCTGCCTTTACTGGCAGACGTTCATGCTGTATCTGACATTCTACTACACGGATGTTTTTGGGCTCAGCGCATTGGCGGCGGCAGCCCTGCTCGGGTTGAGTCGCTCGGTCGATGCCTTCTTCGATCCGGTCATGGGGATGATCGGTGACCGAACCAAGACCCGCTGGGGTAAATACCGGCCTTACCTGCTTTGGTTGTGTGTGCCTTTCGCGTTAGCGGGCGTGCTGACCTTTACCACCCCAGGAGATACGATGGTGATTCGATTGGAATCAGGCTTCGCTGGTTTGGTTCGGAACGGATTTGGAGCCATCGCAGAGGGATTCAAGGGGTTTGCCTATGTCTTTGACGCCTTTCATGTGGGTTTTGTCGCGAACTGGTTCGAGAATCTCAGCTCGATGGCCAACGCACTCAAGGCCGAGGTCACCGGCCGCCTCATCTGGGCCTTTTTTACCTATAACACCCTCATGCTACTCTACACCGCGATCAACATCCCTTACACCGCGATGCTCGGAGTGATCACGCCCAACTCAGTTGAGCGCACCTCTCTCTCCTCGATCAAATTTGTCGGCGCTTTTCTCGGCGGTAATATTGTTGTCTCATTTTTTCTTTTGTTGTGTGTGAAATGGTTGGGTCAGGGAAATGCCGCTCAAGGCTGGCAATACACCTTCACCATCATCGGCGCGGCAGCTATCGTTTTTTTCGTTACGTTTTTCAATACTCAGGAGCGTGTCACCCGCCAATAGCAACAAAACCTCGGTGCTACGCGATCTCGCCGATCTTGTCACCAACTGGCCGTGGATCGTGCTGCTGCCGCCACCATCACCTTCATTCTTTTGTCGCGGCGCGCGGCAGCGTAACGGTTCACTACTTTAAATATTTCGTTGGCAAACAGACTGATCACCTTGCCTACGTGGTTGCCCGGTATCGGCGGAACGCAGCAATGGGCATTTGACGATCTCGTTTCCATGTTCAACGGCACGGGGGAGATCTCTTCGTTGCTCGGCGTGATTGGGCTGCCGTTTCTCGTTAACTGGTCGGAAAGAAATCGCCTTCGTCTCGATCTTCCATAGTGGCGATCGCGAGCACGGCGGCGTTCTACGTCTTCAAGCCCGATCAACTCCTGTTGATTTTCGGAATTAATCTGATCGGTTCCTTCACGGGTGGACCGCTGAGTGCATTGCTCTGGGCCATGTACGCTGACACCGCTGACTATGCTGAGTGGAAAAAAGGACGGCGCGCCACCGGGTTAATCTTCTCCGCTTCGATTTTCTCGCAAAAACAAGGCTGGGCTATCGGCGCTGCTGTTGCACTCGGCTTGATGTCCAGTGTGGGGTTCCAGGCCAACGCCGTGCAGACCCTGAATCACTCAAAGGCCTGCTACAACTAATGAGCCTGATCCCTGCCGGGATTGGCATTGTTTCAGTTATCATCCTGGTGGTCTTTTATCCGCTGAGCGAAGCCAAGGTCGCGCAGATTTCCGCTGAACTAAAATCGCGGCGTGCAGCAGCGGCTGAGAACACGAGCGAGAGCTCCAGTTGAGCGAGTTATTCAAGCAAGCCGCGCTGGCTTTCTTATGACCCGCGCGGCCTCCGATAACCGCGAGCGCTTGCTTCGCGTTTGTGATTCTCACACCTTCTGCGCGTGAGACCTCACGTACTTTTGGTTTTCATGACGCGGTTCGAAGAATGCACCGCCATGCTCAAGGGCATTTCGCAGTATGAGCGCACGCATCGGCCTTGGGCAGCGTTTCTCGACGATGAAGCGAAAGCTGAAAGCGATCCTCGGTGGCTACACAAAAAAAAATGGCACGGCGTTATCAGCCGCCACACAACGCCAGCGCTAGTGCAGAATTGCGCTGAACTGAAGCTCCCGCTCGTCGATTTAAACGACACCGCTCCTTTCCCCGGCATACCAAAAATTCGACCGGATAACGTGGGCATGGGCCACCTCGGTGCCGAGCATTTCATCGAGCGTGGATACAGAAATTTCGGCTTCTGCGGTTTCCTTAACGAAGGTTGGTCTCGCGAACGGCGTGATGGCTTCATGGAAGGTCTGAATCTCGCAGGTCACGCCTGTCATGTTTTCGACGTGGAGTATCCGGGCGATCTCACCCCTTTCTGGGATGCTAAACAAACGACCGTGCTCAGTGCATGGCTACGGCGGCTACCCAAACCAATTGCTATCATGGCATGCGGCGACTTGCGCGCACTCCAGGTGATCAGTGCGGCGCAGACGGCCGGCCTGCTCGTCCCGGAGCAAGTGGCGGTGCTCGGTGCAAATAACGACGCGGTTCGCTGCGACCTCGCCTACCCTCCGCTTTCAAGCGTAGAGCCCAACGCATTTCAATCCGGCTATCAGGCGGCGGAGGTTTTGGATAACCTTATTAAGGGGTGCAAACCAGACGTGATGGATATTCGGATCGAGCCAAAGGGCGTTGCCGAACGACACTCTACCGACATTCTAGCCATCGATGACAAGAATGTCGCTGCTGCGCTCAGCTTTATCCGCGAGCACGCTTGTCGTGGCATCAACGTCGAAGAAGTGCTGCGCCCGGCTTGTGCCTCTAGAAGTCAGTTGGAAAAAAAATTCCGACGCTGCCTCGGTCGTTCCCCGCAGGCGGAGATCCGCCGGGTGCAAGTCGCGAAGATCCGCCAGCTGCTGATCGAGACAGATTTCCCGCTCAAGAAAATTGCCGAGCTGACCGGCTTTGAGTATGTGGAATATATGTGTGTAGTCTTCAAACGGTTGACGGGCGACTCTCCAGGAAGCTGCCGCAAAAGGAATCAAATTAAAAAAGGTTTAGGCGCCGAACCATAAGCAATCGGCTCGGGTTAGCAATGGGTTATTCAGATCGAATTCGATGAAACGATAGTCGTTTCCAAGCGGCAAAGAATCTTAATTGCTGGGTAAGTGAACTCATTCACGGAGTGCTCAGGAAAGCGTAATTTGGGCGCGCATCAATTCAGTCGCATTAGCGGCTGATCTCAACGCCAACCCCAAACCCTAAGACCCTCCATGATCAGGAAGATACCTGCTCGTAGCGCACTATGCGCCGCTGTTGTCTCCGCTCTTGCTATAGCACCGAGCGTTTTCAGTCAGACTGCCGATACCTCGCAACCCACCCCGAAAAACACTTCAGAAGCCATTGCCGATGACGAGACGATTGTTATGTCGCCCTTCTTCGTCGAAACGACTGAAGACGTCGGCTATCAGGCTAAAAGCACGATTGCCGGAACTCGTATCCGTACGGACCTCAAAGACGTTGGCTCTTCGATTTCCGTCGTGACCGCGAGCTTCTTGAAGGACACCAACTCAAAGAATGCCGAACAGTTATTAATCTACACGACGAACACTGAAGTCGCTGGCCAGGGCGGTAACTTCCTCGGTCAAGGCGACGGTCCATTTGTGACGGGCTCGGCCTTGAATAAACCTGTAACCAACACGCGCGTCCGTGGTCTGGCGGAAGCCGACAACACTCGTGATTTCTACCTATCCGATATCCCGTGGGATTCATACAACGTCGGGCGCGTCGATCTTCAGCGCGGGCCAAATTCTATTCTCTTCGGTATCGGCAGTCCTGCCGGTATTGTTAACAGCAGCCTTAATGGTGCTGCCTTCAGGGATCTCTTGAAGGTCGAGAATCAGATAGGTAGTTTCGGTTCGGTGCGTTTCACCGGCAACTTCAATAAAGTGCTGATCAAAGACGAACTGGCCCTGCGCGTCGACCTTCTGAGCGATAAGACCAAGTACCGCCAGGACCCGGCTTACCGTGATGACAAACGCATTTTTGGTGGCGCACGCTGGGATCCGTCCTTCCTGCGTCAGGAATCTGCTCGCACCTCTATTCGCGTGAATTTTGAAAGCGGCAAGGTCGAATCCAACATGCCGCGTTACACACCACCGATCGACACGATCACGCCGTGGTTTGCCTCTATGGGGAAAGCGACCTTTGATGGTCGCACCTTGAACAACGGCGAGGTTACCACTCCATCGGGCAACGTGAGCAACCCCTACATCGGGCCGATCGCCAACCGCGTTTACGACGGTGTTACGACGACCTTCGACGGTCCTACCCAAGGGTTTTCTTACCCAACCAAAGTCCAGGGCAGCCCCCCGTCTTCGGCTGGCGTCGGCAACAACGGTATCAAAGGCATCGCTACCACCGATCTCTACGCCAAGCAGGCCCACTTGGTAGGCTCCGGCTCCGGTTTATGGAAAGCCAAGTCGCTCACCGATGAAAATGTATTCGATTTCTATAACTATCTGATCGAAGGACCGAACAAGTCCGAGTTCAACAAGTTCAAGGCTTTCAATGCCGCCATCTCGCAGACCTTTCTTAACGACAAGCTGGGTTTTGAAGTCGCTGTCGATTCCCAGAATGCGCGCTGGGGTAACGACACCACGATGGCGGAAGACGGCACAACCGTCACGATCGACATCAACAACACGCTGCTGGACGGTTCCCCCAACCCCAATGTTGGCCGCCCGATGGTAGTCCTTGGCGGTGGTTCGGCTGGTGTTTATCGCGAAGAGCGTGACCGCGATACCATTCGCGCCACGGCGTTCGGTGAGTTGAATTTTACCGACTTGTGCGGTAAAGAATCAATCGCGGCAAAGATCTTCGGGCGTAACACGTTTACCGCACTCTGGAGCAAGCAGACCGACGAAGATCAGAATCAGAAAGGTCCCCGTTGGTACCTGCCCAGTGCCTTCGCTCCCAACGCGAGCGCCGGCGGCATCGGCCAGGGGTCGCGCGATGTTATCGTGACAGCCTACGTCGGGCCGAGCATGGCCAGCGCCACCAGTGCGAGCAGCCTCAACTTCCATGGCTTGAAGACTAAGATCAGTCCTAAAGACAGCTCGATCTACGTCTGGGATGCTGGATCGAGCTCCTTCCGTTCCATCGGACTGCCGATTTACGACTCGGATAATTACGACGACTCAGCCAAGACCTACACGACCGGCTTCAAGAGCAAAAATGTCGTTAAGTCGTCGGCCGTGGTTTGGCAGGGCTACTGGCTTGACGGAGCGCTCGTTCCGTTGGTCGGTCTCCGCCGTGATGGTCTCGTTCATCAAGGTGCAGCAACTCCCGCCCTCACCGGCGAGAACGGTGCAGTCAATATCAACGACCCAAAGTGGATTCTGCCTAACGCGGCCGACGCCACGAAGGGCCTGACCTACCAGGATATCAGCGGCACCTCCAAGACGTACAGCTTGGTCACGCATCTTCCGAAATCGATTCGTAGCAAGCTGCCTGGCAATACCGATATCAGCTTGTTCGCCAACAAATCCGAGAACTTCAAGCCAGAGTCCCGCCGTGACATCAAAGGCCAAACACTCGATGCATCGAAAGGCGACACCAAGGAATACGGTTTCTCCATCACCACCCTAAATGATCGGCTCATATTCAAGGCCGTTCACTACGAGACCACGGTCAAGAATGCCACACTCAATGGCGCCCTTGCCGGTTTCTATCTGATCGGTGCCGTCGAATGGTGGGGCGGCAACGCAGCGCGCGCACAGCGTGATGCTACAGGTGCGTCCGGCGACGGTTGGCAGGCCGGCACCTATTACACGGCTGGTCCTGGCGGTACATCGGTCGTTGCCATTTCCTCAAGCGGCCAAAGAATGACCGTGCAGCCGGATATCACCCCAGGTAACACAACCTACAACGCGCATCTTGCCCAGGTCCTGACCACAGCAGGCGTGCCGTTGACCACAGGTACTGATGCAAATGGCACCCTGCTCTACTCGCAGCTCGCCATCGACACTTCGGTCGCTGACTACAGCGCGTCTATCAATGACTGGTTTGCCAAGCTCGCTCCGGCCAACCTGCAGTCTGCTTGGGAATTTGTTTCCACATCCGCCGCCGGTCCTCAGAACAAAGACGGTAACTATAATCCCACAGGTATGGCCGTCACTGGCACAACCAAGTCCAAGGGCTGGGAGTTTGAAGTTATGGCTACCCCGGTCGATGGACTTGAAATCTCGTTCAACGCATCCAAAACCGCCGCTCAACGTAGCGACCTTGCTGCGGGCTACACGTCTTGGATTCTCCAACGCTGGCGCGACCTGCAAGGCCCCATGGGCGACATCCGCATCTGGGGTGGTAGTACAAACGGCGAAACCACGCGTAGCAAGTTCCGCAACGAGACCTACGCTGGCTACTTGTTCTACAATGCGCTCCAGGGCTCTGATGCCCCTGAGCTCAACAAGTGGCGCTATAACGTTGTCAGTAACTATACCTTCAAGAAAAACGCCCTCAAGGGTGCCAATATCGGTGCTAGCTATCGCTGGCAGGATGCCAAAACCATCGGTTTTAAGAGCAAGGTGGGCTTAGACCCTGTCACCGGAACCAATATCGATGTTGCTGACCTCGCACAGCCCGTAATGGGCAAGTCTGAGAACTATTTAGATCTATGGGTAGGTTATCAACGCAAAGTCTACAAGAACATCGAATGGCGCATTCAGTTCAATGTGCGTAACGTGTTTGCGAAGGACGAGCTAATACCCAACACGATTCAGCCGAACGGCGAAGTCGCGACCTATCGCATCCCAGAACCACGGACGTACACACTTACAAACACGTTCACGTTCTAAATTATTAAGCGAAGCCGCCTTTGGGGTAATTACGGCGCACGTAACGGTTGCGTGCGTCGTGGACAGTTTCGCTTTTCTGTAGGACAAACGTCCGGTGGTGTAAACTGCCGGACGTTTTTTGTGGGTATAGACTTTGAAACATGTGATTAATTACTGACCTTAGGCAGCATGAACTTCAGCGACAAAGCATCGCCCCCATCACGCCATTCGCGCCACGCATGGCTAGTTCGCGCCATTCTACTCATGGCAACTATAGTGTTTTTTAACAGTTCGTTACAAGCTGCCGAACCGGTCGAGTTTTCCTTTAGAGTCGCGCCTTCAAATCAAAATCCTTTTTCGCGCGAGCTCTGGGCCGAGGTTGTTCTGCCCAGCGGCCGGACACTTAATCTGCCAGCATTCTATGTCGGCAAAGATCGCTTTGCTGTCCGCGCACGGACAGAGGATATCGGTGTTTATGCGCTTGGCCAAATCACAGAAGGCTCTAGCGAGGCACGCGTGACGGCGAAATTTGTCGGCCCGTCCAAAATAAAAATTCGGAATCCCGCGGCGCGTGCAGCAATAAAGATCAATCCGGCTCAACCATCACGTTTCTGTTTTACCGATGGCCAGCAGTTCGTTCCGATCGGCGCAAATCTCGCCTGGGCTGAAGGTCATCGCGAACAGTTTTACGACAAAGCGTTTGAAGCATTTGGCCAATTAGGAATCAACTGGGCGCGCGTCTGGATGGCGCATTGGAGCGGCCAGAATCTCGACTGGCTGCCCAAGGAAATGGGGCCTTCCCCGACCGACGGCAGTCTCGATCTGCGCGTTGCCGCACTATGGGACAAAATCGTAGCCGCTGCCGAAGCGCGGGGTGTTTATTTGCAACTCGTCCTACAGCATCACGGCCAGGTCAGCTCTACGGTGAATTCAAACTGGAAAGACAATCCATGGAATATCGCCAATCCCGGCGGCTTTCTTGCTTCACCAGTCGATTTTTTCACCTCGTCTGAGGCAATCCGGCGCACCAAACAAAAATACCGAACGATCATCGCACGCTGGGGTTATTCACCGGCAATCATGGCTTGGGAATTATTCAACGAGGTTCACTGGGTCGATGCCATGCGAGGAGAAACAAAGAACGAAGCGGCAGTTGCCCTTTGGCATGCGGAGATGGCTGCCTACATCCGCTCCATCGATCGCTACCAGCACCTTGTCACGACCAGCACCGAGAATATTGCGAGTCCGATCTACTCGGCGATGGATTATCTGCAACCGCATCTCTATGCACCGAACCTTCTCGCAGGACCACGCCTGCCTCCCCTCAAAATTGCTGGCGACAATCGCCCGCTCTTTTTCGGAGAAATCGGCGACGACAATCTTGTTGTAACGGACGAAGTCAAAAAATCCGGCATCACCATCATGCCGCCGGTCTGGGCTGGCCTTACCGGCTCTACGTCGCAGCCCGCGCAAGCATGGCTCGGAGCTCAACTTTTAGAGACCAAGCGCTTGGCCGAACTTGGCGCCATCGCTAAGTTCCTAACCGCAACGAAACTGTTACAACGGGAAGGACTCACGCCGTTTTCACCCGTCCTTGAGTGTGCTGATCGCGTTCCACTCGTCTTTATTGGTGGACAACTCTGGCAGCATCGTCCGCCCATTGAAATCGACCTGCCACTCGACGGGCATGAATCCATCGAGCTCGCCAGCATTCCGCGCATTTATGTAGGAGCAAAAGAAAGCGTCGACGAGGGCTATTCCAGCCGCGCTACTTTCCGTATAGCACTCCCCTGCCCGACAATATTTAGGTTTCATATTACTGCGCGTAATTCGGCAGCTGGAAGCATCCGCATCCATATTGACGGCGCTCTCGCCGCAGAAAGATCATGGCCGGAACACAATCCCGATATCTCGCCCGGAGCACCGCCGTTACCCGAAACAATCGATGTTCCTATTTCCTCCGGCGCGCACACGCTATTGATCGAGAATCCTGGCTCACCGGGCTGGTTCGACCTTTCCCTGATCGAAACCGGGCTGGAGGTCTCGACCCTCGCAGCCATGGGGCAGCGCGGGAGCGATTTCGTTTTTGCCTGGGTCTGGCATCGCAGCGGCGTGTTTTCACTTAAAGAAACTCAACCGGTTCGCGGCGAAATCGTGCTTGAAGCTGTCACAGCGGGCACATGGCGCGTGACGTGGTGGAACACCCTGACCGGCACGCCAGAGCCAACGAGTATCTTGAAGCATGTAGGGGGGGCTCTGCGGATAAAAACACCGCTGGTTTCCCGCCATGCAGCCGTGGTTCTCACGCGGCTACCGGATTGAGTTTCGTGAGCGAAGGCTCAGGCAGCTTATAGTTCGGTGGAAATGTTGGGCATGGCCCCTTGCGGCTTTGCTAAGTTTATGTTCTTTGATCAATATCGACTTTGCATCGAGAGTTGTCCGGTAAGTTTCTACCCCAAACCAACAGGTCCACTTTATGTCACTGTATCGCATCATGCGCTTCGTCCTCGTGCTGGTGGCGTGTCTGAGCTCATTCGGTTTGCCGCACAGCTACGGTGCAAGTCCACGCCCGCAGGTTCTAGTCGTTCTCTCGTACCACGTCGGCATGGTCTGGGAAGACGCAGTAACTCAGGGTTTGATCGATAAACTGGGCGAGGAAACTGACCTCATCATAACGCAACTCGATGTGAAGCGTTACCCGACTGCTGGCCGCGAGAAGAGGATGTTGGAGAGTCTGTCGAATCGCGCAAAAATCAGCCGTCCTGTTTTAGTCATCACGGTGGACGATTTCGCGTACCGCTTCGTGCTAGATCATCGCGCCGAACTCTTGCCAGACACGCCCATCGTTTTCGGCGGGGTGAATTTCTGGCAGGGAAATCCACCGCCTGGAGTTACTGGCGTTGTCGAAGCGATCGACCTCGCCTCTACAATAAAACTCATGGAGCAACTGCAGCCCGAGGCGCAGCGCTGGGTGGTCGTCAACGACCTGACGGAAACCGGTCAGGCCAACCGAAAAGCCTTCGACCAGATCCGAGCCAAAAACGATCCACACGAAATCCTCTGGCTCGGTGATGGTTCGTTTGCGGAGACCGAAGAACGGCTTTCCCGACTTGATCCCAAACGCGATGCGGTGCTGTTGCTTTCGTGGACCCTCGACCGGACAGGGCTCACGCGCTCGTACGAACAATCGGCGAAGAAGGCTCGCGCAGTTTGCCCCGCCCCTATTTTCGGCGTCTGGGAATTTTATTTTGGGCGCGGTATTGTCGGTGGAGCGTTGCTCGACGGGCGTCTACATGGGCAAGAGATAGGCGACATCGCCAAACGCGTCCTCGCCGGAGAAAACGTCGACGGCATCCCAGTCGTCACAAAATGTCGTACGCGATTAAAAATCGATTACCGCGAAACCCTCCGTTTTTCTTTCCAAAAAAAGAGCCTGCCGCCAGAGGCTGAAATCCATAACCGAATACTACCGGCATGGGAGCAGTATCCCGGCGCATTTATAGCCATCGTAGTAGTCATCGCACTACAGGGCGTGACTATCTCCTGGTTGGTTGTTGTGATTCAGCGTCGTAGGCAGGCACGTGCCAGCTTGCACGCAAGTGAGGCAAACCTCCGTCATACGCTCAACTCCATCGAGGAAGCGGTCATCGTTACAGATTCGGAAAACAAGATCACGCGCATCAATTCTGCGGCTGA
Source organism: Verrucomicrobiota bacterium (assembly GCA_016721945.1). Classification (GTDB taxonomy): domain Bacteria; phylum Verrucomicrobiota; class Verrucomicrobiia; order Opitutales; family Opitutaceae; genus JADKHC01. Next base: position 41,360 of record JADKHC010000003.1, on the reverse strand, counting down.
AAAACTCACTAGCGTCACTGCAATCGAGGCCTGCGGCCAGGCACTCAGCCATGTTCTCCAGCTCAAGAATTTTGAATCAGGGGAAGTTTTGGTTTTGCCCAATCTGCTCAGTTTGCAGCAAAGCCCGGGAGACAGCAGGCCTTCACGCGCACGACTCAAAAGCCGAAGCGGCACCGAGAGCATTGTCATCCATAGCACGGCTGCCATCCGCGATGAAATTGGTGTCTACCACGGCATCGTCATGGTTCTGCGCGATGTCACCGCACAGCAAAAACTCGAGGAACAGCTTTATCAGGCGCAGAAGATGGAATCCATCGGACAGCTCGCCGGCGGCATCGCGCATGATTTCAATAACATTCTCGCAGTCATCGTCGGCCATGGAGAACTCCTGCGGGATCAGCTGCAAAAACAACCCGAAGCACTCGAGGATTTGGAGATGCTTTTGCGCGGCACCGAACGCGCCACTCAACTCGTGCAACAAATCCTGGCCTTCAGTCGAAAAACGAAACACGAAACAATCCCCATCCTCCTCCAGAACGTCGTCAAGGAAGCGCTGAAGTTTTTGCGCTCCACTATACCAGCTAGCATTGAGATCGCACCGCGCATCAGCTCCGATCTTCCGCTCGTTTTGGCCGACTCCACCCAGATTCACCAAGTCGTTATGAACCTCTGCACCAATGCCGCCCATGCGATGAAGGATGCACCCAACGGACGGCTCGAAGTCAGGCTGGAATCCTTGCACGCCGACGCTGAATTCGCCGTCATGCACGCCGGCCTGCACGAAGGCGAGTACGTGCGCCTCGCAGTTAGCGACACGGGCCATGGCATGGATGATGCCACGATTAAACACATTTTCGAACCATTCTTTACCACCAAGGTTAATGGCGAGGGAACCGGTCTGGGGCTCTCCGTCGTTCATGGCATTATCAAGGCCTGCAACGGCGGCATCTTTGTTTACAGCCATCCCGGCGAAGGCACTATTTTCCATGTCTACCTGCCCGCGCTTTCGATCGCGCGAACACACCGCGATGCCGGTACGTCCAGCATTCCCGCAGGTAATGGCGAGCACATCCTCTTCGTGGACGACGAACCCGCCATCTGCATCGCCGCTCGCCGCATTCTCGTTAACCTCGGATACCAAGTCACCACCTTCAATAAGCCACTTGCCGCGCTCGAACACATCAAGGAGCGCGCCGGTGAATTCGCCTTGCTCGTAACCGATCTCACCATGCCCGGCGCCGATGGAATCACGCTCGCCCGCGAGGCACATCTCATCAGTCCAGGCCTGCCGGTGATTCTCACCACAGGATTTGCCGCCGACCGCACTGAAGAACAACTCAAGACACAGGGCATCAGCAAACTCCTGATCAAACCTTTCACCACCGTTTCGCTCGCCCAGGCATTGCACACCAGTCTGCGCAAAAACGCTGAGTAGTACGCGATGCAGCGGAAAAGAGCTGCGATTCGCAAACGGAGCGACGTTTGCTGTCGCCAAGGCAGGTTCTTTTGCGCTTTGAAATGACCTGCGCTTTCCCCATGGCCACGGTCGTTATCGAAAACCTAGTCAAATCCTACGCCGACAAAAACGGCCCCGGCACGACCGTCGTGCATGGGATCAACCTCGAAATCAAAGCACGCGAGTTTATGGTTTTGGTGGGCCCATCTGGTTGCGGTAAATCCACCACCCTGCGTATGATCGCCGGACTGGAGGAAATCTCCGGCGGCCAAGTCTCAATCGGCGGACGGGTGGTCAACGACGTCCTTCCCAAGGATCGCGACATCGCGATGGTTTTCCAAAACTACGCGCTCTATCCGCATATGAGCGTTTACGAAAACATGGCCTTCGGCCTGAAGTTGCGCAAGATACCGAAAGCAGAAATCGATTCCCGCGTGCGCGAGGCCGCCGCCATGCTCGGCTTGGAAAACTATCTCGACCGGCGCCCGAAAGCTCTCTCCGGCGGCCAGCGTCAACGCGTCGCAGTTGGTCGCGCCATCGTGCGCAAACCCAAGGTCTTTCTCTTCGACGAACCCCTTTCCAATCTCGATGCGAAAATGCGCGTCTCCACCCGCGCTGAGATCTCCAAACTCCATCGTCGGCTCGGTGCGACCATGATCTACGTCACACACGATCAGGTTGAAGCCATGACCATGGGCGACCGCATCTGCGTGATGAAGGATGGCCGAATCATGCAGGTAGCCGAACCAATGGAACTCTACAACAATCCAGCCAACCTTTTCGTCGCTGGTTTCATCGGCAGCCCTCCCATGAACTTCCTCCATGGCAAAATCCAGCGCGAGACCGAGCGTTATGTATTCGTGGAGAACAACAGCAGCGGACAGCCCGTAAAGATTCCACTTAACGAAAAACTTTCGGCCAAAGTTTCTGCCCGCATCGACCAGCCTGTGATTCTTGGTATTCGTCCGGAAAATGTCCGCAACGCCATCCACGGTTCGGCTATGACCAATCTGCGCATAGAAGTGGCTGAGCCTATGGGCGCCGAAACCTTTCTCTATCTCTCCAGTGGCGCTCATTCCGTTACCGCACGTGTCCAGCCCGACCAGCGCTTCGAACTGGGTCAGGATCTCGCGGTCATGTTCGACCTCGATCACGCACACCTGTTTGACCCGGCTACCGAACAGGCGCTCTAAGTTTGTGCGATCCGCTCAGCCGTGACGAGCAGATCTCCAGCGTGGAGCAGTATTCCGGGGTGGTGCCCGATGTCCCTATCGGGCTTGATCGAGATCGCTCTGTAATACCTGCGTCCTTTTGGAATTAGACTTTTGTGGGGCTCGACCTCGCGTCGATGCCTTCTGTCGATCAATCCGGCCTGACGCGAGGTCAGGCCCTACAGTCCAGATCATTCGGGACGTTGGAATAACCAGCCCGTTAGGGACAACGGGCTCCACCCGCTACAGCATCGCTACAACGCAGGTTTGTTTAAACAAAACCAAGCGCCAGCGCCTAGTCGGACTTCATTGACGGGCGCGTGCCTTGGCGAGGCTGCCAGCGACTCAGTGCCGCGTACAACTCGGTAACGCGCACCGGCTTGCTTACGTAGTCGTTCATGCCCACCGCGAGGCATTTTTCGCGATCCCCCTGCATGGCATTGGCCGTCATCGCCACGATATGCAGCGGAACTTTCCAGGGACAGGGCTTGTTGGGTTCGCTCTCCATGCGCCGGATGGCTTGGGTCGCTTCGTAGCCATCCATCTCGGGCATTTGGCAATCCATGAAAACGACGTCGTATTGGATGCGTTGCAGCGCAGACAAAACCTCGTAACCGTTGGCGACGACATCGGCAGTGAGACCGATTTTTTGAATCAACCCGATCGCGACTTTTTGGTTCACGCGATTGTCTTCGGCTAGTAAAATTCGCATCTTTGGCAAAGGCGCCAAATCTTCTTTTCGGCCGGGAGCCTTCGGTATCGAAAGATCTGATACGGGCTCATCGTTCACGACATTCATTAGCGCGCCGTGGAGTTGTGCCTGTTTGACGGGTTTCACGAGAAACACCTCGACACCTGCTGCTGCGATTTCCTCGCCTTTATGGATGTAGCCTGACGAGGTGAGGATAATCAGGTGTACGTTCCGTATCGTCGGGTCTGCCTTGACGGCGCGGGCCAGCATGAGCCCATCCATCTCCGGCATCTGCATGTCGAGGAGTGCGATCTCGTAGGGCTTGCCCTCGGCAGCGGCATCGCGAAGTGCGATCAACGCCGCTTTGCCCGAGGTGACGGCATCGCACTGCATGCGCCAGGTGGCTATCTGCTGACTTAGGATCACGCGATTGGTTTCGTTATCGTCGACAATGAGAACACGCACTTCGCTCAAATTGCGTTTTAGCATGCGCGGTGGCGTGGAGCGACCGGCCTGTTTCTCAAACTCAGCAGTGAACCAAAAGGCCGTGCCCTTCCCCAACGTGCTGCTCACGCCGATCTCACCACGCATCATGTCGACGAGTTGCTTGGCGATAGCCAAACCAAGGCCGCTGCCGCCATATTTACGCGTGGTCGAATTATCCGCCTGAGTGAAGGGCTGGAAGAGCCGGGCCTGTGCATCAGGTGAAATGCCGATGCCGGTATCAATCACATCAAAGCGAATTCTGGCCTTGTTATCCGCTTCGGATTCACGCGTCACGCGAACAACAACTTCGCCGCGTTCGGTGAACTTGAGCGCATTGTTCATCAGATTGAGCAGCACTTGACGCAGCCGTCCTGGGTCACCACGGAGACGTCGCGGCACATCGGGCGCGATGTAGCTCGCGAGTTCTATGTCTTTGCGCGCTGCCTGACCGGCAAGCATGTCGCGTGTGCTCTCCACCACTTCTATCAATTCAAAATCGAGCATCTCAAAGGTCAGCTTGCCTGCCTCGATCTTAGAGAAATCAAGGATGTCGTTGACGATGGTCAAAAGCGTATCGGCGCTGTTACGCGCAGTGTTCGCATACTCGTACTGCTGGGGATCAAGTTTCGTGTCGAGCAGGAGGCCGGTCATGCCAATGACGCCGTTCATAGGCGTGCGGATTTCGTGGCTCATATTGGCAAGAAATTCGCTTTTAGCCCTGGCTGCTGTTTCAGCTACATCCTTGGAAGCACGCAGTTCATGCGTACGCACTTCGACCAAATTCTCCAGTTCTTCGTTGCGCAGGCGGGCCTGCCGCACACGCAGGCGATGGATAGCCAAGCCCGAACCAACCACAAACAATCCCAAGAGGGAATAAAACCAGCTCGTCTGATAAAAAAAAGCTTCAGCGACAAAATCCAGCCGCGCGCCTGTTTCGTTCCAGACGCCATTATTGTTGCACGCAGTAACCTCAAACCTGTAGGGCCCTGGAGGCAGATGGTCGTAGCGCATACTGCGGCGACCTCCGACATCCACCCAGTCCTTGTCGAGAGGAGAAAGTTTCACCCGAAAGCGTACATTCTCCGAAGAGAACATGTTTATACCTGTGTAGTGGATCTGCACGTCGGTACTGCCTGGAGGCACCACGAGTCGGCTACGCATGGAGACTTCACTGCCGCTAATCTGCACTCGTTCGATATGTACCGGGGGAACCTCGCGGTTGATGATCACTTGCTCGGGATGGATGATGGTGACGCCCCGGTCGGTGGCGAACAGCAGCTGGCCAGCGCGCGTTCGCCACGCATTAGGATAACCCTGCATGTTGCACTCCACTGCGTTTAGTCCATCATAACGGTTAAAGAGTCGCGGGTCCAGCATGGCGCGGCGCCCCTCCGCCACGGCGTCGAATTCATCATGCGCAATCCGCATGAATCCTCGCGGACAGGCTACCCAGTAATAACCCTGTCCATCGTCTAAAATGCCGCCGATAAAATCATCGATCAAACCATCGCGGGTTGAGAACACACGCCAGTGGCCATCCTTGTAGCGATTGAGTCCACCGCCTTCTGTCGTGACCCAAATTACGCCTTTGGTATCTTCGTAAACCGCCCGAGGCGCGACATCCGAGATCTCCTGGCCGCAGTGAAAAACGGTCCAGTTGCCCTCGCGCAAGCAGGCCACTCCAGCGGGAGGAACTGTGACCCAGATGTCGCCGTTACGCGCACGATTGACCGCCTTGAACTGATTACTGCTCAGTCCAGGCAGGAATGGGTAAGCGTGAAACACGCCTTGGCTCCATTGGTAAAGCGCACCTTCGGCCGCAACCCACATCGCGTCAGGGCCGTCCATGACGACAGAGTTAATCCGTGGATGCGCGAGTCCGGGTAACGCAACGCCTGGCTCATCATGCATGCGCTTTCGCCAGTCGGCTTGGTGCTCAGGCTGATGGAAATTTTTGATTACTTTGCCGTCGTAATGATAGAGCCCGTTGATCGCACCGACCCAGAGTCCACCGCCAGAGGGCTCGGCCATGCTCAAAATTTGGTCCATATCGTTACCGCCCGGTGCCTCCAGATGAACAGCCTTTCCTGCTTGATAACGATAAAGCCCGCCACCCCAGAGACCGATCCAAAGGCTATCGTCCTTGGATTCAATAATTGAATACGCGGTCAGTTGCTCCAAGCCGTGCTCAAGTCCTATGCTCGATGAGATGGAATCAGTCAGTTGAAACAACCCGATCGCACTCGAAACCCAGAGACTTCCTTCAAGATCTTCGTAGATTTTCTGAAGCGAAGTCTGCCCAAAATGCTCGGGGTATGACGCAGTCTCGATTTGTTCGTTGAACATGCGGAAGAGTCCGCTGTAGGTGCAGATCCACAACCCGCCATCGCGATCGAAACGCATGTCTGAAACACGGGTATTAACCAGTCCCTCCGCTACACCGTATTTTTTAACCGTACTATCTGGTTTGATGCAAAAAACTCCGGCATTCGAACTGGTCCATACCGAACCATCAGGCCGTTCAATCGCGCTGGTAAAATTTTCGCCTGGCAGGCCGTACCGGTCAGACATGACCTCAACTTTGTCACCGGCGATCCGCCAAAGCCGATTTGCACTGACCCAAGTGCTGCCATCAGAATGCTCCAAAACAGCCCGAACCACGCCCGTCGTCTGCTTCCAGGCTCCGCCTGGTGTAGCTATTATCCCTTCGCGCATGAATGATATGCCGGTGCGCGTGCAAATGAGGAGAGCCCCGTCTCGTGCCTGATTCAGCGAACGCACGTAGTTGTTCCCCAAACCATCCTCAGTCGTGAAACGGTCAAAAAAACCGTTGCGCCAGCGAAAGAGCCCATTGTCGCCACCGAACCAAAGCGTACCGTCTTTAGCCTCCAACACCGTATAAAAGCCGCCGCCCCTCAATTCGGGATTTGTGCTGCCATTGTAAACGGTGAAACGGCTCCCATCGAAACGAGCCAGACCCTGCGCCGTCGCGACCCAGAGATAGCCATCGCGCGTTTGCGTGACAGCGCGAATCTTATTCGACGGCAGCCCTTGCTCCGTAAACCAACCGCGGATCGTGTAACTACCCGCCTTTCGGACGGGATTCAGCGCCCAAGCAGAAACGGTCAACAGCATGCCACAAAGCGCTACCATCACTGGTCGGCCAAAGAAGCATCCCCGCGATAAGTTGAATTCTGCTTTCAAAACCAATTTTACGTCGTTTGTGCAAATTCGCTTACGGCGGAATCGTTTCGCCGACAAAATGATATCATACTTTCCTATACGGCTCATTTTGCAGCGGATTAAGTCAACTGAGCACATCGAAATTGGTTTGCCGGACACTCGTTCTGCCCAGCAATATTGTTGATCGCCCTCGCGAGCGTTTTGCGTTCAACGCAATTTCGCACTGGCCAATCAACCCTCAAGAAAGTCGCTACCCCTTACCTATCTGAATTTTATGCCCACTGCTTACCAAATCGTTGTCTGTGGCAGCCTCGTGCCCGATCCGCTGCAAACGCTTGAGCCCGTCACCACCCCGACTGGCCCGGCCCTCAAAAACGAAATGATGCTCCCCGCCGTGCTCGATCCTTGGGCTGGCCATGCGCTCTTCGAGGCCGCCAATCTCGCCAAACAGAATCCCGGAAGCAAAGTCTGGTTCGTGAGCATAGGGCCGAAGGCCAAACTGCAGCAGGTCATGATGACTATCGCGCAAAAGGTGCCATTTGAACTCGTCGCTATCGACGGCTCTGCCAGTGGCTTCACCGAAGCCAGCGAAGCGGCCGCCGCTCTCGCCGAAGCGATCAACGGAATCGCTGGCCTCGATAAAACACGCCTCTTCGTTTTTGGCGGTTGGGAATCTGCCTCCCGCGGTTCCGGCGCCACGATGCAGATGGTCGGCGAACGTCTCGGCATCACCGATCAGTTCCAAGGCGTGGACCAACTCACCGTGCAGCCCGACGGCTCCTTCAAAGTCCTCGAACGCATCGAAGGCGGTAAACATCAGGTCTCCAGTTGCACCGCACTCCCCGCCCTGCTCGGTTGGGCCACGGGCAACCTGCCCGAACCACCCAACAACCCCCAAGTCGGCATGCTCAACATGCGCACCGTCATGCCCGCGCTCCAGAAAGCCAAAGCGATCAAACTTCCCGGCGATGGTCTCGCTTTCGCCAGTGTGAATCTGCCGAAACAACGCCGTGACACAAAAATCGTCAAAGACATGACCCCCGACGCCATCGCCGCCGAAATCGTCGAGTGGATCGGCAAAGAATAACACCAAAACCTTTTTACAGAAGCTAACGAAGAAAACGAAGCGTCTGCCCAGAAAAGCCCCCTCTTCCAAACTGCGTTTTGGAAACCCGACAGCCGCACACCCCACCCCGCTTCGTTCCCTTCGTTCTCTTCTGTTAAAAAATTCGCCCTACTCCGTTCCCTCTGTTTCCTCCTGTAAAAACAACTTTTCTCCACCCATGGAAACCATTCTCTTTCTCGCCCACACCGAAGCCGACGGCACACTTGGCAAGGCCGCACTCGAAACACTCGGTGCCGCCAAAACCTTGTCCGCTTCGCTCGCAGGCTCGACGCTCGTCGTCGGTCTCGTCGGCGCACAAACCCAATCCGCCGCCAACCAGATCGCAGCTTGCGGCGCGACGCGCTTCTTGAGCGTTGCCGGTGCCGATTTCTCGCAGGCGCGCTACGCCAGCGACATCCTCGCCATCGAAGCACTAGGCAAAGCCTCTGCCGCCACGATCATCCTCGGCCCCGCAAGCTCGCGCTGGAATCGCGTGATGGCTGGCGCCGCCCAGCGTCTCGGTGGGCGTATCGACACCCATGCGACCGGCATCGCCGCTGCGGAGGGCAAACCGGCCGTCACCCGTTGGTATTATCGCCAGCGCATGGAAGGCGTGCTCACGCGTACTCAGCGTCCATGGATTGTACTCCTAGAAACTGGTTGCGGTGCCGCTTGGTCCGGAGAGCCCGGCACCACGTCGGTCGAACCACTCGCCATCACCCTGCCCGCTTTGCACACGACCGTTACCGGCATCCAAGCGCCCGCCGCCGACGCCCAGACGATCCGTCCCGACGCCAATCTCCTCTTCGTCGCCGGTGCCGGCTGGACGAAAAAACAGGCCGATGGACAAGCCCACGCCGATGAAGCGGAAAAACTTATCTTGGGTTTCCTCGTCAAAGCCAAAGCGTCGCTCGGCAGCACCAAGTCGCTCGTCGATCTCAGTGGCGAAGGCCAGGCGGTGCTCAAGTTTATGACGCACCTCAACCAGATCGGTCAGACTGGTGCGACACCGCGTCATCCGAAAGGCCTCGCAACCTGCTGTCACGGCGAAGAGCCGCACACCGTCGGCTGGCGCTTCGTCAATGAACGCCGCGCGATCAACCTCAACGCCGCCTGCAGCTGGGCTCAAGGCAAAGCCGACGTTTTGTATGTCGCCGACAGCTTCGCCGTCATGCGCAAGGTCAACGAATTGCTCGCCGCCAAGTAAGCGGCTAAACCTATCGGCAGGGACAATGCTCCGCATTGCCCTCGGCGCTTGCGGAGCAAGCGCCCTACCCCGGAAACAGATCTCCGAAAAAACAGGTGCGGCATTTGCAGAAACTGATGCCAGAACCAAAGATCCGGGGAGCGCACGCGTCTCGCGTGTTGGTTCGGGCGTCTCGCCCGAGCCTTCCGAACCACACCCGGCGGGCCGCCGGGTGTAGCACGCGGGACGCGTACGCTCCCCAGACCACCGCAACGGAACCCTCATACATCCAACCAGAGCGAACTGCTCTGGAGCATTCGATCCAGAGAGAATCAAAGAAATCGCTGCGTAAACGTCTGCGTCTTCAGCCAAGCCACCAACTCGTCGGCCATCGCCTGGTGATCGCTCACGCGGGGATGCGTCTGCGACCAGTGTTGGAAAATATAATGGTGAATCTGTTTGTCCTCCGACTCCAGCTGTCGTGCAGCGGCTTCCCATGCCGCGCGCAAGACTTCGCTCTTGGCGCCACCGAACATACCGCCACGCAACAATACGATTTCGGCTTGCGGAAACGCCCGCCGCATCTCTTTCACAAGCGAAACATAGCCAGCGGTGAAACCGGCCGGGAATTCCATGTTTTGATTCCGGGAAAAGGAATCATCGTTTTCCCCGAAATTCACAAAAACGACATCAGGGGACCAATCCCTTCCATCGGCCTTCGGCGAGCTTGGTTCGGGATAAATACGATCCCAAATTTCTCCGGCCGTCTTCGGCACATAACCAACGACTATGCCCATACCACTGACTGCATTATTGCGATAACCCGCTTGCAAGGCCTTCGCCGTGAGTGCGGCATAACTGAGCGCGTTGTTATGGGTGGAACGCGTTTCCCATTGATCTTCCGGTCCATCTTCGTTGCACGCGCCCGCTGTGATTGAGTCACCGAAGAATTGTAACAACAGTTTGTTCAGGGCTGGCTGCGAAGCGTAAACTTTGGCTCCGGCGGCCAGTTCGACCCCTTGAAATGCCACATGCCCCGCATCGGCTTCGCTACGCTTGAACAGCGTCAAGCGATGCCGTCCCGTCGTGAGCGGTTTGAGATATTTGAACCGGATGGGCTGCGCGCTCTCCTTTATCTCGACGACACTGCGCTCGCCATCCACGTCGAGATCAAAGAAGCAAACGCCTTTGCCGACACCAAAACAAAGCGCCAGAATATTCCCCTCGAAATCGACCGCGACACGGGTCCCCTGCCAGATCAGCACGGTGTTCGCCGGCTCACGCGAATCAACGCGTCCTTCAAAACGGAAAGCGGGATCGTTTGCCGGAACAAAAACGTTCCTAGTGGCGGAGGCCGGGCGGCCAACCGATGAATTACTGGAGGAGGAGCAACCTGCAGCTACCGACAAAAGGACGGTGCAAAGAAGTTTTATCAATGGGCAACGCATGGGACGGACTGTACCGATTCCCAAATCATGCCCAATCAAAAACAGCCAATGATCAGAAGGTGTACGTCAGTTCGGCGCACAAGAAAATGATAATGTCACTCTCGGCATAGTAGTCGCCCAAGAAAATCGCCTCGGCGAAAAATAGACCGCTGATATGTTTGGTGATTTTCTGCTTAAGCACAGTCTGCAGCATATGGCCGCGGAAGTGGCCATCGCGACTGAAGCGAGCAGCATTGGTCGCACGAGTCGGTGCCTCCTCGGGTGCGAACAGAGCGCAATAGGTTGTGGCGACCGATGTGTTTTTGGTCGGCGAAATAGTCCAAGTCGCACCAACCCGGAAGAGATTTTGGTACTGCGCATTCCGGCCGGAAGATTCCAACGAATACGCAACAGCCCAAGTCTCGCCCAGGCGTGGATAGCGCCCCCACAGAATGTCGAACATTTCATCCTTGTCGGTACTGCCTGGATCGTCACCGGACAGATATTCGGTCAGGAGCGTGAACTGGTTGCTAAGCTTATCCTTGAGGCTGTAGGTGAGTTTGGCGTTGAAACCGTAAGCGGAAATGTCGCGTGTACGGATGAAACTAATCGGATAGCGCACCTGTAGATCGCGACTGCCCCATTGGTAGGCGGCCTCAGCGGTGTACTGCCATTTTGCAGCGGGTGAACCTACGATGCGAGTACCCAGCGTATAGGCCTCACCTGTGTTACCAGCACTGGTCACGCGTTTATCTTCTTTATAGATGAAATATCCATCAAGCTGAACGGCCTTAACCGACTTGTTCGTCGCATATAAAATCGCTCCGACTTCGTCTTGCTCGGTTAGAACATAATTTGCCTGACGTCCTACGAGCCGAGCGTGATCCCTCGGATGGGACTGCTCCTTGAACGCCATCACATCAAATTTCGTTTTGATGTTTTTGACATCAAACGTGGCGCGCAATCCGTCAAAAAACGCCGTCCAAGAACCATCCACCGGCGTGCCATCGCCCACCAACCATTGATCGCCAAGTTGGATGTCCTGGCGGCCGAGAACAACCGTCACCGGCGTAGTGTCTGATAGCGAGGTGCTCCACTTGGCATATAAACTGTCGATGAGGCCGTACTTGGACTCCCGGCCGTCAGACGTAGCAGTGGAGTTATTCAGCCAATGGCGCGGTTCGGCGGCAATACGTCCATATAGCGAAAGGTTCGGCATTGCGTTATAACCCACCCAAGCCCGCAAGCGCAGGCGAAAATAGTCGCGGACATGGAAAGGCACATCCGACTTCAGCGTCTGCACACTATCATAGGCTTCGTAGCGCAGCCGCACATCCGCGCCATACGTGAGTGTAGGCGCCGGTTCGGCTTTTTTATCCTGGGCATAAGCAGCGGTGGCTGCGCAGAACAAGGCTATGATTAGGTTACAACGTGGTGACATAATAGTCATATATCGGTTTGCAGGCAGGTGCCTGTAATTTTGCGAAAACGATTCCCTCCCATCTGATCACCCAGAGCAAAAGCGAAGCCTTACGTCAGGCAATCCATAAGTTCATTGCCTTGATCGCAATACGCAGCCTAATACAGCCCGAAAAGCTAATGTTCCGGCGATTTTTCGATTCTCAGAATCAATCTCAGATTTCTCCCACACTGACCGAGCAACCGTTGTCTTTTGCATTGAGCGCCAGGATAAAAGGCCCGGCTTTTTTTGCCCAGATATCTGCTTTGGGAAAACTATCAGCCTCCCCCGCCCAGCATTGCTGAAGCATGTCGGTATTTATGATGCCGGGATTCAACGCCACCGCCGCCATACCTTCCGGTAATTCTTCCGCCAAGGCCTTGGTTAGGCCTTCGATCGCCCATTTCGACGCGCAATACGGTGCGACCTTCGGCGCAACCGAACGGCCCCAACCCGAGCTGAAATTAACGATCACACCTTTCTTCGCCTTCACCATCGTCGGCACGAATGCGCGAATGACGTTCGCCACGCCCTTAATATTCACGTCGATCAATTTTGAAAATTTGTCCGCTGGCACTTCCCACAATGGCGCAGGATTGTTCATCAAGCTTGCATTATTGATCAACAAATCCGGCGTGCCGTGAATCGCCAACATCTTCTCCGCCCACATCTCGACTCTTGTGGTTTCAGCTACATCGAGCACGGAAAAATCCTGCGGCGCCGGATGAGAAAAGCGCAGGTCCATAATGCCCTCCCCGCTCCGTCCACAACCAATCACCGTATGCCCTTCGGCGATGAAGTATTCGGTCAGCGCTCGACCAAGCCCGCGTGTGATTCCGGTGATGACGATTTTCATGTGAACCAAATACATGGCTCGCCGCACACAACTCAAGAATGGTTCTGAGATGCTTTTGTAGGCGACTGCAAGCAGGCTCCTACATCCAGATACTAAAATCCGCGTCACTCCCGCGTCTGCATACTGAACTTCGTCAGCCCGGCTTTGCGGCACGTATCCATCGCAAAGGTGATCTTATCCCACGTCGCCTTTTCGTCCGCACTCACGAGCACGGGGATTTCCTTGTCGATTTTTTTTACGTTGTGCAACAGCTCCACGAGCTGAGCCTCCGTGGCTTCTTTGCCGTTGAAGCTGAATTTGCTGTCCTTGCTGATCTCGATGACGACCGTTCCTTTGAATTCGTTTTTGCCCGCCGTGTCCGCTTTGGGCAGAGTGATGTTCAACGTCGTGTTCGTCGAAAAACGCATCGAGACGAAGGCGAACAGCACCAACATCACGAGCACGTCGATCAGCGGCACGAGCGGCAGCTCAGGACGGTGACGCCGTCTGGATCGTAGTCCGCTTACGCTGCTCATTGGACGAGCTCTTTTTCGGTTGCGGATGCAGGACTGTTCTTTTGCGCCAGAATGCGCTCAAGCAACACGTCAAGCCGCGCCGCATGATGATCGATTTTGCGTTGGAGGTATCCATTACCGCCTAACGCGACCAAGGCCACCACAAGTCCGATGAGTGTCGCCGAAAGTGCTAAACCAACACTATGGGTAAACTGAACTGGGTCAGGCATGCGTGTCTCGGGGTCGATGACGTTGAAGGCGCTCAACAGACCAAACACCGTTCCGATCAGGCCAAGCAGCGGAGCACCTGTATAAATGACGTCGAGGTAGCTGACGCCACGCTCCATTTTAATGACTTCGAGCCGGGCGTAAGCTTTGGCCCCATCAACGTCACCCGGATGTTGTTCGACGAAATTGATGATCCGGCCTAGTGCCGAGGTCTTGTCGTCAAACGTCATGTCCTGCTGAAACTTTCCTTGCAGCGCAGCATCAACCAAATCTTGCGGGATAATCGCTTTTTTTCGCAGCGCTACCGCGCGTTCGCAGATAATGAATATCTCAACGAACGAGAGAATTCCCAGTACGACGGACAAGCCGCCAGCTGCTTTGACGATAGTAAAGAAATCAACGACGGCAAAAATCATGTGTTAATGAAATAGGAATCCTTCTCTGACTCGCCAAATAAATAAAAGGTTCAAAAAGTTTGGCGACATCATCAGATGATCGAATTGTAGGCGGGGTGCCCTCACCCCGCGATTAGGTCACACGAGCGGCAACGATCATGCGGGGTGAGGGCACCCCGCCTACAATCACACAAACCTTACGCCGCCAGATACGGCAGTTTCTTAGCCAGTGCGGCGACGGCGTCTTTTCCTTCGAGCAACTCACCGATCGAATCCCAACGGCCGTTGATCAGTGCGTCGCGAGCGCTTTCACGCTGCGTGGTCTTGATCGTCTGGCCGCCGAAACGAACTTCCTGCGCGGCGACGTCGATAACGACTTCGAGCTGCGGATTCGCTTCAACCGCTGCAGCGATCTTGGCGATGTCTTCGCGAGTTGCGCAGACACAGGGCATGCCGAGCGTCGTGCTGTTGCCGAAAAAGATTTCAGCGAAGTTCTCCGCGATGACTGCGCGGAAACCGTACTTTTGGATCGCTTGCGGTGCGTGTTCGCGCGACGAGCCGCAGCCAAAGTTGGCGCCGGACAGAAGAACCGTTGCACCTTGAAAACGCGCTTCGTTTAGCGGGTGGTTTTTGTTGGAGCCGTCTTCGTTTTTGCGAACGTCGTAGAAAAGAAATTCGCCGAGACCATCAAACGAGACGCACTTCATGAAGCGCGCTGGGATGATGCGATCGGTGTCGATGTCGTTGCCGGGAACGTTTACCGCGCGACCAGTGACTTGAGTGATTTTTGCGAGAGCCATGATAAATATATTCTTATTTGAACTACGAAGAAGCTAAGAACAGTTAGTTCCGATCTTCGTTTCTTTGGTTCTTAGTAGTTAGTTTTGGTTTACGGCAAAGACTTCGCGGGCATCGCTGACCGTGCCGGTGATCGCGGCGGCGGCGACCATGAGCGGGCTCATGAGAATCGTGCGCCCGGTCGGGCTGCCCTGGCGGCCCTTGAAGTTGCGGTTCGACGAACTGGCCGAGACTTGATCGCCGACGAGCTTGTCGGGATTCATCGCCAGACACATCGAGCAACCCGCTTCGCGCCATTCAAAGCCCGCTTCGCTGAGCACCTTGTCGATGCCGAGCTTGGCGCACTGGAGCGCTACGATTTGCGAGCCAGGAACGGCGATGGCCTTGATGCCTGCGGCGACTTTTTTGCCCTTGATGAACTTCGCAACTTCCTGGAAATCGCTGAGCCGTCCGTTGGTGCAGGAGCCGAGGAAAGCGACGTCGATCTTCGTGCCCTTGATCGGTGCGCCGGGTTTGAACTTCATGTAGGCGAGCGCTTCTTCGATCGAAGCTTTTTCGTCGACACTCGTAGCCTTCGATGGATCAGGAATGCACTCGTTAACACCGAGACCTTGGCCGGGATTGATGCCCCAAGTCACGGTTGGTTCGATCGAGGCGGCGTCGATTTTTACGACATCGTCGTAATGGCAACCAGCGTCGCTCGCGAAAGATTTCCAGCTTTTCACCGCTGCGTCCCAGGCTGCGCCCTTCCGCGAGTACGGACGGCCTTGGAGATAGGCAAAGGTTGTTTCGTCAGGATTGACGTAGCCAACACGTGCGCCGCCTTCGATGGACATGTTGCACACGGTCATACGTTCTTCCATCGACATGCGGTCGAAGAGATCGCCCGCGTATTCGTAGGCGAAACCAGTTCCGCCATTCACGCCGAGCGTGCGGATGATGTGGAGGATGACGTCCTTCGCGTAAACACCGGGGTGCAACTTGCCGTTGACCTCGATGCGGCGAACCTTGAGCTGACCGAGCGCCATCGTCTGCGTGGCCAGCACGTCACGGATTTGCGTCGTGCCGATGCCAAACGCCACTGCGCCAAACGCGCCGTGCGTGGAAGTATGCGAGTCGCCGCACGCGATCGTCGTGCCGGGCTGCGTGATACCTTGTTCCGGTCCGACGATGTGAACGACGCCCTGTTTACCGGTGGCGCGGTCGAAGAAAGTGATGCCGAACTCCTGGCAGTTTTTGCGGATCGCCTCGATCATCGCCTGAGCCAGCGGATCGCTGTACGGTTCGGCGAACTGATCGGTAGGGACAATGTGATCAACCGTCGCAAACGTGCGGTGCGGCATCGCGACCTTTAAATTCAAATCGCGCAACATGCCGAAAGCCTGCGGGCTGGTGACCTCGTGGATCAGGTGAGTGCCGATCAACAATTGAGTCTGGCCGTTGGCCAGTTGGCGGACGGTGTGAGCGTCCCATACTTTTTGGAAGAGCGATTTAGGCATAAGAATTTGGCGAAGGACTAAGGATTAGAGGCGTTAGGGAAAAGCCAGAAGGAACGGAGGTCTCTGGTTAAAACCAATCGCCCTTAGCCTTTCGCCGCAAATCTATCATGGAGTTGCCATACCGGGAAATACTTGTTTCTCTTCCAGTGATGCCTCGTGAGTATCAGTTCCCATTCGAGCTCCGCCACCTCGTTTACTTTCGCGAGGTCGGTCGCCAGCTGCATTTTCGCAAAGCCGCCGAAGCTCTCGCCATCGCGCAACCCGCGCTAAGTCGCCAAATCGCGCAACTCGAACAAGCGCTCGGCACGCCCCTGCTCGTCCGCTCGCGTCGTAAAGTTGAGCTCACACCCGCCGGTGCTGCGCTGCTTGAACGTATAGAACCGCTCTTGCGCTCGCTCGCTGGGATTCCCGGTGAAGTTCACGCCATGGCTGCGGGTCAAACCGGTCATGTGCGCGTGGCTTTCACCGGTCTCGCCATGGCCACAGTGCTGCCCGGAATCTTGCGTGAATTCAATAAGTGCCATCCCGGAATTCGCGTCGAACTCAACGAATCTCCCACGGCCGCGCAGCTCAAGGCACTGCAGATCGGTGAAATCTCCTGCGGGTTTTTCCATCCTGATGCGCCCACGCCAGATTTGCACACGCACGTGCTCTTGCGTGAACGCAACGGCCTGCTGCTCCCTGCGGACCATCCGCTCGCCCGTAAATCCACGTTGCGCCTGCGCGACTTGGCCAAAACGCCTTTCGTGCTTTTCCCGCGAGCGCTCAACACGGGTTTCTACGATCGCATTCTCGCCGCGTTTGCTGCGGCCGGAATCACGCCGCACATCGCCGAAGAAGTCTGGCCGCGCGTCAATGGCATCGGTCTTGTGCGAGCCGGGCTCGGTGCCACTTTCATCACGCCGTCAGAAGCAAAACAGCTCCCGCCTGACGTGCATTTTTGCGCGCTAATCGGGCACGCTCCCGAAAGTCGCCTCGTTCTCGGCTGGCGGCAAAAACCACAGGCCGATCCGGCCCTTGCTGCATTTCTCGACGTCGCGATTGCCACCACGAGTCACAAATCGACTAAGAAATTAGCCTGATACCGAAATCGTTCGCGCACGCGTTTTACTTATGCCGCCATTTGCGCGCTCGTCGGTGACCACATATGGTTGAAATTCATTCATCGCCCCGGAATCTATTTGCACATGCGTACCCGACTCCTGCTCGCCCTACCAGTTGTCAGCCTGATATTTTTAACGAGCTGCCGTGATCCCAAGATCCGCAACTACCGGATCGCCAAAGAACCTACCGCCCAACCACCGCCGGGTATGGTCGCACCCACCGCAGCAAAAGCTCAACCCGCGATTCACTGGCAAAAACCGGACGCCTGGCAGGAGCAAACCGGCAAAAGCATGCGCGTCGGCAGTTTCCTCATCGCCGAAACCAACGGCGTCAAAACCGAGATGGCTGTAACCACTTTCCCCGGCGACGTCGGCGGAGATTTTGCCAACGTCAACCGTTGGCGCGGCCAGATCCAACTCCCGCCGATCACTGAAGCCGAACTCCCCGCCATCGTCACGCAGCTCGATCTGCCTGCCGGGAAATTCCAGCTAATCGACATCACCAGCGCCGAACCACTTATTGAAGGTAAAATCAAGGCGCGCATCCTCGGCGCATGGCTCAAACAGTCCGACCGCACCTGGTTTTTCAAAATCACCGGCGATGCCGAGACCGTCGGTGCCCAACGCGAAACCTTGATGGCCTTTCTCCGCACGGTGGAGTTCTCCGCCCCCACCGCCGCGTCTGCCGAAACCGAACCAGCCATAACGGACGTCATGCCTCCACCATCCATGATGTCGGGGCCTGTACCGCTACCACCCGCCAGCGCTAACAATCTGACGTGGACCGCTCCGGCCACCTGGACATCTAAGCCGCTCGGCCAGATGCGCAAGGGCAGCTACGCCCTCACCAGCGACAGCGGCGAAGCCGATCTCTCGATCACGATGCTTTCCGCCGCAGCAAATCCCCTGCTCGAAAACATCAACCGCTGGCGCCGCCAGATCGCACTGGCCCCGCTTGCCGAATCCGAACTGCCGACCCAGACCTCCACCATAACCAACGGCGATCTCCAGATTACAGTGATCGATTACGCGAACAACTCGACGCGCGTCCTTGGAGCGATTCTCTACCTCGGCAACGAAGCTTGGTTCTTCAAAGTTAGCGGACCCGATGCAGCCGTGGCCACGCAGAAGACCGCCTTCCTCGACTTCCTTAAAACCGTCAAAACCCGCTGAGCCATGCGCGAATTCATCAACAGCCTCAAACGCTTCTTCGTCTCGCTGCAACTCACCGTCGCACTTTTGGCGCTTTCAATTGTCTTAGTTTTCGTTGCCACGATCGATCAAGTTCATCTCGGTATCTGGGCCGTCCAGGAGGAATATTTCCGCTCTTTCGTCGCTTACTGGCGCATCCCGATCGGCGACACCTTCAAACTCGTCGTCCCCCTTCCCGGCGGCTACCTCGTAGGCGGCCTGTTGTTTTTCAACCTAATTGCTGCACACGTCCATCGCTTCAAATTTACCTGGAAAAAATCCGGCATTTTTCTCACGCACTTTGGCCTGATCTTTCTTCTTATCGGCGAGCTTCTCAGCGGACTGTGGCAGGAAGATTTCCAAATGCGCCTCGATGAAGGCCAGACCAGTAATTTCTCGGAAAGCCCTCGCCTCAACGAACTCGCTCTCATCGATGCGACCGATCCGAAGTACGACGACGTCGTCGCCATCCCTGAGGCACTTCTTCAAAAAGGTCAGGCGATTCAGCATCCGAGCCTGCCCTTCCGGATCAACATCCGCGCTTATCACCCGAACGCATCGCTTCAGATGCGCAGCCAGGTTCAGAATCCTCCGCCCGCTCTCGCGACCCAGGGCCTTGGCGCAGACATCGCGGTGACGCCGCAGGAAATGACGTACAAACCCAACGAGCGCAATCTCCCCGCCGCCGCGATCGAACTCGTGGGCACCAACGGCTCGCTCGGCACCTGGATCGTCTCGCTCATGATCGGTGAAGCCCAGACCTTCACCCACGAAGGCAAAACCTGGCGTCTGGTTATGCGTGGTGAACGTTTCTACAAAAACTTCGCCCTCTCACTCTTGAAGTTCAGCCACGACCGATACGCCGGCACCGAGATCCCAAAAAACTTTTCCAGTCGTGTCCGCCTCAAAACCGATGACGGCAAGACCGACCGCGAAGCCCTCATCTACATGAACAACCCGCTCCGCTTTGACGGGCTCACGTTCTATCAAGCAGGCTTCGAGAATAACGACCGCACGACAATCCTGCAAGTCGTACGCAACCCCGGCCGGGCCCTCCCCTACGTCGCCTGCATCCTGATGTCCCTTGGCCTTGTCATCCAGTTCGGCATTTCGCTCACCGCCTTCATTAACAAACACTCCGTCGCCGAGAAAGCAGCCTGATTTTTACACCAAGATCGCAAAGGAACGCAAAGAATACACCTATGCATCCCCACTACGAAAAGGCTCATCAATTGTCATTTAAAGCCATTGGTGCGGCCATAGAAGTTCATCGTGAAAAAGGCCCAGGACTTCTAGAAAGTATCTACGAGAAGTGCCTAATGCGTGAGCTTTTTCTGCAACAGATTCCCTCCGTACAACAACTCAGCGTCGCTATCGACTACAAGGGATTTACCTTTGAGGAAAACCTCCGTTTCGACGTACTGATCGACAACTGTCTATTGATTGAAATCAAGGCCGTGGAGGCAGTCCTTCCTATACACAAAGCGCAGCTTCTCTCTTATATGAAGTTACTGAACGCCCCCCTCGGCCTTTTGATTAATTTCCACACCCTAACACTCAAAGACGGGATCACTCGCCTCATCCTGACTGGCTCCGACCGTCCCTGATTTCTTTGCGTTCCTTCGCTATCTTGGTGTTCAAACTCATGAAACGTTTTCTCCCTCTCCTCGTTCTCCTTGTCGGTGTGGCCATGGTCGTCAACACGCTCCTGCCGCATAAGCAGAAGAGCGAATTTGACCTCGAAGGTTTCGGCAAACTTCCGGTGCTCGTCAATGGACGTATCAAGCCACTCGATACCGTCGCCCGCACCACCCTGCTCACCATTCAAAGCCGTCAGCGCGTCAGCGATCCGGCCATCAGCCAGCCTTTTGCCTCTTCGCCCACCGAGTGGCTTGCCACCGTCTGTTTCGAACCAGCCAAGGCAAACAGCTTTCCGACCTTTCGCATCGATTCGCCTGAGCTGCTTTCGTTGATGGGCATCACGGAGGATGACACGCGAATCAAGTACGACAGCTCAGCAAAGCGTTTCATGGCCATCCTCGGCTTCCTGCCGTCGACGCGCGCACGTTTCTCCTTCGATCAGTTCCGGCCAAAACTCGACGAACTTGAGCGTCAGGCGCGTCTAGCCGATGAAGTCGATTCAGCCGCTCGCAACAAATTCCAAAAGGCTGTCCTCACGCTCTACTCGAACCTGATCACGTATCAAAAGCTCCAATACAGCCTCGTTCTCCCAGAAAGCCCTGACTTCCTGTACGAACTCATGCAGTTCCAAGAGAATCTCGTCAAAGCCGTCGCGGCCGCCAAAGCGCGTGAAGCCGGCCAGCCCTACGACGAAGCCGTGCTCAAAGCCATCAGCGAGAGCCGGAATCGCTTCGAAACCTTGGCCCAACAAGGTTCGCTCCTCGCGATCCCACCGCGTGATCCGAGCAAGCCCGAGGCCTGGCAGAAAACCGGCCAGTCCCTAGTCGACGTCTTTCATACTGGTTCGATCGCACCCGCCGCGCTGACTTACGCCGGATTGAGCTACACCTGGCGCAATAACAGTCCGGCCGAATTCAACGAAATCGTACGACTCTATCGCAATGAACTCGTCAAACGTTTCGCTCCACAACTCACCAAGAGCGACACCGAAGATCGCTTCAATGCCGCCGAACCATTCTATACCAGCATTTACCTCTTCGTCATGGCTTTCTTCTGTGGCGTTTTTTCCTGGTTACTCTGGCCCGAGACACTTCGGAAATCCGGTTTTTACCTCATCGCCTTGGCCTGGGTTCTTACGACCATCGGCATTGTTACCCGCATGTGGATCGGAGGCTACGCCCCGGTAACCAATCTCTACTCCTCAGCCCTCGGCGTCTGTTGGGTCGCTGTGACGCTTTGCATTGTCCTGGAGATGATCTTTAAAAACGCCATCGGCACAGTCGCAGCCGGTACGATGGGTTTTATCACGTTGATCATCGCGCACCATCTCTCCCTCAGTGGAGACACCATGGAAATGATGCGCGCCGTACTCGATTCTAATTTCTGGCTCAGCACGCACGTCGTTACCATAACCATCGGTTATGGTGCAACGTTCCTCGCTGGTTTCCTGGCGATTATTTATGTTTTTCGCGGTGTTTTCACCCGCTCATTGGACAAACCTACAGCCGATGCACTCAACCGCATGGTCTACGGCATCGTCTGTTTTGCGACTTTGTTCAGTCTCGTCGGTACCATCCTCGGCGGCATCTGGGCCGATCAATCTTGGGGCCGCTTTTGGGGCTGGGATCCGAAGGAAAATGGTGCGCTCATCATCGTCATCTGGAATGCGCTCATTCTTCACTGTCGCTGGGGCGGCTTGGTCAAAGCCCGAGGTCTCATGGCACTCGCCGTATTTGGCAACATTGTTACCGCTTGGAGCTGGTTCGGCGTCAACATGCTTGGCGTCGGCTTGCACAGCTACGGGTTCATGGATGCAGCCTTCTGGTGGCTGCTGCTTTTTGTCATCAGCCAACTCCTGGTCATCGGCATTGCCCTCGTCCCGCTCGAAAAGTGGCGGAGCCTCAAAACCGCTTGAGGCTTTTCGTGAGTTTAGGCTTATCGCGTGATTCGGTCTATTCGGTAGCTGGCAGCGGTGGTGAGTAACTCTCGGGCGTTGTGGTCGCACAACCACTCGCCTGACTCGGCTCTGACGACAAAGATCCCTCGGTCGGCGCTGCCTGTGGAATTTTTGCTTCGTTAAATTTCATCGTGAGCGTTTTCCCGGTGAATTTTACCGAACCATCCGCCGCCGTCGTGACTAGGCTATCCGGTGCCTCCATAACCATATCCTTGGATTTTATGCTCAAGTCACCACCGATAACTTTATGCTCCGGGTCGGACACCATGAGTCCATTCGGCGAAGAAATTCTTAAGTGCTGACCGAAGTTGAGCTCAGCATCCGCGCTGTACACATGGGTGCCATTCGCGATTTCGTACGTCCCTTTGGTCGGCCCTGACGTCGTGGACCTCGCTGCTGTAACCGCACCGAACTGACTGGCAGAACCATCCGTCGGCACGGCGGTTGCCTGCACGATAAGTTGCTCCTGAGTCAGTTTAAGTTCGCGCTCAAGCACCGCGATGCGCTGATCAGCCAGCTTAAGCGAAACTTGGGCGGCTTCGTATTTGGCTCTGGATACCCGTTCGTTTTCCAAAGTCTCGATTTTACGCTGAGCTTCGACCAGCTCTTCGCGCGTCGCTTCAAGCTCGGATTTGCGTGCGCAACCGCTGAGCAGCAAAACCGAGCAAGCGAGTGATGTGATGATTTTCATACTCGTTGTACGGCCAAGATCGAAGATAAAGCCACAGAGTTCATCAGCCAGCAGCCAACTCGTGACAGAGCTTGCCCAAACGTTTCATGCCTTCGCGGATGCGTTCGGGAGTGGAGTTCGAGAAATTCAGTCGGAGATAATTGCTGCCGTCATGGCCCGGGAAAAAATCACGACCCGGCACGAACGCCACGTTGCGTTCAACAGCACGTTGCAGAAGAGCGAGCGCATCCAACTCTTTCGGCCCAGTGACCCAGAGAAACATTCCGCCCTCGGGCTGAGTCCATGTGTAAGATGTCGGCATCTCGGCACGCAGACACTCGTTCATAAGGTCGAACCTTTCGCCGTAGGCACGGCGGATGCGCTCGAGGTGTACGGCTTGATCGTTTTGGGTCAAAAACGCATACGCCACGCGCTGATCGAAGGAAGAAGTATGAAGATCAGCTGCTTGCTTAAGTATGAGCAGGCGCGCAAAAACCTCAGCTGGTGCGACCACCCACCCCAGACGCAGGCCGGGCGCGATCGTTTTCGAAAACGTGCTCGCGTAGATCACGCAGCCTGTTTCATCCCAGTGCTTCACCGGGGGAATTTCGGTGCCGCGGTATCTAAGTTTTCCATACGGATCGTCCTCGACTACCACGAGGCCGTGTTCGGCGGCGATGCGGGCCAGCGCGATGCGGCGCTCCTTGGTCATCGTCACGCCTGTCGGGTTCTGGAAGTTCGGTATCGTGTAGAGGAACTTGGGCTGATGTTGACGTATGAGTTCCGGCAGAGCTTCAGGGATCAAACCGCACGCATCAGTTGGCACTGGCACAAATTTCGCCTCAAAGGCTTGGAATGCCTGCACTGCGGCGAGGTAAGTCGGATTCTCGGTGAGCACCACGTCGCCCCGGTTGAGAAAGAGTTTTCCCACCAAATCGAGCACCTGCTGCGAGCCGTTTGTGACGAGCACATCGGACGCACTAGCCGCGACTCCGCGCTGCTGAACCTCGGTCGCGATCCACTCGCGCAAGGGCATATACCCTTCACTTTCGCCGTACTGGAGGGCTCCGGCACCGTTGCTCGCAAGCACCGAGTCCGCTGCGCGCTGCACGGCTTCGACCGGAAACAGCTCCGGCGCAGGCAAGCCACCGGCAAACGAAATAATCTCTGGCCGCACCGTGATTTTCAAAATCTCACGGATCGTCGACGGACGAAGCTGCATCATGCGGCTGGCAAAAAGTGCGGTAGATACGGGCATGCCCAAACGTGTAGATGCCCGGTCGATGCCCGACAATCGTTATCCTACTGAACCCATCGCACAGAACGGCTGCTGTGCCGGGCAAAGCACGTAGAACGAGAAAAACACGAGGAAGTTTGGCGCAAAGGCTGTGGTCTTTGGTTGCCTGCACGTCATAGTTTCCCAGAAGAAGCGCGCGCTTTGTTGCTGGTTATACCAACAGCCCCAAGCTATCAGACTTTGAACAGAAGATAACAAAGTGAACGAAGGCCTGCTGGTACTTCCTGGATCTCTTCGTTACCTTCGTTTTCTTCTGAAAAATTCCAGAAATTCAGACCAGCCAAGATCAACTTTAGTGTAAAAGCATAGGGTCATTGGTATTAATGTCGCGATGAGTTCGAGCCCGACGACTTTCGGGGTCTGGGTACGACTGTGCCTTGAGTGGCAGTCCCGCCTCGGGCCGGAAGGGAGCGAACAAGCCTTCCAGATATTGCCGGTTTTAATGGGTTAGAATCCGATCGGCACGATGGCGAATGCGTATCGGTACTCGCGATTGGCAGGCAGTTGATATTTCGGAAGTGGCCAGGCACCCCAGGAATTCTCGCCGCCCAAACCCATCTGTGCGTGGGCGATCTGGACGGTCACGAGCTCGCGCAGCGGGATATCGCTTGGGTGATGAGTCCCCTGAAGATCGGACTGGAGGAACGGGTACGCCGCCATTTCGACGTGTTGACCGTCGATCGGCTGAAACCGCAGTCCACGCCCCTGTGGGTTGGTAAATTCGCTCCAACGGATGTCGGTGCGATTCGCCGTTTCCTGTGGCTCGACATAAGGATACCACGCTTTCTGTACATCACAGGACCACTTGCCGACGTGAGAACCGGTTTTGCGGTCACGGTAATTTTCGCCAGGGCCACGGCCCAACCACGTCCACTTTCCATAATCGGATCGCAACGCGCAGGTCATGCCGACTCGCGGGATCACGGCCAATGCCTGTCCTTGAGGTGTGAGCTGTAGTGCGACTTCAACTACGCCGTCGCCATGGACGGTATATACAACGCGAGCTTTGGTCTCGCCGATCGGAACCGAGAGATCATAAGCCACCACAACGGCTTTGCCGACCTGACGAACCTCGCGGCCGGTGACGACTGAATTCTTGGCAGCCGATTCCCAGACATAGACGTCACGATACTTCGGGTTACCGCGATCATTATCGGTTGGCGAACGCCAGAAGTTGAGTTCAAGCGGGCTGACGAACTGTTCAGCACCGCCAATCTGAAAGGAAATCATTCGTCCGGTCCGATCATCGAAGGCGACGCACAAGTCGCGGGCGTTCACGAGCGTCGTGCCATCCTTCGCAACGACATCGGTCTGGATGTCGGAGGCATGCGGCGTCGGCCCTGCTGGCTGCGTCCAGTCCAACGCGAGTTGTTCACGCGCGACAACATAATCGGCCTTAGCCCACGGGCGATCAACGCGCTGCAAAAACTCCAGATTCAAATGGTATTCAGTGTCGGTCGCTCGCTGGAGGGCTGCAATAGGAAGAGTGATATCCACCGTTTTCTGCGGCCCGACTTCAGGCAGCGCGCCTGTGCCGTTTTGTACGGAGACGCCATTCGCCAGAAGCGACCAGCGATACGGCTGATTCTTTAGCGTCCGAAAAAAGTTTTCATTGCAGACGCGGACTTTCGGACGTGCCGATTTCAGATCGACCGGCGTGACGATAAAATTGCGGTATTGGTGAAAAACTTCTGCCGCGTGCGGATTCGGAGTGAGATCCCCGTGCATGATTCCATTGCAGCAGAAATTGTCATCGTTGGGTTTGTCGCCGAAATCGCCGCCATAAGCGAAATAGCGCACAGCGCCATCCGAGGCCTGAAAACGCGCGTGGTCGAGCGCAGTGACCGCGAGTAGTTGTCCCGGGGATACAGGCTTGGTGCGGAGGAGCGCCTGATCGCGCCAGTCCCAAATACACCCGCCCTGCAGGAGACGTTCCTTGCGAATATTGTCCCAGTATTCAGCGAGACCGCCGGAGGAATTGCCCATCGTGTGGTTGTATTCGCACTGGATTAACGGGCGCTGCTTGGAGAGCGGCTTTCTCTCTTCGTTACGACACCAACCATCGAGATCGCCGATGCTGAAATACATGGGGGAAAACAGATCAACATATTCGTCCATTCCGGCGGGTTCGTAGTGGACCGGGCGACTGGAATCGCGGTCATGCACCCATTTCGCGCACTCGACGAAGTTCACGCCATTGCCCGCCTCGTTGCCAAGCGACCACAGAATGATGCTTGGGTGATTCTTGAACGCCTCGACCATGTTGCGCACGCGGTCGAGATGAGCGGGCCCCCACGTTGGATCTTTCGCCAGCGATTTCGGAGTATAGATCAGGCCGTGCGATTCAACGTTGGCCTCGCTGATCACATAGAATCCGTATTCGTCAACGAGTTCGAGGAAGCGCGGGTCGTTCGGGTAATGCGCAGTGCGAATGGTATTTATATTGAGCCGCTTCATCGCATCAAGGTCTTCGCGCATCCCCTGCTCGCTCACGTATTGCCCCGTGAGGTGATTAAAATCGTGGCGGTTCACGCCCTTGATGAGTACAGGCTGCCCGTTGACGAGCAGGTTGCCGTCTTTGATCTCAGAGCGAAGGAAACCGATTTTCGTCGCATAATGAGCAACCGCCTTCCCGGTCCCGTCCTTGAGCGTGAGCAACAGCTGGTAGAGCGTGGGATTCTCGGCGGACCACGGCTGTATCTGAAGTTCCGATACGTCGAACTCGTCGAGCTTCTCGCCCTTGGCGACCGCGCTGCTCTTGATTGTTATTTGTTTTACCACCGCACCGGCCGCGTCATGCACGGAGGCTTCAACGGTGAAATCACGGAGCCGGTCCGTGTAATTCTGCGTCCAGGTTTTTAAGCGCAGCTTCCCTGTCCGGTAATCGTCAGCAAGCGAAGCCTTCACTTCAAAATCGCGCAGATCGAGAGATGCGGCAGACCAGAGGTACACGTCGCGGAAAATACCCGACATACGCCAGAAGTCCTGATCCTCAAGATATGAACCGTCACTATGGCGGTAGACTTCCACGGCGAGGAGATTTTCGCCGGGCTTTAGATACGGGGTGAGGTTAAACTCGGCCGGAGTGCGGCTGTCCTGCGAATAGCCAACTTTTTTCCCGTTCACGTACAGGTAAAATGCCGACGCCACGCCATTGAAAACGACGAACGTTTCCCGATCTTTCCAGGATTCTGGTAACGTGAATGTGCGGCGATAGGACGATACCGGATTGCGCTCCATATAGGTCGTCCAGTCTTTCGGCGGCTCGCCCATCACCCGCGGTTGATCATTCACGAAAGGATAGGTTACATTAGTATAGATCGGAGTGCCGTAGCCGTGCATCTCGACATTCGCCGGAACCGGGATGGTTTTCCATTGCGACGCATCGAAACTGGGTTTTTCGAAGCCAACCGGACGCTGCTCAGGGGTCGGAACCCAGTAGAACTCCCAATCGCCGTTGAGCACCTGGCACCAGGGGCTCTCGAGACGTTTCTTGGTGAGGGCGGATTTTGCATCGGGAAACGGCATCTTCGTTGCGTGCGGTTCCTCTTTATTGACGCGAAAGACGGCCTGATTTTCCCAATCCGGCGCAGCCTCCCCGTAAAGCGGAGGTAGGATAACGGCGGCTAATCCAAGGGCTATGGTGAGGTATTTCATGGGTACGAGTAAAGTTGGGTTTTGTCGCTACGCGCTGATTCGTCTCAGCGATTAAATTTCACGATGATTGGCTCGCCAATATAGACAACGGTCTCGGCGTTTTGCGATGCGTTTTGAGAAACGGCTTTGGCGCTGGGCGACACCACTGATACCGTGATTTTCCGCTTGGCGATCATGCCGGGGAACGAGCCTTGGCGGGCACCAATAGTTAGCGTTTTCACCGTGTCGTTCCAGAAAAGATCGTAGGTGGCGCGCTGCCCTTTTTCGTAGGCGTAAGTCTCGTTGTCGTCCTCGTAGATCGTGAACTTCGCGTCCGCGCCCGGATAGACACGAATCTCGTACGGCGCGTCGGGACGCTCGGTGGCGTACTGCAGATCGGCCGGGCCCATCGGCACGATCGAGCCGGCGCGAACATAAACCGGCAGCGTGTCGAGCGGGCAGATCTTCGTAACCACCTGGCCGCCGCTGAAACGTTCATTTGTCCAGAAGTCGAACCAATCTACCCCGCCAGGGAGGCTGGTTTCCATCGTGTTATTGAGTTCTTTCGTAATGTTCGCCAATGCACGTCGTTCGCTTGGCGTGCGCCAGCCCAGACGGAAGAAGCGATCCTGACCGCCTTGATGAAACTCAGCCTTGATCGGGAGTTTCTGTCCTTTGGCGAGCAAGATCTTGGCAAGCCGGTAGCGCTTGGCGCCGAAGCTCCAGTCTTCGGCTGCGAGTTTGCCGTCGAGATACAGCCGGGCACCGTCATCATATTCTACGCCAAACTCATACTCGCCAGCCTCGGGCGCGGTTACGGCTCCTTCCCAGCGTGCTGAGAAATTGTCGAAACTGTTTAGCCCTGGCGGTGGGTTTGCCAGCGGTGGACCAGGCCAGTTGTGTTCGACCTTTTCGTCGATCGTCGCGCCTGCGGGTTTCTCGAAATCCACTCCCGTGAAGTACTGCACGGCGAGGCCGGGTTTGCCGTCAGGCGTCTGCAATGCCTCGGTCGGAATCGTGGACGGCGGAGGATCGCTCAGGTGATACATCGCGCGCGTAACCGGGTGTACGAGAAAAGCAGGGCCGAACATGAAGGCATCGTCCGTTTTTCGCACGCGTTGATCGTCCGGGAAATCCATCGGCAGGCCGCGCATCAACGTGTAGTTGTGGGCAGTGCTCTGCCACGCCAACGAATAAATGTAGGGCAACAATTTGTAGCGAAGCTGAGCAGCACCGAGGAGCGAACGATAGATCTCCGGCGCGAGCGCTTTGAAAATGTACGGCTCGCGTTCGATACTGGTGCCATGGATGCGGTAGATGGGGTTGAAGATAGCGAACTGATTCCATCGGGCGTAGAGTTCCTGATACTCCGGATTCCGTTCGCCTTCGAGGTAGTTTACGAAGAAGCCGCCCGTATCTTGGGTCCAGTACGGCAAGCCGGCCATGGTAATATTAATTCCCCCTGCGATCTGGTTGCGGAAAGTTTCCCAGCTAGCGGTCGTGTCGCCCGACCACGGCAGCGCGGCGTAACGTTGTTGGCCGGCCCAGGCAGAACGCGTGAGCGTGAAGACGCGTTGATTGCTCGTGGCGCGCTGGCCTTCGTAGGTGCCTTGAGTGGTTACGAGGCTGTAAGGATTCAGGTAACGCGTGAAGTCGCCGAGCGCATTTCGGCCGAGATTTTTGATGTCGCTCTCGACACCGATGGGATCGTGGCAAGCGCCACCAACCTCGACCTCCGTGCCATCCATCCAGAGGGCGTCGACGCCGACGTCGAGCAAGCCGTTCTTGATGTGTTTGAAATAGATCGCGCGGCCTTCCGTGCTGAAGGCGTCGTAAATGCGCGCTTTCTTCGATATCCAATGCAAAGGACCAAAGCGAAGCCCCTTGGCGTCGAGTTCGTGGGCGAGCGCAGTGTCGTTGCCGACCGACGGCCAGATCGAATTCATGAGCTTCACGTGCAATTCGTCGTGCAGTGTTTTGGTGAGTCCGACTGGATCGGGAAAACGCTCCTTGTTCCAGATCATGCCACTCCACGTGCCGTCCTGATCGCCGCCCCAGTATTGCCAATCCTGCACGATGTAATCGAGAGGGAATCCGTTCTCGCGAAAACTGCGAACGACCTCAATGAGGCGGTCCTGCGTTTTGTAACGCTCCTTGCTCATGAAAAGGCCAAACGCCTGTTTCGTAAACATCGGCGCGGCGCCGGTGAGATCACGATAACCAGCGATCACGCCATCCATCGTGTCGCCAGCGACGAAATAATAATCGACGCCTGCAGGCGCGCTCTCGGCCCAGAGCGTAGCGCCACTCGCATCGTCCTTGAAGGT
Source organism: Verrucomicrobiota bacterium (assembly GCA_016721945.1). GTDB lineage: Bacteria > Verrucomicrobiota > Verrucomicrobiia > Opitutales > Opitutaceae > JADKHC01. The sequence goes on along the minus strand of JADKHC010000003.1, from coordinate 11,064 downwards.
CATCTTCGAATAGATGTCCCATAGGATGCCGTAGCGGTTCGTCGAGATCAGGAAGGGCACGACGGAGCCGATATTTGTTTGAATGAGTAAAACCTCCTGCCCCCGGTAATCCATGTAGGACCGATTGTATTGACCAAGCCCATACAACGACTCGTCCGCGGCGAGGGTAAACGTATGCGCAATCTCATAGGTGGGCTCGCCGGAGATCGTCACCTCCTTGATCGTGCTCGGCGTTTTCGCCCGCTCGCGGGTGAGCGCCTTTCCGGTGGCATCGAAAAACGCGAGCGCGCCGGTTTTCTTGTCGGCTACGACGCGCAGCTTCTCCGAGGCGATGGTAAGCGATTCGGCCGATTCCTGCACGTTGAACGCCCCGGCGGACGGTTTGGACACAACCGCCAGGCTTGTTTGCGCGGTGTGCGGCTGGCCAAGGTTCGCATTCACTCGAACAATGTTCGGCCCGTAGAAAATGACGTTCTTCGTGATGCCGTCAGCGCGGAATTGAACTCCGTTCTCCAAACGGACATAGACAAAGCCATGATGCGCCGAACTGATGGATACCTGCAACTGACCAGCCTGGTTTAATCCGGTTTGCGCGTGTAGCGAGGAACCTAACCAGAGAATCCCAGTAATGGCGAGTATTGGGCTGATATTATTGAGTCGAATCATGGTATGGAATGAAATGGTTTGTTGCTAGACGATGGATCAGGGAGTCGCCATCTGGACGAATTTCAGGAGAACGATTCCGTGAGACGGAATTTCGAGCGGTAATGGCTCTTGGCCAACCTTCACGGTGCCGATATCCCGCTGACGCCAGAGATCGCGGATACGTAGCGAGCCTTTCAAGCCCAGTCGGGCGAGATTGGCGTAATCGAGCTTGGCCGGTTTGGGACCGAAATTGCAGAAACCCACGGCGACAGAACCGTCTTCGAGCTTCTTTGAGTACACGCGAACCTCACCGACGGTGTCCTCACATTTGGCCTGATGGCCGAGGGCGTCTTGGTTGATGGCTATCACCTCGTCGTTGGTTAGGAGACCAAGGGTGAAGTCGTCGAGTTTTTCCATATCGCAGCCGATCAGGAGCGGCGCGGAAAAGAGACACCAGAGGCTGAAATGCAGATATTGTTCGTCCGGCGTGAGGCGCGTAGGCTGTGGATTACCCCAACCGATAACTCCCAGAATCAGCATGTCGGGGTCGTTCCAATTTCCGGGTTTTGCCCAGGTCGCCGCCTGATCTTGCGCGAGTGCGATGGTGCTCATGCTTTTCCACGAACCAGCGATATCGTTCGTGGTTCGCCAGCAATTGCCGTTCACGGAATCGCCCCACGCCCAGACGTTCGACATGCCGTATTGGCACAGACTATAGACGATGTCGCGTGGTTGTTGACGGAGAAATTCGCCCATCAAACGGTAGGGCAACTGCGCAATCGCCACATCACTCGTACCCCGGCCCCAGCTAACCGTTGGCACCTTGGGATCGGTTGCTGACATGCCTTCCGTCAAAGCGCCGTAGCTGCACCAATCGTATTTGAGATAGTCGAAACCCCACTCGGCATAAGCTTGCGCGTCCAGTCGCTCGTGTCCGTAGCTTCCGGCGCACCCGCCGCAGGTCCAGGGTCCCGGCGATGAGTACAGTCCGGCTTTTAGGCCAAGTTCGTGGATATAGTCAGCGAGCGCTTTCATATCACCGAATCGTTGGTTTGGCATTATGTTGCCTTTTTCGTCGCGGGCTTTTCCGGTTAGCGTTGGATCGTTCGAATCACGGTGATGCTGCCAGAAATCGTCGACGTTGATATAGGTCCAGCCGTGGTTTATGAGTCCGGTTTTCACCATGGTCTCAGCCGCGCGCTTGACCCGGTCGGCCGAGACTTCACCGGCAAAACAGTTCCAGCTGTTCCAGCCCATCGGCGGCGTGAGCGCGATCCGGTCGCCACAGACAATGCGAAATTCCTTCTCCCCTACTCCTTCAGAGTTTTCCGCGCGCAACGTCGCGATGTACGTTCCCGCAGTGGCGAGCCGACCCGTGATGCGGCCGGTCTGCGCGTCAAGCTCGAGTCCCTTCGGTAAGCCCGTTGCGGTAAATTTCATCGGCCGTTTGCCGGTGGCGGGCACGGTAAACAGAAACGGCGAACCGGGGCGCACACCGAAAACGCTCGCACCGTTGATGCGCGGTGTCGCAGGCGCAGGCGGAGTGAGAATATACGCGGGGCCTTTATTGCGGGCGAACGTTTGGAACGGGTGCGGTCCATCGGATTCGATTTTCGCTTCGGCCCAATTGGCGTGATCGTAGTAGTGGTTATCACCGCCGTCGTTCACCACGAGTTCGAGCAACTTCACGCCGGCGAGCGACACCTGACACGCCTTGGCCGCGTCGCCCAGACGCATCAAGCCGCTCGACCAAAGCCTATCGCCATCGCCAAGAATCACAAACTCAGCCGTGCCGCCCGGCTTGCCTTTGACTTCGTCGTCGACGCCGACTTGGGCGGAAAAGCTCTTTGCCTTTCCGTCCAATCGAATGGCGAGCCAACCCTCTGCATGCGTCGCGAAACCGCGTTCGAACGTCTTGCCGGCGATCGTCAGACTGTGGCCGTCGAGCGACTTCTTGCTGGTTGCCGTGCCATAATCTTGGATCGCGGTGGACAGATTCAGTTGGTCGATCCATACGGTATCGGCAAAGAGCCCATTGGCGGCGGTTAAGAGACAAGCACAGATGACAGAACGGAAGAGGCGTAGCGGTTTCATAACGTTAACAAATACGTATTTTAGGTGATTAGGACTTCGGTCGAGCGACGCCATCATTGCCCGGTAATCGTGAACGGCAGTTTCAGCCGGGTATCGTCGGAAGCGGCACCGACGAGGAGTTCGTAGTCACCCGGTGCGACGACATACTGCTTGGTCGTTTCATCCCAATAGCGCAGACGTTCGGCAGGGACTTCGACCGTGACCACGGTCGACGTGCCGCTCTTCAGACTCACACGACGGAAACCGCAGAGCGAGAGCTTGGGTTGCGGTACTTTGAATTCACGTGGCGATAGTAGACCTGAGCTACATCGTCGCCGTCACGCTTGCCTGTGTTTTTAATGGTAAAGGTCACCTTCAGCGTGCCATTGGCAGCGATCTTTTTTGAAACGAGCTTCGCCTTCGCATAACTAAAGGTCGTGTAGCTCAAGCCGTGGCCAAATGCGTAGAGCGGTTTGCTTTCAAAATAACGATAGGTGCGATTCTTCATCGAATAATCCGTGAAGCTTGGGAGGTCAGCTGTGGTTCGGTAGAAGGTGATTGGCAAATGGCCTGAAGGGTTGACCTCGCCAAAAAGCACTTCGGCCACGGCGCGTCCGCCTTCCTGGCCAGGATACCAAGCCTGCAAAATGGCCGGTAGTTTCTCGTCCTCCCACGGCAACGCCATGGCCGAACCACTACAATTAACCATAACGACAGGTTTGCCGGTGGCGTGCAGTTCTTTCACGAGATCCTGCTGTTCCTGGGGCAACTCGATCGACTCGCGATCAAAGCTTTCGCCTTCCTGGGCGGCCGTGATGCCGCCGACATAGACGATCAGGTCTGCGTTCGCAGCTAGCGCGAGCGCTTCGGCTTTGAGTTCGGCGACAGGACGTTTTGTGGTGTTATCCTGCCCGCTCCAAGGCGCGGAACCCGGCTTGGTCGTGATCGGGCTGCCGAGGGCGAACGTGACTTCGATATCCGGCCCGGCTACTTGGCGGATGCCGTTCAAAATGGAAACCGGCTTCGAAGAAGAGCCGTGATAATTTCCCTCTAACATCGATTTCGAATCACCGTTGGGACCGATGACTGCGATGCGTTTATATTTGGCGCGGTCGAGTGGAAGAATGCCGTTGTTTTTCAGCAGCACCAACGCTTGTCGCGCGAGATCCAAGGCCACTTTGCCGTTCTCTGGCGTGTCGTTATCGGCAATCGTATACTTGTTGAACGGCACCTTGTCAGCCGGATCGAAAAGGCCGAGACGGAAGCGCGTCCAGAGCGTGCGATATAGCGCGTGGTCGACCTCTGGTTCGGTGACCAAACCCTGTTGCACAGCGCGAACGAGCGCGTTGTAGTCGCCACCGCAGCAGAGATTACAACCAGCCTTAACCGCCAAAGCGGCGGCCTCTTCCGCGGTCTTCACGTAATGATGTTGTTTCTCTCCGTAGATATCGTGGACCGCATCGCAATCCGAGACCACATAGCCGTCGAAGCCCCATTGTTTGCGTAGCAGATCGTTGAGCAGAAAAGAGCTCGCCGTGACCGGGACGCCGTTGACCGCGTTGTAGGCGCTCATGACGCCAGCGACTTTCCCTTCCCGAACCACTCGCTCGAACTGCGGCAGATAAGTCTCGTACAAGTCGCGGTCCGAAATCACCGCATCAAAACGGTGGCGGTCCCGTTCCGGACCGCTATGGACCGCGTAGTGCTTCGCGCATGCCATCGCCAACATGTAGTCGGGGTGGTCGCCTTGAATGCCTTTGACGAATTCGATGCCAATCTCACTCGTGAGATAAGGATCTTCTCCGTAGGTTTCCTGACCGCGTCCCCAGCGTGGGTCACGGAATATATTGATGTTGGGTGTCCAGAAAGTCAGGCCGGCCCACCACTTGGAGTCGCCATTGTTCTTGGTTGCGTAGTCGTTGTGCTTGGCGCGGCCTTCCACACCGATGATCCGTCCTTCTTCGCGAAACAACGCCGGATTCCACGAGGCGGCTCCACCGATAGCCTGCGGGAAGACCGTGGCGTTCCCGTTATTGGCGACACCATGCAATGCTTCGTTCCAATAATCGTACGCGGGCAAACCCAGCCGTGAAATCGCGGGCGCGGCGTTTTTCAACTGCGCGACTTTTTCCGCGAGCGACATCCGGCGAATCAAATCGTCTGCACGCACTTTCAATGCCTTCGACGAATCGCGCCAGAACGCGGGTTCTGCGATCTCCGGTACGAGCTTGGCCGTGGCGGAAAAGGCATCGGCCAAATCCGAAGCACGCACGGACACGACTATCTCGCCAGCACTATTTAGAACTTCGATCACGTTGAATTTCGCGCGACCCTTGGTGGCTGAAAACCACAGCGTGAGCGGTCCGCGCAAGGTATCGTCGGCTTTCTCAACGGTGCCGGTGATCGTGGCGATTTTCCGTGCTCCGCCCGCTGCGGTGAACAGGTCAAGTCCCTTGGCCAGCGCCGACTCACCGATGGTCACATCGAACACCCGCTCGCCGGGTTGGTGTGCTTCTGTCTCCACGGCGCGGAGCACGACGACGTAGGTTCCGGCCGGTAGATTACGGATGGTTAGGTTAAAGTTTGTGCCGTTGACGTCTTCGCGAAAGGCTTCGGCCTGGGCACCTGCATCCTCGACGAGCAGTGTTGGCGCTTCTTTGCGGTGCGTGAAATCGCCGCTGAGGCTAACCTGTCCGCCGCAGGTCACACAGCTTTCATCCGCCGCAAAAAGCGCTGTGGCAGAAAACAATATTCCTGCAAACAGCTTTAGCAAAAAGCGGAAATAGAAGTAATCGATGGGTTTATTATTCATGTGTATTATTGGATTTATAGAGTAGTTATGTTCTAACGAAATCGTTGGTATAGGAGATCGATCTCAGAGCCGCGGGCAGGCTACGTTTAGAGCCTCTCCGATGTACGAAACGACGAGATCGGGCTTCCGCTCAGCACCATCACTTACCCCGTGCCCTGAGCGAACCCAAGTCACATGAAACGTGCGTTGGTCGAGCATTCCGGGAAATGCCCCGACGCGCTCGCCAATGGTTAGGGTCTGCTTTGCCTCGTCCCAATGCAGTGGAATCGTGGAACGCTCGCCCTTCTCGTAGGCGTAGTCGACGCCGTTATCCTCGTAGAGCGCGTAGTCAGCGTCAGCACCGGCATAGATGCGCAGTTCGATGGGATCGGCCGGCTTTTCATCGGTGAACTGCAATGTCGGTCCGAGCGGCAGAATCGACCCGGCGCGTACGTGGAGCGGAATACGCTCCAAAGGTGAGTCGACCGAAACCGTGCGCCCGCCGTCCAACTTTTCTCCAGTCCAGAAGTCGAACCAGCCACCAGAGTTTTTAGGCAAATAAACCGGCCACGATATTGCGCCGGGCGCCAGCACGGGCGAAACCAGCAGCGCAGGGCCAAACATGAACTCGTGGGATTGGTCGAGCGCCTGAGCATCGCCTGGGAAATCGAGCACCAGCGGGCGCATCAGCGTCGAGCCGGCAAAGCTCACGCGTGCGGCTTCGCTGTAGAGATAGGGCATTAGCCGATAGCGAAGTGTTAGCCAGCGGCGGCTCTCCGTTTCGAAAATTTCGCCGTAGCGCCAGAACTCCGTGTCGGTTTGGTATCCGTGAACACGTTGCAGCGGATTGAAGGTGGAATACTGCAACCAGCGCAGAAAACGCTCGCGGTATTCCGGATCTGAATACTGTTTTGCCCCGGGACGAAAAAAACCGCCCGTGTCCGTCGTCCACCAAGGAAGACCGGTGACCACATAGTCGAGCCCCGCAGTGACCTGACGGCGTAATGTTTCCCAACTATTACCGATGTCGCCAGACCACGTGGCCGACGCATACCGCTGCTGACCGGGAAACGCACTGCGGGTCAGGATCATTGCCCGACGGTCGGGCGCATCTTTTCGCAAACCCTCAAACACGGTGCGACTGACGAACAGCGGATAAATATTGCGCATCCGCTCCCCTGCCCCGGCGTGGATGCGACGGCCGACGAGGTCATCATTCTCGGGTTCCGTGGCGTCGAGCCACCACGCATCGATGCCGAGCGGTAGCAGGCGCGTGCGGAAGTTTTCCCAGTAAAATGCCGAGGCCGCAGGGTTGAAGAAATCCACCCACTGCGTTCCCGGTATGAAATAGTTGCGGGAAACGAATTCGCGGCCCAGTTCGGAGGCCGGGTCGATCTTCGACCAAACAGAAAGCATCAGCCGCGTGTGTTGTTCGTGCAACGTCCGCATCATCGACGCCGGATCGGGATAGTCGGCCTCGTCAAAACGCATGGAGTTCCAGCCGTGGCGGCCCCAGTATTGCCAGTCCTGCACAATGACATCCATCGGCAGGCCGCGCGTGCGAAACTCAGCCGCATTTTCGAGTAGCTCGGACTGGTTTTTGAAACGCTCGCGGCAATGGATGTAGCCGAGCGCCCAGCGTGGCATCATCGGCACGGGGCCGGTGAGTTGGCGGTAGGCGGCGGTTATTTGGTCGCCCTGGCCCGCGATGAACACGTAGTCGAGCGCGTCGGCCACCGGGGAACGAAACTCGGTGATCGCGCGGGCGGGGCGAAAGGTCAGCACGGGTTGATCATCCTTCACGCCTGCGACGCGCACGGCGTGTTCGCCAGCGGCAAGTTCCGTGAACCAGCTGGTCGTTGGCGGCAGCCAGAGGTTAGCAAAATCGACAACCGGCTTGCCATCGATCTCGACGTACCAGCGACGCGCCATCTTCTGGCCAAGATCGAGAAAAAACGCCTGACGTCCGGCAACGGCGGTGGTGAATTTGCCGTTGAACACGCGTTCATGCCGCAACTCCCGACGCGTGCCTTCGGTGGTCGTCACATCGACCGCGGTCGCGGCGCCTGTGGAGTCGCTGGCCGTGAGTGCGATGCGTTCATCCGCCGGGTTGAATTCGGTGAGCCCGTAGTTGTGCCACAGCAGACCGAACCCGCGACTAGAAACAACGAACGGAATGGCGATTTGGGTGTTCACCTGCGTCAGGCGGCGCGGCAGGTCACGAACATTCAGAAAACCGTCTTGAAACTGACCGGTGCCGAACAACCTCTCTTCTACGGGCGAATCGAAGCTTTGCGCAACAGACCACGTTGGTTCGCCCTGGACCGTGCTCGCTGCGACGCGACGCGTGCCCGGCGACTCGCGCAACAGCACGCGCCCAGCGGGATCGCTGAACGTGATGGAGCCAGTCGCGAGTTCGACGCTCGCGCGCAACTTTGGCAATTCGAGCAAAATGACCTTGTCCGATTTTTGTACCTGGAACGTGGGTATTGAAACGCGCTCCGTGAGAATCAGGCTGGGCGTTTCCGGCGCGTCGTCGCGGGTGAAGCGGACGCGGACGGCGTTGTCCAGCAGCGGCCGGATCACGAGCCGCCCGCCGCCGATCTCGAGCGAAATCGCGTCGCGATTTGGCGGGTTAGCCGTTTCCACATCGACGGCAGGCGTTGATGTGGCGTGTGCAGCTCCGAGCACCAAGCCGAGCGCGAGAAAGATGACGCGGGATTTCACAGGGACAAAAAGTACAGTGACGAGGTACTGTTATTTTGCAGCCGAGGTGGCGATCGGCTTGTTCACGTCGTTCACGGACTGTTCAATCAAGGTCGCGACGCCGCGCGGGTCTTCCTGATGGGCGACGTGGTGTCCGGGAAAGGTACGGATGGTCCAGCCACGGGCGACGGCGCGCTGCCAGCTCTTGTCGGTTTTGGCGCGCTCTTCGCCGGATTCGTACTTCGGGACGAAGGCGACGTAGGTCACCGGCAACGCCAAGGCGGCGGGGTTTTTGTAGGATACGGGTTGGTTAAATGTTTTGATCGAATGCTTGACGCTATGCGGTGGTTTGTCACCGGGTTTGACCCAGGGAACCAGCATGAAGCCATCGGCGAAGTTGGGCCCCTGGGGACTCTGACCGCCAAACATATCCCTGACCGCCATGCCATCATCCGGCACCGCGGCGTCGAGGAAGACGACATGCTTGATGCGGTCGGGCACGCGATCCATCACACCCGTGATGACCATGCCGCCGTAGCTGTGGCCCGTGAGCACGACGTCGTGGAGATCTTCAAAGAGAATCAAGTTCACCACGTCATTAATATGGGTCTGAAGATCGATATCCGGGCTGTTGAGATGCATCCGCTCGCCGAGCCCGGTCAGTGTGGCACGGTAGACGGTGTGGCCGTCGGCGGTGAGGAACCCGCCAGCCTTTTTCCACTCCCAACCGCCGGCGGTGGCGCCATGAACGACGACGAAGGTGAGTTTATCGACGGCATGGGCCGTAAGCGCGCCGAGGAGCACTGTGGCAAAGAGCAAGGCGGTGAGGCGAATCGAGTTAAGTTTCATGGAAGAAATAGAAGATTGAAAAGAGAGTGTGCTCAGCGGTTCTCGGGGAACATGATCTGAGCGGTTTGCCAGAGGTAACGGCGCCAGTTGAGCCATTCGTGGCCGTGGGAACTAAGCACAGCGAAGTTGCGCACGCCGTGGTCGGCGAACACTGCCAGCGTCCGCATGCTGTTGTGGTACGCGATGTCGGTCTCGCCGACGCCGAAGTAGATCGGATTTTGGAAGCGCTCGTTGATCGCGGGCTGGCTGAGCAACGGCTCGATGTTGGCCTTGAACGCTTCAAGCTCGCGCGGCCAGTATCCGGAACTGAATACATACAGTTCGCCGAAGGTCTCCAGGTGCGTGAGGCCGGTATTGAGAACCACAAAGCCGCCCATGGAGAGACCGGCAATGGCGCGGCTCTCGCGGTTCGGGCGAGTGCGGTAATGACCGTCGACGAACGGTAGAATATCCAGAAGGTATTCGCGCGTGCAGGCATCGTCCTCGCCGAGTTTAGGCGGCGTGCCGGAGACAAGGCCGCTGGTGTTCGGCATCACAACGATCATCGGGCGCGCCTTTCCGGCGGCGATGAGGTTGTCGAGGATCAGGTGGGTGAAACCGCTGGCCGTCCAATGGGTGTCGTTTTCGCCGCCGCCGTGATTCAGGTAAAGCACCGGATAGCGACGGTCGGCGTCGCTCGCGTATCCGGGAGGCAGATACACGTGCAGTTGTTTTTCCGGACCAGCGGTTGTCTTATAGCGGACAATTTCGACGCGGCCGTGCGGCACCTCGCGCTCGGCGTAGAACGATTTATCCTCCGGCGCGGGCAACGCGGGAAGGATCGACACCGGGTGAGCTGGCGGTGGGGCCACATAAGCGCCGGTCGCGTCGACCTTTGGTTTTTCAACCGGAGCGGCGATCCCGGACGACAGGCATGCGAGGAGGACTGTGAAGAGGCGAGGTTTCATGTGGGACAAGGTTTGGTTTGGCGGCGGCAGCGATGCATCAGTCCAGTTTGATGTCTACCTTCCAGTGTGTAGCGACCGCGCGAAGTTCATCCAAGGTGAGATGCGTCACTGCACCGTGCTTTGGTTGCTGGAAGTTGGTTCCCTTCATCACGCCTTCGTTGAACCGGCCGAGATGACGCCAGGTAGCGAAGTCCTCTGTTTCGCTGAAACCCATGTTGTTCGGACGCGCGCCATAGACGTCGTACATAAGAACGTACGTGGAGGTACCGAGCCGTTTGAAGACATTAGGTGCTTCGGTTGGTGCGGTTTCGGGGTCGATCCTTTGCGGAAGCGAGGTGTAGCCGTCTAAGATTTGGGTAGACGTGGCGTGACGGATCTTTGCGTCGGCAACGTAGAAGAAATGCCAGCGGTCGCCCACGGGCGTGAGATCACCGTCGATGCCGCCGATGTCGGGGAACATCTTCGGGGTCGTCTCAAGTTTGGTGAAGGACTCGTCGGCGTAGGCGTAGTAGATATTGGCGTTCTTGTTCCCGTAGCGGATCGTGAAATAGACCATCATCTTGCCCTTAACAGGATCGTAGGTGGCCTCGGGTGCCCAGGAACAGTCGATGTCACCTAGTTCGGGGAAGGCCTGGTCCACGCGGAAAATAGAGTGCGTCCAATGAATGAGATCCCACGATTTCATCAGAACGAGAGCCCGGTTGTTGCCCCAGCCGTATTTTTCCTGAGGCCGCTCCCACTCGGTATCCCTAAATCCCGCGCGCTTTCCGAAGATATGAAGGTCAGTCATCGCGAGATAAAACGCTCCGTCGGGTCCGCGGGTGATGTGTGGATCGCGCACGCCTTTCTGCTCGGCCAGCGTTGAACCGTCGAAGACCGGATCGCCACCGTTGACATCGGTGAAGTGATAGCCGTCTCGGCTGATGGCAAAATACGCCGAGTGCGTCTGGTCCTTGAAATAAACCATCAGGTATCCCGCGAGGTCCTTCTCTGAAGGGGCGTGGGCGTTTGTCGGTTTGGTGAGTTTCGGCACGATCACGATGCCGCTCGGCC
>JADKHC010000002.1 GCA_016721945.1 Verrucomicrobiota bacterium | reverse complement strand
AGGCGGTGGTTGCGGGAGTGAATCCAATCGAGGCATGGAGCATGGGATCGCTGCATGCGGCTGTTTTGCATGGCATGGACGGCGAGATCGGCGTGATCGCTCCCGGTCGGCGGGCTGACCTCGTGTTGCTCAATGACGATTTTGAGGTGCAAAACACCTGGTATGGAGGAGAGCTTGTCGTGGAGGACCGGAAGATCACGGCGATTCTCGATAAAGCTTTGTCGAAGCGGTTTCAGTATCCAAAAGCTGCTTACAACACGGTGAAAGTTGCGCGGAGATCAGGGCTTTTGCCTGGGTTGCCCGCGCAGAAAGTCGTGGCCAACGTCCTGGGCGTTTCGGCCAAGGCTGGCTCAGTCGTGCATCGAAGTTTAGCGCTTGCGCGTAGTTTTAGATGGCCGGATCTGCTGGCGAAGCATGAGCTTTGTTTTGTGACGGTGCTTGCGCGGCAAGGGCGTGGCGGACGAATTGGCCATGGTTTGTTGCAAGGCTTTGGTTTAGGAAACGGTGCCGTTGCGAGCAGTGCTTGCCGGGATGTTTGCAGCAATATCGTGGCTGGGAGCAACGAGGCGGATATGTGGCTGGCGTTGACGACGGTGAAAGAAATGGCGGGCGGCATGTGCGTGGTCCGCGCGGGTCGGGTGCTTGCGCGCCTGGCGTTGCCGGTCGGGGGAATCTTGTCGGATCAACGGGCATCGGACGTCGTCCATCAACGAGCGGAGTTTTCCCGTGCTTGGTTGGAGGTGGGTTGTACGTTGTCCTGCGAGGATTTTAATCGTCTCACGAGCCGGACCCAATCGGAGATTCGGCTTACGTGTGACGGGTTAAATCTGCTCCCTGGTTTGGACTGCGTCCCGCTTTTTGAGGCCAAGACTGACGCAATAGTCTAGTAATAATAGGTTAGGGTGTTTCGCGAACGACGACGGACTGTTTTGTGGCTGGCGGAGGAAAGGCGCTTTTCCTCTTGCGGAGGGAAAATGGCTTCGAGAGGCTGGTGGTTTGCGGCAGTTCATTTGATCAAGCCAACGAGCCGCATTGCTCCCGTTGGCTTAACACGTTAGTTAACCTTCAACCAGGGTCCTCACGGACCAACGCGAAGTGCCGGTGTCTCGGAGCAAGGGCGGCGGCGTTTCGCATCGTTCACATGAGTTCAGTAATGCAAGAACTGCTCGCGCAGTCCGCCTTCGATAAACTTAAAGAAGGCTCCATCATCCCGGGCACCATCACCGAAATCCGCCAGAATGAAGTTGTCGTCGATATCGGCGGCAAATCCGAAGGCGTCATCCCTGCCAGTGAGTTCATCGACCTCGGCGAACTCCAGATCGGCTCCAGCATCGACGTTTTCGTCGAGAAACTCGAAGACAAGAGCGGCGCTCCCGTTCTCTCCTTTGACAAAGCTGAGCAGAAGAAAAACTGGGACAACATCCTCACGAAGTTCCCTGAAGGCTCCATCGCGGCAGGTCGCGTTAAGGCCAAGGTCAAGGGCGGCCTGATCGTTTCGATCGGTGTCGATTCCTTCCTCCCGGCTTCGCACATCGACGTGCAGCCGCCAAAGAATCTCGATCAGTACGTGGGCCAGACCTACGACTTCAAGGTTCTCAAAATCAATCTCGATCGTAAGAACATCGTCCTCTCGCGCCGCGAGCTCATTGAAGAGCAGCGCACGAGCAAGCGTCGCAACCTCCTCGAATCGATCCAGCCCGGTCAGGTTCGCAAGGGCGTGGTTAAGAACATCACCGATTTCGGTGCGTTCATCGATCTCGACGGCATGGACGGCCTCCTCCATATCACCGACATGAGCTGGGGTCGCATCACGCACCCGAGCGAAATGCTCAAGCAGGGTGAAGAGATCCAGGTCATGATCATCGAGGTTAACCGCGACAAAGAACGCGTTTCCCTCGGCCTCAAGCAGACCACGAAAAATCCGTGGGATGACATCGAGCACAAGTTCCCTGTCGGCGCCAAAGTCCGCGGCAAAGTTGTCAACCTTGTACCTTACGGTGCGTTCGTTGAAATCGAAGCCGGTGTCGAAGGCCTCGTACACATCACTGAAATGTCCTGGACGAAACGCATTTCGAAGCCCTCCGAACTCCTCAAGGTCGGTCAGGAACTCGATGCAGTTGTCCTTGGCATCCAGAAGGAAGAGCAGAAGATTTCCCTCGGCCTGCGCCAGCTCGAACCAAATCCTTGGGACATGGTTCGCCACAACTACCCGATTGGTGCACGCGTTCGCGGCAAGGTCCGCAACATGACCACCTACGGCGCCTTCATCGAACTCGAAGAGGGTATCGACGGTATGGTGCACGTTTCGGACATGAGCTGGACCCGCAAGGTCAACCATCCGAGCGAAGTGCTGAAGAAGGGCGACGAAGTCGACGCAATCGTGCTCGACGTCGATCCGACCCAGCAGCGCATCAGCCTCGGCATGAAGCAGCTCGCGACCGATCCGTGGTCCGACATCGACGCGCACTTCAAGATCGGCGACGTCGTCTCCGGCAAGGTCACCAAGATCACTTCCTTCGGCGCCTTCGTGGAGCTCAAGGACGGTATCGACGGTCTCGTGCACATCTCGCAGATCAGCGAAGATCGCATCGAGAAGGTCAAAGACGTGCTCAAGCCTGACCAGGAAGTCACCGCCCGCGTCATCAAGATCGACCGCGACGAACGTCGCCTCGGTCTCTCGATCAAGGCCGCCAACTACAGCAGCGAACAGCTCGCCGCTGAGACCGCGACCTACGAGGCGCTGAACCGGAACACCGGTAACGACATGATGAACCTCGGCGACATCCTCGACGAGGCCTCCCGCAAGGAGTAATCGGTTGTTATAAGCTTCCGCTGAAAGTTTCAAAGGCGCCCGGTTTTCCGGGCGCCTTTTTTGGCGCTGAATTTTGGCGGTAGATCGAGGGTAGGGACGATGCTCCGCATCGTCCTCGGCGGACGGGGAACCATCCGTCCTACCTAATAACAATGACCTTATGCTTTATACTGAAGTTGATCGTGGCTGGTCTGAATTTCCGGAATTTTACAGAAGAAAACGGAGGTAACGAAGAGATCCAGGAAGAACCAGCAGGCCTTCGTTCTCTTTGTTATCTTCTGTTCAAAGTCTGAAAGCTTGGGGCTGTTGGTATAAAACTTCCCTCGGCTTTTCCGTTCCCGTGTTCCTGTGTTCCCGATTGGTATTCTGTCTGGCGAAAATTATACCCGCGGACGTCGCTGATCGAGCTGTTGCAACAACTCCGGGAACGCCTCACGCGCAGGCGAGCTGGCGAGATATTCCTCGGCGGACGCTTTCGCTCCGCGGGCGCGCAAGCCGGCATAAACGTGAAGTTCAAACTGGAGTCGGAGGTGCGCCTCGGCCTCCGACAAGGCCAACGCCTTAAGCAAAAACAGAAGCGCCTCGACCGTGGAATAATGGCCTTCGCCCTGATGTCCGCGCAGCCAGTAGCGGCTCGGTCCTGTCATGGGCAGGCGGATACGCTGGCCCCAGCCTTCCACCTTCTGGAGCATGTGGGCGGCTTCTTTCCAACTGCCGTCGAGCAGCAGGACCTGTACGTCTTGAGGTGGCTTGCCGGTGGGGAGTGGTTCGCCACGAGGGTGCAAGATCCAGACCGGGCGGCCGGGTTCCACGATCGACTCACGCGTGGGTGGAGTTTCGCACTGGAATTTGTGGGCACGCGACGCCGGGATGATGCGGTTGATGAGTCGGCCGGTGCTGGTGGGGCGCCAGAGCTCGCGATGGTGAATGAGGACGTCGATCTGGAGCGGGCAGCTGAGCGGTTGGAAACCGCCGCAAATGCACCACCGGGGCGGAAAATTGCACCGGTCGCAGCGTGGGGCACCTTCAAGGACAACGCTTCTCGACATGGAAGTGAAACGGGTGAAGCAAACCATCGCATAGGTCAACGCTCGGGGCTGAAGTCTGCGGATTGCTTTGCAGTGAGGCGTGGCTTTGGCAGGTTGCAGCGATGCTCCGAGAGTTGATCGATGCATTAAGAACCAAGTGTGCGCCAGGTGCCCGTGCGCTAGGGCTCGCGTACGAAGCTGCGGCCATCGCCGCGCGGCATCGCCGGGTCGGCAAGAGTTGGGCGCCGCACATTGCTGCGAGCCATCAGGTGATTTTACGCGGAGCCGCGCGTTGCCGGAAACATGAACGGGTGTTGGTGATTGGTGCTGGGGCTTGTTTCGACGTGCCGGTGGCGGAGCTGGCAGCGCAGTTTTCAGAGGTGATCTTGGCGGATGTGGCAGTGAGCGCGGTGGCGCGTCGCTGGCAACGCCGGTTGCCGGGACGGGTCCGGGCTATCGCGTGGGATGCGACGGGCGTGCTCGCTTCGCTGGCCGAAGGAAGACGCACGCTCACCGCGAATGCTGCGGTGGAATTATTTGCTGGCTCCGATCCGGGCGTTCCTCCCGGCGGTGACGCGGATTTGGTGGTTTCGGCCAATTGTCTTTCGCAACTCGGACTGATCCCGGCGGACCAATTGGTAGCGGCTGAGGCGGACGATGAATTGCCGGCGCGCTGTGCGATTGCTGCTGCGCGACGTCATATCGCTTGGCTGGCCGCACGGCCGGGAGTGCGGGTGTTGATTAGCGATGTAACGCGACTCGATATCGCGCCTGATGGACGTGAACTCGCACGCCGAACCATCTTCAAGGGACTAGAACTGCGCGCGCCTGACCAAAGTTGGCGTTGGGACTTAGCCCCGATTCCCGAATGGAGCCGCGAGTGGCACCGCGTTCACGAAGTCAGTGCTTGGATTGACGAGCCAGCTTGAGATTTGCCTAGAATGGGAAGTCGCCGACGGGGTTGGGGGCGGGGGCTTGTTTTTCAACCAGTTTTTGAGCCTGGGCGTGGGTGCTGCGGCCGGTGACGATGATGGCTTTGACCGGTTTTACCGGGCAGGCGTATTCGCAGGCACCACAACCAATGCATAGGTTCTGATCGAGCACGGGCAGGCGCAGATTATCGCCAAAGGGGCGCGTTGTGACGGCCTTGGTGGGGCAGTGTTCGGAGCACGCGGCGCAATCTGTGCCGTTGGTTCTTACCACGCATTGGCCCAGATAGAGGTCGGCGACGCCGATCTGGGTCACGGATTTTTTCTCGATGGAGAGCGGTGTGATGGCGCCATCTGGGCAGACTTCGCCGCAGCGCGTACATTCAAAGAGGCAGTAGGATTTGGAGTATTCGAGTTTCGGTCGGAGCAGGCCTTCCAGTCCGTATTCGAAGAGCGCGGGTTGCAGCACATGTGTTGGGCAGGCGCTGATGCAGAGGTGGCAGGCGGTACAGCGATCGAGAAACTGTGCGGTGCTGGCGGCGCCGGGAGGGCTGACGGCCGGGCTGTCCTCTCCCTTAATAACAAGTGTGGGTTTGTGGCGGCGGCTGTGACCGCAGTGCTGGTTGTGCTCGGAATTGGTTTCGTCGTCGTCGGCGCGAGCGGCGAGCGAGGTTGCGCCTGCGAGGGCTCCTGAGGCGAGCGTGGCGAGGAATTCGCGACGTTGGGGATTTGGCGTGATGGCTTTGGCGGTTGCCAAGTCGGGCGCAGGCGTGGTTGTCGTTGGTGACTTTTTCCAGCTGAAGCGGTAGTGGATGCCTTGTTCGTCGCAGGCGCCGATGCAGTTGTAGCAGGCGACGCAGCGTGAGGCGTCGACGGTTCCGGTGCGTAGATCGATGCACTGGGCTTTACAGCTGCGAAGGCAGTCGCCGCATTTGGTGCAGGCGGTTTTGTCGATGGCGATGCGTAGGGCGGAAAAACGTGAAACGAGTCCGAGCGCGGTGCCGACTGGGCAGATCGAGTTGCAGTAGAGGCGTCCACGGAGCGCGGACATGACGGCGATGGCGGTGAGAAAAATCGCTGGTAGAATCAGCAAGCCTGCGCTGGCCCAAGCGGTATCGACGCGGTAGATGCTCTGGATGCCTGCGGCGTTGGCGAAGACGACAATGGAATTGTTGGCAACGGTTAGCAGCGGTCGTGCGAGCATCGAGACGATGCGGCCGTAGTTGCTATACGGATCGAGCAGGGCGAGGGCGAAGCCGCCCCAACCGGCGAGGGCGACCGCAACCGTTCCCCAGAGGAAAACATGACGGAGTTTTGTGAACGGTTTGGCGTAGGGCAGGAACTTTTTCTTTTTTCGAAACCAACCGCTAATGCGAGCGATCACGTCTTGAAAAATGCCGAGCGGGCAGATCGCGGAGCAATAGATGCGTCCAAGTACGAGCGCGATGACCGTGCCGACTACGAAAATGACGGCGCCCGCGCCGCCACCCACCAGCAGGCTGACGAGGCCGGGGACGTACTGCGTATGTGCGAGGGCATGTCCGAGTTTTGGCGGAGCGAACCCTCTGAAATCGACAAATGCGAGCGTGAATCCGGCGAAGACGAAAACAGCGAGGGCGACGCGGGCGAATTTTAGCGGATTGCGCAACACGGGATCACGCGAGCTTGTGACGACGAACGTCGAGGTTCTCGAGATCCATGCGGCCGAGTTTCATCTCGTGGCCGATTTTCACGTGGGTGATGTCGGTTGGGTTGCGACCGAGGAGTTTCGCCGCGGCGGCATCGATGGCGACGATGTCAGTCGAGGCGAGGAGCGTGCGCATCTCGACGCAGTCCTCGACCGTTTTTCCGCGCGGGCCATTGCGCACCATGGGATGGTAGGCGTCGATGATGTTGAGGGCGGGTTTGTGAAGGGTGAGGAGATCGGCAATACACTGGTGCAGGTCGACGCGGTGCCACACGCCGCGCTCCCAGACGATGCCCATGAGATTTTTCATGCAGGCAGTCATCAGGGTGGACTGATGGTGCTTAAGCACGGGGACGTTGATGAACACGTCGCTGTCGAGGATGAGCGAGTGGACTTTGGCGGTTTTCAACTTCACGCCGTTGGGGATTTCGACCTCGCGGTAGAGCGTTTCATCCTTGCCGTTGACGACGATGGCACCGGCGTCTTTGGCGGCTTTTTCAATGCCACTGTTGACGTAGGTTTCACGCCATTGATCGCAGGTGTTGTCGAAGACGCTGACTGTTTTCGCGCCGACCGAAAGGCAGAGGGCAACGAGGTGGCCGACGATTGAGGGATGCGTGTTGGCTCCGCGTTCGGGCGATGCGTTCCAGCCGATGTTGGGTTTGATGACAACGGTCTGACCGGGTTTGACGAAGGCTTGGATACCGCCGAGTTCGGCCAGGGCTTTGTCGAGCATGGTCACGCGGTCGCCATCGCGAATGGCGGCGAGGACGGACTTGGGGCCGGTGGGCGCGGACGTTGTAGGAGTGGTGACTGGTTCGGCAGCGAAAAGGGAGTTCAGGTTGCCGACCAGAGAAAAGGTGGCACCGAGGGCCAGGCTGGTTTTAACGAAATCGCGACGGGTTTTCATGGATGACGGGGTTGATCGTTGAGACGTCTGGGTGTCGGACGGGTTGTCCGAGTTTGCTTAATTGGCAGGATCGTTTGGCTGCCGCAGAGGCGCATACGGAAGTTAACCCCACAGGAGGGGAATCAACCCCGCATGGATTGCCAAATGCACGCTGGAAATTGCTCTGATGACATACTGCGACGACCTGCATGCGTGTTGAGACGGATACTCACTGGCCGGTCGCATCTATTTATAAAAAAGGCGCGGCTTGTGTGCCGCGCCTGTTACTAAAAGACAGTGAAGTTTCAGGAGGCCAAAACTTGGTCGATGGCGAAAAGTTCGGCTTCGGAGAAATTCAGGTTTTTGATAGCGCCGACATTGTCGTCGATCTGACTCGTTTTACTCGCACCGATGAGGGCGGTGGTGACGGCGGGCTGGCGCAGCACCCAGGCGAGAGCCATCTGGGCGAGAGTCTGACTGCGGTCTCGCGCGATGGTATCGAGTTTTTTAGTCTTCACGAGTAGTTCGTGCGTGATTTGGTCGGGCGTAAGAAAGCGCGGATCGCGTGCAGCGCGGGCGTCTTTGGGCAGGCCGGCAAAGTAGCGGTTGGTGAGCATACCTTTTGCCAGGGGCGAGAAGACGATGGAGCCAATGCCTTCGCGGCGAAGAACGTCGAAGAGGCCCTGCTCGGCGGTGCGTTCCAGCATGTTGTAGCGCGGTTGGTGAATGAGGCAGGGCGTGCCGAGTCGGCGCAGAATCGCGGCCGCTCTTGAGGTTTGCTCGGGATCGTAGTTGGAGAGGCCGGCGTAGAGGGCTTTGCCGGAGCGCACGGCGTAGTCGAGCGCGCCCATGGTTTCCTCAAGTGGAGTATTGGGGTCGGGGCGGTGGCTGTAGAAAATATCGACGTAGGGCAGGCCGAGGCGGCGAAGGCTTTGGTCGAGGCTGGCGAGAACGTATTTACGCGAGCCCCATTCACCGTAAGGGCCGGGCCACATGTCGTAGCCGGCTTTGGTGGAAATGATTAGTTCGTCACGGTGTGCGGCGAGGTCTTCGCGAAGCACCCGGCCGCAGGTGGTCTCGGCGGAGCCAGCGGGCGTGCCGTAGTTGTTGGCGAGATCGAGATGTGTGATGCCGAGGTCGAAGGCGCGCAGGATCATGGCGCGTGAGTTGGCGTAGTCGTCGGATGCGCCGAAATTATGCCAGAGACCGAGCGAAAGCAGCGGGAGCTTGAGACCGGAGTTACCGCAGGCGCGATAGAAGGCCGGATTGTCGTAGCGAGTCGAGGCGGGCTGATAGGACATGGGAGAATCTTAACCAGGATTCATGGCGTGTCGCGCCAGAAAAGATCCGCGAATGTTTACAATCGGGCCATCGTGGCGACAAAGGCAGCACGGTCGGGCGCAGCAAAAAACGAAGTGCCAGCGACAAAAGTATCGGTGCCAACCTGTCGACATTCGGCGGCGGTTGCGAGGTCGATGCCGCCGTCGACTTCGAGGCGGAAATCTAGTTTTCGGTCTTTGCGCCAAGTGTCGATTTGCGCGATTTTTGCGAGCATTTCGCGCTTGAAACTTTGGCCGCCGAAGCCGGGTTGGACGGTCATGACGAGTACAAGGTCAACCTGTCCGAGGAAAGGTTCGATCGCGGAAGCGGGTGTGCCTGGGTTGAGCACGATGCCGTTTTTGCAGCCGAGCGAATGAATGCGCGCGAGCGTGGCGGCGTGATCGTAAGCGGGCTCGATGTGAATGCTGATGAGGTTGGCTCCGGCTTTGGCAAAGGATTCGATATAGCGGTGCGGCTCGTCGAGCATCAGGTGGACGTCGAAAAAGAGTTTCGAATTTTTCCGCAACGCGGCGACAGTTTGTGGTCCAAAGGAGAGGTTCGGCACGAAGTGCCCGTCCATGATGTCGAGATGGAGCCAGGAGACGCCCAGCTGTTCGACGATCGCGGCGCTTGCCGCCAGATTGGCGTGATCACCTGCGAGGATGGACGGTGCGAGAATGGACGCGTGCATGGTGGAAGGTTAGGGCAGAATTTTGAAAACTGAAGCTAGGATTCGGAGATCAATCAGCAGAAGTGAATCTGGAACTCAGGAAAGCGGGAACGAACCATTGCACGTTTTTTCCTGCGACCTCGGCGAATATTGTGGTGACCAATTTCCGTGGCGTGAGTGCGGTTGTCACAGTGGTCGGGATTCTTGTGCCCGGCTCGTGTTGCTTACCAGACGTCGAGTGTGGTGTGGGCGACTTTTTGCGCCAGAGACGTGGCGAGCAACGGCAAGGCTTGATACTCGGCTTGCTGCTGGACGCTATCGGCATCGTGCGGTGTAGCCGTGGCAAAAATTTGCTGCTGGGCGGTCACGGAACGGTTCTCAAAAAGAACGGCGCCAGTGCGGTTGTCGCGAAGCGTGCAGTGCGCGACGAGGTCGAGATTGAATTTGCGGGCCAACCCGGTGTCGTCGGGGCGCGAGGTGGTGATACCGCGTCCGTAGGTGGCAAGCGAAACGGTGAGCGTTGCGTCCGCTTCGGACGGAGAATCCACCACAGTTACACGACCGTCGTGGATAAATGCCTCTCGTAGCTGGTTCGTGATAACGGCGACGGCTTGGGGAAGCTTGGCTTTGTTTTCGACCGGCGCGATATACAGCGTGTGAAAAGCGAGTTTGCCCTCGGTGCCGAGCTGATAATGGGAACAACCGCTGGCTAGGCCCAAGAGGAGCAGGGTGCAGAGCGGCAGCAGGGAGCGCATCGCTACGGTGAGTGGGATGCGCATGGGCGGTTTAGAAAAAGAAGAACCGTTTTTTCTTTGCTGGTGCAGAAGCTTTGGCGACGGCGGCATCGACTTCGACCAGGCGCTGCTTTGCTTGGGCGGCGATTTCCGAGTCGGGATAAACGGTGATGGCTTCGTTGTAGAATACGCGAGCGGCCTTGTAATTATCGCGTTTGAAGAAGTAGAAGTCGCCGATCTTCATTTTGCTGTCGGCGAGAATTACCTTCATTTCGGTCAGACCTTTTTCCGCCTTCGCGACGTTGTTGTCACTGGGGAAAAGGATCATGAAATCTTCGTAGTAAGTGATGGAGTCGCGGGTCGAGGCCTGATCGTAGTTGGCGCCTTCGACGAGGGTGGCATGGGCTTTGCCCAAGCTGAGGTAGGCATCGGGAGCGAGCACGCTTTGGGGGTAGGTGTTTATCATGCGATCGAGCGCGTCCATCGCCTCTTCGGAATTTCTCAAGTAGGCGTGTCCTTGGGCGATGCTCATCATTGCGATGGGCGCGTAGTCACTATACGGCGCTTCGATGAGGAGAATTTCGAGGAACTGAATGCCTTTTTCGCGGTTAGCGAAGCCGGGGAAAATGCCGAAAACTCTGCCGCGTGCGCCGTCAAGAAGGGCGGATGCGATGCTGTACTGGAGGCCGATGATCTCGTTGTAGCGGGTCGTGCTGGGGTAGCGCAGTGCGACGGTCTGGAAGGCCTCGAAGGACTTGGCGTATTTTTTGCGGGCGAGCTGAACTTTGCCGAGATGGTACTGGGCTTCGGGCGCGTAGATGGAATTTGGATACATCTTGGCGGCTCTTTTGTAATATTTTGCCGCAGTCATCAGGTTACCTTTTTCCTCGGCGGCCCGGGCCTTGTTCATCATTTCGAGGGCACCTTGTGCCTCTTTGCCGCTTACGCCAACGAGGGCGCCGCCTTCGACTTTCCAGC
Source organism: Verrucomicrobiota bacterium (assembly GCA_016721945.1). Taxonomy (GTDB): domain Bacteria; phylum Verrucomicrobiota; class Verrucomicrobiia; order Opitutales; family Opitutaceae; genus JADKHC01. The sequence continues at coordinate 248,306 of JADKHC010000002.1, read as the reverse complement.
CGCTTTGGGGCGTCCACACTAGTTCGGCTCGGGCATTGCCGGCCAGCGCGAACGAGAGGGCGAAAACAAACAGGATGAGGGAGAACCGACTTTGCGCGGAGGGGGGCATGATTAAAATTTTACCAGCGAACCAGTGCAGCACCATAGGTCAAGCCTGCCCCAAAGGCCACGAGCAGTGTCGTGTCGCCGCGTCGTACACGGCCGAGGCGGCGTGCTTCGTCGAGTGCGAGTGGGATGGAGGCTCCAGAGGTGTTGCCGAATCGGTCAACATTGATGAAAAAGCGGTCGAGCGGGATCTCCATGCTTTTGGAGAGGGCCTCGATGATGCGAAGGTTGGCCTGGTGTGGTATCACGCATGCAATCTGATCGGCAGTCATCGCGTGTTGTTCCAAGATTTCCTCAACAGCGTCCTCCATTTCGCGTACAGCGACTTTGAAAATCTCGCGTCCCTTCATTTTAATGAAGTGCTGATCGCCTGCCAAGGTCGCGGTGCTAGCGGGATTGGCGCTGCCGCCGGCTGGGATGCAGAGCATTTCAGCCATGCCGCCTTCGCTGTAAAGTTTGGTGGCAATGATGCGGGCGCCATCGCCGCGTGTGGGTCCGAGAACTGCGGCTCCGGCGGCGTCACCGAAGAGCACGCAGGTGGTGCGGTCTTTCCAATCGACAACGGAGGAAAGTTTTTCGGCGCCGATCACGAGGGCGTGGCGGTAGCGGCCAGAGGCTAGCATCGCGCTGGCGGTGTCGAGCCCGTACACAAAGCCGGAGCAGGCAGCGTTGAGATCGAAGCAAGCCGCGTGCGTGCCGATACCGAGTTTATGCTGTACGATGGTGGCGGTGGCCGGCATCGGCAGGTCGGGGGTGATCGTGGCGACGATGAGCAGGTCGATGTCGGCCGCAGTCAGGCCCGCGTCGATCAAGGCAGCTTTGGCGGCGTGCGCGGCGAGATCGGAGGTGGATTCACCTTCGGCGGCGATGCGGCGTTGTTTGATGCCGGTGCGGGTCAGAATCCACTCGTCGGTGGTATCAACCTTTTTCGAAAGCTCTTCGTTGGTCAAAACCCTCGTAGGGACATAAGAACCTGTTCCGAGGATTGCAATGGTGGGCGTGGCCATGGAGGCGTAGTTAAAGATGGGATGCGCAGGGTGCAGCTTAGGCTGCGACCTGGCGGATGACTTCGTTGGCGCGGGCAATGTCGGCCTCAATATGGTGATTGAGGTTGGTTTTGATCATGACGTTGGCGTCGCGGATGGCGTTCTTAAAGGCGTGGCGGTTGGCGGAGCCGTGTGCTTTGATCAAGTTGCCTTTCAGACCGAGCAAGGGCGCGCCGCCGAAACGTTCGGGTTCGATGCGGTGCTTCAGATCTTTGAACGCACCTTTGGCCAGAGCCGCACCAAACGTACGGACGGGGCTTTTGCGGATGAAAGATTTCAACTCAGCACCAAAAAACTTAACCAACGATTCCCAGCTCTTGAGACAGATGTTACCGACAAAACCGTCGCAGACCAGTACATCGACTTCGTTTTTGAAGACCTGAAAGCCTTCGACCGGGCCGACGTAGTTGATGAGAGTGTCGATGCGTTTGAGCAGATCGTGGGTCTCGGCGATGAGGGCGTTGCCTTTGCCTTCTTCGGTGCCGATCGTGAGCAGGCCGACGCGGGGGCGTTCCACACCCAGTTCCATGCGGCAATAATGGGAGCCGAGGATGGCGTTATGGACGAGGTGTTCGGCTTTGGCTTCTGGATTGGCACCGGCGTCGAGGAGAATGAAGTGGCCGTCGGCGCGCGGAATAACGGGTGCGAGAGCGGCACGGTCCACGCCTTCGAGCGTGCGGAGTTTCAAGATGCCGGAGGCGACCAGGCTTCCGGTGTTGCCGCAACTGACGGCTGCGCCAGCTTCGCCGGATTTCACCAGCTCAATCGCACGGATCATCGACGAGTCTTTTTTCCGTTTAAGCGCGACCAGTGGTTTGTCATCCATCGTGATGACTTCGGAAGCTTGAAAAATGTTCAGCTTCGGATGATCCGCGAGCCCGACTGACGAGAGTAACGGGCGCAAAATCATCTGATCACCCACGAGGGTGATTGGGTTGAGGTCGGGGAACTCGGCGAGGGCGAGTTTGACGGCTTCGACGATCTCAGACGGACCCAAGTCGCTGCCCATGGCATCGACTGCGATCCGTGCACTAACGCCGCTGCTGGAGACCATCACAGTTGGATGGTTGAGAAATCGTTCAGAAACGTGAGGTTAGACCTCGACGTTGAGCACCTGGCGACCGCGGTACATGCCGTTTTTCGGATTGACGCGATGTGGCACGAAGGCACTGCCATCGGTCGGGTCTTTAGCGACTTGAGGAGCTTTGAAAGCGTTGGCTGCGCGGCGGTTGGCGCTACGGCGTTTGGATTGCTTGCGTTTCGGATTGGCCATGGTGGGAGCTGTTAAGTGGTGTGTGGCGTGATTAAGTTACGCCTATGTGACAGTGTGAAAGGTGACCGAGTAAAGGGCGGCGACCCTCTGCGTCAAGCGCTATACATTATAGTAAATGCAGTCGGGGCGAAACCGCTCAGAAAAATCCACGGGCGAGCAACAACCCGAGTACACCGGCAAGAATCAAACGGTAAATGGCAAAGGCTACCAAACCGTGTCGTGACAGGTAGTTGACGAGGAATTTGACCGAGAGCGCCGCTGTGATCGCGGCCACCACGCAGCCCAGTAGAATATTCGGCCAGCCAAAAACGGTCAGCATCGCGGTGCCAGATTTTGCGCTTTTGTAGATCGTCGCGGCGGTCAGCGTGACCAAACCGAGCAGAAAACTGAACTCGGCGGAGCGTCGCGGGTTTAGGCCGACGAGATAACCGCCGACAATCGTGGTCATCGAGCGACTCATGCCGGGCCACAAAGCGAAACATTGGAGCAGGCCGATGCCGAGTGATTCAGGGGCGGTGAGGTCTGCGGGATCGCGGTCGGCACGAGTGGTGGACTGTTTTTTGCGCCAGACTTCCGCGAGGATCATAAGGATGGCTCCAGTGACTTGTGCAGCTAGGACCACTTTGACTGAAAAGAGCAAGTCGATCCATTTGCTCAGGAGGAAACCGATTCCGGCCGCAGGGATGAACGCGATCAAAAGGTTGCGCAGTAGACGCAATCCGGCGGCGTCACGGCCGACCAGCCCGAGGAGCATCGTGCGGACTTGCTTCCAGTAGAGTAGCGCGACGGCGGCGATGGCACCGAATTGGATAACCACGACATAGGTATCGGCCGCGAGTTTCAGGGTGAGCGGCACGCCTTCGGGATATTTGGGCGAAGGTTTTTTATACCACAGCGGCTCTCCGTCTTTGCCGTGCAGCGGAGATTCTGAGGTCAAGCCAAGCGCTTTGTTGGCAATGATCAGATGTCCGGTCGACGATATGGGCAGGTACTCGGTGATACCCTCAACAACGCCAAGAACCAAAGCGTCGCCGGTGCTCAGTTCGGCGATGGGCTTCTGCTCGGCGGGTGCCGTTGTGGCAGGCGAGACGGTTGTCTCTGGCTCGGCCGCGAAAACCGGTCGGACAAGAAAAATGGCCAGAGCAAGAATGGATAAAGCGCAACGCACGAAGGTCTTGTTTCCAGAAGCGCGTGCATCTGTCCAGATTATGCTTTGCCAAGTGTCCGGTTTCATTCTTTCGTCGCCGCTTATGTCTGCCCTCCTTGAGCTTACACAGCGTTTGAAGGCCCGAATCGATTTGTCGACGGCCGATGTTGCTTTGGCTACGCATGAGCTTTCGTCGCCGCAAACGGTAGATGCCGAAAAAATCGATTTCCTTTCGGCGCTGGAAGAAAAGGGCACGATCGCCGCGGAGATCACGGCGTTTGCGAAGGAATTCCGCGCGTTGTCGATTGATCCTGGTGTGGCGCAATGGTCAGCGCAGGCGATCGACATCGTCGGCACGGGCGGCGATCATGCGGGCGGTTTTAATATTTCGTCGCTGGTCGTTTTCACGCTGGCGTCGGCTGGCGTGACGGTGATGAAGCACGGCAACCGGGGCATAACTTCCAAGTGCGGCAGCGCGGATCTGCTGGCGGCGCTGGGCGTCGATCTCGAAGCGAAACCGGAAAAGCTGCAGGCAGCGCTGCGTGAACTGGGCTTCGCGTTTTTCTTCGCGCCGGCTTATCACCCGGCGTTCAAACACATCGGTCCGGCGCGCAAGGCGCTGGCTGCGGTCGGCCAACGCACCATTTTCAATATCCTCGGGCCGCTCATCAATCCCGGTCGTCCCGCCCATATTTTATTGGGCGTATCGGCGGAAAAATGGGTGAGCCGTTTAGCCGACGCGCTTGAATTGCTCGGCACGGGTTCCGGGCTGGCGGTACATGGCGTGCTGGGTGCGAATCACGGTATCGACGAACTCACTACAGCGACAGCTAACCGCGTGCGCGGCATCGGCCGTTTGCGCTCGGTGGACGGAGTCTGGCGCGCGAGCGAGCACGGCCTGACTGAAGGCAGTTTTGAAGATCTCAAGGGCGGCGATCTCGCGACCAATCTGGCCATCACCGAGGCGGTCGTGGCCGGGAAAGGACCGGCGGCATTGGTTGAAACAATTGTGTTCAATGCCGCTGTGGCGCTTTGGATCTGCGGCCGGACGGCGTCGGTCCGCGATGGCACAGCGCAGGCACGTGAGCTTCTTTTAGGTGGTTCGGTTAAACGCAAAATCGCTGCGACCAAGGAATTTTTCAAAGCATGAAACGAGTCTATTTTGGCACCGATGGTGTGCGTGGCCCCTACGGCGGCCCGGTCATAAACGAAGCGTTTGCCGAACGCCTTGGCGTGGCTGCAGCGCGATTCGTTTCGCGGCAAAGTCACACCGGTGCTCAGCGCGTGCTGATTGGCCGGGACACGCGGTCTTCCGGCCAGAGCTTGATGCAGGCGGTGTCCTCGGGCTTCGCCTCCGTGGGAGTGGATTCCGTCATGCTCGGCGTGGTGCCCACACCGGCTGTGGCTTCGGCGTTGGTGCGTGAGCGTGCAGCGCTCGGCGTCATGATCACCGCTTCGCACAATCCGGCATCGGACAACGGCATTAAATTTTTCTCTCGCGGCGGGGTCAAACTCTCCGACCAGCAGGAGCTGGAAATCGAGAAACTGCTGCCTGCGGAACAACCCACGATCATTCACCAACGGCTGCATCAGCTCGATGGACTGCGTGCATACATGGACAACGTGAATCAATTGCTACCGGCAAACGCGCTGGCGGGATGGAAGATCGTTCTCGATACGGCAAACGGTGCGACCTGCATGACGAGCCCGGTCGTATTGCGCGGTCTAGGCGCCGAGGTTGTCACGATTGGCGATGCACCCGACGGTCAGAATATCAACGCCGGTGTCGGCAGTGAGCACCCGGAAAAATTGGCGGCCAAGGTTCTGGCGACTGGTTCTAGAATAGGTATCGCCCATGATGGCGACGGCGATCGTTGCATCCTTTGCGATGAGCACGGCGTGGTGCTTGATGGGGACGAGATTCTTACGATCCTGGCGCTGCACGCGCTCAAGCAAGGCGTGCTTCCCGGTAAGACGCTGGTCGTTACAGTCCAGAGCAATCTCGGTGTCGATGCTGCGTTACGCGATGTGGGTGGCCGGGTGCTCCGCACCAACGTCGGCGATCGCTATGTCGTCGAGCGCATGATGCTCGAAAAAGCCACGCTCGGCGGCGAATCGTCGGGCCATATCGTTTTCTCAGATATATCGCCAACGGGCGACGGCCTGGTCGCAGCGTTGAAGGTGCTCGGCGTGATGCTTGAGACCCGGCAGCCGTTGTCGCAGCTCCGCAAGTGTCTCAAAAAGTATCCACAAGCTACCGCCAATTTCAAGGTGCGCGAAAAGAAGGAGCTAGCGACATTACCGCATCTGCCGATGGTGATTCAGGCTCTCGAAGCTGAGATGGGTGGCTACGGCCGCGTATTGGTTCGGTTTTCCGGCACGGAGGCGAAAATTCGTCTGCTGGTCGAAGGCCCGACCGAAGAAATCGTACGCAAAGGACTTGCCCGGATCGAAGCGGTGGTTCGCACCGATCTCGAGGTGATCTAGGCTTTTGTTTTTTGGGACAGCGCGATTGCGGCGATCAACAGCGCGCCACCGATTAGGAGTCGTGGCAGGTTCGCGCTTTCGTTGAAAAACAGAAGCGAACAGATCACGGCGAGCGGTACTTTGGCGTTGTTGAATACGGCGAGTGTGCCCGCGCTCACTCGCGTGGCACCGAGATTCCATAAGAAGAAACAAACGCCAGAGCCAATGACGCCGAGATAGAGCAGGGTTGCGATCTGACTCTGGTCCAATGCCAGCGAACTGAAGTTTGTCTGGGCGAGCATCAATGGAGCGGTCACGGCAAAGCCGCCTGCGTAAAGTAGCGCGAAAACCTGCCGGTCGTTGAGTTCATTGTTGCTCAGCCGTTGGCGTCGGTAGAGTACCTGGCCGATTGCGAACGCACCGTTGGAAAGTTGCACAAAACCGAAACCAATCAGGCTGGTTGCGGTTACCATCGATTTTGTGATGACGATAGCGGCGCCGGCGACGGCAATCAGCGCGGCCAGCAAAGCGCGCAGTCGGAAGCTGCGCTCAAGTGCGTCGGCAAACAGGGTGACGAAGATCGGTGTCGTGAGCGTGAACAATGCGACCTCGTGCGCGGGCAGGTATTTGAAGCTTTGGTTGTAGGCCAGATACATCAGGCCGAATTGCACCGCGCCGATTGCGATAAGAATGAATGCGAGACGAAGCGTGATTCCGCGCAGACGCAGGAAGGGCAAAAACACGAGCAACGCGAGCCCGAGGCGTACGGCCGAGATGAAGCTGCTGTCGAGTCCGCCCAGCCGCCCTTTGATCAGGCCAAACGAAAAGGCCCAGACAAAAGAAACCAGTAGCAGGAGCGGCACGGCGATGGCGATTGGTTGTGGTCGGCGCTAGACGCGGAAGATCGCGCCCATTTTTTTGCCGAGCAGGAGACTCATGCCCACGATGGTCACACCGAGGAATAACATTGCCCAGACGCCCAGTGCGCTGGCGATGAACTTGCCGTCACCGAGCAGTTCGAAGAGCGCCATGATCGCTTTCGTGATTGGATAATAAACCTGTTTCTGCGCGAGAATGAGCGAGTCGCTGACCTCTAGCATGGCGAACGAAAACGCCAGCAAACCACCCGCGATGAGGTTGGCCGTGATGAGCGGCAGCGTGGCGCGGAACATGGCTTTGAGCGGAGGCGCACCGAGATTTTGCGCGGCTTCTTCGAGGGTTACGCTGGTCTGTTCGAAACCCGCGGCGGCGGAGCGTACGACGTAGGGCAGGCGACGCACCGAGTACGCAATAATTAGGAGGATCGTGGGATTATTGATCGGATTGAGAAAATGGAAGAAGCGGCCGGGCTGGCTCATCGCGAGATAACCGAAAGCCAGCACGATGCCGGGCACGGCGAGCGGAAGCATTGCGAGAAAATCCAGGGCGTGACGCGCGGCGGATTTTGTGCGGACGATCACGTAGGCGATGGCGATGCCTAGCACGACGTCGATGATCGTCGAGAGGCAGGCAAATTTCAGGCTGTTGGCGATGGCGGGCACCGTCAGATCATGGCCGAGCGCGATGCGGAAATTTTCCAACGTGTAGTGGTGCGGCACTACGCTGGAATACCAGTCGCTCGAAAATGCCACGAGGATTACGCCAATGTGCGGCAACACGGCCAGGATCGTGACGCTGGAGAACAGCGCTGTGCAAAACAGGCCGCGTCGTGTCGAGATCTTGCGCGGGCCGCCGGTGCTTGTGGCCTTGGCCATCATGGCGTGGCCTTGGCGTCCGAAGAGACCTTTGCCGATCGCGTACAATCCGACCGTGCTGGCGAGCATGACCGTAACCAATGCATAGGGCAAAGGATTGCCGCCGATATCTTTTAGGCCGTAATAAATCTGTACCGAGGTGACGCGCGGATAATCGAAGATCAGCGGCACGCCGAGTTCGGTAAACGCCCACACAAAGACAATCGTGCCACCGGCGAACAGGCCCGGGCGGATTAGCGGCAGCGTAATTTTGAAAAATCGGCGCAAGCCCGTGCAGCCGAGATTTTGTGCGGCTTCTTCCATCGCTGGGTCGACGTTGGCGAGTGCCGCGACGGCATTGATATAAATGATCGGGTAGAGCGAGAGAGCCTGGATAATCGCGATGCCCCAGAACTGATTCGCGGCGAACCAGTCAAAGGTCCAACCGTCGGGTCTGAGTCCGAGCGAAACGATGAACGCGTTGACTGCGCCGTATTGGCCAAAAATCTGTTTTATACCGATAGCGCCAACGAACGGCGGCAGGATCATCGGCACCAGAATGAGCGAGCTCAGCAGGTTTTTCGCAGGGAAAATGTAGTGGTTGGAAATGAAGGCCAGCGGCATCGCCACCGCAAACGCGAGCGTGGTCGTGGCGCAGGCGAGCATGAACGAGTTGGCCAAACCTCCGCGATAAAGCGGATCGGCGAGCAAAGTCGTGAAGTAGCGGAGCGTGAAGTTCCCGTTAGCGTCGACGAAGCCTTCTTTGAGAATCTGTAAAATCGGCCACAAAAAGAACGTGGCGAAGAACACCACGGTCAGCGTGAAGACGATGCGGGCAAAGTTCTGCGACATCGCCGAGCAGTAAGAGCACAATCGGCAGGGCAGGAAAGCGGGAAATAGCGAAGGGCTTCGCCACAAGGGACAGGTCAAAAACAATTAGACGTAAGACATGTTGTCTGATTGAATTTCTTCCATGCGCTTAGCCCGGATCAAAATACAGCCTGAAATAGGTGAAGCCGTTTACCACTGCATGACCCGCGTGGTGAACGGCGAACGTGTGATCGACGACGTTGCCAGGGAAGTCTTGCGCAAGCAGCTGTGGGCCGTGGCCGACTTCTGCGGCGTGCAGATTTTGACCCACGCGATCATGAGCAACCACTTCCACGTCCTGCTCAAAGTCCCGGTTAAGACTGCGCCGCCCGACGCCGAACTCCTTCGCCGCTACCAACTGCTCCACCCAAAACCCACCAAGTACCAGACCGAGCGCCTCGACGTCATTAAAGCCCAGCTCGCCACCGGCGGCCACGAAGCCGAAACTTGGCGCGCCCGTCAACTGGCCCTCATGGGCGACGTCTCCGCCTTCATGAAACTGGTGAAACAACGCTTCGCCACCTGGTTCAACAAATCCCATAACCGCTACGGCGCTCTCTTTGCCGAACGCTTCAAATCCGTCCTGATCGAACCACAAACCAGAGCCATCCAAACCATCGCGCTCTACATCGACCTCAACTGTGTGCGCGCTGGACTCGTTCAAGACCCAAAAGACTACCGCTTCTGCGGCTACGGCGAGGCCGTTGCTGGTAACAAAACCGCTCGCGCCGGTCTCTGCGCGATCCACGGCCCCAGTACTACCTGGGCCGACGCCCATGCCGCCCACCGCGAAGCCCTCTTCGGCACTGGAACGACAACCAAGCAAAACGCCCAAGCCATTGCCCCCGCTGCCTTCGAGAAAGTCCTGAAACAAAAAGGCCGGCTCCCGCTCGCCACCGTACTGCGCTGCCGCGTACGCTACTTTACCGATGGTGCCGTGTTGGGCTCGCAAGCCTTCGTCGAAACCCACCTCGCCGCGTATCGTGAACGGCACGGCGCTCGCGAGCGTACCGCCCCACGTCCTCTCGCCCCCATCACCGACTGGGGCGGCCTCACCGCCCTTCGCGGACTCAGGAAAAACGCCTTCGGGTGAGTCACGAAAGTTTAGCCTGCCACTTAATTTGTAACGTGGGCGTCGAGGGGGGGACTGCCTCCATCGTGTAGACTGAGATTGCATCGTGAAAACGGCCCTATGCGGTCCGTAAATTCCCCGGTGTTTGTATCGAGGCACTTCGCTTACTCCAACCTGATTAGAAATCCGGCTTGTGCGAACCCGTTGGACTAGCAGGCTGTTCGTTGCAGGAAAAACTGCGACTTTGACGTGAAATGAAAATCTACTTCATGGGTATTTGTGGAACTGCCATGGGCAACGCGGCACTGCTTGCGCGCGCGGCCGGGCACGAGGTGATGGGCGCGGATAGTGGCGTGTATCCACCAATGAGTGACGTGCTGGCCCGGGCCGGTATCACGCTTCACGAGGGCTACGATACCGCGCGCCTGCAAGCGCTTGCACCCGACCTAGTCGTTATCGGCAATGCCATGGCGCGTGGCAATCCCGAGGTCGAGTGGCTGCTCGACACGCGGGCCGTACCGTTCACTTCGTTGCCCGCCTTGCTTCACGACACGGTGCTGAAGAAGCGGCGCAACATCGTCATCTGCGGTACACATGGCAAAACGACCACGACTTCGATGGCGGCGTTTCTCCTCCGCGAAAACGGTCGCGATCCCGGTTTTCTCATCGGTGGCGTGCCGCAGGATCCGCCGGTCGGAAATCACCTCGGCACGTTGAGCGATCCGTTTGTGATCGAGGGCGACGAATACGACAGCGCGTTTTTCGACAAGCGCAGCAAATTCATCCACTACGCGCCGCACATCGCAGTGTTGAACAACCTTGAATTTGATCATGCCGATATTTTTCGCGATCTCTCGGATGTGCAGCGCACCTTCAACCACCTGACGCGCATCGTGCCGCGCAACGGCTGGATCGTGTTGAATGGCGACGACGAAAACCTGCGCGCGTTCAGTGCGATTCCGTGGACGCGCGTGCTGCGGGTTGGCACGGGCGAGCACAACGATGTGCGCATCGGCAATTTTGTTGAAGAAGCTTCGGGCGCAGTTTTCACGCTGTGGTGGAAGGGCCAACCGTGGGCGAGCGTGCATTGGGCGCAGAACGGTTTATTCAACGCACGCAACGCGGCGATGGCGGCGACCGCGGCGGCGCTGGCCTTCAACCCCGAAAACCCAACTTCGCTCAAGCTCGATGCGCTTAACCGTTTTCGTGGTGTAAAGCGTCGCCAGGAAATCCTGATGGATACCCCGGCGCTCAAAGTCATCGAGGATTTCGGTCATCATCCTACGGCGTTGGCGGAGACGCTGAGTTCGTTTCGTGCGCGCTTCAAAGACGCGGTGCTCACGGCGGTCTTCGAACCGCGCAGCAACACAGCGCGCACAAGCACGCTGCAAAGCGGTTTCGCTCGCGCACTGGCCCATGCCGACGAGGTCTATCTCGGAGCCGTCAACCGTGGCGAGAAGCTTGCCGCAAGCGAGCGGTTCGACTCGGAAGCGGTCGCCCAGCATTTGAATACGCAGGGTTGTTTAGCTCAGGCGTTCGGTTCGAATGAAGCTTTGCTGCAAAGTCTGTGTTCGGCGACGTTGCCTCCATCGGGACGCCCACGCCTCGTGGTGTTTTTTACTAACGGATCATTCGACGGTATCATCGGTCGCTACGTGACTGCGGCTAAGAGCGCGGGCTGAGCGTGCGTTGGTTTTCCGGGGTGGGGGGCGTTATCTTTGACGCGCCTCAGTGACGCAGAAAGGCCGTTTCAGCGGTAGGCTTCTTCGGTCGCGAGTTTCACTTCGCGCGTCGCGGTGGGGTAGTGCAGGCGGGTGGTTCTACTTTTGACGGAATTTGCACAGTATAGCTAAACCGTAATGATGCAGTTGAAGTATAGTCTCCAGCGAGGAGCGGTGTGCAGAAGGTGGAGCCCGATGTCCCCATCGGGCTTGATCGAAGCCGCTCCCAAACCAGCCCGTTAGAGACAACGGGCTCCACCCTCTACTGCATGGTTATAGCTAAGACAAAAAAGCCGCCGGACTTGCGTGCGGCGGCTGAAAGAGGAGCGAGGGAGCTCAGATTAGTTGTGATCCGATTTTCTCGATTTGGATTCGATGAACTCGCGGATGATTTCCATGCGCTGACGTTGGCGGTCTTCCTCGCCGATTTCTTCGAGGGAGCGCTGGGTTTCGTTTTTCGACATCGCTTTCCGGATTTTAGAAAGCGCGATGTTCTGAAGCTGGCGGACGCGTTCGCGGGTGACTTTGAATTTGCGGCCAACTTCTTCGAGGGTCAGTTCGTTCGCGCCTTCGAGGCCGAAGCGGAGTCGGATGATCTCAGCTTCGCGTGGCTCAAGCGAATCGACCATCGACTTGAGATCGGAGTTGAGGCTGCGCTCGCGTAGAGATTCGAAGGGACTGACGGCATTTTCGTCGCCGACGATTTCGCCGAAGGTGGACGAGTCGCCGTCTTCACCGATGGGCGCATCGAGCGAAGTCGGGCGTACGCTGACAGATTTTAGATGCGCGACTTTATTGGTCGGGATCTGCAACTCCATGGCCAACTCTTCGTCCGTGGGCTCGCGGCCGAGTTCTTCGGTGAGCGCCATCGCGGTGCGGCGCATCTTCGAGATTTTGTCGACGAGATGGACGGGCAGGCGGATGGTTTTGCTCTGGTTGGCGAGAGCGCGCTTGATCGATTGCTTGATCCACCAGGCGGCGTAGGTGCTGAGCTTGCCGCCCTTGCGCGGGTCGAAACGTTCGACGGCTTTGATCAGGCCGATGTTTCCTTCGCTGATGAGATCGAGGAGCGGGAGGCCAAAGTCTTTGTAATCGTGCGCGATTTTCACGACGAGGCGGAGGTTGGCCGAGATCATGTGATCGCGGGCGGCCTTATCTCCTTTTCGAATACGGCGGGCGAGTTGGACTTCCTCTTTGGGTGTGAGGAGCGCGGTTTTGCCGATCTCCTGGAGGTAAAGTTGCAGGTTGCTGCGTTCCATCGGAGCCGCATCTTCGCGCGGCGCAGGTTCGTTTTTCTCGAGAAACGAAGGCGGGGCGTCGAGCGGTGTGGACAATATTACCGCGACCGGGGCTGAGGACTCATTCGAGTCGACCTCGTTTGCTGATCCGAATTTGCGCTGTGATTTCGTCTGCGTAGCCATGACTTCTTTCCTTGTTGAGTGTTTCCACTGCGAACTGATGTGAACGAAGCCGGAGTGTTTTGGTGGTGACCTCACACAGCGGTGATCGTTCCAAATGTCTAACCCCGCAAAGCGTCAAGGGCCACGCGAAAATTTATCTAATCTAGGTTATTAGTTTGCGACTAGGTGGTGCACAGCGGACTATAATTCTTATGAATGCCGCACAGTATGTGCGTTTTACAATAGATAGCCTACTTGGTGTAGGCGTGAAAAGGAGACGGCTTTTGAGCGGGAGCGCTCCGAAAAAGCGGCCAACTCAACAAGACTTATATGCCTTATTAAGGCTGAAATAGGCCTCAAATCAGACCACCTGAGCTGGCTCGAAATCCGTCGTTAAAAACGTTTAGACAAACCGCTCGGCGATGGCGACGGCTTTGAAAAGCGCAGAGGCTTTACTGACCGTTTCCTGATACTCGGCGGCGGGTACGGAGTCGGCGACGATGCCAGCGCCGGCCTGAATGTGGATTTTACCATCTTTCAGGAGAGCGGTGCGGAGCATGATGCAGGAGTCGAGATTGCCGTCGTAGCCAAAATAACCGAGCGCGCCGGCGTAACAGCCGCGTTGGCTGGGCTCTTTTTCGGCAATGATCTGCATCGCGCGAATTTTTGGTGCGCCTGAAACGGTTCCGGCGGGGAACGTGGCGCGCATGAGATCGTAGGCTGTCTTGTCGGCAGTGATCTGGCCTTCGACCTGGGAAACGATGTGCATCACGTGCGAGTAGCGCTCGATGATCATCATCTCGGGCACGGTGACGGAGCCGAACTTGCAGACACGCCCAATATCGTTGCGGGCGAGATCCACGAGCATGAGGTGCTCGGCGAGTTCTTTTTGATCGGCGAGAAGTTCTTTTTCCAGAGCGACGTCCTCGGCGTGGGTCACGCCGCGTTTGCGCGTTCCGGCGATCGGGCGGATTTCCACCAAGCCGTCGGTTAGGCGAACGTGGACCTCGGGCGAGGCTCCGACGATGGCGTAATCGCCGGTATCGAGAATGAACATGTACGGCGACGGATTGACCGTGCGAAGGGCGCGATAGAGATCGAGTGGCGACTTGTCGAAGGCACGGGTGAAGCGTTGTGAAGGCACGACCTGAATGATGTCGCCGGAGCGGATATATTCCTTCGTGGATTCGACGGCGGCTTCGAATGCGGGCTGCGTGAAATTGCCCGGCGGAACGACGATTTTGCCTGGTTCGATGAGTGGCGCGGGCGCGAGTTCGCTGGAGCGGCTGAGCAGACTGAAGAGGTGTTCGAGTTCGGCTACGGCTGCATCGTAGGCAGCAGAGGCGTCGCCTTTCACATGGGCGTTGACGCAGAGGCGGAGCGTTTGTTTCGCGCGATCGAAGATCAGCTGCGAATCCGTGATCATGAAATAGATCAAGGGCAGGCCAACATCGTCCTTTTTCGCGGCAGGAACGGTGGGCTCGATGCGGGTGACGTATTCGTAGCCGATAAAACCGACGGCTCCGCCGATGAAGCGGGGCAGGCCGGGGATGTTCACCGGCTTGAATGGTTTCATCTCGGCCTCGATCAGCGTGAGAGGATCGGCTGGCGTCGGGACTGTCTGTGTTGGCTGGTTCGGCTGACGGATTTCGGTGGTTTGAGGACCGCAGGCGAAAATTTTGCGAGGGCGGCAGCCGATGAAGCTGTAGCGCGAGAGATTTTCGCCGCCTTCGACGGATTCGAGCAGGTAAGACGGACCGCTTTCCTTTAGCTTGGCGTAGGCCGAGACGGGCGTCTCGAAGTCCGCCATCAAATCGGTGTAGACCGGTATGACGTTGCCCTGCTCGCAGAGTTGGAGAAAGGCTTCGCGTGAAGGAAAGATGTTCATGGTATCCGCCGAGTGGTTACTCGACCGTTACCGATTTGGCGAGATTGCGGGGTTTGTCGACATCGCAACCACGTTCCACAGCCATATAGTAACTCAACAATTGCACCGGTATAGTTGCGACGATGGGCAGCACGGCTTCGTGGCAATCGGGGATATAGATGATCTCATCGACGAGGCCGGCCGGGAATTCGCAACCCTCGGTCGTGATGACGATGGTCTTTCCCTTGCGGGCTTTGATTTCCTGAATCGAGGAGACGAGTTTGTTGAAAATTTCGCCCTTGGGCGCGAAGAACACGGACGGACATTGTTCGCTGATCAGCGCGATCGGGCCGTGTTTCATCTCGGCGGCGGGATAACCCTCGGCGTGGATGTAGGAAATTTCTTTCAACTTCAGCGCACCTTCGAGGGCGACGGGGAAGAGCGAGAGGCGCCCGAGGAACAACATGTCGTTGTACTTCGAGTAGCGCTTGGCGATTTCGCGGATGTGCGGTGCCTGCTCAAGGGCTTTGCGGACGAGATCGGGCGCGCCTTTGAGGGCTTTGACGTACTCGACGCCATCGGTAAAACTCATGTCGCGCATACGTGCGAGATAGAGCGCGATCATGGAGCCGATCAGAAGCTGCGAGGTGAAGGCCTTCGTCGAGGCGACGCCGATTTCTGGGCCGACGTGTTGGTAAATGCCTCCATCGGCTTCGCGGGCGATGCTGGAGCCGACCGTGTTGTTGATCGCGAGAATTTTGTATCCCTTGCGCTTGGCTTCGCGGAGGGCGCCCAGCGTGTCGATGGTTTCGCCTGACTGGCTGATGACGAAGAAGAGCGGATTGCCGTAGAGCGGGGTGTTGCGGTAGCGGAACTCGGAGGCGTAATCGACCTCAACGGGGATGCGGGCGAAACGCTCAACCAAGTGCTCGGTCACAAGACAGGCATGCCAAGCGGTACCGCAGCCAATGAGAGAGAGACGGTCGATCTGACGAAATTCGACGGGGGAAATATTCAGGCCACCGAATTGGGCAGTGCTGCCGTCTTCGGAGAAGCGGCCACGCATGGAGTTCTCGAGCGCGGCGGGCTGCTCGAAAATTTCCTTCTCCATGAAATGCGAGTAGTTGCCCAGCTCGGCAGCCTCGATGTCCCAGGTCACGCGGTTGACGACGGGAGAAACATCTTCGTCGGTCTGTGTGATGATGGAGAAATTGGTTGGCGTGATATGCAGGAGCTCGCCGTCGCGGAGGTAGACGACGTTTTGCGTGCGGCTGACGAGGGCTGACACGTCGCTGGCGATAATATATTCGTTATCGCCCACACCGAGAATCAGGGGCGAGGCTTTGCGTGCGGCGACCATTTCGCCGGGGCAGTCAACGCAGAGGACGACGATGCCGTAGGTCCCTCGACGTGCATGAGGGTCCGGCGAACGCTTTCAAGGAAACGGTTTTTGTCGGTGTCGTCTGTTTCCTTCGCGTAGTGATAAGCGATCAGGTTGACGAGAGCCTCGGTGTCGGTCTCCGAGGCGAACGCGTAGCCTTTGGTGAGGAGAAATTTTTTGATGCTGTTGTAATTCTCGATCACGCCGTTGTGGATGATCGCGAACTTGCTATCGCTGCTGAGGTGCGGATGCGCGTTGGCGTCAGTCACGCCGCCGTGTGTGGCCCAGCGCGTATGGCCGATCCCAGTCGTGCCGGTGAAATTGTGGCGGGCGGCTTCTTTCGAGAGGTTGTCAACGCGCCCGACTTTTTTCGCCACGTCGATGCGGTTGCCCTGCAATACTGCCACGCCAGAAGAATCGTAGCCGCGATATTCCAAGCGCTTCAACCCCTCGAGGATGATGGCTGATGCTTTTTGTTTACCGACGTAACCAACAATTCCGCACATAGAGATAGATTATTTGTTTCTTTTGGCTGGCGAAATTACGGGCTGTGCCGAAAGTGTAGCAAGGTCTTTTACTCCAAACTCCTCCTCAATTAATTTATGTCTATCGGGAAGAAAGTTCTCGCAGTTGTAATGGGTGGTGGTCGCGGCACGCGTCTCTATCCCCTTACGATGGAACGCTGTAAACCTGCTGTACCTCTCGCGGGCAAGTATCGACTCGTCGATATTCCGATCAGCAACTGTATCAACTCCGATATCAATCGCATCTTTTTGCTGACGCAGTTTCACACCGCGTCGCTGCATCGTCATATTCAAAGTGTTTATCACTTCGATCCGTTTGGCGGCGGCTTTGTTGATATTCTTTCTGCTGAGCAGACCGAAAAGAGCGCCGATTGGTACCAAGGCACTGCTGATGCGGTACGTCGGAATCTCCAACATTTCCGCAGCTTCCCGCACGACCTCGTACTCATCCTCTCGGGCGATCAGCTCTACCGGATGGATTACCAGAAAATCGTTGAGCAGCACATCGCCACCAACGCCGATGTCACCATCGCGGCCATACCTTTCCCGGTGTCGAAGGTTGAAGGCCTTGGGTTGATGCGTGTGGCGGACGATCTCTCGATCGCGCAATTTGTCGAAAAGCCGAAAGATCCTTCGGTGATCAACAGTTTGACGCTCAGTCCTGCGCTTGAGGCTACGCTGAAGAGCTCGCATGACGAGAAGCACTGCCTCGCTTCGATGGGTATTTATGTTTTCAACCGCACCGCACTCGCCGATGCGCTCGATAACAAGATGACCGATTTCGGCAAAGAAATCATCCCTGGCCTCCTCGGTAAAAAGCGTCTCTTCGCTCACATTTTCGAAGGTTACTGGGAAGATATCGGTACCGTCCGCGCGTTTTTCGATGCCAACCTCGCGCTCGCGCAGCCACTGCCACCTTTCAACTTTTTTGAACCGGCCGCGCCGATTTACACGAAGGATAACTATCTGCCAGCGTCAAAAATCAACAACTGCGCGATCGATTATGCGGTGCTGGGCGACGGCTCGATTATCGAGGATTCGTTCATCAAGCACTGCGTTGTCGGTATCCGCTCGTTCGTGCGCAAGGGCACACGCCTCGAAGACGTCGTGATGATGGGCGCAGATTTTTATGAAAGCGATGACCAGATGACCACCAACCATGGTCGTGGTCGGCCTAGTTTGGGCGTCGGCTACAACTGTAATATTCGTGGTGCGATCATCGATAAGAATGCGCGCATCGGCGACAACGTCACGCTCTCGCCGGAAGGCAAACCTGACGGCACTTATGCCCACGGCGTCATTATCCGCGACGGCGTGCTCGTCGTTCCCAAGGGTGGCATCGTGCCGACCGGCACGGTGATCTAAAACCCGAACCTTTTAAGACAAACAATAAAAAGGCCGCCGAAAATCTCGGCGGCCTTTTTGTTGAGAAGTTTTGAGCCTGTTCAGGTGTTAAAACGGAACAGCGCGACGTCGCCATCTTGGAAAACGTATTCTTTGCCTTCGAGCCGGTATTTTCCGGCTTCGCGCGCGGCGGCGACACTGCCCAGCGTTGTCAGATCGGCGTAGCTCACGATTTCGGCCTTGATGAAGCCTTTTTCGAAATCGGTGTGGATCACGCCAGCGGCCTGCGGAGCTTTCCAGCCACGCTTGATCGTCCAGCAACGAACTTCTTTTTCGCCTGCAGTGAAGTAAGTCATCAGCCCGAGCAAATCGTACGTGCCTTTTATAAGTGAAGAGACACCGGAGTCGTCGACGCCCAGATCTTTCAGAAACGCTTTTGCCTCTTCGGGCGGCAGGTCGATGAGCTCGGATTCGATTTTCGCACTGATCGGCACGTATGCGGCGTCATGATGCGTGCGTACGAACTCGGCGACTTTTTGGACGAACGGATTTTGCTCGGCGGTCGCGAGATCGCTCTCGGCAACGTTGCAGGCGAACAGCACCGGCTTGGCGGTGAGTAATTGAAAGAGCTTCATCTGCGCAACCTCTTCGGGCGTGGCGACGAGGAGATTGGCGGTTTTGCCCGAGTTGAGGTGGGGGAGGAGTTTTTCGAGCAGCGCCACTTCGGCGATCGCTTCCTTGTCGCCCGACTTTGCCTTCTTCTGGGTCTTGTCGATGCGTTTGGTTACGGACTCTAGATCGGCAAGCACGAGTTCGGTCGTGATGACCTCGATGTCGCGGACCGGATCGATCGCGCCCATTGTGTGGACGATGTCGTTGTCCTCGAAGCAGCGCACGACTTGGACGATCGCGTCGACTTCGCGGATATTGGCGAGAAATTGGTTGCCCAGTCCTTCGCCCTTGCTGGCGCCAGCGACGAGGCCGGCGATATCGACGAACTCAATCGCGGCGGGCACGACGATGTTGGTCTTCGCGATCGCTTTTAATATATAAGCGCGTTCGTCGGGCACGATCACGACGCCGACATTGGGGTCGATCGTGCAGAACGGATAGTTCGCCGCCTCCGCTTTGCGGGAACGGGTGAGCGCGTTGAAGAGAGTGGATTTGCCGACGTTGGGCAGGCCGACGATGCCAGCTTTGAGCATAAGGTTCAGACGTTCTCGTGCTCGGGGAGGGGGGTCAAGAAACGATTTGGGCCTGACGGCGGCTCGTTCTTCGCCACGCTGGGCAGGCATCGGATAAAAATTTCCTCGAAAGCGTACGCTTGACATCTCCTTGCGCGGTCGGTGCACTCACCAACTTTTCCAAAAGTAATCGATTCAGAAAACTGTTCTCATGGCTCTCAAAATCCGTCTTTCCCGCATCGGCGCTGTGCACAAGCCCATCTATCACGTCGTGGTAGCCGAAGCCCGTTCCCGTCGTGATGGTTCACCCGCCGAAAACCTCGGCACCTACACGCCGCAGTCGAAGACCACGCCCCTCACGCTCCGTATCGACCGCGTCGATTACTGGCTGAGCAAGGGCGCTAAGCCTTCCGACACCGTCAACGCCCTCATCAAGAAGGCGCGTAAGGCCGCTGCTCCTGTCGCCTAAGACACTTAACATAAGATAACGAAGAGAACGAAGTAATGCTCGTTCTCTAAAGTCCAAAGCCTCGGCGCCGTCCGAGGTTTTTTGCTTTGGTATTCTTAATGTTAAACACTTCCCCTCATGCCTCTCCAAATCGACGTTCTCACGCTTTTCCCGCGGATGCTCGACGGTTTCCTCGGCGAGAGCATTTTGGGCAAGGGCATCGAGTCGCAGCGTCTTTCGGTCAAAGTTCACGACCTTCGTGCGTGGACGACCGACAAGCATAAGACCGCCGACGACCGTCCTTTTGGCGGTGGCGCCGGGATGGTGATGAAGCCCGATCCGGTTTTTGCCGCTATCGAGCAGTTACAGACGCCGGGCTGCCGGCGCATTTATCTGACGCCTGATGGCGTGCCGCTCTCGCCCGCGATTGCCGAGGATTTATCGAAGCAGCAGCATATTGTTTTTCTTAGCGGACACTACGAAGGCATCGATCAACGCATTCGCGACGGCGTCATCGATCAAGAGCTCAGCATCGGAGATTACGTGCTGACAAACGGTACTTTGGCCGCCGCGGTAGTGATCGATGCGCTCTCACGTTTTATTCCCGGTGTGCTCGGGGAAGAAAAGTCATTGACGCACGAATCCTTCACCGGCAAGTTGCTCGACTTTCCTCAATACACGCGTCCCGCCGAATTTCGGGGTATGTCCGTGCCAGATGTGTTACTCTCTGGCAACCATGCTGAAATCGAAAAATGGCGAAACGCGAAACGATTGGAGAAAACCCGTTTAGTCCGACCCGATTTACTCAAATAACCCAGTCATGAATCCGATCATCAAAGAAATCACCGCCGCCCAAGTGAAGTCCGACGTGACTTCCTTTAAAGTAGGCGACGGCGTCCGCGTTCACACTAAGGTCCGTGAAGGCGACAAAGAACGCGTCCAGATTTTCGCCGGCATCGTCATCGCCCGCAAAGGCAATGGCATCCACGAGACATTCACCGTTCGCCGCATCAGTTACGGCGAGGGTGTCGAGCGCGTGTTTCCGGTTAACTCTCCCAACATCGAGAAGATCGAAGTTGAGCGCGAGTCCGAGCCGATGAAGGCACGTCTCTATTATCTCCGTGACCGTCAGGGCAAAGCCGCTGTCGCCGTCAAAGAGAAGCGCTACGACGCCGTTGCTGCTAAAGCCGCCGCCGCTGCAGCTGCTGCCGCGAGCTAATCTTCGCGCGAATGCGCCATTTTCAAAAGCGAGCCGACAACGGCTCGCTTTTTTTCTGCCTGAATTTCGGCTTCCCCCGAACCCGCAGCCTGTTTAAGTCCTTAACCTTTTAACGCGCTATTTGCGCATTCGAACCAACCCTTCCCAACTTAACATGAGTAAACTCAATACAGAAATCCTCGCCAAAGCAGCCAATCAAGCTCGCGGACTTGCCATGGACGCCATCCATAAGTCCAACTCCGGCCACCTCGGCCTTCCGCTCGGTGCAGCCGAAGTCGGTGCCGTGCTTTATGGCAGCGCGATGGTGCATAACCCCGACGAGCCGCATTGGCTCAACCGCGACCGCTTCGTCCTCTCTGGCGGCCACGGCTCGATGTTTATCTACAGCTGGCTCCACTTGAGCGGCTACGATCTCTCGCTCGACGAAGTAAAAAACTTCCGCCAGCTCCACAGCAAAACTCCCGGCCATCCCGAATTTCACGAGACACCAGGCGTCGAAGCCACCACCGGTCCACTCGGCCAGGGTATCGGCAACGCCGTTGGTTATGCACTTTCTGGCAAAATGCTGGAAGCGCGTTTCAACACGCCTGAGTATCCGCTTTTCGACTACCACGTCATCACGCTCGCCGGCGACGGCTGTATGCAGGAAGGCGTTGCCATGGAAGCCGTCGCTTTTGCCGGTCACCAGGGCCTCGACAACCTGATCCTTATTTATGATGCCAACGACGTCACCCTCGACGCCATGGCCGACAAGTCGCAGAGCGAAAACTGTGCCGCCCGCTTCAAGGCCATCGGTTGGGACGTACAGACGCTTGCTGACGGACACGATCTAGCTGCTATCTCTAAAGCCATCAACAAGGCCAAGAAGACCAAGAGCGGCAAGCCCCAGCTCATCATCGCCAAGACCGTCATCGGCAAAGGCATTCCTGAAGTCCAGGGCACATCGAAGGGCCACGGCGAAGGCGGCGCGAAATTCGTTGCCACCTCGAAGCCCGCGCTCGGCCTGCCTGCCGATCAGCATTTCTTTGTCAGCGACGACGTTCGCGCTTACTTCGCCGAGAACAAGAAGCGTCTCGTCCGTGGGTACAAAAAGTGGCTGAAAACCTTCGAGGCCTGGAGTGTCGCCAATCCCGACAAGGCCACGTTGCTCGCCTCCCGCCACAACCATCCGACAGCGGCAAGCCTGCTCGAAAAGATCCCGGTATTCCCGGCTGATGCCAAGCTCGCTTCCCGCGCCGCAGGCCGTGATGTCCTCCAGCCGCTTGCCGCAGCCTTGCCGCTCATGGTTTCTGGCAGCGCCGATCTCTACGGCTCGACCCTCAACTACATTGCCGGTCAACCAGACTTCGACAAAGCCAACCGCGGCGGTCGTAACATCCGCTACGGCATTCGCGAACACGCGATGGCTGCGATCAACAACGGCATCGCCTACGACGGCATTTTCCGCACTTCCTGCGCGACGTTCCTCGTCTTCGCCGATTACTCGCGTCCCTCGATGCGTATCGCGGCGCTGGCCAAACTCCCGGTTGTCTACATCTACACGCACGACTCGATCGGCGTTGGCGAAGACGGCCCGACGCACCAGCCAGTGGAAACCGTTTCCAGCCTCCGCATCATTCCGGGGATGGACGTGATTCGTCCGGCTGATCCGGAAGAGACCGCTGGTGCTTTCGCCGCTGCGCTCGAACGTGCTGATGGTCCGACGCTCCTCGCGCTCACGCGCCAGAATCTGCCGAACCTCAACGACATCCCGGTGCACGTCCGTCGTGCCGGTGTATTGAAAGGTGGATACATTGCGGTGCAGGAAACCGCGCCGCTCACGACGATCCTGCTGGCCGCCGGCAGCGAAGTGCAACTCGCCATCGCTGCGGCCAAGACCCTTGGTGCCGGTGTGCGCGTGGTTTCCATGCCGTCGTTCGAACGCTTCAACCGCCAGTCGGCCGAGTACCGCGAAAGCATTCTCCCGAAGGCTGTTCGTAAACGTGTCGCGATCGAAGCCGGTGTCACCGGTCTCTGGCATCAGTATGTCGGACTCGACGGCAAGGTCATCGGCATCGACCGCTTCGGCATGAGCGCTCCCGCTCCGACCGTATTTAAGGAACTCGGTATCACGACTGAGGCAGTGGTGGCCGCTGCGCAGGCGTTGTAATCGTTTCGCAATATTTCGTTTCAAGGGCGGTCCTTCACGGGGCCGCCCTTTTTTTGCCGTTCAGGTGCGCGCTGTGACCGCTTGCACCTAGAAAGCTGCGCGGGAGGAGAAAGCTCATAAAGAAATCCGGAGAAAATTTAAACGAGCCACTTGATTTTATATGATTAGCCTCCTAATTATCAGCTTCCTCATCGTTATTATTCTGCTTCATGGCTCATCTCATTCTCAAGAACCTACCGCGTTACGAGTGCTTGCACGAGGCAGCGCAACAATTTCCCGATCTCGATCCTTCCGCGATGGTTGCCTACCTGCATTTACTGCGAGCGGGCAACGACTGCATGGAGTTCAGTCATGAATATTTATCCTCCTACGGTGTTTCGTCGGGACGTTTTACCGTGCTCATGCTGTTGCTCAAGCGCCAGGCGTGTGGCGAAAAGAGCGACGCTATCACACCGGCCGAACTCGCCGAAATGGCTGGCTGCACACGTGCTACCATGACCGGACTTGTTGACACGCTTGAGCGCGACAGCTTGGTGAAACGCATCCCCGATGCGAAAGACCGTCGCATGATGACCGTGAGTCTCACGGCAAAAGGCACTGCGTTGCTCAACAAGTTGCTGCCGGGACATTTCAAGCGTCAGGCCCAGGTGATGGCTTGTTTGTCCGAAGCTGAACGCAAAACGCTGATTCGTCTGCTCGGTAAAATTAGCGAGCAACTTGCGTCAATTAACGGGTCTGATCCGGCGCCTAGTTTGGGCTGTGTTAAGCACGGGTGAATACTTTCAAGGTCGTTCGCTAAACCAAAAAACCAATTTCAATCTAGTACTGTTCAAAAATCATATGCTTAAGAAATTCATCATCACTCTGTCTGCGATCGCTGTTTTAGTGGTAGGACTTGGTGCGGTCAAGGTGGCGCAGATCAAGGAAATGTCATCGCAATCGCATGAGCGGCCGGTCACGTCAGTGACCACTGCCGAAGCGCGTGCCGAAAGCTGGCAGCCGGTTATCAACAGCATTGCCACGTTGGCTCCGGTGCAGGGCGTGACTATCAGCGCTGATGCTGATGGTGCACTGGTTAAGGTTCTGGTGGAGAATGGCGCGGCCGTGCGTGCAGGCGATTTACTCATGGAGATCGACAGCACGGTGGAAAGTGCGCAACTGCGCGCAGCAGAAGCCCAGCTGGCGTTGGCGCTTCTCAATTCCAAGCGTGCTGCCGAATTGATGGGCAAAGATACCATCAGCCAGTCCGAGCTTGACCAAACAACCGCTCAACTGAACCAAGCCGAGGCCAACGTTGCCGCGCTCAAAGCCACGATCGAAAAGAAAACCGTTCGCGCTCCCTTCGATGGCCGGATCGGCATACGCTCCGTCAATCTTGGACAGTACGTCTCGCGTGGTCAGGCGCTCGTGCCGTTGCAAAAACTCGATACGCTCTATGTGAATTTCAACATCCCGCAGCGTCTCTTGCCCTTGTTGAGCATTGGGCAGAAGGTCGGCGTGAAAATCGATGCCTTCAACGGCACGGCTTTTGATGCGACGATCACAGCCATCAACTCGGAAGTGGATTCGGCCACCCGCAATATTTCTGTGCAGGCCACGCTGGCAAACCCTGAGGAAAAGCTTCGGCCCGGTATGTTTGCCCAGGTCGAGGTTGGGCTCGCTGCGGGTGAGCCCCAGATCGTGCTTCCGGCGACTTCGATCGCCTACGCGCCGTACGGTAACTCGGTTTTCATCGTCGAAAAAATGAAGGGCAAAGACGGCGTGGAATATCTCGGCGCCCGCCAGCAGTTCATCAAGACCGGAGCAACCAAGGGCGATCTTATTGCCATCGAAAGTGGCGTGAAACCCGGCGAACAGGTTGTCTCTTCCGGAGTTTTCAAACTCCGCAGCAACATGCCTGTGCAGGTTAACAATACCGTATTGCCCGCGAATAACCCGGCTCCGAAACCAGCCAATACCTGAGTGCATTCCGTCATAGCCTGAATCACTGACTCCGCTCCCTCCTCGCGGGGATGGCCTAACCAATCGTCACGCCTAGTCGAATTCTCCTTTCATGATCTCGAAAAGTTTCACCGATCTGTTCATCCGCAAGCCCGTCATCGCGCTTGTGGTGAACATTATCATCCTCGTCGTCGGTGTTGTTGCCTTCTTCAAGCTCAACACCCGGCAGTATCCGCGCAGCGATAGCGCGGTCGTAAACGTCTCTACCGTCTATTTTGGTGCCAGCGCCGATACGGTTCGCGGCTACATCACAACGCAATTGGAGCGCGTTATTTCCAGTGCAGACGGTATCGATTATATCGAATCCACGAGTAACGCCGGAATGAGCACGATCAAGGTGTATCTAAGGCTCAACTACGATACGAACGCCGCTCTCGCCCAGATCAGCTCCAAGGTCGATCAGGTGCGCAATGAACTGCCGCCCGAGTCCGAGGCTCCTTCTATTAGCGTGGAAACGAGCGACAGCCAGTTCGCTTCGATGTACTTGAGTTTCTACTCGGATTCCCTCGATCAAAATCAGATCACGGATTATCTTAGCCGCCTCGTTCAACCACGACTTTCTTCCGTGAAGGGCGTGCAGCGGGCGGATATTCTGGGCGGGCGTGTCTTCGCGATGCGTGTGTGGATGAAGCCTGATGAACTGGCCGCTCGTGGGCTCAGCCCTTCGGATGTTCGGCAGGCATTGCAGTCCAATAATGCACTGGCCGCAGTTGGTTCGACCAAGGGCTCGATGCTCAGCGTCAGCTTAATTGCCAACACTGATCTCAAGAGTGTGGATGAGTTCAAGCGAATGGTTGTAGCTGAGCGCAATGGTATCATTATCCGACTCTCCGACATTGCCGATGTCGAACTTGGGGCGGAGAACTACGATAGCGACGTGCGCTTCGGCGGACAGGCCGCCACCTTTATGGGAATTTGGGTGCTGCCGACTGAGAGCACACTCGAAGTCGTCAAGCGCGTACGTGCGGTGATGCCTGAGATTGAGAGCGCGCTCCCGGCCGGTTTGAAGGCGAAGATCGCGTATGATGGAACCAAATACATCGACGATGCTTTGAGCGAAATTCTGACCACACTGCTTGAGACACTGCTCATCGTCATGGTGGTGAT
This sequence comes from Verrucomicrobiota bacterium, assembly GCA_016721945.1. GTDB lineage: Bacteria > Verrucomicrobiota > Verrucomicrobiia > Opitutales > Opitutaceae > JADKHC01. Next base: position 222,249 of record JADKHC010000002.1, on the reverse strand, counting down.
TTACCTTTTCCTGGGTTCTTTGCGCTCGGTGCTTATCCCGATTGTGGCGATGCCGCTTTCGTTGGTCGGAGCGATGATTCTCATGGTGGCATTTGGTTTCACGATCAACCTGCTTACGCTGCTCGCGATCGTGCTCGCAGTCGGTATCGTGGTGGACGACGCGATCGTGGTTGTCGAAAATATCGAACGACATATTCGAGAGGGAAAAACCCAGATCGACGCGGCCATCCTTGGTGCTCGTGAATTGGTTGGGCCTGTTATCTCGATGACGATTACGCTCGCAGCCGTTTACACGCCGATCGCGTTTCAGGGCGGCTTGACCGGTGCGTTGTTTCGCGAGTTCGCGATGACGCTGGCTGGTGCCGTGGCGGTGTCTGGTTTCGTTGCGCTTACGCTTTCGCCGATGATGAGTGCGTATCTGTTGAAGGACCGCGCTCATGAAGAACGGGGGCTTCAGCGGCCGCATCAATCGTGATTTTGACCGGCTGCGCGGATTCTACGACCGGCTTATTGGTGCGATGCTGCGCGTACGCGAAGGCGGACGGCTTTCGTGGTCGCTCTTGGCTTGGTCGTTCATCGCATGGGTTCCGCTTTGGCCGCTGGCGCTGGGCGTTTTTGCCTTGGCCGGGGGGCTGGATACAGCCAAGGCAGCTGCGTTACCGCTGCTGATTGGTTTGGGTGCCGCTTCGGTCTTTGGCGCGGTTGTTGTCCTTGTTTTCGATTTCGTGCTGCACCGCCGTTACGCTTGGGTGCAGTATGTTCTGACCGGTGCGGTCATGCTAACCTTGCTCTTGGTGCCATTCTTCAAACTCGCCCAGAGCGAGCTGGCGCCGAAGGAGGATCAGGGCGTGGTGTTCAGTATTTTGATTCCATCGCCGACCTCGACCATCGAGCAAAACATGCTTTTTGCCGAACAAGTGCAAAAAATGTTCACCAGTTTTGAGGAGTACGATACTTCTTTCCAGATTACGGGCGCCAATTTCGGCTTTGCCGGCGCCATCCTCAAGCCCTGGGCTGAACGTAAGCGTTCGTCCATCGAGATCGAGGCGTCGCTGCAAGGAGCGGCGGCTGCGATCGCGGGCGTTCAAACCGTGATCACTACGCCCGACCCGCTTCCGGCGGGTGGCGATTATCCAATCGAGTTCGTTATCCGTTCCACCGCTGAGCATCGCGAGATGTACGATTATGCGACGCAGCTGATGATCTATGCGAACACAGATGCCAACGATCCCAATGCGGCGCCGAGGTTTTACTTTGCCGATAGCGATTTGAAATTCGACCTGCCGCAGGTTGAGATCGAAATCGACAAGGATCAGGTCGCAGCGATGGGCCTCAACCTGAGTGACGTCGCCCGCGATCTCGGCTCCATGCTTGGCGGTGGTTACGTCAACCGGTTCGTCAACGAGGGCCGCAGTTACCGCGTGATTCCTCAGGTCGAGCGCGGCCAGCGTCTCAATGCCGAACAGTTGCTCAACTACCATGTGCGCGGACCGAATGGTCTGCTCGTGCCTTTGTCCACCTTTGCGAAGCTCAAACACACCGTGCAACCCCGTTCGCTTAACCGTTTCCAACAGCTAAATTCGGTTAAGATCGTCGGCGTTGGTCCGAGCATCGATATTGCACTGAAGAAACTCGAAGCCAAAGCCGCCGAGATTCTTCCCGCTGGCTACTCGATCGACTACGGCGGTCAGTCGCGACAGCTGCGCCTTGAAGGCAGTGCGCTCTGGCAGACGGGTCTGCTCGCGCTCCTGCTGATCTTCCTCGTACTCGCGGCGCAGTTTAATTCGTTCCGCGATCCTCTTATCATTCTACTAGGTTCGGTTCCGCTGGCGCTGGTCGGCGCAATGTTGCCGGTTTTTCTTTGGAAGACCTCGCTCAATATTTATACCCAGATCGGTTTGATCACACTGGTCGGCCTGATTGCCAAGAACGGCATCCTGATCGTGGAGTTCGCCAACCAGCTTCAGGCGCAGGGCGTAGCGAAGCTTGATGCCATCCGCCGTGCAGCCGACACGCGTTTGCGTCCGGTGCTCATGACTTCCGCGGCGACCGTCTTTGGTCATCTCATGCTGATTTTCGTCACCGGCCCCGGAGCTGCGGCGCGAAATTCCATTGGTTGGGTGCTTGTCGTGGGCATGGCGGTTGGTACGGTTTTCACGCTCTTCGTTGTACCGGCCTTCTATATGCTCATCGCAAAAGATCACAGTGTGGCCAAGCGTGTGGAGGTTGCCCAACCTCCTCGTTTGCCCCTAGCTGAGACCGTGCCTGCCAAATAAACTCCAACTCCCTTCTTATTATGCGAAACAGCTTGCTCAAAATCGCGCTCATGGCGCTCACCGTATCGGTGCCGGCAATCGTGTTTGCCGCACCCGAGCCCGAGCGCGAGGTTCCACCGCGGCTTGACCTGCCCGGCGCGATCCAGTTCGCGTTGGAGAATAACTTCGACATTCGCCAGGCCCGCGAGCGCATCAAACAACAGGATGGCCTGTTGGTGGAAATTCGTTCGCGCAGCATCCCGAACGCGGACCTGAGCTATTACTACACGAAGTTTGACAAGAAGCGTCTTGAGCCGATGCAGCGCATCACGGATCAGGATTGGGCAGTGGAGCTCAGTGTCACCCAAACCCTTTTTGCGGGTGGTGCGGTTAGTTCCTCCATCTCGGCACAAAAATACCGCCGTGAGGCTGCGTTGTTGGAGTTGCGTTCTGTAATCAATAACTCGCTCTTCGCCGTGCGCGCGAAGTTCTACTCGGTGTTGTTGGCGAAGAAAAAAATCAACGTCGCTGAGCAGTCGCTCAACCTGCTCGAGGAACAACTCAAGACCGTGCGCGACCGCTACAACGCCGGCACGCTCTCCAAGTTCGATCTACTGCGTTCCGAAGTCGCTGTCGCCAACGGCAAACCACCGTTGATCCGCGCACGAAACGCGTTCCGCATCTCGATCGAAGAGCTCCGCCAAGTGCTGGGGTTTACCACGGCTACTTCGAGTAACTTAACCAAAACGCCTGAATTCCTCGGTGAACTCACCTATGAGCCCACCGAGATTGAGTTGGCCGCAGCGATCGAGTCTGCCCGCGCCAACCGGCCCGAACTACAGCAGCTCTACAAACTTGAGCAAGCGGCCGACAAAAGTCTGAGCGCGGCCAAGGGCAACTACTGGCCATCGTTAGGCGTGGGTGCTGGTTATCAAATCAAGAAATCCGCAGCTTACGATGATCTGGGTAAAACCCGCGAAGGCTGGTCCGCGATTGCGCGGGGTAGTTGGGCGATCTTCGATGGCCGCGCCACTGCTGGCAAAGTCGCGCAGGCCCGTTCTGCGCTTTCGCAGATGAAGTTGACCAGCGCCGAGCAGCAACTCGCGATCGATGTCGAGGTGCGTCGTGCGCACTCCGCTTTGCAGGAAGCTGCCGAACTAGTGACGGCCTCCAAGGCCGTGGTTGAACAAGCCGATGAAAGCGTGCGCCTCGCCAAGGCCCGTTTCGATGCCGGCACTGCGACCCAGCTCGATGTGCTCCAGTCACAGGTCGCCTTGACCGATGCGCGCACCAACGAGGTCGAATCCCTCTATAACCACACCATCGCGCTAGCCAGCTTACGCAAAGCGATGGGCATGGCCGACGCCTACGCGCCGACTTCGTCCTGATTGTTTTTTGGTCTGCCCTCGCGTCGAAAATCAATCGACGTGGGGCAGAACCTTTGGCATTTTCGCAACATTCTGGGGTTCAGCGCGTCTAACCGTCGTCCCCCCTTAATTGTTCATGAAGCTTCTTCGTCCGATCCTTTGGAGTGTCGCTGTACTAGCGGCGCTCACGTTGGTCATCATTGTGCTGGCGTTTAATACGTCGGTGCAAACTTGGGCAGCGCGTCGTGCGCTCGCGAACCAGGCCGATATGAAGGCTGGGGTTGGCCGCGTGTCGGCCGGGCTCAAACTGATCGAGTTGAACGATATCAAAATTGAGAAACCGGGTATGGTTCTCAACTTGCCTTCGTTGACGATTGAGATGCCGCTGGCCTCGGCCGCAGGGAAAAACATCGCCGTCAAACGACTCGTCGCCAAGGGCTGGAAGGTTGACCTATCGGTACCGCCTGTTGTGCAAAAAGGTGCCGCGCCTGCGACCGCAACTACTGCCCGGAGCCAAAACGCTTCGTCGTCGGCGGCCACGACGGCGAGCAAGGAACCCTTTAGCTTCGATGGCGTGCTCAAGCTCCTGCGGCTCCCCGTCGATTTCTCGCTCGATGAGATCGACGTCGAGGGCGAAGTGACATTTCAAGCGGAAGCGGGCAAACCGCCTTCGCGCGCCACGGTTCGTTTCACCGGCGGCAATCTCAAGGCGGGTGGGGAAGGGCGCTTCAACTACGTTTCAAAAATCCTCATGCCGGTGACGGATGCGCCCGTGTCGGAACTTACGATCAACAGTGTGATCGTGGTCCTGATGGACACGCCGCGCACGCTGCAGAAAGTTTCCATCGTCACCGATGTGAAGGCGATCGGCCAAAAATTCCCCCAAGGCGCGGACCTGCATTCAGAACTCGTGCTCAACGGCGGCAAGGCGGGCGAGGCGTATCTCGTCTCGCTGCAAACACCGCTGGCTGGTGCGTTAAAAAACCTTTTCAGTCTCGATGCTTCTTTCCCGGCGGGAGCCACGTCGCTTTCGGGCAAATGGAAGATGGATGTGTCGAACGCCGATGTCGCGCCTTTCACGCTGGGCCTGCAACTCCCGGTGTTTAGTGCAACGGGCGAGGGAGCCTTCGAAGCCGACCGAACCTTTTCTTTGATCCATACCAGCGGCCGGGTTGATAACACGGTTGAGCAACTCGCCGTGATCATACCCGAACTCACCGCCGTGGGCCGCATCCGCAACCAACTCGACTTTGATCTTTCCAAACAAGGCGACCTGCTTCGCATCGAACGTTTTTCCGTCGCCGTCTCAGGCAACAAACCGATCGCATCCGTGCAGGCGCTGCAAAAATTCGACTACGATCTTGGAACACGCGCGTTAAAAGTCACCGATCCCTCCGCTGAGTTGTTGCGCCTGACTTTGCACGGGCTGCCGCTCGCCTGGGCCCAGCCTTTCCTCAAAGACATCGTGCTCAGCGGCGACGATGTGCGCGGCGAATTTTTTGTCAGCGCCCGCAATGGCGGTTTCGCGATGCGCCCCTCTGCACCGATCACTATCACTAATCTGAACGTCTCGCAGGCCGGAAAGCCTCTGGTGCGCGCCCTCGACATCGCGGTGAAAATGGCAGCTGACTCGACCCAGCAGGGCTGGCAGGCCGATATCTCGGAGCTATTTCTCCGCAGTGGTTCCGCGACGCTTCTCTCCGCCAATGTAAAGGCGGGATGTCCCGCTGGTGATGGACAGCCGATCAAAGCCACCGGTCGCATGGAGGCCAATCTGCCCGCATTGCTCGCGCAACCTGTCGCCGCGCAGTACGCCACGCTCCTCAATCAGGGCGTGGTCAAAGGCGAATTCACGGCCAACATCGACACCACCAAACAAATCTCCGCGAACTTCGAGGTCAGCAAACTTGGTTCGGCCAAGGTGGAAAAACTCCCGCTGATCCAGCTTGGGCTCCGCGTCGATCTCCAACCGGATGGTCAAATCGTCGCTCAAATTCCGCTCACGTTGGACGCCGCAGGTCGCAAATCCGACATCGAGCTGGCTGCCCGCGTGAAAACCGCCCCCGCGCTCCACATCGAAGCCGATGTCTTGAGCAACGCCATCTACGTTCAGGATTTGTTGCCATTGCAGGCCCTGGCCGCCTCGCTTCAGCCCGAACAAAAACCGGTACAAACAGCCAAACCCTCCGCGCAACCGGCAAAGGCTGAACCGAAAGCTACCGCCAAAAACGGCGCAGTTAAGCCCGAAGCTGACAAGTTGCCTTTCTGGAATGCCTGCACCGGCCTCTTGAAACTCGCGCTGAAGGAAATCGTTTACTCGCCTGACGTGAAGGTGAGCAACGTCACCGGTCAGCTCAAAATCGAAGCAGGTGCCATCAGTCTCGAAAACATCAAGGCAGGCTTGGGTGCGGAGAGCGCCGCCGCGCTAAACGGCACGATGACGTTCGAGGGGAAATCGCCCGAGCCATACACCTTTTCAGGCGAGGCAACGGTCACCGGTTTTGATCCAGCGCCCTATTTCAAAGCCGCCAACCCGCAGAAAGAGCCAACGGTTGAAGGCAAGTTTGATGTCGTGAGCAAACTCTCGGGCATCGCGCCCAATGCCGCTTTGCTCGCCAGCAAGATCAAAGCTGATCTCACGCTGAGCAGCCGAGGCGGAGTATTTCGCGGACTCGCTTTGCCGAAAGCTTTCTCAGATCGCTTCCAAGGGAAATCGGGCAGCCTGATCAGCAACATCACAGGCGTGGTCGGGGCTCTGGCGGGTGGTTCGAAAACAGGCAACGCCGCCGCCGCTGCGATTGAGTTAGCCTCGTTGCTCGCACTGATTCCCTTCGACCAGCTCAATGTCCAGCTCTCGCACGATGCCAATGCGGCCCTCACGCGGATGAGTGATTTTACTCTGATCTCGCCGACGATCCGGCTCACCGGCAGCGGCACGATTTTGCAGCAGGAAGGTGTACCGTTGTTGAAACAACCACTTACCGCCCAGTTTGAAATGAGTTCGCACGGCCACGTCGCAGAGTTGTTCGGCAAGCAAGGCATGCTGCAAGGCGGCACCGATACGCTCGGCTATTCGCCGCTCTTCACGCCGATCAAAGTGGATGGCACGCTGGCCGAAATCGGCACCGATGCGCTCATGAACATTCTCCTGCAAAAACTGCTGGCCAGTTCCGCCGGCCCACTCGGCAATCTCTTCGGAAAGTGAACGAGTTATACCAACGTCTCAGATAAATTGGCCTTTATTCCCACTGGGTCGAATACCAAGAGCTCCCGAATAGATGTGTATGAGGGTCCGGTTGCGCTGGTCTGGGGAGCGCACGCGTCCCGCGTGCCACACTCGGCGTCCCGCCGGGTGCGGTTTGGAAGGCTCGGGCGAGACGCCCGAACCAACACGCGAGACGCGTGTGCTCCCCGAATCTTTGGATCAGGCATCAGTTTCTAAAAATGCTCCGGAGTATCATTGTTTTTCGATTGTCCGTATTTCCCATCCACCAACACAACCGAGGTGGCGACTTGGCGGTCGGGGATGGTCCAGTATTTTTTCAATAGGACGTTTTTCTCGGCATCGGAGACAACGGTGAATCCATGACGTTCGTAGAAGCGGATAGCCCAGATCGCAGCGGCCCACGTGCCGATCAAGACAGGGAGTTGTGTGAGCGTGACGAGATGCGCGAGAAGTTTTCCTCCTATGCCGTGGTTGCGGGCAGTTGTTCGAACGTAGGCATGGCGGATCAACGTAACGTCTTTCACGTCCTGAATCCCCATGACTCCGAGCAGAACGCCCTTTTCAACATATCCAGAAAAGCGTACACCGGCGGCGATCTCGCGTTCGAGTTCTTCTCGTGGCATGTACGGCTCGTGCCAGCGGTCGGCGGGGATCGCGCCTTTGTAGGCGATGGCGGCGTCGTTGATGATCGCGCCAATTTCCGGCACATCGGCCGTGGTGCAGTCGCGAATTTCGAAAAGGGTGGGTGAAGAATCTCCGGCCTTCATGGTTCGGCGAGCCTGCAAAGCCGAACCAGTCCATGCAACTTCGAAGAATGCTGATCCATCCTCAACTGGGCGGACGCTCCCTGGTGCACATCGCTTGGCCGGGATGTTGGAGCCTGCTTCCATAGACCGGATTGGCACGCAGTCGTCGCTAGCGACGTTGTGAGGCCGGAAAGGCTAAACTCCACCGCCAAAAGCCCGTTGCCGAAGCCTTTTCGGCCACTTGCCTGCCACAAGGTTACGGAAAATGAAATTTCCGCTGGCGGTCGGGCGTGTTTTTGCTTTCCACTGTTCGACTCTGCCCATGGCCATCATCGTCCAAAAATATGGCGGCACCTCCGTAGGTGACGTCGAACGCATCAAAAAAGTCGCCGAGCGTATCAAGTCGTATCGCGACGACGGTCACCAAATGGTGGTTGTCGTCTCGGCTCGCTCGGGCGTGACCAACGAACTGATTGCCCGCGCCGAAGCGATCACGCCGCTCCCCAGCGAGCGCGAGATGGATCAGCTACTCGCTGTCGGCGAACAGGAAACGATCGCTCTCACCGCCATTGCACTTCAAGCCATCGGCGTCCCCGCGATCAGCTACACTGGCGCGCAAGCCGGCATCCTGACCGACAAGGCGCACACGAAAGCCCGCATCCACTCGATCGATGCCACCCGGCTCAAGACCGACCTGAATGCTGGCAACGTCATCATCCTCGCCGGCTTCCAGGGCATCAGCCCCGAAGGCCAGACGACCACGCTAGGCCGCGGCGGCTCGGATCTTTCCGCCATCGCCATCGCCAGCGCGATCAAAGCCGACAAATGCGAAATCTACACCGACGTTGACGGCGTTTACACGGCCGACCCTCGCATCGTAAAAACAGCCCGCAAGATCGAGGAAATCTCCTACGACGAGATGCTCGAGCTCGCCTCCGCCGGTTCGAAAGTCATGCAGAACCGCTCCGTCGAGTTTGCGAAGAAGTACGATGTCGTTTTCGAAGTCCGCTCATCCTTTAACTACAACCCAGGAACAATCGTGAAAGAAGAAGTCGCCTCCATGGAAAAAGTCGTTGTGCGCGGTGTCGCCGTCGACAAGAACCAGTCCAAGGTCGTCATCACCAACCTCGCTGACAAACCAGGCTCTGCCGCCAAAGTTTTCCGCGCGCTGGCTGATGCCCACATCGTCGTGGACATGATCGTCCAGAACGCTGGCAGCAACGGCGTCGCGAATCTCACTTTCACCGCTCCGGCCAACGAAGTCTCAAAAGCCACCCGCGCCCTCGAGCCCGTGCTCAAGGAACTCGGTGGTTCGATCTCCTCGCAAGACCAGGTCGCGAAACTCTCCGTCGTCGGTGTCGGTATGAAGACCCATAGCGGTGTGGCCGCCACGCTCTTCCAGTCGCTCGCCGACTCTGGCGTTAACATCGACCTCATCAGCACCTCAGAGATCAAGATCACCGTCTCGATCGCCCAAGCCAAAGCTGACGAAGCCGCCCGCGCCGTGCATACGGCGTTTGGTCTGGATAAAGCGTAACGCAACCAGAGGCCAGAAGCCAGAAGCCAGAAGCCGGAAGCCAGATGCCGGAATCTGAAACCCGAACCCCAAAACAGATGCCAGAGGCCCCAAGTCAGATTCCGAAAAACAAGGGCCAATCCTCGGCACCGATCCGGCATTTTACCGACTTGGTTGTTTGGCAGAAAGCTTTTGAGCTTGGACGTCAGGTTTTTAAACTCTCCAAGGACTGGCCGCGTGAAGAGAAATATGCGCTAACCGATCAGGCCCGCCGCTCTTCACGCTCTGTAAGCGCAAACATCGCGGAAGCTTGGGGTAAGCGCCGCTACGAAGCTCACTTTGTTAGCAAACTTTCCGACAGCGACACCGAGCTTCTGGAGACCGAAAACTGGCTGATGTTCGCTAGAGATCACGGCTATCTGGCTTCAACTGATTTCGACGCTGTTTATGTACTCATGCGTGAAATCGGTCGTATGCTCGGCAGTATCATGAGCAAACCGGAACCTTTCTTGCTGCGTGACGCCCGTTCTCGGGATTGATATCTGACTTCTGTATTCTGATACTGTCTCCGATTTCTGGCTTCCGGCCTCTGGCATCTGGCTTCTTCCTTATATCATGCGCTTCATCTCAACCCGCGGACAAACTCCTCCTCTTGGCTTCTCCGATGCCGTGGCCACCGGGCTCGCTCCGGATGGCGGTTTGTACTTGCCGGAGCGTTTGCCGGACATCGCTGCCAAACTAGATGGTTGGGCTAAATTGGGTTACGCCGAACTCTGCTTCGAATTTCTCAAACTCTTCGCGACCGACATCCCATCCGAGACGTTGCGCAAAATAGTCAATAAATCCTATACGCGCTTCGACCATCCGGAAATCGCGCCGCTCAAGAAACTCGACGAGCGCACCTGGGTGTTGGAGCTCTTCCACGGCCCCACGCTCGCGTTCAAAGACTTTGCGCTCCAGCTCCTCGGCAATCTCTACGAACACCAATGCGCAGTTCGCAGTGAATCGCTCACCGTGCTTGGTGCCACTTCTGGCGATACCGGCGCGGCCGCCATCCATGGCTTGCTCGACCGCGCCCGCGCGAAGATTTTCATCCTCTATCCCGATGGCCGAGTCTCACCGCTCCAAGAGCGCCAGATGGCCTGCACCGGCGCGGACAACGTGTTCGCACTCGCAGTTGATGGCACGTTTGATGACGCGCAAGCCGTACTCAAAACCATCTTCGAGGACCAAGATTTCCGCGCTCGTCACCGCCTGAGCGCCGTCAACTCGATCAACCTCGCGCGCGTGCTCGCTCAGTGCGTGTACTACATTTACGCCTGGCTTCGCCTCCCTCCCGCTGCTCGCGAGAAATTGGAATTCGTGGTCCCTACGGGTAATTTCGGCAACGTCCTCGCTGGCTACCTCGTGCAAAAAATGGGCGTGCCGATTACCGGCTTCCGCGTCGCGACTAACCAGAACGATATTCTCTACCGCCTCTTCACCACCGGTGATTATTCGGTCGCCGATGTGCATCCGAGTCACGCGCCGTCGATGGATATCCAGGTCGCCTCGAACTTTGAGCGCTTCCTGTACTTCATGGAAAACCGCGATCCGTCCCGCGTGCGTGCCGTGATGGCCGAGTTCAAACAGACAGGCCGCTACAAGTTCGAGAATTTCAATCGCGACAGCTTCACCGCTTCACGCACGACCGATGCCGAGATCGCGTCGATCATTCGCGACGTGCATTCGAAATACGGATACATCGTCGATCCACACACCGCCTGCGGCTTCAAGGATCTTTCACCCGACCGCACCAGCGTTGTTCTCTCGACTGCGCATCCCGCGAAGTTCCCAGAGGTGATCAAGCAAGCGACCGGCACCGATTCGACGCATCGCGCTTTGGAAGCATTGAAGTCGAAGCCGCTGGTTAAGCACCGCATCCCAGCCACGGTTGACGCCGTCCGCAAGTTCATCGAAGCGCAGAGCTGACTCGAACCATGATAAACCGCTAATTACTGCTAATAAACGCTAAGGTCGGAAGCGGAGGGATTGTCATCTTGAGCGCAGCGAAAGATCCATCATCCGCTGTACTACATGGTATTCTTTGTGTCTCAGCGCCTCTGCGTGAGCCAAATGACCTATCGATGGTAGTTGGGTCTCACGCAGAGGCGCCAAGACGCAAAGAAGTCCGAAAGGATTCCGAGGGTAGGGCGGTTCCCCCGCAACCGCCGAGGACAATGCGGCGTATTGTCCTGCCTTTGAGTTGAAGCGTTTGGTCTTACGTTCCACCTTTGCTCACCATGGCCAACGACAACGCTTCGGTTCATCCCGCTCATCGCTATGATGCCGAAATCCGGCACGTCATTCCGTTCTATGATGCGATTCAGGCCGAGACGCTCGATCTCGTGCGCTCAATTGCAGGTGAACCGCTGTTGTGGGTGGACACTGGTTCTGGTACGGGCGCTTTGATCGAGCGTGCGTTGCCTGCTTTTCCGCGCACGCAGTTCGTTCTCGCTGATCCATCGGAAGCGATGTTGACGCAGGCTCGCGCGCGTTTTGCCGGTCAACCGTCCTCAAAAATCACGATCCTCCCACCGACGCCGAGTGAAGGCTTGCCCGCGTTGATGCCGCGTATACAAGCGCAAGTCGTGACCGCGATGTTGTGTCACCACTATCATGACCCCGTCGGCCGTTTGGCGGCAGTGCGTGGTTGTTTCGAAATTCTCGCTCCGGGAGGCGTCCTGATTGTTTTCGAGAATATCGATTGCGATTCCGTTCGCGGACGAGAAATCGGATTGCACCGCTGGCGCGAGTTCCAGCTTCGCCAAGGCCGCACGCTCGCCGATGTGGAAACGCATCTCGCCCGGTTTGGTACCGAGCTGAAACCGATCCGCATCGCTGAACACCTCGCGTTGTTTCAGTCGGTTGGTTTCACCACCGCCGAACTCTTCTGGCGCGCCCACATGCAAGCAGGGTTTTATGCATTGAAACCGACCTGAGGGCAGGACATTTTCTCCCTCGATAAATCACCAAACTCATTCCTTAACGTCGGCTTCCTGTAGCTCTTTGAGCGTTTTGCCTTCTTTTGTTTTCCAATCCACACGCCCGTTTGCTGATCGTCCTTGAACAACTCCGGCTGCGGTTGATGGCGAAGCGAAAACATAGTCCTGCGCGAAGATATAATTCTCGCTGGCTTGTTTTAGAACGCCGTTATCGATTAATGCGGATCGCAGTTCTTTAAGGTAGGCATGGCAGGAGGAAACCTCGTTTTTTACTGCTTCACTGCCCACGCGCACGACGAAGCCTTCCAGCGTTTCCATTCCTTGCGCTTTTACGCCTTTGCTGACGATGAAGAGTAGTTTGGCGCTCTTTTGCACAGGTGCTGCTGCCGTAAAGACCCCGAGGCCGAGGACAGGAAAGCAGAGCAGCATTTCCGAAAGGAATCCCTCAGCATCCGCAACATCGGCTTCTGAAAGCGAGGGTAGGGCTGGCGCGTTTCCATTGTCCAACACACACCTTTTGGCTTGTGCAGCGAGCGCGATCAGACGCGATTCGATGTACTGCACGTGAGCTTTATTCAGGTTTTCGTCCTTGCTCGTGAAGGCAATGCAACTCGTCCAGAAGTCTTTTTTAGAAGCATGTTGTTCCAGTCGTGGCCGGATGGGATCGCCTTCGCCAATGTATATGCGGGGCAGTCCGGATTCTTCGGCTGGGCCGACTAGCACATAGACACCGGTTCGGGTTAACTCACGGCGGCTTTTTGCTTCTGCCATGAGTGAACGCGGAATGACTATGCCTGCCCCGCTCCAGTTCGACTTTTCAATGGTGCGGAGACCATCGGGATCTCCGCCAGGCAGAAAAATTTTGATGGAGTAGGGCTTATTCATTTGGGCGTTGTTGGGGCTTTGAGCCGTCCAAAGTGCGATATGCCAAAAACGCACTTGGTTGGCGTACTCGTTACTTGCGGACTTGATACTGTTGGTGGTAGCCGCAAGGGAGTGGCGGAAGGTTAGGTTCAGGGGCGCATGAGACAAGGGGGAAACACTTTTGATACCAGAGGTCCGATGTCAGATGTCCGAGATTAGCTGCATCCGTGAGCGGTCCTGTGACTTCAGGCGTTGGCCTCTATTTAATACACCGACTGGACAAAGCGGCTGTTTTGACTACGGTTCGGGCTCTCTCATCCATGTCCGCAATTCGCGCTATCATTATTTCGATTAGCAGCTCGATTATTATTTCGGGCCGCGCGCCCGGGCATGGAAATAACGTGTGATCTATACACACCTCTGAATTTCCTAGACCCCGGGCCAACAAAGCCCGGGGTTTTTTGTTCTCCACTCCTACACTTTTACTCGTAACGCTCCCATCATTCTCGCCCATGAATTCCAATAATGTCCTTATCTACGACACCACCCTCCGCGACGGCACGCAGGGTGAGGGTATCAGTTTTTCGGTTACAGATAAGCTCCTCATCGCGGAGAAGCTCGACCAGTTCGGTGTGGACTATATCGAGGGCGGTTATCCGGGCTCCAATCCGCGCGACATCACGTTTTTCCAAGAAGTTAAAAATATCCGTTTCAAACACGCCAAACTCGCGGCGTTCGGTTCGACACGGCGCGCGGGCGGCAAGGCGTCGGATGATTCGCAGCTGCGCACGTTGCTCGACAGCAATGTGCCGGTCCTGACACTCGTCGGTAAAACGTGGACGCTGCACGTGACCGAGATCTTGCGCACGACGCTCGAAGAAAATCTTGCGATGATCGAGGACTCGGCCGCGTTTCTCGTCGCGAATGGCCGCGAGGTCATCCACGACGCCGAACATTTTTTCGACGGTTATAAAAACAATCCTGACTACGCGCTGCGTACGCTCGCGGCGGCGATCAAGGGTGGTGCGAGCAATCTCACGCTGTGCGATACGAACGGCGGTACGATGGTCGATGAATTCAAAGACATCGTCGCGCGTGTGGTGAAGGAGTTCGGCGCGGACAAAGTCGGCGTGCATTGCCATAACGACAGCGGTCTCGGTGTGGCACTCTCGCTTGCGGGCATTTCGGCGGGTGCGTCGCTCGTGCAGGGTACGGTGAATGGTTATGGCGAACGCACCGGCAACGCCAATCTCATCACGATCCTGCCGAATCTGTTTTTGAAGATGGGGCGTACGGCGCACTGCGCAGTAAATCTGCACCAGTTGCGCGATCTGTCGCTGTACTTCGACGAATTGGCGAACCTTCGGCCAGATACTAAGTCGGCGTACGTCGGTGCATCGGCGTTTGCGCACAAGGGCGGTCTGCATGCCAACGCTGCGCTCAAGGTTAAGAGTAGCTATGAGCACATCGACCCGGCTTTGGTGGGTAACCGCACGCGCGTACTGGTCTCCGATTTGGCCGGACGCAGCAGCATCGCCATGAAGTCGAAGGAACTCGGCTACGAGATCGACGAGAAATCGCCTGCGATGAAAGGGTTGATCGATGAGTTGAAGGAACTCGAATTTCGCGGTTATGAATTCGAGGCGGCGGATGCGTCGTTGAAACTGCTTCTGGCAAAATCGCTTGGGCAGAAGAAGTCATCGTTCGAACTAGAGTCGTATCGCGTGATCGTCGAACGTCGCGGACCCGAGCTGAGTCTGGTGGCTGAGGCCACGGTCAAGCTGCGCATCAATGGCGAACTCGTCCACACGGTTGCCGAAGGCACGGGTCCGGTCGGTGCGCTCGACAAAGCTTTGCGCCTTGCACTCGAAGGTGTTTTTCCGGTGCTGAAGACGACGCGTTTGACGGATTACAAGGTGCGCATTCTCGACAGTCGGCAGAGCGCGAATGCGCGGACTCGCGTGCTGATCGAGACCACCGACGGCCATTCCATCTGGGGAACGGTTGGGGTAAGCGACAATATCATCGACGCCAGCTGGGAAGCGTTGCGCGACGCGGTGGAGTACAAGTTGCAGCAAGCGTGAGATCTTTGAAGGTAGGGCGGACTATCCTTAGTCCGCCGTAAGACGTCGATTATGTGGATCGACGCTGGTTCGTTGGTGGTGTCGCTCCGGCGCGTTAGGGATAACGCGCCCTACCTCGAACCAGCCGGTTTGGGACAACGGGCTCCACCACGAACCTCATTCACTAACTGGTGCGGGATTCTTCGGCTTTGATGCGGGCTTTGCGGTCGGCGATCATTTTTAGAATGAGGGCAGCTCCGGCGGCGCCCGTGGCGAGTCCGCCCATGGATCCACCACCGCCACCTCCGCCGCCACTTTGGGTGCCACCGCTAGAACTGCTCGAACTGCTGGATGGTGGCGGGGTGTAGGGCGCGGTCATGATACCGAGCGGTTCGCGGGTATCGAAGCGGGAGCTAAAGGCGGGAAGAACGTAGTCGAGGTCGGCCTTGGTGATGCCGAACCAGGTGAGCAGGTCGCGGGCGTATTCATCGACTGCGACGCCGGGTATGAGGCGGCCTTGGCCGGTGTCGATCGTGGCAATGTTTTGGAAGTCTGGATAGTAGCCTTGAGCTTTGTTACCGAAAACATTGCCACCGGCAACGGCACCGCCCATGGCCAGGTGATTGCCGCCCCAGGCGTGATCGGAGCCGTTTCCGTTGGAAGTGAGCGTGCGGGCGAAGTCGGAGGCGGTGAAGAGGGTGACGTTGTTGCGCAGGCCGACGTCGCCGAGGGCGGACCAGAAGAAACCGAGGGCCTGGCTGACGGTTGCGAGCATCGTTTGCTGTTTGGTGACGACGTCGTCGTGGTGATCCCAGCCGCCGATCTGAACGAAGAACACCTGGCGTTTGGCGCCGAGCTTGCCGTTGGCCGAGGCGATCTTGGCGATCATGGCGAGATTGTTGGCCAGGGAATTACCGGTGGGCGTTGGTGTGGCCAACGTGATGCCGGTAAGCGCACTCGTGAACTCGTAGTAGGTTTCAACGGCGTCGACGGTGGAGCCGGCGTAGGATTTTTCGAAGAGGCTGCGGTAGTCGGCTACGAGCATGCTGTCCACGGCGGCGCTACGTACGGCGGTGAGATTGTTGACTGAGAGCGGATTGTATCCGGTGAGCGCGGTGGCTCCGCCTGAGCCGACGCTGTAGGTGAAAGCTTGTTCGCCACGGAGAAAAGCATTCTGGCCTGCCAGCGAAATGTTCATCGAGACGAGGCTGTCTTTGTTGAGGGATTGCAGGATGTCGGCGGCACGACCACCCCAGCCGATGGCGGTGCGCTTGTCGGGCATGCAGGTCTGCCACTGCTTGATCTGGTCGTCGTGGGAGTAGAGCGAGACAGGACGATTGCGACCGGTTTTGTATTCGGCGAGCGTGGTGGGGCGGACGAGCGAGCCGACGTTGGAGACAAAGGAGAGATTGCCGGCGTTGAAGAGGCTTTGCACCTCTGTCATGGCTGGGTGGATACCGAGGGTGCGCCCGCCCATGTTGCCCGGCGTGATTTGAAGGAGGCTGGTGGCTGGGAGGGCGAGGTTGCCACGGATGCGGGCGTAGGCGTCGTATTCGCCGCTCGTGGTGGGCACCAGCATGTTGAACGAGTCGTTGCCGCCGGAGAGGAAGAGGCAGACGAGGGCCTTGTAATCGCTGGTGGGTGGAGCACTTTGGGCCGCGAGCGAGTTGGCGAGACGGAGGCTGAGTAGGGTGGAGAAGAGCGCAGTGGCGCCGACACCGGCGCAGCTGGCCTGACCGAGGAACTCGCGGCGGGTAAGATCTGGAGCGGATTTTTTCACGGTAGCCAGTGGTTACTTAAGGATGACGAAATCGGGGGAGAGTGCGATGAGGTGGATGGCGAGTCTGGCCTTGGTCCGGCCGAGGGTACTGCCGGAGGGGACCATGGCGGCGGTGACTTTCGAGAGTGCGGTGGTGAGGGCGGCCCGGGTTTCGGTGCTCATGGTGCCGTGCGTTAGGTATAGATTAAGGTTATCGAGAAGTTGGGTGGCATCGGCGGCGAGGGTTTCCTGCTCAGCGATGTCGAGGGTAAACTGGCCTGCGCCGTTTTGGATGAGATTGTAGACGGCGTTGGGAAAAGTGACGGAGAAGACGGAGTTCAGGATCTGGAACTCGGGGGCTACGAGGCCTGCCTGGTTGATCGCGCCGTCGGGAGCGAAATCGGGTGAGTAGAAGTTGAATACAGAGGGCGAGCCGAGGGGAAACTGGCCCATCGTGTTTTCGGTGAAGTTATAACCGAAATCGTAGGGAAGCGTGCCAGCGCTGACGCTGAAGCGGAAAGCGCGCAGGAGTTGCGTGAGGCGGAGGAAAGGCTCCTGGAGTTTACCGTGCGCGGGGTCGGTGATGAAGGAGACGTCGCGTGCTTCAGAGTCGGTCAGGATGGCGCGAACGACGGCGAGCAAGTCACCACGCACGCCCTGGCCGTTGTTGACGAAGACGGCGGCCACGCGGCCGACATAGGCGGCGGTGGGACTAGAGGTGACAAGACGTTGAATGAGCAGACGCGAGATGAAAGGCGCGGTATTGGGATGTTCGACGAGATTGTCGATAGCATCTTGTACGTCAACTAGGCCGGTTTGGGCGGCGGGGAGCGTGAGTTTGCGGGCGCCGGTGTAGCTCAGCAGTTTCTTGCTAGCGATATCGTGCTGATTTTCCCACATGCGCATCGGTGCCGTGTAGTTGGAGGTCGCCGAGGGAAAGTCCAAGCGACCAGTTCCGGTGCCGGTGTTGTTGGTGCTTTCGTCGGTGAAGCCGGTGAAGACGCGGGCAAATTCGGTGATGTCGTCGTTGGTGTAGGATTCGAGTGGACGACCGTTGGCATCATTCTGGTGGGTGCCATTGGGGTTGAGCAGGTAAAGACCGATGGTGAACAACTGCATCACTTCACGAGCGAAGTTTTCGTCAGGGCGTGTGCCGGTTGTGGGGTTGGTTTTGCGATTTTTATAATGGCTGAGGTAGCGGCCCATCATCGGGTGACGCGTCACGTCCATGAGCAGGGTGTTGAAATTCCCCAGTGCGTTTCGTGCGAGCATGTCGTAGTAATTGCTCGATCCTTCCTGGGCGCCTGAGATGTTTGAGTCGTTGTCGGAGATGACTAAAATCTGGCTGAGCGCATAGGCCACCCGCTGGCGCAATTGATCGGGCGCCGTGAGCATGATCTGGTTACGCGCGCGGCGATTATGGCTGCTGCTGAAGGACGTAATGGTGGTGTCGGCAACTTTGGCGGCGTGCAAAAGTGGGACGGAAGTCGTCACGGGCAGCGCGGCTTGCTGGGTTATCCAGGCGTTATAATCATAACCAATCGCCTGAATTTCTGCGAGCGAAGTGGGTGAGGGGCCGAAGGTCGCTTGGGCAAGGAAACGTGTGGCAAGCTGATCAGGTGTCAGGTTGGCGTTGGGGGTGACCGCAGCGGTCAGGCCGACACAGAAAAAGGCGAGGCAAACGTTGAACCAAACTGTATTTCTTAGGATCTTAGTCACAGCATACGGTTCGGCGGAGAGCGGGTGCTCCGCAAGGCGTATTAGTGTAAATACTCAGTAACATTAGATCAGTTTTCGCAGATTTTTCGCACTTACCGAACAGGCTGGTTGGGCTAAGAAATTGGAGTGCATTGCTATGGTGTTATTTAGCGCCAGTTGCTGATGTCGTGGCGGGTTTCCCGCGTTATTAGGATGAAGGCGAATGCCGGGCTCAGCCGTATCCATGCGATGGAGCTACCGATGCACACTGATATACACAGATTCTCCGGAGGATTGTTTAACGCATTGCGAGAAGTTTCCTGTTTAACCAGACCGTGAGCGATCAGATCGCCAAAACCCCGACGTTGTTTCTGCCCCAATCTGTGCTCATCGGTGGTCATCTGTGGCTCCCAACTGAATGGTCATGGCTCAGACGGGGAACGGCCGATGCCGTGGTCGTGGCGATTATCGAAAATTGGCGAGAGCGGTTTCTGTTAAACTGTAGCCGATATTGAGCTGTGAATATGGAACTCAGGAACACAGGAACGAACTGGTTGTGTGTAGGTTCGAGGCTTACAGAAAGGGCGCAGTCCAAAGCTTTTTATCGGCTATAGTTTTAACGCTCTAGGCCTTTGCGGCGGGTGGCGGAACTACTGTGTCGATGATTGCCTGAAGCGCGGGCAGGAAGACTGGTTTGGCCATGTATTCGTCCATGCCGACGGCGAGACAACGCTCGCGGGTGCCTCCTCGCGTGGTGGCGGTGACCGCGATGATAGGTATTTGATGACCGATACGTTCGCGTTCCCTGATTTTTTTTGTCGTACCAAAACCATCTAACACCGGCATATCCAAATCCATTAGGATGACGGTGTAGTTGTTGTGGGCGATCAGTTCGAGAGCTGCCTGGCCGCTGGCGGCAAGGTCGGGTTCGAACGAAAGTTTTTTCAGCATCAGCTTAAGCAACTCACGGTTCAGCGTCTGGTCGTCTACGACGAGTGCGCGACCGCGGGAGGCATTTTCATTGATGGGAATTTGTGCGGTGCTGTTTTTATGGCCGTTGGTTTGGGCTGTTTCGGCTGGGAGGTAGAAACAAAACACAGAGCCCTTACCCCGTTCTGAATGCACGGTGAGGCGTCCGCCCATCAGATCGGCGAGGCGTTTACAGATGGCGAGGCCGAGGCCAACGCCGCCGTGCCGCCGGGTGCTGGAACTGTCGATCTGCATGAATAGATCGAAGATGTTGGCAATCTTGTCTGCAGGTATGCCGGGCCCGGTGTCGATGATTTGGATAGCCAGTTCGCCTGAGGTCGTAGTCTGGCCGGAGGTATTCCATTCCATTTTTATGGTGATGGTGCCTTGTTCGGTAAATTTGATGGCGTTGTCGAGCAGGTTGACGAGCACCTGACGGATTCGGGGCTGGTCTCCCAACAAAGTGAGGTTATCAGGAAGTTTATTGTCCAGAACGAGCGACAGGTTATGCGCACGGGCCTGTGTTTCGAGCAGGTCGACGAGCGCATGGATGAGAATAACAGGGGTATACGGTGCCCGTTTGAGGAGCACGCGACCATCTTCCATGCGGGAAATATCGAGTATATCGTCGATCAATGTCGCGAGTCTCTCGCCTGCTTTGGTGATGGCATCGACATGAAGTTTCTGGGCTTCTGCCAGGTTGGATTTTGAGAGCAGTGACGAGAATCCGAGAATCGCCGTGAGGGGCGTGCGGATTTCGTGACTCATGACGGCGAGAAATTCGTTTTTGGCTTGATTGGCCGCGTCACCGTTTCGCTGGGCTTCGCAGAGCATTTCCTCATTGCGGGTGTGCGCGATAACCTGAGAGCGCAGTAACGATACCACAGTGGCCCGTGAAAGGAGGATGGCGATGATGAGGGCGGCGATGCCGATTGCGGCGCCGCGGTTGGCCGCGATGGCTTCCATCCATTGTGCGGCGGGAAAATCGAGGCCGACCGCAGCCTCGATTTCATCTCTGTCGTTGTAAATAGGAGCAAAGCACGAAACCCACACTCCCCAGCGATCGGGTGTGAAGTCCATGTCGAAAACTGTTTCGCCTTTCAGCGCGCGTTGGAAATTTTCATTGGGGTTTTCGTATGGTTCGCCAATAGGTATCCGCTGCTCCTTGTCTCCGTCGATAATACCGTTGTGGTTATAGTCGGTTTCGGAGTCGACGATCAGGTAGATGTTACCCTTCTCGTCGCCGCGAAACGTGTAGATGTCGGCGACGTAGGGATTGAGCTTCAACCATTCTGTTTCACGCTCGATGAGGGTTATGTACGTGGGATCGTCGGGTGCTGTGTTTGCCTGGATTTTGCGATGATTGAGGTGGTGCATCTCGTGCGCGTAGGTGCGAACGTAGCCGGAGAACGCCGCGATGAGACTGGCCTTGCGGTTTTCGCCAGCCCACTCGGCGGCAATCGCTCCGCCCAACAGGACAACAGCTACCATCGCCAAATCTATTTTCCTCAACGAACTGGGCGGGCGTCGGCTTGCGACGAATTTCTGGCACAGCCAGACCGCGCCGAGCGAGATCGCTGCCAACGCGATTAAATCCAGCCGGTAATTCAGAACGTAGATTAGCAGCATTCCAATAGGAGGTCAGTTTCCCTTCCGCAGCGGGCGCGGAGGGTGCCCTGAAAACCTACTATGAATATCGGTAATAATCTTTGTCGCTGAAGTTGAATCACCGACGGAAACCGTTGACCATACGTGGCGAACCAAGCGCCAGCGTACTCACTGGGCGGTTTTGGCTACTTTGTAGGCAGTGGGCTTTTCGCCCGGAGGCAGTGCGAGCAAATCGTAGTCGTGACTGCCGGTGATCTTGACCTCGATAAATTTGCCAACCGGCAGATCGCGCGGCACATAAACACGGCCGTCGATATCGGGCGCATCAGCTTCACCTCGGGCGACGCCGGGTTCTTCGACGAGAACGCGCAAGCTCCGGCCGACGACGCGCTCGCTGACTTGTGCTGCGATTTCTTTTTGCAGCGCCATCGTGCGGTGCCAGCGGGCTTCCTTAATTTTTTCCGAAAGCTGGCCGGGCATCTTCGAGGCGCGCGTGCCCTCCTCCTGCGAGTAGCGAAACACGCCGAGACGTTCGAACTGCACGTCACGAATGAAACTGCAAAGTTCTTCCACGTCGGCTTCGGTCTCGCCCGGAAAGCCGACAATAAACGTCGTGCGCAATGCGATGCCGGGGATGCCCGCGCGAATGCGTTTAACCAAATCGCGGATGTGGGCGGAGGATGTCTCGCGCTGCATTTCGGTCAGCATGTGGTCGCTGATGTGCTGCAGCGGAATATCGATGTAACGCGCGACCTTCGGGCACTCGGCGATGGTTTTGATGAGTTCATCGCTCCAGTGTGCCGGATGCGTGTAAAGCAGGCGTATCCAAAAATCCCCTTCAATGGCGTTGAGCTCGCGGAGTAGAGTCGTGAGCGCGGTGCCTCGCGCGGAATCGACCTTGGTGCGCGCTCCGGCTTTTTCGTCCCACGTATCCATCCCGAAGAAAGTCGTGTCTTGCGAAATCAGGTTGAGCTCTTTCACGCCCTCTTTGACGAGCTGGCGCGCCTCGGCCACGACGCTCTCAACGGTGCGGCTGCGATGGCGTCCACGGATTTGCGGGATGATGCAGAACGTACAGGGATGATTGCAGCCCTCGGCGATTTTGACGTATGCGAAATGGTTCGGGGTGAGCCGAAAGCGCGGCGTGTTGTAATCGGGAATGTAGGTCGAGCGACCGGTGACGAAATTTTCCGGCACGGCCTTGGCCCCGCGTTCCTTGGCGAAAAGTTCTTCGATGATCGGTGCGACTTTGGTGACTTGATCGAGCCCGATGAAGGCGTCGACTTCGGGCATGGCGTTGGGCAGGTCTTTCGAAAAACGCTGCGACATGCAGCCGGCGACGATGAGCTTTTGCTCTTTGCGGCG
Organism: Verrucomicrobiota bacterium; assembly: GCA_016721945.1. Classification (GTDB taxonomy): domain Bacteria; phylum Verrucomicrobiota; class Verrucomicrobiia; order Opitutales; family Opitutaceae; genus JADKHC01. The sequence goes on along the minus strand of JADKHC010000002.1, from coordinate 199,829 downwards.
TTTACGCATGCCGCGGTTTTCGTGCGCTTCGAGAATGGTGGAAATCGATTCCTCTTTGGCGGAGTTGAGGAACGAGCAAGTGTTGACGATGACGACGTCGGCTTTTTCTGCCTCGGGGATGACCTGCATGCCAGCCTGGTGGAGATGACCGACCATAATCTCGCTATCGACGAGATTTTTTGCGCAACCGAGAGAGATGAGGCTGACTGTAATCATGGGCGGCTAACTTGTGTGAAAGTGGCGGGCCGTAAAGTGCGGCGACAAAAAAACCGCGGCTGTTGGCCGCGGTCAGGAATAGGGCAGAGCGCCTTACTTCTTGGAAGACTTGGTGGTTGTCTTCTTGGCGGCGACGGCGGCCTTCTTGCGCTTTAAGTAAGCGATGCGGCGCTTCTTTTTGATCACTTTGTTGTATTGTTTGCCCATGGTTTTATTAGGTTAAGATGTGTTGGGTTGTTACCTTGCGACGGAGGCAGGAGGGGAGTCAAGCATCGGGCGCAGGGCATTTCGGGAAACCTAGCGCTTGGGCCACTGCTTCGATCGCGGCGTTTGGGTGAGCACAGGGCTCAATTTTCCGGCAAACGATCCCCTGCGTTTCCCCTCTCCATGCGTGTATTATCTACCCCCCCCCCCCCCCCCCCCCCCCCCCCCCCCCCCCCCCCCCCCCCCCCCCCCCCCCCCCCCCGCGGCCCCGCCCCCCCCGCGGGGGCCCCCAACCCCCCGCCCCCCGCCGGCCGCCCACTAGTCCCGGTGGAATCTTCGCGATCACAAGCTTGATCGTAAAATGCTTGAAATGTTACACGGCACACAGCTCGATCCGCTATAGATACACTTGTGTCGCCCGCTATTTTATTGATGAAAACTCTTTTATACCTCGTCCCGCTGCTCTGCGCGATTGCGCCTCTTGCCGGGCAGGTAACGGTTGCTAACACAGCGGCGGTGCGGGCGGAGTTGGCGCAAAAAGCGGAGCGTGAGGTGCGGGAAAATATCCTGCCGTTCTGGCTACGCCATGCACCGAACCAAGAGCGCGGCGGTTTTAATGGCGTGGTCAAAGTAGATCTCTCGCCCGTGAGATCCGCCCTGCGCGGCTCCCTGCTGAGCAGCCGGATCTTGTGGACGTTTTCGGCTGCCTACCGCCGCTATTATGAACCGCTGCAGCTCAAAATGGCGCGTCAGGCCCACGATGATCTTGTGGGACGTTTTTGGGATGAAAAGAATGGCGGGTTTTATTGGACAATCACGGCTGACGGTAAACCACTCGACACCACTAAACAGACCTACGGGCAGGCCTTTGGGATTTATGCTTTGAGCGAGTATTATCAGGTGACGTCCGATCCCGCGGTGTTGGAGCGGGCGATAGCGCTCTATCGCTTGGTTGAAAAGCACACGCACGATCCAGTGAATGGAGGTTATTTCGAAGTGTTTTCGCAGGTTTGGCAGAAAGCCTGGCAGGGGAAAAGCGTGATCAACCCCACTGCTGAAAAATCGCAGAACACTCATCTGCATGTGATGGAAGCCTACACGAATCTGCTGCGTGTCTGGCCGGATGCTGGTTTGCGCGCCAATCAGAAGGCGCTGCTTGAGTTAATGCTAACGAGGATCTATGACCAAAAAAGTCATCATCTGCGCCTTTTTTTGACTGAGGACTGGTCGCTAAAATCCGACCGCTTGTCTTATGGCCACGACATCGAAGCGGCTTGGTTAATGACTGAAGCCGCACAGGTTTTGGGTGATCGAGGGCTGATCGAACGAACTCGTCTTGTCGCGGTGGAGATTGCGGAAACGACCTTGAAGGAAGGCATTGATCGCGATGGAGGAGTCTTTAACGAAGGCGGACCAGAGGGCGTGAGCGACTCAAGCAAAGACTGGTGGCCGCAGGCCGAGGCGGTGGTTGGCTTCCTCGACGCGTATCAGATTTCTGGCGACAAACGTTTTCTCGAAGCTGCACTCGGGACCTGGGCATTTATTGAAAAGAAATTGATCGATCGCAAAGACGGCGAATGGTTTCAATCGGTTTCACCGCAAGGCGAACCACTCCGCCAGCCCAGGATAAGCCTTTGGAAGTGCCCATATCACAATAGTCGCGCGTGTTACGAAATCATCGACCGCATGGCGCTACCCGAGCCGAAGCCAGGCGGAACCAGGCGCTAGGGGAAAAGCGGCTTGATGCTGGTGATTTTTTCGCTCTCACGCTGCCAATGGTAAAGCGGCAGCGGCGGTTTGCGGTCGAGCTGTTTATGGAGAGCAGGATCGGTACGCTTGAAAAGTTTCAGGTCGTTCAGCCCTGTGTTGTCGCAGGCGAGTAGATCGATATGAGCCTTGTGTACGCGTGGACGTCCGATGATGCGGCTGGCGTCAGTCGGGAGTGGCGCGACGTTGGGGCGGAGGTTTTTCTTCTCAAGAACCAGGAAACTGTAGGGTAGGGAACGCAGATCGACGCCGGCCTGCTGGCCGAAACGCACCCAGTTGGGATCGGCATAAATTCCGCTCGGTGCCGGGGCGAAAAAGTGGCACCAATGACGTGCGTTCTCGACGTCGATGAGCGGGCAGTTGTTGGCGTGAGTGCAGGGAGCGATGAGGTCGAAGCGCTCGCGAAGTTGATCGCGCAGCAGGGCGAGATCGCGACTGACGGCGTGCGTGCCGGGCTCGACCCAGAGGACGGCGTCGGCCTCGTTAGCGACGGCGAGTAGTTCGTCGCGCGTGGCGGGCGTGAGTTCGTTTAGTACGTGGCTGAGCACGAGCAGGCCAACGGGTTTACCGGGAGCGTAGTGTTCGGCTTTGAGCTCGGGGAATTCGCGCTGAGCAGCTTCGATCGAAAAATCGCAGGCCAGTGGTGAATGATCCCACGCGTGCAATGTGGAGAAATTGCTGGCACCGAAAGCGCGGAGCACGCGGCGGCCGGCGATACCGCTGCCGCAACCCCAGTCGAGAATCGGAAGTCCGGTCGGCGGAGCCCAACCACGAGTGAGGAGTTCGCCGAGGACGGCATCCCATTTCCAGCCGATCCTTTCGCCGTAGGTAAGATCGTAGTTGGCGAGGTCGGAGAGCGCCGTCCAATACGGGCCGTGGGCAGCGTTGCCGCTCAGAAAACCGTCGCGCAGGCGAGCGAGTGCGTTCCAATCGAGTTTTGTCCAGTCCATCGCGGGAAGATCAATCAATGAGGTTTGTTTTTAAAAGAGAAATCCAGACGAGGGTGATCGCGGAAGCACGGGATAACGGAATTGCTCAACAGATATTTCCGTGTTTCAGCGCTTTCGCGTTTCCGCGATTAATGCTGATCTGGCTGGAGATCGACTCCGAGGTGGCTGGCGAGTTTCTGGCTGCGGATGCCGTAGAAGCGGGCGAAATCGCGGATTTTTTGCGCGGTGGTTTCGCTGCCGGGTGCGTGCTCTTTGATCGCGGCGATCATCAGGTTTTTGGCGGTGTGTTCGGTCGAGATGAATTCGAAAACTTTCGTGCGGTAGCCGGCCCATTCGAGGAGAAGCGCGCGTAGGGCATCGGTGACGAACTCGGCTTGGCGCTCTTGGAATATGCCGTGCTTGAGCGCGTCGGCGAGGATGGGCGGTGCGGTGAGTTGTGGGCGGAGTTCTTTCTGGCAACAGGGCGAGACGACGATCAGCGCGGCGTTGGCGGCGATGCCTTTGGCAATGGCGTCGTCGGTCGCGGTGTCGCAGGCATGCAGTGCGATGAGCACATCGACACGGTTGAGAGCGGTTTCGGCGATGGTTCCGGCGGAAAATTGCAAGGTGTTATAGCGGACATCGCTGACGACACCTTGGCAAAAAGCGACGAGCTCTGGTCGCGCTTCGATGCCGAGCACTTCGGCGCGTTGGCCAAAATACGACGCGGCTGCGAACGTAAGATAACCTTTACCGCAGCCCATATCGACGATGCGAAAGGGGCGGTCAGCGGGGAGCGTGGTTTCGGCGGTGAGATGCGAGAGCAGCTCGATGAATTTATTGATCTGGCGAAATTTTGCCGACATGCCCTCGCGCGGTTGGGCACGGTCGTTGGTTATACCTAGGGCCTGAAGCCAGGGCTCATCGGGCGGGATCAGGTATTCGCGTTCGCGATCATGGGCTGCGGGCGCGGCGGCCGGTGCGCTGGCGGCGGTTTTGATCGAGATGCGGGCCTGGCCGTCTTTGGCGATTTCGAGTTGTGCGGTTTGCAGCGGAGTGAAGAGGTGGGCATCGAGGAAATCGCTCCCGATTAGGTGGGTGATGATGGCGAGTGCCTCGGCGGGCGGAAGATTTTTCGTGATGTCGCGCGTGGCGTGGCGATAGACAAAGGAGAGCTGCTGGCCGGTCTTGAGTGCGACGGGACGGACGAAGATGTTCTTCAACGAGGCGTCGGCTCCGCGATGTTTACCCAGCGTGAGTTTGACCAGGGTGCCGTCGTGGACGGAGGTCTGGAGCAAGGCAAGAAAACGGTCGCGGGCAGTGGGTTGAGCCATGGGATTAGTCGGACAAAGCCTTTGGCAAAGGGCAAAGTGAAATGACAGAATCTAAGCCGTATCCATGCAATGGAGCCACCGATGCACACTGATAAACACAGATGCCCCGGAGGATTGTTTTAACGCAGTGCGAGAAGTTTCCTGTTTAACCAGACCGTGAGCGATCAGATCGCCAAAACCCTGACGTTGTTTCTGCCCCAATCTGTGCTCATCGGTGTTCATCTGTGGCTCCCAACTTAATGGTTCCGGTAAGTCATGAGTCACAGAGGACACAGAGCGCGGACACCGAGTTCACAGAGAGGTACAGAAGGAGTTTGATTCATCTTTTGGTTTTCTCCCGCCGCCTCTGTGTCTGGGCTCTGTGGCGAAATTCTTAGTGCCCTATCGTTTACCGGAAGAGATTATACTTCACGATGGCGTAGATGGCGCGGATGCCGTCGCGCCAGCCGATCTTTTTGCCCTCGGCGTAGGTACGGCCCGAATACGACACGCCGACTTCGAAAATACGGAAGTTGCCGCGTGAGACTTTGGCGGTTATCTCTGGTTCGAAGCCGAAACGGTTTTCCTCGATTTTGATGCTTTGGATAATCTCGCGGCGGAACATTTTGTAGCAGCACTCCATGTCCGTGAGGTTGAGGTTGGTGAGCATGTTCGAGGCGAGGGTGAGGAAGCGGTTGCCCACGCTGTGCCAGAAATAGAGCACGCGGTGCGGGCGGCCGCCCATGAAGCGTGAGCCGAAAACGACGTCGGCTTTGTTTTGGGCGATGGGCTCGATCAGCGTGGAAAACTCCAGCGGATCATATTCGAGGTCGGCGTCCTGCACGATCACGAGGTCGTGCGTGGCGTGTTTGAAACCGGTGCGAAGTGCGGCGCCTTTACCCTGATTTTTCTCGTGATAGATGATCTTGCTGACGAGCGGAGTGATCTCGTTTTTCAAAACCTCGCGCGTGCCGTCGGTCGAACAGTCGTCCACGATGATGATTTCGAGCGGGGAAATACCGCAGCTGCGTACGACATCGACGATGTGGCGGACGGTAGCGCGTTCGTTATAGCAGGGAATGACGACGGAGAGGGAAGGCATGGGCGGGCGGCGTGGGAAGATTTGCGAGAAAGCAGGATGCGAAGGCAAGGCTGCTTGCTCGCCGGCCGCCCAGTCGATCACTTGCCTGCGACGGTTGCCGGTTTGCGCAATTCATCCAAGGCAGAGCACAGATGTGTGAGGTCGGTGGCTTGCAGCGCGCGGATTTTCCGCAGCGTTTCTTGATAAGCACCCACAGCCCGTCCGCCTACGATTAATTTTATCTCGGGAGGGAGTAGTTCGTGTAGTCTCGTCAATTCGCCCTCCATGCGCGGATCGTCCTCGGGGTAAACGAGGCTCAGGGCCACGGCGCGTGCGCGGTTTTGCTTTGCTGCTCCGGCAATCTCGGGCGCGGGCAGGCTGGCGCCCAAATAGGTGACGTGCCAGCCCAGATTGGCGGCCAGCGCGGCGACGAGCAGTGCGCCCAACTCGTGCAGCTGACCGGCGGGCGTTGCGACGATAAGAACTGGTTCGTTAGCGCCGCTGGCAAACGGTCTGGCTGCCTGTGCGAGGTAAGTTCTCAGCACCGCGCTCGCGAAATGTTCGTGCGCTGCGGTTATCGTGCCGTCGCGCCAGAGTGTGCCGATGGTTTGGGCGAGGGGAGCGGCGACGCGTTGCAACATGCCTTGCGCTCCGAGTGCGGTTTCGGCTTCCTTAAGCCCCTTTTCCAGTGCGCGGGAATCGAGTGCTTTTACCGCTGCGATACAGTCTTCAAAAAACGATGACGAACCAGTCGCCGTAGTGCTGAGCCGGGGCGCATGGGTGCCTTTGCTTGGGAACGAGGCTGCGGCGAGTTGTTTCAGTTGTTCAGTCGGCAGCTTTGCGACGTAGCCGATGCTCTGGCCCGCTTGGGTGATTTCGCGCAAAAGCATCAACCGCTCCACTTGTTCGTCGGAATATAAGCGGCGATTGGTAGCGGTGCGAGTAGGCTCAACGGCGTCGTAGCGCTTCTCCCAAATGCGGATGACGTGTGCGCTCAACCCGGTGCGGCGGACCACAGCATTGATGGAGAGAAGGGTGTTGCTCATAAACTAGACAAAATATAGACAATATTTCAGCCGTTTGGCAATAGCGAATTAAAATAATGTAAGATAAAGTAATACAGTGATAAGCGTGATCATTTCGTTTTGTCGAGTCAGGGATGTAGAACTTCATAATCTAGACAAAAGCTTGACATGCGCCTAAAATACTAGACGGTGTGTCTAGCTTCGGAGCCAATCCGTGTCCTCCTGATGCAGGGGCTGCGAAGTGAATCAAAAGAAGAAAATAAATCCCCTAACCATAAAACTGAAATAATATGAAACCTTCCCTTATCGCCAAAGCCACCGCCGCTCTCGCCGCCCTCGTTCTTGCTACTTCCGTCCAAGCCTCCAACTGTTCCGTCGCCAAAGAGACCAAGGACATCGTCGCCGTTGCTGCGGGTGCTGGCACTTTCAACACCTTGGTCGCCGCCGTGAAAGCCGCTGGACTCGTCGAGACTCTTTAGGGGCCTGGACCGTTCACCGTCTTCGCTCCCACCGACGAGGCCTTTGCCAAGCTTCCCGCCGGCACGGTCGAGTCGCTGCTAAAGCCGGAAAATAAGCAGAAGCTGGTCGGGATCCTTACCTACCATGTTGTTCCCGGCAAAGTCATGGCCGCAGACGTGAAGACCATGCAGGCAGGCACTGTCAACGGCCAGAAACTGTCGCTCGTGGTCGCGAATGGTGGTGTTTCCGTCAACAACGCCAAGGTCGTCGCAACCGATGTCGCGGCCTGCAACGGCGTCATCCACGCCATCGATACCGTTGTTCTGCCGCAGTAATTGCAGCCTCTCTCAAGGTGGAGGGCACGGGCTCTCCACCTCCTTCTAAATATCGCCAAACTTCACGTATCCGATTTTTCCCCACACCACCGTACATGACGTTGCACACTTTCAAGGCTGAGCTCTGGTTATCCGAAAAACGCGACGTCGTGTTCTCGTTCTTCGCGGATGCGAGGAACCTCGAAGCTATTACGCCGCCCTGGCTCAGCTTCCGCATCACAACGCCAGAACCAATCGACATGCATGCCGGTGCCCGGATCGACTATCAACTACGTGTCCACGGCTTCCCCGTACGCTGGAAAACCGAAATCTCCGTCTGGGATCCTCCTTACCGCTTTATGGATAAACAACTCCGCGGGCCTTACCGCCGCTGGGTTCACACGCACACGTTCGAGGAAAAGGACGGCGGTACTCTCTGCCGCGATCACGTGGAATACGCCGTGCCGGGAGGACGATTCATCAACTGGTTGCTCGTGCGTAGCGACGTAGAAAAAATCTTCGCGTACCGGCAGGAATTCCTACGAAGGCGTTTCACGGTGAAGTCTGCGTCGCGAGTTTAGCATAACCATGAGCAAAGCCCAAAAAATGAAGTCACCTGCTTCCACGAGCGCTTTACGTCTCGGGTTGTGCTGTCAGTTTGCCGAGCAACCCATCAAGTTTCGCACCACGACGGCTACGGCTCTGGCCAAGTTGCCACGTCGCGAACAGCTCAGCCGACTGGCGGAGCTGGGGTCGGCCAACGCTGAGTCGCTGCTCGCGGCGCTGCGTTTTTGCGCTGCTCACGGTATCGGCTCCTTTCGGATTATCAGTCCAATACTGCCGATAAAAACGCATCCAAAGGTCGGATACCGCGTCGAGGAATTACCAGGAGCCGACGAAATCGTGGCACAGTTTTGCCGCTGCGGTGAGTTCGCGCGTGCGCAAGGCATTCGCACAGGATTTCATCCTGATCAGTTTGACGTACTCAATTCGCCCGATGCTGACATCGTGGCTCGCTCCATCGCCGATATCGAATCGCAGGCGGAGATCGCAGATTGGACCAACGCCGACACCGTCAACATCCACGGCGGCGGTGGCTATGGCGACAAATCTGCGGCGCTGGAACGCTTCCGGCGCAATCTCGATCTTCTTTCTCCCCGCGCTCGTTCGTGCCTGACCGTGGAAAATGACGACAAGACTTTTAGCCCTTCCGACTTGTTACCTCTCTGCCGGTCAGAGGGAGTGCCGCTGGTCTATGATGCGCACCACCATCGGTGTTTGCCTGATGAGTTGAACTTGGAGCAGGCCACCGTCGCTGCTTGTGCAACTTGGAATCGTGAGCCGCTTTTTCATCTCTCGAGCCCGCTGGAGGGCTGGTCGGGACCGAAGCCGGAGCGGCATCACGATTACATTGATCCGAAAGATTTCCCGGCTGTCTGGCGGGGCCAGGCACTCACGGTCGAGGTCGAAGCAAAAGCCAAGGAACTTGCTGTGAACCGACTACGGTGCTACCTACAAGGAGCGGAGTGATTTCCATGGCTGATCCCAAATTGATTCTTGTCACTGGTTCGACCGGCTATGTGGGTGGACGGCTCGTGCCGCGACTTTTAGGGCTGATCTACTGGTGTGGTCTTTATCCCGTGCACAGCCTGATCTTCCGCGGACTCATTCGAAGGATTGCCGAATCAGCCCTTAGGTACACAAAAACAACCTGATTTACTTCACGATGACGACCCACCTGCAGCCATCCATTGAACAACCGAGAAGTGCTTCCCGGTTTAGGGCACTCTGCGCCTCACTGGTTCAATGGCTCGACTCGGATTTCGCTCCAGAAGGTGCCGAGGCTGCACGGCGACAGCCCGACAAGATCGACTGGCTGCGTTGCGTGCCGTTCATCGTTTTGCATGTTGGCTGTTTTGGCGTTGTACTTACCGGCTGGAGCGTGACTGCTTTGGCGGTGGCAGCAGGTTTGTATTTTATTCGGATGTTTGCGGTCACGGGTATCTACCATCGATATTTTTCCCACAAGACCTACCGTACGTCGCGAGCAGGACAGTTCTTCCTGGCATTGTGGGGCGGAACAGCCGTGCAACGCGGACCACTTTGGTGGGCATATCATCACCGCCATCATCATCAGCATTCCGATGACTCCGAGGACGTGCATTCTCCGCATGTGCACGGATTCTGGTGGTCGCATATTGGTTGGATAACCAGTCGGCGTAACTTTCCCACCGACTACAACACGGTGCGGGACCTCAAGAAGTTTCCAGAATTAGTTTTCCTCAATCGTTTCGACACGCTCGTGCCAGCAGCGTTTGCCCTGGCAGTTTGGAGTGTCGGCTGGTGGCTCGAAGTGTATTTCCCCCAACTCGGAGTGACCAAATGGCAGCTATTGGTTTGGGGCTTTTTCATCAGCACGACAGCGCTCTTCCACGGTACTTCTTGCATCAACTCGCTGGCTCACTTGATGGGCCGCCGACGTTTTTTTACTGATGACGATTCTCGCAACAGCTTTATCCTCTCCATCGTCACTCTTGGTGAGGGTTGGCACAACAACCACCATCGGTATCCAGCGACCGCACGCCAAGGTTTCTACTGGTGGGAAATTGATATCACTTACTACCTGCTGCGGGTTCTGGCTTGGACCGGCCTAATCTGGGAGCTCAAGGGAGTTCCTAACAGTGTCTACGTCGAGGCAGCGAAGCAGGGGCGTTCAGACTAAACCAAATCGCCATGCAACGTCTCACAATCATTCGTTCGAGTATCTCAGGTCTGCGCTGGGCTTTCCTGTTCATGATGCTGGCCGTCTGCGCAGGGTCTGCCGGGGCTGACGAGGCTGTTTACATCGGCGAAGCCAAAGACGAAAAGGGTACGCTCGTCTACACGGAGCATCACTTGGTGAGTTATGTAGATGGTAAAATGATCGGCTCAGTCACGGAATACAGGGCACCAGACGGAGAATTGTTCGCTACCATGCGGTCGGACTATTCACGCAGTGTCGCCATGCCGACTTACGTTTTCGAAAATCTGAAACGAAACTATCGCGAGGGTTTGCGTTGGCAGGACGGGACGTACGTCATCTTTCACCAAGACGGCAACGAACCTGAGAAAACCTCTAAGATTGTCAGCGATAGTCGTGTCTTCTCCTGCCAAGGCTGGCATTATTACCTGATCAACAACCTGAGCCTGTTGGAAAAAGATAATATCACCTTAAACTTAGTTCTGCCTTCCGAGCTGCGCCCGTTTCCTTTCGTGGTGAAGAAACTCGCTTCCGATGAGTCACGGGTTTCGGCCGAGCTGAGCCTCAAGCACTGGCTATTCCGGCATTTTGCTCCGAAGCTACGCCTCCAATACGATAAACAGAAGCGACGACTCGTAGAGTTCCAGGGTGTTTCCAATATTCTAAACCAGGCCGGTGAAAGGCAGGAAGTCACCATCCGTTACAAATACTGATGAGACCGAACCATTTTAAAATGAAAACGCTCCTCATACTGCCCTGCCTGCTTTTGCTCACCGGCTGCGGCACCTCGCTGCCGTCCTTGAAGACTGTAGAAAAAGTCGACCTCCAGCGGTTCATGGGGCCCTGGTATGTTATCGCCTGCATCCCGACCTTCATCGAGACCGAGGCCTACAACGCGATTGAAAATTACCGCCTCGAACCTGACGGCACCATCGATACGGTTTTCATGTTCAACAAAGGGGGCTTTGACGGCTCGTTCAAGCGTTACAATCCGCGCGGCTTTGTTGTTGATCGGGTCAACTATTCCACTTGGGGGATGCGGTTTGTCTGGCCCTTCAAGTTCGAGTTTCTTATCACGTATTTGAATTCTGATTACAGCCAGACCGTCATCGGTCGGAACAAGCGGGATTACGTGTGGATCATGGCGCGCACACCGCAAATCCCGGACGCCGACTACCAGAGTCTGCTCAAGGAACTGTCGGATCAGGGCTACAAAATAACCAAGCTGCGCAAGGTACCTCAGCATCGGCCTGCACTGTAAATTTATCAAGCCGAACCAACCTATGACGACCTTTCCCAAATTCCTCGCGATTGCCGCATGGCTGGCTGTTACCTTCAGTGCAGCTTTGCTTGGTGGACAGTTTATGCCAGATGAATGGTTCGCCTCATTGCAGAAGCCCTCCTGGAATCCGCCGGGGTGGATTTTTGGTCCGGTTTGGACGGCGCTCTACACGATGATGGCGGTGGCAGCTTGGTTAGTGTGGCGGCAGGGTGGGTGGAGTATGCAGCGCAAACCGCTGCTCATCTTCCTCGCGCAACTGGCGCTCAACGCCGCGTGGACTCCGCTGTTCTTCGGCCTCCACAATCCAGGCCTCGCCTTTCTCGACATCTTGCTAGTCTGGCTCGCGATCATTGCAACGATTGCAGCCTTCTGGCCGGTGAATCGCACCGCCGCTGCGTTGCTCATTCCCTATCTCGCGTGGGTCTCTTTCGCGATGTTCCTCAATTTCACGATCTGGCGGCTCAACACCTAAACCAAACGCTATCGTTCAACTATCCCGGCCTAGATATACAATGTCGCATCGGTACCGTTCTCGGAGATTACCAAACTGTGGAACGATGGGCCTTAGAAATTACTAACAATGCAAACACTCGCCATCATCGGTTCTGGTATCTCAGGTCTTGGTTCGGGTTGGTTTCTCCACCGCGAATACGATATCACCGTGTTTGAAGCTGCCGATTACATCGGCGGTCATACGCATACTGTCACTGTCGATGACGACGGTCGCCCAGCTCCGATCGACACGGGGTTCATGGTCTTTAACCATGTAACATACCCCAACCTCACGCGGCTTTTCAATACGCTCGGTGTGGCGACGAAACCCACCGACATGTCTTTCAGCGTGCAACATCGGACGCGCGAACTGGAGTACTGTGGCAGCAGCCTAAACCATCTCTTTGCCCAACGCCGCAATCTCCTGCGCCCATCGTTCTACCGCATGCTCTGGCAAATCGACCGCTTTAATCGCGAAGCGAAAGCTGCGCTCGACGATCCGACGCTTAGTCGGTTGAGCCTCGACGAATATGTCCAGCGCGGGGGCTACGGGGAGGACTTTTTTCAACTATACCTGATACCGATGAGTTCGGCTGTTTGGTCCACGCCTCCGGAAAAGATGCGGCAATTTCCCGCCGCCACCTTGCTCCGCTTTTTTCATAATCACGGTTTTCTCGGCCTGCACACGCAGCATCCGTGGTGGACGGTCGAGGGTGGGGCGCAAAGCTATGTGCAGAAAATTGTCGCGCCGTTTCGCGAGCGCATCCACCTGAACACGCCCGTGCTCAAGGTGCACCGTCGCCTTGGCGGTGGCGTTGAGGTTTCGACCGCGACCGCAACCACCCGCTTCGATAAAGTCATTTTTGCCTGCCACGCGCCGTCTACGCTGAAAATTCTCGGGTCCGCCGCGACCGCCGAAGAGCGCCGGTTGCTCTCCGCTTTTCAGTATCAACCCAACACCGTCACACTTCACACCGACGAGTCGGTGTTGCCCCGCGCCCGACTTGCCCGAGCGGCCTGGAATTACCGGATCGAATCGGAGGCCGTTGGGCAAAGTGTATCCACGCATTATTGGATGAACCGCTTGCAAGGGGTTTCGGATCGGGAAAACTATTTCGTCTCGGTTGAAGGTGCCCATCTGTTGAATCCGAAACAAACGCTCCACACCTTTGCCGAGGAACATCCCCTTTTCGATCTCGCCGCCGGGCAGGCCCAGCCCGAGATAGCCGGTCTCAACGCCGCCGCGCGCGGTTGCACCGAGACTTATTTCGTCGGCGCGTGGCAGCGCTACGGGTTCCACGAGGATGGACTGCTTTCCGCCGTGAATCTTTCCACTTTGCTGCTTGGTCGGGATCCGTGGGAGAACATCCCTGAGGTTAAAGGTTCCGCATGAGCTCTGCTGACGCCAACTCTTCGCTGTACGAATGCTCGGTGCTGCACGAGCGCTTCACGCCGAAGCACCACCGCTTTGTTTACAGCTTGTTCTACTTTGCACTCGACCTCGATGAACTCGCCTCTCTGCACCGGCGTCTCGCGTTGTTCTCGGTCAATCGAGCCAACCTTTTCAGTTTCCGCGAAAGCGACTTTCTACCAATAGGAGAACCGTTGCATCAGCCAACGCTTCCGGAGAACAACCTAATCGCCACCGCCAATCCGTCATCGCTAAAAGCGCGCGTGCGTGCTTTCTGCGCTGCGCACGGCTCAGATTTCGGTGCCGATGGACGCGTGTTGCTCATTACTTTGCCGCGCGTGCTTGGCTATCTTTTCAATCCGGTTTCGTTCTATTTCTGCTTTGACGCCGCCGGAGTCATCGTCGGCGGGATCGCCGAGGTAACGAACACGTTTCATGAGGTAAAACCATATTTCATTCCATCTGTGACCGGCCCCGACGGTTCGACAACGCTCCGCTTGCGCACACCGAAGCGCTTCTACGTCTCTCCGTTTTCCGGCCTCGACCTGGAGTTCGACTTCACACTGCATGCGCCAGTCGAAAAACTCGCCGTGCGGATTGATGACCACGCTGCGGGATCGCGTGTGTTGCATACAGCCCTCACCGGTATCCGCAGTTCCCTTACAAACCTTAGGCTGGCGTGGTTTCTCATAAAATATCCGCTGGTCACGTTAAAAATCATCACGCTCATCCACTGGCAGGCCTTCCGGCTCTGGCTCAAACGCGTGCCCTTCTTTGCAAAGGCAGCCTCACCTTCGTCTCAACGGGATCTTTATCGTCCACATCCTTCTATAAACCGCTCGCCATCGACATGAACTCAACCGATCGCATTACGACGACCTCCGCCGCCGCTTCAGCCACAGGCGCTTCGGCCGGACTTTATCAGCGACTCACGCTTCGTGCCCTTGCCCAAATGCCCGCAGGGCAGCTTCACCTAGAACTGCCCGACGGAACCATCCACCGCTTCGGTGGGCAGGAGCGTGTGCAATGGCACTCCACCACGCTTGCACCCGCTGCGCTTGCCATCCCGCAAGTCGCCGCGATCAAGGTTCGTCGCGCTGCATTTTTCGAAAAATGCGTTCTTTACGGAGACATCGGTTTTGCCGAGGCGTTTATGGATGGCGATTGGGAAACGCCCGACCTCGCCGCAGTCATCGCCTGGTTCGTGCTCAACGTGGATCGCTCGCCCTCGCTCTCCGGCTCACGCGCGAAAGCCTTCGGCGTAAATCTGCTCCGTGTGGCTAATCGCATAAACCACATGCTCCGCCCAAACACTCGTCGCACTGTCGCTCGTAACATTCACGAGCACTATGATCTCTCCAACGACTTTTTCCGCCTCTGGCTCGATCCTTCGATGATGTATTCCAGCGCTCGCTGGGAGCGTCCTGAGTTTACGCTCGAACAGGCGCAGCGCGCGAAAAACGACGCACTCTGCCGCAAGCTCCGACTCACCTCCGCTGATCACGTGCTTGAGATCGGGACAGGGTGGGGCGGATGGAGTCTGCACGCCGTGCAGCACTACGGCTGCCGCGTTACATCTTTAACCATCTCGCAGGAGCAGCACGATCTGGCTCGCCAGCGCATCGCTGCAGCCGGACTGTCCGACCGCATCGAAGTTCGTCTGCAAGACTATCGCGATCTTCCTGCTGGCGAGCAGTTCGACAAACTCGTTTCCATCGAGATGCTGGAGGCTGTTGGCCACCGTTACCTCGAAGATTGGTGTCGCCTCGTCGTACGGGCGTTAAAACCAGACGGGCTGATGGCGTTGCAATTCATCACCTGTGCCGACGATCGCTACGCCGAGATCCGTCGCGGCGTGGATTTCATTCAGAAGCATATTTTCCCCGGCTCGTTGCTGCTTTCCGTGAACCGCATCAACGAACTGCTCGCCTCGATGGGCGGCTTCGTGCTCCACGCGCTTGACGACATGAGCCAGGATTACGCACGCACGCTTCGAACCTGGCGCGAGGCATTCAACCAGCGCACCGCTGACGTGCAGGCGCTTGGTTTCGATGAGCGATTCCTGCGCAAGTGGAATTACTACCTCGCCTACTGCGAGGCGGCTTTCGCCATGCGCAACATCAGTGTCGTGCAGACCGTCCACACCCGTCCGAACAATCTGTCTTTCAGTTAACATCCCGGCGACATTTCATATCTTATCTCTATGCTCTGGTTCCTACGCCTTCTTTTTATCACTGTGCTGGGCTCGATGCTCTGGGTCACGAGCTGGGCCAGTCTTCAAGTCTCCATCCTCGCCATCCCGCGCGATGTATTCACGCACCCATGGTTTATCGCCACACTCTTCGACGCCTATTTCGGCTTCCTGACGTTTTACGTCTGGCAGGCATGGAAAGAGCAGAGCCTCGCCGCGCGCGTGCTCTGGTTCATCGATGTCATGCTCCTTGGCAACCTCGCGATGGCGATCTATCTGCTCGTAGAGCTCTTTCGCATCAAAGAATCCTCGCAGATTTCCGAGGTGATCACTCGCCGCAATCCGGGCCGACTCCTGCTGCCGAGTGCGCTCGTCGTCGCTTCGATCGGCATTTACCTTCTCGCCTAACCAAACACTCGCGTGACCCAAATTGACCTTACTGCAACGCCACCTTCATGGTGGAAGCGTCGCGTTATCGCTCCGATCACGCGGCAACTCACCCAGGGTGCGACTCCGGCTCGGCTTGCTTTGGCGCTGGCAGTCGGTGGGGTGATTGCGGTCAATCCCTTCCTTGGCACGACCACGTTCGGCTGTGTTGTGGCGGGTGTACTGTTTCGGCTAAATCAGCCGATGCTGCAGGTTGCCAATGTACTTGGTGCGCCTTTTCAACTCGCACTGATTCTCCCATGGGTTCGGTGTGGCGAATGGCTCTACCGGGCCGAACCAATGCCTATCTCGCCGAAGCTCCTCGCTGAAGAGTTCAACGCCGGACCGTGGCAATTTCTCCAACAATTCGGCATCACAGGACTCCATGCCGCGACCGCCTGGCTGCTTGCGGCGGCACCACTCGGCTTTGCGCTCTATTTCATGCTTCAACCGCCGCTGCGCGCTCTGGGGCGAAGGTTCACAGCAAAGCCAGTTCACTGATTCCTAACCAAACGATGTCTACCACGAACCTTATTTTATTTGCTCTCGTCGCTGCCACCACTGCTTTCGCGCTGCTATTTCTGATCGCACGCCGACTCAATAATTACGGCATCGTCGATGTAGCGTGGTCGCTGGGTTTCGCACCGCTGGCTGCCTTTTACGGACATTTCGGAGGCGGTGCATTTCCGCGCAAATTGCTAATTACGGTGATGGCGGGTGTCTGGAGTCTCCGGCTTGGCGGTTATCTTGCGCGCCGCGTGCTCGGTCATTTGCACACCGAAGACGGTCGCTATCGGCAACTCCGGCAGGACTGGGCGGCGAATTTGAACGCGAAGATGTTTCAGTTCTTCCAGTTTCAGGCCCTCCTGCTCGTGGTACTTTCTGCGCCCTTCCTCATCGCTACGCGCAATCCGGCTTCGACGCTCCATCCGCTGGAAATCTTCGCTGCCAGTTTGTGGTTGGTCGCCTTGTTCGGTGAAACGCTGGCCGATGCTCAGCTCGCTGCGTTTAAACGCGCTCCGGCTAACCGCGGCCGCGTGTGCGATTCGGGACTTTGGCGTTGGAGCCGACATCCGAACTATTTCTTCGAATGGCTGATCTGGGTCGCGTTTGCACTCTTCGCGCTCGCGTCGCCCTGGGGCTGGATCGCGCTTTATTGCCCGGTGATGATGCTTTTCTTCCTGCTGAAGGTAACCGGAGTCAAGTACACCGAGGACCAGTTGCTTCGCTCGAAGGGTGAACCGTACCGCTTGTACCAGTTACGCACCAGTGCCTTTTTCCCTTGGCCACCAAAACCAGAGAATAAGCTCTAATCAACCCTGACTTTTGACCTTATGATCGACACACTTCTAGAGAAAAACTTACTGCCTGACATCGCGCTTCGTTTTGGTATTCGCCGGCTGCTCGCTCAGCGCCTCCGAGAGGAAACGGCGCCTACTGCCGCAGAACAGGCTGTGCGACTGGAAAAATTCGTGACCGATCTAAAGACACAACCAATTGCTATCAACACCCAGGAATCTAAAGAACAACATTACGAAGTGCCGACCGCGTTCTATCAGCGGGTGCTTGGGCCGCGGTTGAAGTACTCCTGCTGCTGGTTTGAGCGCGGAGACGAATCTCTGGCTGAGGCCGAAGAGGCGATGCTTCGGTTGTACGCAGAACGAGCGTGGCTCGTCGACGGCCAGGAAATCTTAGAACTCGGTTGCGGCTGGGGATCGCTCTCCCTCTGGCTGGCGGAGCGTTATCCTCGCTCGCGCATAACGGGCGTTTCGCACTCACGCACGCAGAAGAAATTCATCGACGCCGAGGCGCTAAAGCGCGGGATCAAGAACCTCACGATCATCACCTGCGACATGAACGATTTTGACATCGAGCCCGGCCGCTTCGACCGGGTTGTGTCTGTTGAGATGTTCGAGCATATGAAAAACTGGCCGCGATTGCTGGCGAATATCGGGCGCTGGCTCAAGCCCGGCGGTTTGTTCTTTATGCACATTTTCACGCATGCACGGTTTGCCTACCATTTTGTTGCCCGTGACCAGACTGATTGGATGAGCCGATACTTTTTCACCGGAGGCATGATGCCGAGCGACGACCTTGTGATGCGTTTTCAGGATGACTTGAAGCTGGTCGATCATTGGCAAGTGAATGGCCGCCATTACGAGCGGACAGCCAATCTTTGGTTACAGAACATGGATCGGTACCGTGCTGAATTGAGGCCTTTGCTCGCCGCGACTTACGGAGCCGAACACGAGACTCGTTGGTGGGTCTACTGGCGCGTATTCTTCATGTCGTGCGCCGAACTCTGGGGCTACCGTGGTGGCGAGGAGTGGCTGGTGAGCCATTACCTGCTGCAAAAACCAGCCGCTTGAATTCCTCCGCTTGAAAGGAAAAATCGCCGTCAGTAGCTCGCCCTACCTCAAGACAATTTTCGCCGAATCCGCTTTCGGCAACTCGGCTATGTTTTTAACCGCAATAGCCCGTTGGGATACAACGGGTGCATTCCTCACTGCATTGTTGCGGCTTAGAGCTTGGGCGTGACTTGGGCTGTAAGCGGGGCACGGCTGCCGGCCCAGCTTTCTGGTTTGCTGCCGAGATCGACGGCATCGGTCACGATGCGCAGGGCTTCGCGGAGATGGATGTCGAATTTGGCGTAGCCTTCATCGCGAATTGCGGCGAGTTCCGCGTCTTCGTCGGAGTCTTCCGCTGCAGGCTTTTTCTCGACGGACTTTTTTACTGGTGGATTACCCAGATTAAATTCGCGGAAGGTGAAGCTGTTTTTCGCGAGGAGCTCTTTTTGCTTTTCCATCGTCTTGCGGAAGGTGGCGTCGGCGGCTTTCTGCGTGCGACGTTCTTCTAGGTTCAAGGAGATGGTTTTGATCTCCTGCTTGGTTTTGAACCAGTCGATGTTTTTGTTGAGGAAGGAAAACTCCTCTAGCTTGCCCTGGCGGGCGCGGCTGGCTTCGCGCAGTGGGTTGAGGATCTGCGGTGCGAGGGGTTTCCCGTCGAAGATGCTGGAGGGAATGTCGTCCCAGACGAGGGCGTGAGGCAGATCTTTTTCGCCGATCGGGAGGTAGTCGTCGATGGACGGCAAAATGACGTCGGGGATCACACCGCGGAGTTGGGTGGAGCTGCCGTCTGGAAGGTAGAATTTTTGGACGGTGAGTTTGGTCGCGCCGGTTTTTTCGGGAGCGAGGGAGAAGCTGGATAGATAACTTTTCATCTCGATCACGGTCTGGACCGAGCCTTTGCCGTGGGTGGAACTGTCGCCGACGATGATGGCGCGTCCGTAGTTTTGGAGTGCGCCGGCGACGATTTCGGAAGCGGAGGCGCTGAAGCGCGAGACGAGTACGGCGAGCGGACCGGTGTAGGCGATTTTCGGGTTTTCATCGCTGTCGACTTTTACGTCACCATAGTAGTCTCGTACTTGGACGACGGGACCTTGGTTGATGAAAATGCCGGTGAGGTCGATGGCTTCGGAGAGAAGGCCGCCGCCGTTGTTGCGCAGGTCGAGGACGAGGCCCTGGATGCCGACGGCTTGGAGTTGTTTGAGGATTTCGGCGACGTCGCGAGTGGCGCTGTTTTTTTCTGCGGCGCTGCTGCTGCTGTCGGGGCCGTAGAAGGCAGGAAGTGTGATGACGCCGATAGAGAGTGGTTTGCCGGTGGCGTTGTCGGGCACTTCGAAAATGGCACCGCGGGCGCGGGCTGAATCGAGGTTGATGACGTCGCGGGTCAGCACGATTTCTTTGCGGATCGAGGGATCGGGTGCGTCGGCGGGTTGGATGGTGAGTTTGACGCGTGTGCCTTTATCGCCGCGGATCTGGCTGACGATTTTACGCAGCTTCATGCCGATCACTTCGACTGGTTCGGCATCTCCCTGACCAACGAAGAGGATTTTGTCATTTGGGTGGAGCAGATTGCTCACATCGGCGGGACCGCCGGGTATGATTTCTTTCACCACGCAGTAATCGTCTTCGACCCCGAGGAGCGCTCCGATGCCCATGAGCTGAAGTCGCATCTGAATCGCGAAGTCGGCAAAGGTGTCATAGGAAAAATAGGTGGAGTGCGGATCGTAGAGACGAGTGACGACGGAGAGAAACCATTCTGCTAGTTCGGTGCTTTCGACTTCATCGAGACTTTTGAGCATCCGTTCGTAGCGTTTGCGCACGTTCTGGCGGGCTTCTTCCAGGGTCTTTTTGTTGAGAACATCCTGAAGAACTTCGAAGCGCAGGCGTTTGCTCCACAGTGCATCGGCTTCCTTTTCGTCGGCGCACCAAGGGCCTTTGGCGCGGTCGAGTAGGTAGGTTTCTTTAGTTGTGAGATCGATGTCCTTTTTCAGTTCGGCTAAGATCCACTGAACGCGGGTTTCGACGCGCGAGGCATACGCTTTGTAGATTTCGTAAGCAGGGTCGATTTTCCCGAGCGAGGAGATGTTGTTGTAAACCCAACTGGCGGGATAGCGTTTGGTGAAGGCCTCCTTGTCGGTCGCGAGAAAAAACAGACGCTGTCCGTCGAGTTCGCCCATGAAATCCGGGATAATCTGGCCGTAGTCGCTGGGGCGGACGTTTTCGTGATTATAATGGATCTGCTCAAGCAGGCGGATCAGCGCAGTGATTTCGCGCGCCTGACCGGTGGTCGTGGTGAATTGCTTATCGGTCCACGCATAAACATTTCCTACAAACAAAGAGAGCAGGAGCAGCCAGCGCAGGCCATGACGGAGGGATCCAAGGAACTTCATCGGAGATGGGACGGTTGCGGAGAGTAAATGTTTCAAAAGGTGTGATTGCGCGACCAGTTGCTACCTAAGCCTACGGCGCGCTCTTAAAAGGGTTAACGTTAAACTTTGGGCAAAGGTGAAACAGCGCGGGGCGCACTTTCACGAGTCTTTGTCTACATTGCGGCTCAACTGGTCCTTGGCGTCGTCGAGCATCCGTTTTTCCTCGGGCGTGAGCGCGGCGAAACCCTCGCTGTTGATCTTGTCGAGGATGCGATCGACCTCGGTCTTAAGTTCTTCGCGGGTCGTGAGATTGACCTTGAACTTGCCGGTGGTTGCGGTGGTGGCTTTGCGCGATTTACGGATCCAGCCGGGGAGCTCGACGTCGATTTTGCCATCGGGATTGCGCCATTCGAGTTGGTGAACCAAACGAAAATAAAGATAACCCGCGAGCATTCCACCGAGGTGGGCCGAGTGACCCATGCGCAGAGGAGAAACTTGGCCCCTGATCTCCCAAAAACTCAGGCAGAGAAAATCCACCGCAAACAAGAACCACACCAAGTACTTCGGTCGGATCGTGATCGGCACGAAAAGCAGAAGCATCTTGATCTCCTGTTCGGGATTCAGGCAGGCAAAAAGGGTTAAGAGCGCCACAACTCCCGGCCAGGCGCCGCTGAGAACGCCGCCGAAACGGTAGTTCACGGCCAGCCAGCAAACCGCACCCAAGAAAATCGCACCGAGATAGAGCGCCAGAAAATGTTTTGTCCCGAGCAGCGATTCCATTTCGCGGCCAAGCATATACAGGCACAGTAGGTTGAAGCCCACGACCAGCACCGAGGACACGTCGTCCACCGGATGGATAAAACCGTATGAGACGATCTGCCACAGATGCCATTTTTCCAGACCGGAAAGCGTGAGCTGAAACAGATCGGAAAACGCGACTGTATTGAACAACCGCTCGAAAACCGCCGTCAAAATGAAGCCCGCCGCCATGGCCGAGAGCAGCCATTTCAACGCACCACCTCCGCGTTGCGGGTAGTCGTTTCGAAGATAGGTGCGGTCCGAGAGCATCGAAGGTGCAAGCTAGGTAGCCGCTCCGGCAAATACAAGCCGCCTCCCAGCATTGGCGTTTCATTTACCAGACCCGGGTTTTTCTGCTTATGAATCGCCCTCCTTCTTGACACTATCAGCGCAATTACTCTTTTGTCCGACACCATGGCTAACAAAGCTGACAAATGGGAACCAAACGTTCCTGGAAAGTTTTACACCGATCAACAGTGCATTGACTGTGATCTTTGCAGAGAAACCGCCCCGGCGTTTTTCGCGCGTAATGACGAGGGTGGCTATTCCTACGTTCATAAACAGCCGACCACCGAGGAAGAGATCGCACTGTGCACCGAAGCGTTGGAAGGTTGCCCGGTTGAAGCGATCGGCAACGACGGCGAATAAACCGCACGTTAATCAAGATTTGAAGCAAAGCCCTCCGGCCCAAACCGGGGGGCTTTCTGTTTTTTGCGGGGGCGGTTCCTTCGCAAAACGGCGAACGGACGATGGGTAGATTGGCCTACGGCTCGACCAGCACAGGAAGGCCGACGCGGGCGATTTCGAGCAGCGTGAGGGCGTCCCAGTTGGCCAGGCGAAAACAGCCGTGGGATTCGGTGCGGCCAACTTGTTCCGGTGTAGGCGTTCCGTGGATACCATAACCCGGGCGGTCAAGACCGATCCAGGCGACACCGACAGGATTGTTCGGGCCGGGCTGGATGAGGAGTTTGCGGCCAAGTTCGCGCGCTTCGGCGGATTCAGGGAAAACGTCGGGGTCGAAGGTGTAATCGGGATTGGGGATAACCACGGTGATGTGCAGTTCGCCTTCGGGACGTTTCTCGGCGAGGCGGGCAATGCTCACCGGGCAATGCATGATGATGTTTCCCACTTCGTCGCGGGCTTCGAGCGTGTTTTCGCTGAGTGAAATATGCAGGTGCGCGGGCTGGCCGAGTGGCGCGGTGCGATCGATGGCGGGGACGTGGATGCGGGTGGCGGGCGTGATAGTCGTCCAATCGAGCGATGGATTTAGGCGCTTCAGGAGGTTCGGGTGGGCGTGGGTGCGTTCGGCGAGCAACTCGAGCGCGCTTTCGTGGGCGAGGGCGGTTTGCTGGGATTTTCCGAGCCAGGTTTTACTGAGCGGCTGCAAACTGGCGAGGTCCTCGGCGCTAAGCGTGACCTGCTTGAAGGGCGGTCCGGTGAGGATGAGTTGGGCGCGGGTGGCGTTGTCGAGTTTCCCGGTGGTGTCGAGGCCGGCGCGTTCCTGAAAGGCGCGCAGCCCGGCGGCAGTTTGGCGTCCGCCCACGCCATCGATCGAACCACAGGATATCGCCTGGCGGGCGAGCGCGATCTGTACGTCGAGCCAGTTTTCCACGGGGCGCGGATACATGTAGATGCGCGAGGGATCGAGCGGGTCGATGGGCGGAAGCGGCTTTTTTTCCGCTGCACCCAAGCACGCCAGTCCACAGCAGAGGATCAGGAAAGTGGCGGTGCGTCGCATCGTGGATAAGATTAAATCCAACTCGAAGCGAAAGACCAGCGTCGGTCGTGACGGTTGAAAATCTCCTCGGCCCGTGAGCGGAAACCTCAATCGAAAGCGGCGTCGATCTGATCGCAGAAGTGGTGGATCAAAAAGAGGTGCGCTTCCTGTGCGGTGCGGCCGGAATCGCCGGGTATGATGAGATCGACCGTGGCGAGTCCCTTGGCTTTGCCGCCTCCGCGTCCGAGGAAGGCGATAGTCTTAAGCCCGAGTTTGTGAGCGGCGTCGAAAGCGGCGAGGACGTTGGCCGAGTTGCCGCTCGTCGTGATACCGATCACCAGATCACCGGGCTGTCCGAAGCCTTCGACCTGGCGCGAGAAGGCGGCGTCATAACCGTAGTCATTGACGATGCAGGTCAGAAGAGTGCCGTCGGCGTTGAGTGCGATCGCCGGAATCGAGCGGCGGTTTTTGAAATAACGTCCAACAAGCTCGGTGGAAAAATGCTGGGCCTCGGCCGCGCTGCCACCGTTGCCGCAGATCAGAAGTTTTTTCCCGGCACGGAGTGTTTCAACAATGAGTGCTCCGGCGCGATCGATCTCGGTGCGGATTTCTTTCAGCGACTCAAGCGTGCGAATCGTGGAGGCGAGGGAGGCGTCGAGGCTCATGGGATTTGTTTTGAACAGAAGAGCGCAAAGGTCACGAAGGAAAATCGTTGTACGAGAAAATGGCGATTTGGCCGGTTTGTGGCTTGGCGTTTTTTGGATTCAAAATTCAATTGGCGTCCGATGCCGTACTTTGACCACAACGCCACGACGCCGCTTGCGCCGGTTGCGCGTGAGGCGTGGTTGCAGGTGTCCGCCGAAACGTGGCACAATCCTGCTAGTCCGTATCGCGACGGGGCGCGGGCGAGGATTCGCCTTGATGCGGTGCGGGCACGCTTGGCGGAGTTTATTGGTTGCGCACCGGAATTGTTGGTTTTCACCTCGGGTGCGACGGAGGGAGCGAACGCGGTGCTGGCGCATTGGGCTCAGTCGTTGCCCGCCGGGTCGCGCGTGGCGATCAATCCAACCGAACATCCCTGCGTGCTGGAGTCGGCGAAGAAATTTTTTGGCGACCGTCTTTTGTGGCTACCGGTGACGCGCGCTGGGTTGGTCGAGCATGCGGTGGTGAAAACATTTTTTGAAAAACATCGAGTCGCGGCTGTGATCGTGCTGGCGGCGAACAACGAAACCGGCGTGTTGCAACCGTGGGCCGAGATCGCGCGAACCTGCGCGCTGGCGGGTGTGGAATATTTTTGTGACGCAGCGCAATGGTTAGGCAAACTCCCGGCGGCCGGGCTGGGCGGAGCGGGCTGGGTGATCGGTGCGGCGCATAAATTTGGCGGGCCGAAAGGTACGGGTTTTCTCAAAATTCCGGTGGGCGCGGAGAGCTTTCGCGCGCAACTGGGCGGCGCGCAGCAGCGTGGTTTTCGCGGTGGTACGGAGGATCTGGCTGGGGCGTCTGCGATGGTTGCGGCGCTGACCGATGCCGAGCAGAAAAAGGTTTTTCAAGAGTCGGAGCGCTTGCGGTGGCGTGGTCAGTTTGAGCAGACGGTTCGGTCAATTGTGCCGGGCGTGACGGTGATCGCGGCGGAGGCCGAGCGACTTTGGAACACGGTGTCGTTGCTCATGCCGCACACCGAGAATCATCGTTGGGTCACGCGACTCGATAAATTGGGGTTTCAGGTATCGACTGGTTCGGCTTGCGCGACAGCGAAGGAAGGTTCGTCGCACGTGCTCGCGGCGATGGGTTATGCTCCCGCTGAGGCGAAGCGAGTTATTCGCGTAAGCTCTGGTTGGGAGACGACCGAGGCGGAGTGGAATGCGCTCGCTTTGGCCTTGTCTGGTTTGGAAAGTGAATTTCGTGCCGATAATGGTAACGTAATCAAAATCTGATGCGCCTCAGCCGGATCACCCTGGAACATTTTCGCAATATCCCGCTCGCCGAGCTTACGCTGGTGGGGCGGCAGCAGTTTTTTATTGGGCAAAACGGTCAGGGTAAAACCAACCTGCTCGAAGCGGTGAGCTATCTGACGGCGTTGCGGTCTTTTCGTACGAGCGATCAGAGTTTGCTGATTGGCCACGGGCAAACTGGTGCTGGCATCGCTTACGAATTGGAGCACGAACTGCTCGATGACACTGGCGTCACGATCAAGCTGCGGCCGCAAGGCAAAGAGGTGACTTGCGACGGCGAGTGGGTGACGAAGTTTAGCGAATATCTCGGGCGCTTTCCGACCGTTGTTTTTTCCTCGCAAGACCAGCAACTCGTGCGCGGTGCTCCAGCGTTTCGTCGTCGCTGGCTCGATCTCACGATCGCGGCGATGGACACGGGTTACCTGCAATTACTGCAACAATATCACCGCGCGGTGCTTGACCGGAATCGTCTGCTGAAGAGTGGAGCCACGCCGCTGGAGTTTTCGGCGTTTGAGTTGCCGCTGGCCACGGCGGCCGCTCAGATCGTGCAGAAACGCGCTGCCAACGTGAAGGTATTAAGTGGATACGTCGCCGACGCGTACACCGCCATCGCCGGCGAAAAAGAGCGCGTCACCATGCAATATCAACCCGATCTGGATCAGACGGACACGAAGGGTTGGACCGCTGTGTTTGCGAAAAACCGAGGACGTGACCAACTACTTAAAACCACCAGTACGGGACCGCATCGCGACGATTTTGATCTGCTCTTCGGGCGCCACGCGGTGCGCGACTACGGCTCCGAAGGGCAACAGCGCAGCCTCGCGCTGGCGTTGCGACTGGCGCAGGTGAACTACTTTCACGAACGCTCGGGCGTGCAACCAGTGGTGCTTGCTGACGATGTGTTGGGCGAACTCGATCAGGATCGCCGCAAACGTTTTTGGACTGCGCTGGGTTTCGATTGTCAGGTGATCGCGACGGGCACGGGATTTCCCGATGCAGAGCTGGGTGACTGGCAGATTTTCAAGGTCGATAGCGGCCAGTTTACCGAGATCGAAAATCGAGATTCGCTCCGGTGAATTTCGAAATCTGGCAATGGGCTGTGGCTGCGCTTGCGGCCGTGCTGGTCGGCGTGTCGAAGGGCGGCATCACCGGCATGGGCTTTTTGCCAGTCGTGATTTTTGCGCAAGTGCTGCCGAGCACGCGTGAGTCAACCGGCTTCGTGTTGCCGCTGCTGATCTTTGGCGACTTGGTCGCTGTATTGAATTACCGGAGACACACGCAGTGGTCGCACCTGTGGAAACTTTTCCCTTGGACGGCGGCGGGTGTGCTGACCGGATATTTCGCTATGGGCCGGATCAACGACTGGCAAACGGCGAAACTTATCGGCCTGATCATCGTCGGGCTGGTGATTCTTCACGTGTGGCGCCGCCGACAGGAGAAACTCGCCGGACCTGGCGTTGAGTTGGTGCATGTCTGGTGGTTCGCTCCTACAATCGGCGTGTTGGCGGGATTCACGACACTGGTCGCGAACGCGGCCGGACCATTGATGGCGATTTATCTGCTCGCGATGCACCTGCCGAAGATGGAATTCGTCGGCACGGGCGCAGTATTTTTCATGCTGCTGAATTGGTTCAAGGTGCCGTTTATGGTTAACCTCGGCCTGATCACGGCGGATAGCGTGAAATTTAATCTTTTTCTCGCCCCGGCCGTACTGGCTGGAACTTTCGCTGGACGCTGGCTGCTCACGCGCATCAACCAGAAATGGTTCGAAAACCTGGCGCTCGGCCTGAGCGCTTTAGGTGCGATGCGGTTGTTGTGGTGATGGCTTGGGTTCTTCGTCGTAACAATCGTTCGTCGTCGCGAACCTCGGGAGGGGTGCTCGGATTGGAAATTGCAGATGGCTTTCACCTCTGAGCTATTGACGAACGAGGCACTCGGAATTGATTGCATTTACCAAGGGGTTTCGGCAATTACGTTACTTTTCTTGGCACAAAATCCCCGCCACTGTTTCCATACACACACCTCATATAACGCATGAAATTGAAACCCACGCTCTCAGCCGCTCTCTTCGTTGCAATCAGCGCTGTCGCCTCGCTTCGCGCTCAAGACGTGAAACCGGCCGGTGCAGTTGCTCCTGCCGCTCAGCCGACCGTCCAATACACTGAGGCTCAAGTCCTCGAAACTCTAGGCTGGTTCCTCGGCAAGCAGAACGGTTTTGCGGAACTCGGCTTTTCCAAAGAACAAGTGGACCTGCTCGTCAAAGGTATCTACACGGCGGCCGCTGGGAAAGAAACGCCGTACGAGCTTGAAAAGATCGGGCCCGAGATTGGCAAATTTATGGAAGCGAAGCAGAAGAGCTACCACGCCAAAATGAAGGAACAGGGCAAGGTCGAGGGCGAGAAGTTCATGGCCGAAGTCAAAGCCAAGCCGGGCGTCACAGTTCTCCCGAGCGGTCTGGCCTATGAAATCGTGAAACCCGGCACCGGAGATTTCCCGAAGGCGACCGACACCGTGAAGGTTTTCTACACTGGCACTCTCGCCAACGGTACCAAGTTTGACTCCAACGTCGGCGGCGAACCTATCGAGTTCCAGTTGAACCGTGTTATCCCCGGCTGGACGGAAGGCATCCAGAAGATCAATAAAGGCGGCAAGCTGAAGCTCTATGTTCCGGCGCAGCTCGGTTATGGCGAAGAGGGTAATCAGGGAATTCCACCGAATTCGACGCTCGTATTCGAAGTTGAATTACTCGACTTCAAAGCCCCGGCTCCAGCCCCGGCCCCTGTTCCTGCGACACCACCCGCGCCTTCGGCCAAGCCCGAAGCCAAAAAGTAAACAGCCAGAAGATTTTAGCTCTACAAAACCCTCCGCAAAAAACGGAGGGTTTTTTTGTCACCCAAACGCTACAAAAAAGGTAGATTTTAAACTTGCCAGTCGTTTGCGCTAGGGCAGAACCCCCACGTGAACATCGCGCTCGTAACCGAAACCTATTCGCCTGAAGTCAATGGCGTTGCCATGACTTTGAGTCGGTTAGTGAGCGGTCTGGGAAGTCGCGGACATAAGTTAACGGTGATCCGGCCACGCCAGCAGGGCGAGGCGTTGAGCGGCCCGCGTATTCACAATGCCAATACAGGATTTGACCAATGGCTGGTCACGGGTTGGCCCATTCCGTTCTACAATTCTTTGCGCGTCGGGATGCCGGCGTCTGGGATGTTGCGCGAGCGCTGGTCGAAAAACCGGCCGGACGTGGTGCATGTGGCGACGGAAGGACCTTTGGGGTACTCCGCGCTGAAGGCGGCCAGGGTTTTGGGCATTCCGGTGGCGTCGAGCTTTCACACGAATTTCCATCAATATGGCGGCCATTATGGGCTGAGCTTTGGGCGGAATTTTGCGCTGCGTTATCTGCGTTGGTTTCACAACCGGACTGCATGCACGCTGGTGCCGACCGACGAGATGGCGGTCAAACTCGCGAAGCAGGGATTCGAAAAACTCGCGGTGTTGTCGCGTGGCGTGGATGCGCGGCTTTTTGCGCCGACGAAGCGCTCGGAAAGTCTACGCAAGGCTTGGGGCGCGTCGGCCGATGAACCGGTAATATTGTATGTTGGCCGCATCGCAGCGGAGAAAAATCTAGGGCTCGCGGTGGAGGCTTACAAAGCCATGCGGGTAATCTATCCGCGGACGCGTTTTGTGCTGGTCGGCGATGGCCCTCTGAGGGCTGAGTTGGAGTTGAAGAATCCGGAGTTTGTTTTTGCCGGTACGCGTCGCGGTGAGGAGTTGGCGGCCCATTTTGCTTCGGCTGATGTTTTTCTCTTCGCGAGTTCGACTGAGACCTTTGGCAATGTCGTGACGGAGGCGCTGGCCAGTGGCTTGGTGGTGGCTGGTTATGACTATGCGGCTCTGCGGCAGCATGTGCGCAACGGCATCAACGGCTTCACCGCCAAGTTCGAGGACAAGACGGCATTTATTTTGATGGCGCAGGAGTTGATGAGTCGGCGTGCGGATTGGCCGGCGATCCGGGCCGCAGCCCGCACAACGGCGCAAGCGATCAGCTGGGAAGTGGTTGTGGCGCAGTTCGAGGCCAAGCTCGCGAGCATCGCCAAAGTCCGCTGAGCAGGCTGACGAGTTGGCGGCTGAGCCGCATTTTCTTGTTTGGCATCGCGCGAGTGACGCCGTTTGCTGCGAGCCGAGTCTATGAAATTTCCAGAAACCAATCTCTATTTTGTCGGTTTCATGGGAACAGGAAAAACGACGGTCGGTCACGCGGTGGCGCAGCGTATGGGTTATCAACTGCTCGACAGCGACGTCGAGATCGAGCGCAAGGTAGGGAAATCCATCCCCGATATTTTTGCGAACGAGGGCGAGCCCGCTTTTCGTGCGTTGGAAAAGGATTTTATCGAGCAGGGGCACCCGGCGGAAAAATGCGTGGTGGCTTGTGGGGGCGGACTGGTTGTGCAACCGGGTATGCTCGAATTGCTCAAATCGAAGGGCGTGGTCATTTGCCTGCAGGCATCGTTGGAAACAATTTTGAAAAGGACGCAGGGGAGTCGTCATCGGCCGCTACTGAATGTCGAGGATCCGATGGAGCGCATTCGTGCGCTCTACGCCGCCCGCGAGCCGATCTACCGGCAGGCAGGCACGGTGATCCTCACCGATGGCCGGCCGCTGGCTGAGATCGTGACGCATGTCATCCGAACCTATCGGCGCGAAGCCGCGGAATTCGGAAGATGAATACACGTCAGGAGGAATTGCGCACGCGGCTGCTGGCGCTCGGTTTTGACGATGTTCGATTTGTGCAGTTGAAGCCGGTGAACGGCGGGTTTTTGCGCGACTGGCTGGGGCAGGGCATGCAGGCCGATATGCAATGGATGGAGCGCTCGGCGGACAAACGGCTCGATCCGCAGCAGGTTTTGCCGGGAGCGAAATCGGCGGTGCTGCTCGGCGTGAACTACTGGCCGGGTGGGCGCGATGTCTCGAGCATGGCGGAGCGGCCGTTGTGGGCGCGTTATGCGTTGTATTCAGATTACCATGACACGCTGAAACCTGCGCTGATCGAGGCAGGGCGCGCGCTGGAGTCGGTTTATGGCGTGGGCGGGACGGATTACCGTTATTACGTGGACACTGGTCCGGTGGTGGAGCGTGGCTGGGCGGCGCGGGCCGGCCTGGGTTTCATCGGGAAAAACGGGATGCTCATCTCGCGGCGTTTCGGCAACTGGCTGTTTCTCGCGGCCGTGTTGACTACCGTCGAACTGGAACCGGACCCGCCGGTTCGAGAAGCTATTGGCGATGGCGAGCAGATCGGTGCGCTCTGCGGCAAATGTACGCGCTGCTTGGAAGCCTGTCCGACTGGGGCGATCACGAAGCCCGGCGTGGTGGATGCGCGTCTCTGTATTTCGTATCAGACGATCGAAAACAAAGGTGTGATTCCACGTGAGCTGCGCGGAAAAATCGGCGCGCACATCTACGGTTGCGACGTGTGTTTGGAGGTTTGTCCGTGGAACCGTTTTGCCCAGGAGAGCCGCCGGGTGTTGCTGGTGGCACGCGAGGGGATTGCGTCGCTGTCGTTGCAGGAATTGCTCGCGCTGGAGCCGGAGCGGTTTGCGGCGGTTTTTAAGGGCACAGCGATCAAACGCGTGAAGCTGGCTGGGCTGTTGCGCAACGCCTGTATCGTCGCGGCCAATACCAGCGCGAACGATTGTATCACGGCGCTGGTTCGTCTGGCTTCGCATGATTTGCCGCTGGTGCGCGTACATGCGGTTTGGGCGGTTTTCACGCTTGCGGGTCGGGCGCGAGCGGAGGATTTGCTGGCGGTGGCTCGCTCCGTTGAGACTTCGTCCGAGGTTCTTGAGGAGTACGGTTGGTGGGCTGGTGCGCCGACCGGGCCGTAGAAAACCGCGTTGGCTCAACTGCCGAACAGGGCGTTCATTTTTTCGATGAACGAACTGGGCGGGCGGACAGGTCTGCCCGAGCGGTCGATGAAGGCGTGGACGGTTTTGCCGGTGACCAGCAGGTCTTCGTTGCGACGAATTTCGTATTCGAGCGTGATGCGCAGGCTGGGTTTTTCGCGCAGGTAAGTGATGACCGTGACGGTGTCGTCGTACACGGCAGGTCGGTGATATTTGGCCTGCACCTCCAGCACGGGGAGAAAATATCCGTCTTTCTCCAGCTCGCGATAGGGCACGCCGAATTCCTTCAATAGAGTGGTTCGGCCGACTTCAAACCAGGGCAGATAGTTGCCGTGATAAACGACTCCCATCATATCGGTTTCGGCGTAGCGAACGGTGATCTGGGCGCGAGACTGGAGCATGGGATTGAGCAGCGTTTAAGCGACGACCAGTTCGGGATCGTTGTTGAAAAGAACGCTGGCCGATTTTTTCCAGCAGTTACGTCGGGCCCAGGCCTGGCCGGCGTTGCCGAGGCGATGGCGCAATACATGGTCGCTGATGAGTCGCTCGAAGGCGGCGGTTAGCTGGGCCGGATGGTTCGGCGGTACGAGCAGTCCGGTGACTCCGTCAGAGACGGCTTCGGCTACACCACCGATGGTGTGGGCGACGATGGGCAGGCCGTGGGCGGAAGCTTCGAGATAAACGAGGCCGAAGCCTTCGACACTGGGCCCGTGATCGACACTGGTCATCGCAAAGATGTCAGCTTGATTGTAGATTTGCGCAAGTTCGTCATTGGGCAGATCGCCGAAGAAACGCACGGAGAGGTCGGATTGCGCGACGGCGTTGCGCAGGCTGGCCCTGTAGCGTTTCTTGCCCTGACTGCCGACGATCCAGTACTCGATCCGGTTGCGAAACTGGGGTGCGAGCGATTGAAGCGCGTGCAGCGTGATGAGCTGGCCTTTGCGCGGGTGCAGCCGGGCCACTGTGAGCACGATGAGTTTGTCCTTATCCTTCGTGGAAGCGGGCGGTACGACGGCGAAATCGGAGCGTAGCGCGCCTGGCGTGAGAAAGGTTTTGCCCGAGGCTTCCGGGAAATAACGGCAAAGCAGCGATTGCGTGTAGTTGGTGAGCGTACTGATCCGCGAAGCGTGCCTGATCAGACGGCGGGTGAGTAGGCGGGTGATCGGATTGCGATGAAACTTCAGGATTTCCGAGCCGTGGAAGGTGAGGATGAGGCGATGCGGCCGGAAGGCGTGGGAAAATTGAAGCATCATCATCGCGAGCATCGGTCCAGGCTCGGGCAGATAAACCGTCGCGTAGCGCAGACGACGCCGCGCGGCGATAAGTTGGCGTGCGAGCTTTAGCTGGCAGCAAAGATCATGCGTGCCCTTGACTGGGAGACGATGAAGTTTGAAAGGCCAGCTCACTTCTTTCTCGGGTGGGGCTGATTGTGCCCAGACTTCGACTTCATAACCCAGATCAGCGGTCGCTTTCGCAATTTCCTCAGTGAACGTGGCAATACCGCCCCGTTTGGGGTGAAACTCATGCGTGATGAGAAAAACGGAGTTTAACGATGGTGCCACACTCATGATAGGTTTCCGCGACGAATCGGGAATCAAAAGCGCTAGATTCGAAGTACGCAAGGATCGGTTCGTGGCCGCAACCCCTCGGCTTTTTACGTGTCTGACTGGCTCTACACCATCCAGCCCTGCGCTAGAAGGGGAAGAATAGCATTTACAATAAAAAAGACGGACACTTACTTCGACCTAACCATGGCAGATGCAGTAACCACCCCATGTTGGGCCGGCGGCCCAATCAACCAATTCTCCCAAGCCTTTCACGGCTGAAGATGAGAGCTCTGTGCGCGAAGCCTTGAAACGGTGCTCCTCGGCTACAGTTGAAGCTGCCCTGCAGTTTAGAAAAACTAACGACCCCACCCATGTATCCGTGGTGGTGATTGGCGTGATCGAACGTTTCGTCGAACCGAGCCTGCGTCCGAAATTGCACTCCGCGGACGACGATCTGCGCATGGTCGAGGATCTCGGCATCGACTCACTGACGATGATGGAAATCGTTATTCTCGTTGAGGATGTGTTGCAGATGCAGATCAATAATGAAGAGCTGCGCCATCTACGCACCGTGGGCGACATCAAGACTTTCATCGACTGCAAAGCTCGCGGCCTGCCGCCGCCAAAGCCGACCCGCCACCTGCCGATCGAACATATTGGCAGCGTGATGCCGATTCAGCCGCCGTTCCTTTTCTTGAACGAGGCCTCGATTAATCATCAAGGTGCCCAAGGAAAATATAAAATCAGCGGACAGGAATTTTTCTTCCAAGGCCACTTCAAGGACAACCCAGTGATGCCGGCCTCGATTATGATCGAAGCGATCGGGCAGCTGGCAGTTCTCGCCTTGCTCGAAGGCGTTATCCCGGTTGAAGAAGGCAAAGTCGTCGATCCCAAGACCATTTTCTTCGCTTCGTCCGAGGGCGTACGTTGCCATCGCATCTGCAAACCGGGCGACGTGCTCGTGATTTCAGTGAAGCCGAAACGCGCAAAAATGCCGCTGGCCACGTTCGAAGGTTCCATACGCGTTGGTCAGGAAAAGGCCGTGATCGCCGAGGAAATCACCCTGACCTTCGGCACCAAGGACTTCGTGGCTGAACCGGTTGCTCCGGCACCGACAGCGGCGCCCGCACCTGCACCCGAGCAAGCTGTTGTATCGGCTCCTGCCGAGACACCGAAACCAGCACAGAGCCCGCTCGCTTCTTAAATATGTGAGAGGCGGTTTTGGCAGGCCGGAATCCGCGTA
This sequence comes from Verrucomicrobiota bacterium, assembly GCA_016721945.1. Lineage (GTDB taxonomy): Bacteria > Verrucomicrobiota > Verrucomicrobiia > Opitutales > Opitutaceae > JADKHC01. The sequence goes on along the minus strand of JADKHC010000002.1, from coordinate 166,108 downwards.
AGATTTGCTGTTGCGCGGTCAACGGCTCTGCCGTTGAACAGGGGGCGACACGATACAAAAACGGTGATTTGCCCCGCGCTGTTTATGCTCGGTCGACCTCACACTCACGTTGATTTCATTCAGCCGTAAAATTACATGCCCAAGGTTTTCATCACCGGTCTCGGTTTTATCACCAGCATAGGCAACGACAAGGCGGCGGTTACCCAAAGCCTGCGCGAACTGCGACATGGTATCGAGCTGTACCCGCCGTTTCAGAAACCGGAAATCCCGGTGAAAGTCGCGGCGACGCTCAAAGGTTTCTCAGCCGATTCGCTCGATCCCGAGGACTGGACTTATCCCGAACGTTATACGGTTAAACGGGAACTTATCCGCAGCATGAGTTCGAACGTGCTCTACGCGTATTGCGCCATGTTGCAGGCCCTCGAGGACGCCAAGCTTTCCGAGGCCGATTATTCCAATAGCCAGACCGGACTTTATGCCTCATCGGGTGGTTCCCCCCACATGCTCGGGAATATGATGCAGCGCATGCATACGCAGGGCGTCATGCGTTGTTCGCCGATGGGGATCGTGGCCTCGATCGCGGGTACATTGAATTTTAACCTCGTTGCGCATTTCAAAATCAAAGGCGCTTCCTGCGGTTTTTCCTCGGCTTGCGCCTCCTCGGCTCACGGCATGGGTTTTGCCCACGATGAGATCGCCCTCGGCCGCCAGAAACGAATGTTCGTGGTCGGCGCGGAGGATATTAATATCAACAGCATCCTGCCGTTTGCCGGCATGCGTGCGCTGTCGTTGCAGAGCGATCCGAACAAAGCTTCGCGACCCTTCGATGTGGCGCGCGATGGATTTGTCGGCACCGGCGGTGCGACTGTTGTGGTGCTCGAAAGCGAAGACGAGGTCGCGCGTCGCGGTGTGCAGCCTTATTGCGAAGTCGCTGGTTGGGGTCAGGCCTCGGACGGCTACAACGTCGCGATTTCCCATCCCGAAGGCTTGGGTTTGCGCTCTGCCATCGAGAATGCGCTTCGCTCCGCCAAGGTCGCTCCCGGCGATATTGGCTACATCAACGCGCACGGTACTTCCACGCCTATTGGCGATATTTCAGAGGCGAAAGCGCTTCGTGCGGTGTTTTCTCCCTCGGGTGCGCGCCCTGCGGTCAGCAGCACGAAAGCGCTCACCGGTCACGGCCTTTCGCTGGCTGGCGCGATGGAGACGGGCTTCTGCGCTTTGGCTCTGCGCGATGGTTTCGTACCTGGTTCGGCCAATATCACGAATATCGATCCAGCCTGCGCCGATCTCAACATCCCGCTAAAAACAGAAGCGCGGCAGGTCGACGTTGCCCTCAACAACAGTAGCGGCTTCGGCGGGGCCAATGTCAGCCTCGTGCTTCGGCGGGCCTGATCACGTGGCGCTTCTTTCCAGTCTGTATCGCACGGCATTTGTCACGGGAGCATCCGCAGGACTCGGCCGCGCGATTGTAGAACTGTTGTTGGCCGAGGGTGTACGCGTGTGGGGCACGGCCCGTGATGCTGCCCGGCTCACGTCGCTGGAGGTGAACAGCAATTTCTCCGCCGTGGTGCTCGATCTGGATAACCCCGAAGAAGCCGAGTCTGCCTTCGCGAACGCCGCGACTGCAGCTGGCGGTTTCGACTTGGTCGTCAATAACGCCGGCTATGGTGTTTTTGCGCCTTTCACTGGAGTTGATTTTTCGATTTGGCAGAAACAATTCGACGCGATGATCGGCACGAAGGCACGTTTATCGCACACAGCGCTTCGCGGTATGCTGGCTAAAAAGCGTGGCTGTCTCGTAAACGTGGCGTCGTTGGCGACGGATTTTCCTCTGCCTTTCATGAGCGGGTACAACGTCGCCAAGGCCGGTCTCTCCGCGCTGAGCGAGAGTCTGATCTTCGAAACGCGTGGCACGGGCGTAGTTGTCATCGATTTTCGCCCGGGTGACTTTCGCACAGGATTTAATAACACCATGCAAGCGAAGGCCGTCTCTGGCAGCGATGATGCGCGCTTGGCCAGCGCCTGGCGGGGGCTGGAGAAAAACCTAAACGATGCGCCACCGCCAAAATACATCGCGGCCGGTTTGCGCAAAGCACTCTTGCGGCAACGCTCCGGCACGGTCCGGTGCGGTTCCTTTTTTCAGGCGCATCTCGCGCCGTTTCTTATTCGCTTCGCCCCATCGGGGCTGCGCCGCGCGATCACCGCGCGTTATTTTGGAGCCGTCTGACCATGGCAAAAGTTCGGATTCTTGTTCTTACCTCAAGCACAGGTGGTGGCCACGACGCCCGAGCTGAAGCGTTTGCTGAATGGTGTTTCCAGCTCTACCGGCACGCGGTCGATGTGCGCATCGAGCAGATGCTCGAGAAGTCTTCGGTGGTAAACCGAACCGGCGTTAATCTCTATAATTGGATCCAGAAGCGGCTGCCGGTATTGCACGCGGCGTACTACGCCATCATCGAACTGCTCTGCTTTCTGAATCGAAACAACGTGCGGTTTGGGCGGGCCTATTACACTAGGGTTCTCACTGAGTATCGCCCGCATCTGGTCTTCAGCGTGCATGATTGTTTGAATCGCGGCTATTTTCAGCTCGCGCGAAAAATCCTTGGTGACGACAAAGTGCGCTGTGCGACCTATTGCGGTGAATTTTCCGGAGGCTGGGGCTACAGCATCAACTGGATCGAGCCGACGGTTGATCTCTATATTTCGCGTACGCCGACGGCGCGCGATTTTGCGGTCAAAAAAGGCATCGCGCCTGATCGTGCGATTGTACGCGGTCACATGATGCGTCCGCGCTCGCACGTTGAAGTTTTGAGCCCCGAAGACCGCGCGAAGCATCGTGTCGAAAAACTGGGTTTGCGGCCCGATCTGTTTACCGTGTTTCTCGCAACAGGCGGCAATGGCGCGAATAACCATCTCGTGTTGCTGCCGACTTTGCTGCGTCACGCCGAACGCTGTCAGGCGATCGTAATTTGTGGACGCAATAAGGACATTTTTCACGAACTCCTGCACTGGCGATCAGAGCACCCGGAACTGAATCTTTATATCGAAGGCTACTCCGACGATGTCCACCTGCTCATGCAGTGCAGCGATGCGATTGTGACTCGCGGCGGCACGACTACCTGCGCCAAGGCCCTGCACTTCAGATGTCCCATCATCTTCAATGCGTTTGGTGGAATCATGCCGCAAGAGTCGCTCACCTGGAAATTTTTCCGCAACGGCGCTCGCTCCGAAAAAGTCGAGGATGCTGCTGATTTCGGCCGCATTATAAACGGGTGGATGGCGGATGGTTCGGACTACGACACCTACCGGAAATTATTTTTAGATCTGCGTTACGAGGAAAATCCCACCGTCGTGATCGACGAGTTGGTCAACCTGGCTTGCGAAGTGAACAATCCGAAGCTCACCCGGCGTCCGTTCCCGATCGAGCAATAAAGCCTTGAGTACCGAACGGCTTACCATCGCTTATCTCTTCACGACTTTCCCGAAGTCGACGGAGACGTTTTTGCAGCGCGAGATCGCTGCCATGCAACGGCTGGGGCTCGATCTGCGCATTTATTCGCTCTGGGGCGGTGGACCGGAGTTTGCCGGTACGCCTGTGCAGGTATTCAATAAGTGGCGACTGCTGCACGTCCTCTGGGTTATTCCCTGGGCTGCGCTGACGCGCTGGGACGTCTTCGGGATTCTACTGCGGGGCTTGTTCACGCGCAAAGCGCCTTCCTGGCTGAATTTCTGGGAGAACATGCTCGGTGCGGGCTTTGCCGCCGTGTCTTACCGAACCTTTCGCCAGAGTCCGCCCGATCTCATTCATGCGGCCTGGGGCGGGGCGCCTGCGACTGCGGCTTGGTGCCTGGCGAGAATGAACCGGCACCGTTACAGTGGCGCTGCACACGCCTACGATATTTACGAACATGGCGGTGACTGGTGGTTGAACGAAAAATTAGCTGATGCGCGTTTTATTCACACCTCGACCGAGATGGCCAAAACCTCGCTGCTTGAGCGCGGGATCAATGCTGATCGTGTTCAGGTTATACGTCGCGGCCTGGAACGTTTCCCTGTGCTCAAAGCTTTGCGCGCGAGCAGAAATCCCTTGCGCATCGTGTGCGTGGCGCGGCTCGTGGAAAAGAAAGGGCTCGATCACCAGCTGCGGATTTATGCGCGTTTGAAAGCCAACAATGTTGATTTTTCCGCACACATTGTGGGCGATGGCCCGCTGCGGCCGGAGCTTGAGCGCCAGATTGACGAACTAGGACTGACCGGCAAAGTTGAGCTGACAGGTCATCTTTCGCAGCCTGAAGTTTGGAAGCAATTCGAGTGGGCCGATGTGTTGGTGCATACCGGTGTGATTGCGCCGAGCGGTGATCGCGATGGCTTGCCCAATGTTATTCCCGAGGCGATGGCGGCGGGCACGCTCGTGGTGACTTCGCCTGTAGCGGGCACGACCGAGGCGATCGCGCACGAACGGACCGGACTAGTCGCCGAGGTGACTGATGCTGCGGCCTGGGAAACTGCGCTTTGTCGGTTGGCTACCGACGATGGTTTGGCTGCTCGCTTACAGGCTGCGGCGCGCGCCTGGACGGAGCAGAATTACGATGCGCATAAAAATGCTGCGCGTCTGCACGCGTTGTTTCAGAAAGCGGTGCAACCATGATCTATTTCGATGTCAGTCGCACGCAGCGTTCCAGCCATAACTCGGGTTTGACCCGGGTGACGCGTCGATTGCTCAAAGAATTTGGCAAAGCGGTGCGGCCCGTTTCGCTGCTGCAGCGGGAGACATGTATCTCGGCGTCAGCCGAGAAACTGAAACTGGAGAAAGACGATTGGTGGTTTACCGGCGAGTTGTTCTGCGAGGAGGAATTTCCGGGACTGTGGAGTTTTATCCAGGTGCGGAGCTGTCGGTTGGCTGCGATTTATTACGACGCGATTCCGCTGAAATTTCCGCATATCACCTGGCCGCAAAGCGTGGCCCGGCATCCCGAGTACATGAAAATGCTCGCGGGTTTCGACCGGGTCTTCGCGATTTCCGAAGCGAGCCGACAGGAGTTGCTGGAGTTTTGGCGCTGGCAAGGAGTTGAGGTTCGCGCGACCGTCGAGACGATCGTGTTGGGCTCAGATTTTTCCGCGCAACCACGTTCGGTTAAAGTGAGCACGGATGGCCGCGCGGGATTGTTGTCAGTTGGGATTCTCGAGCCGCGCAAAAACCAGTCATTCTTGATCGACGTGTGCGAAAACCTCTGGCGCGAGGGATTGAAGTTCGACCTGCATTTGGTGGGGCGCGTGAATCCGCATTTCGGCAAGCCGGTGCTGGAAAAAATCAAGGCGCTGAAAAAACGTTACGCCGGGCTGCATTATTATGAAGCGGCTAGCGATGAAACGATGGCGATGCTTTATCGCACGGTGCGCGCGAATGTCTCGCCGACGCTGTCCGAGGGCTGTGGGTTGCCGCTGTTGGAATCTCTTTGGCAGGGCGTTCCCTGCGTGTGCAGCGACTTGCCGGTGTTGCGCGAAAATGCCGACGCCGGCGGCTGTCTGCCGGTTGCGCCGAACCGGTTGGACGATTGGAGCGAGGCGCTCAATCGCGTGCTGACGGATGAATCGTTTTACGCCGATCTCGTTCGGCAGGCGACGACTCGGCCGTTGCCGACCTGGTCTGACACCGCCAAAACGCTACTCGGGCATTTTGGGGTGACCCCTGTCGTTGAACGCGACGTGCTAGATCGATTTTAGCGCTTTGGCCATCGCTTCGCCGATGCGGTCGATTTGTGCGTCGGTGTGCTGGGCGGAGATGGCGGTGCGGATCAAGTCTTTGCCCGGAGGTACGGCGGGCGCGATGGACATGACGGTGAAGACGCCGTTTTCGAGCAGGGCTTTCCAGAAGAGGTAGGCGCGTTCTTTGGAGCCGAGCACGATGGGAACGGCGGGCGTTTCGCTTTCCCAAGTATCGAGGCCGAGGCTGTGCAGAATATCGCGGTAGCGCTTTGTGTTTTTCCAGAGGCGTTCGAGGTGCTCTGGTTCGGTCTGCATGATTTCCAGCGAGGCGAGGGCAATCGCGGCCTGGCTTGGACTAAGGGCGGCGCTGAAAATTGTCTGTTTCGAATTGGTTCGGAGATACTCGATCAGGTCGCGCGACGCGGCGATGAAGCCGCCGGTGCTGGCGAGCGATTTCGAGAGGCTGCCGCAGATGATGTCGACTTTGTCGTTGAGGCCGAAGTGATCGACCGTGCCGCGTCCCTGGCGACCGAGTACGCCGAAGCCGTGGGCATCGTCGAGCACGCTGAAGCAGTTGTAGTGTTCGGCGATCTCGATGATCTCGGGGAGTTTTGCGATGTGGCCTTCCATCGAGTAAACACCTTCCAGAACCAACATCTTGGCGGCTTTGGCGTCGATGGTGGCGGCGACTTCGCGCAGATCGACCGGGTTGTTGTGCGAGAAACGTTCGACGTTGGCCATCGAGAGGCGGATGCCGTCCCAGAGGCAGGAGTGAATGTTTTTATCGGCGAGGATGGTGTCGCCCTTTTGCGCGAAGGTCGCGACGCTCGAGAGGCAGGAAAGATAACCGGCGGCGTGAACGTGGCAGGCTTCGCGTCCGAGGAAGCTGGCGATCTTTTGCTCGAGTTCGAGGTGGTAGGTGCGCGAGCCGTTGGAAGTACGGGCGCCAGTGGTGCTGGTGCCCCATTTGAGCATGGCGGCGCGGCCGGCCTCGATGACTTTGGGGTGGAAGGAGAGGCCGAGATAATCGTTGCTCGAAAGCATGATCATGTCGTGCCCGTCGAGCCGGATATTGGTGCCCTGTTGCGCCTCCATGGCATGGTAGTAAGGCGCGTACTTGAGCCGCATCTTGGTCGCGTAGTCGTCGAGGCAACGCTCGATGATCGCTTTTTTATTTTTTGAAAACAGGGAGAACGCCATGGAAGCCGTCTACGTTAACGATTTTCGGCTCGGGAATGAAAGGGCAAAGTATAGGTGAAGATTACCCGCGTTGGCGGAGCGTACGCAGCCAGAGAACGAACTCATCGGCGCTATCCCGCCAGGATTTGAAGCGCCGACCCTGCAACGCCTCAGTGGCTGCGGCGAGTTGGGCGGGCGTGCTGAGCCAGGAGCGCATGGCGTTGCCGAGGCTCGTGGCATCCACCTGATCGAGCGTGAGACAACCGCCGCCCTCCGCTGCTTCGCCGAGCGCTCCGCGGTTGGAGCAAATGCATGGTTTGCCGTGGGCTAGGCTTTCCTGCACCGGGAGCCCGAAACCCTCCATCAACGAAGGGTAAACGGTAAAGGTGCATCCGGCGTAAGCCGCTGCCAGCGTTGCGTCATCGACCGGCCCGTCGTAACGCACTGGGCGACCGGTGGTCTGGAGTGCGCGGACTTTTTCGAGCGCCGACTTGCCGGTTTGTGGATGCGCGAGGCCGATCAGGCGCAATTCGAAACGCAGACCCTCGGCCCAGAGCTGTTCGCAGGCGTTGAGTAGGGCAAGATGGTTTTTGCGGCCTTCGAGCGAACCCACGCTGAGAATCACGGGCGTGGCGTCGGCGGAAGGTTTATCTACGGCTGATTGTTCGGTTTGACGCTGGATTTCGACCGCGTTGGTGATCGTGACCACCTGCGGTGTCTTGCGCACGCCGAGCCATTGCCAGTAATCGATCAGCGATTGTCGCGAGTCTTCGGATACAGCGGCGATGCCGTCGAAGGCCAGCAACTCACGCATGTAACAAGGGAAACGCGCGACGGTCTTGGCCGGTGTAAATTCGGGGAGTTTCAGCGCGACGGCGTCGTGGAACACCGCCACCCGCGGACCGCGCACACGCGCGAAAAGCGCAGGGTAGGCGCGAGCGATCTTGGCCGAAAAAATCTCGGGCGCGACCAGTGCGATGCCTGCAGGGCAGGTGGAGCGGGCGTTGAAAATCTGCCGGGCATAACCAGCGAGCCGCACTTTAAGCGGCCAGTCGGTGCTGCGATGTGCCGAACCAACGCCTTGGGTGTCGTTCAGGATTGCCTGCTCCCAGTCCTGAAGCGCGCGCCAGGCCGACTGATGCGGGTCGAAGCAGACGGGTTCAACGGATTCGCGTTTGCTGAGCGCACCGAAGAGCGAACGCACGACCCGTTGCACCCCGGTTTGGGCGTGAGTGTGGCTGGTGTGCGACGCTTCGAATAAAATCATGTTACAGATCCGAGTTGGTGGCTGACGGATCGTTCTGAGAAATCCCGACCGCCGCATGCACGCGAGCGAAAAATCGGGCTTCATACCAACAGACCCAAGCTATCAGACTTTGAACAGAAGATAACAAAGAGAACGAAGACCTCCTGGTACTTTCTGGATCTCTTCGTTACCTTCGTTTTCTTCTGTAAAATTCCTAAAATTCAGACCAGCCAAGATCAACTATAGTATAAAAGCATAGGGTCATAGGCTTCAGAAGGGAGAAAGATAAAGACAAAGAGGAAAGAACCTTTGGGCTATGAAAAAAGGCGCGGTGGGCCGCGCCTTGAGAGAACTAGGAAGGAGGTAAGTGTTGGTTCGCGGGGAACGTGAAAACGCCGCTTACGATCTCCAATGGCCTTCGATGAAAACGTGGCTGCCTCCGCGAGTTTCCCAATGCGGAGCTTTATAGATGGCGTGTGGTTTTGGTGGCAAATCCCAACGTCCGGCCACCCAAACATAGCGGCCCCCCTGATAGCGCCAGTGGCCCGCACACCAGACATGGCGGTGTGACGGGCGCGCGATTTTTACTTCGGCCTGAAGTGGCGGTGGTGGCGTATGGACGACGATGGCGTGCGCGGGCGGCGGTGGGCCTTTGCGGTCAACAATGATCACGCGGGCGGGCGGTGGTGGCGTTTCCCTGACGATAACGACCGACGGCTGATGAGGTTCATGCATCACGAATGTGCGTGACGGTGGTGGCGGCGCGCTGCGCTCGACCACGGTTACGCGGGCCGTGCGGTGGTGATGCCCGGAGACACAACCGGAGAATAGCGTGAGCGCGACTGCGAGGACGGGGATGCGTGCAAGCTGTGCGCTGCGTGAAAAGTACAGAAAGGGCGAAGGGGCTGAAATATTCATACACATGTCCAGACGCAGGAGGTGCGGGTGTTGTTACAATCTTCCATAATGGATCACGCTATGCCTTGGCCAATAAATATTAGCAACCCGGGTGTGTCAGGGGGGAAATATTGTCTGTCATTCTGAAAGAAGTGAAGTACCGAGGCGAAGGCCGACAGTCCATCATCCAATGGGACATGAACGAAGCGTGCTGCACTATCGCTCTGGATTCTTCGCTACGCTCAGAATGACAGGTTGTCTGTGCCTTGGATCATTTAACAGACACACCGAATTCGTTGGTTCTGCCGTTGGCCGTTTTCCCCAACCGTAACGATGCAGTTGAAGTATGATCTCAAGCGTAGATCGGTGGTTGAAGGTGGAGCCCGATGTCCTCATCGGGCTTGATCGGAGACGCTACCAAACCAGCCCGTTAGGGACAACGGGCTCCACCTCTATTGCATGGTTGCGGCCGAAGGAGTTACAGGCTCATCCGTTCGCGGAAGAGCTGGGCTTGACGGCGCGAGAGTTCGATTTCGGGGCCGCCTTTCATTTTCACTTTCAGGCTGCCGCTAAACCAGGGTTCGATCGATTCGACGCTGGAGAGATTGATGATCTGGGCGCGGTTGGCGCGGAGGAATAGTTTGGCTGGCAGTTTTTCCTCCAGCGAACCGAGGGTGCGGTGGAGCAGCGGTTGCTGGTTTTCAAAATAGATGCGGGAGTGGTTTCCCTCGGATTCGATCAGGCGTATCGATTTAATGGGAACGAACCAGCAGCGGTCGCCTTCGCGGACGAAGACGCGGTCCTCATCCGTCCAGACCTGGGCACTATTGGTGTTGGCGACTGGATCGGGTGGTACGATCAGGCGCTCGCGCAGGCGTTCGAGGGTGGCTTGCAGGCGCCGGGGATTGATCGGCTTCATCAGGTAGTCCAGCGCGTTGATCTCGAAGGCGCGCACGGCGTACTCGTCGTAGGCGGTGGTGAAGATGACGTGCGGGTGGGGCGGCGGCAGCGCTTCGAGGAGATCAAAACCGGATTTCCCGGGCATCTGGATATCGAGGAGGATGAGGTCGGGTTTTTCCTTTTCGATGAGCTTGAGCGCGGCAGTGGCGTTTTCTGCTTCGCCGCAAATTTCAATAAAGGGATGTTCTTCCAGCAGGGTGCGCAACTCCTGGCGGGCGGGACGTTCGTCGTCGATGATGACAGCTTTCATGAGTGCAGGCTGGTTAAGGTGGAGGGTTTTAGCGGGACGACCAGGCGGGCTACGACCCACGCGCCGTCTTGAGTGAGTGTGATGGTGGCCTCGGGGCCGCAGAGCAGGTGCAGTCGGGCGCGTGCGTTTTTCAAGCCGAGTCCTGTGCCCGAACTGAGGGCGTTGAGTGCGCCCTGATTTTTTACAGTGAGGTGCAGAGCGCCGGCGTTTTCCTCGGAGTTGATAAAGATTTCGCCGCCGGTTTCGAAGGGGGCGACGCCGAACTTCAGGGCGTTTTCAACCAAGGTTTGAAGCACGAATGGGGGCAGGATGTGGGTGCAGGTTTCGGGCGCGATCGAGAGGTGGACGCGGAGGCGTTCCTCGAAGCGGAGCTGTTCGAGCGCGAGGTAGTTGCGCACGGTTTCCATCTCTTGGGCGAGTGTGATGGTTCGTTGCTGGCTCATGGTCAGGCTGGCGCGTAGGAGGTCGGCTAGCAGAGTGATGGCTTCGCGCGGCCGGTCGAGATTGCGCGGGATGAGCGCACGCAGGGTGTTGAGGCTGTTAAAGAGAAAATGAGGGTTGATCTGTGCGCGCAGCGCCCGGAGTTCAGCGTCCTTGATGGCGGCGTCGAGTTGCAGGCGTTCGACCAGCCCTTGCTGATAGCGCATGTAGTAGTTGTAGCCGAAGTAGAGGCAGACCCAGACCCCGAGCAGGAGCGACATGCCGAAAAGAAACACGGTGAAGGCAATGCCCAGATCGGGCTCTTGCGGGAAATCCCCCAGCGATCCCGAACAAATCGACAGATACATCCACGGGCCGGCCACCGCTGCACTTGTGGCGACGATGGAGAGAACGAGGCCGGGCACGAAAATCCTGGTGGAAAAATTTCTGCTGCGAAGCGCAAGGAGTAGCACGCGCATCAAATGCGAGCAGACGATGAGCGTGCCGGTCAGCAGGGTTTGCGCCAGCACCTCCTTGTAGATCATCCCCTCGGGCGCGCCCGAGTTCAGGCTGCCCAGTGTCAGGACGAGCCAAAACATCCCCCAACCGCCAATCTGAAAGAGCCAGTAGCGCCCGCTGCCCAACCAGCGACGTCGCGGGGAGTGGGATTTTTTATCGGCGGGTGGAAAATACGGGAAACGCATACGCGTGGCAGATTATGCCTGTTTAATAGTTGTGCTGGCCGCGGATGAGGCGAGCAAGGCACGGCGGGAGTGCGCAAATCATCGAGGGAAGAACGGCCACACGCGACGCAGGGGCGATGCCCGCATGAGATTCCATGGCTGGTTTCTCGGGGTGGGCGCGGACGGCGGGCGGGTTCTGGGAGCGCGGTTTTCTTTCTTAATTTTGGCGGTAATTAATTGGACGGCTGCGTTGGCGTCGGTGCCAGCTTTCAGTTCGAGGGCGAGCCCGGTTTCATCAGTCGTCAACTTGCCTTCCTCGGAGACGGCGAGTTTGCGCAGGAGTATCCACTCTTCATCGCGCTGCACTAGAAGTACGAGGTAGCGTTGGCCAACGCTGAAGACTGGCTCCGTGCTCTCCGGGGGCGTGCCCTCTTTGTTGGCGGGAAGCTCGAAGGGGAGGGCGAGTTCGGTCTTCTCGTCCAAGCCGCTCGCACGGCCGCAAAGCGAAAGCGTAACGATGTGCTCCACGACTTTGTCATGCAGTTCTTCCGAAACTTTGGTGACACGCACGAAGGCGACCGCATCCGTCAGCTTGATGAGGTTGGGCGTTTGCGCTGGTTCGGCGGCATGGAGCGGCAGCGTGAGAACGCTCACAACCACGAGCAGAGCCAAGCGCAGATTGCGCGGCATAGCAGTGGGCGGCAGTATGAGTTGCGGGTGCATGTCGGGTTCGCCTTGCAGCCTAGAAGGAGATGCTGCCGCTGATCGCTCCGAAGGACGAGATGTTGCCCGACTTCAGTTTGAAATCCCGACCGATGTATTTGAACTCACGATACAGGACGTAACCGCTGGTGGCGCTGACGGAAAAGGTGCGGTTGATATGCCAGTCGAACCTGTAGCCCAGGCGGACCTCGGTGTTTTCCAGCATGGAGTCGGCGAGCGAACGGGGCGCGAGACCTGGGGCCGGATCGTCCTTCACGAAATAAGTGCCGCCGGAGCCGGTTGCTTCCAGGGACATCCAGTATTTTTTAGACAGTTTATAGCTCAACGCCGTGGAGGGGAACCCGATGGACAGCGACCATTTCTCCGAGAGATTCCAAGCGATGCCGATGATGGGCACCAGTCGGTAGTCGTGCGAAAGAGAATCGTAGGCTGCACCGAAAGCCAGGTTGATGTCGGGGCTCCAGGCATACATCGCCACAATGCTCGCGGAAGTACCCCAACCATCGGAAAGAAGCCCTTTCGATGTTACGTAACTGCCCTGGCAGAGTGACGCCGAGAAGGCCCACTTCTCATCTAGCGGATGGAAATATTCGAACGAGCCCACCAGCGATTGGAGTTTTTTGGGTAGTGGAATATTATTCCAGTAGGGGTGGTTTTTTGTGAATTCCGGCCAGTCGTCGTCGTCGTCCAGGTCGGAGGGCTCATCGATATGACGGAGGCCGAGATTATAGCCCAGCGAGAAGGTTAGGGTGCTTGCTTCCTGGATCGGGATGGTCTGCGCCAGAGTCCAGTTGGCCTGGTAGAAGCCCACGTAACGGTATTCCAGCCCGCCGCCATTCATCTCGGCATCTCCAGAACCAATCAACTCGGAGGTGAGGACCGGCCCGCGTTTATCCGCCTCCTTTTCTACCGGCACAGGCTTGGCGGCAGTCAGGCTGCAGGCCAGGCAAATGCCTAGTAATAAGGTAACTGGCGGGAAGGCTCTCATGAAAAGTTAGCCAACCCGAAATTCCGTGCAGGTACAGCGTGTTTTCCATGAACGGACTTTAAACCGGATGATCGGAGGCCCGGTCATGCGATCGGTGGCCCGCCGGACGGCGCGGGTTCAGCCCCAAACCCACAGTTTTGAACATCCACGAAACCAACGCCGTAACAACACATCAGCGGGTGGAGCCCGTTGTCCCTAACGGGCTGGTTTGCGAGCAGCTCCGATCAAGCCCGATGGGACATCGGGCTCCACCCGCCGGGCGCGCCTTGCCGAATACCGGTTCGTTCCAGTGTTCCTGCGTTCCACATTCAATAACCTCTTTAGCTCCACATTGGCGACAGCTTAACTGAACCCGCAGTTTTGAATTACCAACAACCCGGACCTCACCACTTTGAACAGAAGATAACAAAGGGAACGAAGGACTGCAGGTACTTCCTGTAACTCTTCGTTACCTTCGTTTCCTTCTGTAAAATTCTGAGAGATTCAAACCACCCACTATCAATTTCAGTATAAAAGCTTCGGACGTTTGGTATCCGAGTAATGGATGTTCGGGCGGCCCCACTAAAGGCCGCCCGATATTCCATAACACACTACTAACAAAATTAAAGTGCGACGTTCAGCGCCAGAGTCACAAACGGAACGATATTATCCGACTTAAGTTTGTAACCGCGATCGATGTACTTGGCTTCTCGATACAGTACGCTGCCAATCGAGCTCGAAACGGAAATCGCCTTGTTGACCTTCAAGTCGGTTTGGAAGCCGAGCCGCAGTTCGGAGAATTCGAGTTTCGAGTCGTCCAGCGAACGGGGTGCGACACCCGGACGCGGGTCGTCCTTGATGTAGTACGTACCGCCATCACCGGACACCGCCAAGGACAGCGTGACCTTTTCGTTCAACTCATAGGATACGGAGGTTTTTGGAATGCCTATCGCCACGGACCAGCGCTCGGCCGGACGCCATTCGAAACCGAGTAGCGGCACACAGTTCCAGTCTTCGGACATCGAGTCGTAGGCCAAACCGACAGCCACCGTCAGCGTGGGGCTCCAGGTGTAAAGTCCCATGACGTGACCGCCGACGCCCCAACCTTTTTTGAGGAGACCATAGTTGGCCACGTGGCTGGTCGCGCTGACGGAGGAGGATAACAACCAGCGATCATCGATTTGGGTCGAGTACCCGAGAGATGCACCTAGCGATTGCAGCTTGTTCGGCAGCGGCGCGCGGTTGAGTTGCTTGCGGTCGCCATTGTCGATATCGATTAGGTTGTAGGCGATGCCGAGGGAGAGCGAACCTGCTCCGCCCAGGCTTAGTTCCTGCCCGATCGCCAAGGCCGAGCTGTTGATCTGCACATCGTCGTAGCTGTTTCTTTTATCTTTGAGTTTAGCTTTCCCCGTAAACGTGTTGGTGGTTGACGAGGTAAAGCCGATTTTACCTGGCTCGGTCGGATCGGCAGGTTGCGCGACAGCAACCTGGAAAAGCAAGCATGCGAGAACGCTTGTAGGTAGGAGATTGGTCGGAAATGATATTTTCATAACGCTGTCGAGGATGCCACTGACGCGTCAGGAGGCAGCCGGTACTCAATGGGCGGGCCAATCGCCGGATGGCTGGAAAAGAGAAAAGATGGTCGGCGCGAATTTGGCGCCGCCATTGCGTGCTGCTATAGCCTCATGCGCTGATCGCTGAAACGCGGTAGAGCTAAGACGCGGAATAGGATTTCACGCCAAGTCGACAAGCCGCAAAGAAGACGTGATTGCAGGGGATCGAAACTTTGCGCCTTTGCGTGAGCCAATGTATTTCCGAGCTGGTTGATCCTCAGATCATGGAAAGCCGCAGATCTAAAACCAGATCGCTGAACCAATCTTCCGCTATTTCGCCCTTCAGCGCTTCCGCGATTATTCCGGATTTATCGCTGAAACGCGGAAGAGCTAAGACGCGGAATAGGATCTCACGCCAAGTCGCAAAGCCGCAAAGGGGAGTGCCGAGGGGCAGGGAATTTGCGACAGGTATTCTTTGCGTCCTTCGCGCCTTCGCGTGAGCCAATGATTGAACAGTTCGGGAGAAAACGAAAGTCCGAACGCAAGCGAACCACTTCGCGAGTCGCGCGCTCCGATATCGAAAAACGGTTTGAGTGAGACCCAGTAAAATTAATAACCAGAGCCAAAAACGTTCCGGCTTATGGTGAGTTTGAGCTGCGGTTGTACGCTAGTGCGTGCTGACATCAGTGGTATTAAAGATGCCTGCATATTCAAATCTATCCGGTTAAACTTGATCTGAAGTCATTCCGAAAATACGCACCCCATGCCAGCTCGGTCACTTTAGAGTCAGGGCGAGGCGTTGTTTTCGAGGGGCGGCGGTTGGATGGTGTCGGGAACGGCAGGCTGGGGTAGCAATAATTGGTTCTTGAGTTTGTTTCGGAAGATCCAAAACAAAACTGCGCCAACCGGGAGAGAAACAGAAACTATCCAAGGGGAATAGATGCTCGATGTCATCGCGCCTCCACTAAACAGTTGAAAGGAAAGCAGCGAGAGTCCGAGCTGACCGGTAGTCCAATTGAGGGAAAGCTGACCTAGGCCAAAAAGGATGAACACGATCCAAAGCCATTTGCGTCGCGCCAGTTTCGTCCGAATGCAGACGATCAGCGTTAGGATGGAGAAAATCGGCAGCAGGATTGCCGCAGTGAGGAAAGCGTAGTGAAGTAGGCGAGCCCGTTTGAACGTAAATGCATGTGTCTGTTGCAATGGTTCGGGTAAAGGGTACACGCTCATTCCGACAATTTGGCGATTTCCGTCGGGCAGTTCATTCCATGCGGCATTAATCAGGACCCATTTAGAGCCGTAGCCGAACTGATAGGTCAGGTTGTAACGCCTGATATCGGCGGTTTTGAAGAGATTGTAACCAACCAGATTAGTTACATTCGGTGATCCTGCGGGAATGAGCGTCCGCATCTGGTTTATTTGGGTGAGTTCGTTTCCTGAGCGCAGCGACGGATGGAGTTCTTGGCTCAGTGTCGTGGTGTCGCCGTCGATCAGGCGCTGAATGTAGCGTTGTGCCATCTGCTCTTTCTCGTCGTCAGCGAAACTCTCGATCGTTATGCCGGGTTTGCATGCGCTCAAGAGAGCAACCGTAAGGAAAGCTAAGAGTTGTTTCACAAGACGATGTGTAGCGCGCGGACGTGTAGCCATGATGTTGGCAGATATTGTTGAATGGGTGATAGCGAAGACAGGCGAGGGAGGTGGATTAATATTTCGCGTGCTGTGATGGGCAGCGCGGAGAACACCACTCGTGCAAATTCCTCCGAGGAGAGCATACGCTGGAACCAAGAGACAGAGGGGAAAAGGCTCGGACGGCAATTCTGGAATGGAGCGATGATAAAGATGTAACGGATGGAGCAGCTAGGAGGAAGGATACTGGGGATGGGGCGCGGAGCCGAAAACGGGGAGAACGAGAAAGATAAAGAGGAACGAGTCGGGGGCGGAGGTGAAGACTTTGCCGCGTGGTTCACTGAGACGCGCGGGTTGTGGTTAGGTGCCAGCGGTGGCAGAGGGGGCAGCGGTAGGCTTGGCGGGTACGTTCGACTCCGCGCAGGAGGGCGGTGTCGAGGGCGTCGGCCTCCGTGGCGTAACGGCGTTTGCCGGTACACATGCGTTGCTGTTCTTCACGCGTGGGTTTCTTGGCCATGACGGAGGGAGGAACCGAACCAGCCCGTTAGGGACAACGGGCTCCACCTCGGAGTGAGCAGGCATACCAGTGCTTTGAAGCGAGAGCGGAGACGGTCATGGAGCTTGCTTGGCCTTAAGTAGGATTGACAGAGAGTCTTTGTTGGACGATTAGTTCTGCACGGATTGGGAATTCCCGGTCGGCAAATGGTCTCGGTGAAAACCGGGGCCTTTGTTTTTTCTAGGGAAATATCTTGAGTCCGTAGCCGTTGATTTGTCCCTCTGGGCTGCGCCGGAATTTGGATTCAAGAATCGTGTAGGCCCGGTTTTCCTGTGCCGGATCGATGACGTGGCGTCCAATCGGGCGGGCTACGAGATCGGCGATTTGCAGGCCGGGCAGATTTGCTCGTTTGTCGACAAAATGAATATCGAAACCTGACACGCGGGTGGCAACGCGCCGGAATTCGAGTTCGAGACTGTCATCTTCCTTGCGCCCACGGCTCTCGCAGATGAGGGGTGTCAGTTTTCCTGCCTGACCCTGGCTTGTCAGCCATTTGGATACACGCTCCAAACCGTACTCCAAAGCGAGGTGGTACGGGTTTCCCGGTTTGTGATACTGTTCCTTCAGTTTGTCTTTACGAATGACAACCGCAACCAACGTCATGGGGGTGGTGGCCATCAAGGCATTGAGCTCCGGGAAAAACGCTTCGCGTTTTGCTGGCACGAGCAGAAAAGCAAACTCGCCTTTGGCTTTTTTGATTTCGTGTTCATGCAGCACCACGAGGTCGTGCCCGAAATGCTTAAACTTGAAGCGCTGCACTGCGGGCGTGATGACGTCGATATATTCGCTTTTGCGCATGATGCAGAAAGCGAGGACAAAGACGGGATAGGCCGGATCGCAAGTGTCCAGCCCGTGATCGCCGCTTTCGTCCACGAAAACCATAAAGTCTCCAAACGAGGGAGGGGTTGATGGAGGCTGATTTCCCGGCGTCATGCGGTCGTTACGGTTCGCTTCCAGAACAATGCCAGCTGAAGGATGGCTTGGCGGTGGTTTCTAGTTCGTCGGTTACGGCTGCGCGGTGCCGGGCTTGGTCACGAGGAGCGAGCTGTTCAGGCCGGGGAGGCGTTCGGAGAATTCTTCGGCTTCGTCGGTCTGGCGCAGGGCGCGTTGGACCATGCCCATCTTGGCGTCGAGGTTGTCGATCATCGAGACGAACACGGCTTCGGGCGTGGCGGCGTACACGGCGGCGCCCCATTCGGGTTCGCCTTGGTGGCTGAGGATAATGTGTTCGAGGCGTTCGAGTAGGTCGGGCGCGAGTTTGGCTTTGAGGCCGGCTTTGCGCACGAGTTGGTAGCCGAGAACGACGTGGCCTTGGAGGATTCCTTTGCGGCTGCGTTTGGTCGAGAGCGCGCCTTCGTATTCGATCGTCTTGCCTGTATCATGTAACAGGATACCGGTCATCGCGAGGTCGGCGTGGACTTCGGGATAAAGTGGGAGCAGCGCTTTGCAGGCGCGCGCCATGTGCAGCGTGTGCTCAAGCAGGCCGTGGCGGTAGGCGTGGTGCATCTGCACGGCGGCGGGCGTGGTGCGGAAGGCTTCGCCGATCTCCTCGATGACGTGGCGGGCGGTCAGGCGCAGTTCGTCGTGGTGGATCGCATCGATGAAGGTGTTGAACTCGGTCGCCATCGCTTCGGGATCTTCGGGCGCGGCTTCAACCAGGTTGTCCATCATGCCGGGCGCGGCGAGTTCCTCGTCGGAGAGCGCGGCGATCTTGCCGAGCTTGGGTGAGAGGCGGCCTTGGTAATAATCGATCTTGCCGGTGACGCGGATAGCCGAACCTTCCGGCAGAGACTTGAGCAATTCGAAATGCGGGTGGTCGCCGAAAACCGTACAGGAAAACGTGCCGGTGCGGTCGCCGAGTTCGATGCTGAAAAACGGATTTCCGTTCGACGCGGTCTTGCCCGTGAGCCGCCGCAAGAGCAGCACGCTGGCGAAGGGATGGCCGGTGCTGTTTTCGAGCGCTTTCAGCGCGCGCACGGAGAGATTAGCGTCTTCAGGCATGGTTTTTTACGAGTTGGGTAAAGGTTTTGAAGAACGGGTGCTTCACATCTTGCAGCATCGAGTAGAAAACCGTTTCGGAAGGTAGCACGAAGACGTGACTGCGGGCGCGCAGGGCATCGAGACAAACCTTGGCATCTTCGGGGCGGCGGGCGGTCACGGCGTCGGAGAGAATCGTAACCTGCAACTGCGCGTCGAGGGCGTCGAGTGCGGTTTGATAAACGCAGATCGAAGTTTCGAGACCGCAAATAATCAGGTGCTCGATATCCATCGCGCGAATGGCGTCGCGGATGCCGTCATCGGCCAGGGCGGAGAAAGTCGATTTGCCAAACTGCTTCGCGTCAGGCGCGAGCTTGAGCAACTCGGGGATGGTGGCACCGAGTTTTTGCGGTACTTGCTCGGTGAATACAACCGGCATGCCGAAACCTTTGGCCGCCTGAACGGCGAAGCTGCAGCGTTTGATCAGCTGCGGGCCGTCGGCGACGGATTTGAGAAAAACTTCCTGGATGTCCACGCAGAGTAAGAGCGCGCCAGCGAAGGGAGAGAAGGTATCAGCCATGGTGTTGTTGTTAGAAAATATTGGGCGAGGGTCGGCTCAGGGATAATAGCGTTTCCGCGCCTTGACCTGCACGAAACGTCGCTCCGGCAGAACGTAGGCAGTAAGAAAACCGCCCATGGCGCAAGCGGTGTCGATGCCGACGGACCACTTGAGTTTGTAGATTTCGGGGCGCGGCGTGTGGCCATAGACGACGAAGGGTGGCCCGTTCCACAGATCGGCCCAGACGGGGCAGCCCTCGGCTTCGGTGCGTTTGCGGGGTTTGCCCTCGCGATCGACGACTTGAATACGGGTGACGACGCTGGCAGGTTGTTTTTGCCAAGGCTCGTTGGGCAGGAAACCGCCGTGGACGAAAACGGTGTTCAGCTCCTCGACGTAGTGGGTGAGGGGCATCGCTTCGAGATAGGTCCAGTCCTCAGGACGGAGTTTTTCGAACGTCGCGAAATCCGTGTCTTTGAGAAAAGTGGTGTCCTTGGTCTTGCGGTAATTGAGCAGCCGCAGTTCGTGGTTGCCGAGGAGCGAAATGGCCCGGTTGGCCTTGGCGAGATCGATGACTTTGAGGCTGTCGGGACCGCGGTTGACCAAATCGCCGAGAAGAATCAGTTGATCGTCTTTGGTCAGCGCGAGGCGCTCGATCAATTCGGCGAGTTCTTGGTGGCAGCCATGGATGTCGCCGATGGCGATGATGCGTCCGTTCATTTCAACGAGCCGGAAATTGGCTAGCGTCGGCGCGGACGACAAGTAAACAAGTAACGAATGGAAATGCAGCTACAGCCACTCGCGTCCGCGTGTCATGTCTCTGGCCGACCCTTCGTCGAGGGCGATCGCGTGGCCAGTCACCTCGTCAGCAGCAAAACGGGCGAGGTCACGCGCTACGATTTGCTCGAGTCGGAGATGGCAAATTTCAACGTTGAAGGGCTGCTCGCTTGTCGCTGGGTGCAGGTTTTCAAAGTGCGCAAGGCCAACGAAAATGCCGACCGCACGCTCAAGCTCACCGCCGAGGCCCTCTTTGTCACACTGGCCGATCCCGCCAACGAACCGACGCCCGAGAGCACGCGCCTCCTGCAATTCCTCGCGCTCATGCTGGAACGCAAACGCGTACTTCGCCCCAAGGGCCGCACAGCCGACGGCGCGCGCAACATCTTCGAGCACGCCAAATCGAAGCAGCTCTTCGAAGTGGCCGCGGGCGAACTCACGCCCGAGTTTTTCATTCAAGTGCAAGCCCAGCTCAGCGTACTCGTCGGCGAACCGAAGCCCAAGGCCGAACCAGCCGCCGGAGCTACGCCGTCAGCACCGGCCGCTGCCACCGAGACACCGGCGAGCTGAAGTGCGCGATTCCGCACGACTGTTTCGCCTCATATCATTTCCCACTCAAACATATCAAAAGAGACAAGGGTAGGGACGACCCGCCAGCCCTGAGCCTGCCGAACGGGCCGGGTCGTCCGTAATCGCCTCCAGCTTGCTGCTCATATCCAACCGGACGGCCAAGGCTGGCCGTCCCTACCAACCAAACGCCAGATGCCATTGTATGTTGCAGAGCTGGTGAATTAAGACTGTAGCCGATAACAATCTTGGGGCTGGTAGTGTAGGGGAGCAGACTTGCGGCGCCCTTTCCGTAAGTCTCGTACTTGGGCGCAACAAGATTGCGCCCCTACACACAACCGGTTCGTTCCAGTGTTCCTGAGTTCCATATTTAATATCCTCTCCAGCTTAAAAACGGCTACAGTTTGACTGAAACTACTCTACAGGAAAATTTCCACCGATGCCTCTTTTCATCTTCGTCGCGCTATCCATCTGGGCTTGTTTGAACGGCTATGTCTTCTGGCGGCTCGGTGGTTTACCGGTGGTCGCTGGTTTAGTTCCGAAATGGGCGATTGGGGTGCTGGCAGTTATTTGCGTCCTGAGTTTGCCGGCGAGTCGCTGGTTGCCCAAGGTCGGCCTGCAAGGCCTGGGCTCCTTCGTGGAAATGGCCGGGATGACCTGGGTCGGTTTTGTTTTTCTCTTCTTCGTCTGCTTCCTCGTGATCGACTGCTTCACGCTCGGAGGGTTTCTCTTTTCCGGCCGCGTGCTCCAGTTGCGAACCGGAGGCGCGGTGGTCGCGTTGGTACTCTCCGTGATCGCGCTTTTTCAAGGAACGCGTGCACCCGTCGTCAACGAACAAGTTGTCACGCTGCCCGGACTTCCGCGTGAACGCGATGGACTGCGCCTCGTGTTTATCTCCGATCTGCATCTGGGCAGCCAGATCGGGCAGGCGTGGTTACAGGCGCTGACTGCGCGAGTCTCTGCGCTCAAGCCGGACTTGATCGCGATCGGCGGCGACTTGATCGACCACGACGCAGAACGCGTCCGGCCGATGATACCGGAATTACGAGAACTACACGCGCCGCTCGGCGTCTGGGCGGTGCTGGGCAACCACGATTCTTTTGGCGGTGTCGCTGAGTCCTCGCGGATTATGCGAGAGGCTGGGTTCCGGGTCTTGCACGACGAATCGGATCTGGCGGTGCCGGGGTTGCGCATCGCGGGTGTTGACGATCTCGGGTTGCTCGGGCGCGCCAGTCCGATCGATCCTTCGATTCGTAAGGCCTTGCAACTGGTTCGGTCCGGCACGGAAGCGTGTGTATTTCTATCGCACACGCCCGTCGGAGCGAAGGTCGCCTCCGAGGCTGGCGCGGGCCTGATGTTGAGCGGACACACCCATGGCGGACAGATCTGGCCGTTTAGTTATCTCGTGCAGTTGCGCTACCCCGAACTGGTCGGGCGGCACAACGTCGTTGCGATGACGCAGATCATTTCACGCGGGGCCGGCACGTGGGGTCCACGCATGCGTCTGTGGCGGCGAGGCGAGATTCTGCTGATCACGCTGAAGTCACCGTGAGCCGCTTGTTTGAAGGCAGGGCGCGTTGTCCCTAACGCGCCGGAGCGACGTCTCTGAGGAATCATCGTCGCTTGCCACGTCAGAATCTATCGTGGCGGCGCGCGGAATCGCCGGTTGGTTTGTCTGCGCAACTTTGCAAGGTTCCTGTTGTCAGCAACGAGCCGCCTTGCATGATCGCGGCTGATCGTGCGCCTCCTCGACCGCTATATTCTCAAGCAAGTTATCGTCACATGCGCTGGCTGTGTCGGTTTTTTCGTTTTCCTGATCGCTACGGTTAACGCGCTCAAGGACTTGCTCGGCTATTTGCTGGCGGGGCAACTCGCGCCGGAATCTGCGATCAAACTCTTCCTTCTGCTCATTCCCTACGTCGTCATGTACGCGCTGCCCATGGGCATGCTGCTCGGCGTACTGCTTGTGCTCGGCCGCATGTCGGCCGACAGCGAGATCGTGGCCATGCGAACCACGGGGCAAAGTTTGAAGCGCATCACCGCGCCGATCTTCGGGCTGGCCATTTTAGGGGTGGTGGTCGGTGTTGGTATTAATTTCTACTACATGCCTATCGCGCGCACGGTGTACCATCAGGAATTTGGCCAGATGCTGCGCACCAATGCCCTGCGCATCATCGTGCCGAAGACCTTTGTGCGGGAATTCCCGGGCATGGTGGTTTATGTGAGCGAAAAACGCGGCAACTACGTCAAGGATATCTGGCTCTGGCGACTGGATAAGCAACTGCGCGTGACCGGCTTTTCCCATGCGGAGACCGGGCGACTCGAACTCGACGAGGAGAAAAACGAACTGGTTTTTAAACCGTTTCAGCTCTCGACCGAGCGTTTTGACGAGAAGAACCCCGAAGACTTTTCGAAACCGCCCGTGCGCCTCGAAGCCGAATCGGCCAGCTTCCGTTTTTCCCTCTCGCGCATGTTTGGGCCCAAGAGTTTCAACCGCAAACTTGACTGGTTCACGCCGAGCGAGCTGGAGGCGGCGAAACAGCAGGATGCGAAAACCATGCCGCCAGGACTAGCCCGCGATCAACGGCTCATGCGCTACGACATGATCATCCAGAACAAAGCCTCGATGGCGCTGGCGGTGCTCATTCTCGTACTGATCGCGGTGCCACTCGGCATTAAGGTCTCGCGCCGCGAAACCTCCGCCAACTTCGGCGTCGCGCTACTGCTGGCGCTGATTTATTACTTCTCGACGACGGTTGTGGTTGGCTGGTTCGACAAAAGCCCCGAGCTGCGTCCCGACCTGCTTGTCTGGGTGCCGAACCTCATCTTCATTGGCGTAGGCCTCTGGCTAAACTTCCGCGTCGAACGGACGTAAGCGGGCTTCAGAACCTCACAGAAGAAAACGAAGGTAACGAAGAGGTTCAGGAAACACCGGCGGTTCTTCGTTCCCTTGGTTATCTTCTGTTCAAGAGGTAGAGGCCCGATGCCTCCATCAGCGTGATCACCGTCGCACCCAAACCAGCCTGTTAGGGACAACAGGCTCCACCTCACTGCATCGTTCCGACTCTGCGCCTCCGCGTCTCTGAGTGAGACCGTCCGACTCAAGAATGATCGACGTATTGCGGAAGCGCAGAAGAGCGGAAACACGAAATAGATTCTCTGCGGCTTCCGCTCCTCCGCGTTTCCGCGATTGGTTCTAAAAACAGTGGTGCCTAGTGTTGATCTGTGGCTGCCGATCTAGCCTGACGTCTCCTCACCAGTGCGCGTACTCGCCCTTTTTTAGCGAGAGGGCGAATTCTACGAAGAGGCGCACACAATTTTCCACGTCTTGCAGGTCCACGACTTCGCTTGGCGTGTGCATATAGCGGAGCGGAATCGAGACCAGGCCGGTGGCGACACCGGCGCGGCCCATTTGGAGTGCGCGGGCATCTGTGCCGGTAGGACGTGGATCGGCTTCGAACTGGTGCGGGATCTTCAGCTTTTTAGCGCAGTGCAAAAGTTGGGCAAAAACCTTCGGGTTTACGTTTGCGCCGCGGCAGAGGATGGGGCCGCCGCCGAGCTTGGTCTCGCCGTATTTGCGATTGTCGCAGTCTGGATGATCGGTCGCGTGACCGACGTCGACCGCGATCGCGATGTGGGGATTTACTGAATACACTGCCGTCGTCGCGCCGCGCACGCCGATTTCTTCCTGCGTTGTGGCGACAGACGTCACGCACGCGTGGAGTTTTTTCTTTTGCTCGGCGAGTCGCACGATGGCTTCGCCGACGACGTAAGCGCCGACCTTGTTGTCGAAGGCCCGGGCGGTGCCGATCGTGCCGTGGATCAATTCGAAATCGTGGTCGTAGGTGGCGACATCGCCGATGGCCACGCGTTCGAGCGCTTCCTTTTTCGAACTCGCACCGATATCGATCCAGATCTCGTGAATCTCCGGGACTTTTTTGCGGTCATGCTCGTCCATGAGATGAATCGCGCGCTTGCCGGTGACGCCTTTGACCGGGCCGTTGGCAGTGCGGATGATCACGCGGCGGCCGGGGATCATGATGCGATCGTGCCCGCCGATGGTGTCGAAATAGATATAACCGTCCTTGTTCACGAACGTGATGATGAGCCCGAGTTCGTCCATGTGGCCGGCGAACATCAGCACGGGATCGCCGTCGGGATTGAGCGTGGCGAGGCGGTTGCCCAGTGCGTCTTTCGCGTAGGTGTCGGCGGACGCTTTGACGTGACGGTCGAAAACTTCCTGGGCCTCGAACTCGTAGCCGGAAGGGGAGCGTGCGTGCAGCAAATCGACAAGAAAGGCGGGAGCTTCGTGTTTTGACATGCGCCTAATCTCGCGGAAAGCAGCGGGTTCGCAAAGACGAATTTTCGCCATGAATTTTTCTTTGCCCTCCGTGCCTTCACGTGAGGCAATCACGGCTTCCATGACGATTTATCCAGCTATCGATATTAAAGGCGGCCGCTGTGTCCGCCTCACGCAGGGCCGCGCCGACCAGGAAACGGTCTACGCCGAAAACCCCGTCGACGTCGCGGTGCAGTTCAAACAGGCCGGTGCGCAATGGGTTCACGTGGTCGATCTCGACGGCGCTTTTTCGGGCGAATCAACCAACCTATCCGTCGTCCGCGCGATTGCGGCGCAAGGAATGAAGGTGGAACTCGGCGGTGGCCTCCGCACCCGGCTCGCGGTGGAACGCGCCCTTGGCATTGGTGCCTCGCGCGTCGTCATCGGTACCCGTGCGGCCGAGAGCGAAGAATTTGTCAGCGAACTCGTGCGACTTTTTGGCGATCGCATTGCGGTCGGCATCGACGCGAAGAACGGCCAGGTCGCCGTCAAAGGTTGGGTCGACACCACTAAAACCAGTGCCCTCGCCATGGCCCAACGCATGGACGAGCTCGGCGTGCAGACTTTGATCTACACCGACATCAGCACCGACGGCATGTTGACCGGACCCAATATCCCCGCCCAAGAAGCCATGCTTGCCACCGTCAAGTGCCGCGTCATCGCCTCCGGTGGTGTTTCGCAGCAGAGCGACGTGGACACGATCAATGCCCTGGCGAAGAAACACGCCAATCTCGACGGCGTGATCATCGGCAAAGCGATCTACGAAAAACGCGTCGACCTCGTGCAAGCGCTGAAGACCGCCGCGACCTGAGCGGTTGATGATCGCTTGATCGATTGACCGAGGCTGTCACGGAACCACGACACTGCCTTAGCCGGAACGATGCAGTTGAAGCACAATATCCAGCGAGGAGCGCTGTGCAGAAGGTGGAGCCCGATGTCCCCATCGGGCTTGATCGAAGTCGCTACCAAACCAGCCCGTTAGAGACAACGGGCTCCACCCTCTACTGCATCGTTACGGCTTAGCTGCATCGTTCCGACTCTGCATCTTCGCGTCTCTGCGTGAGCCTCTCCGACTCACAAGATGATACCGTTGATCGCGGAAACGCAGAAGAGCGGAAACACGAAATCGTTTTCTTCTGCGGCTTCCGCTCCTCAGCGCTTTCGCGATTGTTTTTTAATCCTTGTTCTTCGGCGTTCATCTGCTGTTTCCGCTGACTGTATCTTCCAGGTAGTTCTCCTTGTCGCGGGCATATACGTGCCCTTTTGTAAAAGTTGTCGGTTTGCGAAATAGTTAGGAACTGTTTGCAATAAGATCGGTCCGCCCGGGAGGTGTCGGGGCTCTCTAGAACTACATACTTAGTTTAACGGGTGCTAATCGCCAGCACCGGTCCAGCGTCACGAAGGCTTCTCGAGGGGAAACCCTGCTTGATTCTGGGCTGCACCCAAAAACTTCCCTATTTGCCGGTTTAAGTTGGTTAATAAATATCTCAGTTCCCATGAAAATAGCGTCATTTGGCGGTATCGCTCGTTTTTGGAGCGTCATCTCAATCATCGTTGTCTCCATCCTGGGGCCCGATCTTATCAGTTCGGTTGGGCGAGCTGCGAATATTACCTATGCGAACACCTACCGCATGGATACGAGTTTTGTTGCAGCTTTTGAAGATTCCGCCGGGATCGACGTTCTAGCGCTCACCTCCGATGGCGGATATATTGTTGCTGGCGACTTCGAATCGATCGGTGGGCAGCGTCGTCACTACCTCGCTAAAATCAAAGCGGATCTGACGCTCGATTCCTCTTTCAACTCTGGTTTAGGTTTTGATTTTCTCACCAGTGGGATCGCGGTGCATAGCAACGGGAAGCTCGTGGTCTGTGGCTTCTTCTCAAGTTTTAATGGCACGGACCGTACCTGCGTCGCACGGCTCAATGCTGACGGGTCATTGGACACCACCTTCGATCCCGGCACTATCTTCGACGCCGGTTCCGTCCTGTACTCAGTGGCGGTACAAAGCGACGGCAAGATTATCGTGGGTGGTTATTTCACCTCGGCGGGTAACAATACGAGAATCCTGCGCCTGAACGCGGATGGCACCCTTGATACCACGTTTAACGTTGGCACGGGGTTTTCCGCCAACCCGCAATCGATGGCGGTGCAAAGCGATGGGAAGATCGTGGTCGCCGGTCTCTTCACTACTTTTAATGGTTCGTCACGCAACTATATAGCACGTTTAAACTCCGACGGCTCCTTGGATACCGCGTTCAACCCCGGCACCGGTTTCGATACGTATGCCTATTCTGTGGCGATGCAAAGCGACGGGAAAATTGTGGTCGGCGGTGCGTTTTCCAGCTTCAACGGTACTGCGCGTAAAGGTGTTTGCCGACTCAACACCGATGGTACGATCGATACGACTTTGGCGATAGGGACAGGACTTGTTTCTGGCACCTCCACTGGGCGTGTCTTTAGTCTGGCGGTGCAAAGCGACGGCCGGATTTTACTCGGCGGTGATTTCACTGCTTTCAACGGTACTGCGCGCGGCAATATCGCCCGCGTCGATTCTACCGGCGCACTCGATACGACGTTCAATCCCGGTGCAGGCTGTAACAGCTCAGTTTCCTCCGTCGCCGTTTCGAGCACGGGCAAAATTTTTGCGGCTGGCTACTTCACCACTTATAATAGTTCGCCGGCTGCCAACCATGTTCGCCTCTCCTCGACCGGCGTGCAGGATATGGGGACGACCGGCACTATAACCAGTGACGGTATGGCCAAGGTCCTTCCGATTAGCGGTGGCAAGATGATCGTTGGCGGGGATTTTACGTTAGCGAATAAGACCGCCCGGACTTGTTTTGCTCGGGTTAACGCCAACGGCTCGGTCGACACCACCTTTGCGACCGGCACGTCTTCTGGTGTGAGCCGCGTGGATGCGCTGGCGCTGCAATCCGACGGACGCATCGTGGCGGTCGGCGATTTTGACAGGCTGAACGGTATGACCGCGAACGGCATCGCGCGTTTTAACGCCGATGGCACACCTGATACGCTCTTTACCCCTGGGGCTGCGTTCGGCACGGGCACTGCTGCAGCGGTTCAAGTGCAATCTAACGGTCGCTTGATCGTGGGCGGCCGTTTCACCTCGTTTAATGGCGTGGTAGCAAACAACATCGTGTCGCTGCGCTCCGACGGGACGCTGGATGCAGCATCCGTCGTCGGTACCGGATTTGATGGCAACCTGATAGCATTGGTCCAGCAATCCGACGGAAAGATTTTGGCCGGTGGTTATATTACCCAATACAACGGTGTTGCCCGAAAAGGTGTCGCGCGGCTGAACGCCGATCTTACGCTCGATCCCACATTTGACGCTGGGGCGATTGCTCTTAGAAATGTGCAGGCCATCGCCGTACAGTCGGACGGGAAGATCCTCATCGCTGGAGATGCCAGTGGCGACACCGGTGGTATTTTGCGTTTGCTCGCCAATGGCACGCTCGATGGCACTTTTAATCCGGGCGGCAGCAGTTTTGTCTTTCCTAAGTCCTACCCAGGTCTTGTAGCGATTGCAGCCCAAGCGGACGGACGGATTCTAGTGGGTGGTTATTTTACCGCCTATAACGGCACGGCGATCTCTGGCGTCGCTCGCCTCAACGCCGACGGCACGCTCGATACGACGTTCTCTTTGCCCGATGTTACGGATCGTTTCGGCAACGGCTTCACTTTTCTCGATGACGGCCGGTTGGTTATCTCAGGCGCCAGCGCCGCGTCCGGCAGCCTGAGACAGGTCGGCCTCTCGGTGCTCAAGGCCGAGGTGCCTGGGCCTTCAAGCAGTTCATCTAGTGGCGCAACGGGGTCGTCCGGTGGTGGTGGCGGCGGCGGTGCTGCGGGCGGTTTGTACCTCGTAGCGATGTGCCTCGCGGCCCTGGCTCGAACTATTCGCCTTCGCTAACACATAAAGAAGATCTCTCAACATTAGCCAAGCCCGCCGGACACCGGCGGGCCTAGGAAGGTTTACAGTAGAAAACGAAGGTAACGAAAAGGTACAGGTGGCACGCAGGTCTTTTCAGAAAGTATAACGGAGACCGAGCTGCACGGTTTGGTAAACGCCGCTGGAGGTTACTTCGGTTTTTTCCATCCGCAGGGTTTTGATGCCAAGAGTCGCGGCCATGTTTTCCTTGAACGCGTACGCGACACCGAATTGCACGCCTGCGGTGAACGGATGGTCGGTGTTCGTTATCTTTTCAGGGGGAATGGGCGCAGGAGTTGTAGAAGCAGGATTAGCCGAAAGCCCGCTTGAAGGGTTGCTGAAGATAATATCATAACCGTAGGACCATGTTTCGGTGCTTTTGAAATCAGTCACGCCAGCGGAGATCCCGAAGAAAAGAGAGAACTGCTTGCCGAGCGGAAGCACGTATTTGTACGTGGCGAGTATGGGTGTAACATTGAGTTCGGTTTTATTGCCATACCAGAAGATTTCTTTGGCTTCGGTTTTGAAGTGGGTTACGTCGAGCTCGATGGCATGGCGTTCGGCAAAACCAATGCCAATCGCTAGTGAGCCGCCGCAGGCATTCTTCCAGTCAGATCCGAGTCTGGCATAGGCGATCGATGTGCCGGCGTACACATGGGTGTCGGTTGAAGCATCCGCACGGAGTGCGGACGACGCGAGGACAAGGCAAAGCAGTGCGAGGAATGTTTTTTTCATAGCTGGAAGGAGTCTCCCCGGGCTCCCGGAAAAACAGGTGTAGCCAAACAGCCGCTGAGCCGATCACAAGCTCAGTGCAGGGAATTCCGCTTTATTGAAGGAACCCTAACTTTTCAACACTCCCACGCTTATGAGGTAACAAGATAGTTGATACGACTCTGGTGGCGTCCTGCGGCTTTGTTTTCAAAACCAACTCAAAGAGCCAGATTTGGTTAGGCAAAAACACGTTCGCGTTCGGGGGCGGTGAGTTCGCGCCACTGACCCGGTTTCATGGCGAGATCGGTGAGGGTGAGTGCGCCGATGCTTGCTCTTAGGAGCCGCAGCGTGGGATGGCCGATGGCTGCGGTCATGCGGCGGACCTGGCGGTTTTTTCCTTCGGTCAGTTCCAGTGCAAGCCAGCAATCGGGTACAGTTTTGCGCACTCGGATGGGCGGGTCGCGGGGCGGAACGGCGGGTGCAGGATCGATCTGCCACGCGCGGCAAGGGAGCGTTTCGTGGTCGCCGAGGCGCAGTCCTTCGGTGAGCTGGGTGAGTGCGTTGGCGGTGGGGATGCGTTCGACTTGCACCCAATATTCGCGGCGATGGCCGTGGCGCGGATGCAACAGGCGTTGGTTAAGTGCGGCTTCGTCGGTGAGCAGGAGCAGCCCTTCGCTGTCGGCATCAAGCCGCCCGATCGGGTAAACGCGTGGCGGCAGGCCAAGCGTGGCGAGGGTCAGCCAGCGCGAGCCGGGTTCGGGTGTGAACTGCGAGAGCACGCCGTAGGGTTTGTACAAAGCGAGTAGCACTGAGGCTTAACAGCGCCATGTTCGCCGGCTGACGGCAAGGTTTCTACGAGCGTCTTTATTTTGCGTACCAGTTTTCGTCTGCTGGTCGCGCGACGTTTTCAGGCCTTGGCGTTGAGGTGCGTGCCGAGACTTTTTTCTGACGGTGTGCGCACGATCTGAATCTGCAATTTATCCGTCTGCCCGAGGTCGGCTTTCACGCTCACCTTGGTCTTGGCTTTGCTGTCGGCGGACTGAGCCTCGGCGTAGTTCGCCGTGTAGCTGGGAGAATAGGACTGCGTGCTGTTGATATTCACTGCGCGAAAAAGTGCAGACACTCGCGCGTGCTTCCAGCTTTTTATCCTGAGGTCTATTCCCTGCCCCCCTTTAACCCCCCCTTTTTTAACCGGCCCCCCGGGCCCCCCCCCCCCCCCCCCCCCCCGGGCCCCCCCCCCCCCCGCCCACCTTTTTTCGGGGGGCCTTTTTTTTTTTTCCCCAAACCTGTGGCCGCGCCCCCCTTTTTTTCCAAAGGGCCCCCCCCCCCCCTCCCAAAGGAACCCCGCCCCCCCGCCGCCCCTTCCCCCTAATGCGGCGGGTTATTTCAACAGCCCTGAGCTGTTGCCCGTTGCACAGAAGGTAACCAAGGGAACGAAGGCCTGTTGGTGTTTCCTGAACCTCTTCGTTACCTTCGTTTTCTTCTGTAAAATTCCGAAAATTCAGACCAGCAACGATCGACTTCAGTATAAAAGCATCGGGTTATTGGTATAAGTCAGCTGCCTCTTGTTCAGGGGCATGAAAAAACCCGCACCGGAAGGTGCGGGTTTTGAGAGGAACGAGCTTTGACGAACTGGTTTATAGGAACAACCAGGCGCCGAGCGCGAGAATCGGGAACAGGATGGGCAGGCTGTATTTGAAGATGTAGCCGAAGAAGCTTGGCACCTTCACGCCCGCGCTTTCCGCGATGGATTTGACCATGAAGTTGGGGCCGTTGCCGATGTAGGTCATTGCGCCGAAGAACACCGAACCAAGGCTTACCGCTATCACGAGGAGTGCGTACTCGGGTTTGGCGAGGAGTACTTTCACGACTTCGGGTTCGGTCTTGGCGTCCGCGAAGTCGGCCGGATGTTCGGCTTGCGCGGTGGCTTCGGCGAGGCGAAGGAAGGTCGCGTAGGTCGGGGCGTTGTCGAGGACGGAGGAAAGCGAGCCTGAGGCGAAGTAGTACTGGATGGGCTGCTTGACGTTGAATTCCTTGCCGTGCTGATCGATGTAGCCGAGGGCAGGCATCATGGTCATGAAGATGCCGGCGAAGAGGAATGCGACTTCCTTGATGGGGCCGAAGTTGAAGCTGTTTTCAGCGTGAACATTTTTCGGCGTGAGGAAGTAGGAGGCCACGGCCGCGCCGATCATAATCGCTTCGCGGAGGAACGGGACTTTCTCCACAAAAACTGCGCCGATGATCACGAGGAGGAAGAGGACGTTGATGCCGCCTTCGAAGCGCCAGGTGTCGTCTTTGGCGACTTCCTGCTGGAGTTTCTTAGGCATGCGTTTGAACGAACGCAGATCGAAGACGAAGAACGCGGCAACGATCAGGCCCATCGTGACGAGCCACTGAGGAATGACTTTTTCCGGCAGCCAGAAGAAAGGCACGCCGCGCAGGTAGCCGAGGAAAAGGGGTGGGTCGCCGATCGGGGTGAGGGCACCGCCGACGTTGGAGACAACGAAAATAAAGAACACGATGTGAAACGCGCTGATGCGGATTTTGTTCATCCGGATAAACGGCCGGATCAATACCATCGAGGCTCCGGTGGTGCCGACGAAGTTGGCCAGCACGCCGCCGATCAGGAGGAAAACCACATTCTGCAGCGGAGTGGCCTCGCCGGACGTCTTGATGTGGATGCCGCCAGCCACGACGAAGAGCGAACCGATGAGTACGATGAACGAAAAATATTCTTTGGCGGTGTGGACGATCTCGGTGCCACCGCCAGGAATCTTGAGGAAATAAAACACTGCGACGAAGGCCGCGAGGCCCAAGGCGACGAAGTGGTAATTATGCTCCCAGAAGTGTTTCACCTTGGCGGGCGAGAGCGGCATCGTTGCGATCAGCAACAATAGCAACCCGAAGGGAATGATGAGCAGCGGAGATATTGCCGTGTGCTCAGCGACGGCGGCAAGTGGCAGGGCGAGGTTCATAAGCGTTCGCAGAGAAGCGGGATCTTGTGACGGTTTAAACAAAATAGAGACCGACTGCGTGGTTATGACCAACTGACGAGGACAGCATGAGGCCACCTCATGCACCGACGGAGACGGCTGAGCGTATTAGCGGTTTTTCTTTCAGGTCGGCGTCTGGCACAGGCTGTGCTCACGACGGACCCAAGCTTGCTTGTCTCTCTGACCAGCGCCTCAAGCTAAACTTCAACTCCTAACCATCGAATATATACGTATGAAGCCAAGGTTCAAACCCGTGCCAGGGCTGCTCAAATTCGTGGGCGTGCTCGCGCTCACCACTGCGACAACCATGCTCGCTCAAGACGCTGCTCCTGCCGTCCCCAAAATGGGCGATGTGAGCAATCTCCGCATCGGTCTCGACACCGTCTGGGTGCTCGTGACCGCCATGCTCGTGTTCTGGATGAACGCTGGCTTCGCGCTGGTGGAGTCCGGTCTCTGCCGGGCTAAAAACACCACCAACATCCTGGCGAAAAACTTCATCGTGTTCGCCGCTTCCACGCTCTCCTACTGGGCGATTGGTTGGGGCCTGATGTTTGGTGATGGAAACGGTTTTGTCGGTACCAGCGGACTTTGGTTCGTGAGTGGTGCGGACAATTCTCCTGCTCTCGGTGCGGCTTACGCTGCGATGAATCCGTTCTCCACTGAGACTTATTCCGGTGTATACGGCGCGATCAACTGGACGGCCGTTCCTCTCTGGGCGAAGTTTTTCTTCCAGTTGGTGTTTGCTGGTACTGCCGCGACGATCGTCTCGGGCGCAGTGGCAGAGCGCATCAAGTTCGGAGCCTTTTTGGTCTTCAGCTTCTTGCTCGTCGCTTTGATTTATCCTGTCACCGGTCATTGGATCTGGGGTGGCGGCTGGCTTGCGGTGGCAAATTTCCGCGATTTCGCAGGTTCGACCGTGGTTCACTCGGTAGGTGGCTGGGCCGCTCTGGCAGGTGTCATCGTACTTGGCCCTCGTCTGGGCAAGTTCGGCAAGGATGGCAAAGTTCATCCGATTCCAGGCCATAGCATGACCTCGGCTGCGCTCGGCGTGCTGATTCTCTGGCTCGGTTGGTTCGGCTTCAATCCCGGATCGACGATGGGTGTGGGTGATGGCAAGGCTATCTCGCACGTCCTCGTGACGACCAACACGGCTGCGGCGGTGGCTTCGATCACTTCGTTGATCACTGCGTGGACGCTCCTGAAGAAGCCCGATCTCTCCATGATCCTCAACGGCTGTCTGGCCGGCCTCGTCGCGATCACCGCGCCTTGTGCCTTTGTAACGGTTACGTCCTCGGCCATCATCGGTGCGATCGCCGGTGTGCTGGTGGTCTTCGCCGTCATCTTCTTCGACAAGCTCAAGCTTGATGATCCGGTGGGCGCGCTCGCGGTGCATCTTTGCAACGGCGTTTTCGGTACACTCGCGCTCGGTCTTTTCTACAACTACGACATCGCCAGCACGATTGCGGCTTTGCCTCCGGTTGGAGCCGATGGCGCAGTCATCCCGGCGGCAAACTGGGGTGTCATGCAGCAGACGATGGTTCAGCTCAAGGGTATCGTATCCGTCGGTGCCGTGGTCTTCGTGCTATCGATGATCTTCTGGTACGTGATCAAGCTGGTCTTCGGTGGCATCCGCGTGTCGCCTGAGGAAGAAATCGAGGGTCTCGATATCGGCGAGCACGGCAACGAAGCCTATCCTGACTTCCAGGCCGCGCATAAATCATAACAAAAGTCTGCCCCGGCGCAGGCTCCACTTGCGCCGGTTTGGTGGACAAACACCTGATTCACGAACCTTCTTAATTCTAATTCCCGCATGAAACTTATCATCGCAATCATCAAGCCGTTCAAACTCGAAGAAGTTAAGGACGCGCTGGCAGAAATCGGCGTCGAAGGTATGACGGTGACCGAAGTCAAAGGCTTCGGGCGCCAGAAAGGTCACACCGAGATTTATCGTGGCAGCGAATACACCGTCGATTTTCTCCCCAAGGTGAAAATTGAAATCGTTGTGGGCAGTGACCTCGTCGCGAAGACGATTGATACCATCACCAAAGCGGCCAAGACCGGCAAAATCGGTGACGGCAAGATCTTCGTTGTACCGCTTGAGGAAGCGGTCCGCATCCGCACTGACGAACGCGGCGATATCGCTATCTAATAGTTATTTGCAGGCACAAAGGCCGGTGATCGCGAAAGCGGTTACCGGCTTTTTTTTATGGCAAAAGGCGCGGCGGAAGGGGACGGGAATGTAGGAATTTTCACGCAAATGTAGATGAAACCGGTTCATGGCATCGGTTTTGCTAATGTGAGCACCGTGCCTATGAAATTCACCTCACTCAAATTCTGTCGTTTCGCCCTCGGTGCGACCCTGGCGTTGTTCGCTACGGTTTCCACTTGGGCTGAAGAACCCGCCGCCGCCACGCCGCCTGCACCGACGCTTGAACAGCGTATCGCTGGTCTTGAAGCGGCGCTTAACAACACCGATCCCACCGCTGCGCTCAAGGACAAGGATGGCAACATCCCGACTGGCCTGACCACGGTTTCTGTCGGCGTACCCGCACCCGGCCACAACGGTTGGATGATGACCAGCTCGGCGCTGGTTCTCTTCATGACGCTGCCCGGTCTCGCGCTCTTCTACGGTGGTCTCGTCCGCCGCAAGAACGTGCTTTCCGTGCTCGCCCAGTGTCTCGGTATCAGCGGATTGGTTACAATTCTCTGGTGGGCGTTTGGCTATAGTCTCGTGTTCGGCACGAGCTACAACAGCAGCATTTTAGGTGGTTCCGAGTTCTTCTTCCTGAAGGGCGTCACCTCGGCCCCCAATACCAATTACGCATACTGGGTATCGCACAACGTCTTCGCGATGTACCAGATGATGTTCGCGATCATCACGCCCGGCCTGATCATCGGCGCGATCGCCGAACGCATGAAGTTCACCTCGATCATGCTCTTTGTCGCTCTGTGGATGTTCGTAGTTTATTTCCCACTGGCGCATATGGTCTGGGGCGTTAACGGCCTGATGAACGGCGTGTGGAACGCCTCGGCCACGATCAAGGCGATCGACTTTGCCGGTGGTACCGTGGTGCACATGTCCTCGGGTTGGTCAGCGCTCGTACTCTGTATCATCCTCGGCAAACGTCTCGGCTTCGGCAAAGAGAAGATGGCGCCGCACAGCATGGTGCTCTGTATGGTCGGCACCGGCATGCTCTGGGTGGGTTGGTACGGCTTCAATGCCGGTTCGGCCGTCGCAGCTGACGGTGTTGCATCCAACGCTTTCATGACCACGACACTCGCCGCCGCTACTGCCGGTTTTGTGTGGGGTATGATTGAACTGATCTTCCGCAAGCACGCTTCGATCCTCGGTATCTGCTCGGGTATCGTCGCCGGTCTGGTCGTGATCACGCCCGCCACGGGCTTCGTCAACGCCACGGGCGCGATGGTCATCGGCGTACTCGCCGCAGTCATCCCGTACATCTTCGTCACCCTCATCAAAGCTAAAGTCGGCTACGATGACGCGCTCGACACCTTCGGCGTCCACGCGGTCGGCGGCACCTTGGGCGCACTGCTCACGGGCTTCCTCGCCACGCATGAGGTCAACGGCAACCTCGCGATGAACCTCAAGGACATCGTCGGAAACACCCTCTGGATCGAACAGCTCAAAGCCATCGGCCTAACTTTGGTGCTTTCAGTCTTGGCGACGGTAGCATTGGCCTACATCGTCAAAGCCCTGATCGGTCTTCGCCCGACGCCTGAAGTCGAACGCATGGGTCTCGACATCAATGAACACGGTGAAGAAGGTTACGTCGAATAATAAGCCCAACTGGCAATCCATCTACTTATATGAAACTCATCATCGCGATCATCAAACCCTTCAAACTTGAAGAGGTAAAAACCGCCCTGTCCGAAATCGGTGTCGAAGGCATGACTGTCACAGAGGTCAAAGGTTTCGGCCGCCAGAAGGGTCACACTGAAATCTACCGTGGCAGCGAATACACCGTAGACTTCCTCCCCAAGGTGAAAGTCGAAATCGTAGTCACTGATCCGCTCGTACCGAAAGTCATCGAAGCAATCGTCAAAGCCGCCAAGACCGGCAAGATTGGCGATGGCAAGGTGTTCGTTGTGCCGGTTGAAGAAACCGTGCGCATCCGCACCGACGAACGCGGCGAATCCGCAGTCTGATGCAGGCACACGTCGCGCAGTCTGAACCGCACGACGAAAAATCTTAAGTCAAAGGCCGGCCCGATTTGGGTCGGCCTTTTTTATCGCCCGAGAATTTCCAGAGCAGGCAGGAACTTAATCAGGTAGTAAAGGGTGGAGCCCGTTGTCCCTAACGGGCTGGTTAGAGAGCGGCTCCGATCAACCCCGCAGGGCGTTGATCGAGAGCAGAAGGCAGGCGGCACACCAGAAGTAGGAACCGATTTGCAGATCAGAACGCATCTTGAAAAGCATCAGAAAAAACAAGAAGCCCCAGACCATGAGAGTCACCACACCGAGCATCCGCATGCCATCGCCGTGGACGGAGAGCAGACCTAAGACCACGAGTAGAACCATGAGAATGTTAATCACCCCCGGGATAAAATAGAACCAAATCTTGTCATTCGTTTCTTTGAAGAGGGCGACAAACCCGAACGCCATGAGAACCATCGAAATCCAAAGTATCTTCCAGCCGGAACCGCCGATATTGAGAAAGCCGCCCCTGCCTTGAATCGCCGGCAAGAGCAGTGCAGCGACATAACACAAACTTCCGGCTATCGCTAAAAGAGGTATCGTCATGATGGTGAGGGGAACTTCGGATGGTATGGATATCCACGAAGGAGCAAACCAATTGGTGTGGTAGCACCGGTTTTGGCTACAACGTTTACTCCGCTGGGTCGAAAGCCCCGAAGCTGCTCGGGTCCGGGAGTGTGTATTGGGGGGCGGATGCGGTGGTCTGGGGAGCGCACGCGTCCCGCGTGCCACACACGGCGTCCCGCCGGGTGCGGTTCGGAAGGTTCGGGCGGGCCGCCCAAACCGACACGCGGGACGCGTGTGCTCCCCGGGCCTTTGGATCTGGAATCAGCTTCCGCAAATTCCCTGCCCCCGGGGATCTTTACTGAAGACTTTTGGGTTAGCCTCGCGACCTTTGCATGCGGTTGCTCCGTAGCATTCTTATCCCAACGCGTTTGGGCGTGTTTTTGTAGATCAGGCGCAATAGAACTCAATTTAACGGACAGGCAAGTTCATTGCAATTAGTAGCGGATTGCTGTATTCTGCGGATCATTACCCCGATATTTCCCATGCCGTTTTTTCGCACAAACCTGTTTTTGTTTTCATTGCTCTGCACGTTGAGTCTTGTTGCCCGAGCGCAAACAGCCTCGATCATGGTTAACGCCGGTCAGGCGGTCCGTATTGTCGATGAGCGTGTATTCGGCATCAATGCCACCATGTGGGATGGCCAAGCAGGCAGCACCCAAACCATTTCCTTGGTTTCCGCTGCGGGCATACGAACGATTCGCATCCCGGGCGGTTCGCTTTCGGATGAATATCACTGGCGCGTCAACAAGAGCCTGAATACGGGCACGGGTCAGCTCAACAATTGGACCTGGGCTACGGGCTTCGATGGTTACGCAAAGTTGATCACGGGCGTGAACACCCAGACCTTTGTCACGGTTAACTACGGCACGGGCACGCCCGAGGAAGCTGCTGCGTGGGTGGCTTATGCCAATGCGAGTTCCGACATTCTTGGTACGGCGTCGGACGTGACGCTTGGCACGGATTCGACGGGCTATAACTGGCAGACCGCTGGCTATTGGTCGAACCTGCGAAACTCCGTGCCCCTCGCCACAGATGATGGGATGAATTTTCTGCGCGCGAGCCGCGCGGCTCCGTACGGACTGAAATATTGGGAAATCGGCAACGAGTGCTACGGCACCTGGGAGACCGATCGGCAGGCCGTCACGCACGATCCGTACACCTATGCGGTGCGTGCGAAGGATTACATTGCGAAAATGAAAGCCGTGGACCCGACCATCAAAATCGGCGTCGTGGCTGTCACCGGCGAAGATGCCAGTGCCAACAATACCAATCATCCAGCGACAAATCCGCACACAGGTGTCGTGCATAACGGTTGGACGCCAGTTATGCTAACCACACTCAAGGCCTTACCCAGCGTCACTCCGGATTTCCTCGTCTACCATCGCTACGAGCAGGCTCCCGCCAAGGATTCGCCGGGCAACCCCGAAGGCGATGCCAAGCTCCTGCAATCCGCTCTGACTTGGCCTCAGGATGCGACGAATTTACGCCAGCAACTAACCGATTATCTGGGCTCGGCTGGTGCGGCCATGGAACTCGTCGTGACGGAAAATAACTCAGTCTACTCCGATCCCGGCAAGCAGACCACCAGCCTGGTCGACGGACTCTTCCTGGCCGATAGCGTGGGCAATGTGCTCCAGACCGAATTCAACGCACTTGTCTGGTGGGCGCTCCGCAATAGCCCGTTGAATGGAAACAACAATAGCATTAATCTGTATGGCTGGCGCAACTACGGCGACTACGGAATTCTTTCCTCGGTTCCCAACCCCACCTTTACCGGTGCACCCACCACAGCATACGATCCTTATCCGACCTACTATGCGATGAAGCTGCTCTCCAACTTTGCGCGAGGTGGAGACACCGTGGTCTCCGCTGCAAGCAACAACCTATTGCTATCGGCCTATGCGGTGAAACGCGCTGATGGCACACTTGGCTTGTTGGTGATCAATAAATCCCCCACAGCAAATTATACTGGCAACTTCACGATCACAGGTTTTTCACCCGCCGCGAGCGCGACCGTGTACACCTTTGGCAAGACCGAAGATTCCGCAGCCCAATCCGGTGCCGGTACGGATATCGCCACCTCGGGGCTGGCGATTCCAGGAAGTACTTTCAGTGCGCAATTTGCACCGTATTCCATGACCGTCGTTTCTTTGTCGGAGTCGGCTAGTTCGTCTTCGAGCAGCTCTTCTTCGTCGTCCAGCTCATCCTCAAGTTCATCGTCGAGTAGCAGCTCGAGCTCTTCTTCCAGTAGCTCCAGCTCGTCCTCTTCGAGCAGTTCGAGCTCGTCGAGTGGCGGCGGCTCGCCTTCCCCGGGTGGAGGAGGCGGTGGTGGCGCAATGGGCGGTTGGGGCTTCGCGGCCCTTTGCTTTGCGGCGATGTCGCGCGCATTCCGTCGCCGCTAGAGCAGGTAAATTTAGACTATAGCCGGATAACAATCTTGGGGTTGATCGTGTAGGGGCGCAGACTTGCTGCGCCCTTTCCGTAAGCCTCGTACCTGGGCGCAACAAGATTGCGCCCCTACACACAGCCGGTTCGTTCCAGTTTTCCTGAGTTCCATATTCAATGACATCTGCAGCTTTTAAACGGCTACAGTTTTACAGAATCTGCTCTAATCGCAGCAAAAACGAAAAAGGGCGCGAGTGAATCGCGCCCTTTGAAAAGATAGAGAGTTGTTCGGTAAAACTTATTCGGT
Source organism: Verrucomicrobiota bacterium (assembly GCA_016721945.1). Taxonomy (GTDB): domain Bacteria; phylum Verrucomicrobiota; class Verrucomicrobiia; order Opitutales; family Opitutaceae; genus JADKHC01. The sequence goes on along the minus strand of JADKHC010000002.1, from coordinate 125,998 downwards.
TTCGCCTACTTCTTCCCGAAGCCGTTCGGGTTGGCAGAATGCCATTTCCAAGCGGTGGCGACGATGGGTTCGATGCTGGGGAATTTCACCTGCCAGCTGAGTTCGGTTTTGGCTTTGGTCGAATCGGCGTAGAGCGCGGGTGGGTCACCGGCGCGGCGCGGGGCCATGACGTACGGGACTTTTTTGCCAGTGATTTTTTCAACGGCGCGGATGACTTCGAGCACGGAGGTCGGTGTGCCGGTGCCTAGATTGTAAAAAAGGCCAGTGCCGGGTTTCGCGAGTTTGTCGAAGACGGCGATGTGCGCGCGGCTGAGATCGTCGACGTGGACGTAGTCGCGGAGGCAGGTGCCGTCGGGCGTGGGATAGTCGGAGCCGAAGACCTGGAGCGCGGGACGCTTGCCTGTGGCGGCGTCGATCGCGAGCGGGATTAGGTGTGTCTCTGGGTTATGGTCCTCGCCGATGGTTCCGTCTTCGGAGGCGCCGGCGGCGTTGAAATAGCGGAAGGCGGCGAAGCTCAGACCGTGGGCGTGGGCGAGGGACTTGAGGATGTTTTCAACATCGAGCTTGGTCTGGCCGTAGGGGTTGATGGGCGACTGCGAGAGCGTTTCCACGATGGGCATCTTTTCGGGAATGCCGAAGGTCGCGCAGGTCGAGGAGAAGACGAACTTCGTGACTTTATTCGCGAGCATCGTCTTGAGGAGATGCAACGGTGCGACGACGTTGTTGAAATAGTATTTGAGCGGGTCGTTGACGGATTCCCCGACGTAGGCGTAGGCGGCGAAGTGCATGACGACGTCGATTTTTTCATCGACGAGGATTTTGCCGACGGCGGTTTCGTCGCCGAGATTGGCGTCGTAGAAGGGCACGCTAGGCGCGACGGCGGAGCGGTGGCCGAAGACGAGATTATCCAGCACAACCGGGCGATGTCCCGCGGCGGCAAGCTGGCGAACACAATGGCTGCCGATGTAACCGGCGCCTCCAACAACAAGTACGTTCATGCGGCGAGGGTTTTATTGCCTTTGACCGTGGCATGGCTAGCCCTTTTCCTTCCTTTTTTCATGAAGCTATCGCGCGTCGTCATCACTGGTGTAGGCCTTACCGCCCCGAACGGCAATTCGTTGACCGAGTTCCGGCATAATCTTCTCAACGGCGTCGCGGGCGTCGAGCGCATTGATGTGCGTTATATGGGCACGCAGCTCGCGGGCGTCTGCCACTACGATGCGTTGAAGTACCAGAAGAAGAAAGAAGTTCGCGTGGGCACGCGGGCTGGTTCGATCGCGATCTACTGCGCGCGTGAGGCACTGGCGGACAGCAAGATCAACTTCGAGGCGCAGGCGAAAGATCGCGTGGGCATTTACATCGGTTGTACGGAGCACGGAAACGTCGAAACCGAAAACGAGATCTATAATATCTCCAAATTTAACTACGAGACGAAGTACTGGTCGCACTATCACAACCCACGCAGCGTAGCCAATAATCCGGCGGGTGAAACGTCGCTCAGCCTAGGCATCACTGGCCCGGCTTACACCATCGGCGCGGCTTGCGCGGCGGGTAACATGGGCCTGATCCACGCGACGCAGATGCTTCGCCTCGGCGAAGTCGACCTCGCGATTTGTGGCGGCGTGAGCGAAAGCATTCACACGTTCGGAATTTTCGCGGGCTTCAAAAGCCAGAACGCGCTCGCGACGCACGAAGATCCGAAGAAGGCCAGCCGCCCCTTCGACAAGGCGCGCAACGGCATCGTCATCTCCGAAGGCGGCGCGCTTTATACGTTGGAACGGCTTGAAGATGCACTCGCGCGCGGCGCGAAAATCTACGGCGAGATCGCCGGCTATCACGTTAACTCGGATGCGAGCGACTACGTGCTCCCGAATCCCGAGCGTCAGAGCGAGTGTATCCAAAAAGCCATTGCACGCGCCGGCATGACGACGCGCGACATCGATTTGGTGAACACGCACGCCACGGCCACGCCGCTCGGCGACATCCAGGAGACACAGGGCATTCGCACGGTGTTCGCCGACAGTCCGGATACGCTGGTGAACAACACCAAGAGCTTCATCGGCCATGCGATGGGCGCGGCAGGTGCGTTGGAGTTGGCGGGAAATCTGCCGAGCTTCGACGACCTGATTGTTCACCCGACGATCAATGTCGATGACCTCGATCCGCAGTGCGCGTTGCCTGGCCTCGTGTTGAATCACCCAAAGAAGGCAAAACGGGTTGACGCAATCCTGAACAACTCGTTCGGTATGCTCGGCATCAATTCCGCGCTGATCGTGAAGCGCTTTGTAGCCTGAAATCTTTCATCCCTCGACCCATTTTCAGCATGACAAACGACGAAATCAAAAAGGTGGTCATCGACATCATCTCGGACATCGCGCCCGACGAAGACACCAGCAACCTCAAACCGGACGTGCGCCTGCGCGAACAGATGCAGCTCGATTCGATGGACTTCCTCGACATCGTCATGGAGCTCCGCAAACGCTACGGCATCGAAGTGCCGGAGGCCGAGTACATCAAACTCGCCACCCTCGACAGCTGCGCCGAATACCTCGGTCCGAAGTTTGCTGCGTTGGGGAAATAAACTAGACGAGCGAAGAGCGTACTCGCTCAACGAATACGAAGCGCGAAGAACGTCGGAGAAGAATTTCAAAGCCGGGACACGTTCCCGGCTTTTTTGTTTTGTAATCTGGAACACTGGAACGCTGGAAAATACCTTAGGAAAACAAAGGCTTGTTCCAGAGTTCCTGAGTTCCAGATTAACCGTATCTTCCAACCTTGAACACTCACTCGCACTACGACGTTGCCATTATCGGCGCGGGCATGTCGGGCCTCGCGGCCGGCATTCGGCTCGCGCACTTCGGCAAGCGCGTGTGCATCTTCGAGCGGCACAACGCCGTCGGCGGGCTCAACGGTTTCTACAGTATCGCCGGCCGCAAGTACGACGTCGGTCTGCACGCGATGACGAACTTCGTGCGCGCGGGCGTGAAGGGAACACCGCTGGGGAAATTGCTCCGCCAGCTTCGCATCGACCGCGACGAATTTGCGCTCTGCGAACAAAAACGTTCGCGCATCGCCTTCGGGCCGCGCGGCGAAACATCGCTGGCTTTCACGAACGAATTCGCAATTTTCGAGAGCGAGATTGCGGCAAAATTTCCTGCGCAGATCGATGGATTCCGCCGACTCCTCGCCGTCGTGAAGTCCTTCGACGAAGTCTCGCTCGACGCGAAACCGGTTTCCGCACGTCAAGTGGTTCGGCAACACATCAGCGATCCGCTCCTTGAGGACATGCTGTTTTGCCCGCTGATGTACTACGGCAGTGCGCAAGAGCACGACATGGAATTCGGGCAGTTCGTGATCATGTTCAAGGCACTTTTCCTCGAAGGCTTCGCGCGGCCGCTGGACGGCGTGCGCGTGATTTTGCGCGTACTCGTGGAGAAATATCGCGCGACGGGCGGCGCGCGTCGGATGAAGTGCGGCGTGAAACGGATCGTGGCTCGCGAGGGCAGGGCGGCGGCGCTGGTGCTTGACGATGGTTCGGAAGTCACGGCCGATCACGTGATCAGCTCAGTCGGCGGACCGGAGACGGAACAGTTGATGCAGGTGGAGCCCGTTGTCCCCAACGGGCTTTCCGCGAAGATCGGTCGGCTTTCCTACGTCGAAACCATAACCGTGCTCAACCGCCAGCCGGCCGAGTTGGGTTGGGGCGATGACACCATTATCTTTTTCAACGACTCGCCGCGCTTTGCCTACGAACGGCCCGACGCGCAGGTCGATCTGCGCAGCGGGGTGATCTGTTTGCCGAACAACTTCGCATATCCAGAAGGCCAGCGGCTGCCCGAGGGGCTTTTTCGTTGCACGTGCCTGGCGAATTACGATCGCTGGGCGCAATTGCCCGAGGCAGTTTACCAAGCGGACAAAAAACGTTGGTACGACGCGATCACGGCCGGCGCGCAGCGGTTCCTGCCGGTGCTGCCGAAGGCGGACGCGTTGCAGACGGCGACGGTTGCCACCGACATGTTCACGCCGAGGACAATCACGCGGTTTACCGGTCACTTGGCGGGGGCGATTTATGGCTCGCCGATCAAGAACCGGCAGGGGCGGACGGAGCTCGCCAACGTCTATCTTTGCGGCACAGACCAGGGGTTTTTAGGCATCGTGGGCGCGATGCTGAGTGGAATATCGATGGCCAACTATCACGTGCTCAACGGGAAATAGTTACGCTGTTATAGGGTAGCTTGCTCGCTAATGGACGTCTCGGGCTCGAGGGATAACCTCGCGACTATCCATGAATACTATTCAGTCCACGATGTGGCAGCATATTATTTGCAGTACATCTTCGATGCATTTCGTCCGGCGATCATCCGGTCGGACATCGCGTGCCTGCGATGAAAGTACTGCTCATCGAAAACGATCCAATTTCCCGCCTCTATATGGAAGCGTCACTCGCGACGCTTGGGCTTGTCTCGGAGATCGCGGAAAGTGGGGAAGAGGCGCGGCACATCTTGGGGGGTAATGCCGATATTCGCCTGATCGTGTGCGATTGGATGATGGCAGATCAGACCGGCTTGGAACTTTGTCGTTGGGTACGTGCGCGGAAGATGGAGTACGTTTATTTTATTCTCTACACGCCGCACGATTCTTCGAAGGAAAACGAAGACGCTGCAATCGACGCAGGAGTGGACGATTTTTTGCAGAAGCCGGTTAACTTGCGCGATCTTCGCATCCGCCTGCATGTGGCGCGACGGATCTTGGACAGCGCGGCGCACATTCGCGAACTTCAGCAACTCGTGCCGATCTGCTCGTACTGCAAGAGCGTGCGCGAGGACGAAGATTACTGGCAGCGGATCGAGCAATACGTGAGCGCGCGAACGGGTAGCGAATTCACGCACTCGGTTTGTCCGACGTGCTACGAGCAGCATATTATCCCGCAGTTTGTGGCCATGAATATCACGCCGCCGCCGAGAACGAAGCCGCAGGCACGTGCCGTTCGCACGGGCTTCCAGGCAGGCACATAAACTGCCTGCGGACGCGGCGCAGTTTCACGTTTTACCAGTTGCGCTTTGCGAAGAGGGCAACTCACTCTGGATTTTTTCCATGGCTTACGACTGGCTCAAAGGTGTCGCTGACGAATACGATGTGATTGTGATTGGCAGCGGCTTGGGCGGCCTCACCGGCGCCAACGTCCTCGCGAAAGCGGGCCATCGCGTGCTGCTGCTCGAACATCACTGGCAGTTCGGCGGACTCGCCACCTGGTTCACGCGCAAAGGCGGCCACATTTTCGATATTTCGCTCCACGGTTTTCCCAGCGGCATGATCAAATCCTGTCGCAAATACTGGACCAAGGAAATCGCCGACGCGATCGTGCCGCTGAAGGACATCCGCTTCGTGAATCCACAAATGGACGTGTGGACGACCTTCACGCGCGAGGATTATACCAGAGTGTTGGTTGAGCAATTCAAACTCCCGCGCGAACAGGTCGAGGCCTTTTACGATCATCTGCGGGCGATGAATTACTTCGACAACAACCCCGAGACGACCGGCCAGTTGTTCAACCGCTTTTTTCCGGGCCGCGACGACGTACACCGGCTCCTCATGGAACCAATCGCCTACGCCAATGGTTCGACGCTCGACGATCCGGCGATCACGTATGGCATCGTCTTCTCGAATTTCATGGGCGCGGGCGTGTACACATTCCGTGGCGGTTCGGATCTGCTCATCGAGAAGATGACGGCCGAGCTGAAGAAAAACGGCGCTGAGCTGCGCAAGCGCGTGCTCGTGGATAAGATTCTCGTCGAAGAACGCAACGGCCAGAAAGTCGTCGCTGGTATCGTGGCCAAAGGCGGTCGCGTGATCCGCGCCAAAGCCGTTCTCTCCAATGCGAATATTATGAACACGATTTTTCGCATGGCGGGCGAAGAAAACCTGCCGCGCGACTACGTCGAGGAAGCCCGGAAAGTACGCATCAACTCCAGCTCGTGTCAGGTGTATTTCGGTATCCGAAAAGGGGAGACAATCCCGCACATCGGCGATCTCGTTTTCACCTCGGCCGCACCGAAGTTCGACAGCAAAGAGCTCACGGATTTTCGCACGACGAGCCGCACGTTCTCGGTTTATTATCCCGAAACGCGACCTGGTTCCGATCGCTACACCGTCGTCGTTTCGCTCAACGGCAAATATCCCGACTGGCAGGCACTCAGTGACGAACAATACGAAACCCACAAGCGCCGCCTGATCGAAGAATCACTTACCGCGTTGGAGAAATTCATTCCCGATGTCCGGGCCAAGATCGATTGGATGGAGGCCGCTACACCGCGCACGATCGAGCGCTACACGACGCACATGAGCGGCACGTCGTTCGGCACGAAGTTCGAAGGGCTGAAAGTTTCCATGGAGCTTCCAGACAAACTTCCGGGGCTCTTCCACGCCGGCTCGGTTGGCATTATCATGTCTGGCTGGCTCGGCACGATTAACTACGGCGTCATCATCGCCAACAAGATCGACAAACACCTGTTCGCGCTGAAGCAGGCGGCGACCGCGAGCGCGCTCAAATAAACGCCAAATTTGGCTTTCGTTATTCGCGTCAATTCGCGTTCATTGGCGGTTGATAAATCCCATGTTCCCCGCCGTCACCGAACTTATCCCACACCGTCCGCCGTTTCTCTTTGTTGACGAAATCGTCTCGGAGTCGGCCGATGGATTGATCGCCCGTCGCACCTGGCGCGCCGACGAGTTTTTTTATCAGGGCCATTATCCGGATGCACCGATCACGCCGGGCGTTTTGCTCTGCGAATCCGTTTTTCAAACCGGTGCACTCTTCATGGCGCGTCAGGCCATGGCTGCAGGCGCGAAACCGGGCGAAGGGGTGCCGCTCATGGCAAAAATTAGCGATGTGCGTTTTCGCAGCCCGGTTTATCCCGGCGATGCCACGTTGATCGAAGTGAAGAAAAAAGATGTCGCGGCCGGTTTCACGATGATGAGTGGTTCGATAAAAAAAGCCGATGGCACGCGCATCTTGAGCGTCGATTTCACCGTCGCCTGGAAACCCCCGGAAAAACCGGTGCAGCAGTAATATTAATCTGGAACTCAGGAACTCTGGAAAAGACCACTGTTATCCTTCATTTTTACGTTTCTAAATTCCGTTCCTGAGTTCCAGCTTTCCAGATTAAATTGACCGTCACCATGCCTGATTTTCTCCAGCTTAGCGGAAAAAACATTCTCGTTTTTGGCGTCGCCAATCGGAAGAGCGTGGCGTGGCACATCGCGAAGACACTGGAGGAGCAGGGTGCGCGGGTGATCTACAGCGTCCGCTCCGAGGCTCGTAAGAAAACGCTCGAAACACTGCTTATCGGCAAACCGGTTTTCATTTGCGACGTCGAACACGAAGGCGCCGTGGAAAAACTCGCCACTGAGGTTGCTGCAGCCGGTTTTACTCCGCTGCACGGCATCGTTCACTCGATCGCGTTCGCCAACTACGCCGAAGGATTCAAACCGTTTCAGGAAACGAAGCGCGCCGATTTCCTGCAAGCCACAGCTATTTCCGCGTTTTCGCTGGTTGAGATCGCGAGGGCTTACAAACCGCATCTCGCGAAAAATGCCTCGGTTGTGACCATCGGCATTTCGTCGCTTCTCGTGACACCTGACAACTACGGCTACATGGGGCCGATCAAAGCCGCACTTGAATCGGCTTCGCGTTTTCTGGCCAAATCTTTTGGCTCTAGCAGTGAGATCCGGTTCAATGTTGTGGGTGCCGGTCCACTTAAAACCAGTGCCTCGGCGGGCATCCCAGGCTACCTTGAAAGTTATCTCTACGCGGAAAAGCTCACATTCCGTAAGCGCAACCTGAGCACGCAAGAAGTCGCGAATACCGCCGTATTTCTGCTCAGCGAAAGCAGCAGCGGCATCAATGGCTCGACGCTGACCGTCGATGCCGGATTGGGTGCCAACTATTTCGATCAGGAAATCATCCGCCTCGCGATGCGGCCACCGGCGCAGCCGTGACAAATACCCCAAACGCCAAAGCAGGGTGTGAATAATGAGATTTTAGTTTGGCCTTTGGTTTGAGTTTTCAAATGAAATTTGAGACGTTTGTCTCGAATCTATCGCGGTCGCGTTGCCGGAAGAAGTGTGGACTTCTGTGGCCATCGAGGAACGCCTGCGTCCGCTCTACGAGCGGCTAAAACTTCCTTTTGGCCGATTGGAACTGATGACGGGCATTCGTGAGCGCCGTCATTGGCCACTGAATACGCTGCCGTCCGATGCGAGCGCTGCGGCCGGCAAAGCCGTGTTGTCAAAATCCGCGCTACGGGCCGAGCAGCTTGAAGTGTTTGTGCATGCCGCAGTTTGTCGCGACATGCTGGAGCCGGCGACGGCGTCGTTTGCCCATCGCAAAATCGGACTGCCGGCACGTGCGCAGGTTTTCGACGTCTCGAACGCGTGCCTCGGTTTTCTCAACAGCATGGTGCTGCTCGCCGGTTTGATAGAGTCGGGTCAAGTGCAGGCGGGCATGATCGTCTCCGGTGAAAACGGTCGGCCGCTCATCGAGCAGACGCTGAAGCATCTTTTGACCGCGCCGCTGGACCGCAACGCGATCAAACCTTTCTTTGCAAACCTTACGATTGGTTCGGGCGCAGTGGGCGCGATCCTGTGTCACCGTTCGCTCGTGAAGGGTCGGCCGCACCGGCTGCTCGGTGGTGCATGCCGTGCGGCGACCCAGCACAGCGATCTTTGCAAAGGAGACACTCACGGCGCCGAAGCGCTCGCGATGCAGACTGACTCTGAGGCCATGTTGGTCGCGGGAGTCGAGCTGGCGCGTGAAACTTGGAGCGATTTTTCCGCCGCGACCGGATGGAATGCCGCTTTGCCGGATCGTTTTATCTGTCACCAAGTCGGTGCGGCTCACCGGCGCAAGCTTTACGAAACACTAGGCCTCGATTTGGCGAAGGATTTCTCAAGCTTCGAAACCTTGGGCAATATGGGCTCGGTTTCGCTTCCAGCCACGCTGGCCTTGGCGATTGAAAACGGATCGGTTAACGAAGGTGGAAAAGTTGGGCTGCTCGGCATCGGCAGCGGTCTGAATTGTCTGATGCTTGGACTCGAATGGTGAACGCCATGACAAAACTTCCGGAATCGCTACGCGCGATTTATTCTTTCGAGCCGAAAAGTTTCACCACTGCTGGTGGTGCAAAACTGAGTTATCTCGACGAAGGCCCGCGCAACGATGAGGCCGTGCTGATGCTGCATGGTAATCCAACGTGGTCGTTTTTTTATCGTGACGTAGTGCGGTCGTTGTCGCCTAGCATGCGTTGTATCGTACCGGATCACATCGGCATGGGTCTCTCGGAGAAACCGGAAAACTACGATTACAGTCTGGGAACACGTATCGCTGATATTGAGGCCTTGGTCGCATCACTCGGATTGAAAAAAATCCACCTGATAGTGCACGACTGGGGTGGGGCGATTGGTTTTGGATTTGCGACACGACATCCAGAGCTGATTGGTCGTATGGTGATTCTGAATACGGCGGCATTCTTTTCCACGCATATTCCTAAGCGGATCGCGCTTTGTCGTGCTGGTTTTTTTGGAAAATGGCTCGTGCGCGGACTCAACGGTTTTGCTGGGCCGGCTTCGTGGATGTCGACGGTGCGACCACTCGCGCCCGAGGTGAAGCGCGGCTTTCTTTTCCCTTACGATTCGTGGGCGAATCGGGTCGCGGTGCATCGGTTCGTGCAGGACATCCCGATGTGCGCGTGCCATGCGACCCGTCAGGTGCTCGATGGGATTGAGGCGAAACTTCCGCTATTGGCCGACCGCGAGAAAATCATCCTGTGGGGAGGGAAAGATTTTTGCTTCAATGATCATTTCTTGAAGCGCTGGCGTGAGATTTATCCGCAAGCTCCGGTCCAACGTTATGCTGACGCTGGGCACTACGTGCTTGAGGACGCAGGTGACGACGCTCGGCAACGTATCCGCGATTTTATTACGTCCAAGACGCTATGAGATTCGAGCACTTCGCGATCAACGTTCCCGACGTCCGTGCTCAAGCCAAATGGTGGGTGGAAAACCTCGGTCTTACCGTCGCCCGCAGCCGAGAAGACGCACCGTACACGCATTTTCTGGCCGACGAGACAGGCCGTGTGATTATCGAGTTGTACAGCAATCCGTCAGCGGCGATGCCTGATTACAAGAAGACGCATCCGCTCGTTTTCCATGTAGCGTTTGTTTCGGTGGATTCGCAGTCGGATCGTGAGCGTATGGAAAAAGCAGGCGCGACGTTCTTCGCCGAGGACAAATTGCCCGACGGCTCTTCACTCGTGATGATGCAAGATCCGTGGGGCGTGGCTCTGCAGTTTTGCCAGCGCGCGAAGCCGTTCTGAACCTACACCTTCGGAGTTGCCTGAGGAATAATCCTTAGCACTAAAACGCAGGGAATCCGTTTGCGCGAATCATGACGTTACATAGTGTTGCGACATGAGCGATTTTGTTTCCGGTGCAGCCGTGGCTGAGGCCCGGCAGACGATTGAGCGGTTGCGTGCGAGCATGCGTCAGACGATCAAAGGCAAAGACGACGTGATCGAGCAGGTGCTCGTTTGCTTGATGGCTGGTGGGCATGTGCTGATTGAGGATCTGCCCGGACTGGGCAAGACTACGCTCGCATATTCGCTGGCGCGTTCGATGGACTGCACGTTTTCGCGCATCCAGTTTACGAGCGATCTGCTGCCAAGCGATGTGACGGGCGTGGCGATCTACGATGAACAGCGAAAAGAATTTATTTTCAAAAAAGGCCCCGTCTTCGCGAGTGTCGTGCTGGCCGACGAAATCAACCGCGCAACTCCCAAAACCCAATCCGCATTGCTCGAAGTGATGGATCGGGCGCGTGTGACGATCGATGGTGCCACGCACGACGTTGGTCGGCCGTTCATGGTTTTCGCCACGCAGAATCCGGTGGATTACGAAGGCACGTTTGCGCTGCCCGAGAGCCAGCTGGACCGTTTTCTCATGTGCCTGCAAATGGGCTATCCGCAACTGCAAGATGAACTGGAAATTTTGCGTTCGGCGCAAACCGCCTACGATGATATTGTGGTTAAGCCGGTGGCGACTGGTTCGGATATCCAGCATTTACAGAACGTGGCGCGCCAGGTTTTTGTTGAGGATACGGTGCTCGATTACATTCTGAAAATCGTAGCGGCGACCAGGACCGAAGTGGAGTTTCACGCAGGCGTAAGTGTACGCGGTAGCCTGGCGCTCAAGCATGCTGCGCAGGCGCGGGCGCTCGTGCGTGGCCGGGATTTTGTGATGCCCGAGGACGTGAGCGAAATCGTGGCTCCGGTTTTGGTTCACCGGCTTGGTTTGGTGCGCGCGAGCGCTGATGCCTTGGAAGAACGTCGCACGGTTGCGGCTATTTTGAAACGGATCGTGGGATCAATTGTGGCTCCGGTTTGAGCGAAGCTGCCCACGCAGCGTAAATCGCTTAAGGCAAGATCCCACGCCATAAATCGGGTGGGGCCCCCGGCTATCAATCGAGCAATATCAAGGAGATCGGCTCGGCAAATGAGAGTGGCCAGAACTGGTAAAAACGATTTCTGGCGGCGCTTGTTGTGGGCCCTGATTTATCCCAAGCGGGCGCAACGGGTGACGGCGACGATGCCTGGCGTGGTGCTGATCGCGTTGTCGATGGGTGTCGGTGTGGCAGCCTACAACAGTGCCAGCAATATTCTCTTTATCACGCTTTCGCTGCTGCTGGGCTGCCTGGTTTTGAGCGGGGTGCTTTCATGGCTCAATTTCCGCGGTCTACACTGGTGGCTGGAAGTTGAGGTGCCGATGCGTGCAGGGCGCGAGCACCTGGCGACGCTCCATTTGCGCAACATCAAGCGACTCCTGCCTGCGCAAGGCCTGATCTTCGAGGTCACAAGCACGAGCACAGCGGAGCCGAGAGAACTCGTTTTGCGCGACCGGCTCGATCCGCAGGAAGAGACGCAACTGGTCTGGCCGGTGTGCCCGGCGCGGCGTGGCATCGAGCGGGTTGAATTAACCTTTGTTGGTTCTTTATATCCGTTCGGTTTTTTAAGAAAAAGTATTGCGGCAGAAGCGTTCTGCGACGCGACAGTCTGGCCCGCACCGATCGAGTACCGGCGTTTTCCGATTGCAGCTTGGAGACGCGCGCAACCTGGCGAGCCGGTGGCGCGGACCGGGCAGGGCGGCGATTTATTGGCGCTGCGCGAATATCGTACAGGAGATTCGCACCGCTTGATTCACTGGAAGGCGAGTGCGCGTCTGCGTAGGCTGGTGGTTCGGCAGTTCTCGGCCGATAACGAGGAGAATTTCACACTATGGCTGACGACGCCGGCTTCGCTTTGGAAAAACGATGAGCAGTTCGAAACACTGTGCAGCTTTGTCGCGACCCTGGCGGAGGATCTTTTCAAACAAGGGAAACTCGATGCGGTAGCGCTCGGGGCCGAAGTTGCGGTGCCGCTTCGCGCCGTGCGTGATCTGGAAGCTTTTCTCGACCGGCTCGCGGTGTTGCGGCCGGCGCAGGATGAACAGGCGTTGCTGGCATCGCGTCCGGCACGGAAAAATGTACTGACCTTCGCGCCCGAAGGCAGTCGGGGAATCGTGGCTTACGTCGATGGAGAAAAAGCGGCCACAACTTGAACTCGACGAACTCCGGCAGCTCAAGTGGCTGCTCGGTGGTATGCTCGCGCTGAGCGCGATCACGTCGCTGCTCTATTTGGAGATTGAAGCATCGGTATTTCTGGTGCTCGGCGCTATTCTTGTGCCGACGTTTCTGATACGTCCGGATTGGTCGGCGCGCATACCTGCTTTGGTGCATAAGCTTGTTTTTCCGGGCGTCGTGGCATTCACGACCTACGATGTTTATGCACATAACGAGGTACTGGCGTCGCTGGTACGGTTGGACGTGCTGCTGTTGCTGTATCGAGCCTGCCACTACCGTCGACGTCGCGACGATCTGCAACTGATCGTGCTCGGTCTGTTTCTCGTCGTGATGGCCGGCGTGATCACGGTATCGCTGGCGTTTGCGCTGCAAATCATCGTCTTCGTAGGCTGTGCGTTGTTGTTAATGTTTGTGGTGACGCTGGTCGATGCACAGGAGGGAGGAAACGCGGAAGGGCCGCTGGCGTTGAGTGTCGTGCCAGCGTGGGCGCGTCGGAGCCATGCGGTACTTTTAAGGAGGTTGCGCGAGACGTGCGACTGGCGGGTGTTCGCGCTCGGCGGCGGGTTGTTCGTTGGTTTTGTCGTTCTCTCTGGCGTATTGTTTATGGCCATACCGCGTTTCCAGCTGGACAGTGGTTTTGCTTTTGACCGGTTGCTATCCAAGAAGAGCACCACGGGGTTTTCCGATGTTATGAAGTTCGGTGATGTGACTGACATACAGCAGGACGACAGTGTTGCGTTGCGGGTGGAAGCCTCGAACCGCGCTCAGGTTCCGGCGGTACTGTATTGGCGCCTGGTGATCCTTGACGAATATCGCAGCGGCACATTCCGCATGTCGGCGGGATTGAAACGCGATTTCTTCCGGCGGGAAGAGACGTCGATGCGAATCGCAGGTTCGGAGCGCCTTTCGCGCGGACAACCTTTGAGCTGGACCTTTTATCTAGAGCCAGGTGTGGGTCGTTATTTACCACTTGCGGGAGGTTATAGACAGATCGCTTTCACTGAGCCGCAGATCTTTCGCGCGAGTTCCGCACTGCAACTGGTGATGCTGGGGCGTGAACCGGTAGCGATGAAAGCTTACCGGGTGGAAGGTATGAACACGGGCGATCGCTTGGCCGATGGCATGCGCGAAGATTTCCGCACAGATGGGGCTGATTTACCTCTGACGATGACCGATGTCGGGGTGAGCGAAAACGACCGCGCGGTTTTGAAGAAAATAGTCGCAGAGATTGCGGGAGAAGCGGATTTACCGCCGGAGAAATTTGCCCATGCGGCGATGCTTTGGCTGGCGAAGCAACATACGTATTCGCTCAAATCCGGTTTGCCGCCGGGACAGGGCGATCCGTTGGTTCGTTGGTTGACGTCGAAGGAGCCAGGGCATTGCGAGCTTTTCGCCGGTGCCTTCACCTTGCTTGCTCGTGCGGCGGGCCATCCGACGCGGGTGGTGGCGGGTTTTATGGGCGGGACGTGGAATGACGACTATCTGATGGTTAGAAATTCCGACGCCCATGCGTGGTGCGAAATCAGTCTTGGGCGTGGTCAGTGGTTGCGGATCGATCCGACCAACGATGGCCCGCGTTTGCTTGCTGGTGGACAACAGGCGACCAGTGCGGTGCCGAATCTTCGCACGGTGGAGCGTGGTTGGGCGGCGCGGCTGGATCGGTTACGGCTTCTTTGGTATCGACGTATCGTAAACTTTGATCGGACGGAGCAGCAGCAACTCATTCACACCATCAAAGCTTCGGCCGAAGGAACGGGTCGACGCATCCGGGAAGAGGCGGCGCGGATCGCTGAAGCGTTGCGGAAGTGGTTGTCGCAGCCGTGGGATGTTGCCCGCTTTGGCACGGTGGTGGGCGCGCTGCTATTTGGTGGTGGTGTGATTCTCGGCTGGCAGCGGTATGGCCGGTTTTGGTGGGCGCGTTGGATAAACAGGCATGGACATGGGCTGGACCCTATCCGGCGCGAAGCAGGGAATTGGTTACGGCGAATAGATCAGGAGAGCTCGGTGCGGGAAGTGCTGGTCGTGCGCGATCAACTGGAGCGGCTGCGCTATGGCAGGCGTGAAACGTGGCCGGAGCCGGGGCCGGTCTTTCGTGAGGCGAAGAAGGCGAGCCGAGCCCCGCGTGTCGGTTCAGCGCGCGGGTGAGGTCGCGGGCTTTGGCGGTTGGGCGATGGTGCCGGGCTTGGCTGCGGATTTCTTGTCAAAATATTCCTGCAGGATGGAGCCTGTTACGGGCGCAGCGTAAGTGCCACCGCCGTATTCTTCGTCTGCCTTGTCACCTTCAACCATCACTGCGATGGCGATCTCTGGTTTTTCGGCCGGGGCGTAGGAGATGAACCACGCATAATTGATTGTGCCTTTGGCGGTACGCTTTTGGGCGGTGCCTGATTTGCCCGCTACACGAATCTCCGGGTGCTTGAAATTTATGCGCAGCGTTTTGCCGGTGCCTGTCTTAATGCATTCCTCCATGCCGTCGCGGAGAGCTGCGGCCTGTTCGCGGCTGAAACCGATGGGTTCGGTGCGTTGGCGGGTCCGATTGGTTTGGTGTTCGAGGGTTGGTTGGGTGAAGACCTCGCCACGGGCGATGGAGGCGGTGAAGCTGGCCATTTGCAACGGTGTGACCAGCACAAAACCCTGACCAATGGCCATATTGGCGGTGTCGCCTGGGTACCACGATTCGCCTCTCTCTTTCTTCTTCCAGACCTCGTCGGGGATCATCATGCGCCGGGTCTCGTGCGGCAGTTCGATGCCCATCGGGCGGTCGAGGTGGAAACGGCGAGCTTCGGCAGCGAGCGCTTCTCCTCCGGTCTGGCTGCCGTAGTGGATGAAAAACACGTTGCAACTTTTAGCGATAGCATCGCGGATGCCGATGTTGCCGTGAACATGTCTGTTGTGGCAGGGGAAGTCGCTTCTCCCGACCACGATGTGGCCTTCGCAGTCGAAGTGTGAGTTGGGAGTGAGCCATCCGTTGTGAAGACCCGCGACGGCGGTGAGAATCTTGAAGGTGGAGCCGGGTGGGTAGGCACCACTGATGGCACGATTCATCCAAGCTTCATTGTCGGTGATTACTTTCGCTTTTTCGGTACTAAGCCGTGGGGCGAAATCGTTGAGATCGTAGTCAGGGTTACTCGCTAGGGCTAATATTTCGCCCGTGTTGATATCGATGACGACGGCTGCGCTTTTGAGCACCACGGTGTCATCCTCGCTCCGATTTTTGTCGAGTGCGGTTTCAGCGGCGATCTGGAGATCGATATCGATGCTCGTCGTGATACTCTTTCCCTGGATGGGCACATGGCGGTAAAGTGTCTCGGCGCGATAACCGGCGGGATCGACGCGGTAGACGGTGCCCCCCGTCTCGCCCTGCAGGAGGTTATCGTACTCGGATTCGATACCGTCGCGGCCGATGGTACCGCGCATCTTGAAGGTGTTTTTATCGTTAAACGTCGCGAGCTTGTTGTCGGTGTAGGTTTCCTCGGAGTCGGGCTCCTCATTGGCAGAAACGTATCCGAGCACATGCGACGCAGCCGAACCAAACGGGTAATAACGCGTGCTCGAAGCGTAAACTTGGAGCGGGGAACTTACGGGTAACTGTTCGATGAGGCGTGCGTATTCCTCGGGCTTGAGGTCGTCCACAAGGCTGTAGGGCAGGAGCAGTTCACCGTGAAAGTGTCGGTTGAGGTCTTTTGCATCCAGTTTTTCACTACGGCCGAGCGAGGCGTTGACCTGGTCGAGATAACGCTGGACTACGCTGTAACGGGCGATCTGCGCGAGCTGGGTTGAGTTGGGGATGTCCTTGTCCTCAAGCTCGCGATAGGCTTTGCGCACCTTAATATACTCTTTGCGAAATTCCTTCCGGAGCGAATCGAGATGGAGCGTGACAGCGAAACGCGGGCGGTTGCCCACGAGCAGGCGGCCTTCGCGATCATAAATGTTTCCACGCGGGCCGGGCACGAGGATGCGGCGTTGATTTTGCTGTTTCTCCTTCTCGTGGTATTCGTCGGTTTTGAACAACTGCTGGTAGGCGAGTCCGGAGGTGAGGGCGGTCAACAGTGCCGCCACGGCGAAGTAGAAAAAAATCGTGCGCGAGTCGTAGCCTTTATGGCTTTCGACGAGGCCGCCGGAACGCTCGGTGGATTTTTCTGCCATGGCGTATGGTTATAGCAGTCCGCGCTGCGCTCGGCGTAGCGAGATACCGCAGATTTCGAGCGCACGCTCCTGCAAAGCGAAAGACCACGGTATGCAGGCGATGATCAGTACTTCGGAAACGAGCAGGTCGATCAATAGCCTTGGCAGCAGATCGACCGGAGTCGGTGCGCGATGGATGAGCAGCAGGGTAATCAATAAAAACAAAATGAGATTAACGAGCAGGGCGGTAACCATGCCAAAGGAAGTCTCCTCGCGTGGGAAGCGCCCGCGAAGATGAAACACGCCCACATGGGCCGCTGCAAACAGCAAGGCGTGAAACCCGAACGGTACCGCTGCGGATGAATCGATCAGCAGACCGATCAGAAAAGATGCCCACCAGCCCTCGCGAAATCCCAGGCGAAGCGCTGAAAAAGAAACCAACAGCCCACCGGCAAACACGCTTAAATGCAGTGGTGCAAGGTAGTGGTTGAGCTGCGAGACACAGGCCCAGATTAACGCGCAGCAGGCGAAAATAATGAACGTTGTCCGTGTCATGAGATTGTGAATACGGCAGGCTAATCCGTCTGCAACGGGATCAGCACGGTGACTTCGGAGACGGAATCGAGGCGCGGATCGAGTCGGACCTCGCCGGTTTTAAACAGGCCGTCGGTGCTCGGATCGACCCGGAAAATTTGGCCGATCGTCAGCCCGGCGGGGAAAACGCCACCGACGCCTGAGGTGACCAGGCGTCGCGATGCGGAAGGCGTGGCGGTCACATCGAGCGGCACAAATTCAACCGTACCTTTGGCGGGTCCGAACGTAGGATTGTTGCCGCCTTGGTAACTAAGCGGCCGTGTGTCGCCTTCGATAGTGGCGGCCATGCGCAGACCGGGGTTGCTGATCAGTTCGACTTCGGAAGTGTAGGCATGCACGACGCGTACGCGGCCAACCACGCCACCGACAAAAATCACCGGCGCGCCTTCAGTGATGCCATAGTTGCGGCCTTTTCGGATAACCATGCGCTGCCACCAAACGTTGAAATCCCGCCGGGCCACGCGCGCGGGTTCAGCCCGGTATTCGGTGTATGAGGGAAGCTTGAGTAATTCTTGCAAGCGGGCGACTTCGCCCTCGAGCGCGGCGTTGCGCTGAATGCTCGTCTCGTATTTGGCGTTGAGGTGAGCGAGATCGATGCCGGCTTCGATGAGTTCGTTCCGCGAACGAGTGCGTAACGACCAGAACTCCTGTACGTCGCGCACGGTGGCAGCGGAGATATCGAGCGGCGCTTGAAATTCAAAAAAGCTCAGCCGCATTAACCGCTTGGCCGCAGTTGGCACGATCAGCCACGCCAGGACGATGATGCCGAGGGTGATGAAGGGTTGGGCTTGATCGAAGCGTTTGGGGAGCACAACAGTGCAGCCTGTCTAACTTACTATTGGGCGGGTTGGCACGTAAAATTTCCTGTGAAACTGCGCGGGCCGCGCTGCTAACTCAGACGTTCTGCATGACCCAGTTCAGGTCATTCAGGACTGCACCGGTACCGTTGGCGACGGCGGAGAGCGGGTCGTCGGCGACAGTGACCGGCAGGCCGGTTTTTTCGCTGAGGAGGCGGTCAATGCCACGGATGAGCGAGCCACCGCCAGCCATCACGAAGCCTCGGTCAACAAGGTCGGCGGAAAGTTCGGGCGGGCAGCGTTCGAGTGTCGTGCGCACGGCGTCCACGATGGAGCCGATGGTGTCGCTGAGGGCTTCGCGGACTTCCTGCGAGGTGATGTGGATCGTCTTGGGCAGGCCAGCTACGGAATCGCGACCTTTGACCTCCATCGAGAGTTCTTCTTCGAGCGGGTAAGCGGAGCCGATCTTCATTTTGATCTCTTCGGCGGTGCGCTCACCGATGAGGAGATTGTAGGCGCGCTTCATGTAGTTGATGATGGCGGCGTCGAGTTCGTCGCCGGCCACGCGTATCGACTTTGAGAATACAATGCCAGAAAGGGAAATGATCGCGATCTCGGTGGTACCACCGCCGATGTCGACAATCATGTTGGCGGCGGGTTCGTCGATCGGCAGACCGACACCAATCGCTGCGGCCATGGGCTCGGGGATGGTGATGACGTCACGGGCACCGGCGTGGGTGGCGGAGTCTTTGACCGCACGTTTTTCAACCTCGGTGATTCCGGAGGGGATCGCGATGACGACGCGGGGTGCGACACGCAGGGCGTTGTTGTGCACCTTTCGGATAAAGTAACGCAGCATCGCCTCGGTCACATCGAAGTCTGCGATCACGCCGTCTTTCATCGGGCGGATGGCGGTGATGTTGCCGGGGGTGCGGCCGAGCATCTTTTTTGCTTCATCGCCGACGGCGCGGACTTTGCGTGTGACGGTGTCGAGTGCTACGACGCTAGGCTCGCGGAGGACGATGCCTTTGTCTTTAACGTAGACGAGTGTATTGGCTGTTCCGAGATCGATACCGATGTCGTTGGAGAAGTAACCAAAGAAGTTCGAAGCCATGATATGTGTGATGCGGCGGCGTTTCGCCCACGGAAAACAATCGGTGTGCAGGCTAACTGTCAAAGGGGAAACACAGCCAAAACGATGGTTCGCATGCAAAAGCCCGGCTTGACGGAAGCAGGGAATGCGGCGTGCTGAGAGAGCGTTATCATGCATGGCATACAACTTATCCAAGATCTGGCTGTGATCCTCGTGGTGGCGGGGGTGTTTGGCTGGATTTGCCAACGCCTCGGGCTGTCGGTGGTGGTAGGTTTTCTCACTGCTGGAATCGTGGTGGGGCCGTTCACGCCGCCTTTTGCCCTGGTGAAGGATATTGGCCGAGTGGATACGCTGGCCCAGCTGGGACTGGTATTCTTGATGTTTTCGATCGGGCTCAAGCTAAGTTTGCGACGGTTGCAACGGCTGGGCTTTTCTCTGCTGCTGGCGGTGTCGAGCGGTGCGGCGATTATTTTTTATGTCACGCGGCTGATGGGGGCCATTGCCGGTTTTGACAGCAGGGAAAGCCTTTTTCTGGCCGCGATGTTGATGGTGTCGTCGTCCTCGGTCATCACGAAAGTTCTCCAGGAAACGGGCGCAACCCACGACCGGGCTGGGCAGCTGGCGATGGGCGTGACGGTGCTGGAGGACGTGGTGGCGGTGGTGATGTTGACGCTGCTTAACTCGGTCGTGCAATTCGGCGGAATGGTGCGCACACCGCTGAGTGAAACGCTCGGCCTGTTTGGCGCGTTTGTGGTTCTGGCTGGAATTGGTGGTTTACTTTTGGTTCCGTGGTTGTTGCGCAAACTGAGCATTTCAGCAGGCGAGGAGTTGCAGACGCTGGGACTGGCGGGGCTGCTTTTTGCGTTGGCGGTGATCGCGCAACGTTCGGGCTATTCCTTGGCGTTGGGCGCATTTTTACTCGGAACGATCGTGGCCGAGACTCCGCATCGCACGCAGGTGGAGCGTACGTTTGAAGGAATGCGCGACGTATTCACGGCGGTATTTTTTGTGGCAATCGGCATGCAGATCGATCTCCGCCTTTTAGGTGGTTCAATTTGGTTGGTGCTGGGTGTGGCGGCGTTCACGTTGGTCGTACGCACGATTGCCATGACGGTGGGCTTGGCGATCATCGGCACCTCGGCGCGCGACGCTTTGCGCGTGGGGCTGGTCGTGACGCCGATCGGCGAATTTTCTTTTGTTATCGCGCAGCTCGGAGTGATGGCGGCGGTGGTGCCGGATACATTCTACCCGATGGCGGTTGGTGTGTCATTGGTCACCACGCTGATCGCGCCATTTCTAACCCGGCACTCAGAGCAAATTAGTGGCTGGCTACTGTCTCGGCAGCCGCGCACGCTGCGGGTTTGGCGCGCCTATTACCACACCTGGCTTGAGCATTTGCAGGCGGAACAAAAACGGAATATGCTCTGGCAATTGAGCCGGAAACGTTTTGTGCAGGTTGGCGTCGAGATGCTTTTTGTGACCGGTCTGCTGGTTTTCTCTGAATCGCTGCTGGCGGCTGTCGTGCGCTGGCTTGGACCTGACTGGTTGTTCCCCAGCGGCCCGACGATCATGTTCTGGCTGGTCCTGTCGCTGGTCGTACTCGCTCCGCTGGTGGCGATCTGGCGCAACCTCTCGACGCTATGTTTGCTCTTTGCACAGGTGGCCACGGCTGGGCATAGCGACGAAAAACGTCTGCGGCCCGTCGTCGAAGTCGTGTTTAAATTTGTTGCAGGCATGAGCCTCTACATCTGGCTTTCGACTCTTATACCGACCGAAGGGCGGGCGCGTTGGATAGTGATAGGGAGTGGTGCGGTAGCCGTGGTGGCGCTACTTTTGTTTCGGCGCAAGCTGGTGTACTGGCACAGTGAATTGGAGGTCGAGCTGCAGGAGGTTTTTCGGGCAAGCGAACAGATGGAGCCCGATCTCAACTCGCCCTGGTTGCGGCCTCACGGCGAATGGAACTTGAGCGTGGTGGATTGTGTACTTCCCGATTTGGCCAACGTGCAGGGCCGTTGCATTGCAGATTTGGATCTGCGCGCTCGTTATGGTTGCACCGTGGTAGGCGTGGGCCGCCAGGGCTACATGATCTCTTTGCCCGCGCCTGACACGGTGCTCTACCCGCGGGACAAGCTTCTGCTCCTCGGCACGGCTGTACAGGTGGAGGCGGCCAAGAGATTCCTGTTGGCGGTATCCGGCCTGCCTTCAACGGCCGCAGAGTTTGAGGACGTGCGTATGGAAACGATGGTCGCTCCGGCCTGGAGTCGGGTGGTCGGTCAGGATCTGAAAACGCTTTCGCCGACGCAGGCCTTCCGTGTTCAGATTGCTGGTATCCGCCGAGGCAAAACGCGTATCCTCAGTCCGGCTGGCGAGGAAATCATCGGTAGTGGCGACGAACTGCTGGTGCTCGGAATGCCGGACCGCATCAGCGAATTTCGCGACTGGCTGCTGGAGCGGACTTCAACGATGGGGCAAGAGATAAAATAAAAAAGCGCGCCGTTTAAGGCGCGCTTGAAAGGGACCTTGCGACGAAGGAACGCTGCTTAGTTCTTGTCGCTGGGTTTTGGTTTTGTGCTGGCAGACTTGGTTTCGGCGGGCTTCTCAGGCTCGTCGCCTTCTTTGGATGCCTTCTTGAATTCCTTGATCGACTGGCCAAGCCCCTTGGCGAGGCCGGGTAGTTTCGAACCGCCAAAAAGGAGCAAAAGGATCACGAGGATCACGATGAGCTCCGTGGGTCCGAGACCCAGAATAGCAATCGGGAGGGCTGGTAGGCTGTTCATGTTAACAGGAGGTTAGCAGGTCGATTGGGTGAGAATAGACGGAAGCGTTTTCGTTTTAGACGCCGGGCATCGGAGGGGAAGTATCGCCGGGCTTCTTCGCGGCGACCTGCTTGAGCAGATTTTGGGCGTTGTCGAGTTGTTCGGCATCGAAGAAGCCGTGGAGCTGGCGGATACGCGTCGGGTGACGCATCTTGCGCAGGGCCTTGGCTTCGATTTGACGAATGCGTTCGCGGGTGACCTTGAACTGCTTGCCGACTTCCTCGAGCGTGCGGCTATAACCATCGATTAGGCCGAAACGGAGTGATAGCACGCGGCGTTCGCGTTCGGTGAGCGAGTCGAGGACGTCGATGATCTTTTCGCGCAAGAGCGAGAACGCGGTCATGTCGTACGGATTCTCTGCCGATTTGTCTTCGATGAAATCGCCGAAGCTGGTGTCGTCGCCGTCGCCCACGGGCGACTGGAGCGAGATGGGCTGTTGCGCCATCTTCATGATTTGCTGCACGCGCTCGACGGGGAGATTCATCTCGTCGGCTACCTCTTCGGGCGTCGGCTCGTGACCGAATTCCTGGAGGAGTTGCTTCTGCACCTGCATAACCTTGTTCAAGGTCTCGATCATGTGCACCGGGATGCGGATGGTGCGGGCCTGGTCGGCGATCGAACGGGTGATGGCCTGGCGGATCCACCACGTGGCGTAGGTGGAGAATTTGTAGCCGCGGCGATATTCGAATTTCTCAACGGCCTTCATCAGGCCCATGTTGCCTTCTTGAATGAGGTCGAGGAAGGAGAGGCCGCGGTTGGTGTATTTCTTCGCGATCGAAATCACGAGGCGCAGGTTAGCTTCGACCATCTCGGTCTTGGCTTTGTGGGCTTCGCGGACGTGGACGAAGGTCTGCTTGACGACTTCGAGAAGGCGTTGGGGCGCGAGGCGCTGTTCGGTCTCGATCTGTTTGAGACGGGCGTTGATCGTCTTGGAATCGATCGCGGCATCCTTCTTGGTCTTCGGATGTTTGGCTCTGTCGAGCTGTTCGTTCAGGCCTTCGATCTCGGTCAGGAGCGGCTGCATTTGCTCGAGATATTCCTCGTAAACCTTGAGCTTGAAGAAGAATTTGCCGAAACCGGACTTGAGGACGTTTTCGCGTTTGTGGAACTTCGAGAGGACGCGCTTCTTGCCAGCTTCGTCTTTTGTTTTCTGGTACTCGTCCCAAGCCTCAGCGACACCGATTTCACCTTTTTGGGTGAGTTCGACGAGCTTGGGCAGGTTCTTGAAATAATTTTCGCGGCTCTCGATTTTCTTGTCGATGACGATGCGGTCGAAGCGTTCCTCGCGATTGAGGAGCTTGGCACCGAGGGTTGCGATGTAGCGGCCGACGGTGGCGGCTTCGAAGAGTGCCTCTTGAGCTTTGAGCTCGGCGTTTTCGATGCGCTTGGAAATTTCGACTTCCTGTTCGCGGGTGAGCAGCGGGACCTGGCCCATCTGCTTGAGGTACATGCGAACCGGGTCATCGAGGATGTCGTGCTGCGACGAGCGCGATTCTTCTTCTTCGGCTTCTTCCTGACGCTGTTTGTAGTCTTCGACCTGATCGGGTTCGAGGATCTCGATCTCTAGGTTCTGGAGAATGGATAGGACGTTGTCGATTTCGTCCTGGTTTTCGACGGAGTCCGGGAGCGCCTCGTTGATGTCATCGAACGTCAGGTAGCCCTGTTCCTTCGAGAGGCGGATAAGATTGCGAATCTTGTCATTGATTCCGCCCGCTGGAAGGTCGGGAATGGCTGGGCCGTCGGCGGCAGCTTTTTGCGTTTGAGCAATTGCTGTTTCCACAGCTTCTGATTGGGCGTCGGTATCGGCTGACTTGGCTTTGCGCGGCATGATGTTGGAAAAAAGTCAGACAGCCACGGGCAACCCGAAGGGCGCACGAAGCTGTCGTTGTAAATCGGTACGTTCTTTAATTAGAGAAATTACGTCGACGTTACTGTCCGCACCGTGGGTGGCCAAAGCAAGTTCTATTTGGCGAAGACGTGGCTCGAGGGCGCGAGTGCGGAGCTGGCGCAGACCTTCGCTGGCAACTTTGAGCGGTTCGTCAATCTTCGGATTATCAAAGAGTAAGGTCGCTACAAGCGTTTTTTCTTCGTCGGTCTCCAGCAGGCTGTCGAGGTGGTCGCGGCCAGGCCAAGAGTCGTGCTCAAATTCGTTAAGAAAGCGGTTGAGCAGCAGGCCGGGGAGGTGCGCGATGTCGATCCACTCGAGAGGTAGCGTCTGGGCGAGGGGCTTGCCGATGGCTTCGAAATGCAGGCAAAGCATCAACAAGTCGCGTTCGCTTGTGTGAAAAGGTGAGGCGTCGCTTACAGGCGCGGATACTGGCGTGATTTGGGATGATGGAGCGGCGGTCGGCCGCGCGGCGGCGATGCGGTCCTGCCGGGTGCGAAATTTATCAAAGTCGTTGCGCACGGCGTTGAGCGGAAGGCGGAATTGGCTGGCGACTTCGCTGAGAAATTCGGAGCGGGCGACGTCGGATTCGGCGGCGGCGACGATTTCAAACAGGGTCTGGCTGGCGCGGGCTTTTTGTTCGCCGGAAACTTGTTCGGGCGAAGGGAGAACGCTTTGGCAGGCGAACGTCATGGCGCTGAGCGCGCCGCGTTTCAGTTCGTCGTAGGCAGCCAAACCACGTTCTAGGAACAATAAATCAGGGTCGACTTTCGACGCGCCCGCGAGTGCGAGAAAACGCACCTCAATCCCGGCTTTCAGCGCCATCGGCAGGAAGCGCAACGCGGCTTTTTGTCCGGCGCTGTCGCTGTCGAAAAAGCACTCGACCTGCGGGTGATAGCGACGCAGCAGCACGAGCTGGCTTTCGGTAATCGAGGTGCCTTGCGGCGCGATCGCGGTTTTCAGGCCGACCTGCCAGCAGCGCATGGCGTCGAGCTGGCCTTCGACCAACACGAACGGATGGCCATCGCCAACGTTGGTGCGTGCGCGGTCGAGGTTGAAGAGCAGATTTCCCTTGGTGAAAATCGGTGTTTCGGGCGAGTTGACGTACTTGGCTTCGCGTGCGGGATCGTCAGCAGGTGTGAGATCGGTCTGGCGCGCGGTGAAGGCGACGACGCGGCCTTGGTGATCGCGAATCGGGATCATCAGTCGCCCGCGAAAACGTGGTTTGAGCGAACCAAGCGCCATGAGCGCGCCCTCGCGTACGAAGAAAAGTCCACACTGGCGGAGCGCATCTTCGGAGAATTTTTTCTTGAGCAACGCGGCCGCGAGCGAGTTGTCGGTGGGCTCGGCGGCGCCGATTTTATAATCTTCGGCCAGCACGGCGGGGAAGCGGCGTTTTTCGGCCCAGTACGTGCGCATGAAATCGCCGGTGGTGCCGGGCGATTTGAAAACTTGATGGTAATGCTCGGCGGCGACTTCGTGCAGATCGAAAATCTCCTGGCGCAGCGAGCGTTCCTCGCGACTGGGCCCGGAGCCTTCCTCATATTCGATGGTTACGTTGAAGCGTTGGCCGAGCGCCTCGACGGCCTCGGTGAACGAAAGTTGTTCGGTTTCGCGCACGAAGGAAATGATGTCGCCGGCCTTGCCGCAGCCGAAGCATTTGAAAAAGCCTTTGTCGGGATCGACGTGAAACGACGGCGATTTCTCCTGGTGAAACGGGCAAAGTCCCTTGAAGCGCGCGCCGGCTTTTTTCAGCGTGGCCACCCGCGACACGACGTCGACGATGTTGACGCGGCTTTTGAGGTCGCGAACACAGGTGGGCTTGATTACAGGCATGGATTGGTGACGCAGCGTGATGAGCTGGTACGAACTTTGCACTTTTAACCGCCATCGGGGTCTGTCAAGAACCTCCCTTTGTCGGAAACATCCCGTTGTTTTTGAAGACACAGTTAAATCATGCAATTTCGCAAAATTCTCCAGCCGGCAATATTTTGTCTGGCCGCTGCATTAACCGCGTTGACGGCCAGTGCCGCCAATCCTGCGCCTGCTGCGCTCCAGTCGCTCCTGCCGATTTGGGAGGCTCCGCTGGCGCATTTCGATGATGGCGCTTATGCGGCGCAAGTGGAGTTGCTGTTGACGAAGTTCGAGACGACCACGGGCCGCAAACTTGCGCCCGGTCCCAAGAAAAAAGTGGGTTTAAAAATCTACACTGACTCCGGTGCCGGCCTCGCCACGCCCGTCCCGCTGGTCAAAGCTTTGATCGCCGCGCTTGAGCGCCGTGGTTTCAAGAAAGAGGATGTTTTTCTCGTCGGTCTTAACCAACTTCGTCTGCGCATGACGGGTTATCTGCCCTCGCTTGTGACGGGTGAGACGCAGTTCAAAGGCCACAAAGTCTACGTCCTGGAGTCAGGGAAATTCTACGATCCGGTGTGGTTCTACGACAGTCCGTTGCCCGAGCGTTTCGACCCGATCTTCGCACAGAAGAGCGTTGAAGGCATTGATGCGAACACGACGGTGGATCAGGATCGCAAGAGCTTTCTGGCGACGCCGCTTTTTCTCGATGCGGATTTTTGGATCAACCTACCGGTTTACACCGATCACCCGACGCTAGGCGTCAACGGTGCGCTCGTGAATGCCACGCTTTGGAACGCCAGCAACACCGCGCGATTCTTCCGCAGTCCATCCAACGCGCCTGCGGCCGTGGCCGAGATGAGCGCGATTCCTGAACTGCGCCAGACCTGGGTTTTCACCCTCGCGAGTCTCGAACGCTATCAATACATCGGCGGACCTTTTTTTAATTCTCTCTACACGATTTCTGAACCGAAGCTTTGGTTGAGCACTGACCCCGTGGCTCTCGATTCGCTCATGCTCGAACGCATCAATCAGGCGCGAAAAGAAAACGGATTTCGGGACATCTCAGACGAGATCCGCACTATTGATTTTGCCGAGCAGCTCGGCGTCGGTTCGCAAAAGAAGCTCGGCGCGCGCATCATTCGCTTGGGCGAGTAAGCGTGGTTGTGTGAAATTGCCCTTGTCTCCGCGCACGAGATACGCCCATTTCTAATGGCGATGTCATCGGATGCTTATCTCCCGGTTTTGATCCAGGCCGTACTCGCGGCCGGTATCGCTGGTCTTGTCATTGGAGCCAGCCATTTTTTTGGGCAGCGCTCCAAGAAAAACGCCATCAAGGATTCCGCTTACGAGTGCGGTCTTCAGTCTGAAGGTGCGCCGCGCACGCGCTTCTCGGTGAAGTTTTACCTGACCGCGATGCTCTTCATCATTTTCGACATCGAAGTGGTTTTCCTCATTCCGTGGACCTTTATCTACCGCGAGTTTCTCGCGCAGAATATTTCCATTCTCGGTCCAATTCTATTCTTCATCGGCGTGTTGATCTTCGGACTTGCCTACGAAATGAAGAAGGGCGCGCTCGACTGGGAAAAGTAAGCTACCGGACACTGAAATCACATGCGGCTCGAAAAGATCATCACACGCAGCCGCATTATTGATTTGCGCAGCTCCGACATGAAAGGGGCGTTGCAGGAACTGCTCGAAGTTTCGGTTAACCGCTTCCCTGATCTAAAACAAGACGTGTTGTTGCGCGGGCTGCTCCAGCGCGAAAACACGATGACGACTTATCTCGGCTTCGGCGTGGCATTGCCTCATGTGCGCGCCAAGATCGGCCGTCGCTACGTGCTTGCGATCGGTCGCAGTCGCTCAGGGATCCGCCACGATGGCGCGAAGGATGAACCGATTCATCTGATCATGATGTTGCTCGCCGATGAAAAGGCGCGCGATTACCTGCAAGTGCTTGCCTCTGTCGCTCGGTTGGTGAAAGAGGCCGATCTGGTCAAAAGCCTCATTGATGCGCCCACGATCGACGATCTTCACGACCGGCTGTTCGCGGGTTTCGGCGGCATCATGGCCAAGCCGGTCCAGGCTCAGCAAAACCGGATCAATCGCTTGATGATCCGCGAAGCTCAGCGCGTGGCCGAAGGTGCGGCCTGTGGTGCGATCATGGTTTTTGGTGACACCTTTGTCGGTGGCCTCGATTTCGATAACTGGTTTTCCAAGAACAAAGCCATTCTCGTTACCCGTAATCTCATTGATACGAATGATGTGAAAAGCGGTTTCGCCGAGACGATTCAGGTGCGCTCGTTTTCGAACCAACGTCTGGCTCAGCTGCGCAGCGCGATGCTCGTGGCGCTCACGCGCGGGATTATCGCTTTCAACGATCGTGTGTGCTGCCTGGGCGGCGTGGTCGGTAGCAATCAGTTCGACACGTTGGTCGTGGTCGACGTCGAGCGCGAGTTTCAGCGGTTGATGACCGGGCGCAATGACCTGTTGCCGCAAGACGTGAAGCCCGAGGTGTTGGAACGCGTGATCGCAGTCGCCACCGAGCTGGCGGTCGAGGGACGCGAGGGCCGGCCCGTAGGATGTCTTTTTGTTGTCGGTGACACGGCCAAGGTCGAGAAGCTGACCAAGCCTCTCGTGCTGAACCCATTTTATGGATACAAGGAGGAGGATCGCAATATCCTCAATCCGTTCATGGATGAAACCGTGAAGGAATTTTCTTCGATTGACGGTGCGTTTGTGATTCGCGGTGACGGCGTTGTCCTCTCGGCTGGCAGCTTGATCCAAGCGACTGATAACGAGCACACGTTACCCAGCGGTTTGGGCAGCCGACATGCGGCGGCGGCGGCGATCTCGGTCGCCACGGATTGCATCTCGTTGGTGGTTTCATCGAGCACCGGCCAGGTCACTCTTTTCCGTCGCGGTGTCATGCTCCCGCTGACTGATAAGAAGATGGCGACCTCCTAATCGGGAGGGTCGAGCTTCCGGCTGGCCCGGTGATTGTGCGGTGGAGTTGTCCTTTAACTCATTCTCTATGATATGTGTTGGGGATAAGTTTGAGCGAGCCGAAGAGCCGCTGTGGGCGAACCGTTAAGTTTAGGGTTGCACAGGGGAGAGGTGGCCCGTTTCTTCTGACCCCTTAACCATTTTTAATCCTATGCAAGAAGTCGTCACCCTGGAATGCACTGAAGCCAAGAAAGAGGGAAAACCTGTTTCCCGTTACCTCACGAGGCGCAACAAGAAGACCGTCACTGAGCGCATCGAGAAGAAGAAGTACAACCCGCATCTCAAGCGCCACACCCTGCACAAAGAGATCAAGTAATCTCCTGAGTCGCAGAATCAGGCTTTTGCCCTGATTCAAAGATTTTCCAAGCCGACCTGTACTGCGGGTCGGCTTTTTTTGTTTAGAACTAACTAGACTTTAAGCTGAGCACGCAGCGCTTGAATCCAGCGTTTGTGCGGACCGGAAAGAGTGATGCGGTCGAGGTGGTCGAGTTGAACCCAGGCCAAGCTGTCGGACTTGGCGATCAGGTTTTTTAGCGCAGGCGTGAGGTTCGTTCGGTAAATCGATTCGGTGATCTGGTATCGCGTGATCGCGCGACGTTTCGTGAGGAGCAGATCGTGAGCGGTGGGCTTTACCCCAAGCGCCGAGGCTTCGGGTAACTCGTGCTGGCCTGCGAGGCGGCGAGCGGAAGCGTGGGCTCGATGCAGGAGAATCTGGCCGTCGTGCTCGCACCAGACGCGGACAACCTGGCGTTGCTCGATCTTCTTCGCGGCCAGCCGGGGAAAGTTTTCCGGTTCGCCCGAACGTGCGGCGGCGCAGAACGCCAGCACGGGGCAAACGGTGCAGAGCGGGGTTTGCCGGTGGCAGACGGTTGCGCCGAGTTCCATCATCGCCTGATTGTGATCGCCGGGCGCGGTGATCGTGAGTAGGTCAGTCGCGAGGGGTGTGAAATATTTGGCCGCGCTGGCGGAGTCGCGGAACTCCGTCGCATCGGCGGTGAGGCGTGCGAGAATGCGCACGACATTGCCATCGACACAGGCGGCGGGCGCGGCGAACGCGATGCTTGTGATCGCCGCCGCAGTGTAGGGGCCGACGCCGGGAAGTTCGCGCCAGGCTTCGGGCGTACGGGGTGGTTCGGGTAGCGCGGCGACGGCTTTGGCGAGTTTGTGCAGATTGCGGGCTCGCGAGTAGTAGCCGAGACCTTCCCAGAGTTTTAAAACACGTTCCTCCGAGGCGGCGGCGAGTGCGGCAAAATCCGGGAGTTCGGCCTGCCAGCGCGCGAAGTAGGGCAGCACTGTTTTCACCTGCGTCTGTTGCAGCATGAGTTCGCTCACGACGGTTTTGTAGAGCGAAGGAGCTTCGCGCCACGGCAGCGTCCGTTGATTGGCGTGGTACCAAGCGAGCAAAGCCTGCTGAAAATCGGCGCGTTGGGCGGTGATGGGAGGTTGTTTGGCCACGGATGAGCGAGCAGGCACCAAAATCCTCCGACTGTGAAGCTGGGTTTTCTTGGCGTGCATTTTATAAGATTTTGTGGCCACTAGTTTCATGCCCAAGAAGCCCAGCACGGACGGCGCCGACGCGCCGAAGAAAATTTCCAGCTATACAGTCAAACTTAACGACACGCAGATGGAACTGCTCAAGTCGATCTGCGAGACGCGGCACTGGGAGCCGTTCGAGGTCGCGTATGCGCGTTTCGCTTTCAAGGCCGAGCATTTGAAGCTCAACGTGACTGCTTATACCAGCGGCAAAGTCGTGATCGCCGGCAAGGGCACGGAGGATTTTGTGCGCGACACGGTCGAGCCCGAGGTCACGGGCGCGGCGAAGCTCGGCTACGATGAAGTATTGCATCCCGATTGGTTCGAGTCGCACGCGGGACTCGACGAAAGCGGCAAGGGCGATTTTTTTGGCCCGGTGATCGCCGCGACGGTGATCGCTGACCGTTCGGCCATCGATGCTTGGATCAAGGCAGGGGTTAAGGATTCGAAAAAGATTGTTGAGGCGCAGATCATCCGACTCGACAAAATCATTCGCGATACGCCGGGCGTAGCCGTCCGCACGTGTTTCAGCGGCATGCCGAAATATAACCAGATGATGGCGCGTCCGGGGCAGAATTTAAACCGGTTGTTGGCCTGGCAGCACGCGACGGCGCTGTGTGACGCGCTTGAACGCAAGAAAGTGCCGTGGGGTTTGCTCGATCAATTTACCGAGCAACCGCTTGTGCAGCGTGAGCTCGAGCGCAAAGAAGTGAAAGATTTCGACCTGCGCATGCGCACCAAGGCGGAAGAAGATCCGGTGGTCGCGGCGGCGTCGGTTGTGGCGCGTGCGGAATTCGTGAGGCAGATGCACGAGCTCTCGAAGAAATTTGGCACCAAACTCCAGAAAGGCGCCGGGCCTTTAGTGAAAGAGCAGGCGCACGAGATCATTAAGAAGTTCGGTGTACGCGCGCTGGGAGATTTCGCGAAGCTCCATTTCCGTACGGCTTACGAAGTCGTTTCTGCCGCAGGTAAACTCGATGAACTGCCGCTTACCGAACCAAAAGAAAGAGTTGAGTGGTGAGTGAGGTTCGGGGTGGGGCGCGTTATCCTTAACGCGCCGGTTGGACCAAAAACCGATGACGGCGGGTTAAGGATAACCCGCCCTACCTTGCCAAATTGCTTAGCTCTGCCTCGTGGCGAGCTGGCGAATATATTGCGTGAATTCTTCGTCCTCGCCTTCGAGGAGGTTTGGGAGCGCGTCGCGGAATTCTGAGCGGCGCACCCACTCGATCATGTAGTCTTCCCACGAACGCCAGAGACGACGGGCTTTTTTGTCCATGTCGTCTTCGTACACGAGTAGGTAGGCGCGTTCGAAGAGCGAAATGAGGATGCCGAAAATCGCGAGGCGGCGTTCCTTCTGTTCTTCGGTTAGTTCATGGCGCACACCTTCGCGGCGGAGGAGTTGCAGGTCGGCGTTGTCGAGTACGAGCTTTAGAAACTCGCGATATTCGTCGGAGAGACGCTGATAAATTTCCTCCTCCTCGCTGTCGCGTTCTTTGCGTTGCTCCATGATGAAGACGATGATCGCAAAGGGCAGGCCTACGACGGTGACGACGTAGCTGAGGAATTCAAAGGTCTCCATCAAGGTCATGGCGGAAAAGGATCGGTAGTTATATCGGCATGACAGGCGCCGGACTTAGGTGTGCCGCGTGCTTGCGCCTTTGGCGATGTTCTTTACAACAGGCCGGAATGAAACGCCGCCAGTTACGCGGTTTCGATCTCAAGCAGCTCGAAGAATTTGCCAGCCTCATCGGGGTCGACGAGGTCGGGCGCGGCGCGCTGGCCGGACCGGTCGTGGCGGCGGCGGTATTGGTTAACAAACAGTTTCTCGAAAGTCGCTGGGCGATGACGCGGGCGCAGAAGGTCAACGATTCGAAACAGCTCACGGCGATCGAGCGTGAGGAGTTGTATTTTGATTTCGAGACGCTGGTCGGCCAGGGGCAGATCCATGCAAACTTCGGGCAAGCCTCGGTCGAGGAAATCGAAACACTCAATATTCTTGGCGCGACGAAGCTCGCGATGCGTCGTGCGCTGGAGGGAATTTACGCGCCGAGTGCGTTTGAGCGGCGGACGGAGCCGGATCTCTTTTCGTCGCCCGATGACGTGGCGAAATTTACGCCGCAAGTATCTTGCCGCATCTTGATCGACGGCCTGCCGTTGAAACATTTTCCGTATCCGCATGTGGGTGTCGTGCGTGGGGATGCGCGCTCGCTCTGCATCGCGATGGCCTCGATCGTGGCCAAGGTGACGCGTGACCGGATGATGGTCGAGCTGAACAAAAAGTATCCAGAATACGGATTCGCTCAGCACAAAGGCTACGGCACTGAAGAGCACCGGCTGGCTGTGTTACAACACGGGGCCACGAGCCATCATCGCACCGTTTTCCTACGAAAACTGCTCACGCAGCGCGCCGATGCTTCGCAAATGAACTTTCTCTCGGACGAGTGAGGGCGGTCATTGGCTGCCGATGTGTTCTAGTGCGTGACGACGAAGGGGGCGAAGAGGGCGGACTGGGAGATGGGGAAGCGGCCGTGGATGGCGACGCCGTCGTCACGTTGTTCTTCGCTCTGAATGTGGCCGAGCGCGTGGAGCTTGGCGATGATGTCGTAGCGCGAGTGCGGAACGAACAGTTCGACTGAGCCAAATTCGTGCGCGATCAGTTCGGCGAAGCGGCCTTGCAGGGCTTCAACGCCGGTGCCGGTGTGGGCGCTGACAAAAAAGCCGTCGGCGGCGAGGTGGCGGGCGTGGGCGCGCATGGTTTCATCGGCGGCATCGTCTTTGTTGAAGACGGTGACGATGGTCTGGCCGGTGGCACCGAGCTCTTCGAGCACGCTGAGCGTGGTGGCGTGGTGGTGTGCGAAATTGGCGTTGGTGACGTCGATGACGTGTATTAGGAAATCGGCGACGATGACTTCTTCGAGCGTGGCTTTGAAGGCTTCGACGAGGCCGTGGGGCAGGCGACGGATGAAGCCGACGGTGTCGGTCACGAGGAGCTTCTGGCGGTTGGGCAGTTGGAGCTGGCGCGTGGTTGGGTCGAGCGTGGCGAAGAGTTTGTCCTCGGCGAGGACGTGCGCGCCGGTAAGGCGGTTGAGCAGCGAGGATTTGCCGGCGTTGGTGTAGCCGACGATGGCGGCGGTCGGCACGGGCACACGGAGGCGGCGTTGGCGCTGGGTGCCGCGTTGTTTCACGACGGTGGCGAGTTCCTTTTTGAGATGTACGATGCGGTCGGCGACGATGCGACGATCTTGCTCAAGCTGGGTTTCGCCTTCGCCGCCGAGAGCGCCTTTGCCACGCTGACGCGAGAGATGGGTCCAGGCGCGGGTGAGGCGCGGGAGCGAGTACTCCATGCGGGCGAGGGCGACTTGGAGAACGGCTTCGCGGGTGTGGGCGCGGTCGGCGAAAATTTCGAGGATGACTTCCTGGCGGTCGATGACGACGAGGCCGGAGAGTTTTTCCCAGTTGCGCTGCTGAGCGGGCGAAAGCTCTTCGTCGAAGACGATGACGTCGGCGTGGTCGGCTTTGGCGAGTTCGATGAGTTCCTCGGTTTTGCCGCTGCCGAGTAGTGTGGCAGGATTGGGGGCGCGGAGATTAACGAGGGTGCTGCGCGCGACAGTCATGCGCAGATTTTCGACGAGCTCGGTGAGTTCGGAGAGTAGCTCGGCGCCTTCGCCTGCTGCCATCTTTTGGGTTTGTACGCCTACGAGGAAGGCGCGTTCACGTTTGTCGGAGCGTGTTTCGAGAAAATCAGCCATTAAGAAAGGATGGTTACGTTGTCGCTGGGCCGAGGCGAAGGCGAGATGGAAAAGTCTGGTCGCGCCGGGCGGCGCGGGAACGCCGAATGCTCAACGTCGAAGGGCTTTCTCGGACGGACGGCCAGCGGGCCATCCCTACCTCGGAGGGATTTATCGGATCACTTCTGCTCGACCACGACGACGTCGTCGGTGTGGATCGCGCAGTACACGATGTCGCCTTTGTGCCAGGCGCGTTCGTGGGCGCTTTCGTTGGCGACCATGGCCATAAGTTCGAGTTTGCCGGCGACGCGGAGACGGAGTTCGTCCATCGCGCCACGGAAAACTTCCTCTTCAATCACGGCCTTGAAGGCGTTTTCCTTCATCGGCTTGTTTTTGGTGATATAGATTTTCTCGGGACGCACGGAGAGCAGCGCTTGGACCGAGCCTTCCTTGATCGCCGAGGTGCGCACGTTGAGCTCTAGGCCTTCGGCGAGCCGAACCTGCGCGGAGACGCCGTTTTTGTGGATGACTTCGGAAGGTAGGAGATTGGCCTCGCCGATGAAATTGGCGGTGAACGCGCTGGCGGGCGCGTGATAGATATCGGTGGCGTCGCCGAGCTGGTCGATCTTGCCGTGGTTGATGACGGCGATGCGGTCGGACATGATCAGGGCTTCCTCCTGATCGTGGGTGACAAAAACGAACGTGATGCCGAGCTGGCGCTGGAGGTGTTTTACCTCGAGCTGCATGGCGTGACGGAGTTTGGCGTCGAGGGCGGAAAACGGTTCGTCGAGCAGGAGCACTTTTGGCTGGCAGACGAGGGCGCGGGCGAAGGCGACGCGTTGACGCTGGCCGCCGGAGAGTTCGTGCGGTTTGCGTTTACCGAAACCTTTCAATGAGACTAAATCGAGGGCTTCCTCGACGCGACGTTCGCGTTCGGCGCGGGGCACGTGGCGCATTTTCAGACCGAAGGCGATGTTGTCGGCCACGGAGAGATGGGGGAAAATCGCGTAGCTCTGGAAGACCTGGTTGACGTTGCGCCGGTAGGGCGGCACGCCGGAGACGTCTTTGCCTTCGAGCAAAATTTCGCCGGAGGTCGGGATCTCGAAACCGGCGAGCATGCGCAGAAGCGTGGTTTTTCCGCAACCGGAGGGGCCGAGTAGCGTGAGAAATTCGCCTTTGCGGATCTGGAGATCGACAGCATCAACCGCTGTCATGGAGCCGAAGCGTTTGGTGACGCCGCGGAGTTCGACCATCGTTTCCATCGAGATAGGAGCCTTGTTAGCAGCCGGAAGGGGAGGCTTGGATTGAGAGTGGAAGGGCCACTCAAGTTGTGAAAGCGGGTCACTCATCTCGGTCTTATCATTCTTCGGCACAATTGTGGCGGAGTTCATCAACGTCGCTCCTCTCCGCGTTCGTGCAAGAACCAAAATGCGATTACGAAGAGTACGAGAAACGTGATGCCGAGCGCGGCACCGAAGGGCCAGTCGCGGGCTTGGCCGAATTGGTTTTGAATGACGTTGCCGATCATCGGCACGCGTGCGCCGCCCATCAAGTCGGTGACGGCGAACATGCCGATCGACGGTACGAAGACGAGGAGCACGCCAGCGAAGATGCCGGGCTTGGTTAGCGGGATGATGATGTTCGACAGCGTGCGCCAAGGTCCGGCACCGAGATCGAGCGAGGCTTCGATGAGCGAGTTATCGAGTTTTTCCGCGCTGGTGAAGATCGGCAGGATCATGAACGGCAGGTAGGTGTAAACGAGGCCGATCATCACGGCGGTGGGCGTGTAGAGAATCTCCAGTGGCGTCGCGATCAGGTGCGCCCATTGCAGCAGCGCGCTGACGGGGCCTTCGGCTTTGAGCAGCGAAATCCACGCGTAGGTGCGCAGCAGAAAACTTATCCAAAACGGAATCATAACCAGCAGCAAGAGCCACGAACGTCGCTGCGCGGGTGCCCGGCCGATGTAGTAGGCAACTGGATACCCGACGACGAGGCAGATGGCGGTCGTCAGCCCGGCGTACCAGATCGAGCGGAGGAGAATGTTGAGGTAAACGGGGTCGGCGATCCGCGCGTAGTTTTCCCAGGTGAACTCGAAGACGACCTGGCCGAGTTCGTCGCGCTGGCAGAAACTGTAGACGAAAAGAATCGCGGTTGGTGCGACCACGAAGAGCCCGAGCCAGAGCAGCATCGGCGAGAGCAACAGCCAGCCGGTGGTGCCGGGCTGGCGTTTGCCTGCGGAGGTGATGTGGGGATCGGCGATCGCGGTCATATTGGTTTTCTATCTCAGATGTTTTTAACCGCAGAGGTCGCGGAGGGCGCAAAGGAGGCAGAGAAAGTGTGGATCGAACTCAGTCCGGTTCTCTGCGGCCTCTGTGTACTCTGCGGTTAAATTCTGGTCTGCTTACGATCCGCCTTTCAAATCGGTGATGAGTTTGTCCACGCTGGCGGCGGCTTTGCCGATGTCGCGGAAGGTTTCGAGTTTGGCGGCGCCGGGATAGCTCGCGGGATTGGCGAGCTGCTCGGGCGTGAGGAGCTTGCGGGCTTCCGTGTTGGGATTGGTGTAGGGAAATGCCTCTGAAATCAGAGCGCTGATTTCGGGGCGAAGAATGAAATTAATAAACTGCTCGGCGGCGGCTTTGTGCGGAGCGCCCTTCGGAATCGCGAGGCTGTCGATCCAGAGGTGGGCGCCTTCCTTCGGGAGGACGTAGGCAAATTTTTTGTTCTCCTGGAAGAGGATCGCAGCTTCGCCAGACCAGACGATACCGATATCGACGTCTCCGTTGAGGAGCGCGGTTTTCGGGCTGTCGGAGTCGTAGAGTTTAATTTGCGGCAGCCATTTGGAGAGAATCGGGCGGGATTTGGCGATGGCTTCTGGTGTTACCTTGTTGATATCGAGGTCGAGGGTGCGCATCGCCCAGGTGAGGAGCTCGCGGTTGTCGTTGAGCGTCACGATGCGGCCCTTGTATTTGCCGGAGAAGACGTCGTTCAGGCCGGCGATCGGCTCTTTGATCTTCTCGGTGTTGATGACGATGCCGACGGTGCCGACCATGTAAGGCACGCTGTATTTTTGCTCAGGATCGTGCGGGAGATTCGTGTACTCCTTGGCGATATTTTTGAAGTTGGGGACGTTTTTGAAATCGATGACTTCCAGTTTACCTTTGGCGCGGAGGGCTTCGATCACGTAGTCGGTTGGCTGGATGAGATCGTACTGCGCGGCGCCGCCGAGGAGCTTCGAGAGCATTTCCTCGTTCGAGGCGTAGGTTTCGTAGTTCACCTTGATGCCGGTCTCGGCGGTGAATTTGTCGAGCACGGCTTGTGGCACGTATTCGGACCAGCCGAAGAGATTCACTTCTTTGGCGGCGTGGAGTTGGACTGCGGCGACGAGGGTCGCGAGGGAGGCGAGCAGGATGCGGAGACGTTTCATGGTGGTAATAAAAGGTTCGTTGATTTAGCGGCGGGCACGTTTCACCGATTCGGAGGCGACGAGGAGGATGATGGTGGCGACGATGAAGAGAGTGGAGAGGGCGTTGATCATCGGGTTGAGGCCGACCTTGGCCATGCCGTAGATTACGATGGGGAGCGTGGACGATGCGGAGCTTTTGACGAAGTAGGTGACAATGAGTTCGTCCATCGAAAGCGCGAAGGCCATGAGTGCGCCGGAGATGATGCCGGGCATGAGATAGGGCACGATCACGTACCAGAAGGCCTTCAGCGGCGTCGCACCGAGATCGAGCGCGGCTTCCTCCATCGACGGATCGAGTCCGGCGAGGCGTGCTTGCACGGCGGCCATCACGAACGGAAAACAGAATGTCGTGTGCGCGATGATGACGGTGGTGTAGCCGAGGTCGAAGCTGACCGTCTTGAAAAACACCAGCAGGCTGACGCCCATGATGATTTCCGGCACGACCATCGGAATGTAGGCGAGTGTGCCGATGGCGCGCGTGCAACGGTATTTATAGCGGTAGAGCAGCCACGCCGCTGCCGTACCGATCACTACCGATAACGCGGTTGAAAAGCTGGCGACGATCAGGCTGGCGCGCAGGGCCGCGAGCAGGCGCGTGTTGTTCCAAAGCTCGGCGTACCATTTTAACGTGAAGCCTTCCCAGACGACATTGAGCCGCGAATTGTTGAACGAATAAACGACTAGAAACAAAATCGGGATGTAGAAAAAAAGCAGCACGACCACCGTCCAACCGCCAAATAATGCATTGACGAGCGCCATGCCACGCGGGCGGCGAAAGACTTTGGATTCTGAAGCGGGACTGCTCACGAATGAGTCAATGGATGTAACCCTGCGGGCGGAGCAGGCAAGGGCTTTTCCCCGGGGCGGGTGCGTGGAGTTGGCATGGTTGGAAGCTTGGCGCTGCACAACGCATGCCGAATAACCGAATTTCTGCGGCGCAGCTTTGGGCACCAGACCCCATTCAGTAGCGGGTGGAGCCCGTTGTCCCAAACTTAGCCGGACCGAAGCAGCTGGCGAAAGTTCACCTCCGAATGAGCAGAGATTGATGTAGAGCGCGTTGACCTCAACGCGCTTGGCAACGTCGCTCCCAAACCAGCGCATTGGGTCAATGCGCTCTACCTCTACTGCTTCGTTCCGGCTGAGAGCGGCTCCGGTCAAGCCCGATTGGGACGTCGGGCTCCATCTTTTCACGCCGCTCTACACGGGAGGTTATGCTGCGCTGATCGCTGGATTTTATCCGCCCCCCCGTCGGCTTAATTTGCCGGGAACGGGCTGCTTGAATTGATTGGCTGCTTCGGCGCTTGCTTGGCGGTGGTTTCAAGTTCGGCAAGGGCGCGGGTCTGGAGTGGGCTAGGCGGAAACCGGGCTACCCAGGAGGCCGCAGTGGCGGGGTCGCGCATGGCCCATTGGTGTATGACTGAAATGATTGCGTCGTCGCGGGCGGCTCCCGGCGTCATCTGCTCAAGTACGAGCAGGCCCGCTTCGACCGGGTCCTGTTGGGCTCGCACATAGGCGATGCGGGCGAGGAGCTGATCGCGCTCGGCACCGGCTGGTCTTGCGAGTGCCCATGCCACCGCCTCTTCTGGTTTTTGCTCGGTCCACAGCTGCACCTTGTGTTCGACACTGCCATCCCGGGTGCCTAAACCAAGCAATAGAGATAATTCGATCGCGCTGGCGGGATCGTTTTGCGCCAGATAATCGATGGCGGCTGCACCTGCCAGATCGCGGTCGGCGGGCTCGGGCAACGACGTCAGCCATTTCAAGGCACTTTGAGTATCTCGCAGCACCCAGGACCGCACTAACTGACGAAGCAATTCCTCGCGCAGAAGTCCGGCTTCCCGTGTCAGCGCCAATTGGGTCGCCATGCTAGGATCGCTGGCGACAAGTCGAGGCATAAGCACGTAGAGCGCGCGGTCGCGTTTTGCCGCTGACCCTTCGCGCAGGGCTTGTTCGATCTCGAGGGCCAAGGCGGCGGCAGTTGGTTCGGCATTCTGTGCATGGGCGACCGTTCCGGAGGGCTCCGAAGCCGCCGCCGGAGTTGCAGGCTTCGGTTGTGGCACCACTATTGGCGTGCCCGCCGCTGACGAGTCAGCGCGCGAGTTTGCCTCACCGCGAGACAACCACCACAGAGCGATGGCTGCACCAATCAGGAGAATCCCGACGAGGTTTTTCATGCGCACTAAAAATCCGGTAGCTCAGCTCGTCGTGGACTGCGAGCAGAGTGGAACGGCTTCGGTTTGGTTGAAATGTAGGAGCCTGCTTGCAGGCGAAGTTTGAGCATGGAATCTCCTGCAAGCAGGCTCCTACAAAAGAAGTGAGAAAACAGCGTGAGATTGGTTTGGATAAGTACCTCGGGGTAAACCCCGAGACATTTCATGCGAGGGCGTCTAAGACGCTTTCTCGTTCTCGCTCAATCGCACGCCGGATCAAGCCTACGCCCTAGGCGCGCGGCTTGAACAGACGCAGCAGGGAGGCCGCCGCGATGAGCGACAGGTATACCGAACCAGCCGCACCGCCACCACCACCGCTGCTCGGTGCCGGAGCGCCGCTCGACGAGGAACTGGAGGACGACGAACTGGAAGAAGAGGAGCTTGACGATGAAGAGCTGCTGCTCGACGAGGAGGAACTGCTGCTGGAGGACGATGAGCTTGACGAACTCGATGATGAGCTGCTGGAGCTGGACATATAGCCTTTGAGCCAAGTCATGGCTGCGCGTTCGGTGCCATCGGCGTTGACGATGCCCGAGTTGGCTCTCCACGTCTGTCCGGTGATATAACCCCAAAGCGTCACACCCTTGACCGTCGCGTGCTCCCAAATGGCCGGGAAAATCGCCTGGTACTTCGTGAGCTGATTGGCCTCGGAAATATTGTGGACATCCGGGCTGTAGCTGACGCCGATGCCCTGGATGTCGAGTTCGGTGATGTAGAGATCGAGACCGGTCGCCGCGTAGGCATCGAGGCAAGTCTTCATCTGAGCGCCCGTCATGTAATCGACGTTGAACTCGTGAGCTTGGATTCCAATGCCGTCGATGAGACCGCGATCCTTCAGCAGGTTGATGATGGTGATCATCTGCGCGCGGGCATTGCCATCGTTCTCGGTGCCGTATTCGTTGATGAAAAGTTTGGCGTTGGGGAATTTCGCACGAGCCAGCTCGAAGGATTTTATGACCCAATCCCAGCCAGTCGTACCGCTACCGCCAAGCGCATCCTTGAACGGGCACGGGGGTTTTGATGGGCTCATTAACCACATCGATCGCCCAAACATCCGGATAACGTGCGGCGAGCGCGTCCATCCATTGCACGATTTCAGCGAGCTGCTCAGCCTGAGTGAGAGCGGGGGTGGAGTTGGTGAGCCAGGTTGGGTATTGAGCGCCCCAGACCAGAGTGTGGAGCTTGAATTTGTAGCTTTTGCCCTTCGCGTGGTTGTAAGCGGTGTCGAGGTCAGTCCAGACCATGGTATCCTTCGTGTGCTCGACCGAATCCCACTTGGAGGCGTTTTCTGGTGTGATCTGGTTCCAGTAAGTGTCGAAGTTGGCCGGTACGGTGTTGGATATGATATTGCCGAGGAATTTGGTGTTGCCTGCGGCGAGTTGAGCCTGAGCTGCTGAGGGCAGGAGAAGGACCAACGCTGAGACGAGACCGAGATAAGAGGGGAAGCGTAAGGGATGCATAGGGGTGGGTAGGAGAATGATTCGACAATGTCTTGCAGCTGGCAAGCGGGTTTAATCCGCCAGTGCTCTCATAATAGACTGCTCGAAATAGGGCGCGATACGATGCTGACAATCAGGTTTTTGTGTAGATCACACCCACAGGATCGAGATCGCACCGACGGAGCAGACTTCGGCCTTTTTTATCTTAGCCGTATCCATGCAATGGAGCCACCGATGCACACAGATAAACACAGATGCCCCGGAGAATTGTTTTAAAGCAGTGCGAGAAGTTTCCTGTTTAACCAGACCGTGAGCGACCAGAACGCCAAAACCACGACGTTGTTTCAGCCCCAATCTGTGCTCATCGGTGTTCATCTGTGGCTCCCAACTGAATGAGTACAACCGCACCCGCCGACACTCCTCCCTGGGTTACAGAAGCCCACTCGACTACGAAACATCCCTCAATTAACTCTCACCCATCAACCAACCCTCTGTTCGTTTTTCGGGGCAAGCCCAGCTTCGGGCTGCTCGCTTTTTAGAAACACGGAAGGGCATGAATTCGTAATAATCGTAGATTATAGAAATAGAGAAGCGAAATGGATTCGGCTACGCTTTGAGCCGTGGATTGCGGTGCGCCGGTGTTTTGAGCCGACGAGCGTCTGTAGGCGATTCCCTTTTGCCTTTGATCCGCCGGGCTTGGACGAGATTATGCGCCTGGGCGCTTCACTTGTTGTTAAAACCGACTAAAAGAACTAAATTTATGCGACTGAAAACTATCCCGTTTATTATCTTTATCCGTTCCCATGTTGGGCGACTCGGGCTGGCAGTGGCTATTGCCGTACTTTGCGCCTCGTGTGCAACGAATTCGAGAGACGTGGTTAGTGGCGCGCAATATCCGAAAGGTTCGCCAGTGGACCGGCATGGTGCTCTGCGCGTGGTTGACCGGCAGTTGTGCGATCACGCTGGGCAGCCTGTCGTATTGCGCGGGATCAGCACGCACGATTTGAAATGGTTCGGTCGATTCGTGAATCGCGAGTCGATCCGGAGTCTGGCGCAGGATTGGAACGTGACGGTGTTGCGCTGTGCGGTGTACCTCACGACCTATCTGCCGAATCGCGAGCTGGAGCAACGGATCGATTTGATCGTGTCGGCCTGCGAAGAAAACGGGATCTACTGCATCATCGACTGGCATGTTTTGTCGGAGCGAAATCCGCAGACGACCGAAGCGGAGGCGCGGACCTTTTTCGCCAGAAAGGCTGCCCAATACCGAACCAAGCCGCATGTGCTTTACGAGATTTGCAACGAGCCCAATGGCACCGAGGTGACTTGGCGTGAAAACGTGAAGCCATATGCCGAAGCGATCATTCCTGTGATCCGCGAACGCGCGCCGGACTCGTTGATCATTGTTGGCACGCCGACCTGGTCGCAGGACGTCGACATCGCTGCGCAGGAGCCGCTGGCTTTTGAGAATATTGTCTACGCGATGCATTTCTATGCAGGAACACACGGTGAGGAGCTTCGCGATAAAATTCGCAAAGCGAGCGAGCGCATCGCGATCTTTTGCTCCGAGTGGGGCACAACGCTCGCTTCTGGCGATGGCGGACCGTTCCCCAAGGAATCTGGCGTGTGGTTAGACTTTGTGGAGAGCCGCGGGATCAGCTGGTGCAACTGGTCGTTGTCCGACGCCAATGAAGCCTCGGCGCTATTTCGCCCGAGTGCTTCGAGTGCGGGCGGCTGGACTGAAAGCGATCTGACCGCCTCGGGTCAATTCGTGCGCGCCAGACTGCAGGCACCGATTGCCGTGAAAGGTGAGTAGGTGCGAATCTAAGCGATAACGATGCAGTTGGGGTGGAGCCCGTTGTCTCTAACGGGCTGGTTTGAGAGCGGCTTCGATCAAGCCCGATGGGGACATCGGG
This sequence comes from Verrucomicrobiota bacterium, assembly GCA_016721945.1. Taxonomy (GTDB): domain Bacteria; phylum Verrucomicrobiota; class Verrucomicrobiia; order Opitutales; family Opitutaceae; genus JADKHC01. The sequence goes on along the minus strand of JADKHC010000002.1, from coordinate 82,869 downwards.
CTCCACCTTCTTTACATCGCTCCTCGCTGGAGATTATGCTTCAACTGCATCGTTACGGCTAAGCGGCAAGCTTGGCTACGGCGTGACGCTCATTGCTGTATTCGGATGTGTTGCCAGAAGGTGTGCTCTAATGTGATGAGAAAAATTGTGGCGGATTTTCCACTGTTCCGGGTTTAACTTAGCATACCATGAAAAATCCCCGTCTTGCGATATTCGCGGTGCTATTGCACTCGCTCGTTGCCTTCACCGCCGTTGCTGCGGAAACGACGTCGGTTGCTTACCCGCCCCATGCGATCCCGAATTCACACTTGCGGGTGTTGCCGCGCAACGCCGCTGGCCGCCAGTACCAACTTCACATTGGCCTACCCGAGAGTTATGCCAAGGAACCGAATCGCCGTTACCCGGTAGTCTTTGTCACTGACGCTTATTGGGATTTTGCAAAAATCACCGCCATCGCGGGCAGCCTCGTTTATGACAAGGTTGTCCCTGAGTTCATTACGGTGGGTATCGGCTATGCGGGAGAAAACCTAGATTACGGTGACCTCCGCACCTGGGAGCTTCCTCCGGTGTCGCTCGATGGCACGGCCAATTCCGGTCACGCTGCGGATTTTCTGCGCACGATCGAGACGGTGATCATTCCGTTGGTGGAGCGCGACTATCGCATCGACTCCTCTTGCCGTATCCTTGCCGGTGCTTCGCTGGGCGGGCTCTTCACACTCTATACGATGTACACCAAGCCGGAACTTTTCCAGGGCTACATCGCGGCCTCGCCCGCGATTGTTGTCGGCAACGATTGGTTGCTTGGATACGAGAATAAGTTCGTTAAATCCGGACGTTCGCTGAAGGCCCGGCTTTATGTGGCAGGCGGTGGCAACGAGTCTCCTGGTTTTCTCGGCGGAATCCTGCGCTATAATTCACGTGTTACGTCCCGCCATCACGAAGGCCTGGCCTATGATTTCCGCATCATCGATGGCGAGCGCCACGGGAGCATGCAGTTTGAAACCTATATACGTGGTCTGCGCTTCATGTTTGCGCCACGCGCGCCGGAGAGTGGTCCTGCCACCTCGCCCTGAACGCAGTGATTTTTCGGAGCGGCCCTGGGCTCAGAGCTCGGGGCCGAACCGATTGAAATAGGTAATTGTTGCTCCGGCGGCTCAACGCTGCCGGAGCATTTCAGTACAAGAAATCTGGTCTATTCGTCGTGAAGTTGTGTTCTACGCCGTAGCGATACAGTTGAAGCCCGATGTCTCCATCGGGCTTGATCCTAAATTCCGCAGTTGAAACCGCTAGTTTTCGCTATTGGCGCTAAATCAGAGACATCGACAAAAACACCTTTTCACCTGTCAGGTGAACTCCCTTGCTGCATATCCGGTGGCCAACTTCCAAAATTAGCGGCGATTAGCGATAATTAGCGGTTAAACAACTGCTGTTTTTAGGTTGATCTGAGCCGCTCTATAACCAGCCCGTTAGGGACAACGGGCTCCACCTTCAACTGCAAGGATACGGCTAAGTGGCAGTGACTATTTTTTAGTCGGAGACTTTTGCAGTTGGGCGATGTCTTTTTGGGCCTTTTCGAGTTTGGTTTGTAGGTCTGCGACCTGGGCCTTGGATTCGGTTAGCTGTGTTTGCAGCTCCGCTGTGTCAGTTTTGGCTTTAGCGAGCTGGGTCTGCATCACCGTGGCCTGGGCACGAGCGACTTCTACTTCTCCCTGATGTTTTAGCGACGCAATCTTGGCTTCCTCTCGCTGCGTTTGGAAGCGAGTTGAAAGTTCCCTGGTTTGATCCAGCAGGGTTTGGATCTTGGCCGTGTCTGCCTTGGCGTTGTCCAACTCGGTTTTGAGCGCAAGCGATACCGCTTTGGTTTCATCCATTTGTTTCTGAATCTCGGACGTGCCGGCCTTGGCCTCATCCATCTGCGTCACAAGGAGGCCCCGGCTGTTTTGGATCTGCTCCATCCGATTTTGGGTTTCAGCGATGGTTTGGTCCCGATTTTTTACCTTATTAAAATATACGATTACGGTGACGAAAAAAACGACGGAAACCGAAATGAAAGCGATGCTCCAGATCGACGATTTCGACGGGCCCGACAGCGATGTGTCCTCGTCTTCAGGACTGAAGTCGGGATCCTTGATCTTTGCAGTTTTGGAGCCCGGAGCTGCGGGCGTTTCTGCCGCCGCTGTTGAGGGTGGTGCCGCTGGCGTAGGGGTAGGCGCGGGAGTGGGGGCAGGAGCATCAGGCATAGGAAAGATGAATACACCACGCCCGAACCGGATGATATGGGGTGTTACCCGAATAGGGAGTATCTACTAAAACGATAGAGTCACCTGCGATCTGGATCGGTGAAGTAGAATGTTCACGCAAAGCAGCAGGGGCGTTAGAACGGTTTAAACAAAACTGTAGCCCCTCTGGTGGGTGGGGCGAACCATTCCGGTGAGCAGGGTTCGAAGCGGTTTGGCAAGGACACCTCGCTCTACCCAAAGACAATTTCAGCCAGATCCAGTTTAGAAAATTCGGCTACAGTTTTACTTCAATCATGACGGCAGAATTCCCAAGCTCGCTCCGGTTTGAATGTCTATGGGGCGCGAATGTGGTGGTCTGGGGAGCGTACGCGTCTCGCGTGCAACACACGGCGGCCCGCCGGGTGAGGCTCGGAAGGCTCGGGCGAGACGCCCGAACCAACACGCGAGACGCGTGTGCTCCCCTGATCTTTGGATCTGGATTCCTTTCGCCGGCTTCGGAATAAACCGCGAAATGGCGTTCAACTCGCCGCCGCTTCAGAGCGTGGCGAGAATGGCATTGAAGGTATGGCTTGGGCGGAGCGCGGCGGTAGCTTTGGCGGTGTCGGGCGAATAGTAACCGCCGACATCGACTGGCTTGCCTTGAGCGGCGTTGAGCTCGGAGACGATCTTACCTTCGTTTAACGAGAGTGAGGCGGCGATGGGGGAAAAGAACTTCTTAAGTTCAAGATCCTGGTTTTGGACGGCGAGTTCCTGGGCCCAGTAAAGGGCGAGATAAAAGTGGGAGCCGCGGTTGTCGATGGTGCCTAGTTTACGGCCGGGCGAGCGGTCGTTTTCCAGGAACTTGCCGTTGGCGGCATCGAGTGTTTCGGCAAGGACTTTTGCCTTGGCATGTTTCTGGGTGATGCCGAGGTGTTCGAAGGAAGCGGCGAGGGCGAAGAATTCGCCTAGGGAATCCCAGCGCAGGTAGTTTTCCTGGAGGAATTGTTCGACGTGCTTGGGCGCGGAACCGCCGGCACCGGTTTCGAAGAGGCCGCCGCCATTCATCAATGGGACGATGGAAAGCATCTTGGCGCTGGTGCCGACTTCGAGAATCGGGAAGAGATCGGTCAGATAGTCGCGCAGGACGTTGCCGGTGACGGAAATCGTGTCGAGGCCGGCTTTGATGCGCGCGAGGGTAAAGGTGCAGGCTTCGGCAGGGGCGAGAACGCGGAGCTCAAGTCCGGTCGTGTCGTGCTGGCGTAGATACGTTTTAACCTTGGCAATGATTTGCGCGTCGTGGGCGCGCGCATCGTCGAGCCAGAAAATGGCGGGTGTGGTGGAGAGGCGGGCGCGATTGACGGCGAGTTTTACCCAATCTTGCACTGGGGCGTCCTTGGTCTGGCAGGCGCGCCAGACGTCGCCGGATTCGACTTCATGGGAGAGGAGAATGTTGCCGGTTTCGTCGACGACACGAACCGTTCCCTTGGAGGAAATCTGAAAAGTTTTGTTGTGTGAGCCGTATTCCTCGGCGGCCTGGGCCATGAGGCCGACGTTGGGGACGGAGCCCATGGTCTTGGGATCGAGCGCACCATGCTGTTTGCAGAAATTAACCGTGGCGGCGTAGATGCCGGCGTAGCAGCTGTCGGGGATGACGGCGAGGGTGTCTTGGAGCTTGCCCTTGGTGTCGTACATCTTGCCACCCGCGCGGATCATCGCAGGCATGGAGGCATCGACGATGACATCGGAAGGAACATGGAGATTGGTTATGCCTTTGTCGGAATTGACCATCGCGACGGCCGGGCCGGCGGCGAAGGCGGCGGCGATGTCGGCTTCGAGCGCGGCCTTTTTGTCGGCCGGGAGATTCTGAAGTTTTTCGACGAGGTCACCGAAGCCGTTGTTCAGATCGACGCCGAGTTCGGCGAGCGTGGCGGCGTGTTTTTCGAGCACGTCCTTGAAGAAAACGCGCACGGCGAGGCCGAAGAGAATGGGGTCGGAGACCTTCATCATCGTGGCTTTCAGGTGGAGCGAGAAGAGCACGCCGTCGGCTTTGGCTTTGGCGATCTGTTCGGCGTAGAAAGCGACAAGGGCGTTTTTACTGATGAACGTGCCGTCGATGATCTCGCCGGCTTTGAGGGCGAGCTTGGGCAGGAGAATCGTGGTCTTGCCGGCGGTATCGAGGTGTTCGATACGGACGGTGGTAGCGGCGGGAACGGTGATGGATTTCTCGTTGGAGAAAAAGTCGTTGGCGCCCATGGTGGCGACCGTGGTCTTGGAGGTCGGCGACCACGCGCCCATGGAGTGCGGATGTTTGCGGGCGTAGTCTTTGACGGCCTTAGGCGCACGGCGGTCGGAGTTGCCTTCGCGGAGGACGGGGTTGACGGCGGAGCCTTTGACTTTGTCGTAGCGGGCCTTGGCGTCTTTTTCGGCGTCGGTCTTGGGTGTCTCGGGATAATCGGGGAGCTTGAAGCCGCGGGCTTGGAGTTCGGCGATGGCTTCTTTTAGCTGGGGAACGGAAGCGGAAATGTTCGGCAGCTTGATGATGTTGGACTCAGGCTTAAGTGTGAGAGCGCCGAGTTCGGCGAGGTGGTCGGGCACGCGTTGGTCGGCCGGAAGCAGGTCGGAAAAGGCGGCGAGAATGCGGTGACCGAGGGAAATGTCGCGCGTTTCGACGGAGATCTCCGCGTGTTTGGTGAAGGCCTGCACGATCGGCAGCAGCGAGTAAGTCGCAAGGGCGGGAGCTTCGTCGGTCTGGGTGTAGATGATCGTGGGGGAGGCCATGGTGGCGTGAGTTATAAGTGGTAAGTTGTAAGGAAAAGAACTGCGGCAGGAGCGCAGCCCGATTGCACCGTGGTTAGAAGCGCGAACGATGCAAACGGATGCTAACGCTAACGCGGGAGGCGCGACGGTCAAAAGCAAAGCCCTGGCCGTCTCTGTTAGCATGATTTTTCATGCTGGCAGTGTTTTGCTACCAGCGGAGCTAACGGTGGAGTGAAGCGCAGGAGCTGCGATTTGGTCGTGTAATACCAGCGTCGCTTGGGATTTAGAAGTATTACCCGGCGTTTAATACAGGGCGAACCGTTCCGGTGAGCTGCGGCCCTGCGACCCGCTGAGGGCTTCGAGTTTCTCGAAACAGACCTCATCGGGCTTGATCGGAGTTGCTCCAAAAACGAGCATGTTAGGGACAACGGGCTCCATCCTCTATTGCATGGTTCCGGCTTAGCTCTTTCCGATCTTGAAAAACTGTATGGCGGTTTGTAGCTGTTCGGCTTGGGAGGCGAGTTGCTCGGAGGACGCGGCGAGTTGCTCGGAGGCGGAGGCGTTTTGCTGGATGATTCCGTCGAGTTCCTGAATCGCTTTATTGATGTGGATGGCACCGGTGCTTTGCTGTTCTGAGCCAGTGGCAATTTCTTTGACCAACTCGGCGGTCTTGCGGATATCTGGCACGAGTTTTCCCAGCATTAAACCGGCGGCTTCGGCGATCTCGACGGATGTCGATGAGAGTTGGTTAATCTCACCGGCGGCGGCTTGGGATTTGACGGCGAGTTTGCGCACTTCGGAGGCGACGACGGCGAAGCCTTTGCCGTGTTCACCGGCGCGGGCGGCTTCGATGGCGGCGTTGAGCGCGAGCAGATCGGTCTGGCGGGCGATCTCTTCGATGACTGAGATTTTCTGCGCGATGTGCTTCATTGCCTCGACGGTACGGGCGACGGACTGGCCTGCCTCAGTGGCATCTTGAGCGACTTTTAGCGAAATAGCGTCGGTCTGGTGAGCGTTGTCGGTGTTGTGTTTAATCGAGGCGGTGGACTGTTCCATCGCAGAGGAAACTTGTTGGACGCTGGCGGCTTGTTCGGAAGCGCCGGAGGAAAGGGTCTGCGCGGTGCCGGTGATTTCCGAGGCGCCGGAGGCTACATTTTCCGCCGCGTTGTTTACGTTGCCTACGACGTCTCGCAGATTCGCGACCATCTTTTGCAGGGCTTGGCCGAGTTTGTCGTGTTCGGAAGTGAGTTTCACTTCTGCGGTAAGATCGCCTTCGCTGATCTGAAGAGCGAGTCGGGCTTTGGCTTCGAGGGCTTCGGCCATGGCGTTGGCCGCAACAGAAAGGTGGGCAATCTCGTCGTTGGATTCGACGGGGACGCGGGCGGAAAGGTTGCCATCGGCGATTTGCTCAAGGCCGTTGGTTAGGCGCGCGAGTGGGCGGGTGATCAGTCGGCGAACGGCGTAATAGGCGAGGGCGATGAAGACGCCGGTGATGGCGATGATGGTGACGATCATCCAGAGGAAACTGGAGCGCTTGAGCTCCGCCATCGACTCGGTTGCCTCTGCTTTGGTGTTTTCTATTGTTTCGGTTGAGAAGCGGAAAACCAGCACGCCGCCGATCTGGCCCTCTTTCCACTCGTGGCACTCGATGCAACTAGCCGTGGCAACCTGGGGCTGGTAGATTTCGAACGCAGCGGGTGTCTGGCGTTTGATGTGTTGCGGCGAGGAAAGAAGGGATTGCCTTAGTTCTGGCGGCAGTTTTTGCCCGCGAAATTTCTTTTCGGATGAATACCGGGCGACGCCGCTACTGTCGTAGAGTGTGAATTCGAGCAGGCCTTTTACTTCGCGTTGGGAGACGAGGATTTTTTCGAAGCGGCCCATTTCACCGCGCTCCATGCTGTCGACGGCGGAGAATTGTACGGCGCGGCTGATGTTCTCGACGTTTACCCACTCACGCGTTTCGAGCGCCTTGCTACTTTCATCAGCGAGGTGACGGAGCGCGACGGAACTGCGCGCCTGCTGGAATGCTTGCGAGATCAAAACGATCAAGAGCAGGACAGTTAACAGACAAAGTATGAGCTTGGCATGCAGCTTCATGGACGCCTCAAAACCCAACTATCGACTCGCCCGGATGTTTCTAAACCGGCGTTTGCCTAATCCGGAACCATTCAGTTGGGAGCCACAGATGAACACCGATGAGCACAGATTGGGGCTGAAACAACGTCAGGGTATTGGCGATCAGATCGCTTACAGTCTGGTTAAACAGGAAACTTCTCGCACTGCGTTAAAACAATCCTCCGGGGCATCTGTGTTTATCAGTGTGCATCGGTGGCTCCATTGCATGGATACGGCTTAGGCGGCAAAGGCGAAGGCTTTAGCTCACGTCTTATTCAAGTTATCGAGCCGGTCCATCTGGCGCAAAACCGGGAAACGCCACGCCCAGACCGCCACGACTGCGAGGGTGCCCAGGCCTCCGATCACGACTGAACTTACGGTGCCGAACCATGCTGCGGTGACGCCGGATTCGAATTCGCCGAGTTCGTTCGAGGCGCCGATAAAGAGCAGATTCACCGCGCTCACGCGGCCGCGCATGGCGTCGGGCGTGGAGATTTGCACGAGCGTCTGCCGGATCACGACGCTGTACATATCAGCTGCGCCTAAAACTACGAGCGTACCGAGCGAGAGGGCGAACGAACGCGAAAGGCCGAAGACAATCGTGCAAAGACCGAACACTGCGACACCGCTAAAAAGTTTTGCCCCGGCTTTTTCCCGAATCGGATGGTGCGCGAGATAGAGCGCGATCACGGCTGCGCCGACTGCCGGTGCGCTGCGCAGAAGGCCGAGGCCCCAAGGTCCAGTGTGCAGGATATCGCTCGCGTAGATCGGCAGCAGCGCCGTCGCTCCGCCAAAGAGTACCGCGAAAAGATCGAGTGAGATTGCCCCAAGGATGGCTTGGCGCGAGAAGACGTATTTCACACCGGTGAACAGATCGGCGATGCGCGTGGAAGTTTTTGCGCGAACGATTGCCGGGGCTTTCACACTGGCAAACAAGACCGACGCCGTGAGCAGGCAGGCGGTTGCGCAGCCATAAACGTAAACCGGGCCGAGCGCGTACAGCAGTCCACCGACGGCCGGGCCCGCGATACTGGCGGCTTGAAACACCGATGAGTTCCACGCCACTGCACGCACGAAATCTTCCTGCGGCACGAGCAGTGGCAAAAACGATTGCGCCGCTGGTGCGATGAACGCACGGCCTACGCCGATCAGCGTGAGCACGGCAAAAATCAGCCCGATCTTTGGCGATGCGGAGAGCGAGATCGCGAGCAGAGTGAGTGCGACGATGAGCTCCATCGACACGCCGAAGATGATAACCCGCCGCCGATCAAACCGATCAGCCGCCAGCCCGCCGGGCAGCGTAAGCAAAAATGCAGGCACGAATTGGGCCAGTCCCACGATGCCGAGCGCGAACGGACTCTTGGTCAGGTCGTAAACCTGCCAGCCCACGGCCACGCTCATCATCATCATGGTGAACGTGGTAAAAAAGCGCGCGAGGAGGAAGTTCCTGAACTTGTGGTGCGCGAGGACTGAAAATGCAGGCGAGCGAGTGCTCATGAATGGTCAAAAATAGACGCCGCTGCATCGGTCGCGAATACAAAGTTGTTTGCACCCGGCCGCCGCGCCGTTTCCATGTACAGCTCTGTTTGTAACGTTCATCAAAATACAGTCCGTCACCATCACCGCATCATGAAGCCAACGGTCAAACCGGCTATTCCCAATTTCTCATCAGGCCCGTGCGCCAAGCGTCCGGGTTACTCGCTCGGCTCGCTGCCGACCGATATTCTCGGTCGCTCGCATCGTTCCAGTTTGGGCAAAGCTCGTCTCACCAAATCCATCGTCGAGACCAAGGCCGTGCTTGGCATTCCCGCCGATTATCGCGTGGGCATCGTGCCGGCGTCTGACACCGGCGCTTTTGAAATGGCGATGTGGACGATGCTCGGCGCGCGTCCGGTCGATACGTTTCACTGGGAATCGTTCGGCGAAGGCTGGGTGACCGATATTCAGAAACAGTTGAAGCTGCCCAACACCCGCGTCTTCAAGGCCGACTACGGCAAACTCCCCGATTTTTCCCAAGCCGATCAGACTCACGACATCGTCTTCACGTGGAACGGCACGACCGGCGGCGTCAAAGTGCCGAACGGCGACTGGATTCGCGACGACCGTGAAGGCCTCACGTTTTGCGATGCGACGAGCTCCGTTTTCGCCATGGAAATGCCATGGTCGAAGCTCGATGTTGTCACGTTCTCCTGGCAAAAAGTGCTCGGTGGCGAAGCAGCCCATGGCGTGATCGTGCTGTCGCCACGCGCGGTCCAACGACTCACCACCTACAAACCTTCCTGGCCGGTTCCGAAGATTTTCCGCATGACCAAGGGGACCGAGTTGCTCGAAGAAATCTTCGATGGCTCGACCATCAACACGCCCTCGATGATTGCCAACGAGGATTACCTCGACGCACTCGCCTGGGCCAAGTCCATCGGTGGCTTGCCCGCGTTGATCAAACGCAGCGAGGACAATCTTGCCGCTTTTGAACAGTTCGTGTCCACGCATTCGTGGATCCATTTCCTTGCCGATAAAAAGGAATACCGCTCCAACACATCGGTCTGCCTCACGCTTGATCTCACGCCTGACCAGGTGAAGAAGATGGTGAAGCTGCTCGAAGGCGAAAAAGCCGCGTACGATTGCGGTGCCTACAAGGACGCGCCCCCGGGATTGCGTTTCTGGTGCGGTGCCACCGTCGAGAAATCCGATATCGAAAAGGTCCTCCCGTGGCTCGAATGGGCTTACGAGGAAGTTAGGAAAGTCTGAGTATCAAGATTCTCTCAATGATCGAAAAGGTAGGGCGTTTGCTCCGCAAGCGCCTCGCGGACAATGCGGAGCATTGTCCCTACCTCCTAGGTCGGTAACCGCTGAAATTCCATCATGTCCACAGGCATTGTTTATCTCGTTGGCGCCGGTCCCGGTGATCTGGGCCTCGTCACGCTTCGCGCCCGCGAACTCATTGCCCAGGCCGATGTGCTGGTCTACGATTATCTCGCTCATCCCGAACTGGTGAAATGGTGCAAACCCGAGTGCGAGGTCATCTACGTTGGGAAAAAAGCAGGCTTTCACTCTGCACCGCAGAGCGAAATCGAAACGCTGCTCGTCAAACACGCCACGGCTGGCAAATGCGTCGTGCGCCTCAAAGGCGGCGACCCGTTTGTCTTCGGTCGTGGTGGTGAGGAAGCGCGCACACTGGCCAAGCATGGCATCAAATTCGAAGTCGTGCCCGGCGTCACCGCTGCGCTCGCCGCAGGCGCGTACTCAGGCATTCCGCTCACGCATCGCAACACGAGTTCGTCCGTTGTTTTTCTGACCGGCCACGAAGACGTGGAGAAGCACGAGCTGCAGATCGACTGGCGCAGCTACGGCGCGCTCAAAGGCGCTACGCTCGCGATCTACATGGGCATGGGCCATCTCAAGCAGATCATGGCGGAGCTTATCGCAGGCGGACTCGCGGGCGATACGCCGGCCGCCGTTGTGCAATGGGCTTCGCTCGGTCGCCAGCGCAGCGTCGCCGGCACCGCGGCTACGCTGGCCGATCTTGTCGCTAGCGCCAAACTCAGTTCGCCCGCGATCATCTTTGTCGGGGAGGTCGTGCGCAATCACTCACAGATCGACTGGTACGAGCAACTGCCGCTCTTTGGCCGCCGCGTCGCCATCACCCGCACGCGCGATCAGAACAGCGAATTGCGCGAGAAGCTCGAAGTCCTCGGCGCGGAGGTGGTCGAGATTCCGCTGATCACCATCACGAAGGACGTCGCGAAGGATTCGCTGATCGAAATCCTGACCGAGCTTGGCGGTTACGATTGGATCGTGTTCAGCAGTGCCAATGGCGTTCGCTATTTCTTCGAGGAGTTCCTCAAGGGGTTTCCCGATGTGCGCAGTCTCGGCTTGTTGCGTTTTGCTTGTGTGGGCAAGGCCACGGCCCGCGAGATCGAGCGTTACCACATCAAAGTCGAGTGCATGCCCGACGTCGCCAGCGGCGAGTCGCTGGCCGATGCGTTGATCGCCACCGGCAGTCTCGACAGCGCGAAGATCGTCGTCGTCACCGGCAATCTCAACCGCGACAAGCTCGTCAAAAAACTGGAAGCAGCCCGCGCGATTGTTGACCAGCTTCCGCTTTACAAGACCGAGAAAACCGACCTCGCGAACGATCCGACGGCAGAGGATTTTCGCCAAAAAGGCGCCGACGCGATTCTCTTCGCGAGTTCGTCCGCAGCCAATTCCTACGCCGAGCAGTCAGGCGCACTCGAGTTGGTGCCCGGTGCAACCAAACCGCTTATCGGCAGTATCGGTGTGCAAACGACCGAGACCCTCGACGAACTCGATCTGTGCCCTGACTTCGAAGCTAAGAAGCCGAGCCTCGATGCACTGATCGAAGCGCTGATCGCGAAACTCGGTCCGCGCTGAGACAGAGTGGTTTGGCCACAGATGCGCACAGATCTACACTGATAGAAATAGAGACAAGCTTCTGCGTCTCCGCGTCTCTGCGAGAGCCAATCCGGTTTCAACCGCAGAGTTCGCAGAGAACACAGAGAGTGTGATACCAACAGCCCCAAGCTATCAGACTTTGAACAGAAGATAACAAAGAGAACGAAGGCCTCCTGGTAGTTCCTGGATCTTTTCGTTACCTTCGTTTTCTTCTGTAAAATTCCCAAATTCAGACCAGCCATGATCAACTTTAGTATAAAAGCATAGGGTCATTGGTATGAGTGTTCCCTTCCGGAAACATCCGTGCTCATCTGTGCAATCTGTGGTCTAGATGGATCTACTCACCTAGAGGCGCGGAGGCGCAGAAGGTACGTTCCAGCTTAGCATTAACGATGCAGTTGAAGCATAATCTCCAGCGAGGAGCGCTGTGCAGAAGGTGGAGCCCGATGTCCCCATCGGGCTTGATCGAAGCTGCTCCCGAACCAGCCCGTTAGGGACAACGGGCTCCACCTCAGGAGAGCCCACTTCATCCTTGGCTTAATCGCCCAGTTTCTTACCGGGCATCATGTAGCCTTGCACGTAGTCGCGCACGGCTTCGGACAGTGGGGTCAATGGTTTCGCGTAGCCGGTTTCGCGGAGTTTGGCGATGTCGGCTTTGGTGAAATATTGGTATTTGCCGCGCAGGATTTCGGGCATTTCGATGAACTCGATCTGGGGTTCGCGACCGAGCGCGGCGAAGATGGCACGGGAGAGTGTGAGCCAAGTGTTGGCTTCGCCCGAGCCGAGGTTGTAGAGTCCGCCCGAAGTCGTGGCTGTCTCTGCGAAGTGGATCGTCATCTCGACGGCGTCTTTCACATAGAGGAAATCGCGCATCTGCTCGCCGTCTTTGAACTCGGGTTTGTAGCTCTTGAAGAGGCGGACCTTGCCGGTTTCGAGAATCTGCTGGTAGGCCTTGTTGACGAGGCTGCGCATGTCGGCCTTGTGGTCTTCGTTGGGGCCGTACACGTTGAAATATTTCACGCCGACGATCGAGTTGAGGATGCCCTCGCGTTGGGCGTACAGATCGAAGAGATGCTTCGAATAGCCGTACATGTTGAGCGGACGGAGCGCGGCGAGATTTGCGCTTTTGTCATCCATGCCCTGTGCGCCATCGCCGTAGGTCGCGGCCGAGGACGCGTAAATAAAGCGGGCCTGATGGGCGAGCGACCACGCTGCGAGCTCCTTGGTGTAGGCGAAATTATTATCGGCGAGGTAGGAGGCGTTCTTTTCAGTCGTCGCCGAACAAGCTCCTAGGTGGAAAATAGCGGAGAACTTTCCGAAGGCGTTGGGTTGGCTGGCGAGGCGTTCGCGGAAAGTTCCAGCTTCGACGTAATCGGCGTACTTCAGCGGCACGAGGTTCTTCCATTTCTCGTCCTGGCCAAGGATGTCGCTGATGATGATGTTAGTCACTCCGCGGCGGTTGAGGGCCCAGACGAGGGCACTGCCGATGAAGCCAGCGCCACCAGTGACAAGAATGCGTCCGTTGAGATTGCTCATGATTCAGCCATATGGGTTGCCGAGAACGCGGCTGGGGGCAAGCCGCGAGCGTGGGTCAAGTTGTGTGGTCGGGCGAACGGCTCAGGTGGTCTTGAAGATCGGCGATGAAGGCTTGGCGATTTTTCGGCGAGACCAGTTGGAAACCGTTATCTAAAACGATCTTCACGCGATTGAGCGAGAGCGCGGGTGCACTCAAGAGGCTGCAAGACAACTCAAGCCGACGGATGTCGCGATAGGGCACGATCCATTTGAGAATGCCGCATTGGATGTAGAGTTCGGTTTCGCCCAGGATGTAGCGGCAGGGCAGCGAAAATGTGGCGATCAGAGCGCCGATACCTAAACCAATACAAACCAGTAAAACGCCCGCGACGCGGCCGATGTTCTCATGCCAATGCAGAAAGTGCAGACTGAAGGCGATGCTCACGCCGGTGAACAGGATGGCCAGCGGCACGCCGATCATAATCGCGGCGAGCCAGAGATCGACGGCGGATTTGTAGGTTTTGACCATGCTAGCTTAGATCCAACGCCGTACACGGTTGCGGTAACTGTCGTAGTCAGCGCCAAATTTTTTTGCGAGATACTGTTCCTCGCGCAAGATCACGCCGGAGTGAAGAATAGCCGCGAGCACCAAGGTCATCAGTAACGGGAAGAGCCCGCCTACGAGCAGCGCGATGCCGGTGTTGAGCAGGCAAAGCGAGAGGTACATCGGGTTGCGGGTGAACCCAAAGGGCCCGGCGGTCACCACGGTTGTCGAAGGCTTGTCAGGGCGGATATTCGTCCCGGCCTTGCGCATGACGGCCGACGCTGAAATGGACAACGCGATCGCGATGAACACCAGTGAACCACCGAGAATTCTGAGAGGCAGCAGGTATGAAAGCGAAACGGGCCACAGCCAGTTCAAGCCCAGCCCAACCGCTAGACACGCTACAAAAATAAGCGGCGGCATCGCGACGACGCGCGGACGATCTTGCTCTGGTGCTTGCATTGATGGCGCGGTTTTCCGGCAGGATTTGGTGTTTCAGCTGTCCTTCGAAAGTTCTTCGGAGCGCTTGGTGGCGGCGAGAATGGTTTCGGCGATGACGGCGCGGAAATTATGCGCTTCCATGCGTTTCAGGCCGGCGTAGGTCGTGCCGTTTGGCGACGTTACCTGGTTGCGGAGCTCCTCGGCTTCCTCGGGGCTTTGCACGAGGAGTTTTGCGGCGCCGAGGATCGTCTCGTAGGCGAGGAGTTTGGCGGTGTCGCGGTCGAGTCCGACGGCGATGCCCCCTTCGCGGAGGGCGGCGGCAAATTCGAAAACATAGGCTGGGCCACTGCCGCTGAGGCCGGTGACGGCGTCGATTTGGTCTTCACGGAGGCCAACCATTTTGCCGAGGGCGCCGAGAATGAGATCGACGATTTTCTGGTCGGCGGTGGCGAGTGGTTGGAGTGAGCACCAGCCACTCACACCGGCGCCGATCTGGCCGGGAGTGTTGGGCATGACGCGGACGAGGTTGCGCGCCTTGGGGAAAGTTTTTGCGAGCGTGCTGAGGCGTTTGCCGGCGAGGATGGACAATACGAGTTTACCGGCGGTGAGTTCGGCGAGGCGCGGGTCGAGTGACGCGAGTTGCTGGGGTTTGCAGGCGAGCACGACGGCATCGGCGCCAGCGAGGAGTTTTGCGAGATCGTCTTCGGCGGTGATGCCGGTCTTGGCTGAAAGTTGGCGCGCGGTGTCATCGGGGCCGCTGGTGCAGGCGAGATCAGCGGGGCGAACACCCTTGCTGAGAATACCACCGACCATAGCCGAGGCCATGCGTCCTGCGCCGAGAAATGCGATTTTGCTCATAAGGAAATGCGGATGTTGAATGCGAGGTCCGAGAGCGTTGAACGCTTAACTCTCAACGCTGAACGTTCAAGTGCGGAAGCGGTCGGTTTCAGCCGCAAGAAGCTCAGGAGGCGCAAAAGAAACGATGTTTCGGGAGTGCGAAGGTTTTGCAGGAGCCTGCTTGCAGGCGAAACGGATAGAATAATCGCCTGCGGCAGGCTCCTACAAAAGGACCAAACTCAGTCGGCGCTGGAGTGCTGCTTTTTCGAAACGGGATGCACCAGAATGGCGACGCTGCCGCCGCCTTCGCGGTCGCCCATCGAAACATCGCCGCCCATGTTGCGCAGGGCGTGACGCGCGACGGTGAGGCCCATGCCGACGCCGACGGTTTGTTTGGCGCTGATGAATGGTTCGAAAATATGGTCGCGTAATTCTGGATCAATGCCGTTACCGCGATCTTCGATGCGGATTTCGACGGCTTCGGCGCCACCGGGGAGTTCGACCAGCGCGGTGCGCAGGGAGACGGGGCGTTGATCGGCGGGTTTTTTGCCGTAGCTTTCCCAGGCGTTGATGAGGACTTTGGCCAAAACGTCTTCAAACACTTCGACGTGGGTCTCGATCATGAGGTCGCCGAGCGGGTTGTTTATCGTGACCGTCTGGACGATTTTGTGATCGGCCTGGTAGCGGGCGACGCCGTCCTGAATGAGTTTGCTCAGTGTGTATTTTG
Organism: Verrucomicrobiota bacterium; assembly: GCA_016721945.1. Classification (GTDB taxonomy): domain Bacteria; phylum Verrucomicrobiota; class Verrucomicrobiia; order Opitutales; family Opitutaceae; genus JADKHC01. The sequence goes on along the minus strand of JADKHC010000002.1, from coordinate 67,301 downwards.
TCGTGGGCAGGCGCGATTTCACCACGAGCGAGCCGAGTTGCTTGATGATGTTGGCGATGCGCTGGACGGCATTTTCGACACTCTCAGCGTTTTTCTTTACCGATTCGGGTTTGTTATAGTTCGACTTGATCAGGTCGAGGTAACCGAGGACGACGCCGAGAAGATTATTAAGATTGTGAGCGATGCCTTGGGTGACGGCACCGATGGTGGCGGCGCGGCGGGCTTCCTGCAGGCGGCGCTGAAGATCGAACATCTCGCGGTTGATCGCGACGAAGCGGAGCTGCGTCTGCACGCGCGCAAGGGTTTCGTCGAGGTCGATGGGCTTCGTGATGTAGTCGACGGCGCCGACGGCAAGGCCTTCGAGTTTGCTCTCTTTCGAACTGCGCGCGGTGATGAAGATGACGGGGATCGAGCGGGTTTCTTCGAGTTCCTGGAGACGTTGGCAGACCTCCATGCCGTCCATGTCCGGCATCATAACGTCGAGGAGAATGAGGTCGGGCTTTTCCTTGGAAACGATTTCGAGGGCTTCGTTGCCGGTGTAGGCTGCGACGACCTGGATGCCTTCGCGCTCCAACTTACGCTTGAGGAGCTGGACGTTTACCGGTTGGTCATCGACGACCAGGATTTTCGGTGAGGGCATGGGTTAATGTTGTCGCAGGCGGGGTTTGTCGCAAGCGGCCTTGCGGCAAGTTTTAGTAAAATCTCAGTCCGTGGAGGCTCCGAGGCGGAAGGCTTTCACGGTGTTTTTCATCAGCATGGCGACGGTCATGGGGCCGACGCCGCCGGGGACCGGCGTGATCTGGCTGCAAAGCGGGGAAACGGTGGCAAAATGGACGTCGCCGACGAGGCGGTATCCAGATTTCTTGGACGCGTCGGGTACACGGTTGATGCCGACGTCGATGACAACGGCCCCGGGTTTGACCATGTCGGCGGTGACGAATTCCGGGCGGCCGATGGCGGCGATGAGCACGTCGGCCTGACGGGTGATGGCAGGCAGGTCGCGCGTTTGGGAGTGGCAGATGGTTACGGTGCCGTTGGCGCCGGCTTTTTTCTGGAGTGCGAGGAGGGCGACGGGCTTGCCGACGATGAGGCTGCGGCCGAGGACGACGACGTGTTTGCCCTTGAGGTCGGTGCTGCTGCGGGCGAGCAATTCCATGATGCCTGCAGGAGTGCAGGAGACGAAACCGGTTTCGTCGTCTTGCGCGACCTTGCCCAGATTCATCGTGCCGAGGCCGTCGACGTCTTTGCCGGGGGCGATGCGGCGGAAAATAGCGACTTCGTCGATCTGCTTCGGCATGGGCGACTGGACGAGGATGCCGTCGACGGTCGGATCGGCGTTGAGGCGGTCGATGAGAGCAATCAACTCGCCATGACTGATCGTGACCGGCGGCAGGATCACGTTGCTGGAGATGCCGATTTCGGCGGAGGTTTTCTCCTTTTTGGTGACGTAGGAAACCGAGGCTGGATCATCGCCGACGCGTACGAGGGCAAGGCAAGGTTTGCGGCCTGCGATTTGGGCGACCTCGGCCTTTAATTCGGCGATGAGTGCGGCTGCGATTTTATTGCCGTCGATGAGTTCCATGGGAAATACGTGATAGCGATACGAATATTCAATCCCTCTCCACCTGGTGACGCATGGGTAAAACCATGCGCCAGTTCTAAACAACGCGGATCAGTGCGTCTGGATGCTGTCGACCTCGATCACGATGTCCTTCGTGTTTTCGATGGCCTTGGCGGCTCCGTAAACGGTGACGACGCGGTTGAGGTACTTTTCGATTGGTTCGGCTTTGGGCAGGCGGCTGACGTCGAGGAAAGCGTAACGCTGGCCAGCGCGGTCGTTGAGCTGATATTCGTAGGGCTTGTAGGCGAGGAAGCGCTTGGCGGGTACGAAGGTGCCTTCGAACATGCGGGGCAGGGCGGCGGCGGCGGCCGGATTGAGCGTGTTGGAAGCGGGCGCGGGCTGACCGGCACCGGCGTAGGCGGGGGCAGGGCCGTTGTAAACCTGCACGGGCGAAGCGGCGGGCTGGGTGGCGTTGACGCCAGCGGGTGCATTGACCGGCGAGGTGATGAAGGGGCTGCTGGAGGCTGCTACGACGGGCGAGAAAGCGCTGTCGTCGCCGATGTAACCGACGACTTTTTTCTGCAACTTAACCTGGGTCCAGCGGCCGTGGAGGCCGGAGATCTCAGCGATGTCTCCCTTGACCATGGTGGTCAGGATGGGGGCGTCGATTTTTGGTGCAGTGTAAAGGTTCGAGCCGGGCTTGATGTCGAGGCTCTTCAGGATGTCCTTGTTTTGCACATACACCTCGTGCGGGCCGACGATTTCGACGGCGGTCCAGCCGCTCGGAGCGGTGACGTTGGAGGCAAGCATGGGTTCGGCACCGGCGTTGAGGACGGCGATGGCCGCAGAAGAGGCGTTGGGCTTCGAGTGGACCGCAGTGGTCTTGGACAACGGAGCCGCAGAGAGGCTGGAGGCAGCGAGGAGCGTAAGGAGCAAGCTCGTGTTAATCTTCATGGATATCAGCAGGTTTTTCGTCGATTCCGCCGCGAGGGCGAGGTGTTTTGAAAAGAAGTGCAATTTCTTTGTTAGAAAGTTGTTTGACGGCCCGCAAAGGAATTCCTTTCAGGGCAAAAGCGCCGATTTGGTAGCGCTTGAGACGTTTAACGTCATGGCCGAGCGTAGTGAAAAGCTGGCGGATCTCACGCTTTTTCCCGTGGTGCATCTGCACATCCAGCGAAGTGGCCGAGCCATCGACGCGGGGCGAGAGGAGCGTGGCGCGTTCGACTTTGAGGCGTTCGCCCTCGATCACGATACCGCGGAGCAGGAGGCTTTTCTTGCTGGCAGGGAAGGGTTGCTTGAGCGAAACGAGGTAGCGCTTCACCACAATGTTGCTTGGATGCATCAGGCGGTTAGCCAAATCGCCGTCGGTGGTGAGAATGACGAGGCCTTCGCTATCTTTGTCGAGGCGGCCGGCGCAAAAAAACCGGTAACGGGCAAAATCGCGTGGCAGTACGGTGAAGATGGTGTCGGCGTTGAAAGGGTCGTCGTTGGTGCAGACCAGACCGCGGGGCTTGTGCATCGCGAGGGTGATGCGGGGCTGGGCGATGGGGCGGATGGATTTGCCGCTAACGGTGACCTTGTCGACGCCGGGAGTAATTTTTTGTCCAAGGGTGGCGCACTCGCCGTTTACCCAAACTTCACTTTGGGCGATAAGCGCTTCGGCCGCACGGCGTGAGCACAGGCCGGAGTCGGCCAGGAATTTTTGCACGCGTACGAGTTGCGAATCGGTCATTTGCGTTTCAGTTGGGGTGAAATTTCCCGGCGAAGCAAGCTCGTGTGCCGCCTTCCTTTAAGTAGGGCGCTACCGCAAGCCCGTCAGCCACAAGTTAATCATGTCCTCCCACGTCACCACCGACCTGCCTGTTTTCGACAAGGATAACCCCTTCCATGCGCTCATCACAGAGAATCGGCTGTTGAGCAAAGCGGGTTCGCAGAAGGAAACGCGGCACTTTGTGGTGAACCTCATCGGCAGCGGACTACACTATAAGGCGGGCGATTCGCTCGGGGTTTATCCGTCCAACGATCCGCGCGACGTGGCGGCGGTTTTGCAATGTCTCGGTGCGATCGGCGACGAGCCGGTTTCGCCCTCGATGTTGAAACTTCACGAACCGATCACGCTGCGCGAAGCATTGCTCACACGGCTGGCGTTGAACTCACCGACGTCCAAAATTCTGAATACACTGCTCGCTAAGGCGGCGGCTCCGGCGGAGTCGGCAAAACTCGAGGGTTTACTCGCGCCCGATGCGAAGGAACTGCTCACGCGTTATCTCGAACACAACGAGTACACCGATATTTTGGCGGAATTTCCCAGTGCGAAACTCACGCCGCAGGAGTTCGTCGATCATCTGCGCAAGCTCATGCCACGGCTTTACTCGATCGCGTCGTCGCCGCGTGAATACCCGAACGAGATTCACCTGACCGTGGCGGTGGTGCGTTACGAGATCAACCAGCGTCCACGTTTCGGCGTGTGTACAACCTTCATGGCGGATCGCACGCCGGTGGGTAGCGCGCTCGTGCCGGTGTTCGTATCGCATTCACATTTCGGCCCGCCGGAGGATTTGTCGAAAGACGTGATCATGATCGGGCCGGGCACGGGTATCGCGCCCTTCCGGGCGTTTGTGCAGGATCGCGTCGCGGCTGGCGCGACGGGGCGCAACTGGTTGTTTTTTGGCGACCAGCAACGCGCCAACGATTTTCTCTACGAGGAAGAATGGAGCGAGCAACTGGTTCGGGGCGGGCTCACTCGCCTCGATACTGCTTGGTCGCGCGATCAGGACGCGAAGGTTTACGTGCAGGACAAGATGCGTGAAAGCGCCGCCGAACTTTGGACGTGGCTGCAAGCGGGCGCCCACATATATGTCTGCGGCGATGCCAAACGCATGGCCAAGGATGTCGATGCCGCACTCCACGAAATCATCGCCGCACAGGGTGGGCTGACGCCTGAGCAGGCAACTGATTACGTTAAGCAGATGAAAAAGGATAAACGTTACCAGCGCGACGTGTACTAATGGTGTCTTTTTTGTAGGAGCCTGCTTGCAGGCGATTCACGAGCTACGAACAAACCGATCATCGCCTGCAAGCAGGCTCCTACACATTTCTGCTAAAAGCGTTCAAAACTTTTCTGCTCGCCCCACGTCGGCCGCTTCGCCCAACCTTGCGGCTCTATGACATTTAATAATCGCACCGCTCTCGTCACCGGCGCAGGTCGTGGCATTGGCAAAGCCATTGCCGAGACGCTCGCCAAGAACGGCGTCAACGTCATCTGTGTTTCGAAATCCGCTGAAAGCTGCGGTGCGGTCGCCGCTGCCATCACTGCCGCTGGCGGCAAAGCCAAAGCTTTAGCTGTGGACGTCTCCGACGGTCCGGCGGTGGTCAAAGCCGCCGAGGAGCTCCTTAAAGAGTACGGCAAGATCGACATTCTCGTAAACAACGCCGGCATCACCCGCGACGGACTCATCGCCCGCATGTCTGAAGACGACTGGAACGCCGTCATCCAAACCAATCTCACCAGCGCCTTCCACTGGAGCAAAGCCATCGGCTGGCCCATGTGCCGCGCGCGCTACGGCCGCATTGTGAATATCGCCTCAGTCGTCGGCATCGTCGGCAACGCCGGCCAGGCCAACTACGCCGCCGCCAAGGGTGGTATGATCGCTTTCACCAAGGCTATCGCCAAGGAATTTGCCAAACGAGGCGTTACCGCTAATGTCGTCGCCCCCGGCTTCATTAAGACCGATATGACCTCCGTTTTGGGCGAAGAAGTGCAAAAAGCCGCCACCGGAATGATCCCCATGCAACGCTTCGGCGAACCCTCCGATATCGCTGCTGCTGTCGCATTTCTATGCAGTGAAGAAGCAAACTATATCACAGGCCAAGTTTTTACCGTTGACGGCGGCATGGCGATGTGACCCTTTCAACCCGCAGAAAACAACCCATCATGGCTGACCAAAAAACCATCGAACAACGCGTCAAAGAAATCATCGTTAATCAACTTAACGTTAACGAAGAACAGATCACTCCCCAGGCCTCGTTTCTTGACGATCTTGGCGCTGACTCGCTCGACACCGTCGAGCTGATCATGGCTTTCGAAGAAGAGTTCAAGGATGAGATTAAGGGCGAAATCCCTGAATCTGATGCCGAGAAGCTCACGACAGTCGGTCAGGTGATCGACTACATCAAGTCGAAGGCAGCGGCTTAATCAGCCACGCTTCAATTTCGGCGTTCTACCGGGCCTCGCATCCACGAGACTTACCGGTAGGACGCCTTTTTCATTTACGCCCTCGGCGCAATCTGACGCGCACTATAAACTTCAAGGCAAAGCCGGGGCATCATAGCTACTAGGTTTTTCTTTTGATTGTCTGTTTCGCTTAAACCCGAAAATCTCCCTCCTTTTTTAGAACGCATGTCCACAACGCTCCCTCCCTCTCAACGTGTCGTAGTGACCGGTCTTGGCGCCATCGCCTCGCTCGGCCAAGATGTTGACACGTTCTGGAAAAATCTGGTCGCAGGCCAATGCGGCATCGACCGTACCACGCTGTTTGATCCGACGAATTTTGCCTGTCAGATCAGCGCTGAAGTCCGTGACTGGCAGCCGGAGAAATTCATGGATCCGAAGGAAGCGCGTCGCAACGACCGCTACACCCAGTTCGGCTTCATCGCTGCTAAACAGGCATTTAAGGACAGCGGCCTCGATATGACCAAGGAAGATGGCGACCGCGTAGGCGTCATCATTGGTTCGGGTATCGGCGGCATGAAGACCTACGAAGATCAGTTGAAAAACCTCTTCGACAAAGGCCCGCGTAAAGTTTCCCCGTTCACGATTCCCTCACTGATCGGCAATATCTGTAGCGGACTTTTCGCGATCGAGATTGGTGCCCGCGGCCCCAACTTCGGCATCGTTTCCGCCTGTGCCACAGCCACGCACGCACTCGGTGAAGCGATGCACGTCATTCGCCGTGGCGATGCCGACATCATGATTGCCGGTGGTGCCGAAGCAGCCATCACGCCCTTCGCGGTCGCGAGCTTCTGCTCGATGAAAGCCATGAGCACGCGCAACGATGATCCGAAAACCTCCAGCCGTCCGTTCTCACTTGGTCGCGATGGTTTCATCATGGGCGAAGGTGCTGGCATCCTCGTTCTTGAATCGCTCGAACACGCCCAAAAACGTGGCGCGAAAATTTACTGCGAAGTTGCTGGTTATGCTGCGAGCTGCGATGCGTTCCACATCACCCAGCCAGATCCCGATGGCAAAGGCCTCGCCCTCGCCATGCGCAACGCGCTCAAGTCCGCCGGTGTCGCGCCCGAGGAGGTCGAATATCTCAACGCCCACGGCACCTCGACTCCTTACAACGACAAGTTCGAGACGCTCGCGATCAAGAAAGTCTTTGGCGACCACGCCCGCAAGATGGCCATCAGTTCGACTAAGTCGATGACCGGCCATCTCCTCGGTGCTGCAGGTGGCGTCGAGGCGATCGTTTGCGTGAAAGCACTCCAAGATCAAGTCATGCCCCCGACAATCAATCTTCACGAAGCCGATCCTGACTGCGACCTCGACTACGTGCCGAACACCGCTCGTAGTGCAAAACTCACTACAGTGCAGAGCAACAATCTCGGCTTTGGCGGACAGAATTCGTCGATCATCTTCCGCAAGATTTAAGCGATACTTTTCCCAAGCGCGGCAGCCCTTCCCGGCTGTCGCGCTTTTTTTGTATTCGCTCTGGCCAAATGCCACTGAGCTTGCTCAGAGGATCTTTACTGTCGAACCAGAGAAGGAGAACAATAAAGAGGAACGGGCAAAGAGAGGCATGGCCTCTGCCAGCGCCGTTATGAAACCAGCCAAAAGGGCTAAATGCCGGCGAGGCGGTGGGCGGTTCCGACAAGTTTTAGCAACGAGCGAACCTGGCGGATTTGGCTTACGGTGAAGCCCATCGTTTTTTTATCCGGCCAGCCAGCGAGCATGAGGGCGAAGGGGCGTTTGTTTTCGTGGATAGGCAGGAGCACGAAGGAGGCGAGCTTACTGGCTTTCAGCCACGGCGGAAGATGGAGAACGATTTTGGCGTCGGTCGCGTCGTTGATAAAGACGTCCTCAAGGCGTTGCAGGCAGATGCCGCAGACGTTGCGGTCACTCTCGCGCACGAGCGGTTGGCGTCGGATGGCGTCGAAGATCGGGCCTTTGCCTTGTTGGGCCGAGTACGGGAGACTGGCGCGGTCGCGCACAAAGAGCACGCCTTCGCTGGCGGTGAAGCCTTGCATGGCTGCCTGTAGGACAACGCGGAAAACTTTGTCCATGTTTACCGGTTGTTCATCGAGCAGGCTGGCGAGTTGGTCGATGCCGGTGTCGAATGCGCGTTGGAAAATTGCCTCGCTCGAAGTGGGCGGTTCCGAGCGTCGGGTCGCCGGTGGGGCGGAGTCGGGCGTGGATGCGATGGGCGGAGTGACGGTGGAGGAAGCGGTGACTGGCGTAGGCGCGGGCGGTGCAATCCTGTCGGCTGGCACTGGAGCGGCGGAGTCGGTGGCGACGGGTATTCCGGGCGTGCTGTTGCTGGCTACTGGTTCGGCGTCGATGGGGGTGAGGCGCGTTAGCGGTAGGAAGCCGGCTGGATCTTTGCGGCTGACCCGTTCGTGGAGTCTTGGGCCGAGACTGCCGGTCAGCGCTTTCAGGCCGAAGGCAGCGGCGAAGGAGTTGAGTTGTTGGCCGGTATCGTTGAGTGCGCCGAGCAGGCCATCGACGTCGAGTCCGAAGGCGCGACCCGACTTGTTGGAGAGCGCGCGGGCGTTTTTTTCGAATTCTTCGGCGCTCAAATCGGACCGAAGGGCGAATTCGCAGAGCTTGACCGATAGATCGGCGAGCAGGAGCAGTTCGACGTCGGGATTTTGTGAGGCCTTGCGCACGGCGTCGGGTGGGAGCGCGCGCATCGATTTCAAGATTGGCTCGGGTAGGTGGGCGCTTTCGAGCAGGTGATAGCCGAGCTCGAGTGGAGTTAGGCCAAACACTTGGTTAAAGGCTTCGTCCTCCGAGGCGCCTTCCTGCATGGCCATGGTGCGGGCACGGCGGTACTCCTCGATCATGAACGTGGTCATGAGAATGCGGCCGTAGTTGCGCAACGAAGCGCAGATAAAGGCCTGCTCGGGATTATTGGAGCCGTGTTTCTCCATCACGCTCTCGGCCATGAGGCCGCTGCAGAGAGCGAGGGCGGCAATCTCGCGTTTCTCGGTGGGGTTGAGGGTGCGCTCGGCGTTTTCGATCAGCAGGAGCGAGACGGCGAGCTGGCGGATTTTATTAAACCCGATGACGTGGATGGCCTGTGAAATGGTGGAGACTTCGACACCGGTGGGATTGTAGCCCATGGTATTGGCGGCGCAGATGACCTTGGTGGTCACAACGAGATCCTTGCCGATCAGCCCAGCAAGTTCTTGGACGGAGGTATCTAGCGCGTGGCCGGAGAGTTGCTGGATGAGCTCGACGATCTCAGAAAGACCGGCGGCTTCGCCTGCTTCCAAGCCATCGGCGACCCGTTTTATAGTTTGTTGCGCAAGGGTAAGGCCCACCAGTCCAGTATCGGCCTTTTTCTTCATGGATTAAGAGGCGTATCCCTTGAGCCTTAGTACTAGAAACGGTATGCTTTTGCCTAATAGTCAGACAGTCGCGCTATCCAAAGAACGGCTTGGCGCGGAGGAAGTCAGTTCGAGGTGCTGAGCTTTTCGGGGGTTACGCCGGTCCGATGGGAGATGGTGGCGAAAACTTTGGGGACGTAGAGGCGTGTCTCGACGGAGAGCGCCGGTGCGATTTCGGCGAAGGTTTTGGCTTTGCGTGCGGTGAGGGCACGGCTCACGCGACCTTCGCCGGCGTTGTAGGCTGCGAGTGCGAGCGGCCAGTCGCCAAAACGTGAATACAACCGATTGAGCAGGCGGGCAGCGGCTCCTGCGCTTTTCTTCGGGTCGGTGCGGTCGTCGGGCATCCAAGTGCTGAGGCCGAGGCCTTTGGCGGTGGCGGGCATGAATTGAAAAAGTCCGCGCGCGCCGGACGGACTACGGGCGTTGGGGTTGAAGGTGGACTCAACTTCGGCCAACCAAACGAGTTCGCGGGGTGAACCGAATGCGGAAAATTGTTCGATCAGGATGGGGATGAGCTGGGCGGCGTTGGCCGGAGCAGAGGACGCGCGGAGGCGTTGTAGCCAAAGATCGTATTGCGGCAGATCGGCGCGAGGTGCTGGTGGTTTGGGCTGGTCGGGCGTCGGAGGTGGTGAGGGCTCCGTGATTTGTTTGGCGGCAGTGATTAGTTCGAGACGTGCTTCGAGCCAGGTCGCGTAGTCTTCGTAACCAGGGATGGTTCGGAGCGCTACGAGGGCGGCGCGGGCCTGCGGTTCGTAGGCGGCGAGATCCGCAAAGGAGTCGCCGTCGAGCGCGAGTTGGAGTTTTGCGGCAAAGGCGTCCCACTGTTCTTTCGAGGGAAAGTCGAACTGCTCTTTGACTTCTGCGGGGGCGAACTCATCGAAAAGCGATTTGCCGAGATCGAAAAGGGCGTCGCTTTGAGGTAGCGGTTCGCTGGCCGGTGTTGGGGCCGGAGACGAATCGGGGGCGTCGGATTTAGGTGTGGGCGGAGGATCGGCCAGCGCGATGTTGGCGAGGCCGAGAATGAGAATGGCGGCGCGGCGGAGCATGTGGCTTGGACCGCGAAAACGGCGAAAGGTGACGGGCCAGATTGGCTCAGGCTGTCACGTTTTCCAGCGAGCAGCCGTTGGCGGAGGCGTGTGGGGTTTCGCAGTTGGGGCGGGCGATGACGCCGGGATAGGGCTCGGGAGAGAACGCGCGGTTGGGGTCGGCGAGGAGGTGCCGGTCGCAGAGGGCGAAGAGTTCGGTTTCCGTGAGTGCTCGTCGCATGTCGTAAATGAAAGCACCGGTCGGGTCCACGCTTTGGCCGACGAAGTTGAGGTACTTTTTCATTTTAGCGACATGAAGTAGTTCTGGCAAATCCGGAGTCTGCGTGGCGCGGTAGAGACGTTCGATGTACTCGCGGACGTCGCCGAGGGTGATACGGAAAACGGGGAGACCGGCGAATTGTTCGCGGCACTGTCGGAAGATCCAGGGATTGCGGATCGCGTGGCGGCCGATCATGACACCGGCGGCACGAGTCGAGTCGACGACGGAGGCGGCTTTGGCGGCGGAGGTGACGTTGCCATTGGCGAGCACGGGGCAACGCACGCGGGCGACGGCGTGGGCGATGGCGTCGTAATGGACTTCGCTGCGATACATTTCCTTCACGGTGCGGCCGTGGACGGTGAGAAGATCGACGCGGTGTTCGTTGATCAGGTCGAGGATGCGATCATAGTGCCGCGTATCCTCAAATCCGATACGCATCTTGACCGTGAAAAGTCCGGGTACAGCGGCGCGGAGAGCGGCGAGGATCTCGGCGATTTTGTTGGGTTCGCGCAGGAGACCGCCGCCAACGTTTTTCTTGTAAACTTTCGGTGCGGGGCAACCGAGGTTCAGATCGATGCCAGCGATCGGGTGGCGCAGGAGTTCGTCGACGGTGCGGCTGAGGTAGCCGATGTCTTCGCCGATAAGCTGGGCGAAGAGAGGGCGGCCGGTGGCGTTTTCGTCGATTGAGCGGAGAATGTGTTTTTCGGGCTTCGACTGGGCGTGAACGCGTAGGAACTCGGTGACGTAGTAATCCGGTGCGCCGTAGTGCGCGATGACGCCCATGAACGCGAGGTCGGTGACGTCTTGCATCGGGGCGAGCGCGGTGAGCGGCTGGCCGGCGGTGATGGGTGCGGGAAGGATCATACGGAGCGGATCAAGACAGAAGCCGGAGGCCAGATGCCGGAGGGCAGAGGTCGGAGTTTTTTCCGGAATCTGGCTTCTGGGATCTGGCCTCTGGCGACTGGTTTTACTTATCGTCCTCTTCGTCGGCTTCGGTGTCGCCGGTATCGGCTTCCTCGGCTTGCTGCTTGAGCACGCGTTCGAGGATTTCGCTCATGTCTTCGGAGGCATCAAAAACTTTTCGCGCAACGAAGATGGGACGTTTTTGCTGGAGCGCGAGCACGGTGGCGTCGCTGGGCCGGGCATCGATCTCGACGATCTTTTTGCCGAGTTCGTTTTCCATGCGAAGGAGGATGCGCGCAAAAAAGGTGCCGGCGTCGACGTCGTTGATCACGACGTGATCGAGCTTCACCTCGAGCCCGAGAAGAATGTGACTGATGAGATCGTGCGTGAGCGGGCGTTCTTTTTTGACGCCGTCGAGCGTCATCTGGATCGCACCGCCGACGGAGTGATCGACGTAGATGACGAAGGTTTTGTCGTCGTTACCGAGGAAGACAGCACAGCCGTTGGCGGTGGGCATAACCCCTTTTACGCTGACTGAGACGACGTCGTTTTGCATGGGAAGACTGTGGCGGCGGCGGGACGAATCGCAAGTTCTTCGAGGAATTCAGTGTTCTTCGGGTCGCTGAAAAGAGCGAAGAAAGAGAATGATAAAGAGAACGAGGAAAGATTTTGAATCGTTACTCGAAGCCCTGGAGGGCGATGCTCCAGGTGCGGGCTTGGGCGAGGACGGCAGGCTTGTCGATGATGATGACTTTACCGGCTTCGAGAGCGGCGGCTTGGAGGCCGGCTTCGCGCATGGTTTCGAGGGTGCGCAGTCCGAAGCAGGGCACGTCGAAGCGGAAATCCTGACGCGACTTAACGGTTTTCACGAAGAGCGTGTTGTCGGTTTTGAACTCACCTGCGCGTCGGAGCATGGCGTCGGTGCCTTCAAAAGCTTCGACGGCGAGCACGGTGCCTTTGCGGACGACGCAGCCCTGGCCGATGTCGAGGCGGGCGGACTCGCGGGCGATGTGAATACCGTGCTCTAGATAATCTTTTTCAATGGGGAACTTGCCGCCGGTCATCGTGCCCGTGGAGGCGAGATGGTCGTCGATGAAACTGCGCGCATCCAGCATGTGGATACCGAGTTTCTCGATTTCGGCGACGAGGGCGCCGAAGATGGTTTCGGCGTTGCGGCGCTTGAGCGAAAAAAGAATGCGCGCGGCCTTGAGGTCGGGATGCAGGCCTTTGAAGAGACGGCGCGGGGTGATCTGACCGGCCATGATGGCGTAGCCCGCCTTGAATTGCTCAAGGGTTTTAAGGGCTTTGCCGAGTTGACCGACGAGGAGGGTGCGGCGATCGGTTTCGGGCACGGAGGCTATCAGGTCAGGCCGGGTTTCTTCGTCGAAGGCGATCAGCCGTAGCGGTACACCGGCTTGGCGCACGGCGTCGGCGATGAGCATCGGATAGATGCCTTGGCCGGCGATGAGGGCGACGGGTTTTTTAGGGTCAAAATCTTTCGGGAGAAAGGCGGAGAGCACGGAGGAAGAATGAGGAGATTTTTTTAACCGCTAATGAACGCTTATGGACGCTAATCCGGAGGAACGGAAAATCGTAGGAGGTATGCTCGACTGTAATGGGCAATGAGAGCCGTACCTTAGGTCTGGGTACCGTAGTATTTTTTGTAACTCCGGTAGTAGCGGTAGTTCGAATAGTACTCGATGCGGCGGGTGGAAAGACCGTTGAGGACGATGCCAAGGATTTCGTTTTTGCCGTTATGGAGCGCGCGAATGTAGAGTCTGATGTGTTTGCGGAGGGCTTTGCCGAAACGGCAGACGTAGATAATTTCGTCGGCGCGTTCGGCGATGAGTAGCGAATCGGTGACTGCGCCCATGGGAGGGGAATCCATCACGACCAAGTCGAAGCGTTTTTTAAGCTGGTCAATGAGTTGGGTGAAGGCGGGGCTTTCCAGAAGTTGGGTGGGGCTTTTCGAGCGTCCACCTGAGCAGAGGAGGAAAAGATTTTCGCCGATCTTGGTGATGCCGAGGGCGACGGCGTTGGTTGTGCTGTTTTCGAGCGAGGCGCCTTTATCGTACCAGGCAATGATGCCTGCCTCATTTGGCTGGTTATAGTGGCGATGCAGCATGGGCCGACGGAGGTCGCAATCGACGAGGAGGGTTTTGCGACCGTGGCGGGCGAAGCTGGCAGCGACGTTGCAAGAGACGAGGGTTTTGCCTTCACCGGGGATCGTGCTGGTGACGAGGATGGACTTCGGGAAATCGAGCTTGGAGTGGATCTTGATCGAACTGTAGACGCTCAGGAATGATTCGACACCGGGCGCTTCGGTGTTCTTCAGGACGAGTGAATATTTGCCGTCGTCCTTGAGGTGGCCGAGGTCGGGTACGATGCCGAGTAGCGGCACGCCGATGAAGGATTCGACGTCCCAAGAGCTCTTAATGCGGTCGTCGAGGAAGCTGAGGCCGATGGCGACACCGAGGAAGACGAGCAGCCCGAGGCCGATTGAGGTGCGCACGATGTCGCCGATCCTAGGCGAGAAATGCGCGCCGGGAACGGTGCCACGATCAAGGACGTGCACGGGGATTTTTTCTACACCTCTCGTGGTGGTTGTCTGGCTGAGGCGGTCGAGGATTTGCGCGTAGTTGCTTTTGGCGACGGAGGCCTGGTTTTCGAGGCTCTTGAAATCAACGGCGAGGTCGCGCAGGCGCATCTGCTCCTTTTCGTTGGCGGCGTATTCACCTTCGAGGTTTTTTTCGTTGGCGCGGGCTTTTTCGAGGCTGGCGCGAAGATCGGCGATGGCGAGGTCGATGGCCCGGCCGAGCTGGCCTTGGGCAGCGGCAATCGAATTCGCAGTCTCGATCATCTTGGGATGACGCTCGAAGTAGCGTTCGCTGAGCACGGACTGCTGGCGAGTTAGTTCAGAGAGTTGGTTGCGGATGGCAAGGATGGTGCCGTGGTTGGCGATATAGCCGATTTCGAGCAGATTTCGTGATTCCTTTTGGAAGGCATCCACTTGGCGGACCATTTCCTCGATATTGATCCGTTCGAGGCGCGAGGTCTGGAGGGCGGCGTTTACGGATTTGAGGCGGTCGGAGACGATGTTCACGCTGCCGTCGAGGGAGACGAGGTGATGCTGGCGCATGTAGTCCTGGAGTTTCTGGTCGGCGGCCTCTGCTTCTTTGCGGAGTTGGTCGCCGCGAGCACGGAGGTACTCGACGGCGTCTTCGTTTTTCCCGCCGACGCTGTCGAGCAGGTACTGCATGAATTGGTGAACGTAGCGGTTGACGATGAGTGCGGCAGCTTCGGGGTCCCGGTGGGTCACAGTCACGATGATCATGAAGCTGCGTGGCACGGGCTGTTCATTGAAGTTACCAAGAATGGCTCCGACTGGCGGCGCAGGCATACCCGGCTTCAACTCGGCGAGATAGGGTCGCTGAATGATTCTGATTTCGTCGGGGGTGAACGATTCGATGACTTTGGTGCGGAGTTTATTACTGCGCAGGATGAGTCGAAAAGTATTTAGGTCGGCGTCGCTGTTTATCGTTTGGTCCACGACTTCTTGGCTGATAATGACGCGTTCGGGTTTTTCGATCTGCATGGTCGCCTGACTCATGTAGAGCGGTTTTTCGCGGGCCTTGTAGTAACCGTAACCGAGGGCGACGATCAGCGCTAGCGGGAGGGCGATCCAGAGACGTTCGCGCAGGATGATAAGGTAGTCGCGAAAGGTGCGGCGCTCGGTGACGTTATCCCCGGGGTGAGGCGTTCCGGCGGAGGGAGTTTTCAACGGCGCTTCGGGCATGGGGATTGGTTAGATGATGCGTTCGGGCACGTAGACGATGTCGCCGGGCAACAGAATCAGAGAATTATCGGTGGCCTTGGCGCGATCACGGCCTTTGATGAGGCTCTCGATGTCGATGGTGAAAACGGATTTTTTCCCTTCGGCTGAAATGCGGGTGACCGTGATGGCGGTGCCTTTGGCGGTGTCGGTGAGGCCGCCGGCTTTGGTCACGAGTTCGAGCACGGTCATGGTGGCTTCGATGGGCAGCGGATAACGGCCGGGGTTGCGCACCATGCCTTGCACGGAAACTTCGCGGGGCGCGTATTCCTCGATGTTAATCGTGACCTGAGGATTCTTGAGGAAACGTCCGTTTTGGTACGCGACCTCGATGATTTTTTGGGCCTCGCTGACGGTTTTGCCGACGACGGCAACTTCGCCGACGAGGTGGAGGTTGACGGTTCCTTTGGCGTCGACGCGGGTGATGACGGAGAGGTCTTCTTCCTGGTAAATCGTGATCCGAAGGCGGTCGGTCAGCGCGATGGCATAACTTTGCTGTGTGCGCGGCGCGGCGTCCTGGGCTCTAGCGACTGGGTTGGCTAGCAACAGGGCGGCGAGGCCTGCGCACCAGAGTAGGGGTGTCCAAAATCGGCTCATCTCGGCCCGAAGTGTTTACCAACGGGAGGATACAATCAATGAAATCGTACGGCGAACGTAGTCGGCCTGATCGAGTTTCGACCAGTTCTTGTAGTACATGCCGCTGAGGGTGACTTTTAGGTGGTCGTTCATGGTGTAGCTGAGGCCGGCATGCACGGTGAAATAAGTGTCTTTGCGGCCTTCGCTGGCGGCTCCGATGTAGCGCAGATGCCCGCCGCCGACGCCGACGAAAAGGGCGAACTTGGCGGTTGCGGCAAAATTGGCGTCTAGCATCACGGCAGTGCTGTCGACGTTCACGTCCGTCGCGAGTGTGGTGAAATCGCGCGTGGCCACGCCGGTGACGTTAAGGCGGCGGGTGACTGTCCAGGTGGTGGAGGCGGTGGCGGTGAAGGCGTTGAACTTTTCGCTGGCGCCGAAGTTGTTGCGGTCGGTCTCGCGGAATTGGTAGCCGAGGCGGACGGTGCCGTTGAGCTTGGGCAGGATCTTGCCGGTGGTGCCGACGGTGAAGGCGTGATCGGTGCTGCGCGTTTTGTTGGTCGTATCCGTTACGCGCATACGGTAGCCGCCGATGAGGTCGCGCTCCGAGGTGTAAACGTAGAACAGATCGGCGCCGGCCGTGTAGGAGCGGATGTCGAAGAGCCCGCTATTGTTGAGGTAGTCCTGATAATTATAACCGAGCTGGCCGGAAATGGAGTAGCGTTCGATGACGGGATATTTGACGTTGAGACCGGCGTTGTAGTCCCACGAGACAGTGCGGAGATTGAGGGCGTATTCCGCGCGGCTCTGACGTTCGGCACCAAGTGTGAACGATCCCGTAGTGCGGCCGCTGCCTTTGGTGATCTCGGCGTTAGCGTGGGGATCGGCGTAATTTTCGGAGGAGTTGTCCGCGAACCAACCGAACTTCCAGCCGAGGTTGCCGTTGACGCCGAGCATGCCGGCTTTGCGCTGATAATCGAGGTCCACCGTGGCCGTGGTCGTGGTGTCGCTGACGCTGTTGGATCTGGCAAAAAGGTTCGAGTCGTAGCCGATGCCGACGGTGCCGGTTACGAAAAGCGTATCGTGGCCGTCGTTAAATTTGATCAATCCATGGGCTGGTCCGGCCAGGGCAACGAGCAGGCATGCCGCTATGGCGATTTTAACTGGTTTGGCGAAGGCGTGTGGTCTCATCAAAAAAGTCGCAGGCCCCGCGCGATCACGGGTTGAGGCGGGCCGGGCTTACAGTGAACTGGGTCGGCAGGTCAGTTGATTGGACTTGCACAGCCTTGATTTCCTCGCCCTCGCGATCGGCGGCCTCGAAATAGACGGTGCGCCGGGCGATGCAGGCGAGAGAAACCTGATCGTCCGCCTTGGTGCTTGTCTCTGGGGAGATGGTGCGGACGGTGACGGTGGTTGGCTGGCCGGGTGCGGCTTTGCGCAGGATGGCCTGCTGGCCGGGCTTGAGGTTCTGGCTGGTGCCGACGTCGTCGCCCATCACCGTGACGTCGCCTTCGAGCAGGGAGACGACCGTTTCGTTTTCCGCGACCTCGACCATAATTTTGTGGCCGCGAATGCTGATGTTTCCGTGCGGAGTTTGATAATTCATCGAGCTTCCCGCAACCATACGGCTGGTACAAAGGCCGACCGAGCCGCGCATCAATTTCACAACGGTTTGCGAGATGGAGGGCTCGACATCGAGATCGTTGCGATTGGGCGTAAAGGGCTCCTGAAGGAATTTCTTAACCTCAAGACGACTGTTCGGTCCGATAATGATCGAGCTGCCGTTGGAGAAAACGAGGGTGTTGCTGGAGTCGGCCTTGGTCTCGATGGTTGAGCCTTCGACCGCGTACACGGTTTTGACTGAGAGCGGTTCGATTTTTTCGCCGTTGTCGATCTGTGCTTCGCCTTTGGTTTCGGCGACGAAAACCTTGCTCGCCGGATTCTTCCGTTTGCCTGCGGCTTGGACGCTGCCGACGAGAGAGACGCAAATGATCACCAAGGCAAAACGACCAAGAAAGTAGGGGAAACGGCTCATTTTCATGGCGGCTAGAATGACTTGGACCGAGGGAGAAGCCAAATATAATGCAAAATAAATGCGATTTTCACAAGTTGCGCCACCTGGGTGGGCAACTTGGTGCAAACAAGGCTGTAACGTAGGTAAGTCGGTCCGGTTTATACAACTACAATGTTCAGGATGCGGCCGGGCACGTAGATGACGCGTTTGATTTCCTTGCCCACAAGGTGAGCGGCGACTTTGGCGTCGGCTTGTGCGAGGGCGAAGGCGGCGTCTTGCGTGATGCCCGGCGCGACCATGAGTTCGCCACGGTGCTTGCCGTTGACCTGAACGACGACCTTGAGCTCGGTGGCGATGAGTTGCGCGGGGTCGTACTTCGGCCAAGCGGCGTCGAGGATCGACGGCTTTTCGCCGAGACGCGCCCAGAGTTCTTCCGCGACGTGGGGTGCGAAGGGCGCGAGCAATTGCAGGAACGCGAGCACGGTCGTGCGCTTGACCGCGGGCGCTTTCTGGAGCGCGTTTGAGAAAATCATCATCTGCGAAATCGACGTATTGAAGCGCAGGGCGTCGATGTCTTCGGTGACTTTCTTAATCGTCTCGTGGAGAAGTTTGGTTAACTCGGCTGGTTCGGCAGCGGAGTTATCGACGGAGATCTTTGGATTGATTGCGCCTTCGCGGCTGAGGCATTCGCGCCAGACTTTTTGGAGGAAACGATGCACCCCTTCGATGCCGTTGGGGTTCCAAGGCTTCATGGCTTCGAGCGGTCCGAGGAACATGAGGTAAAGGCGTAGCGTGTCGGTGCCGTGTGACGCGATGATATCGTCGGGATTGACGGTGTTGCCGCGGCTCTTGGACATCTTTTCGCCGTCCTCGCCTAGGATGATGCCTTGGTGGAAAAGCTTTTTAAATGGTTCGGCCTGCGGCACGACGCCTTCGTCGAAGAGAACCTTGTGCCAGAAACGCGCGTAGAGCAGATGGAGTACCGCGTGTTCGGCGCCGCCGACGTAGAGGTCGGGCACGCCCCAGTATTTAAGGAGTTCGGGCGAGGCGATGGCTTGGTCGTTCTTCGGATCGAGATAACGGAGATAGTACCAACACGAACCAGCCCATTGCGGCATGGTGTTCGTCTCGCGGCGGGCGCGTATCCAGGATTCACCGACAGGCTTGGCCTCGGTCGCGGGCACGGCGGCGCCGGTTTCGAAGTTGAGCCAGATTTCGAGCCACGGGGTGACGTTGGCGAGCGGGCTTTCGCCGTTGCCGCTGGGTAGGTAGGACTGAACGTCGGGCAGCGTCAGCGGGAGCGATACAGCGGGCAGCGGGAGCGCGAAGAGCGTTTTGCCTTCGCTGGTGTATTTGACGGGCTGCGGCGGGAGATCGGCTTTGCGCGAAGCGACGGCGCGATTATAGTCGGCTTCGTTGACCCAGACGATGGGGAATGGTTCGCCCCAGTAACGCTGGCGGGAGAACAGCCAGTCGCGGAGCTTGTAGTTGATCGTGGCCTTGCCGATGCCCTTCGAGGCGAAGTAGGCAGTGATTTGTTTCTTGGCGTCGTTCCAGTCGAGGCCGGTGTGCGGACCGGAGTTGATCAACTTGCCATCGGCAAGGAATGGCAGCGTCTGATCGGGTTTTCCGGAGTCGATGACTTGGATGATCGGGAGATCGAACTGTTTGGCGAAATCGTAGTCGCGGTCGTCGTGCGCGGGCACGGCCATGATTGCGCCGGTGCCGTAGCCCATGACGACGTAGTCGGCGATCCAGATCGGAACGCGTGCGCCGTTGGCGGGGTTGAGCGCGTAGGAGCCGGAAAAAACGCCGGATTTTTCCTTGGCCAGATCGGTGCGTTCGAGATCGCTCTTGGCGGCGGCCTTTTTCTTGTAGTTGGCGACTTGTTCGCGTTGCGCAGCCGTGGTGAGGGCGTCGGCGAGCGGATGCTCGGGTGCGACGACCATGTAGGTGACGCCGTAAACGGTGTCGGGGCGCGTGGTGAAAACCTTGAGGTCGCCGAGGGCGGCGTTTTCTAGCTTAAAGAGGAGTTCGGCACCTTCGCTGCGGCCGATCCAGGCTTCCTGCATGCGCTTGGTCGAGTCGGGCCAGTCGACGTCTTTCAGGTCGGCGAGCAGACGGTCGGCATAGGCGGTGATGCGGAGGACCCACTGGCGGAGGTTTCGGCGCTCGACGGGGAAACCGCCGACTTCGGATTTGCCATCGGTGACTTCTTCGTTGGCGAGGACGGTGCGGAGTTCCGGGCACCACCAGACGGGGCGTTCATCGACGTAGGCGAGGCCGCGTTTGAAAAGTTGGAGGAAGATCCACTGCGTCCATTTGAAATATTTCG
This sequence comes from Verrucomicrobiota bacterium, assembly GCA_016721945.1. GTDB lineage: Bacteria > Verrucomicrobiota > Verrucomicrobiia > Opitutales > Opitutaceae > JADKHC01. The sequence continues at coordinate 47,167 of JADKHC010000002.1, read as the reverse complement.
GGTCGGTCGTATCGACCTCGCGTTCCCAATCGTAGGCGAAGCCGAGCGACTTCAGCTGGCGGCGGAAATTGGCGATGTTGTTCTGGGTGTTCGACGCCGGGTGTGTGCCGGTTTTGACCGCGTGCTGTTCGGCGGGCAGACCGAACGCGTCCCAGCCGATCGGATGGAGAACGTTGAAGCCTTGGGAACGTTTGGCGCGGCTGATGATGTCGGAGCCGGTGTAACCCTCGGGATGGCCGATGTGCAGGCCGGCGCCGGACGGGTAGGGAAACATGTCGAGCGCGTAGAATTTCGGCTTCGACGTGTCCGTGCCGGCGCGGAACGTTTTCTGCGTGTCCCAGAAGGACTGCCAGTGCGGTTCGATTTGGAGGAAGTCGTAGTCGGTGCTGTTCGTGGCCATCGGAGGAAACCGGACAATGTGAAAGTTTTCCCCGGCACCGTCAATGGCGCGGTCGGAGCTAGGTTCCTTTCCCTATAAAGTTTGGATACAAGCTGTTTTTGCGGTGCGACTCAGTTTGACGGTTTTTTTGATTCACTCGTCAGAAAACTGGCTGTGGCGAACGGTTTTGCTACCGGGCGGCTTGATTTATTTTTTGTGGAACCGATGATGATGTCGTGCCCCGGATAGTACCCCGACGTTTTACCCCGTTTTCCGCGCTTAAATTTTTGGCGTTGGTGGTAGCTGTCGGCTTATTTTCGACGGCGGTGAAAGCGGAAATCGGTGAACTGAAAGCGTCGACTTTCACGTTTCGCGCTGATCGCGGGACCGTGAGTTTTGCGCCCACGGCGGTGCTCAAGTTCTCGGAATATTTTACGGCGAATGCGGGTTATACCTGGCTCAATTTCAATGGTGCGGCGGGCGGCCTCGACGCGCACTGTCAGGGCAGACTTTCCAACATGCAGGCCTGCGTGAACTGGCATCCGCTGGCTGGCGCGATGCATTTTTCTGCGGGCGCATTTATGAGCAGCAACAAGGTCACGGTTTCCGGTAAACCGATGCGCAACGCCTTCTATGACGTGGGTGATGCGGGCGACACGGCGTTGCAGGTTGGTTCGTTTTCCAACGATGTCGAATTACCCGGTAACGTTGAGCCCTACCTCGGTTTTGGTTGGGCAAAGCGGTCCTTAAACGGAGAAATAGGCTTTTTCGCCGATTTTGGTGTTCTTTTTACGTCTCATGGCCGTTCCCAACCGACGGTGAACGACCAGATCGCAAGCATGGCCTCATTTCAAGCGAACCAGTTGCAATCGGAAAAAGGGATGAGCCGCGAAGTGAAGGCGTCGAAATTTGCCCCGCTGGCGCAGGTTGGAATGCTGTATCGGTTTTGAGGCGTTGGGCCTCGTGATTCTTAATGGCCCTTAGGGAAAAGCGGAAGGAATTTGGTATAAATATCGAGGTGGGCTACATCGGATATGCCATCGGAGAAGGCCCGACCAGTTGGTCCAAGGTACACCGTTCGAGTGATTCTATATAATTTTGTACTGGGGTCATAGTTCACGAGTATGGATTGTGGGTGTTTTCCCCAATACTCATTCCACCCTTCCATCCTTAACTCCAGTTGCCCAAGAACCTCTTTTGCCATTTTAACTCCCAGTACGTCTTCGAACATTGAATAGGATGCTTGTTTCAACTGTTGCCCAAACGCCTCGAAACTCGGGATCTCTATAAGCGACTCCCGATCAGATATCACACCTACTTTGGCAATAGATACTTCGTAATTGAGCCTGGCTTCATATATAGCTGAGTAAACATCCTGCAATTTCTGGATCTGCTCGGCAGATAAATGAAATCCTTTCAGCTGATCAGTCATAAGCAGCATGTGTACGCTATATGACGGGCCTTTGTGGGTAATATAAAAGGAGGAGGGTTTGCGAACCACCCCAGGGGAGAGCGTGTTGCTCGGCGGATTCCGATTTGATTGCTCAGCTGGCTTAGCTCGGGGTCCCGTCGCTGAAATAGTATTGATTTTTCCCGCAGACGATTGCCCGGCGGCGGCTGATTTTTGGCCAAGGAAGAAGCAAATTGCCCCGATCGCGAAGACGGCAACCGTCAGAAGGAGAAAACGAAGTTTCACTTTAGTCGGCCTGCTATTAAGGTGCTTCTGCATTCTTCGGCTGTCATTTCATCGTCAAGGCAATCGAGGAGAATGGCTTCAACGTCGGCTTTCGTCATCGGTAGTGAAAGCCCTTTCTGGATAGCTTCTGCGAGGGCGAATTCTTCTCCCATCGTGAAATCGCCTGCAAGATAGCAAGCGATAGCTTCGTCTGCAGGTAGGCACTGTAACCGCAGGTAGTTCTTGGGATCGCGCATCGGGGAGTATGTTATCCGCCCAGCCCTCACCCCAGCTTGATCGAGCCGAGGAGTTGCTTCGTCAGGAAGGCGGTCTGGATGGCGGAGAGTTCTTTCAGGCCTTTTTGTGCGAGGGCGAGCAGGCCTTGGAGTTGGTCGTGCGAGAAGGTGGCTTCTTCGCCCGAACCCTGCACTTCCACGTACTGGCCTTTGCCGGTCATGACGACGTTCGAATCGACTTCGGCGTCTTTGTCTTCGACGTAGGCGAGATCGAGCAGTTCGCGGCCTTCGTAGAGGCCAACACTTACGGCGGCTACGGAATCGACGAGTGGGTTCTCGGCGAGTTTCTTTGCATCGAGAAGTTTCTGAATCGCGAGGCGGGCGGCGAGGTAGGCGCCGGTGATCGAGGCAGTGCGGGTGCCGCCGTCGGCTTGAAGCACGTCGCAATCGACCCAGAGGGTGTTGTCGCCGAGTTTCTGGAGGTCGAGCACGGCGCGGAGGGAGCGGCCGATGAGGCGCTGGATCTCGACGGTGCGGCCGTCGAGTTTGCCTTTGGAGATGTCACGCTGTTTGCGGTCGAGCGTGCTGTAGGGGAGCATTGAATACTCGGCGGTGAGCCAGCCGCCTTTGACGCCTTGCTGGCGCATCCAGTTGGGAACCTTGGGTTCGATCGTGGCGGCGCAAATGACGCGGGTGTTGCCGAAGCCGATGAGGACGGAGCCGGTCGCGTAGGGCGCGAAATTAGCCTCGATGGTGATCGGGCGGAGTTGGTCAGGGCGGCGTCCGTCGGCGCGGGCGGGTGTGTTGGTCATTTGGAAAGGTTAAGGAAAGGAGTCAGAATAAAGGATTCGGGAGACAGGAGTCGGAGAGGTATCGGAATTCGGAATACAGTTCAGCGTTCGCGTTCTTCGGTGTTTTCGGGGCGGAGGCGGATGGTTTTTTCCGGGACGGCGGCTTGTTGCGCCATGTAATTTATCAGGCGGTCGTTGAAATCCTTCGCTGGATCGTGGCCGGTTTTCTTCAACGCTTGCGTGAGCGCGGCGACTTCGACGAGGCGGGCCATGTCGCGGCCAGGGCGGACAAAAATGATGATGTGCGGGATGCGCAGGCCGAGGATTTCGTAGAAGTTTTCCTCCAGGCCGGTGCGTTCCTCGATGGCGTCAGGGGTCCATTCGTAGAGCGAGACGACGAGGTCGATGCGTTTTTCCACCCGGATACTGCGGACGCCGAACATCTCGGAGATGTTGATGATGCCGATGCCGCGGCATTCCATGTAGCCGCGGTTGAGCGGTCTGGAGCTGGCGATGAGTTCGCGTTCGTCGAGGAGTTTGATGACGGTGAGATCGTCGGCGACGAGCGAGTGGCCGCGTTCGATCAGGGCGAGCGCGCATTCGCTTTTGCCGACGCCGCTGGAGCCGCGCAGGAGGGTGCCGATGCCGCGGATGTCGAGCATGGTGGCGTGCTCGGTGGAGGAGGGGGCAAACTCGTTGTCGATGCACAGCGTGGCGAGGTTCACGTAGTTCATCGTGATCATCGGTGTGCGGAAGATCGGGAGGTTGCGCTCCTTGGCCACGGAGAGCATGGCGGGCGTGGGGTTGAAATTTCGCGTGAGCACGAGGCAGGGCACCTGGCGGTTGGCCATCGCGTTCATGATCTCGATCTGCTTCGGCTGGGGCAGCAGCTTGAAGTAGGTCATCTCGGCCGCACCCAGAACTTGGATACGTTTATTCGCGAAATATTTGAAGAAGCCGGTGAGTGCGAGCGAGGGGCGGTTGATGCTGCCTTCGCGGATCATGCGGTGCAGGCCGTTGTCGCCGGTGATGGGCTCCATCTTGAGCTTTTCGCGGTAGGATTCGAAGAAGTGGGCAACGGTGATGCCTTGGATGGCTTTGGGCATGGGGCGGTGGGGGAATTTTGGATTCTCGAATTTTTGATTTTCGATTTCTGAAGATTCGAAGGAGGACGGGGTGACGGAGCTTTCGGATTTGCAGGTTGTCGGTGGTTATTGAATCGAAAATCGAAACTCCAAAATCGAAAATAACCTCACATGTTGAAGTCCTGGCCGAGGTAGAATTCGCGGGCCTGGGGATCGTTGATGAGGAAATCGCCAGTGCCCTCGGTCAGCACTTTGCCCTGACGGATAATGTAGGCGCGGTCGACGATGCGGAGGGTTTCGCGGACGTTGTGGTCGGTGATGAGGATGCCGATGCCGCGCTGTTTCAGAGCGAGAATGATTTTCTGCACGTCGGCCACGGAGATGGGATCGACGCCGGCGAAGGGTTCGTCGAGGAGTAGAAACTTCGGGCTGGTGACGAGGGCGCGCGCGATTTCGAGGCGGCGACGTTCGCCACCGGAAAGGGTGTAGGCTTTTTGTTTGGCGACGTGCGTGAGGTTGAGTTCCTCGAGGTGGTGTTGCACGCGGGCGGCACGGTCGCGGCGCGGGAGGTCGATGGTCTCGACGATGGCGAGGATGTTTTCTGCGACGGAGAGTTTGCGGAAAATGGAGGGTTCCTGCGGCAGGTAACCGACGCCGAGGCGGGCGCGCTCGTGCATGCGGAGATTCGTGGCGTCGCGACCGTCGATGAGGACGTTTCCTTTAGTCGCAGGCACGAGGCCGACGATCATGTAGAACGTGGTGGTTTTTCCGGCGCCGTTGGGGCCGAGCAGGCCGACGATTTCGCCGGCCTTTACTACGACGTCGACTCCGGCCACGACGTTTCGCTGACCGTAGGTCTTGATCAGGCCGACTGTCTTGATCTCGGAGGCAACGAGGGCGGTGACGGCGGGCGTGGCAACGGGTGCCGGTGCCCGTTTTGTGGAGGAATCGATCATTTGGCGGCGGGAATTGGTGTGGGTACTGCGGCCGGGGCGGGTTCTGGTTTTGGCGCGGGCTGGTTTTTGTCGAAACCGAGGTTTTTCATGGCCGGGAGCGTGATGTTGACGTTGGAACCGGTCACGCGGCGCTGGCCGCGGTACATCTCGATTGTATCACCGGTGGCGATACTGCCGTTGCTGTGGTCGATAACGACTGGTTTTTCCGTGAGAACGATCTTGTCCTGGCGCGGGTAAACTTCGGCACGGCCGCAATTCGCTTCGCGATCGCCCTGGACGATGTTGACCTTGCCGGTGGCGATGAGGGCGCGAAATTTGTCCAAGGTTCCGATGGTGGCGGTTTTGTCGCCGATGCGTTCGGCCAGGATGTCGAGGCGGTCGCAAGTGAGTTTGATCTCGTTGCCCGTGACCGTGACGTTGCCGGTGAAGATGGCCTGAGTTTCGGTGCCGTCGGGGCTGCTCCACATTTCCAGCTTGGTACTGGTTATGACGGTGGGCGGCGGATTCTCGGCGCGCAGGGCCGGTGTGGCGGCAAAGGCAGCGAGGAGGGTAAGCAGGGGCAGTCGGAAGCGTTTCATTTTAAAATATCCTTCAGCTCGATTTGGAAGACGACGCGGACGTTGCGCTCGATCACGATTTTTTTCGGGGTGGGGTCCTTCTTGCCTGGATGGTTGTAGGTCCACTGCTCGCCGGTGACTTCGACGTTCTTGCGGATCAGGCGCACGCTTTCGTCGCCCTGCACACGGGCCCTGCCATTTTCGATCAAAACACTCGCGGTGGGGGCAAGGATGGTGGAATCGACCTCGTTGGTGCCGTTTTCGATGAAGGTGGTGTATTGCATCGCGATGAGGTCGATCTGCGAAGAACTGATATAGCGGGCTTCGTTGCCACGGAGGAGGCCGGTGCGGTTTCCCTGTTCGTCGAGGATGGAAAGCTTGAAGTTGATCACGGGTGCGTTGGCCGCGACGCCGGAATCGGCGGCGTTCAGAGCCGAACCAAGCACAAGTAGTAAAACTGTAAGCGCGCGCAACATCAGGGAACGAAGGTCAGACCCTTGGCGGAGGCGATTTGTTCGCAAACTTCGCGCACGGCACCGAAACCGCCTTCACGGTCGGTCACATAACTCGCGGCAGCGAGCGCGACGGGCATCGCGTCCGGCACGGCGACGCCGACGCCAGCCCAGGCGATTGCCGTAACATCGATGATGTCATCGCCAATGTAGGCGCACTGTTCGGGCGCGAGGCCGAGCTTGGTGGCGAGTTCTTGGAGCGCTTCGAGTTTATCGGTGCGGCCTTGGATGACGTGCTGGATTTTTAACTCGGTGGCACGCGCGGTGGTCGAGCCGGAAGCGCGACCGGAAATCCAGGCGACCTTTACGCCAGCCCGCATCAAATGAACCAAACCGAGTCCGTCGAGAATCGAGAACTGCTTGGTCTCGGTGCCGTCGGAGGAAATGGCGATGCGGCCATCGGTGAGGACGCCATCGACATCCATGGCGAGCAGTTCGATGCGCGCCCATTCGGCGGGAGATGGATTGGCTTTGCTGGAGATGATTTTGTTTTTGGCCACGGTAGAAAATATTTAGCCCATCCAAGCGGCGATGCGTTCGACGATGCTGTCGCGCGTCGGGCGGTAAGCGTGCTCAAGCTCGGGCGCGAAAGGCACCGGCAAATCGAGCGAGGCGATGCGGAGCGGCGGTGCTTCGAGCGAGTAGAAAAGTTCCTCGGTCAACTGCGCGACGAGTTCGGCACCGAAGCCGTGCGTGCGACGACCCTCGTGCAGCACGACGAGCCGGTGGGTGCGCGAGAGCGAGGCGCGGATTGCATCGAGGCGCAGTGGCGACAGGCAGCGCAGGTCGAAAAGATCGAAGGTGCGTTCGTATTCACTCGTCAAATACTCGCAGGCTTCCTCCGCGAGATGAACCATTTCGCCGTAGGTGACGACGGTGGCGAAATCGCCGCTGCGCACGAGGCGCGGCTGCCAGACGTTGCGGAAATCGGGGTCCCATGAGATCGGGCGTTTGCCGCGGCGATAAAGACCCTTGTGCTCAAAGAGGATCACGGGGTTGTTGTCCTCGTAGGCGGCGAGCAGGGCGTTGAACGCGTCCTGCGGCGAGCTCGGGTAAAGCGCTTTGATGCCCGGCATCGAGAGGAAAAACGACTCCAACTCCTGCGAGTGGAACGAGCCGAAGGTCAGGCCGCCGCCGCAGGGCAAACGGAGAACGAGTGGCACGGCCGCACCGGCGCGGAAATGGAATGTGGCGGCGTTTTGTGTGATCTGCGTGACGGCTTCGGTGGAAAAATCGGCGAACTGGAACTCCTCGATCGGGCGGTGGCCGTTGAGCGCAAGGCCGATCGCGTAACCGGTGCAGGCGCTCTCGGCGAGCGGCGTATTGAAAACACGACTACGACCGAAATCTTTGTAAAGGCCGTCAGTCACCTTGAAGGCACCGCCGTAGGTGGCGATATCCTGGCCGAGGATGAGCGACTCCGGGCGTTCGGTGAGAATCTTACGCAGCGCGTGGTTGATCGCTTGCGCCATGTTGAGTGGTTCGTCGGCGCCGGTTTCCGGCTTCCACGCGATAGGCGCGGAGTCGGGAGCGAATAGATCCTGCTCCATGCCGGCGGGATCGGGGCGGGGGACGGCGAGCGAGATTTTGACGCAGGCTTCGAGGAAAACCGAGAGCTCGGCGTCGATCGCGTCGAGCGCCTTGGTGTGACCGGCGGCGGCGAGTTGAGCGCGGAATTTTGGCAACGGGTCGCGGGCGAGCAGGGCGTCCTGTTCTCCGGGTTGGAGGTAGTCGCAGGTGTCGTACGCGGCATGTCCGCGCAACCGGAGCACGCGTGCTTCGATCAGCATCGGGCGCTTGGTGGTGCGGACTTTGTCGAAGGCAGCGGCGAGTGTTTTGGCGGTGGCGGGTATATCGGTAGCATCGACGGAAAAGCCTTCGATGCCGTAGCTGGCGGCGCGTTGCCAGAGTTCGACGTTGGAGAATTGTTCGCTGGCAGGAGTCGAGTAGGCGTAGCCGTTGTTCTCGATGACGAAGACGACGGGCAAAGAAAGCAGGGCGGCGAGATTGAGCGATTCGTGGATGTCGCCGGTGCTGGAGCCGCCATCGCCGAAGAACGCGAAGCCGATGGCGGGTCGGCCGAGACGGCGCTGTGAATCAGTGGAGCCGAGCACGGTCGAGAGCATGGCGCCGAGATGGCTGATCATCGGCAGCGAGCGGTTTTTCGGATCGCCGTGGTGGATGTTTCCCTCTCGCGCCTTGGTCGGGCTCAGGGAGTTGGCAAAATATTGGTTGAGATGTTCGCAGAGGTGGCCGCCCCAGATCAGGTGGCCGCCGAGATCGCGGTGGGTGAAGCTGACGACGTCGGTGGATTTGTCGGCCAACAGCGCGAGCGGGATGATGAGCCCTTCGTTGCCCTGACCGCCGGTGACGGTGCCTTTGATCAGGCCCTGGCGAAAAAGTTCGAGGATACGGTTGTCCGCCGAGCGCGTGAGCTGCATCCAGGCGTAGATGCGCAGCAGGGCGTTGTCAGGATTCTGGGCGAGCTCGGCTGCGCGCAGATCATGCTGGTCAAGAATCGCAGGAGGTTTTGGTAGAGCCATGTCCGCGAAAAAGCTGAGCGGGTGGCGCGGGGTGCGCAAGCGCGAGATTTGCCCTCGTTTTCGACCGTCGCGGAAGGGCTTAAACTAAAAATTCCAACTTGGTGACAGGCTCAATCACGCGCATGACGTGACGCGGTCAGCGGAACGGCAATAAAGACTGTCGGATCAGTAGCGGTCCATCATCTGGAAAAATAACCAGTAAAGCCCGAGCGTGATGAGCACGGCGGCTGAGCAGGCGGCAATCTCGATCTCCTGCGTGCGCGGTAGATAATACCAGGCGGCTGCGATCGCGCCGTTAAGCATGAAAAGAGATGCGAAGAAGTCGCGGCGTCGCCGGTTGGGGCGGCGGATGACTTTTTTGCGCGGCAGCCGGGCTTCAAATTCTACGTTCTCGCTGAGAAACTGGTCGACGGTGATTGGTTCGTTATTTTCCTGTGGCAATACTTCGATGGTTTTTTCCTTGAGCGAAATGATTCGCTTGGGTGGGAAAAACCGCGTGTGCAACTCGGGGATGTCGCGCACGGCTTTCCAGTCCTCAGTGGATTCGAGGGCGAGTTCGGCCGATTCGTCGAAGGCGAGCACGGAAGCCATTTCCTGCAGCTTGAGATCGCTGTGTGGGCCGGTGATTTTACCGTCAATTTTCAGGAGGTAACGTGGCATGGGGTGCGAGAGCGCAGGTTACTTCACGGTGGCGCGCAAACCGAGTTTTTTCGCCAGGCGGCACAGTTCGATTTTTTCGCTGGAGGTAAGCACGGAGAATTCGTCGGCGATGCGAGCGGCGATCTTTGGGAAAAGTTTCGCAATAAAGCTTCGCCCGCGTGGAGAGAGACTGATCGTGATGAAACGCAGATCGTGAGGCTGGCGTTCCCGTTTGATGAGGCCGACCTTTTCGAGATTGGCGACGACGAGCGTGAGGTTGCCCGTGCTTTTTAGGAGTTTGGTCGCGAGCTGTCCCTGACAAAGCGGTCCGAGATGAAACAGTGTTTCCAACACGGCGAATTGCGTGACCGTCAGGTCGGTCGGCAGAGTCTCGTGAACGCGCGAGGTGACGGACTCGGTCGCCCGCATCAATTTGATGTAGGCATCAAGGGCGAGAATCTCGTGCTCAGGCCCTTGATGATGTGTTGGCATGCAGACAAGCAAGCCGACGATAGTTCGATGTCAAACGACCGGTGGTGTTTGACCGCTGCAAGTCGCGGAACGCCCTGGTTTAGCGGGCGTCGATTTTATTGATGCGTGCGAGGTGGCGACCGCCTTCGAATTCGGTGGCGAGCCAGGTCTGCACGATCTTCAGTGCTTCGGCCTCGCTCACGGTGCGTTCGCCCAGCGAGAGCACGTTACCGTCGTTGTGGGAGCGATTCCAGATGGCAACTTGTTCGTTCCAGCAAAGGCCGCAGCGCACGCCCTTGACGCGGTTGGCGACGATGGCCTCGCCGTTACCCGAGCCGCCGAGAACGATGCCGCGTTCGTATTCGCCGCGCGCGACGGCCTCGGCCGTAGGGCGGATGAAATCGGGATAATCGCAGGCGGCATCACTGTAAGTGCCGAAATCGCGCACAGTATGGCCTGCGGCGAGGAGCATTTTTTTGATGCTTTCTTTATATTTAAAACCGGCGTGATCGGACCCAATAGCGATGGTGTATGTCTTCATGCTGAGAACTCGTAAAATGTCGGATTGTCGGTATGGTCGTGCAAGCCCTACATCAGCAAACAAAATCAGTTATACCTCCCATGAACCTCAAAGTCCCAAGCTTCGCCTCAGTGTTCGTCCTGTGCTCGTTTCTACTGGCCGGTTGTTCTACAACTGATTCCCGTATAAAAAATAACCAGGCTTCCTTTGATGCCGCTCCACCGGCGGTGCAGGCCAAAATTCGCGCGGGTAAAATCGAAGTCGGATTCACCGCTGAACAGGTGACGATGGCGTTGGGTAAGCCCGACCGGCGCTACTCGCGCACTACAGAACGCGGGACTTCGGACATCTGGGCTTACGCGGACAGCGGCCCAGCTTTCAGTTTTGGCGTCGGCATGGCGAGTGGTGGTGGCGGCAGCATGGTAGGCACCGGTGTCGGCGTAAGCACTGGCAACGACCGCTATGAAGACAAGATGCGCGTGGTTTTTGAAGGCGGTCGCGTGACTGCGATCGAAACCCGCGGGCGTTAGGCTTAGCCCGAGCTTGGGACTGGCGACTAGTTTAGAGCCGCGAAAAACGCTCCGGTGTCGGCGAAATTCTCGAAGACAGCCGTGGGCGTGTGGGCGCGAAGGCGTTCACTCGAATAGCGACCAGTCGCGACGGCGAACGTGCGTGCGCCGATGGCCTTGCCGCAAGCGATGTCGTGGGGCGTGTCGCCAATGACGAACACTCGCTCAGGGACAAAAGTTACGCCATGATACGCGTTGGCCCGGCGCAGAGCATGAGGCCCGAGTTCGTCGCGGTGTACGGCATCGTTCGCAAACGCGCCATAAGGGAAGTGCGCCCAAAGCCCGAGATGCCCGAGCTTGATTTCGGCACCGCGCCGAAGATTGCCGGTCAGCAGGCCTTGGGCGATATCGCTGTGCTGCCCGATCTGGGCGACGATTTCGGCGACGCCTGGCAACACGCAGGCCTGCGGGTTGTTCATTTCTTCGGCGAGGGCTTTAAGGTAGGCGTTGAGAAAACGTTGAATGTCTTCAGGCGAGGCCTCGCCCAGGTCATGCTTGAGGATGGCCCGCGCGATCCAGCCGTCGGTGCGGCCAAAATACTCGAGCCAACTGAGCGTGTCCTCGATGGCAAATTCGCGCTTGAGGGCAAGTTGCAAACCGCGTTCGCCAGCACCGCCTGAGTCGATCAGCGTGCCGTCAATATCCCAGAGAAGAAGTGTTTTCACGGAGTGGCCTTAACATCAAAGGCGCAACCAGGAGCTTGCGAGCTAATGCTGCATGAATAAAATACTGACATGAAAACGTTGTCCGTTCTGATATCGTGCGCGGCCTTGGCGCTGTTGGCTGGTTGTTCAACGCCCGAGGCGCGAATTCAGGGCAATCCGCAGGCTTTTGCCAGCGCCAGTCCAGGCGATCAGCAGTTGATTCGAGAGGGCAAGGTTGCGGTTGGATTTACCCCCGAGATGGTACGCTTGGCGCTTGGAGACCCCGACCGAGTTTTCACGCGAACTGATGCCAACGGTGTCAACGAAGCCTGGAGTTACACCGCCTATGAAAGCGACGCCGGTGTGATGCTCTACCGCGGCCACTACCACCGCTACTGGTGCGATCCCTACTCCTATCCCTATTATTCGAGCTACGCATCACGCCGAACCAAAGAATATCTGAAAATTATTTTTGTCGGGGGCAGGGTGGCTTCGATCGAAACCCAAACTTAACCAAGCTGGTTAGTATCGCTGCCTTAGTTAAAGAAAGCATGGAGCACCTGCCCGCCGGCTGATTATTTTGAACCTTAATTTCGTAGTTGAAACCGCTAATTTTCGCTAACGGGCGCTAAATCAGAGACATCGATAAAAACACCCTTTCACCCGTCAGGTGAACTCCTTTGCTGCTTATACCGGTGGCTAACTCCAGAAATTAGCGGCGATTAGCGATAATTAGCGGTTAAATAACTGCTGTTTTTGTTTTGAACAGAGGTTTTTGGCGATAGGTGTCTGTCTTGGATTTCATGTGCTGGACCGCGAACAGGAACTGAACAGTAGGCACAAAAAAGCTGCTGCGAGTTGAGACGCAGCAGCTGGATGAAAGAGACTGTCTGGCCGTGGATTATTCGCCGGTGATGGTGAAAGGAATTGAAACGCGACTACGGGCGGGCTTGCCGCGGATGGTACCGGGCTTGAAGCGCCATTTAGCAGCGGCGGCCAAGCATGCCTTACCGAAGGCAGGGTTGGTGGACTGCTCGATTTTCATATCAGTCGGGATGCCATCACGGCCTACGACGAGTGAGATTATCGCTTTGCCGCCATCAGCGCGTTGGGCGGCGCTCAGATCGGGGTCTGCCTGGCTAATCGGGGTCGGGCGCTCGTCGAGCTCGCTCAATTTCATGACTCGTTCGGAGTCAAGCAAGGTGGCATTAAGGGTGAGCGTCTTGCCAGCTTCCACTTTACCGTTGAGTGTAATGGGATCGTATCCGCGCTGCATTACAGTGTAGGTGACATTGCCCAGTGGAATGCCGTAAAGCGTGAGAGGTGTCGTGCCGACGGAGACCTGATTGTCGCGGAGAATATTGGCGCCCGTGGGTGTACTGTTAATCACTACGGTGCCGCCGGGGAAGTCCCCGAAAACTTTGGCGGTGCCGTTTCGTTCGACTGTGACCGTTGAAACGTAGGGAGCCCAGTTTGATCGGGTTATGGTGACCTGATAAGAACCGGCCGGAAGCCCGGTCAATGTGGCTGGTGTCAGGCCGGTGCGGACGTCATTTGGATTAACAAACAACGCACCTGCCGGCTTTACTTCGTAGGACAAACTTGAGGGCTCGCTGCTGAGTTCGATGCTGCCGATCTGGCGCTTGAGGACGATGGTCCCGAGATCGGTGGTTTCTTTTTCCTTGATCTCAATATCCCGTTTCTCGGTGTCGTAACCTGCCATCGAGATGGTGACCGTGTAGGTGCCAAGGCGCAGGTCTTTCATGCTAACGGGCGAGGTCTTGGGTGCAAGTTCACCGACGGTGATGGTGGCACCGACTGGATCAGTTGTTACGTCGAGTTGGCCACGACCAAAGAGCATACTGTTGCGGGCGGCTTCCTGCTGTCTCTTGGCGTCTTCTTCGGCGTTTTTGAGGCGCTGTTCAGCGAGTTGAAGTTCCTTCTCGCGGGTCTCGCGTTCCAATTTGGCTTTTTGTTCGGCTTCAGCGCGTGCACGGGCTTCGGCTTTAAGCTTGGCCTCGGCTTCGACGCGGATTTTCTCCCGCGCTTCAGCTTCAGCCTTGGCCTTGCTGTTACCGCTGACCACGAAGAATACCACGATGCCGATGATCAGGGCAGCCGCGATACCGATGTACACTAGCATCGGGTTTTTCTTGGGCGGGAAGGGGGCCGCAGTAGCAGGCTTTGCACCGCTGAGGACTGGCGCGGGGGAAGGCTTGGCTACCGGAGTAGGTTTCGCTGGCTCGGGTTTGCCAGGGGGTTTGGCAACGGACGGAGTGGTGGGTTTTGCCGGTGCAGGCGCGGGTGTCGGCTTGGCCGCAACAACCGGGGGTTTTACTTCTGCGGGTTTGGCTGGTGCCGTAGGAGGAGTGGAGGCCGGTTTGGCTGGCGCGGAACTGGGTTTGGGTGCCTCGACTGGTTTGGAAGGGGGCGTGATGATAACCGCCGGCTTGGCCTGGGGCGGTGGGGTCGCAGGCTTGGCGGCTGGAGCCGGTGTGGCGGGTTTGGCTGGTTCCTGAATGATGGCCGGGATGATCGCAGGTTTGGCCGGAGCTGCTGGGCTGGCCGCCTCCTGTTTGGCTGGAGCCTGGATAATCGCGGGAATAACTGCCGGTTTGGCTACCGGGGGAGGTGTGGCGGGTTTTACTGGTTCGACTATGATCGCAGGCACGACTGGTGCTGCTGCGAGCGGAGTGCCGGAGAATATCGGATTCCAAGCCCTTACGCCGCCGGGTGATGAGATTTCGTACGACGAGGCGGCGCTAAGCACGCCAAGCCAGGAAGGGGCTATGTTCGCGGCTGTGATGTTCCCGCCAATGGTCAGGCCTCGGGTTCCCGCCCAAGCAGAGACATCAACGGTGAAGGGGCTCAAACCGAGAGCTTTCGCGAGTGATTGCGAGATCCACGACTGGCGGGCAAGGATACCGCCGCATACGAGCTGAGTGGGGGCAGGGCTGCCAAGATTGGCGAGGACGCCCTTAATGGCGTTGGCGAGCGGCTCCACGATGCTGCCTGACGCTTCGGCGAAGTCGTAGGAGTCGTTAAACATCAGGCGCGCGGCGGAACCGCGGAACTTGAGACCGAGAGCGGTTTGGGTCGAGCCTGCGAGCGCATCGAAACCGACGGGCACGGTGGCCAGCCCAACAATGCCTTGTTTGGAGATAGAGATGAGTGAGGTGTTCTGTTCCGAAACCTCGGCGAGCAAGACTGAGGCTCCCTGGGTTGCAGAGGAGATGGCACCTGCCAGTGTTAATGGAGCGGATTGACAACGAACCAATTCAAAGGACCAGCCGCGAAGTTTGGCGATGACATCCTCAGTGGTCGCGGCCGGAGCGGCATCGAGCGTCCATGGCGCACCGCCTTGAGGAGCGAGGCCGTCTTTTGCGCCACACCAAGCCCAATTGGCGGGTAGGTTTTCTGCTCCGAGTTGGGTGCGCAGGAAGTTTTCGACTGCATCAGGACTAGTGACGCTTTTAGACTGTTCGGCGTTGGCGAGATAGGTCCCGCGTGTCTTCAGGCGGAGCAGGGCGACTGCTTTGGCGCTGGTGCTCCCGGCACGGATTTCGCCGAGGGCAGTGTCGGCGGCGGCCGCGTCCCCCAGCCATACCTCTTGGATGGCCTCGACCGTTCTTGGCTTCTGGCCAAGTGTGGTGCGGGCAATAATTAGATTATATTCACCCAGTTCGACAAAATAACCAATAGAGTCTGAAGCGCTCATTATATTCGGGATACGTGAAGATCGTGATTTTGGAGAAGACGCCCGCCTGAGGCGTAATCCCTAAGATACTGCTGTAAAGGGAAAAGTCGTTGTGTCGTTGTTATTTTCTAAACTATATGCTTGAAAGATCCATGAGGTAAAAGCACCAGATTTACGATAGATTGACGTTGTCTAGTTTCCTTTCTAGTACAGAATGAATTCATTGCAAACATTGTGAGTGCCAAAATCCTGCTAGTTCAGCACAGCGACGTGCTTCACCAAGCCAAATCCTTGGTGTTTGGTGGAGCTTTTTTTTCATGCTTTATCGCTGAGGGAGGCATCGCAAATTAGAGACTATCTTGCCCGGGAAACCGTGGATGTCATTCTGGCTGATTGTCGCGGGTCTGACGCAAATGGTTTGGATTTTGTTGAGTCACTACGCAAGGCTCAACCGAGAGCAAAAGTGATTCTTGTAGCTGATGGCTTGGATCTGCCCACGGTTGTTCGTGGTATTCGCTTGGGGGTTAAGGATGTTTTCCAACCACCGCTTGATATTGAAGCGATGACCAAGCGCATAGCCGACTTTATCGGCAAGGGCGATGGAGCGGGCGAGGCGCTGCGCAATGCCGATTGGAGTTCGTTAGAGGAATTTTTCAATGGCGATGCCTCTGCTACGCCTGCACCGGAACCATCTGCCAAGTCTGGACCGCCCCGTAAAGAGCGAGCCAAACCATCTGGTATCGAGAGTGATGCTATTCGCGAGGAGCTCGCCAAAGAGCGTGCCTTGCTCGCAGCTGAGCGTACCCGCGTTGCTGAAGAAGCCAAAAAAGTTGAGCAAAAGGTGGCCACTCTGGAAACCGAGCGCGCAGCTGTAGCCGCCAACGTCGCTCGATTCGCCGATCTCGAAAAGACTGAGACCAAGCTAAGACAGCGCGAAGAAGCGCTCGTTGCCGCTCAGGAACGACTCCTGATGGATCAGGAGAAAATCGACACTGAGCAAGCGATGATGAAGCAAAGCTCGGCCAAGAAAAAAGCCGATGCCAGTGCCTCCGATTCGGCTGAACGCCAGCGGCTAGAAGCTGAGAAAGCCAAGCTCGCAGCCGAAAGCGAAGCCCTTATCGAAGCACGTAAGGAAATCGAATCTGGAGAGAAGAAGCTCGAGGAACTGCGTGCTCTGCAAAAACAGCAGGATGCCGCCGCCAAGTCGCTCAAAGATGAGCGCGACGCGCTGGCTGCGGAGCAAAAACAACTTGCTGAGGAACAGGCCAATCTTGCCGGTGCCCTCAAAGAACTTGATCAGAAACGCAAAGCCGGTGATGCGCGCCAGAAGCAGATTGAAGAGGAGCAGATGCGGTTGGCAGATATGGAAGCATCACTAGCCACCGACAGCGCCACTTTAAAGAAAAACGAGCAACGTCTCGCGGCGGAGCGTGCCGAGCTCCAAGCTCAAGTTGAGGCTAATGCCAAACGCGAGGCAGGCCTGCGCGATAAGGAAGCTCAAGCTCGTGCTGCCGTCGAAAAAGCCAAGGCGGATGCGGAAAAACTTGTTAACGAAGTTCGAGCCGAGGTCGCCCGCGAACGTGCCGATATGGCTGAAGCGGAAAGCATGGTCGTCACGGAACGAGCCAAGCTTAAAAAAACAGAACAGAAAATCGCTGTCGAAAGCGCCGAAGCTGAGCAACAATCTGCTGCGATCGCTGAGCGTGAAGCCGTACTTCGCGAACAAGAACATCAGATTAAGGCCCAGCTCGCCAAAGCACAAACTGAGGCCGCTTCTCTGATAGCTAAAGCCAGAGCTGATTCCGAAAAAGAACGCGCGCGCTATGCAGATGGCGAAGCCACTCTGGCTGCTGAGCGTGCTGCGCTGAATCAATCAGAGCAGAAATTGGCCTCTGCACAGGCTGTATTTAAGAAAGATTCCGCCACTTATATAGAGCGCGAGGCCGTACTGGCATCTCGTGAAAAAGCTCTGCGCGAACGCGATGCCCAGGCGAAAGCCGAGTATGATGCGGCTAAGGCCGAAGCGGAATCCATCCTCAAGAAAGCTCGCTCCGATGCTGAGCTGGAGCAGCGCAAGATGGCGGAAGGCGAAGTCGCTCTGACTACTGCCAAAGCCGCGCTTAAGAAATCCGAGCAGCAGATCGCCATGCAGCGAGCTGAGCTTGAATCCCTTGAAGTATCACTTTCTGAACGCGAAACCCTGATCAAGCAGCAAGAGACAAAAGCCAAGGCCTCGCTCGAAAAAGCACAGGCCGACGCCGATGCACTCCTGAAAAAAGCGAAAGCCGATTCCGAGAAGGAACAGATCAAGCTGGCCGAACTCGAGGAAGGGCTGCTTACCGAACGCAACGCCCTCAAGCAAAACGAGCAGCGCCTCGCCACCGAACAAGCCGCGCTCAAGAAGCAGTTGGCTGAATTCGCCACCCGCGAGACTGCTTTGCGCGAGCAAGAAGCCAAGGCCAAGGCTACGATGGAAAAGGCCACGTCGGAAGCCTCCTCCATTCTTGCCAAGGCCAGAGCTGAGTCCGAAAAGGAACAGCAAGCGCTTGCCGAGATGGAAGCTTCGCTCACGACCGAACGGGAAACACTCAAGAAAGCAGAGCAACATTACGCCAAGGAGCGTATCGAAATTCAGAGCCAGATGGAACAGCTGGGCGAACGCGAAGCCTTGCTCGTCTCTCGCGAATCCAAGCTCAAACAGCAGGAATCTCAGGTTCAATCCGCTCTCGACAAAGCCAAGGCTGAAGCTGCCGCACTAATCGCCAAGGCCAAACAGGACGCCGATAAAGAACAGGCTAAACTGGCTCAGCTTGAAATCGCCGTCACCACCGAGCGTGCCAATCTTAAGAAGAACGAGCAGAAGCTACTCACGGAACGTTCTGAACTCGAAGAAAACCTCGCCTTGCAAGAGGTCGAGAAGAAGAAGCTCGCCGCCGATCAGGCTGCGTTGAAAAAAGCGCAGGACGAAGTTAAGGCCAAGGTTGACCAGGAGCTTCACGCAGGCCGTGTTGCCATTGCCAAAGAGAAATCTGATTTCGCCAAGGAGCGCGCGGTCGCTGAAGAGGAAATTGAGACCACGCGTGCTTCGATTGAGCAGACCGAGAAAAAGCTCAAAGCCGATCAGGAACGAATCTCTGCCACCGAAGCAAAGATCAAGGCAATGGAAGCTAAGATCAAAGCTGAGCAGGATGAAGTTGAGCGCATCGGCGCCGAGGTGGAAGCTTCGCAGGCCAAGCTCAAAGCCGAACTCGTCAAGGTCGATGCGGCCAACAAGAGCTTCGCCAAGAAGGAAGCCGAACTAGCCGACATCGAGTCAAAACTCCAAGTCGAGGAAGGTCGCCTAAAGAAGGAAGCCGCGAAGTTTGCCCAGGAGCGCAGCCTCTGGGAAGCCGAGGTCGGCTCTTTTCAGGAAGAGAAAAAGAAATTCACCGATTCCACGGCTCAATTCGAAAAACGCCGCAAGCAAGTCCTCGAACAAGCTAAGGCACTACTCGAACGCGACGCCGCAGGTTGAGTGGCGTTTGCGCAGGGCAGTCTGACGTATTCCATTTGTAACGGGTAAGGTGCGCTGATTCAGAGTATTAGGCGAGAATTGTACTAGAAAAGTACACGTGTCTTATTTTGCGCTCGCGCAAAATTGTCCGCCGGTGTTCAACGGAGCACCCTCATGAGTACCATCAATCAGTTTCTACTCCAAAATAACCTCCGTATCTCCACTAACCCCTGCGTCAGTCCGGATTTCTGTTTGGACTGGCCGGCGCTCAGCTCAAAACTAGTGAGTGGTTCGGGTCTCAAGACCTGGCCGAAAAGTAGTTTCGAAACCGCAGATGGTTCGTGGAGCCTGCTTGAAGATCTTTCCACGGGCGACTGTGCATGGAAACTAGAACCCAAGTCGGGCGATGGACTCAAGGTATTGGCTGATGGCGTCAAGGCTGCTGGCGGTGTGGTTTTCCCTGCATCCTTTGCCAATCTGCTCGTACTCAAAAATCTGATACAGGAGCATAACCCCGAATCCACGATCTTCGCGACAGCTGGGCAGAAACTCGGGCAGAGTACGCTCGGTATCGGCGCGCGCATGACGACCTTGCACTGGCCCGCAGTCGAGTGGGCGATGAGTGCGCTCGAAATCGGCATGACCGCCAACCAGAATTCTATTCCCCGAGAACTCGTCTATGACGTGGACGCGATGCTCGCGGGTAAATTGGATACCGTGCCGTTCCCGTTCATTGGTACGAATGTGCCTGAAGGTCATCAGGGCCAGAGTGTCGAAGGCATGAGTCATGGTTGTGTGCTCTCGAAGTTGAAAACTGGATTTCATCGCCGTGGCATTGCTTGGAGTTTCAACGCCGATCATCAGCCGATCGGTGGCAAGTTCGATGTGCGCGAGGACCAACTCGTCACCGGTTGCGTGCTCGCAAGCTACATCACTTTCGATCTTTCGCCTGAACTTGCACAGACCACCGTGACGGCTGATGCCGCGGGCTGGGTCAAAATCAACGTGCCTGACGAACTAATCGCCAAGGTTAAAGCTCGCGTTGCTTCTGTTGGCCTTGCCGTCAACGAAGCCGATCTTGCCAAGTTGCTCGCGTACGTCTGGCCCGCAGTGAAAAAGATGAAAGTGCGCGACGGGAAATACGCCGCGGCTCGCGCAAAACTGTTCACCACAAAAGTCGGCCGGGAGTATCTGCGCGAACTTTCAATCGATGAACTGCCTGGGCTCACCACACCGGAAACGACCGCGACGATGCTTTCGCTCTGCGAAGCACTCGATATGAAGATCAACTTCGTTGCGCCTGCTTTTGGTTTTCAGAAAAATATGCCGTACCAGGACAATGCTGCGCTCAAGGTGCTCATTGAAAAACAGTGGGCGGTCTGTAAACTATTTGGTTCTAGCATAGGGTTCCACTCAGGCTCCGGAAAGTCCGGGGAAAACTATCAGGTCATGGGACAGGTCACCGGCAGCCATCTTGAAATCAAGACCAGTGGCCGCTACACCTATGAACTGGGCAAGGCGCTCTTTGCTTCAAAGAACCCCGCTGACCAAGCGCTCTGGCGGGATTGGTACAAATTCACGCTCGAACTTGCGCTCAAGGGTGTTTTTAGCTCCGACGCGACCGAGCAGAAAATGGCCCGCGTATTTGTGACCGATGCGCTCAGCACATCCGGCAAGCTCACCGATGTCTTCGCGAACGAAGCGACGGCGCGGGCCGCGCTTGAGTCACTTTCATTTAGTCCTGAGCATATGTTCTGGTTTGAATATAATTTTCTCTTTGTGCTGGCCGGAGCAGGCAAGGCGGAGAAGCGTTCGCTCGGCGATCACTCGCCCGCAGGCTACAAGCAGCGTGAGCGGTTCTATTCGATCAGTGACGAAGGTCGCCTGAACTTCTCCAGGAACATCGCGAGTTATATTGTCTTTCTGGCGGAGAACACCGCGCTTGCCTCGAAGGAACGCTGCGCTGCCGCCAGCAAGCTGCTGGCTGGATATAGCACGCTTGATGCGATGCTCGCCGATATCAGCAAGTAACTGATAATCGCTTCTATGATTACAAAGGCCGGATCTTTGGTCCGGCCTTTTATATTATTTAAGTCTGCGAGTGCGCCGTTTGGGTGAGGCTGAAATTGTGTTTTTTAGGCCTTCTCATATCTTTCCTGAAATTGTGAAGGAGGATGACGACATCCGGGGTTATATTGGTTAGATAAACAGAAACATTAACCCTTTATTCCCATGAAAAAATCATTCCCAGTTCTTTCTTTATTGGCGGGTTTCGTGGTCGGTTCGACCATTGTCAGCGCGGCAGTTTCTTCTGATCAGAGTTTTCAAATCGTGCAGACTTGTGAGCCTCGGGTGAACAAAGTGGTAGGCGAATTATTACCGACTACAGGTGTTGTACGGGTGGTCGTGAATATCGACGAGCAAGGTAAGTTGACTGATTGGTTGCTGATAGAAAGTGCGCACCCCCGTTTAACCTCAGCTGCGGTCGAAGCTTTGACGAAATGGACTTATCGGCCGGCCGTGATTGGTGGAGAATCGTTCGGTGTGCGCACCGAACTGATTTTTAATTTCGATATTCAGGGTCAGGTGGTCTCGATGAGTTGTTTGGACACAATCGAGGTTATGCTTCAGGGGATGGTAAATCCTCATAAGTCCAAATTAGTATACCGTGGTGGTGAGTTGGATTCTGTTCCAAAAACGATCGTAACCGTATCGCCACGGCCGGTCGCGCAGGTAGCCGGGTCAACGCAGAAAGGTGTACTCGTGGATTTCTACATCGATGAGACGGGGCGGCCGCGCATGGTCACAGTCGATAGTGGTGGTAATCCGGAGATGGGTGCGTCGGCCCTAGAGGCGATCCAGCAATGGACATTCACCGTGCCGACGTACAAAGGAAAACCGGTCGCGGTTAGAGCTACTCAGTGGTTCGATTTCAGCAAGGCAGTTGTTGCGACCCAATAATCCGCTGAATGTTTAACGAGCGTCCTCCGCGCTTATAAGCCGTGGAGGGCGCTTTTGCTTACTGCGAGGCCTGCTTCTTTGATGGCTTCGCTCATGGTTGGGTGGGCGTGAATGGTTCGGCCAAGATCTTCGGCGCTGCCACCGTATTCCATGTGCGTGACGATTTCGCTAATGAGTTCACCGGCCCCACGGCCTAGGATTTGTGCGCCGAGAATTTTGTCGGTTTTCGCATCGGCGATGATTTTTACATAGCCGTCGGTCGCATCGGCTGCGATCGCTCGGCCGTTGGCCGCAAAGTTGAATTTACCGATGTTGACTGCGATGCCTTTGGCTTTGGCGGCGTCCTCACCGAGGCCGACACTGGCGACTTCTGGATCGGTGTAGACGATGGCGGGCATGAGATCCCAGTTGATGTGACCAGCTTTGCCGGCGATCCATTCGGCGACGGCGACTCCGTCTTCCTCGGCTTTGTGCGCGAGCATTGGTCCGGCAACGACATCACCGATAGCCCAAACGCCAGCTACGTTTGTGCGCAGGTGAGCGTCGACTTTGATGCGCTTTTTTTCGTCGAGCGTGACGTCGGCTTTTTCGAGGCCGAGATTGTCGGTGTAGGGACGGCGGCCGACGGCGACGAGGATTTTGTCGGCTGGAAACTCTAGCGGTTTGCCGTCTCTTTCGGCGGAGAGAATACCCTTGGCGTAGCCGGTGACTTTGGCGCTGGTCTCGATTTTAAGGCCTTGCTTCACGAGCAGGCGGGTGAAGTTGCGCACAATGTCGTCGTCGTAGGCGGCGATGAGTTTTGGAAGAAATTCAACGACGGTCACGTCGGAGCCGAGGCGAGACCAGACCGAACCAAGCTCTAAGCCTATCGCGCCGCCGCCGACCACGACGAGTTTTTTTGGCACGGAGTCGAAGGCGATGGCCTGATCGCTGGAAACGACGGTTTCGCCGTCGAACTTCATGAAAGGCAGTTCGACCGGGGCTGAGCCGGTGGCGATGACGATGTTTTTGGCGGTGAGTTGGGTGCGGGGTGAGGGCACCCCGCCTACATCCGACGAGGCGACCTCGATGCTGTTGGCGGAAACAAAAGTTGCGGTGCCGGTGATGACGGTGACTTTGCGTGCTTTGGCGAGGGCGGCGATGCCGCCAGTGAGTTTGGTGACGACGCCGTCTTTCTTCTTCAGCATCGTGGCAACGTCGAAACCGACCGAGCCGAGCTTTATGCCGTGCTCGGCCGCGTGATTTTTAGCGAAGGCAAATTGTTCGGTTGAGTGGAGCAGTGCTTTACTCGGGATACAACCGACGTTCAGGCAGGTGCCGCCAAGAGCGCTGCGTTTTTCAACGAGGGCAACCGAGAGGCCGAGCTGAGCGGCGCGAAAAGCGCAAACGTAGCCGCCAGGGCCAGCGCCGATGACGATGAGATCGAAAGTAGGGGAGGACATGGGGACAGAATCTTTTATTCTTACTCTTTATCGTTCTCTTTCTCGGGATCGCATCCGGATGGAGAAAGAGAACGATAAGGGAGAACGAGAAAGAATTACTAGATTGCGAGGAGCAGGCGGGCGGGGTCTTCGATTGCTTGTTTTACTTTGACGAGGAAGGTGACGGCTTCGCGGCCATCGACGAGGCGGTGGTCATAACTAAGCGCCAGATACATCATCGGACGGATGACGACCTGACCGTTGACCGCCATCGGGCGATCGTTGATGGCATGGAGGCCCAGGATCGCGCTCTGCGGGGAATTGATGATCGGGGTGGAGAGCATCGAGCCGAAGATGCCGCCGTTGGTGATGGTGAAGACGCCGCCATCGAGGTCGGCGAGGGTGATTTTGCCGTCGCGGGCGCGCTTGGCGGCGTCGGCGATGGTTTTTTCGATGTCGGCCATGCCGAGCGTGTCGCAACCGCGAATGACCGGTACCATGAGGCCTTTCTCGGTCGAGACAGCGACGCCGATGTCATAATATTGGTTCTGGACGATGGTATCGCCATCGATCTGGGCGTTGATGCCGGGAACTTCCTTCAGCGCGTGAACGGCGGCTTTGGTGAAGAACGACATGAAGCCAAGCTTGAGGCCGTTTTTCTTAACGAAATCATCCTGATACTTGGCGCGCAGGGCCATGACGGCGGACATGTCGACCTCGTTGAACGTGGTGAGCATGGCAGCCTCATGCTGGGCGGAAACGAGGCGTTGCGCGATGCGCTGGCGGAGTGGCGACATCTTGCGGCGAGTCTGGCGGCTTTCTTTCGCCTGAAGTTCAGCGGGTGCGGCGGCCGGCGCGTTAGGGATAACGCGCCCTACCTCGGAGGTTTTTCCAGCGGCCGGTGCTGGCGCGGCAGGTTTGGCTTCTGCGGCGGCTAGCATGTCGCCTTTGGTCACACGGCCGGCTTTGCCGGTACCAGTTAGTTTGGCGGGATCGATGCCCATTTCTTCAGCGAGGCGGCGTACGGCGGGAGAATTTTCAGAGGAGGCTTTTGCAACCGGGCCTGGTGAGCCCGGTGCGGGAGCAGCGATCTCGGCTGCAACCGAAGTGTCGATTATGGCGATGGTTTGGCCGATCTTCACGTCAGCGCCGACCGCGACTTTTAGTGAGATTTTACCTCCGGCCTCAGCGGTGCCTTCGGAGGTGATTTTGTCGGTTTCGAGTTCGAAGAGCGGCTGGTCTTTTTGGACGATGGCACCGTCTTGAACGTGCCATTTGGCCAGTATACCGGTGGTGATTGATTCGCCCATCGGGGGGATTTTAACGTCGATCAGTGCCATAAGGGGAACGGGGTTTTAGAGATTGAAAGCGTCTTGGAGCAGGGCCGCACGCTCAATTTTGTGAACGGCGAGTGCGCCGACGGCAGGTGAGGCACCGGCATCGCGGCCGGCGTAGGTGGCTTTGCGGCCGAAAAGCTCTTCGATCTGCGGCGCAATCCAGGTCCATGCACCCATGTTTTGGGGCTCTTCCTGGCACCAGACGAGGCGGTTGTCGCGTCCGTACTTGTCGATCAGTTCGGAGAGGCGATTGCGATGCAGCGGGTAAAGCTGCTCGAGGCGGATGATCGCGGTGTCGGCGATCTTGTTCGCTTCACGATACTCCACGAGATCGTAGTAAACCTTGCCTGTGCAAAGAATGATACGGGTCGCTTTGGCGGGAGACGTTGGGTCGTCAAGGATCTCTTGGAATGAACCTGTCGTGAAATCATCGATACGCGAAACCGCTCCGGGATGGCGCAGAAGGGATTTTGGCGACATGATGATGAGCGGCTTCTTGAAGTCGCGGTGCATCTGGCGGCGCAGCGCGTGGAAGATCTGCGCTGGGGTCGTGAGGTTGGCGACCTGGATGTTGTTTTCCGCGCAAGCTTGCAGGAAGCGTTCGGGGCGGGCCGAGGAATGCTCTGGCCCCTGGCCTTCGTAACCGTGGGGAAGCAGGAGCACGATGCCACTGTTGCGCTGCCATTTCGATTCGGAGCTGACAATGAACTGGTCGATCATGACTTGGGCGCCGTTGACGAAGTCACCGAATTGCGCCTCCCAGAGACAGAGCATCTGGGGATAGTCGAGCGAGTAACCGTAATCGAAGCCCAGCACGGCGACTTCGGAGAGCAGCGAGTTATAAACGCAAAAGCGTTCCTGCTTTGTATCTAGGTGTTGGAGTGGGACGTATTTTTCGCGCGTCTCGTGATCGTAGAGCACGGCGTGGCGATGGCTAAAGGTTCCGCGTTCACAATCCTGGCCGCTCAAACGCACCGGAATGCCTTCAAGCAGCAGCGTACCGAACGCGAGCGCTTCGCCAAAACCCCAGTCGACCGGGCCACCTTCCTTGAAGGCGTGGAGACGGTTTTCGAGCAGGCGCTTAATCTTGGGATTGGCTTTGAAATTTGCCGGAACGCTGGTGAGGCCGTGCACGCATTTTTCGAGCAGGGCGGCAGGAACGCCGGTATTTACCGGTGTGTGTTGGTAGACGGGTTGGAAAATAGCGGTGGAGCCACGGAATTTTTCCGCCGGATCGCGCTTGGCTTTTTCGGCTTCGCTGGCTTTGGCCTTCGTGAACGAGGCTTCCATTGCCGCGGTGTACTCCGCCTTGATCGCTTCGGAGTCTGCCTGGGAGAGTGAGCCTTCAGCGGTCAGTTTTTCTGTGTAGATCGTGGAGATCTGCGGATGACTGGCGATTTTCTTGTAGAGAGTGGGTTGGGTAAACGCGGGTTCATCGGCTTCGTTGTGGCCGTGCTTGCGGTAGCAATACATGTCAACGACGACGTCGCGTTTGAACTTCATGCGAAATTCGAGTGCGAGAAGAGTGGCGTGACAGACGGCCTCGGCATCGTCGCCGTTCACATGGAAGACGGGGGCCTCGATCAGTTTCGCCACGTCGGTGCAGTAGCGTGTGGAGCGGGCATCGCCGGGCAGGGTGGTGAAGCCGATCTGGTTGTTGATGACGAAGTGTACGGTGCCGCCGGTCTTGTAGCCGGGCAGTTGCGAGAAGTTCAGCGTCTCCGCGACCACGCCTTGACCGGCGAAAGCGGCGTCGCCGTGTATCAGGAAGGGCAATACCTTGCTCCGTTCGGCGGTGTCGCCGCGAATGCGCTGGCGAGCGCGGGCCTTGCCCTCGACGACGGGATTGACGATTTCGAGATGGGAGGGATTGGCGGCGAGGCGGACTTCAACTTTTTTCCCGGCTGCGGTGTCGAGCACGGCTTCGTAGCCGAGGTGATATTTCACGTCGCCGTCACCGCCGACGGCGTTGGGGATGTAGTTTTCGGAGAACTGTTCGAAAAGAACGTCGAAGGGTTTGCGCAGAATATTCGTCAACACGCTGAGGCGGCCGCGATGGGCCATGCCGAGCACGATTTCTTCCACGCCGACGTGGGGACAGTGTTCGATGATGGCATCGAAGGCGGCGATCATCGTTTCACCACCTTCGAGCGAGAAACGTTTCTGGCCGACGTACTTTGTGTGGAGAAATTTCTCGAAGAGCTCGGCCTTGTGCAGGCGGCGGAGGATGCGGGTTTTCTGCGCTTTGTTGAAACTGGGGCGCAGATGGTTGGGCTCGATGCGCTCCTGCAGCCAGCGGCGGATATCTGTATCCTGGATATGTATATACTCGACGCCGATGTGGCCGCAGTAGGTGTCGCGGAGATTATCGATGACATCGCGGAGCTTCATCTGGCCGCCGTTGAGGTAGTGGCCCACGTCGAAATGTTCATCGAGGTCGGCTTCCGAGAGTTTGAACTCGCTGAGCTGAAGTTTGGGCGATGGCGGCGGCGGCGGGCTGAGCGGATCGAGGTGAGCTTGGAGGTGGCCGATGGATCGGTAGTGATAGATCAGACTCAGGACATGGGACTGTTTGAGACTGTGGGGCAGCGAGGCGGCGGTTGAGCCGGGTTGGGCACCGTCGATCAGATTGCCGCTGGTGCCGAGGGTGAATCCTTGGAAAAAGGCCCGCCAGGTTGCGTCCACCGAATCAGGATTGTTGAGCCACGAACGATACGCTGACTCTAAAATGTCAGCATTGGCTTGCGTTGGGAGCGTCATGGAATTCATCGGAGTAGTGAGTAAATTTTAGCGAGAACGTGATCGGCGACGAACGAAGCCTCATTAAAAAACTTTATATGGTTGTTTAGAACAATTGAATGCTGGCTGGTTTTTCGTTCAAGCTGATATGGCACTCTAGAGGCCTCGCCGCCGAGATTGCAGGAAAGTTAAGACACTGAAGGTTAATCAATAACTCCGCGTAATATCCCTTATGGAATCCGAGATCAAAGCATCCCTTATCGCCCTCTTGAATGGCATAAAGTTGGCTGATGGCAAAATCATCGTCGAAGCGACGGCTCGGTTGGACGATATTGCCGAGCGCGGCAGGTCAGGCTTACACCCGCAACTCGTTCACTTTCTAGAACGCCGGAGCTACAACAAGGCGCTCATGTTTCTCGGCGGCGAGACCGATATTCCGGCTGGAATCTGTGGCGGAGGTAAAGGACAGTCGTCGACCATATGAGTACCAACGACAAGCTTTCGACCGACGGCGGCCAGGGGCTGGGGCATAATCCTTTTGCGGCATTGAGCGGGTTGTCGCTCCCGCAAGGGGCGCCGTCGCAGGCCGCCAAACCGGGCGTAACCGCTCCCGCTCAACCAGCCCGAAATCGTGGCCGTGTCGACATCCTGCGCGAAAAAGCGGGCCGTGGCGGCAAGACTGTCACCGTGGCAACGGGCTTCGTTGGCATCGGCCTGCCGGAAAAAGAGCTGCTCGCAAAAAAAATCCAGAAGGCGGCTGGTTCGGGTGGCACCGTGAAGGACGGCCGCATCGAAATCCAGGGCGATAAACGCGACGTGGTCGCGCGCATCTTGACCGAGGCAGGCTTCAAACCGGTGATGGCAGGCGGGTGAAGACGGAGGATGTTTGTTTACTCAGACGAGCTGAGCCGAACCAGGCAATGGCGCCACAGATGAACACGGATAAACACAGATTTTCCGGATGATTTAAAAACCGAAACGCTCGTTCCCGCCAACGCAACCCCAGCCGCAACCACGCCGGTGAACTAAGATCGGACGAAGCCGCAGAGGTTGGCCCGTTGTCCCTGACGGGTTGGTTTTGTAATCTCTGGACTTCACAGAAGAGAACGAAGGTCACGAAGTGGTTCAGGGACACCCGCAGACCTTCGTTCTCTTTGTTTTTTGTTATTTTCCTCGTGGTCATTTTGTCATTCTGAGTGCAACGAAGAATCCAGTTGGGCGTCGTCAAAGGACTTTCGTTGTCCAGATGGATTCTTCACTTCGTTCAGAATGACAAACCGGGGACATATGATCGCAGGCTACTCTGTTTTCGGTGGTTCTTCCTTCACGGAGTAATGGTCCCGCTTCAACCTAATACCAAGTTGCATCCAAACGTATTGAAATAGCTGAGACGGGTAGGGCGGCCACTCCGCTGGCCGCCGTTTGTCCCTGGTACCACGGCGCGGAGCGGAGTCCGCGCCCTACCTCGTTTTTGTACCTTTGATGGCAACTTGGTATAAATTCATTCTGCTGTTCGTAACCGGCGAATTTCTCGAAGGCAGATCAGATGAGCTCGTCGGCATGTTTCTCGCGCTGGGCTTTGCGGATCTTCGGCTTCGCGAGGGCGGCGGACTCGGCGGCGGCACGCTGGAGATTCAGGGCCAGGAGGCGTTCTAGGATCTGCTCGTCGGTCAGATCGGAGGGCCAGCCGTAGGCGGCGGCCACGGCGGCATCGAGTTTCTTGTGCGCGTGGTCGAGCCAGGCGGGGCGCTCGTTGTAGAGGGCGGTGAGCGTGCGCTTCTTCAACTCGGCGGCGCAACTCGCGTCGCGTGGCTCGAGGCGCGGGTAACGGACGGTGCCGATGCCGGTCTTCGCGTCGACCGTCTTTGAATCGATGAAACGGTTCCACGGACCGCCGACGGAGCCGGGGAATTCGAGGGTGACGGTGTGGGTCCACTCCGGCGGGTTGAGCCAGCGCTCGCGCAGGTCGTTCAATTCCTTCGCGGCGGCGGGCAACGGTGCACTTCCGCGCGAGGCGTCGACTTCTTCAACCGGGGAAAATAGGTGATCTGCCAGCGCCTCGGATTGCGGCGTGCTCTCGCCCTGCGGAAGCGGCTGCTTCAGTGCGAACGGGAAGGGGAAGGTTTCGAAACAGGTGGTCGGTGTGTAGCGATTTCCAGATTCCTTTTCGCGAACCTGAGTGCCTTGCGCCAAGGACCAGACGGCATGAATTCGTGCATGAAGAAGGCCGAAGAAAAAATCGTCATTTCTAGCGAAGGCAAAACGCCATGGTAAAGGCGTCTGCCCAAACAAAAGTTCGATGTTTTGAGTGGCGAACTGTTGCGAGGTAACGGTTGAGGGTAAGGCAATTCTGTCGTAGTCCCGGGCGTGTCTCTGCGTGCAGCCACCATTTCTCACGATAGAGTTTCCGATTGTTTTTATCGCGAACAGGTTTAACGAGTCTCACTGGCGAAAGGATCGGCGTTGGGTAGGATTTGGCTTAGCCGCTAAATCCAATGCCTCCGCGTCAGTCAGCTCAAATTTTCCGGCCTTCTTCGTCCCGATAAAACTAAGATCAATATTTGCAATTAGTCGGTGCGCTAGAGTGACATCGATTTCTGATGTCAGATTCGCATTTATCTGTCAGCAGGCACTCCGCTTGCTCTCGTGCTGGTTCTGTTCCGCAATCGAAGCCGACCATACTCACGTGAACATTCGCGCCGTTGAGAACCCAGTTACGATCACTAACTGCGAAAAAGATACTACTAGTTTCCTTAATGCGTTTGAGTACCTCTCGATTTGCGCCACCACGAATTGCCTGCGTTCCAAGTAAGCCTGCTCGTTTGCATCGATTTTGTTCAACCAGCTGCCGGGCTTTCTCGAACCAGTAGCAACACAAGTCTGCTGAACCAGGCACACGCTTTCCGAAGGTGCCAAAGATCTTGCTGATAGTCCTGCCCTAGTTCATCCTAAAGCCTACTTCCCGAGGAACGGCGGGTTGCCGACGATGACGTCGCACGGGGGCCAGGCGCGTTCGGTGTAGAACTTGAGGCTGGTGTCGGCAGTGTGTTCGTCGGCGCGGGCTTCCTTCAAGTTGCGTGCCTTGCGGCCGAAGTGGGGCTCGAGCAGGGCGTCCTCGTTGCGGAAGCCGTCGAGGTTTTGCAGGACGGGTGTGCGGTCGTTTTCGAAGCCGTTGTCGCGCCGCCACTGGAGGTAGCCGATCTGCACGGAGACCTGCGCGAGCTCGTAGGCGTAGGGGTTGATCTCAAGGGCGCGGAGCTGCTGCACGCCGACCTTCGGCGCGAGCTTGAAGCCGAGCTGCGTGACGTAAGCCAGGACCTCTTTTTCGAGCGCGAGGAGAAGTTGGAGCGCGACGTAGAGGAAGTTGCCGCTGCCGCAGGCCGGATCGAGCACGGTGGTGGCGGCGAGTTTTTTCTGAAACGCGGCGAGCTCGTCGCGCTGGGCGAGTGTGCCTTTGCCCTTGGCGTAGGCGGGAGCGAGCGTGCGCTTGAGCGCCGACCACTCGCGGCGAAGCGGTGCCATAAGGACTGGTTCGACCAGGGTCTTGATATCTTCCTCGCTGGTGTAGTGGGCACCGAGTTGGGAGCGCTGCTCCGGCTCCAGCGCACGCTCGAATAGCGTGCCCATGATGCTGGGCTGGATGAATTGCCAGCTGGATTCCTCGGCCTCGGCGAGGCGTTTCAACTCGTCGTCGGTCAGCTCGAAGACGGTGGCTTCCTCGAAGAGGTGGCCGTTGAAGTGACGGATCTTGTCCTTCCCGAAAGTACCGCCCTTGGCCATGACGGCGAAGAGAGCCTCCATCGTGGTGGCGAGGTGGTGCGGGTCGTCGAGGCCGAGCTTGAGGAGATCGGAGAAGAGCTTGGGCGGGAGCAGGCCGGTGTCCTCGGCGAAGAAGCAGAAGACGAGGCGATTCAGGAAGCGGGCGATGCGGAGATTTTTGCGCTGGGCGAAATTCATCTCGGCGCGGGTCTGCGCGTCGGCGAGTTCGACGGCTTCGCGCTTCTGGAGGGATTTCGCGATCTCGGCGATGGCGCTGGCGAGGGCCTCGGTGACCTCGGCAGTGGTGCGGACGGGGCGGAGAGACTCGGGCTTGTCGAAAAGTGCCCGCAGGACCCGCCAGTTCTTCGGGTCGTCCAGGCGCGTGAGGTCGAAGTCGTAGGTTTCCTGGACGGTACCGTTGAAATTGGTGCGGATGATGAAACGCTCGAAGTCGCAGACGACGAGCAGAGGTGGGTTCAGGAGCGATTCGCGGTAGCGCAGGAGCTGCTTGTAGGCGTCGTCAAGGTTCTTGCGCTTCCCCTTGTATTCCCAGGCAAAGCAATCCTTGCGCCAGACGTCAGCAAAGCCGCGTTCGCTCTGGCAGGTTCGGTGCCGTCCTCCTCGACAACGAACAATTCCAGGTCCTTGACGACGCGTTTCTGGAAACAGAACCAATCGCTACCGGAAGGATCGGCCTCGGCGGGCGTGG
This sequence comes from Verrucomicrobiota bacterium, assembly GCA_016721945.1. GTDB lineage: Bacteria > Verrucomicrobiota > Verrucomicrobiia > Opitutales > Opitutaceae > JADKHC01. The sequence continues at coordinate 15,474 of JADKHC010000002.1, read as the reverse complement.
GCTGGCCGAGGAGGCGGCAGAGATCGTTGAAGTGCTCCTGATAGGCGGAGGTCTCTTTGCCTTGGTAGCGGAGCCACTTCTTTTTGAATTCTGCGACGGTCATGAAGGCTTGAGGGAAATGGGGTTGGGCATGGGCTCGCGCGGGATGGTTGGCGCGGAGCAGAAGGGAAATTTGCAGGCGTGGCAAATGGATTGGAGGGCCGGTATGGAGGTGGTTCGGTTATGCGAAGGTAAGTTGATGCCGGCTTGGTTGGGTGCGCGTTCGCCGGCGTCGCGTCTGGGATAGCCGAACAGTGGGGGCATTTTTTTACGCGGCGGTGTTCAGAACGTAACAGAACAGCAGAGCGGGTGGGGAGGGCCAGCGAAGGTCCCTCAGTTGTACTCATTCAATGGGGCCACAGATGAACACAGATATACACAGATTCTCCGAAGGATTATTTAACGCAGGGAGAGAAACTCTCTTATTATACGAACGTCCCGAAGTGTTTGGACTTTGGTGCGGCGGTTGCGCCGCAACCGCAGAGGACAATGCGGAGCATTGTCCCTACCTCGATCCGAATACCCGGCGCGCACGTCCTACCTCGAGCCAGACTCCGTGTATCCACCGCTCCACTTCAGCTTGGCGCGCATGACGGAGAAGTGGGAGTAGTCGAGGCGCTGGGCGAGCGGGAGTTCGAGCTTCGAAGCGGAGATTTCGATCGGCGAATTTTCGCAGGTCACGAGATTGCGCTGGCCATCCATCGCTACCAGGAGGCGGGAAGATTCGCTGCGGTTGACCACGCGGAGTTTTACATCGTGCCGGAAAATGATCGAGCGGTTGCTCAAGGTGTGCGGACAGATCGGCGTCATCGCGATAACGCTGGCGTCGGGATGAATGAGCGGCCCGCCCGCGGAGAGGTTGTACGCAGTCGAACCAGTTGGCGTAGAGAAAATCAAGCCATCGCAGACATACTCGGTTACGAGTTCGTCGTCGGCGAAGACCTCCAGGCGCACGAGACGCGACGGGCGTTCGTCTTTGATCAGGACGTCGTTGAGCGCGAGATCGTGTTGGTGTCCTTCGCAGGACGAGCAGCTGAGTAGGGAGCGTTTCGCGAGGCGAAACTCGCCTGCGAGCAGTGCGGGGAAATGCGAACGAGCTTCGTCGGCGGAGAATGTCGTGAGAAAGCCGAGGCTGCCGCGATTCACACCGATGATCGGGACTTGTTCGCGGGCGGATTCGCGAACGACGCCAAGCAGCGTGCCATCGCCGCCGATCACGCAGCAGGCATCAAAACCTTTCAGGAATCCGTTGGGTATGGGAAATTGATCGGTATGGCTAATTCGGATACCGCTGGCCTTGGCGATCTCCATCAACCCGTGGGCGAGTTCACTCGCGCCGCTTTTTTGAGCGTTAATGACAAACGCGAGGTTGCGGATGGGTTGCATGGGATTGGCGCGGTTATGCAGGTGGCGTTGGCGGATTTCAAACCTTGGTTTAACCGCTAATGGACGCTAATTCACGCTAATGTTTCGGAATCGCAAAGTCGTGGTCAGAAGCGGTGATGAAACGTGGCGGGTTTTGTATTTCTCTGGGGATCTCCTCGGCGAGTTCAGCCAGGGGAGGGCGGAGATGAAATAATGTGGAACTCAGGAAGGCAGGAACGGACCAGAAATCCTGGCCACTGATGAGAAAGGTGTTTTTTCAGCGTTCCTGAGTTCCACATTTCTTCTGCTTAGCTCAGTGACTCGGCGAAGGAGGGAGATCGTGGATGCAGTAGCAAGGGCGTTGGACGAAATTCTGAAAGGGGTGAATTCGCGTGGACTCGCATTTCGTTAAAGATTTTTTCGCAGGCCGATCAGGAATTCCCGGTTGCCGTCGGCTCCGGTGAGCGGTGAATCCATCGAGCCGACCAACACGGCGCCGCGTAGTTCGGCGAGGGCGAACTGGGTGATATCGGCGAGCACGGCGTCTTGTACGGCGCGGTCGCGGATGACGCCGCGGCCTTTGTCGACTTCGGTTTTACCCGCTTCGAATTGCGGTTTCACGAGCGCGACCAACGTACCGCCTTTGCGCACGAAAGGCCACACGGCGGGCAGCACGGCTTTGAGCGAAATGAATGAAAGATCCATCGTCACCGCGTCGAATTCTCTGCGCGGCAGATCGCCGGGTTTGAGATGACGGGCGTTGATTTTTTCGAGATTGGTGACGCGCGGATCGTTGGTCAGTTTGGAGTGTAACTGGGCGCGACCGACATCGACGCAGACCGCGCTCACCGCACCGGCTTGCAGCGCGCAATCGGTGAAACCGCCGGTGGAAGCGCCGACATCGAGCATGTGCGCGCCGTGGAGATCGAGCGGGAATTTCGCGAGAAAACCTGCGAGTTTTTCGCCACCGCGACTGACGAAACGTGGCGGTTGTTCAACGCTGAGCTCGAAGTCGATCGGATAGTCCTTGCCTGGTTTGTCTAACCGTTCGGTACCGTGCGAAACGCGCCCGGCCATGATCAGCGCTTTGGCCTGCGAACGAGTTTCCGCGAGCCCGCGGGCGACGAGCAGTTCATCAAGACGTTGTTTGGCGGTAGACATTGGATAAATAGGCGTGGCTGATATTCGCAGGGTGGTGACAAACGTTTCTGATCTACTTTCCCGTAGCTGTCGCTTTTGAAACCGGTGTGCCTTCCACGCCAATCGCGAAGAGTAGAATTTTCACCGGGGTCTTCCCGGTATTGTAGCCGCAATGTTTCAAGTTCCTGACTTCTGCGAAAGAGTCACCCGCTTTGAAGTGGTTGGTGACGCCGGACTCAAGTTCGACCGCAATCTCGCCCTCAAGAACATAGGCGACACATGGCGACTCGTGAATATGCCAACCGGTTTGTGCGCCCGAGGGGATTTCGACCAGAACTCCGGTAAGCTCGGGGTTTCCGTTTTGGGGGTACTCGATCTTTTGACCTGCGGTATCGACCGTGGTCTTTAGAATCGTATTGGCGCGAGTTGTTTTGGTGTACGCTTCTTCACCGAAACAGAGGCTTGCGGCCACCAGACTCGCCGCGAAGGCCAAACTGTAGAATGAGCCCATTGGGGTTTTCATACTTACAATTGTTTCTGGTTTTACGGTTAATGCGAGGGCGTAGAAGATGGAGTAATCTGGAACTCAGGAAAGCTGGAACGGAAACTGAATGTGGCTCGGGTCAGGCGACGAGTATCTGTCGCGCTGGTGACCAGCAGGTGGTGCGACCGCCGATTTGCTCACGAAGAAGTTTGGCTCCGGTTTTGGGACAACTACCGCCGTCTTCCCAGCGGTGAGGGAAGAGCCAGGTTTTGGGTGGATCGCAAAGTTCGGCGCTTTCGCCGCCGATCATTTCTAGAGCTTGGCGGCAAACCCAGCGGCATTCTTTGTGCAGGGTTTTGATCTGGGCGGGCATGAGTGTACCTGCGGGTTGTTTCGGGTGAATGGCAGCACGCCAGAGAATTTCGTCGGCCATCCAGTTTCCGATCCCGGGGAAACGTTCCTGCATGAGCAGTACGGCTTTGATCGGCGAGCGGGCGCGTCGATGGAGAAAGGTCGCGACGGCGTCGAGGGTGAACGCATCTGAGAGAATCGCCGGCGCAATGGAGCTCCACCAATCGGGTGCGTCCGCGCCGGTGGAAAACTGTACACGGCCGAACATGCGGTGATCGCTAAAAACGAGCGAGCGGTCGCGTTGACGAAGTACGAGGTGGTCGTGTTTGCGTGGTTCGAAATCGGCGGGTTGTACGGTGAGCTCGCCGGTCATGCCGAGGTGAAGACCGAGCCAAGCGTCACCGCTAAAACGGAAGAGCATTTGCTTGGCTGCGGCTCCGGAGGAGAGGAGCGTGGCGCCGGTCAATTGGTCTTCGAGGAGGTTGACGTCGCAGCCGCGAAAGACCGAGGCCGAAGGATGCAGGAGGACGGCGGCGACCTTTTGTTTCAGTCCGGGATTCCAGCGTTTGCGGTAGAATTCGACCTCGGCGAGTTCAGGCATGGGAAGGCGGGGATTATGATTTAATCTGGAACTCTGGAAGGCTGGAACGGACGCGGAGTTGAGACTCGGTTCTTTGCTGTGAGATTAAGCAGGAACGGAATTTAGCCACCGATGAACACAGATGGGCACCGATGAGAAATGTGTTTTCCTGAGTTCCTGCGTTCCAGATTTGGATCAACTCAGTGTTTCGGCGAAGTCGGCGAAGGAGGGGTAGATCGCGACGCCGGGGTAGGCGAGGGCGCGCCATTTTTCGGCGGTGACTTTGGCGGTGCAGAGCGCGGCGCAGCGGATTTTGGCGTTGAGGCCGGCTTCGATGTCGGACTCGCGGTCGCCAACCATGATGCATTGCGCGGGGTCGAGTTTGTACTTGGCGATCATCTCGGTGATGAAGCGCGGCGAGGGTTTGCGGTAGAGCGAGGGTTGATCGGGTGCTTCGGGCGCGATGCCAATCTCGACGAAAAGAGGGCGGGGCAGCCCGATCATTTCTTCCATGCGGGCATTAACGCGGTGGGCGTCTTCGATCGTGTAGTAGCCACGGCCGATGCCCGATTGGTTCGTGAAAAGAAACAGCTGGTAACCGAGTTCGCGGGCGCGGCGCAGTCCCTCGATCACGCCGGGCAGGAGTTCGACTCCGGCGGGATCTGAGAGATAAACCTTGTCGATAATGAGTGTATCGTCGCGGTCGATGAAGAGGGCCTTGGACATTTTTTTAATATGGAACTCAGGAAGGTAGGAACTGCGAATGAACGCTGATGTTTCGGAGACAGAAGGTCTCACGCAAAGGCGCAAAGAACGCAAAGAATACTCTATCGTGGTGTTTTGGTTCTGTGTTGGGAATGAAGCGACGATGTATTGTCTTCTTTGCGGCTTGGCGTCTTTGCGTGACAATTAAACCGTCTTATTCGATGTAGGCGACGAGTTCGTCGGGGGTGACAGTTGCGGTGCCGAGTTTGCCGACGACGACGCCGGAGGCGGCGTTGGAAAAATGCGCGGCGGTTTCTAGGTCAGAACCGGCGGTTAGAGCCAAGACCAACGAAGCGAGAGCGGTGTCGCCGGCGCCGGAGACGTCGAAGACTTCGCGTGCGGCGGTAGGAATGACTTTGCCGATTTTGCCGTCGGTGGAGAGCAGCATGCCATCTTCGCTCATCGTGATAACGAGGTTGCGCGTGCCGTAGCGTTTGCGCAGTTCGGCGCAGACTTTCTCGGCGGGGAATGGCGTGTGGGGTTCGGGCTCGATGTCGGCTAGCTGGAGGGCTTCGCGGCGGTTGGGTGTGATGAGATCGAGGTCGTGAAAGTGGAGTTTGCGCTTCGGCTTCGGGTCGAGGGCAACGAATTTTCCGGCGGAGCGGGCGAGTTTGCTGACACGTTCGACGAGCTCGTCGGAGAGGATTCCCTTGGCGTAATCGGAGAATACGACGGCATCGCAGGCATTGATTGCGTCACGGAAGAGCGGCTCGATTTTGTCGCTAGCGATACGGTAGGCAGAAGGACCAGCCTCGCGGTCAAGGCGGCAGAGTTGCTGGTGCTGAACGAGCACGCGGGTCTTGACGATGGTGGTGCCGCTGCCGGGCGTGGCGATGGTGGCGATTTGTTTTTCGCCGAGGATTTTCGTGAGTTTGGCTCCGGCTTCGTCATTGGCGAAGAAACCCGCGACCGTGCAACTTGCGCCGAGCGAAGCGATGTTGAGGGCGACGTTGGCCGCGCCGCCAGCGGTGTAACTATCGCGCGCGATATCGACGACGGGCACGGGAGCCTCGGGCGAGATGCGTGTGGCGTCGCCCCAAATATAGTGGTCGAGCATGACGTCGCCGATCACGAGGACGCGGACGCGGGAAATTTTTTGGAGGAGGTCCCTGGCGGCAGTGACGGAGATCATTAGTTATTTAATTTCCCAATTGTAGTGACAGTCGGAAAGCATTTTCGGGCGGGTGCTGGTGACCTGGACAACATCCTCGATGCGGCAGCCGCCGAGGCCGGGGTAGTAGAGGCCGGGTTCGACCGTGACGACCGAACCTTTCTTTAGGCGATAATCGACGGTGCTGACGCGCGGAGCTTCGTGGACGGCGAGTCCGAGTCCGTGGCCGGTGCCATGGAAGAAGCCGACGGAGCCTTTGTCGGTATGTTTTGTTTCGTAACCGCGGCTGGCGAAGAGATGGACGACGGCGTCGTGGGCAGCGTGGCCGTTGGCCCCTGCGCGGATTATTTTGAGCGCGGCAAGCTGGGCATCGCGCACGGCGGCGACGAGCGAGCGCTGGGCGTCGCTGGCGCGGCCTTTGAGAAAGGTGCGCGTCATGTCGCCGTGATAGCCGGTGGAGTTCACGCGCGGGAAAACATCGACGATGATCAGTTCGTTGGCGCGAAGCGGACCGTGGCCGCGTTCGTGCGGATCGCAGGCCTGGTCACCGCCAGCGGCGATGGTGTCGAGCGAGATGGCACCGGCTTCGAGGCAGGCGATCTCGATGGCGATTTTGAGGCGTTCGGAGGTGAGCGGGGTACTGCGATAGAAGAGCTGGCCGTTTTTGATTTTGCTGGCGCGAAGCATGGCCTCGGCGGCGAGAATGCCGATGGTGCTGCAACGATTGCCCTCGCGAATGGCGGCGGCTTCGGCGTCGGTTTTGATTTCGCGTTGCGGGAAAATCGGGCCGTCGGCGATCTGAAGTTTTAGGCCTAGCCGTGTGATGCGGGTGGCGATACCGGCGGGGAAATCTTCGGGGATGACAAAGGCTTTGATGCGAAATTGCCGCGCGATGACGGCGATCACTTCGGCGGCGGTCATGCGGCCGGAGGGAAAACGTTTCTTCGCTTCCTTCGCGTAGATTTCGAGCGGGAGGACGACGTCGAAGGCTGAGTCACGTTTTACGCGACCGAATTCGAGGGCGCTGACGACGGCGTATTTTTTTCGGCCGACGGTGAATGAGATGAATGGGTCCGGCACATGGACGCGACCGAAGTAGAGCTGGTCGGCGTTGTGGGCGGAATCGGCGTAGAGGAGCAACGAAGATGCGGGCACAGGGAAGAGTTGAATTGAGCGCTGCCACAGATTAGCCACAGGGCTTGTGAAAAACGCAAATCTACATTGGTGGTCTGTTCTGCTTGCGGCGGTCGGGCTGAGTTTATCGCTGGGCGGTTGCGGAAAAAAGCAGGCGGAAAATCCGGCGGCCTACAAATCGATCTCGGACTATTTTCCGATCAAGGTCGGCGAACGTGTAGTGCAGATGCAGTTGGCGGTGCTGCCGTGGGAAATGCAGCACGGGCTCATGGGGCGCCGCGATCTCGGCACGGACCAAGGCATGATCTTCATCTACGCCGCGCCGACGCGCATGAGTTTTTATATGCGCAATACTCCGACACCACTCGATATCGGCTTTTTTAGCGCTGACGGTCAGTTGCGCGAAGTGTACCAGATGTATCCCTTCGACGAGCGAACGGTGAACTCACGGAGTACGACAATCCAGTTTGCGCTCGAAATGAACCAAGGCTGGTTCAAGGCAAACGACGTCAAAGCAGGTGCGCAGCTCGATCTGAAGGCGCTCGTCGCGGCATTAAAAGCGCGAGGCTTGTCGCCCGAGGCGTATGGGTTTCGCGAGCGGAACGAACAGTAAGTCGAGCACAGCACAAGCCGCAGATTCAACCCTTTGAACAGAAGAGAACGAAGGCCAACCGGTGTTTTCTAAACCTCTTTGTTTTTTCCCGTGGAATTCAGAGAAGGCTGCCGAACCAGCCCGTTAGGGACAACGGGCTCCGCCCTCTGCAGCATCGCTACGGCTCGGGCAGAGCGGAGAGCTGTTATTCCCGATCTTTGCGCGACGGTTTTCCGTCCATCGGAATTTCATTGTCGGTCTTCAACATGAGGACGGGGATCTTGGATTTTACCCAGAGGCCGACTTCTTTGAAATGTTTAGCCGGGACGTTTTCGAGGGCTTCGCCCACGGTTTTCGGTGGAAGCAGGCGGCCTTTTTTCGTGGTGTTGAAATCGTAGGTCGCGCGGAAAATTCGGTCCTGCGTGGTGGCGACGCTGTCGTCCTCGGGAATCTGGAGCACCCAGCCGACAAAATCCATCTTGGGTAGGCGCTCCTCGGGATCGGAGATGAGGATGGCCCACTGCTTTTTCACCGCTGGCGGTTTCTCGTCGTCGCCCTCGGCTTGCGTCAGGATATTCATCTCCTCGACGATCTGGCGGAGGACTTTGGGGTCGACCTGGTTTTTCTTAAGGATCTCGGCTACTTTGTTTACGTCGATTTTGGCCATGGAGCAATGAGCGGTTGGGGCTCACGAAAGGACACGTTAAGCTTCCAGCGACAAGCTTAGAAAAATATGCATAGTAAACCGACTTGCCTTGAAACGGTTTAAAACTTCAGGGAATGGTCTGCTCCGTGGTAGTGCGGCTTGTCCCGAAGCCGCCGCTCCGATTTTGTGTCCAACGGCGCGGAGCGGAATCCGCGCCCTGCCTTCAAACCAAGATTTCCCGACTCCTCTTTACTCATGACAACCCAGCATCAAGCCCAACGAGACGACGAAATTTTCGACGTGGTCAACGAACGCGACGAGGTCATCGGCCAGTCGACGCGCCGTGAAGTCCATAGTCGCGGACTGCGTCATCGTGCGGTGCATGTGCTGGTGTTCAACGTACGCGGCCAGGTCTTTCTGCAAAAGCGCTCGATGGCCAAAGACACCGCGCCGGGCTGTTGGGATTCGTCCTGCTCGGGTCACCTCGATGCAGGCGAAGATTATTTGCCCGCTGCGATGCGCGAGCTCATTGAAGAGATCGGCTTGAAAATCGCCGGGCCACATTTGCTGACGCCCGTGCTGCACAGCGAAGCGTGTCCGGATACGAGCAACGAATTTGTCTGGGTTTACCGGTTAAGTTCGGAGGGACCGTTTGTGCTTAGTCCCGCTGAGATCGAGCGCGGCGAGTGGTTCGCTCCGGCGGCTGTCACACAAGCCATCGCAGAAAAACCCGAGGTGTACGCGCGGTCGTTTCGTTATCTGTGGACGAAGCTGCTGGCGATGTGAGCGCAGGCCGTGGCTCTCGTTCTTCCTAGCCACTGGTTCGGCTAGCGCTCGCGCAGGCGTTTGATTTCATCGAATTGTTTCGTGGAGATCAGACGGCGGGGAACGCGGCGTTCGGCTTCGTAGATGAGTTTGTCCCAGTCTTCTTCCGTGGGTGGGCCGTATTCTTCCCACGAGTTGTGGTGACCTTGCTTGCGGAGCCAGGTGATGTTGCCCCCGTGGACGTTGACGTTGATCTGGAACTTGCCGGTTTCCGGGCGCGTGACCCACCAACCGAATTCGATACTCATAGTGTTTTTTAACCGCGAATGAACGCTAATAGACGCGAATGCTGAAATGGGCGACATGGCCCCACTTTCGATCTTTTGTGCTGTTTAGCGTACATGCGCAGTGTGAAGGCTGATTCAGGTCATAAGGGAACGTGCGCGCGGGCGTGTCGCAATCTTTTCCTGTCGCGCCGGGGTGTTTCGATTCTTGCCAGCGTGGGCGACCGTCTTGAATCTCGGCGCATGGCTCTCTTTGGCTCTATCACAACCGTGCGTGCGCAACTCGCCCAGGCTGATCGTTTTCAGGCGACTTTCGCCTATCTCGACGAGTGTTTTCGCGCTGGCACTGAGGCTTTCAAGCGGGTTCGCGCAATCGAGGTCGGTCAGCAGGAACGAACCGAGCTCGGTGGCGGCGCTTTTGCGTTGGAGCAAACTTATCTGACGAAGCAGCGGCCCGATGCGTTTTTCGAATCGCACAAGCAGTACATCGACGTGCAGGTGATCGTCGAGGGAGAGGAGTTTATCGAAGTCGCTGACATCGCGAAGCTGACGTTGAAGGAAGACAAAACGCCGGCGAAGGATGTGCTCATTTATCACATGGCTGATGGGGGCAGTGCCACGGTGTTGCGGCTGGGCGCGGGCGACGCAGCGGTGCTTTTTCCGGTCGACGGCCACATGCCGACCGTGGCGATCAAAGCCGCAGCGCTGGTCCGCAAGATCGTGGTCAAAGTCCCGGTCGCCTGAGCGCAGCGCTTAAGCGAATTGATAATAATATTGTCATTCTGAGCGCAGCGAAGAATCCAGTTGGATAGCGCCGGAATCCGTAACGTTATACCAACAGCCGTGAACTCCTATACTTTGAACAGAAGATAACAAAGGGAACGAAGGCCTGCAGGTACCTCTTTAATCTCTTCGTTAGCTTCGTTTTCTTTTGTAAAATTCAGAGAGATTCAAACCACCAAGTATCGCTTTCAGTATAAAAGCTTCGGGCGTTTGGTATTATCTCACTGGATTCTTCACTTCGTTCAGAATGACAGAATGTTTTAGCCGCATTATTCGCCAATTTTTAAATGAACTATCGCCACCATTTCCACGCAGGTAATTTTGCCGACGTGTGCAAGCATGCGCTGCTTGTTCAGCTTGTGCGCGGGTTGCAGCGGAAGGAGAAAGGTTTTCTTTTTCTCGATACGCACGCGGGGCGTGGGCGCTACGATTTGAGTGTGGCGGAGCGGGGCGACTCGCTCGAACGCAAACCGGAGCATCCGGACGGTATCGGTCGGTTATGGAACCGCACGGATTTGCCTGAGGCGTTGTCGGAGTACGTGGCCCTGGTGCGTGAGTTTGATCGGCAGGCGGGAAACTCGGCCGAGATGCCGCATTTTTATCCGGGTTCGCCTCGTCTCGTGCAGGCGATAGCGCGGCCGCAGGAACGGCTGGCGTTCTGCGAAAAGCATCCGGACGAGTTTGCGATGCTACGGGACGAACTCACGTTTGTGGATCGCGCGTCGGTGCATCAGATCGATGGATACACGGCGTTGCGGGCGATGTTGCCGCCGTTGGAGAAGCGGGCGCTGGTGCTGATCGATCCGCCGTTCGAGGAGCAAAACGAATTTGCCCAGATCGTCGGTGGTTTGCGCGATGGGCTGCGGCGTCTGCCGGGCGGCACGTTTGCTGTCTGGTATCCGCTGACCGAACGGGCGCGAGTGGATGCGTTTTTAGACGAACTGGGCGCACTCAAATTACCGCCAATGTTTATCGCGGAGGTGATGATTGCGGGCGACAGCGCACCGATGAAAATGAAGGGCTGCGGGCTCGCGGTGTTGAATCCGCCGTGGCAAATTGATCGCGTGATCGCGCCGTTGATGCCGTTGCTCGCGGAGTTACTGGCGCAGGCGCCGGGCGGAGGCGGGCGGTTGCGCTGGCTCGTGCCGGAGTGAGGCGAAGGGGCTAATAAACGTGTGTGGTTGCCATGATCCGTTTGTGTGCCAATCTCTTAAGTTTCTTTCCCATGAAATCATACCTGTCATTACTTGCGTTTTGTTTTTGTATCACGCGGGCGGTTGCGGCTGACGCTGCGTTGCCCACGGCTGATGAAGCCTCGAAGGGTTTGCAGACCGCCTTGACCTCGCTGGTCAGCCAGGCCGTCAAATCGGTCTCCGATGCGAAGACCGCTGACACTCTGACGATCACGCTGCCGGACAAGCTCAACAAGCTTGAGGCTGCGCTGCGCACGGCGGGCCAGGGCCAGTTGATGGATGACTTTAAGGCCAAGTTGAAAACCGTCGTCGCGCAGACGTTGCCGTTGACCAAGGACGCATTCACCGGCTCGACCAGCGGCATGAAATTCGACGATGCGCTGGCTGTGCTCAAGACAGGGCCGGATGGTCTAACCAACTACACGAAGGAACACACGCGTTCCCCGATCATTGGCAAGGTTCAGCCGTTGATTGCCGCCAAGAGTCAGGAAGCCGGAATCGTCGCAGCTTATCAAGCGATGGTGGCCAAGGCCGGTCCGATGGCTTCGACGATGTTTGGCAAAACCCCGCCCGCGAATCTTGAGGAGAGCCTCACTGAGCAAACGGTGGATTTCGTTTATTCGCAGATGGGCAAGGGTGAAGGTGCGTTGCGCACGAATCCCAAGCTTTCCAAAGACGCACTCGTGAAGAAAATCTTTTCGGCCGTTAAGAAATAACTGAGCCGAGAAAGCGTTTTCCAATTTACCAACTCGCTCACGCTTCGGTGCGGGCGAGTTTTTTTTATTTAACCATCACGGCCAGATCGGCGCGGGCAGTTTTCATCTCGGCTAGAATGCGTTGTGCGTGGTCGAGGAGTTGGTGGCCGGCGGCAGTGAGCTTTACACTGCGGCCGAGGCGGTCGAAGAGGCGGCATTCGAGCTCTTGCTCAAGCGATTTTATCGCGTGGCTAACGGCTGATTGCGTGATGAACAGCTCGCGAGCGGCGAGCGTAAAGCTGCCAACCCGGGCCAGCGTGGTGAACGCGAGCAATTTACGGCTGTCGAGAATGGGATTCATGGGTCGCTTGATGCGACCTGTTCATAGCAAGAGCCGAGCCAGATAGGGGTGCTGATGAAAAGTGTTCATAGTTATCCACGCTTTTCGTCTCCATGTGCCCTAAAATGCCGTGCGGCCGGAGTCCGTCAGCTTTTGCACAGCGCCCGTGCGATGATCGGGCCTTTGCGGTGGTAATAATAAGCCAGCCCGCCCTGGCAGAGCACCGTGGCCGCACCGACTGTCAGGTAGACACTGTGGGCGGATTTTTTGGCTAAAGTAAGCAGTTGCTCATGGGTCATGCCGATCATCTCGGCTAGCGGTGTGGGGTCCATGCCTTGGGCGCGTTGGGCCGAGGCGAGCGCTTGCTCGATTTGTTCAAGCGAAGGCAACGGATCGTAGGTGAAAAACCGATACACGACGTAGGCGACGATGACCGTGAGCAAAACGATCTGGCTGCGCACGAGCCAGTTTACGCCGATGATTTCGCCCGCGCGCAGTTGGCGACGACCGTGGAGCTCGATCATTCCAGCGCCTGCGGCGAGTCCACCGACCAGCGCACCGAGCCAGTCAGCCATGAAGAGAGAGGCTAGCCCAAAGCCTCCCGCGAGAATAACCAGTACGCGCCCGTCGATCACCGAAATACGCATGACGCGGGCAAGCACAGCGGCGGGCAATGGAGGCGGTTTGGGCATGGGGTTTTGCGCGCTTGAGCGTTTTCACTTTCCGCGGAGCCGGTTTGAATGACAAATTAAAACCTTTTCGCTTCGCCCTTCAAAACCGTGCCGCCTCCAGCCTTTCCTTTTCGCATCGATTTTCCTCATGAGCTGCCCATCAGCTCACGGGCGGAGGAAATCGTTGCAGCCATCCAGGCCAATGCGGTGGTGATTTTGGCGGGCGAAACGGGTTCGGGCAAAACCACACAGATTCCCAAAATGTGTCTGGCCGCCGGTCGCGGTGTCCGTGGCAAGATCGCCTGCACGCAGCCACGCCGTGTTGCGGCGCTCTCGATCTCGCGTCGCGTGGCGGAGGAACTGGGCGTAGGGTGGGGCCGCGAGGTCGGCTGCAAGATTCGTTTCAACGACCAGACTTCGGACGCGACCGTCATCAAGTTCCTCACCGACGGCATGCTGCTCGCCGAGGTGCAGGGCGATCCGATGCTGCGCGACTACGACACGATCATCATCGACGAAGCGCACGAGCGTTCGCTCAACATCGATTTTCTCCTCGGGCATCTGCGCCTGCTCCGACACAAACGCCCAGAACTAAAAATAATCATCACTTCGGCCACGATCGATACCGAGGCGTTTTCAAAAGCCTTCGATGACGCGCCGATCGTGCAGGTTTCCGGGCGCATGTTTCCCGTCGAGGTTATCTACGCGCCGCTCGACGAATTCGGCAGCGACGCCGCGGCCGACGACGATGTCAGCGCGAAAGCCGAGGCGTTGCACTATGTCGATGGCGCAGTCGAAGCAGTGGAACGTATCGTGCGCGAAAGCGACAACGGCGACATCCTCGTTTTCATGCCGTCCGAGCGCGATATTCGCGAAACCTGCGATCTGCTCGATGGGCGACGTCTGCGAAACTGCGAGCTCGTGCCGCTCTTTGGCCGTCTCTCCAACGCTGAACAGCAGCGTGTGTTTACCTCAACGCAGCGCCGGAAGATTGTCGTCGCCACCAACATCGCCGAGACCTCGCTGACGATTCCGGGCATCCGCTTCGTCATCGACACTGGCCTCGTGCGCGTGAGCCGCTACGTGTCGCAATCGCGTACGCGGCGCCTGCCGATCGAGGAGATTGCGCAGTCGAGTGCCGACCAGCGCAAAGGCCGCAGCGGCCGCGTTTCCGAGGGCGTGTGCATCCGCCTTTATTCAGAAAAAGACTTCAACGAGCGCCCGCGCTTCGCCCAGCCCGAGATCCAGCGCGCGAATCTTGCTGACGTGATTTTGCGCATGAAGGCTTTTGGCCTTGGCGACATCGAGCGGTTCCCCTTCATCAACATGCCGGCGACGAAAGCGATCCGCTCCGGCTATGCGCTGCTGGAAGAATTGGGGGCGATCGAAAGCCAGAGGTCAGATCCCAGAAGCCAGAAACCAGATGAAAGCGTCCAGAAAGCAGATGAAGGTTCTGCTCTGGTCTCTGGCTTCCGGCTTCTGGCTACAGCTCTCACACCGCTCGGTCGCGAACTCGCGCGGTTGCCGGTCGACCCCACGGTTGGGCGTATGATTTTGCAGGCCCGCAGCGAGAAATGCCTGCGCGAAATCCTAGTGATAGCGGCTGGTTTATCGATTCAAGACCCGCGTGAGCGTCCGCTGGACGCGCGGGAAAAAGCGGACGCAGCACACCGGCGTTTTGCGCATCCCGATTCGGATTTCCTCGCGCTGCTCAATATCTGGGACGCCTACCACGACCAGTTCGAAACGATGTCGCAGGCGAAGCTCCGGCGTTTTTGCCGCGACCATTTTCTCAGCTACACGCGCATGCGCGAATGGCGTGACATCCACTCGCAACTGCTCGACGTGCTGGAGGAGCGGAAGGATTTCAGGCTGACGTCGGCGTTCTACGGATTAAAACCCGAACAAATCACGCCCGACAAAGAGGCGTTCGGTACACCGGCCTATCGGGCGATTCACCGCTCGATCCTCGCCGGTTTGTTGGGCAACATCGCGACGCGTGACGACGAAAATGGCGGTTACAAAGCTACGCATGACCGTCGAGTAACGCTGTTTCCTGGTTCGGTTTTGTTCGCCAAAGATGAACCAAAGCGAAAACCGTGGTCTGCTGACGCCGGGCAACGACCAGCGCAGAAAAAAGATTCGAAGAGTCCGCGCTGGATCATGGCGGCGGAAATCATGGAAACGACGCGGCTGTTTGCCCGCACGTGCGCGCGCCTCGATCCGCTCTGGACTCTCGATCTGGCCGAGCATCTGGTGAAGGTTTCGCACAGCGAACCGTTCTGGAATGTCGACGGCGGCCGCGTGATGGTGAAACAGAAAACGCGGCTCTACGGACTAGAACTCGAAACGCGGGCGGTGAGTTTTGGTAAAATCGATCCGGTGCAAGCGACGGAAATTTTTATCCGCGAAGCATTGGTTAATGACACGGTTACCTGGCCCTTCGATTTTCTGGCGCACAATCGCACGGTGCGGGCACACATTGAGAATCTGCTCACGCGGGCGCGTGACAGCAGTTACATGAACCTGGATGAAG
>JADKHC010000001.1 GCA_016721945.1 Verrucomicrobiota bacterium | reverse complement strand
GCTCGCGGCATCGTGCCAGAGTTTTATCCAGGCTGGAGGCAACGCGATCATCTCGGTGCTCGCGCCGCTGGTCTGGGGAACAACGTTGTCGCTGGCTGTGGCGCAAGTGGCATTTCTCGTGCTGTCTGCGGTCGGTGTGGCGCTGTATCTACGGTATGTTGCCAGGCCGTCAGCCTAGGTCAGAGCAGGCTTTTCAAATGAGCTGTACTGGGTGTGCGTTCATACTTAACACTGTCGGCCAATGAAGTCTTTGCTGCGAAAGATTATATTGGCGGTCGCACTATGTGCTGTTGCAGGTTTGGGTCTTGCTGATGACAAAACCAAGTTATTGCTTGATGAGGTCACACGGAGGGTAAAACAAGCAGATGCCATTGAAATCGACGATCTGTCTCAAGAAGTGACGGTTGAAAGTGGTGTGCTAAGGACGGTGTGATGGTTTGGACTGAGGAACCCCGACTAGCGCGCCGCGCCAGTTTGACGAAAAAGGAGGATATCGAACGATTTGTTAGTTACCTGATACTGACCGATGAACATCTGCGGCCAGGGGAGGAGGTGATCACTCAAGACGGAAAGAAGATGATCGGCTATCCGCACTGTCTTTGTAAGGGCGATTTCGCGTGTCGATTCATGAGGCAAAAAGAAGAATTGTTACGGTTCACTATCCTGCATGAAGGTGAGTCTATACGGATAAAATCAGGATCGTTGGCTGGAGAGCTAGACATCGTTCCGCCTTCTGGAGTTAGGCTTTTTCAGCAGATTAAAGCAGCGCTGAAATTGGCGAACCAAAGCCCAAAACCAGTCGATCAATAAAGTTGAGCGCTACTGCGTTCTCGACGGAGAAAGAGAAAGACGAAAGAGAACGAGAAAGAAGGAGGCTTAGATATATAAATAGACCCAGCCGGCGAAGAGCAGGGCGGTGACGCCGGCGGCGGCGGCGAGGGTCCAGAGGAGGTTGCGCTGGCGGGCGGCCATGGCGAAGGTGGCGATGATCACCGCCATCTGCGCTCCGAGCATTCCGTAGAAAAAGCGCTGGCTGCGTCCGTGGTGACGCTCGGCACTGATGTTGTTTTTGCGCACCTGCAATTCGTAGAGGTTGGCGATGGTTTGGTTCAGGCGGGCTTCATTGTCGTATCGCAACGCGGCGAAGCGCAGGCGGGCGGCGGTGAAGTCGCGTTTGGCCGGGCTGGCGGGTTGCGACAGGAGCGCGTCCTCGGTGGTATCGATCACTCGGTTGATGGGCTTGGTGGCAGCGTCAAAGGCGTCGGTGCGCTCCTTGGCGGTGACGATGGTTTCGGTTAACAGCTTGTCGCTGACCTTAGCCAGCAAGGCGGCGATCTCGGCGGCCGGTTTGAGATTTTCGATGGCGAGCAGGGCGGCAGTGATTTCTGGGCGACGGGCGAGGCGCTGGGGTGGCGGGTAGTTCGCCTTTTTGCAGGAAGGCGAATGCATCCAGGCCCTCGTTGGTGGCGAGCAGGGCAACGATTTTCTGAGTGCCGTCGGACGGTGTGCTCGGTTGCGTTAGCGAGACGATGTCGAGCGGATGGATGTCGTTGAGGCTTGCAGCAGGTCGAGCGTGTTGTGTTGGAGAGCGCTGCGCAGGCGTTTGGCTTGAAAGAAACTCCACTGATCGCCGGCTTTGGACTGCTGTTGCGCGGCGAGCGAGCGGTCGTACTGGGCCTTGGTCATTTCGCTGGAAGCGAGGCCGGCCAGCATGGTGGCGATCACAGTCATCACAACGGGCGTGGCACTCATGATACGGCCCAAAATGGTTTGAGGCATGTCAGCTTTCAGGGCGTTGGGAATTTCGATTTTGGCCATGGGAGGAAGTGAGGAGTATGTAGATCAGCACGCGTGCGTGCGGGGCTCAAGCGTGGGGTTTGGATTAGGGATCGGAGGAAGGCATTTTGCCAAAGAGGACACAGAGCCCTTCGACAGGCTCAGGGCCTTGAGCCTGTCGAAACGGCTCGGACACAGAGGCGGCGGGAGGACGGAAAGTATAAATGCAGTACAGGCTATGTCGAAGGGCCGCAGCTTGGCCGGGACGCCTCGCCCTGCCAAAGTCCAAATAATACGAGGCGTTGATATTTAGACCTCGCGCAGAAGTGCGACCTGGCTGGCGTCGAGGGTGTGAGCGGTACCGAGGTCGTCGGTGAAGCTGAGGCGGCCTTCGGGGTCGACACCACGGAAGTATCCGGCGAGTGGTTCGGGTCGGCTGTTGAGCGAGAGCTGTACGCGCCGGGCTTCGCCCCAGCGGGTGTTGATGTCGGTCACGATTTCGTTGAAACGATCTTGTTCGATCAGATTCTGTAACCGTCGGAAAGCACCAAGGGTGAGGCGGGTGATTTCGTCGAGTGTGACGGCGCGTCCGGCGAGTTCCTCGACGCCGATGGTGTGGCCGACGAGGCTGGCTTCGAGGGAGTCGGGGCGGTTGGCAATATTGATGCCGACGCCAATGACGGCGGTCTCAGGTTGATATTGTTCGACGAGCAGGCCGGCGAGTTTACGGCGACCGGCGAGGATGTCGTTGGGCCAGCGCAGGCGCAGGCCGGTAATTCCGATTTCGCGGAGGGCATCGATCACTGCCCAACCAGCTCCTAGCGGCAGGATGGACCATTTTTTGCGCGGGCCGGGGGCGGGGAGCACTGCGGAGAGCCAGAGGCCACCGGCGTCGGAGACCCAGACGCGACCGGTGCGTCCGCGTCCGCCGGTTTGCACGTCGGCGCGCACGGCATGCCAGGGCGGGAGGGCGCCTGCGATCGGGTTGGTCGAGGGCAGCGTGGCGAATTCATGCACCTGCCAGCCATCGATGGAGCGGCAGGATTTTTCGCTGAGGGGAGAGGCCGGTGACATGGGCGGCTAAGGGCTTTCGCTGTCTTTGGATTCGCTCTTGATGCGTTTGTTGACGCCGTAGGCAATGACGATGAGGCCGACGAAGCTGGTTAGGCGACCGACGCTGGAGAGCACGGTCTGCGTTTTGCCCACGTAATGCGGTGCTACGAGGCGGGCGAGGATAACGCCGACCACGGCGATGACGGTGCCGATGAGCCAATAGCGCCAGGTGGCGCGGAGATTTTCGAACTTCACGCTGGAGGAGGTTGTCAGGCCTTTTGTATTTCAAAATACAAAAATGGCCGCAGCGCACGACGGATGGTTGCTCGGCGCGCCCGTCGAACGCGCCCTACCTCGGGCTGAGGTCAGATGATGCCCAGGCCTTTCAAGACTGAGAGCATGATGGCGGCGGCCATGACGGAGCCGACTTGTCCGCCGGTGTTGGCGCCCATGGCGTGCATGAGGAGGAAGTTTTGTTTGTTCCAGCGCTGGCCTTCGTTTTGGACGAGGCGGGCGGCCATGGGGTAGGCGGAGATGCCGGCGGCGCCGATGAGGGGGTTAACTTTTCCACCGGAGAGTTTGTACCAGATCTTGCCGAGGAGGAGGCCACCGACGGTGTCGATGATGATGGCGACGAGGCCGAGGCTGAAGACGAGAAGGGTTTGGAGTTTGAGGAATTGGTGGCCGGCCATGGTGCCGCCGATGGCGAGTCCGAGGAAGAGCGTGGCGATATTGGCGATTTCGTTTTCGCTGGCTTTGCAGAGACGGGTGACGGAACCAGTCACTTTCATGAAATTGCCCAGCATGATCATGCCCATGAGGGGGAGGCCTTTCGGGGCGATGACACCGGTGATGACAGTGACGATGATGGGGAAGGCGATGAGGGCGTTTTGGGAGACTTTGCCGCTGACGCTGGGCATTTTGACGGCGCGTTCCTTCTCGGTGGTCATCAAGCGCATGATCGGCGGTTGGATGATGGGCACGAGGGCCATGTACGAGTAGGCTGCGACGGCGAGTGCGCCGACCATGGCGGTGTCGATCTTGCCGAGACCCGCGAACATGTTGGAGACGTAGATGACGGTGGGGCCGTCACATGCGCCGATGGCGGCGATGGAGATAGCGGTTTCTTTGATCTGGGCCGGGTTGATCCCGGGGACCATGGGGAGAAAAATGAGGCCGAGGATGAGCGTGGCGAAGATGCCGAGCTGACCGGCGGCACCGAAAAGGAGAAGCTTTGGTTCGGCAAGGAGCGCCAGGAAATCGCTCATGGAGCCGATGCCGACGAAGATGAGCAGGGGAAGAGTTCGTTGCCGATGCCGAAGTCGTACATCGTCTTGAGGACGCCGCCGTCGTGCATGACCTCGCTGAGGGGGAGGTTGGCCAGGAAACAACCAAACGCTATCGGTAGGAGTAGGAGCGGTTCCACGTCCTTGGCGATGGCGAGGTAAAACATGACGCCGGCGATGGCCAGCATGATGAGGTTGGCACCGCCGTGCTGCACCATGAAGATGCCGCCTTCAGCGAGGGCGTTGAGTCCGGAGAGGATGGCGTCGAGCATGGGGGTGTTACTCGTTGTCGGGGGTGTTGTCTTCGACAGGGAAGAGCTGGGTGATGCCTTTGATGAGGAGGGCGAGGAGCCAGAGGGTCAGCAAGGTGCCGCCCATGCCTACGATGAGCATTGTGAGACCGAAGGTGAAGTTGTCCATGGGGGGTGGTTATAGAGAGGGTTGCTCTCAGGGACCGGATGGGGGCGCGGCGGGCACTTTCGACGCACGGTCGTGCCAAACTGAGAGAACGACGGAGGAGGCGAGAACGAAGAGGATGACGAGGAGAGAAACTGAAGTGTGTACCTTGAACCAGTGTTCGGTGCCTTCGAGTTTGCCGCCGATGGCGGTGGCGCCGAGGAGGGAGAGACCTTTGCCGATGCCGGGAATGATCATCTTAGCGCCGATGAAAAGGAGGATGAGGCTGACGCCGTGTTTGAGGAACTTGAAGAGCCCCATGATGCCGCGGATGGCAAAGAAGAGGGAGTTGAGGCCGAGGACGGCGAAAATGTTCGAGGTGAGGACGACGAACGGGTCCTGGCTGATGCCCATGATGGCGGGGATGGAGTCGACGGCGAAGAGGACGTCCGTGGAGCCGATGACAACAAAAACCAGGAAAAACGGGGTGATGAAGAGTTTGCCGTCGTAGCGGGCGAAGAGGCGTTTGTTTTCCTGCGGGTCGTTGTGAAGAGGGAAGAGGCGCGAGGCGAGTTTGTAGAGGAGGTTGTTCTCGGGTTTAACGTGTTCGTCCTCCTCGGTGGCGACCATTTTCCATGCGGTCCAGACGAGGATGGCGCCGAAGACCCAGAGCAGCCAGTGGAAGCGTTCGACGAGGGCGATGCCGAAGATGATGAAGACGATGCGCAGAACGATGGAGAGGTAGATGCCGAGCTTGATGAGCTTGGGCTGGGCAGCCTCCTTCACGCCCATGAGCGAGAAGATGAGGATGAAGACGAAGAGGTTGTCGACGGAGAGGGAGTACTCGGTGAGGTAGCCGGAGATGTACTCCAAGAAGATGGTTTGGCCCTTCGGGTGGAGAAAGTAGATCGCCGCAGAGAAGCTGAGGGCGACTGCGATCCAGAGGGCGGTCCAGCGGAGGGCGGTTTTGACGTCGATGGCCGTCTTGCGGTGCGTGACGACAGAATAGTCGATCACCGAAACGATGACAAAAATCGACCAGAACAGAATCCAGAGCAAGGTGTGTGGATCCATGATGACTGCGGGGGTTAACGGACTTTGTGGGAGCTAAAAACCTGACGACGACCCTCGGCTGACCAAGCTTGACGATTCGGGCAGATCTGGCCGATCGAGAGGATGCGATTGCGACCTCCAAGGGTCGTGTGGATGGCGGCGGAAATGGCGGCAACGACTTCAGGTGCGATCATGCCAGCAGGCAGTACACCGTTTGCGTTACTGGTAGCTCCGGTCGAGCGGTTGTTCGATTTCTTGCCGGTCTCGACAGAGGAGATGCGGTGGTTGAGGCTGGCTAGATTTTTTGCGACGAACAGCAATGCACCCGCGATGATGACGAGCAGGGCGGTTTGGAAGCTGATCGGGTCGGATATCTGACTGGCGGTTTCGACGCTGGAGGACGTCACGGCGAGAAGCTGGGGGTACAACATGGCGGTGGAAAATGGCCGTAGTAGCAGAATCACTTCAAGCCATAATCTTTATTCAGGCCCAAAAATTGAGAGAATTTTTCAGGCGTATAAGTTTTATTGTCGTTAGCTATAAGCTAATAGGGAAAATGGCTATTCTTGGCTCTATATTTGAACGTTCTTCCAGGCACAAAAAAGCCACGCCGGAGCGTGGCTTGAAGAGAAATAGGTGACTCTCGTACTTACTTGAGCAGCGGGATGAGCGTCACGTAGATGCCGGTGATGATAGCGCTCGTTAGCACACCGCAGACGTTGGCGCCCAGTGCATCGGGAAGGATGATCGTATCTTGGCGGGCTTTAGTGGCTTCTTTTTGGGCGACCTTGGCGCAACTGGGTACGCAACTGACGGCCGCGAGACCGATGACGGGGTTAATTTTGCGACCACTGATGAGGTACAAAATGTAACCGCCAATAATCCCGCCGATTCCAGAAAGTAGAAGGGCGATAATACCGAGGACGAGAAGGATGAGGACCTTCGGATCAAGGATGATCGAGGCTTCGCACAAAACGCCGAGTAGCAGGCCGAGGAACATGGTGGAGCCGTAGAGGAGTGGCCCGTCGATGACTTGGACGAAGTACTTCAAGCCGGATTCGCGAACTGCGATGCCGAGGAACAAACTCAAGAGCAGCGGGGCAGCGGAAGGGAAGAGCAGGCAGAGTACGGTGCAACCGACGACCGCAAAGGCCAGTTTTTCATCGGAGGTGACAATTACCGTCTTCTTTTTCTGGGGCTTGATTCCAAGGAGTTTCTTGGGGATGAGGAAGCGGATCAGATAAGGATAACCGCCATAGGTTAGACCTAGATAAAGGTACGCAACGACAGTGATCGGAACGAAGAGGTGTTTTGCCAGCGTCAGCGAGGTGAAGAGCACCATCGGACCGTCGGCACCGCCAACCATGGCGATCGAGGCGGCTTCGCCGTAATTGAGGCCGAGGGCAACGGCGATCGGGAAAGTTACGATAGTACCAAGTTCGGCACAGATGCCCAAAAACATGCTTTGGAAGGGGCGTGTCATCACGAAGCCCACGTCGAGCAGCACGCCGATGCCCATGAACACGAAGCAGGCGATCAGGCCGTTGCTGAACATGAAGGTGTAGATCGGCTGCAGAAAATCGATCTGCAGGATGTACATGAGATTGTCGGTCTTCTCGACCAACGGGGCCATGAAGAGCGTGCCCGGCATTTGCCCAGCCGCAGCAGCATCGACGATCTGCTGTTGAACAACGGGGTCAGCATGAGCAGCAGTACCCTGGACGATGTGCCCAGCGGTCATTGGGTCGAGGAAGAGTACGCCGGCGTTGACGGCCGTCATACCGAGCCCCATGGGGATCATGAGCAAGGGTTCCAGAATCCCCTTTTTGCCCAGATAAAGTAAAACGATGCCGAGGAGCATAAGGCCCAGACGCGCTGCCAAAATGGCGGGCGGTACGGCGCCCATCGTTTTAAAACCTTGGAACAGGTCAATGAGGTGGAATTCTTGCATGGAAAACCTTGATCAGGATTTGTGCGAAAAGTGCCGCAGGGCGGCATGCAGGCCCTTGATCATCAGGGCGACGAGCATCGACATAACAAAGGCGATGCCAAAAACGGTGAGTGCGGTCAGGATAGCTGTTTTCACAATAAGGGTGCCCGGCAAAGCGGATGGCGTTGCCGGGCGGGGGAGGGCTGTGCTCAGCCGATTTTTAGAATGACGGTGCCCTCTTCGACGCCGTCGCCGGGGGTGATATTGATTGCGGTGACCTTGCCGGCCTTGGGCGCGTAAATGTAGGTGTTCATCTTCATCGCCTCGATGGTGGCAACTTGCGCACCCTCTGTGACGACGTCACCGAGCTTGATGTCGATGGAGACAAGTTTGCCTGCGAGCGGGCTGATGACGTCACCAGCG
Organism: Verrucomicrobiota bacterium; assembly: GCA_016721945.1. Lineage (GTDB taxonomy): Bacteria > Verrucomicrobiota > Verrucomicrobiia > Opitutales > Opitutaceae > JADKHC01. Next base: position 387,548 of record JADKHC010000001.1, on the reverse strand, counting down.
CCGGCGGGGCCTTTGGCTGTCGTTGGGGCCGAAACGGGAGCTACTACCGTTGCCACGCTGGTTTGAGCTACGGGCATAGGCGCTGCGGTTTGGGTGCCCTCGTCGAGAATTTCGACCAAGACTTCGTAGGCTTTGCCTTCAACGGTTACACGGAGTTTTTTCATATGAACAAGATTGACGATTGTCGTACAGGGGTTGGTTAGCGGACCTTATGGGAAGAGTAGATCTGACGGCGGCCTTCAGCACCCCACTGGAGATGGCCTTGGTCGACCGGGACGTTGGCTCTTGGTGGGTTGCACGTTTGCGATGCGAGCTTTGCCACCGAATGTCACGGCTACTGCGGCTGCGATTGCGGCAAAGATTTCTGTGGACGGTGCGGGTTCGATGACAGGGGCTGGCGGCGGCGGTTCGTCGGGATGGGTCGCGGCGAGCCAGCGGCCGACCGCTGCAACAGCGATCATGAATACTGCTATTCCCGCGAGGATAACGAGCAGTGCCAGCCATTGATTGCCGAAGAGCGGCTCAAAGGCGACCTTGGCGGCTTCGGCGAGCACGGGAGTGGATAGGGACGTCATGAAAATAATAGCCCGCAGTTTTTATGCCTGTCGGGCTTGAGTGGATACGCTTTGGAGCCGGTTAGAGCGGGATGTTACCGTGCTTCTTCGGTGGGCGGGTCTCACGTTTGGCGAGTGTGTTACGCAAGGCCATCGCAACGATACCGCGGGTCTGCGAAGGCTCGATAACGTCGGTGATGAGCGCCTTGCTTGCTGCCTCGTAAGGGGCGGCGAACTTGTCGCGGTACTCGGCGGAGAGTTCCTTCTCCTTCTTCTTCGGATCGGTCGCGGAGGCGATCTCGCGCTTGAAGAGAATTTTCACTGCACCATCGGCGCCCATGACGGCGATCTCAGCGGTCGGCCAGGCGAAGACGAGGTCGGCACCGAGGTCGCTCGAGCACATGGCGAGGTAAGCACCGCCGTAGGCTTTGCGCATGATGACGGTGATCTTCGGCACGGTGGCGGCCGCGTAGGCAAAGAGCATCTTCGCGCCGTGGCGGATGATGCCGCCGCGTTCCTGTGCGATGCCGGGCATGAAGCCGGGGACGTCCACGAGGGTGACGATCGGGATGTTGAAGATGTTGCAGAAACGGATGAAGCGCGCGCCCTTGTCGGAGGAGTCGATGTCGAGCGTGCCGGCCTTGACGGTCGGTTGGTTGGCGATGATGCCTGTAACAATACCTTGGATACGGCAGAGGCCGACCACGATGTTCTTGGCAAAGTCGCGCTGCACTTCGAGGAAGTCGCCGTTGTCGACGAGGCGGGCGATGACCTTCTGCACGTCGAGCGGTGCTTTTGGATCATCGGGAACGATGTCGTTCATCACCGGATCGAGCTCCATCGAGACCGTTGGGGTCGGATGGTGGGGAGGATCCATGACGTTGTTCGACGGAAGGAAGGAGTGTAGCTTCTTCGCGATGTCGAAGGCGTGAGTCTCGTTCTCTGCGACGAAATGGATGTTACCGCTGATCGTAGCGTGAGCGGCGGCGGAACCGATCTCGTCCATCGTCACGGTCTGGCCGGTGGCGGCCTTGATGACCTCGGGGCCGCAGATAAACATCTGGGCGTTCGTCTTCGTCATGATGATGAAGTCGGTGAGGGCGGGCGAGTAGGCCGCGCCGCCAGCGCATGGGCCGGCGAGGATCGAGATCTGCGGGACAACGCCGGAGAGAAGGACGTTGCGGAAGAAGATCTGGCCGTAGCCGGAGAGAGCAGCGTCGCCCTCTTGAATGCGGGCGCCACCGGAGTCGTTGATGCCGATGAGCGGCATGCCGGACTTCATGGCGTAGTCCTGAAGATTGCAGATCTTCTGAGCGTGCATCGAACCAAGCGAACCACCACCAACGGTGAAGTCCTGCGAGTAGGCTGCGACTGGGCGGCCGTCGATGTAGCCGATGCCGGTGATGACACCGTCAGCGGGGAAGGTTTTGTCGGCCAAGCCGAATTCGTGACATTGGTGTTGGGCGTGCAGGCCGAACTCCATGAAAGTGCCGGGCTGGAAGAGGGCTTCGAGACGCTCGCGAGCGCTCATGAGGCCTTTCTTTTTGCGTTCAGCGAGTTTGTCTTTGCCGCCGGCTTCGTAGATAGCTTTGCGCTTTTCTTCGAGCTGCTTGAGGAGATCGGGCGAGATGGCCATGGTAAAATCTTAGGGGTTGCTGGAGTGGACTCAGTGGGCTTTCGGGGCGCAGAATTCAGTCAAGACGCCGAAAGTGGACTTGGGGTGGAGAAAGGCAACGAGTTTACCCGCTGCGCCTTCAAAAGGAACTTCGTGAAGCAACTTCACGCCGGTGTCGCCCGCCTGCTTGAGCTGGCCCGTGATATCGGACGTCGCAAATGCGATGTGGTGGATGCCGCCGGAAGGATTCTTCTCCAAAAACTTCGCGATCGGGCTCTCAGGCGAGGTCGGCTCGAGGAGCTCCAAATGAACTTCACCGGCGCTGAAAAAAGCGGTGCGCACTTTCTGAGAAACGACTTCCTCACGGTGTTCGCAGCGCAGGCCGAGCGCTTTTTCGTAATAGGGGAGAGCTTCGTCGATAGATTTGACGGCGATGCCCAGATGGTCGATACGAGTGATCATTGAAAGATGGTAAGAGTCGAACGTTAGCTGTGTTCTGACGTGAGCATACCATTATTCTGAAAGTGGCCAGACTTACTGCGCATCGCTTGTCGAAGCGTAGGCATTCTTTGGCAAAATCTGCGGAGCTAATAAGTAGTTCTGTCTTTATAGTTTTCCCTCTTTTCCCAGTCCAACAAAACCAGTCTGTTCGCACCATGAGCAAAAATCCGGAACCCAGTCCCGCCCAATCGCTCGACTTCGCGCGTGCCGCCTATACGCAATGGCGCACCGCCGTCGAAGCCGATCTCCAAGGGGCTCCATTCGATAAGAAGTTGGTAACGCGTACCTTCGAAGGTGTCGCGCTTCAACCACTTTATACACGTGCCGATGAGGCCGGGCTTACGCATACTGCCGCTCAACCCGGCGCCGCGCCGTTTGCGCGCGGGTATTCAAACTCTGGCTACACCGCCGGAACTTGGGAAATTTCGCAAGAAATCGGCGGCGCGAGAGCGCTGGATTTCAACTGCGCACTATTAAGTGATCTTATGCGCGGCCAGAACAGCGTGGCGCTCACACCCGACCGCGCTGCCCGCAATGGTCAAGACCCGGACGTCGCTTCGGCCAGCGTGGGTGTTGACGGTGTTTCGGTTGCCGACGCTACCGATCTCGCCGCTGCGCTTAAGGACGTCGATCTTTCTGCGCTGCCTGTACACGTGCGTGCTGGCGCTAATCCGCTGCCGCTCGCTGCGATCTATATTGCGCAGGCTGGCAAAAAGGGCACCGCTCCCGCGAAGCTCACCGGCAGCCTGACCGGCGATCCGCTCGGCGAACTCGCTGAACAGGGTTCGCTTCCGACAACACTCGCCAGCGCCTACGACTCGATCGCGACTTGGACAAAGTGGGCCGAGAAGAACGCTCCCGCTCTCGCCACGGTCGGCGTGAATGGCGCGTCCTGGCTCGAAGCCGGTGGCAACGCCGTGCAAGAACTCGCCTTTGCCATCGCTACGGGCGTCGAATATATCCGCGCTTTGTCGGAACGTGGTGTGCAGCCCGCGAGCATCGTTTCGCGTCTGCGCTTCACCTTCGCGGTGGGTCCGCAGTTCTATTTGGAGATTTCGAAATTCCGCGCGTTCCGTCTGCTCTGGAGCCGCGTTGCCCAGGGCTTCGGTCTCAATGCCGAACAATCCAAAGTTCGCATCCACGCCCGAACCAATCGCTGGAACAAAACCGTGCTCGATCCGCACGTAAACATGCTCCGCGTCACCACCGAGGCGTTCTCCGCAGTGCTCGGCGGCATCGACAGTCTGCACATCAGCCCGTTTGACGAAGTGCTGGGCGGCTCCGACGAAATCTCGCGCCGTATCGCCCGCAACGTTCACACGCTGCTCTCCGAAGAATTTCACGCCATCGCCCCGGTCGATCCGGCCGGCGGTTCCTGGCTCGTGGAAAAAACCACCGACGAACTCGCCCGCAAAGCTTGGGCGCTCTTCCAGGATGTGGAAAAGCACGGTGGCCTCGCTGCCGCGCTCCGCGAAGGCTACGTGCAGAAACTCGTCACCACCGTGGCAGCCGAAAAGGATGACGCGGTCAGCAAGCGCCGCCTCGGCCTCCTCGGCACGAACCTTTTCCCAAATCTAAAAGAAAAGCCCATCGCGCGTCCCGTCACCGATCTCGTCGCACTCGCCACCGCGCGTGCCACCGAAATCAAGGGCCGCCGTCCCGCCGCTCCGCAGGCCGCCGCGACCGATGTCGATGCGTTAGTTAAAGCCGCTGCTGCTGGTGCCACGATTGGCCAGCTCGCCGGTCTGACCGCTGCCGCTGCGACCGAGAAGATCACGCCGCTCGCATTCAAGCGCGCCGGTGAAGGCTTCGAAGCGCTCCGCAAAACAGCTGACGCGTTCGCCAAGAAAACCGGTGCCCGCCCGAAGATCTTCCTCGCGAAGATCGGACCGGTCAAACAGCACAAACCCCGCGCTGACTTCAGCGCTGGATTCTTCTCGGTCGGCGGCTTCGAAGCCACTGGCAAAGAAGCGTTCGAGACCGCCGAAGCCGCAGCGAAAGCCGCGATCGCTTCCGGCGCTCCCGTTGTCGTGCTTTGTTCGACTGATGAAACTTATCCGGCGCTCGTGCCGATATTCGCTGGTTCGATCAAAGCAGCGAAACCCGAAACCGTCGTTGTGCTCGCCGGCATGCCTGCCGACAAAGCCGTGGTCGACAGCTTCCACGCTGCGGGCGTCGACGAATTCATCCACGTTCGCGCCAACGTCCGCGAACTCCTCGCCAAACTTCTCAAGCAGATCGGAGCCTGAAACCCATGAAACCTGATTTCACCAATCTCGCGTTCGACGCGTTCCAGTTCCCCGCCGCCGAAACGGCTCCTACCGCCAAGATCGTCGAAGAGACCGACGAGCGCATACCGGTCAAAGCCGTTTACACGGCGGCCGACCTCGCGGGTTGCGCCACCCTCGACACGATGCCCGGCTTCGCGCCATTCACGCGCGGACCGTATCCGACGATGTACGTCGCGAAACCTTGGACGGTTCGCCAGTACGCCGGTTTCTCGACCGCCGAGGAATCCAACGCTTTCTATAAGCGCAATCTCGCCGCCGGTCAGGCCGGTCTTTCCGTGGCCTTCGATTTGGCTACGCATCGTGGTTATGATTCCGATCATCCGCGCGTCGTCGGCGATGTCGGCAAAGCCGGCGTGGCCATCGACTCTATCCTCGACATGCAGACTTTGTTCGGCGGCATCCCGCTCGATAAGGTCTCCGTTTCGATGACGATGAACGGCGCCGTTCTCCCGATCCTGGCGTTCTACATCGTCGCCGCGCTCGAACAGGGTGCGAAGCTCGAACAGCTTTCCGGCACGATCCAGAACGACATCCTCAAGGAGTTTATGGTGCGGAATACCTACATTTATCCGCCCACGCCCTCGATGAAGATCATTGCGGACATCTTCGAGTACACCTCGAAGAACATGCCGAAGTTCAACTCGATCTCGATCTCCGGCTACCACATGCAGGAAGCTGGTGCCACCGCCGATCTCGAACTCGCTTACACGCTCGCCGACGGCCTCGAATATCTGAAAACCGGCGTCGCCGCTGGTATCGATATCGACGCTTTTGCGCCGCGCCTCTCGTTCTTCTGGGCTATCGGAAAAAACTTCTTCATGGAAATCGCGAAGATGCGCGCCGCCCGAACCATTTGGTCCGAGCTCGTCGCACGCTTCAACCCGAAGAACCCGAAGTCTCTCGCGCTCCGCACGCACTCGCAGACGTCCGGGTGGTCGCTCACCGAACAGGATCCGTTCAACAACGTTGCGCGTACCTGTATGGAAGCGCTTTCGTCCGCGTCCGGCCACACCCAGTCGCTCCACACCAACGCTCTCGACGAAGCTATCGCGCTCCCGACCGATTTCTCCGCGCGCATCGCCCGCAACACCCAGCTCTTCCTCCAGCAGGAAACGGGCATTTGCAACGTCGTCGATCCGTGGGGTGGCAGCTACTACGTCGAGGCGCTCACCGCCGAACTCACCAAGAAAGCCCGCGAGCATCTTGCCGAAGTTGAGTCGCTCGGCGGCATGACCAAGGCGATCGAAGCCGGCATTCCGAAGCTCCGTATCGAAGAAGCCTCCGCCCGCCGTCAGGCCAAGATCGATTCCGGCAAGGAAACGATTGTCGGTTTGAACAAGTTCCGCATGGAGAAGGAAGATCCGATCGAGATTCTCGAAGTGGACAACACCGCTGTCCGCATCGCGCAGATCGAAAAGCTCAAGCAGCTCCGCGCCGGTCGTGACGAAGCCAAGTGCCGCGCCACGCTCGCCGCTTTGACGCAGGCCGCTGGTTCGGGTCAGGGCAACCTGCTCGGGCTCGCCGTCGAAGCCGCCAAGGCCCGTGCCTCGCTCGGTGAAATCTCCAGCGCGCTTGAAGAAAAGTTCGGCCGCTACCAGGCAACCATCCGCTCGATCTCCGGCGTTTACCGCTCCGAGTTCGGCGAAGAACCTATGATCCTCGAAGTCCGCACTCTCGTTGAGAAATTCGAAAAGAAGGAAGGCCGCCGTCCGCGCATCTTGATCGCCAAGCTCGGTCAGGACGGACACGACCGCGGCGCCAAAGTCGTGTCGACCGCCATGGCCGACATGGGCTTCGACGTCGACATCGGGCCGCTCTTCCAGACGCCCGAGGAAGCCGCGAAGATGGCCGTGGAAAACGACGTACACGTGGTCGCGATGAGCTCGCTCGCCGCTGGTCACAAGACGCTGCTTCCCGCGCTCCGCGACGAACTCAAGAAACTCGGCCGCGAAGACATCGTGATCGTGTGCGGTGGTGTTATTCCCGCGCAGGATTACGACTTCCTCCTGAAGAACGGAGCCAGTGCGATCTTTGGACCTGGCACCCAGATCCCGAAGAGCACGAAGCGCACGCTCGAAATCCTGCTCGAACGGCTCTGAGTTCGGAGGGCAGGCGGGCCTTGCCCTTAGCTTTACCTTCAACGTCGGTGATGGCCTCGGCTGTCACCGACGTTTTTGTACCATCCTTAATTCCGCAGTTGAAACCGCTAATTTTCGCTAAATCAGATACATCGATAAAAACCCTTCACCGTCGGTGAACACCTTTGCAGCGTATACCGGTGGCTATACTTCCGAAATCAGCGGCGATTAGCGATAATTAGCGGTTAAACAACTGCTGTTTTTAGGATCATTACGGCCAATTCTCACGTGACGTGATATTACTCGATGGCGTAGACGTTGCCGTCGGTGCTGCTGATATAGACGAGGCCTCCGCTGACGAGGGGTGTGGACATGATCGAGCCGACACTGAAAATGCGTTCCAGTCCGAATGCGTTCTGGTCGAAAAATTCGTTAGGCAACAGGTTGGCCTGATTGAGCGTGCGGTCGGGATTCAGCACCTGGAGTTTATTCTCGCGGGCAAACGCCGTCTGGAATTCCCACAGCAACGAACCTTTTTCCCAGTCGAAGGCGAGCAGGCTGCCGTTGATCACGCCCACGTAGCCCACGAGCCGGAGAGGGTGGGCGAGGAGAAGACGTAGGAGTTGGCTGTCAGCGTGCGTTTCAGTTTCCCGGTGGATGTATCCAGAATGTGGATTTTCGCGGTGTCAGATGTCGCGAAGATAATGTTTCCGTTCGCGATGGCGGGCGAGGTGATGACCCAGCTGCCACTGTTGTCGAAGCGCCATTTTTCTTTGCCGCTGGCGGCGTCGAGTGCGTAAAGCCGCGCGTCGCGACAGCCGACATAAACCACTCCGTCCACGACGGCGGGCGACGATTGGAAGCCAATTTGGTTGTGATATTTCGGATCGAGCCCGGCTTGGAAGTGCCACAGCTCGCGGCCGGTCTTCACGTCGAGCGCGTACAACCGGCTATCCCAACTGCCAACGAACACACGGCCATGGCAAAAGCGGGCGAGGCCCGTCACTGGTGGCAATTTCACGCGAGGGCGCTTGTTTCCAACGCGTACACTTGCCCATCGCCGCTGCCAAAAATCACGCGGCCTTCTGCCACGACAGGGCTCGATTGGTAGCAGTCCCAGGGGTCGGATAATGTCTGAGTAGACGGGGTCGAGCCGTGCAGCCCTTTGGCTTCGAAACGGCGTTCGCCGCCCGTCTCAAATTTCCAACGTAGTTCGCCCTTCTCGGCCGATACTGCGTAGAATTGTCCATCGTAACTTCCGAAGTAAACGGTGCCGGAGTCGACCGCAGCGGTGGATCGCACCGGCCCGCCGGTTACGAATTTCCAGCGCAATTTTCCGGTGGCAGCATCGAGGGCGTAAAGCGAGCGATCGTCGCTGCCGATGAACAGCGTGCCTTGATTCAGAACTGGAGAGGAAAGGCTGCGTCGACCGGTCGTGAAACTCCATTTGATGCCGCGCAGTGTGGCGGGTCCTTTTTCCTGCGTGACGCCGGTGTGACGGGCATCACCACGAAACATTGTTTGGGCAGAGCAGAGGGCGGTTGAGGTTATTCCGAGCAGCAGGAAGACGGAAATCGAGCGCATGTGCAGAGTGTAACTCCGAATTTGAAGCGCATCCTTCATAATTATGGCGGATTTGGCGTTCCGATTATTCGTGAAGGGCGACGCGCTGTTTTATGATGTTTAACCATACCGCAGGCTTCTGCAAAACGCTGTTCGTCGGCGTGCCTCTACGTTTCACGAACTAGTCGTTCGCCCTAAGGCGAACGCGCCGCAGGCGATTCAATGTTTTTTTGCCTCAAAAGAGTGGATGGGGACGCTGGCAGGCGTTGCACTTTGGGCAGTTCCAGTCGACGCCGCATGGCGAAGAGCCGCAGGCCGAACGTCAGCAGCGTCGTGATGATCAGCCGTGGTGTCATGGCCCAGCCGGTGTATGACAACAACCAGAACGCCGTGCCACCGATCAGCGCCGCGGTGGCGTAGAAGTCGCTCTTGAGCACTTGCGGAATCTCGCTCACCAGCACGTCGCGGATCACGCCGCCGCCCACTGCGGTCAATCCCGCGAGCAACACGATCGTCATGGCATTGGCTCCAGCCAGTTCGGCCCGGGCGGCACCGACCGCGGCAAAAAAACCGAGCCCGAGCGCATCCGCCATCATTACACCGTTCCACAATTTCGCGATGTGCTTTTTGGCGAAAATAGTCAGCACCGCGCCCAGCACGCAGACGCCGACATACATGGGTTGACGCAGTGCCATCGGCGGCGTCGCGCCGAGTAGAAGATCGCGGAGCATGCCGCCGCCCACGCCTGTCATCGAGGCGAGTACGATTACACCGAGCCAGTCGAGCTCATGCTTGACCGCGCGGAATGCGCCCGTGAAGGCGAAGGCGAGAGTGCCGAGTAGATCGATGAGAAGCATTGTTTAAAGCGGAGTGAGTGAGACAGGGCAGGGCTTGTGAGCGATGCCAGCTGTATGGAAAACCGGCCACGTTGCCGTTCCCGGTGCGGTGTGTAAAGACTGCGCTCGGATAACGTAGAAACCCATTATTGCCCGGACGGGCCGACAAATATTCGGAAGGAGCTTACGCAAAGTTGCAGAGGCGCAAAGAAGCCGCCGAAGCCGGTTTATCCTAGTTCGGTAATCTGTACGCGTCTGTGCTCCTGCTGAGGTGGGCCGCGCAGTTTTTCGCGCTTCTGTTCTTCGGCGTTTTCGCGATAAGCGCAGGTGTCCCTTATTTTTGATTTATTTGATTCTTCTATGTGGTTCGTTCTTTAACCGCTGTTTCCCTTGTTTTGTAAATCCGTTCTGGGCCGACTGAATGAGTGCCACTTTGGGCTGGTCAGAATCCCGCGCGAGGGCGAGAATCGTCCTCGTCAGTGCTTACTCCGATCGCGGGTTCTTCCCGTATCATGAAAACAACCGCTCGTACTGAGTCTGCCGGTTTCCCCACGCCGGCCACGGCCGATTTCTTCCGCGCCCTCTTCGAACAAGCCGCAGTGGGCATCGCCGAGATCGAGACGTCCACGGGCTGCTTCCTTCGAGTCAATCGTCACTATGCGGACATCGCGGGTTACTCGCCGGCGGAAATGGCGCGGCTCGATTTCCGAAGCCTCATTCATCCCGACGATCTGCCGACGCAACAGGACAACGTGCGTCGACTGGCGACGGGTGGGATTCGCGAATTCACGATGGAGATGCGGTGTCGGCGTAAGGATGGCGAGTTCGTCTGGGGGAGCCTGTCGGGGTCGCCGCTCTGGGCGCCGGGCGAACAGCCGCGTTCCTACGTCGCGGTGCTGGAAGACATCACGTCCCGAAAGCAAATGGCGGCCGAGGTGCGGCAACGCAGCCAGCAACTCCAGCTTCTTTCTCAGGCTGCCCAACAAATCAACACCTGCTTGGAAGTGCCGGTCATCTTGCGCCGGTTGGTCGCGGCGGCTCTGGAACTCACCGGTGCGGAAGGCGGCGCGGCGGGCTTTTTGATCGAGGGCCAGATGGTCTTCACGGAGTACAACCGGCAGGGGCAGTGGGTGCCGGTTGATTACCGGTTTCAACCGGGCTACGGCGTGCCCGGCTGGGTCTTGGAAACGCGTGCTCCTTATCTTTCCGCCGATGCGGAGCACGATCCGCATGTGGTGCCTGAGATCCAGCGGGCGCTCGGCTTTCGCACGCTCGCTGATGTCCCCATCCTGAGCCGCGCTGGTGAAATGCTGGCCTGCTTTGAAATCCACAACAAGGCGGACCGGCAGGCGTTCACCACCCAGGACGTGGAGCTGTTGCAAGGTCTGGCGGCGAGCGCGGCGGTCGCATTGGAAAACGCACGTTTGCTGGCCGAGCGCAAGCGGGCGGAGGCGGGGTTGCGCGGCATCGAGTGGATGCTCAATAAGAGCGGCGCGGCGAACAACTCCCGGGTCTCAGCGGGTGCTGGTTTCACGCCAGCCTACGGCGATTTGCTTCCGCTTAACACCTGTCGCGTCATCCTTGATGCCGTGGGGCAGGATGTGCTGGCGGCAATTGTCGGGGATTACCTCGATCTGCTCGACACCTCAGCCGCAGTCTATGAACGCAACGGCGACTACGCCTTGGGCGTCTTTTCCTCCGGTTGGTGCCGGTTCATGGACGAGGCTTCGCGGAAACTGTGTCACACGACGGATAACCGCCAGGCGCTGGCCTGCGGCCGGTGGCATTGCCATGAATCTTGTTGGACGGATGTCTCCAAGCGATCCATGGAGACCGGCGAGCCGGTGGACCGCCTGTGCGCTGGAGGGCTTCACCTTTACGCCGTACCTATCCGAGCGGGTCGGGAGATCGTTGGTTCGATCAATGTCGGCTACGGCGATCCGCCGCGCGATCCGGCCAAGCTCCAAGAATTGGCGGCGAAATACGGCGTAGACGTCGGCGAATTGACCCGGCGCGCTGAGGCCTACGAAACCCGCCCTCACTACATCATCGAACTGGCCAAACGGCGGTTGGCGGTGTCGGCACGGTTGATTGGAGAGATCGTGGAGCGCAGGCGGGCTGTGGAGGCGATGCGTGAGGGTGAGGGGCGGTTGCGCGCCATCATTGAACAAGCGCCTTTCGGGGCCCACTCCTATGAACTCCACGAGGGGCAACGCTTGGTGCTGACGGCGGCCAACCGGTCGGCCGACCGGATTCTGGGCATTGAACACGCCCCGCTGATAGGGCGGACCATCGAAGAAGCTTTTCCTGGACTGTGCGGCACAGCGATTCCGGATGCATACCGGCGACTGGCGACGGCGGAGGGCAACTTAGAGGACGAACAGGTTGTTTATGAGCAGGAGAATATTCGAGGGGCTTTCGCCATTCACGCGTTCCACACCGGCACCAACCGGATGACCGTCTTTTTCCGCGACATAACGGAGCGCAAGCGGGCGGAGCAAAATCTGCAGGCGAGCGAACGCCGTTTTGCGCAACTCCTCCAGAACGCCTACGACACCGTTGTCATCCTCGACGCCAATGGCATTCAGCGCTACGTCAGCGCTTCGGCAGAACGGGTACATGGTTACACCCCCGCCGAATTGGTTGATATTCCTGTGATCGAAACGATGATTCATCCCGATGACCAAGCGTCTGTTCAGGAGGCGTTCCGTCAGATGGTTGAGACCGGTGAAGGCGGCACGCAGTACAGGCATCGACGCAAGGCTGGGGGGTGGGTTTACCTGGAGGCACGGGGCATCAACCAACTTAACAATCCTGACATCGCCGGAGTTGTCGTGAATGTGCGCGACATCACCGAACGCAAAGCTGCCGAAGCAGAGCGAGAAAAACTCCTGTCACAACTCACCCAGGCCCAAAAGATGGAATCGGTCGGTCGCCTGGCCGGCGGGGTGGCTCATGATTTCAACAACATGCTTCAGGTGATCTTGGGCAACGTCTCGCTCGCCCTTGACGACCTGCCGCCGGAGAGTCCGCTGCGTGAAAGTTTGGAGGAGATCGGGCAATCGGCCCAGCGCTCTGCGGACCTTACCCGGCAGTTACTGGCCTTTGCCCGCAAGCAGACCATTCAGCCCAAAGTGCTGGATTTGAACGACACCTTGGCTGGCATGCTCAAGATGCTCCGACGGTTGATCGGTGAGGATGTTAATCTGTCCTGGATGCCGGGCGCGAATCTCTGGTCCGTAAAGATGGACCCCAGTCAGATTGACCAAGTCTTGGCCAATCTCTGCGTCAACGCGCGCGATGCCATCGAGGGCATCGGCACCGTAACCATTGAAACCGCCAACGTCACTCTCGACGATGCCTACTTGGCAACTCATCCGGAAGCCGTGGCTGGCGATTACGTGCTGCTCGCGGTGAGTGACACCGGCAAGGGCATGGATGCTGAGACGCGCTCCCATCTGTTCGAACCATTCTTCACCACTAAAGAGCAGGGCAAGGGCACTGGGCTTGGGTTGGCCACCGTGTTTGGTATCGTCAAACAGAACCAGGGCCTGATCAGCGTCACCAGCGAGCAGGGACAGGGGACGACGATGAAAATTCACCTGCCTCGCGCTGCCGCCGAAGCGGTGGCGGCGGAGCAACAGAAGCTCCATCGAGCGTTGCGTGGCAGCGAGACGGTGCTGTTCGTGGAAGACGAGGAACAAATCTTGGATCTGGGCAAAGGCATCCTGGAGCGGCAAGGCTACACTGTGTTGGCCGCGCTTACACCGGAAGCGGCACTGGCGCTGGCTCGGACCCATCCAGGCCCCATAAGTTTGCTGATCACCGACGTGGTCATGCCGGGGATGAACGGCAAGGAGCTGCGTGAGCAACTGCGGGCCTGCCAGCCGGGACTTAAATGCCTGTACATCTCTGGTTATACCTCCGATGTGATCGCGCATCACGGTGTACTGGAGAACGACGTGCAGTTTCTGCAGAAACCATTCACCATCCCGGCTCTGGCCGCCAGGGTCAGAGAAGTATTGGAGCAGCCTCAAGATTTGTAGGCCCGGGTTGGCTGAAGCGGTTTCAGTTAAACTGTAGCCGTTGAAAACAGTAGAGGCCGCATCGGGGAGGGAGCGGTCTTCCTTGCGCTTTTGTGGACCTGTTCCGATTCCGTATTCGTATTCCGCCGACAGAAATTCCGCGCTTCCGTTCTTCTGCGTTTCCGCGATAAATTCCGACCCATGCTTTTCGATCCCGCCAAACTCCTGCTGATCGCTGGCCCGTGTTCGCTTGAAAACGAAAAGGTCTGCCGCGCCGTCGCCGAGACACTTGTCGCCGTCCAAAAAGCGCAGCCGCAACTAAAGATTATCTTCAAAGGCTCCTTCGATAAAGCCAACCGCACGTCCGCCTCCGGCCCGCGCGGCACGGGAATCGATGAAGGCTTGAAACTGCTCGCGCTCATCAAACGCGACTACGGTTTTCCGATTTTGACCGACATCCACGAGACCGCGCAGATCGCGCCCGTCGCGGCGGTGTGCGACGTGTTGCAGATCCCGGCGTTTCTCTGTCGGCAGACTGATCTGCTGCTCGCGGCCGCTGCGAGCGGGCGCATCGTGAACGTGAAGAAGGGCCAGTTTCTCTCGCCGCAGGAAATGGTTTTCGTGACCAACAAACTCCGCGAGGGCCACGCCACCGAAATCTGGCAGACTGAGCGCGGCACGACGTTTGGTTATCAGAACCTGGTTGTCGATATGCGTTCGTTCGCCATTATGAAGGCCAACGGTTTTCCCGCGATTTTCGATGCGACGCACAGCGTGCAACTGCCCGGCGCGGCGGGCGGCAAGAGCGGCGGTCAGCGTGAATTTGTGCCACCGCTCGCCAAAGCAGCGCTCGCGGCGGGTGCCGACGGTTTATTTATCGAGACGCATCCGAATCCCGCAGAAGCGATCAGCGATGGCCCGAACATGATTCCGCTCGGCGAACTCCCCGCCTTGCTCGAAAAGTGCCTGGCGATCTGGCGCGCGGCGCGGAGTTGAACTTGCGCCAAATGCATTCTCCATTGGAGGCGCGGTGCCCTCACCGCGCATGGCCGACGAGGGCGTCGGCCCTCCATCTCTGATGCGCCATTGACCACACCGCCGCGAGCCTCCTAGCTTCACCCCCGTTATCTTATCTGATGGAAACATTTCTTATCGATGTGCCGGTGCCCTCCATGGGCGCCACTGTTAGCGAACTCACCGTCATTGATCTGGTTGTGACGCCGGGTATGACTGTGGCCAAGGGCCAGAAGCTGGCCGAACTCGAGAGCGACAAATCGGTTTTCGAGTTCGAATCACCTTGCGACGGCACGGTCAAAGAGATCGTTGGCCGCGCGGGCGACATTCTGCCCTCGGGGGCACCATTTATCAAAATCGCGACGACTGATCAGTCGTTGCGGCACTTGGAAACGAAGAGCCTTGGCGGCGTTGTGCATGCGCCCGGCACCAAGCCCGCTGGCGCCGAAACGCGTGCGGCATTGCCGGTGGCTCACGCAGCCGCTCACGTCGCGACTCCTGCTCCAGTTTCTGCGCCGACCAAGCCCGCAGGTATTCAGTGGACGCCCCGCGCGAGTAAACTCGCGACCGAAGCCGGCCTCGATCCGGCGACCATCACCGATATCGAAGCGACGGGTCCCGGTGGCCGCGTGTCTGGCGATGACGTTGCGCACTACATTCAGAAACACGGCAAACCCCAAAGTGCGCCCGCCGCTGCATCGGAAGCTGCGGCACCCGCAAATGGTTTTAATCCCCATTCCGCCGAGACGGTTTGTATCGCAGGCGTTGGTTATGCAATTCCCTCGGGCATTCGCTCGAACGGCGAAATTCTGAAAGAATTTCCCGATATGACCGAGGCCGAGGTCATCAAACTCACCGGTATCCGCGAACGCCGCTACGCCGCCGAAGGCGAAACCGCGACGAGCCTCGCCGCCACCGCCGTGCAGCACGCGCTTGCGCAGGCCAAGCTCGACGTGAAGGAAATCGATGGCGTCATCATGGCGACGTTGCTTCCCGACCAGCCGGTGCCTTCCGCTGCCAGCGCACTCGCGAAACAACTCGGCGTGCCGCATGCCCTCGCGTTCGATCTCAACGCCGCTTGCGCCGGCTGGCTCTACGCGCTCGAAGTAGGCCGCGCATTTATCCGCGCTGGCACGGCGAAAAAACTTCTCGTTGTCACTGCCGAACTCCTTTCGCGCATAACCAATCCCAAGGACCACGCCACGGCCTTTCTCTTCGGCGATGGCGCCGGAGCTGCGGTGCTGACTGATTGCAACGGTGGACATCGACTCGGCCGCATGAAGCTGGCGGGCGATGCCGACCAGTTTGATGCGATCCAACGCCGTGGCGGTGGCGCCGCTCGTCCGCTCCCGCATCCCGAGGGGCATGATCGCGACGATTTTTACCTGCAAATGAATGGTTCGGCAGTGTTCAAGCACGCCGTTATCGCCTTCGCCAATCAGATCGAAGCCACGCTCGCACGCCACAATCTCAAGCCGGGTGACGTCGCGTGGATCGTGCCGCACCAAGCCAACGAACGGATACTGCGGGCCGTGAGCAAACGCGTGGGCATTCCTTACGAACGTTTCGTCGTCACCATCGGCAAGTACGGCAACACCTCGGCCGCGAGTGTGTCGATGGCACTTGGTTGGGCTGCGGAAGAAGGTATTTTCGCTTCCAACGACAAGATCATCTTCTGCAGCGTCGGCGCTGGTCTCACCTTTGCCAGCGGTCTGCTGGTTTGGTGAGGACGGTTTGGCTCACGCAAAGGCGCGAAGGCGCAAAGAAATCAAGGCTCCGATAATCCAAGGACGACGCGGGATACGCCATCTTTGAAAAGCTCGGTTCCGAAATTGATTAACAGGCCAAGTTTCTTGTTCGAAAGGCGAAGATAGGTCTTGAGCTGTTTTTTGTGAACCGGGTGTGTTTGCTCGGTTGATTTCAGTTCGATGATCACAAGATCGTTTACCAAGAGATCGATCCGAAAACCCTCGTCAAAAGTCGTGCCTGCGTACTGAAACTGGATCGGTTTTTGCCGCTCAATTTTGAGTCCTCGATTGAGGAGTTCTGCGGCGAGCACTGCTTCGTAAACGGACTCCAACAATCCTGGCCCAAGATCGACATGGATGCGGTACGCCGCGTCCACGATAATTTTGGAGAGGTCGTTTTCAGTCATCTTCTTTGCGCCTTCGCGCCTTTGCGTGAGCCAATTCCTCAGCTCGGATTTCCCAGCTCGTAGCTCAACACGCTCAGCGCGTACACGGCGGCGGTTTCGCAGCGGAGGACGAGCGGGCCGAGCGTGATCGGCTCGAAGCCGGCGCTCTTGGCGGCGCTCATTTCGGCGGGCGTGAAATCGCCTTCGGGCCCGATCAACCAGAGAACTTTCTTTGGCGCACGGTTATTGGCGGTCTTGTATCCAGAAAGTACTGACTTAAGCGATTTGGCGCCGGGTTGGAGGCTGGCGATCAACTTCAGATCGTAGCCGCGGCTGCCTTCGATGAACGCGTTCGCGTTTTGCACGGGCAGAATTTCAGGCAGCCAGGCATTACCGCATTGCTTCGCGGCTTCGAGCGCGGCGGTCTGCCATTTTTCGATTTTTTTGTCCTGCCGGTCGTCATCGAGGCGGACCTGGGTGCGTTCGCTTTCGAGTGGGGCGATGCGGGCGGCGCCGATCTCGGTGGCTTTGCGCACGATGGCGTCCATGCACGGGCCTTTCGGCAGGGCTTGGCCGAGAGTGATTTCGTAGGCGAGGGGCTTGATCTTCTGGGTGAAACGCACCTTGAGCAGGGCGGCGTTTTTCGATTCTTCGGCGAGTTCGCAGATCCACTCGCCACCGCGGCCATCGAAGGCCACCACGGTGTCACCTTTACGGGCGCGATTCACGGCCACGAGATGGTGCGATTCGTCGCCGTCGAGGCGGATTTGAGCGGGTTCGCGTTCGGTGAGGGTGCAAAAGGCGCGGAAGTCAGGCATGGAAAAAAGGCTGTGAGTGAAGACTCAAACTGGGCGCTGGGGCAAGCGTCCAAAAACAGTAAGGGCGCGGAGCCCATGGCACCGCGCCCTTGCCGACTTTTAAACTACAAACGATGAAAAACTCTAAAAAGAACGGGTAACTAACGTGGAGTAAGACGCAGGATCGGCGTTGGCGTTCAAAGTAACTCAGCAAAAATCTCGAAGCGGGGCGGCGTGAAAATTCCGTGCTTCGCTGGTATTCGGAGAATGGAAAGTGAGGATGAGAAAGAGTCGGTCGGTTGCTGCGGGGGCGAAGGTTTGCGGCAAAACGCAAATTTCCGTTTACAACGGGGCAGACGTTTTTAGTTTCGCGTTTCCTTCATTCGCCCGGATGGCGGAATTGGCAGACGCAGTAGACTCAAAATCTACCGACGAAAGTCTTGTGGGTTCGACTCCCACTCCGGGCACCAAATCACGAAAACGGTGCGGAGTTTTTTTATTCGTGAAGGGAAGTTTTCCACCCATCTGGTCTGACGCACCGCTCATCCGGGGAACAACCCGATCGTTGAGAAGACCGTGCTCGTGCGACGGGCCATGTGTCTGATGAAGGCGTAATGAAATTCTCATCTCGATGGAGCGTTCTGTTTATTTTTGTCCTGGGTCACACGGCTTTGCTGCGTGCCGAAATGCCGGCGCTGCTTAGCCAGGCGCTCGATAAGGAGCGAGCGCAAGCGGGGCGTTGGGCTTACACGGAGACGCAGGAAACGCGCAACCGTAAGGGCAAGCTGAAGGAGGCGGTTGTGATCCGTTACGATCCTTCAAAACCCTACGCTGAGCAGTACTCGGCGCTTTCGGTTGATGGCCAACCGCCAACGAAGAAAGTTCAAAAACAATGCCGGGAACGCGGTGAGCAGGAAGCGGCTGCCCGGGAAATGCTCCAGCAAAAACCTGAAAACGCGGCCGATGAAGAGGCACCGAAGATAGACCTTGGCAGCGAACACGGCGTCCTGGTCCTGAAAGAGGCGGCGGTGGTTGCAGAAACCGATCAATTGATAACCTACAAAATTCCGGTGGTTGGAAATAAAAAATCCAGTTTTCCGTTCGATAAGATTCATGTTCTCATTCGGGTAAACAAACAGGCGGCAGCGCTCGATGAGATACGTTTAAACATGCTCAGTCCGTTCCGCATGAAGCTTGTGGCCAAAATCCGCGGCGTCGAGATCTGCGCGCGTTACACCACGGTTGATCCGGCTCATCCGCCTCAGGTCGCGACGGTGAATGTAGACGCGAAAGTGTCGGTGTTCTTCGCCAAGATGGACGAGCACGTGCAGGTCGGGCGCACGGATTACAAGCGGGTAAAGCCCTTTGACGAACGTTTTTCCACCAAGTCCGGTCCGCTAAGAACGTTGGGTTTCTAAGCGGGCGAGTGACAGATCTTCGACGATCAGTGCGTTAAACCAAATCTGCGGAAGGTGGTGCAGAAAAAACGGACGCAAACTGCACGTTCGACTTGGCGTGACCGACTTCCTGATCATGCTGCACGTCCCTGCATGATACCGAACCAATCAACTGCGCCTGTTCCTCTTCCGCACACTGAGCCGGTGCAGCGTGAAATCACACGCCTGTGCATTGAGACGGGGCTGATGCTGTTGCAGCACGGTGCGGAGAGCGCACTGGTGGAGTCCGTGACGCGTCGCCTCGGGCTGGCGCTCGGTGTGCGCAGCGTGGAAGTAGCGATCATGGCCAACGCCCTCACGGTGACGACGCTGAGCGAAGACCACTGCATCACCACGGTGCGACGTAACGAGGATCGTGGCATTAATATGCACATGGTCACCGAGGTGCAGCGTGCGATGCTGGCGGTTGAGGCGGGCGAGCTGGACCGCACGGGTTTTCGGACACGAATTGAATCGATCAAGCCCGAGCGGTATCCGCGTTGGGTGGTGGCGTTGATGATCGGCCTTTCGTGTGCGTGTTTCGCGCGGCTGGCGCAGATGAGTCTGCCGGCCACGGAAGATAGGAGCTGGGATTGGTTCGGCTTGGGGCTGACTTTCGCGGCAAGCTCGACGGCGATGCTAGTGCGTCAGTGGTTCGCTGCGCGCCACTTCAACCCATTGGTTAATTTTTTCGCATCGGCTTTCGTTGCCACATCGATCGCCGGCCAGGGTGTGATCTATAAACTGGGTTTGCACCCCAAGATCGCGATGGCGTCTTGTGTGTTGCTGTTGGTTCCTGGTTTTCCGATGATCAACTCGATCTCGGACATGGTGAAGGGCTACATCAATACCGGTCTTTCGCGCGGAATGATGGCGGTGCTGCTGGGTTCGGCGACCTCGGCCGGAATTATTTTGGCAATGACGGTGTGGAACGTGTGGGGGTGGCTATGAATATTCTCATCCAATTTCTTCAAAACATGGCGCTGGCTGCGGTGCCCGCCGTGGGCTTCGGACTGGTGTTTAACGTCCCGCGGAGCGCGCTGGTTTATTGCGCAGCGGGTGGGGCGATCGGGCGCGGCTTGAGATTTTTACTGATCACGGCGGGCATGCCGATCGAGCTGGCGACGTTTGTTGCGGCGTCCGTGGTGAGCCTACTGGGAGTGTATATTGCACAAAGACTGCGGGCGCATCCCAAGGTTTTCACTGTGGCGGCGATGATCCCGATGATTCCGGGCGTACCGTTTTTCACGGCCTTGCTCGCGGTGGTGGAGATCCAGCGACGTGGGCTTACGCCTGAGTTGCTCAATACGGCGATCACATCTGGCCTGCGCGCTATGTTTATCGTGGCGGCGTTGGCGGTGGGCTTGGCCTTGCCAGGGCTGCTGTTTTATCGCCGCAAGCCAGTGGTCTAAGTTGGTCGCCCACAAGAAGTGGTGAAATCTATTGCCTAAGAAGGATCAGCATGGATAACCGCAGGAAGGTTGAACGCCGAAGAGTAGAGATAAGTAATTGGGTTTGTAGGGCGTGATACCGATTGACGAAAACAAGTGGGTTGCACTATATTGCAACCAGCTGAATGCTATCGTTTAGCTGCACTTTACCCCTCTATTAACTTTCATTATGAAAGCGCTAGCCATGGCTCTTGAAACGACGCGATCGCTGACCGATCACGAGCATGATTTCTTGTTGCCGACAGGTTGCGGTAGTTCGCGCAGGAGTGAAGCCGAGTATATTTCATTTTGCATCGGAACAACCGCGCGAATGAAGGAACTGTACGCAGATTTACCTCGGTGAAAGTTCTACGCATCAACTCTTTCGCAGTACGCCATCTTTTGATGGTGGCGTTTCTGTGGCTGACTTTTTGTGGAAGCGCACTGGCCTTGGACCCGGCGCGTTCGCCGAGCCAGTATCGGTTTGATGAGTGGACGACGATCGACGGGCTGCCCTACCCGGCGATTCACAAAATCTATCAGACGGTGGACGGGTTTTTATGGATCGGCACTGCGGCCGGTGCGGCGCGTTTTGACGGAATATCCTTCAACGTTTTCACGAAGGCCACGGTGCCGGAGATGGTTGATGACGAAGTTCATGCTTTTCAGGAGGACGCCGAAGGTCGTCTGTGGCTGGCGACTAACCATGGCGTAATCTGGTATCAAAAAGGCGTTTGGACGCGTCCGGCGCTGGGCGAACTCGATGACATGTCGGTGCGCTCGCTCTGCCTTGAGCCTGATGGGAGCATGCTGCTCGCAACACCAACCCAGTTGTTACGCTACAAAGCAGGCCAGATTGAAGCGGTGAACCTGCCCCGAGGTGTCGTGCTGGCAAAGGTAAACAAGGTCATGCGCGCGCCTAACGGTGAGCTGCAGATTTTCGGCGAGAGCTTTATCCGCATCCTAGGTGAGCGGGTTCAAGTGGTTTCCAAAAACGATGGCCTGCTCAACGCAGAGCTTCGTGCAAGTACGCAGGCTGAGAACGGCGTCTTCTGGCTTGGGACCAATCGCGGTCTACAGTCGATGCAGCAGGACGGTAGCTTGCAGGCACTCACACCTCAGCGCGGCCAGGGCGTCACTGAAGTGCGCAGCCTGCTCATCGATCATGAGCAAAACCTTTGGATTGGTACACCCACGGGTTTGTACCGTTATACGCGTGGCCAACTTGAGCCGATGGTCCTGCGCGGGGCGGAGCCGCTGAATCAAGTCCTCAGTCTTTTCGAAGATCGCGAAGGTAACATATGGGGTGGTTCGGATACCGGACTATTTCGATTGAAGGATGTCAATGTGACCTCGTTGACCAGGCAGGAAGGCCTGCTCTCCAACTCCATTCTGGCCGTCATGCAGTCCAAAGACGGTAGCAAATGGGTAGGGACGTGGGGCGGCGGGCTCACTCATTTCACCGATCAAGGGAAGCTGACCCTCAACCGATCCAATGGACTTTCTGAGGATGCTGTTTCTGGTATCATGGAAGATGATACAGGCGGGTTGTGGATCTGCTGGTACGGCGAAGGCCTGAGCTTGTTGAAAGGTGGGAAATTCACTCACTATCGCTCGCGTGAAGGAGTGAGCGACCGGGTGACTGGCATGGGTCTGGATGAAGCCGGTACGATGTGGGTGACGACCGCACGGGGCATTCTGAAAATGGTGAACGGCGCTTTTGTGGAAGTATCGGTGCCGGGATTGGGCCGGCCCGGGACGCTCATGGCGGATTCGAAAAAGCGCATCTGGATCGCCGGAACGAGCGGGGTGGGCTACATCGAAAAAGATCGCTGGGTCCAGGCGGCTACCGAACCAGATCCAAACAAACAAAAAGCACCGCATCAGATTATTGAAGATCCGCAGGGGGATTTCTGGGTTTTACGTGATGTCCACGAAGTGCAGCGCATCCATGGCGATCAAGTCGATTCATTTGTCCTACCTGGGTCGCTGGGCAAGCTGACCTACGGTGGAGTGATTCATAACGACGAACTCTGGATCATTTTCCGCAACGGTGTTTTTCGTGCCGCTTTGACCGAGTTCGAGGAAGTCGCTGCTGGGCGCAAGGAGTTGATCGAGTACGTGCTCTACAACGAGATCGACGGCATGCGTAGTCCGGCTCCGAACATCCCGGGTTTGCCCGTGGCCAGCGTCGCGCGTGACGGCGCTTTGTGGTTTGCGACCAGTAAGGGCGTGGCAATCATTCATCCCGGTCACATCCGGCGAAACACAGTTGCGCCAAATGTCGTGATCCACCGCGTCACGGTCGACAAAGCAGAATGCTCGTTAGAGGCACTGAAAACGCTGCCACCCGGCGAAGGCGAACTGGCTTTCTATTTCACCGCGCTCAGCCTCACTGATCCCCCACAGAATCGTTTCAAGTATCGGCTTTTTGGGTACGACAAGCGCTGGGTCGAGGCCGGCTCGCGCCGCGAAGCGCATTACGGCAGTGTGCCGCCCGGGCGTTACCGCTTTCAAGTGGTTGCGTGCAATAATGAGGGCGTCTGGAACCCCCGTGGCACGGATTGTGAGATCGTTATTCCGCCGCACCCCTATCAAACGTGGTGGTTTCGCGTCGCACTGGCCTTTGTCGGATTAGTGCTCTTTTTGTGCGTGCTCATCTGGCGCACCCGTCAGTTGAGAAAACGTGAACGCGAGCTGATGCGGTTGGTTGAAGATCGCACGGGTGACTTGAAAAAGGCAGTAGCTTCAGCTGAGGCGGCCAAGGAAGCGGCGGAGGCAGCGAGTCGTTCCAAGAGCGAATTTGTGGCCAACATGAGCCACGAAATCCGGACACCGATGAACGGTGTGATTGGCATGACCGAACTGGCGATGGGTCTCGCCACCGATCCTGAGCAACGGATGTACCTCAAGACACTGGTTTCGTCCAGCGAGGCACTGCTGGCGGTGATCAATGACATTCTGGATTTTTCGAAGATCGAGTCCGGCAAACTCACGCTCGATCCCATCGCTTTCAATCTGCAGGACTGCATCGAGGGAGCCGTCGAATCGATTTCCGTGCAAGCAGCCCGAAAAAACCTGGAGCTCGTTTGCGATATCGATCCACAAACGCCGCTCGTGCTGGTTGGCGATGCGGTTCGGATAAGGCAGGTCGTGTTGAATCTGCTCAGTAACGCCCTCAAGTTCACCGAGAATGGCGAAGTCGTGGTCAAAACCACCGTCGAGAGCCAAGGCGAGGGTTTTACCCGCGTGCATGTGCGCGTGAGCGACACCGGGATCGGGATTCCGAAGGATCGGCAGCAGGCTATTTTCGCGGCTTTCGTTCAGGCAGATAACTCCACCACCCGTCGCTACGGTGGTACCGGTCTGGGCCTAACCATTTGCAGTAAGCTAATCGATTTGATGGGCGGGCGGATCTGGGTCGAGAGCGAGCAAGGCAAAGGCAGCAAGTTCCAGTTTACGCTCAGTCTTGCCCGACCAGAGGTTGAAATCCCGGCACCTCCGCCCATGGAAACGGGTGGTGTGGCAGGCTGGTCGGTATTGGTTGTTGAGACCAATCCCACTGTTGCCGCCGTCATCGCGGATATGGCCCGCCAACGCCAAATGCGTCCGGTCGTGGCCTCTACTGCCGCCGCGGGTCTCGGATTGGTGCAGCAGATGCGTACTGAATCTGAACCGGCTTTTGACCTGGTGATGGTTGAGGAGCGCATGACTGAAACCAACGCCTTTGTCATGGTGCAATCGTTACGTCGTGTACCGGGCTACGAAAAGACGCCCGTCGTGCTGCTTTCCACCGCAGATCATCAGGTGGACCTGCGCCGTTGTCGTGAAGTGGGCATCGAGCACTTCCTCAAAAAGCCGGTACGTCGCACACGCTTTAATGAATGTCTGCGCGCGCTCTGTGACCAGAAGGCCGGCACGCGGTCTCCACTCCTGCCCGAGCCTGTGGTGCTGCCGTCCCGCCGTCTGCGCATACTAGTGGCCGAAGACATTCTGGTGAACCAAACTGTCACGAGCAAGATGCTCGAAAATCGTGGCCATAAAGTTGACGTTGCTGGCGACGGCGTGGCCGCGTTGGAGCTGTATTGTAAAAACAAATACGACTTGATTCTGATGGATGTGCAGATGCCTCGCATGGATGGGCACGAGACCACGCGCCGTATTCGGGCCCTGGAGATCAAGACCGATTTTCACACTATGATCGTGGCACTCACTGCGCATGCCATGAAGGGCGATGCCGACAATTGTATGGTTAGCGGCATGGACGCCTATTTGTGCAAGCCCCTGCGCTCGCAAGAACTCTACTCGTTGATCGAGCAGCGATTCCCCTCGACCGAGCCAGACGATTACGTGCTGAGCTGAGTCGTAACGAAGCAGTTGAAGCGTAATCTCCAGCCTGGAGCGATGCGCAGAAGGTGACGTCCGATGTCCCCATCGGGCTTGATTGAAGCCGCTCCCAAACCAGCCCGTTAGGGACAACGGGCTCCACCCTCAACTGCATCATTGCGGCTGAGTCGGTTGGCCGTGACTATTTGTTACCGCGCAGGCGCTGGCCGCTCGTGGCGATGAAGTAGTGCTGCGCCGAAAAAGACGGTGTCGATGGCGTGCGCTCAACTGGCAGATAGGCTCCGTTCGAGTGGAGGATGCGGGCATCTTCGTTGTCCTGTAACTCAATCCCGAACAGTTCCTGGGAAACCCATTGGCGCAGTTCAGGATCGAGCACCGGGAAGAGTACTTCAATGCGTCGGAAGAAATTGCGCGGCATCCAGTCGGCACTGCCGAGAAAAATTCTCGGATCACCGCCGCCATCATTTAGAAAATAAAAGGCGCGGGCGTGCTCGAGGAAGCGGCCCACGATGCTGCGCACGCTGATGTTTTCGCTCAGACCGCGCACGCCGGGAACCAAACAACAGATACCACGCACAATGAGGTCGATCTGAACTCCGGCCTGTGACGCGGTGTACAGGTTGTTGATCGTCTCCCGATCCACCAGAGAGTTCATTTGGCACATGATGCGCGCGGGTCGACCAGCCTCGGCGTTGTCGGTTTCGCGTTGGATCAGCTCTTGGATGCGGCGGTGCAAATTGAAGGGCGCGACCAGCAGTTGCTCGAACTCGGGCGAACGGCTTAGGCCGGTCAGGGAATTGAAAAGGTTGGCTGCGTCGCTTGTGATCTCCTCGCGTGCGGTGAAGTAGCTGAGATCGGTGTAGAGCCGGGCGGTGCGCGGGTTGTAGTTGCCGGTCCCGAGGTGAACGTAGCGGCGCATGCCCTTGCCTTCGTGGCGGACGACGAGGCTGCATTTGCAATGCGTTTTATGCCCAACCAATCCGTACACTACATGCACGCCGGCTTCTTCCAGCTGGCGTGCCCACTGGATGTTGTTGGCTTCGTCGAAGCGCGCTTTGAGTTCGACGAGCGCTGTCACCTGTTTGCCGTTGCGGGAAGCTTCGATCAGGGAGCGGACGATTGGGGAGTCGCCACTGGTTCGGTAGAGGGTTTGCTTGATCGCGAATACCTGTGGGTCGCGCGCCGCTTGCTCGACGAAATCCACCACTGGCGTAAACGCATCGTAGGGATGGTGGAGCATCACGTCGTGTTGACGCAGGGTGTCGAAGATACGCTCGGGCTCCTTCAGCGGTGAACAGTTTACGGGGGTGAAGGGCGTGTACTTGAGGTCCGGACGTTGAATCTCCGAAAGACTCATGACGCGCAGTAGATTGATCGGGCCATTCAGTCGGAAAACATATTCGTGCGACAGATCAAGGTGTTCGCACAGCTTGCTGAAGATCGGCTCCTCGACGCCGTCTTCGATTTCGAGGCGCACGGCGGCACCGCGGCGTAGATTACGCAATTCTTCCTCGATTTTCTTCAACAGGTTCTCGGCTTCTTCTTCGTCGATGTAGAGATCGCTGTTGCGGGTGACGCGAAAAGCGTGGGCACCGCGGATCTTGTATCCGGGGAATAGTTCGTCTGCGCAGAGCTTAATGACTTCGGTCAGGAAAATGAAACGCTGAGGGCCGGTACCGGTGGGATCGATCGCGACAAGGCGCGGCAAGATGCGCGGCACGGGCAGCAGGGCGACTGCATTTTCCGCCTCCGGCGTCTCGGGATTGTCGAGCGAGACGACGACGTTGAGTGTCTTGTTGCCGAGTTGGGGAAATGGGTGCGATTGGTCGAGCGCGAGCGGCGTCAGTACCGGGTAGACCTGCTCGTGGAAATAGTTGCGCACCCAGGAAAGCTCGGCCGCGGAGAGCTCTTTGGCGGTCTTGATGAAGATGCTTTCCTCGGCCAGGGCGGGCAGAAGTTGTTCGTGCCAGCAGCGGTATTGGTCTTCGACAAGCGAAGCCACCACTGAGTGAATTCGCCGCAACTGTTCGCGAGCGCCAAGCCCGTCAATGCTGGGTTCAGCTAGTTCGGCATCCACTTGTTGGATGAGGCCGGCGACACGGATTTCGAAAAACTCGTCGAGATTCGAGCTAACGATTGCGAGGAACTTCACGCGTTCCAGCAGAGGGTTTTTCTCGTTCTGGGCGTGCTCAAGCACGCGTCGCTCAAACGCCAGCCAGCTTAACTCGCGATTGAAAAACGCCGCTTTTGCCGGCTTCGCCAAATCGGGCACGATGGGGCTCGCCGTATTTAGCGGCGTTGTTGCCCGAATCTCGGCATCAGGAATGGGTTTGGCCCGTGTTTTTCGCTTTGGCATGAAGGCAGAGGCCAAGCTAGTCGGTGGGCGGCTCGAAACGACAAAAAACCGTTCACGTCACCATCATGTAACAAAGGCGACTCGGTGATTTTGTTAACTGAGTCTGTTGATCACGCGCAGGCCGGGGATCGAGCGGAAATGGGCATCATGGGTGAGCACGGCGGCGTCAGTTTGTAGTGCGTGCGCGGCGATCAAGATGTCTTGCGCCGGAAGGATAACTCCTTGGCGATCAAGAGTCCAAGCGAGTTGCGCGGTGCGTTCCCAGATCTGATTGGTGGTTGGAACGTAGATCATGATCGCGAATCGTTCTTGGAAGCTTAGTAGGATTTTTGGGATGCGAAGGCCGCGGGTAACCTCAAGAACAACCATTCCGCAGGTGGCAAACTCCCATTCGTCGGCATGTGCGCCGAACTCGACGAAAGGGTCGAGTCCGGCGCGGGTTGCATTGATGAAGACGTTGCTGTCAGGAATGACCAGATTTGCCATACGGTGTTTTGTCTTCGGCTACTCGGAGTGTTGCGGTGTCGCTGGTCGTTGAATCGGGTGCGAAAGCCGCCTTTAGCTCTTCGGGTGTTAGTCCGAGGCCCTGAGTGAACAGCTCTTTCAGTTTATGGCGACGGGCCATTTCATTGAGCGCGATCTCGACGGCCTCGCGTTTGGTTTTGGCACCGGTGATTTTCATCACGCGATCTAAAACATCCTCGTCGATGTGCATCGTCATTTTCATAACGAGGATTACGGTATGGCTCGCGAGCCATACCGCAATTTAAAAGTATGGCAGATAAGCCAACTTATTTATTTATAACGAAATGTAAGCTTTTATGCTTTGATGAGTTTTACAGGAGTTAACTGAGGAAACGGAGAGGATGCCCGAAAGCATTTCTCCGTTAACTCTGTTTCCTCCTGTAAACTGTATTGCCGAACGGCTTCTGGCTTAAACCGTTTCCAGTAGCTTGTAGATGCGGGCAACCATCTTGGTGGCGTCGTCGAGCAGGCCGGCTGAGATGAGTGCGTTGTCGAGGATTTGTTCGGCGACGAGCGCGGCTTTCTCAGGCGACGCGGTTTGGGCGGCGGCGAGGTGCTTGATGACGGCGTGACGCGGATTGATCTCAAGGTTGATGCGCAGCGGGGACTCGGCGCCGTCCTTGTTCATGGCCTTCATCATGCGGCGCATGTGGGGCGTCATGAACTTGTCGGCGTTGAGGGCGAGCGCGGGCGAGTCGACGAGGCGGTCGCTGGCTTTCACTTCGGCGACGCGGTCACCGAGGGTTTTCTTGAGCCATTCCGCGAGCGATTTGATCTCATCGTCGCTGAGCGAACCTTCCGGCGGTTTAGGAAGATCGGCTAGTTTGACATCGGCATGATCGGCGGCGGTGATTTTCTTGCCGTCGAACTCGCGCACGTTGTTCATCACGTATTCGTCGACGGACTCGTAACAGAAAAGCACTTCGAGATTACGCGCCTTGAAGCCTTCAAGGTATGGGCCGCTTTCGATCGATTCACGATTCGCGCCGATGATGTAATAAATTTCCTTCTGTTCGCTCTGCATGCGCGAAACGTAGTCGGTGAGCGATGTGGTTTTGCCCTTCTCAGTGAGCGACGACTCGTAGCGGAGCAGTTTTACGATCTGGTCCTTGTGCGTGAAATCCAGGGCGGCGCCTTCCTTCAGGAAAATGCCAAACTGGGCGTAGAACTCGTTGTATCCATCAACTCGTGACGTGGATTCTTCGTCGAGAAACTTGAGGAAGCGCTTCGTGATGACCTTGTTCAGCTTCTCGATGAGCGCTTTGTCCTGCATCGTCTCGCGGGAAATGTTGAGGGGGAGATCTTCGCTATCGACAACGCCCTTGAGGAAACGCAGCCACTCAGGCAGCAGATCCTTCGGCTTGGCGTCGATCATGACCTTGCGGCAGTAAAGCGAGACGCTGGGTTCGAGGCGCGCGAGGCCGAGGCGTTCGGGATTTTCCTTCGGCACGAAGAGCAGCGCATTGATCGAGAGTGGGGCGTCGGCGCTGAAATGCAGACGCAGGCGCGGCTCGTCGTAGGCGTGGGCCTGGAATTTATAGAACTCGGTGTACTCCTCTTCCTTGATCTCGTTCTTGCTGCGCAGCCAGAGTGCCTGGACGGTGTTGATGTGTTTCGCGTTGAGGTTGATCGGGAACGACACGAACGCACTGTAACGCTCTAAGATTTCTTTGATCTTCCAGTCCTGGGCGTAGTCGGCGCAGTCGTCTTTCAATTCGACGACGATTTTAGTGCCGCGGCTTAGTTCGGCAACTTCTTCGACTTCGTAGCTGCCGGTGCCGTCGCTGGTCCAGACGTGGCCGGGTTCGTTGGCACGCCAGGAGTGGGAGTAAACTTTGACGGACTTCGCCACGGTGAAGGCTGAGTAGAAGCCGACGCCGAACTGGCCGATGAGGTTGGCGTTTTTCTGGCCGCTTTCGCTGAGTGCTTTCAGAAAAGCCTTCGAGCCGGAGTGGGCGATCGTGCCAAGATTTTCGATCAACTCGGCGCGGGTCATGCCGAGGCCGTGGTCTTGAATCGTGATCGTTTTGGCTTTGTCGTCGGTCGTAAGATTGATCTCGAGCGCGAGTTTGTCGTCGAAGACCTCTTTTTCCGTCAGCTGCAGGTGACGGAATTTTTCGAGTGCGTCGGAAGCGTTGGAAACCAGCTCTCGGACGAAAATTTCTTTCTCCGTGTAGAGCGAGTGGATGACGATATCGAGGAGTTGCTTGATCTCGGCTTGGAACTCGAACTTTTGCGGTGTGGCGGTGGACATAGTTGTGAGCGGGTTAAAAAATGAAGAGCCCGCCATTGTAGCGGGTTCAGGAAAAAATCAAGAGACTCCTTAACGGCGTCTGGCTACGGCGAAGACCGAAGTGCCGAAGGGCAGGGTGAGGCCAGTCTTGAGCCATGCACGCTCAATCGCGAGCAGGCCTCGGAGAATGGAGGAAACCCAAGGCGCGTAATCATGCACATCGCTGGTGCCGTCGCTCGGCGCAGGCAGTAATTTTCGACGGATAATGATAGCGGGGAAAAGCAGGGTGTTCCAATAGGTCGAGTAAACTGGCTGGAGCCCGGCTTCGCGGAGTAATGTAACAACTTCCGCGCGCGAAAAACGATGGCAGGATTGCACTGCATCGTCGTGGTAAGACCAGAGCCAGCGGTAAGCGGGGACGTTGATGGCAACAAGTCCGCCGGGGCGTAGGCAGCGCGCGAATTCGCGCAGGGCTTCGGCGGGTTTTTCGAGGTGGTAGAGAACGTCGATGCTCGTGAGGGCGTCGAAGCTGGCGTCGGCGAAAGGCAGCGCCGTAACCGAACCTTCGTCAATCGGGCAATTGGTGCGTACGCGGGCGAGTTGGACGGCGAGCGGGGAGAGGTCGATGCCACGGAGTTGGGCCGAGGGAAACCAGTTCGACATCCGACGCAGGAGCCCGCCAGTGCCACAACCGGCATCGAGAATCTTGGCGGTGGCTGGTAGTTTATGTTTCGAAAATGTGCGACGAACGTGGTCATGCAATGCCTCGAAGTGCCAGAGGCGGTCTTCGAGTTCGGCGAGTTGGTGGTATTCGGCGTCGTTCATTGGTCCCGGCAAACAGGGAACGTGATGATGTGGAACTCAGGAAATCAGGGAAGCGGAAAGGTGGACTGCCAGACACACGCCCCCGTTTTGGGTTTTGCCAAAACGCTTGGGGGGCTTTTGATGCAGCGGTTGAATCTCATCGATCGCTATGTTCTCCGCGAATGGCTCAAGACCCTCGGGCTCGCGCTATGCGCCGTGCTGGGCTTGTTGGTTATGCAGGCGATGCTCGAAGATTTCCAGGAGTTGCGTGATGCGGGCTCGTCGGCGTTTGAGCTTATTTTGTACTTTGCGATAAAGGTGCCGGGGTATTTTGCGATTGTTCTCCCGCTGGTGTTGCTGGCTTCGCTGCTTTACGCGCTCGGTCAGTTGCATCGTAACAACGAGACGGTGGCGATGCGGGCTGCGGGCGTCGGGATTTTTCGGATCACACGCAGCATCTGGGCGGCTGGTGTTGTGATGTGTGGGCTGGTTTGGGCGCTCAATGCCAGCATCGTGCCGTGGTCGGTCGATAAATCGCGGGAGATGAGCGAGCAGATCAAATTTCGTCATGAAACCCAAACGCGCACCAGCGACCAGATCGGGCTGACCGGAGTCGTGACGTTCGATAACCAGCGTCAGCGGCGTATGTGGTTTTTTAATCGCTACAGTAAGTATCTACAGCGTGGTTATGGTGCGTGTGTGTCGGAGCTGGATGAGAAGCATCGCGAAAAAAGCCGCATTCGTGCCCGCGAGGCGCGTTATGAAGACAAGCGTGGCTGGACGTTTTATGATGGCCGCGAAACCTGGCTCGATCCTGAGACTGGCGAGATCATGCGCACGGTGGCTTTTGGCACCAAGGTCATGCCGCATTTTGCGGAGGACCCTGAGCTGATGATGGTTTTTGACCGTCGGCCAAACGACCTTTCGTTTTTCCAGCTGAAGCGCATCATCGAATATTTCACGATCGAAGATAATCCGAAGGTCACGGTTTACGCGGTGCGTTACTTTGGCCTGTTGGCCGACACGCTTTCGCCCCTGATCGTGCTGGCGTTGGCGATCCCCTTCGCAATGACAGGCGTGCGCGTGAACCCGATGGTGGGCGTCTCGAAATCGATCGGCCTTTTTGCGGTCTATTTTATCCTGCTCAAACTGGCAGACACGTTGGGTACACGTGGCGTGGTGGATCCGCAAACCGCCGCACTACTGCCCAGCATGGTGATGCTGGGCGTGGGCGGATTTTTCTTCGTGCGGATGCGCTGAACCGGACCGGTTTCGCAGCCAGGCAGGTTGGCGCAAGTCGGTAGTTCGGCTGCGCCGCTTATTGGGAGTTCTGCTTCATCTCCTCAGAGCGCACGAGCACGGTGTAGGTCACCAGATCGCCGTCAGGGGAAATGAAAAACACGTCACGGAAACCATGGGGCGGCACCTGTAATTTGTAGAAGTAGGGGCTGGTCGCTGTTGGCTGGTTGCGCATGTTGAAGCGGCAGGCGATCTGGCCCGGGAGGGTGCGGTTGCCGATGTTGTGAATGCGGGTCCAGACGCGCACGCGGCCGTCGTTGAGCGGGTGAGCTTCGATCTTTAGCAGGCGTACTTCTGAGGTGTAGGCTTTGGAGAGCGAGGTGGAGATGGGAACGAGGACGAGGCCGGTCCAATCGCGTACGATGAGCTGGGTCGAACTGCCGTCGGCTGTGAGGCCCTCCGGTGGCGGCTGGTTAGCGAGATCGACGGATTCCATCCGCGGTGCACGTGCGCCGACTTCAAGTGAGCGCAGCGCTTCGGGAAAGCCTGTGATTTCGGTAAGTTCGTGGCGTTGGGAATCGTTGGCTTGGACCGTCAGTCGCTCGACCAATGCGAGTGCTTCCGGCGCAACTTCGATGGGCGCGGGAGGCACGACTGCGACTTCGGGTTCGGCCGACGGCGGAGGCGGTGCTTCGACTTGTGGCGCTGGAGCGACCGGTGCTGGCGCGAGTGGCGCTGTGGGCGCTGCCGGGGCAACTTCGGTTTGGGCCACGGGTTTGTTTTCGGAGACCGAAGAGGTGGGTGCGGAGCTGCAACCTGCGATCATAAGGCTGAGAGCGGTTGTCGTGATCGCGATCGTGAGAGTGTGTTTCATAGGGCTATGGGAGGAACAGTGGTAACCTGTTTGGGTTAGCGTGTCTGCAAAAGCATGGGGTGCGGTGAATATGTGTTATCTATCGGCACATCGGAAGCGTGGAATCGCACGCCAATGTCATAAAACCGTTAATGTTTTCGCAAGCGCCGTTACTGTTGGCATATAGCGTCGGTGGAACTCCAGAGCGGTGCAGGCGAACATGCACGAACGCGTGGTTGCGCCAAGCATGCCTCGTGATCGTGGAACGCTTTGGAGCTGATGTTTGCCCTGCTTCAGGGTTTGGCAATCGACGAGGTCTTTTCTGGAGCGACGGGTTTCAGAATCAGGTTCTTTTTCTCGACGACGCCTGCCATTCTCAAACTAACTTCCAGCACAAGTTCGCTGGTGGTTAAGCCCATACTCGAGCGCATGGGGTCGGGCTCGATGGTTTCTCCAGGGGCGAGCGTCAGTTTTTCCGGACGGACGGCAAAATCGCCGAGCTCGGATTTGCACAACACGAAAGTTACCACGATGTTTTCCTTGCTTTGATTAGTTAGGCGCAGGCGGAGCGCAACGGGTGGTAGGGAACTGGCTTGCAGGGTAAGATGGCTATTCCGGCCGCCAGCCATCTCTTCCCCACCGGGACCGCCCATGTCGCCGCCAGGTCCTCCACCGGGGCCGCCACGCATGCCACCGCCATGATGCACGCCACCGTGATAGCCATCGCCAGGCACGCCACCGTGTTCGCCCCGTGCGCCGAAGCCTTGGCCAAGGCTGGCTTCGACGAGAAGCTTTCCATCAAAGTATGAATCTTGCGCCAACATTGCGGGCTTCGCGTTGGCTGCTGCCATTTGCTCAGCTCGGAGATTTGGCTTGGGCGGCTGGTCTGAGCAGCCGGTGAAGCTGAAAATCGCGGCGGCGAACAGGAATATTCTTGGAGCAGGTGTCTGAAGCAGGCGTGTGTACATGGTAAACCTAGTCAGACGGGTGGAGACCGGAAATGTTGCCTGCAAGAAGGAGCCAAGATGTTTATGCGGGTTTTTAAAGGTGCTTTGCGTGATTAAAGCCCCTGCGCTGAAGGGTTGAGTCCAAGCCAAAAAATGCGCCTGGGCTAAAAAAGTGCAGGATTTTTCAGGAATTCGGGTTATGCTTGGAAGCAACCGCTACGCACTCTGCTGATCGGTTCCCAAAATAAAATCATCATCATGAAAAAACTACTCCTCGCCCTTACCGCCATCTCTGCGCTTGCCCTCACGTCTGCCTTCGCAGGTGAAGCTTGCAAGAAATGCTCCGGTGCCGACAAGGCCGCTGCCTGCACCTGCAAAGACATGAAGTCCTGCGATAAGGAAAAGGCCTCGTGCCCGAAAGAAGACAAGGAATGCAAGGATGCGAAACCCGCTCCGAGCACTGAAAAGAAACACTAAGATCACTCCCTCTGCCGGGCGTCTTGTGCGTTAACCTGCACGGGCGCCCGGAATCTTTTTAGGGACACACCGATGTTCCTGTTCTTCATGAAAAACGATCCGGACGACCTTGATCGCCTGTTGCAGGAGTGGACTGCTCTGCCTGCGCCGAGCGGCCAGTTGGCGAGCCCGGTTTGGCAGCGCATCGAGTCGGGCGATAGGCGTGCCAGTTGGTTCGGCAATTTGACGATGCTTTTGCGTGAACTCGAAATGCGCTTTGCCCGCCCGCATGCCATCGTTGCGGTCGTTGCCGTTGGCTTGCTCGTGGGAGTTTTTTTTGCGGAAGTGCGTACGCGTTACAACGCCACGCAGATCGACGCCGAGATGTCGGCCCGCTACCTCAGCCTGCTCGACGTGAGTCATCGCTGAGCGCGACTTTGTCGCCGCCATGAAACGACTTTTATTCGTTCTCCTTCTCGCCTGCTTAACTTGCGCGGGTGGCTACGAGATTTTCATAAAAGCCCGGCCGGAAAACAAAAAATTCGACTGCGAGATCAAGTGGCTCAGTCACAAACTCTCGCTCACGCCGGAGCAGACGACGCGAGTGCGAGCCGCGCATGTGAAACACTGTCCGTCGATGAACGGACTGGGTGCAGAGCTGAAGTCCTGCGCCGATCCCAACCGTGCAGCGGAGCTTAGGAAGTTGTGCTGTCAAGCTGCCGACAAACTGGTCGAGGCGGTATCGGCTGAGCTCACGCCGTTGCAGCGCGAGGAATATCAGAAACTGCTTTCGGCTCGAAAGCAGCACCAACCGCAACCGCAGTCTACGCCCAAATAGTCCCCACCATGCGGCCGAACGACGAGACGAGCGCCGAACACATGCGTGCCTTGGTGGCCGGCCGGAAGCTTGCGCTCAATGATCTTATGGCGCTGTGGGAAGCGCCGCTGCTCCGCTTCATTTTTCGCTACGTGCAAAACGACGCTGAGGCTCGCGACCTCGTGCAGGAAACCTTTGTGCGCGTGTACCTGCATCGCGAACGCTTCCGGCCCGAGTCCAGTTTTTCGACTTGGGCGTTTACCATCGCGGCCAATCTCTGCCGCAATCACCACCGCTGGCGCGGTCGTCATCCCACAGTCTCGCTCGACGAACCCACGCTAAACGAAACCAATCGCCACGACCAAATCGTCTGCCCGGGCAGTAGTCCCGATCGCTCGGCGCAACAAAACGAACGCATCGATGCGCTCAAGGCCGCCATCGCCGATCTGCCGCACGACCTGCGCACCGCGCTCCTGCTCTACGAGTACGAGGAACTTACTTACCGCGAAATCGCGACGATTGCCGGTTGTTCGGAGAAAGGCGTCGAGTCACGCCTCGTTCGTGCGCGCGCTCATCTGCGGAAAAAACTCTCGGTTCTACTTGGAACGAGTCGTCCACCACAACCAATACTCATGCCCCAACGGGGCTAAAGCAATTCCATCAAAAAGGCCGACGCTTACGATAAAAGCGAATGCACAGAAGGAGGAGCCCGATGTCCTCTTTGGGCTTGGAAGCTACGTTTCAATTAGCCTGCCCTCGGGAAAACCGGGCTCCATCCGGAAATTTGGTGCGCCGCTCAGGCGTAAGCGGAAAGATTTTTGCCGCGCGCCGCATCGCTGCTTGGCGCAGGCGCCGACTCGATGAGTTTCACCACCGCTTCACCTTCCATTTTAACAGCATCCTTGGCTTTCATTGCCACCGCTACGCCGTAATCCTGGCGGACGTTGGCCCCTTGCGTATCCGTTGCGGTGAGTTGGGAAAGGTTGACCGAGGATGAAATGTTCATGGCGGAATAATCGGCACCGAAGCCCCAAAGCGCAATCTAGCGCCGGTCAAATGAGCAAACATGCTGCGCTCTTCTAGGGTGTTACCCCTGCTATTTATACCGCCAGTCGCGGTATTTTTTCAACGCAGGCTGCTCGGACGACGTCGCCAGGAGAATTTGATTTCTGGCTGTAGCGTGGGCATGGAGGCGGACTCGCGAGCAGGCGATGATTCGGACGCGGTGCCGGTTTGCTGGCGTGCGGCGGCTTCGCGTAATTTGTCTTTCTTGCTCTTGCGTTTGCCTTTTACGCCTCCGGTCGAGGCTGGGGCCGGTATGTCGGTTTCTACTGGTTCGAAACCCTCGATTTGTTCGCGCGGCAGATCGAGCTGATGACGTTTTTCGATCAGGCAAAAATGGGCATGCGTATCGGCGCTGACAAAACTGACCGCGACACCGCTCTCGCCCGCGCGTCCGGTGCGGCCGATGCGATGCGTGTAATCCACGGCGGAACGCGGCAGATCGAAGTTCACCACGACCGGAAGCTCGATGATGTCGAGCCCACGCGCGGCGAGATCGGTGGCAACAAGTACGCGAATTTTTGACGCTTTGAAATCCGCCAGCGCCTGCGTGCGCGCGCCCTGACTGAGTTCGCCATGCAGTGCGGAAGCGGCGAGCCCGGCCCGGCGGAGTTTTTCCGCGACATGTTCGGTCGCGTATTTCGTGGCCACGAAAACGAGCACACGCGTCCAGGCGTTGGCCTCGATCAAGTGACGCAATAGCTGCGTGCGCTGCGGCGCATCGACCTCGATCACTCGCTGGAGGATGTCGGGCTTGTTCGCTGGTTCGGCAGCGATGGCGATGCGAACTGGTTCGTGTAGGAGATTGGTTGCGAGTGACTGCACCTCGGCGGGGAACGTGGCGGAGAAAAGCAGGTTTTGCCGCCGTGCCGGGAGTAGGCCGAGGATGCGGTTAAACTCGTCGGTGAAGCCGAACTCAAACAGCCGGTCGGCTTCGTCGAGCACGAGCGTCGAGACGGCGGAGAGCGACACGGCGTTGTGATCGATCAGGTCGAGCAGTCGTCCGGGCGTGGCGACGATCACGTCTGCACCACCGCCGAGTGCCATCATCTGTGGGTTGATGGAGACACCACCATAAACCACCAAAGTTTTAATCGGCTCAGGGAGAAAGCGCGCGTAGACACGAAACGATTCGCCGATCTGCGCCGCGAGTTCACGCGTCGGAACCAGAATCAGTGCGCGGACAAAACGGCCACGTTCCCGGCGCGTGGTGGCGAGGTGTTGCAGGATTGGCAGCGCGAAGGCGGCGGTTTTTCCCGAGCCAGTCTGCGCCGAGGCTTGCACATCGCTGCCGCGCAGAATCGCAGGGATAGCCTCGGTCTGGATCGGCGTGGGCGTGGAATAATTACGTTCCGCGACAGCGCGCAGGAGAGGCTCGATCAGGCCTAAAGAAGAGAAGGACATGTGCGAAGAGGGGCGCTGCTCAAGGCTTGAGATGCTCAATAGCCAGGACTGTCATTCTGAACGAAGTGAAGAATCCAGAGGGATGGAATCGAAGCCTGTGGCAAAATCGAACTGGATACTTGCTATCGCCCAGCGAAAGTTGGGAACAGTTGGAAGCCCCCCCCGCTTCTGTTTTTCGAGCACGCCATTGAGCAACACGCTGCCCTCGGCGATGAGTTGTTTAGCTTCGCCGCCGCTGCCGCTGAGCCCGCCGAATTTAATGAACTGGCAAAGTTCGATCGGCACTTCGCGGACGACGACTTCACGAGGCTTGGCGGAGGCGGTTGGTTTGGCGGAAGAAGGATTCATGGAAATGGGAGGATGAGATTCGTCAGTTAGGCCGACTCAGCGGTTGGATGTAGGCGGGGTGCCCTCACCCCGCTTGGCGTTTATGCGGGGTGAGGGCACCCCGCCTACATCAACTCATAAAACTGAAAAGCCTTACGGTGCTTTCTAGCTGATCAGAGAATCGAGTCCACTCCGCTTTTCGCTGAGTACTGACGAGACAATGGCCACTTACTCGAAAAAGAAATCCACGGTCGTGACGACGCGGAGGACTTTGATCTCGGGCGTGGCGACGTCGCGGTCGTCGATTTCGAGCACACCTTGATAGGCACGGCGGATGGAACCGACTTTGGCTTTGGAATCTTGGGCGAATTTTTCGGCGGCGATACGGGCGTTGGCCGTAGCTTCTTTGATCATGTCGGGCTTCACCGCGTTGACGCCGTCGAAGAGGAACTGCGTGTGGTCGCCGTATTCGTTTGAGACGAGCGTGATTCCTTTTTCGAGCAACGAATCGGCGTGCTGGATCGCCTGTTTGACGACGTCGACTTTGGCGCTGCGCACGACCAGCGTGATGACCGCTTTGTAGCGTGGCAATGGGTTTTGGTCCTCGCGCGAACGCTCTTCATCTTTGTCGGACACGACGGGTAATCCGTAGGAAACGCTTTCGGCGGTGATGCCTTGTTCGGTCAGAAAAACTTGAACCACTCCCTTGGTTTTTTCGATCGACTGTTTGAGCTGCGGGAGGTCGTCGGCGTAGACGGCGAAGCGGATCGGCCAGATGGCGAGCGTCGACTTGACCTCGCGCTCGGAAAGCCCGCGCACGGTGAGGTAGCGATCGAACTCGCGTCCCTTTTTAACCGCCAGGCCGACCTGCACGCCAAAGACGGCGAGGCCGACTGAGAGGAGAACACCAAGCACCGCAAACGAACGCGTTGTGATCATGAAACCGGTGTGATGCGACACGGCTGATCACGCCAGAAATTTCTGAAGAAAGATATTAACAATGAAGGATGAGACATCTTGAGCGTCAGGGTCTAGGCAACGCCTCTGTGGTTTGCCGAACCGAAGGCGTTATAGTTGTTATCTATCCTTATTAGTTCGGCTCTAATTTCGGAAACTCAAAATGTAGCAGGTACCCTCCAGCCTTTTACCGGCATTTGTTGAAGATGTTAGTACCTTTCATAGGCCCCCATATCGGGTGAAGTGCCGTTCGGAATGGCGGTATTATCTAGATCATAGTTGTAGAGCGCGGCACTTCCGACATCGATAGCTGGACTACCGGGCATCAGACGGAAATCTGTTTTCGACGGATCAACGAATTTTGGATCCCCGGTTTTCTCGGTCGGGTCGAGCGTGAGAGTGCCGAGGCTTCCTCCTGATGTGAAATTGTACAGGTTGTGGTCGTGCGTGAGATTCGCGCCGAGAGCTTCGGGGTTGTGGCAAAGGCGCATGTTGGACCCGATTATGTTGTTTCGTATGATCATGCTGTTGCCTGGAAGCAGTTGGCCCACGTGGTTGCTCGCGAAATAGAAGACCGCCTCCTTAGTGACCCTGGGGTCACTAAGTACGGTATTGTTCTCAAATCGAACTCCGGAATAGGTATTAACGGAGCCCGAAACGTCATCGAATTGGAAACAAAGGCCTCTGCGGGAATTGATGATGAGGTTGTGTGCTATGACGAGATCGTCGGTGCCACTGTACAAATCCATGAAGCTATTTACGTTATTTGCCAGGTTGTGATGGATGTGGATGTGCTGGACTGGTTGAGATCCATACGACTGGAAGGCGCCACCACTGACCTCAAAATCATAAATGGGCGCAATGCAGTTCACGAGACGGTTCCAGGCGGCTTCCATGTTCGAGCCAACAAAGATGACGCCCACAGCGCCGTAGTAGTCATTCGGGTCCCGCGGGTTGTTATGGATCATGCGGAGGTCGTGGATATAGTTGGAGAGAAACCGATGGCCACTGCCATCGGCGTAAATTCCGATACTTGTATTGATGACCTCGTTGCCCGCCAGCACCACATACTGCGCTTCCCTTCTGATATCGAATCCCCATTGGGCGTCACAAACTCGAAGATCTAGGATTGTGATGTAGCTGCTCCCTATATGCACAGCGGTCGGATAAGTCGTGGAGATCGTCGGGGCCACGCCCGAACCGTATGCCTCGACGATAATCGGAGCGCTAGAGGTTCCGAGTTCCGTAGATTCGAAATACAAGGTTTCGTTCCAAACCGAACCTCGCGCCAGGCGAACGACATCGCCGGCCTTAAGCGTGATCGAGTTGAGTTTTGCGAGCGTCCTCCAGGCTTTGGCTGGCGAGTTTCCGTCATAGGAATCCATCCCATTCACCGCGTCCACGTAATATGCGGGTGCGTTTGTGGCTGGCCGGAACGAGGCTAGGCCTGGATCGCCCTCTAGCGGCGATTCATAATTCACAGGAACGACTGAGACATGGATCGTATCCGTCGCCTGACGTCCGTCGTTGGTGATTTGAATAGAGAAATCGTAGGTGCCTTCCTGGGTCGGTGTGCCGGAATAGCTGCCATCGTTGTTCAACGTCATGCCTGGAGGAAGCGAGCCCTGTTGGAGAGTGAATGTTATACGCATACCCTTTGTGGTATTGGCCACTAAGGGAGTTTGGCGGGAACTTATGATTCCCACTCGAAGCTCAGGATTCACAGGGTACGCCACACTCAGCGGCGGGGTAGGGGTGGACGGGGTGGTTGGCGCCGTCGCTTGCCCGGAATTACTGCCACCGCCGCAGGCAGTAAGGCAGCAGAGCAAAACGGCAGAAAGCAAAAATGAAGAGAGGGTTTTGAGACGCACGATTGATGGTGGAATAATTGGGTTGTATCGTAAGGTTCGGCTTAAGGTGTTTCGACTATGAGGTGTCATTTCTTCCTGAAATGGCGAAACAGGCCGTCTGCAAATCCCGCTGAGCGATCATTAAAGCCGAACCGATGGTGATGGCTTGCTCAGAGAACCATTCCGTCAGCGCAAGACAAGTTGAAATCAAGCTATTGAAATTACTTCACCAACCGTAGCTGCGCTTGATTTTTAGGGGTTCGTAAAGGTTCTGGTCGATCTCGGTCAGAAAACGACTGGG
Source organism: Verrucomicrobiota bacterium (assembly GCA_016721945.1). Lineage (GTDB taxonomy): Bacteria > Verrucomicrobiota > Verrucomicrobiia > Opitutales > Opitutaceae > JADKHC01. The sequence continues at coordinate 346,796 of JADKHC010000001.1, read as the reverse complement.
CGAGAGGAGCATGCCGCCGGGGCCGGCGCGGGTCGCGACGCGGGGATAACAGAGGTAGAGTTCGTTGCGCGCACGGGTGACGGCGACGTAGAAGAGGCGGCGTTCTTCTTCGACGTCACCGGCTTCGATCGAGCGGCGGCCGGGGAATTGTCCGTCGGCGAGGCCGATGAGAAACACGACGTCGTACTCCAGGCCTTTTGCCTGATGGACGGTGGTTAGCTTAATCGCTTCGGCATCGGCGTCGACCTGGCGGTCGCTCGTTTCGCCGTTGAGCAGTACGATCTGCGCGAGGAGATCCTGCATGTTGTCGTAGCGCTGGGCGAAGCCGACCATGGCTTTCAATTCGTCGAGTCGGTCGATGTAGTCGGCGAAGGCGCCGCGCAGATAATCACCGTACCAACCGTCTATCGCTATTTCGACGGCCTTGGCGGGTTTGTCGTTGCGCATGTAGTCGGCGACTTCGGCGAGCGAGGCGCAGAACGAATTCCATTCCTCTTTCGCGTCTTTCGGGACTTTGGATTTCACGTCGTCGGTCGCGAGGGCGTCGATGAAATCTTTCTTCATCAGGCGCGCGTGATCGAGGGCGGCTTCGTAGATTTTGACCGCGCCTTTTTCGCCGATTTTCGGGAGAAGAATGGCGATGCGGCTCCACGCGGAGGCGTTGGCGGGATTGTAGACGAAGGTGATGAGCGCAACGAGATCGCGGACGTGTTGGCGTTCGAAGAATTTCACGCCGCTCGTGATCTGGTAGGCCATGCCGGCCTTCGAGAGCGCGAGCTGGACTTCGAGTGCGAGGAAGTGCGAGCGGTAGAGGATGGCGATTTCGTTGGGGGAAACGCCTTCGTCTTCGGTGAGCGAGCGGATGCGTTTGAGGATGAACTCGGCTTGCTCGCGGTCGTCCATTGCCTGCATGACGTAGGGCTTGTTCGCGTGGCCGCGGTGGGCGCGAAGTTCTTTCTCGAAGTGTCGGCCTTTCGGCTGCGCGAGGAGAACTCCATTGGCGAGCGCTAAGATCTGGGGAGTGGATCGGTAATTCGTTTCGATGCGATGGATGACCGTGCCGGGGTGGCGATCCGGGAAGGTCATGATGTTTTCGAAATTCGCACCGCGCCAGGAGTAGATGCACTGTGCGTCGTCGCCCACGGCCATGATGCGGTGGTGCGCGCCGAGTCGGTCGATGATCTGGGACTGGATGGTGTTGGTGTCCTGGTATTCGTCGACGAGGATGTGACGGAAACGATGGGCGAAATAGGTCGCGACTTCGGGGACGTCTCGCAGCAGGGCGAGCCAATATTCGAGCAGATCGTCGTAATCGACGACGTTTTGCTCGCGCTTCTTTTTCGCGTAGGCGGCGGCGAAGGGCGCGAAGACCTGTTTGATTTCTTTGTACTGCTGGAAGTTTTTGTCGACGGTGTCGGCGAACCCGAGCTGGGTGTTGCGCGCGAGGGAAATGACGCTGAAGAGCGGGCCGGGGCGCGGGTTGGTTTTGTCCTTAAAGAATAGTTTGTCTTCGGACTCGACGACCTGCTTGAGCAGGCTTTCGGATTCGTCGGCATCGAGAATCGTGAAGTTGCGCGGGAGGTTGAGCGACTCGCCGTAGATGCGGAGCGCGCGGTGGCCGATGGAGTGAAACGTGCCGCCCCAGAAACGGCCGGGCTCGACGCCGGTGAGCTCCTGCACGCGGTGGAGCATTTCCTTCGCGGCTTTGTTGGTGAACGTGAGGAGGAGGATTTCCGAGGGCTTCACGCCTTGCGAAAGCAGATAGGCCACGCGGTAGGTGAGCGTGCGGGTTTTGCCAGAGCCGGCGCCAGCGAGGACGAGGAGCGGACCGGGTTCGGCGGTGACGGCGGCGAACTGCTCGTCGTTGAGCTGTGCGCGGAAATCTATCGGCGGAACGGCGTCGCGGGCGGGAGCGTTGTCTAGTTCGAAATCCATGAAACCCGATGACGCTCACGCAAAGGCGCGAAGACGCAAAGCAGAATCTGGTCGAAGTGGGATTATGTGGAAAACAGAGATGCGGAATCTCAACTCGGGTCGTAGTCGAGATACGGCCCGAGCCAGCGTTCGGCTTCGGCTTGGGTCTGGCCTTTGCGTTTGGCGTAGTCGGCAACTTGGTCGCGTCCGAGTTTGCCGACGCCGAAATATTTCGCTTCGGGGTGGTTGAAATACCAGCCGCTCACACTGCTCGCCGGTGCCATCGCGCAGCTCTCAGTGAGCGTGATGCCGGTCGCGGCGGTGGCGTTTAGGAGTTCGAAAAGGATCGGCTTTTCGGTGTGGTCGGGACACGCGGGGTAACCGGGCGCTGGACGGATGCCGCGGTATTTCTCGCGGATGATGTCGGCCATCGGGAGGTTTTCGGTTTTGCCGAAACCGGAGAATTCACGAGCGCGTTTGTGCATCAACTCGGCGAGCGCTTCGGCGAGACGGTCACCGAGCGCTTGCGCCATGATCGCGGAGTAGTCGTCCTGCTTGGCGCGGAACTCGGCGGCGAATTCTTCGACACCGTGGCCCGCCGTGACAGCGAAGCCGCCCAGGTAATCGATGCGACCGCTTTCCTTCGGCGCGATGTAGTCGGCGAGGCAGTGGTTGAACTGGTCGGCGGGTTTTTCCTGCTGCTGGCGGAGTTGATGGAAGGTGGTGAGCACGCGGCTGCGCGTTTCGTCCACATAGATTTCGATATCGTCGCCCACGGCGTTACAGGGCCAAAAACCGATCACGGCTTTGGCGGTGAAGCGTTGTTCGGCAACGATGCGGGCGAGGAGTTTTTGCGCGTCGTTGAAGAGCTTGGTGGCTTCGACGCCGACGGTCGCGTCGGTCAGGATGTCCGGATAGCGGCCGTGCAATTCCCAGGCGCTGAAGAACGGACCCCAGTCAATGAAATCTACGATTTCATTGAGGGATAAGGGATGAGTTTTAAGGGATAAGTCGGAGTTCGGAGCGGTGGAGAAGACGCGGGTGCCCAAAATTTCGGGGCGGGGAATATCAATGGTGGCCCAGTCGAAGGGCTGGTGTTTGGAGCGGGCGGTGGCGAGTGAGAGCAGCGGCTTGCGCGCGCGGCGGCTGGCGAAATCTTCGCGTTGGGTTTGTTGCTTGGCGATGGTTTCGGCCATGAACTTTGGCTTTTGCTCTGGCGAGAGCAGCGCGCTGACGACGTTGACGACGCGCGAGGCGTCGAGCACGTGGACGACGCCGTGTTCGTACTCGGGCGCGATCTTCACGGCGGAGTGCGCGGTCGAGGTGGTGGCACCGCCGATGAGCAGTGGCACGGTGAAGCCTTCGCGTTTCATTTCTTTGGCGACGTGGACCATCTCGTCGAGCGACGGAGTGATGAGGCCGGAGAGGCCGATGACGTCGGCGCCGATCTCCTTGGCCTTCGCGAGAATCTTGTCGCACGAGACCATGACGCCGAGGTCGGTGACCTCGTAGTTGTTACAGGCGAGGACGACGCCGACGATGTTCTTGCCGATGTCGTGGACGTCGCCCTTGACGGTCGCGATGAGAAATTTCCCTTGGGCGCGGGTGGCCTGGCCGGCGGCTTGGGCGCGCTTCTTTTCCTCTTCCATGAAAGGCGTGAGGTAGGCGACGGAGCGTTTCATCACGCGGGCGGACTTCACGACTTGCGGGAGGAACATCTTGCCAGCGCCAAAAAGGTCGCCAACGACACGCATGCCGTTCATGAGCGGCCCTTCGATGATGTCGAGCGGACGCGGGTATTTTTGGCGGGCTTCCTCGGTGTCGGCTTCGACAAAGGCGTCGATGCCTTTGACGAGCGCGTGGGAAAGACGTTCTTCGACAGGCGAATTTCGCCAGTCGAGATTTTCGGTTTTCGATTTCTGATTTTCGATTGAGCCGGAGGAGGATGCCTTGAGCTCGTCGGCGAACTTGACCAGGCGCTCGGTGGCATCTGGGCGACGGTTCAGGAGAACGTCTTCGGCGAGATCGCGCAGGGTGGGCTCGAGTTCGGCGTACACGCCGAGCATGCCGGCGTTGACGATGGCCATGTCGAGCCCGGCTTCGATCGCGTGGTAGAGAAACGCGGTGTGCATTGCCTCGCGCACCGGGTTGTTGCCGCGGAATGAAAACGAGACGTTGCTCACACCGCCGCTGACTTTCGCGCCAGGAAGCGTCTGCTTGATGATGCGCGTGGCCTCGAAGAAATCGACGGCGTAGTTGTTGTGCTCCTCGATGCCGGTGGCGACGGTGAGGATGTTCGGATCGAAGATGATGTCCTCGGGCGTGAAGCCGAGTTTGTCCACGAGCAGGCGATAGGCGCGCGTGCAGATGCGGACTTTTTCGTCGCGGGTGGCAGCCTGGCCTTGTTCGTCGAAAGCCATGACGACCGCAGCAGCGCCGTAGCGCATGAGCAATTTCGCGCGGCGGAGAAATTCAGCTTCGCCGTCCTTGAGCGAGATCGAGTTGACGATGCCTTTGCCTTGCAGGCATTGCAGACCTTTTTCCAGAACCGACCACTTGGAGGAATCGAGCATCACCGGCACGCGGCAGATGTCGGGCTCGGCGGCGATGAGGTTGAGGAATTTCACCATCGTGGCCTCGCCGTCGATCAACGCCTCGTCGACGTTGATGTCGATGACGTTGGCACCGCTCTCGACCTGCTGTTTGGCGATGGCGAGGCAGGCGTCCCAGTCACCGGCTTTGAGGGCTTTGGCGAATTTTGGCGATCCGGTGATGTTCGTGCGTTCGCCGACAACGAGAAAAGTGGAAGCGGTTTTGGTCACAGTAAGGAGTTTTAAGCGATGAAATGGGAAAAGGCCCAGCCGGTGGCGAAGGTTACCACGGTGGTGAAAATCAGCAATTGGTAGCAGCGACGGATGTCGCGTTGGTCGGCACCAGCGGGATCGGCGGGATCGCCTAACCAGAGGTCACAGACAAGGACGCCATTTTTGTAGAGCGGGCCGATGAGGCGCAGGCCGAGCGCGCCCGCCATCGTGGCTTCGGGCCAGCCACTGTTGGGGCCGGGCACGAGAGCGTGTTGCGCGCGACCAAAGCGCCAGGCCTTGCGGCCGTGCAGACCGGGTAACAAGAAAGCGAATACGGTGAGCAACAGAAAGCACCAGCGAGCGATGAGGAAATTTGCGACATCGTCGAGTCGCGCACCGCACCAGCCGAAGCGGAGGTAGCGGTCGTTTTTGTAGCCGACCATGCTGTCCATGGTGCTCGTGATTTTGAAGAGCACGGCACCGAGCGGCCCGAAGGCCAGCGCGAAGGCGAGCGGGGACAAGACACCATCGACAAGATTTTCGCTCATGCTCTCGACTGCACCGCGACCGCAGGCGCGAAGATCCATTTTGTCGGTGTCGCGGCCGACGAGCATGCTGATCGCCTGGCGAGCCGCAGGCAGATCGCCACGAGCGACTGCTCGGGCGATGCGTTCGCCATGGGCGATCAGGTCGCGCAGGGCGAAGCAAGCCCATAGGACCAGCCCGGTCGCGAAATCGAAAGCGATGGGGTGGAGGGCGTGAGCACCGACGAGGAAAGCGAAACAGAGTGGCAAAACCGAACCAGCTAGCAAAAGGAAAAGCAGGATGCCGCCGATGTAGCCGTTGAGGCCGATCTTGAAGAGTAAGTTTTCGAGCGTGCTGAGCCAGCGGCCGAGCAAGCGGATCGGATGCCAGGAGAAAACAGGATCGCCGATCAGGGCGTCGATAAGCAGGCCGATCGCGGCCCAGAGAGCGAAGCGGGGCTCAAAGTAACCGACGAGTGATGAAAGGATCGGGCTGAGATCGTTCATCGGCACTGGGCGCTTGAAAACTGTGAAAAAGCCACCGATGAACACTGATTTACACAGATACGGAAGTATACGAAGTGGCTAGGATTGGATCTGTGTCTATCGGTGTTCATCGGTGGCTAATTTTTCCACTTGTACTGCCAGCCGAGGGCGATGGCGTGGTTGGCGAGGGCGACGGCGGCGGGGAGGAGTTGGGCGGGCGTGTTGGCGATATCAACTGGTATGTGCGGAATGAGTTCGCGTCGAAAAACGGAGAAGTTCTCGGGCTGGGTCGCGAGGCCGGCGGCCATGAGCGCGGCCTGGTTGATGAGGCTTTCGCGAGCGGAGGAGGAGCTGAGCGTGCCGCAGAGAATACGGTCGAGCACGGACCCAAAGGCATAAGCGGCAGCGGCGAGCTGCGGCTCAAAAATAACGGGATTCCAGTTGGCTTTGAGCAACTGATACTCGCGCTCAGAGAGAAGTTTTTCTTGGGCGAGTTTGAAGGCTTCTTCGCTCAGACCAAAACGCGTGAGCGCGTGAAAAATCGAGCGGGTGTAGCTGGGCTCAAGGCCATTTTGCCAGCGGAGGGCTTCGAGCGTGGCTTCGCGGACGGCGCGACCGATGAGCTCGCCGGCTTTGGTGTGTTTGCCGGTCCACGTGCGAGGCGCGGCACCTTCGCGTGGTGTGGCGATGGCGAATTGATCGGTTCCGGTACCGGTGGCGAGACGCCAGGAGCTTTTGCTGCCGATGGCGAGCTCGAGCAGCGCGCTGGTTTTGGCCTCGGTCATGGTCATCGCGGCGCGGGTGAGGGCGCTAGGGCTGAGCGGCGATGAGAAGATGAGCAGGGTGTTGATCGTGCCGTTGTGGGTACCGGCTGGTTTAGCTCCTTCGGGCAGCGGGGTGGTGCGTTCCCAAGTGCCATTACGTTCGTCGTAGAACGCAGCGTCGCCGGCCGAACCGGCGTTTCCTGTCACACCGGCGGTGACGATGGCGGTGACGGAGAGGTCGGCCCAAGTGTGGGTGACGATCCCGAGATACTGCATCGCGGCAGCGGTGCCCATGAGAGCGGTCTGCGCTGGATCGAGTGCGAGTTCGGCGCAGACGTGGCGGTGATAACCGTCCTGCCCCATGCCGGTGATTAGCTCGAAACGTTCCTGATGTTTCACCGGCTCACAGCTCTGGTGGTTGACGAGGAAGCGCAGATCGTCGCGCAAGCCGCCGTTGACGTGCGACGTGCTGAGCACGAGAGCGGGCGCGCGGAGTTCCACGATAGCGTGGCGGCCGCGACGTCGTAGTTCGGCGAAGGGCGAAGTGAAAAGCGGAAGATCGGACATGGCGTAAATTTAGGCGACGACGAGTGGTTCGAGTCCGCTGAGACGCAGGGCGCTGGACGGCACGCGCGTGGCGTGTGGTTTTTTGCCATGCACGGTTTTGGCGATGGCGGCTATATGGGCAGGCGTGGAACCGCAGCAACCGCCGACGAGGTTGACGAAGCCAGCGCCAGCGAATTCGCCGAGCACGGCGGCCATGTCGGCCGGGGTTTCATCGTAGCCGCCGAACGCATTGGGCAGGCCGGCATTCGGGTAACACGATACGTGGCAATCCGCGAGCTGCGATAGTTCCTCGATATATGGACGCATCTGGCGGCCGCCGAGCGCGCAGTTGATGCCGATGGAGAGTGGTTTTGCGTGGCGGATGGAGTTGTAGAACGCTTCGACGGTCTGGCCGGAGAGCGTGCGGCCGGAGGCGTCGGTGATCGTGACACTGATCATGATCGGCAGGCGGCGTCCCAACTTTTCGAATACACCCTCAATGGCGAAAAGCGCGGCCTTCGCGTTGAGCGTATCGAAAATGGTTTCGACGAGCAGCGCGTCCACGCCACCTTCGATGAGCGCAGTGATTTGTTCGGTGTAGGAATCGACGACTTGGTCCCAGGAAACCGCGCGGAAGTCGGGGCGGTTGACGTCGGGCGACATCGAGAGTGTGCGGTTGAGCGGGCCGATCGCGCCCGCGACGAAACATTGGCGGCCGGGCGTGGTGGTTTCGGCTTTTTGGGCGGCCCGACGTGCGATTTGGGCGGCGGCTAGGTTGATCTCACGAACCAGTGCTTCGGTTTTATAGTCGGCCTGGGAAATCGAGGTGGAGTTGAAGGTGTTGGTTTCGACGATGTCGGCCCCAGCGGCGAAATAATCGAAATGGATTTGCTCGATGATGTCGGGGCGGGTGAGGCAGAGGAGATCGTTGTTGCCCTTGAGATCGTGCGGGTGGGTGCGGAAGCGTTCGCCGCGAAAATCGTTTTCCTCCAAGCGATAGTTTTGGATCATCGAGCCCATCGCACCGTCGAGGATGACGATGCGTTCCGCGAAAAGACGCGGGAGATCGCGGGCGGAGGAGGGAGTGGATGAGTTATTTAACATATCGTCATATCAAGATACATTGATACGATAATGCAAGTGCGCATTTTTCGTGAAGGAATTACGGGAGGAGAGAACAGTGGTGAACGTGAGCGAGCGAGAGCAGAATTTGGGCGGAAGGCCGTGTGCAGGACGGAGGAGAAAGCAAAAAACGCACAAATTTAAAGGTTGCGCGGCGTTGGTGTGTTCGCGGAGCCTGCGCGCGTTCGCTTGTTCTTTTTATAACGCTTCAGGTTCAGGGGAAGGCCGTGAGAATCGGCCACAGTTGCGCTGCGGTAACGCATCACAGACCTCCATCGCGCTTTCGAACGCGTGAAAAAGCCAATCGGCCAGCAAGCCGGTGAAGGCGGAGGCGAGGTTGCGCGCTGAGCGCGCGAAGGTTCAAGTGGCAAGTTTCAAGTTCCAAGTATCTGCGTTCAAGACGCGGACTCATCTTGGCACTTGGACCTTGTGATTTGGTCCTTTGCGCACGAAGTGCGTTTCAAATGCGAAGTCCGAAGACCCTCCCAGAAGTGCTCACGCGGCCGATGCGAAACTTTTGCGCGCATCGGTCTCGAAATCTTCATCGCAAAAATGAAGCGTGAGAGCAGCTCATACGACCTGCCGGCAACGGTGTGTCTGCTCTTGCCTATATACCAGAGAGACAACCCATGCCCTCATTCCAACGTTCCCGCTTGTCGGGATTGTTGCTCAACATCATCGCGCTGGCGACGACCTTCGTGTCAGTCGCTCGCGCTCAAACTTTGTCGCATCCCGACGACCCCATTCGGTTGGAGGACGTCGTCGTTTCGGCGGCGCGTGCTCCACAAGATCCACGCTATATACCGAGCAGCGTGAGCTTCATCAAGCCCACCGATCTCGCCTTATCGCAGATCGGTGACCTGCGCACGGCACTCGCTGCCGAACCAGGCGTTATCGTTGTCGCAAGCGGTGCGACCGGTGGACAAACTGCGATCTTCATGCGCGGTGCCGGAACCGATCAGGTGTTGCTTTTCGTCGACGGCGTTCGCATGAACACGACCGATGCCGGTTATGCGAACTTCCTCGGTGGCGCCGATGTCGTTGGTATCGACCGCCTCGAAGTGCTGCGTGGCCCGCAAAGCACACTCTATGGCAGCTCGGCCATGGGTGGCGTGATCACGATGGATACGACACACGGTTGTGGACAACTGAGCGGAACGACGGTGGCCACAATTGGATCTTTCGGAACGTTCGGTGGCAACGTTGCCATCCAGGGCGGCACGAGAACTTTTGGCTACAGTGCCTCGCTCTCCCGCACGCTGACGGATAACGACCGCCCTGAAAACACTTACAAGCAGACGTCGTACAGCTCGCGGCTCGAACTCGTGGCGGTGCCGGGCTTTTTGATCGGCGCGACACTTCGAGGGCAGGCCGGGAAATATCAGGAAGCAGGCTCGTCCTTGAGCGGCGGCCTGGGAGAAATTGAAGCACCGAACCATTTAATAACCACCTACGCACAATGGAGCCCGACGGCAGCCTTCCGGTCGCGCCTGACCGCAGCTTGGCATCAGACGGAGTATAACTGGACCGATAAAACCTACGGCCCGACCTCGAATTACTACACTCGGAATACTCGCCGTATTATTGACTGGCAGAACAGCTGGTTCGTGGCAGAGAAAGTGCAACTTGTCGCGGGTGCGAATGCCGAGTGGGCGCACTACACCACGAAAGGGGTCACCTTGAATGACGATCAGCGTGGTCTCTACGCCTCGGTATCAGTGCGACCAGTTGGCGGCTTGGTGCTCGATGTTGGCGGCCGGACCGACGATCACGATCTCGAGGGCCGGGCTAACACCTGGCGTGCTGGTTCGGCGTACTATTTTCATCAGACCAAGACAAAGCTCCGCGCCACTTACGGCACCGGCTTTAAGGTTCCGAGCATGACCAATCGTTTTGGCTCTCCGCCTTGGTATGGCAAAAGTCCGACGATCATGCCTGAGGAATCCAAGGGCTGGGATGTTGGCATCGATCAGGAATTGTTGGGCGGCCAACTGACCGCGAGCGCGACTTATTTCCATAATGATTTCCATGACTTGATCGCGAGTGTTTATACGCCTTCGGAGGGGAAATACATTGCCCAAAACGTGAACAAGGCCCGCACGGAAGGTGGCGAATTCGCGCTCTCAGCTCAGCCGGTTTCCACCGTGAAGTTGCGCGCCTCCTACACTTATCTGACGGCGCTAAACACCAGTAGCAGCGCAAACACGGTCCGGCTTACACGTCGTCCGCGTCATTCGGGCGATGTGGAGTTGCGGGTGTTACCCAGTTCGGTTTGTACGCTCGGTGCTGGGCTGCATTTCGTCGGTGGCCGTGAGGATACGGTTTATGAACCAGCGACCTATGCTTCGAAGCAGGTTGATGTGGAGAACTACGTTACGGCCCGCGTCTTCGCCTCCTGGCAGGCGAGTGACAAGGTGTTGTTGAAGCTCCGCATCGAGAATGCGCTCGACGAAAAATACGCCGACGCCATCGGCTACAGCGCACTTCCTTGTGGCATATTTTCATCGGTGGAGTGGAAGTTCTAAACTCCCGCCATGCCCCCACTGCGCTCTACGCTCACATTCCTCCTCTGGCTCGCGGTCGGCCTGCTGATGCGCGGCGAGCCGGCTGCGGTGCGCGTGGTGTCGCAGACTGTCGGTACCGATGAGTTATTGCTGGCTTTGGCTGAGCCGTCGCAAATCGCGGCGCTCAGCCATCTCTCCCGCGAATCCGTGTATTCCGCTGTGGCGGACGAAGCCAGAAACTATCCGCAGCTTTCGCTGAATTGTGATTTGGAGGGAGCGTTGAAATTCAGTCCGACACTGATCCTTTGCGCGAATTACAGCCGGGCGGAATTAGTGACGCAGGCGCGGCGCGCAGGACTGAAGGTGATCGTGTTCGAGAATTACCGAACCATGGAAGACGCCTATGGGAATCTGCGCTTGCTCGCACGCGAACTCGGGCCGACCGCAGTAGCTAAGGCGGAACGAATTATCGCGGATTGCGAGCGTCGCATCGTGGATTTGCGCAAGCGGCTCGAAGGCGTGAAACCATTGCGCGTGATTGCACCATCGACCTACGGAATCATTCCGGGTGATGATTCGACCTTTCAGGACATCTGCGATCACGCTAGTGCCGAAAATCTGGCGGCGAGTTTGGGCAAACTTCACGGCCACGCGGCACCACCCAACGAACAGATGTTAACCTGGCCAGTGGATCGGGTCGTGCTTTCCGGCGACAATGCCGAAAAGGCGCTCGCGGTGTTTCGCACGATTCCGCCGTATCAGTTCATGCCAGCGGTAAAGGAAGGTCGAGTCGCGCTGTTGAAGCACTACCAGTTGAGTTGTGTCTCGCACCATCGGGTCGAGGGCTACGAACAGCTCGCACGGGCATTGTATCCGGAGAGGTTTCCATGACGCCTCCGTGGGTGCATCGCGTGGCTTTTCCGGTTGCCCTGCTTTTGCTCGGGCTGCTGGCGCTGACGTCGCTCGCGGTTGGCGACATGCGTTTGAGCCCGGCCCGAATTGTCTCCGGGCTGCTGCATCGCGATGAACTGGCGGCGACGATCCTTTGGAATATTCGGCTGCCGCGCATGCTCGTCTCGGTAATGGTCGGCGCAGCGCTCGCTTCGAGCGGATTGGTGATGCAGGCGTATTTTCGCAACAGCCTCGCGAGTCCTGGTCTGCTTGGCGTGACCAGCGGTGGCGCGGCGGGTGCCGTGGTTATCATTGGACTGGGTTGGGCGTCGGCTTCGATTTTCGTTTTACCGGTGGCGGCTGTTGTTGGTGCTATGTTCTCGACCTCGGTGGTCATCATGCTTGCACGCCGTGGCGCGAGTACGGAGCGGTTGCTGCTGGCGGGTGTGGCGCTCAACGCTCTGCTCGGTGCGGTGACGAGTTACGTGCTCGCTAACTTCACGCTATCTTACGAGCGCAACGCCCGGATTCTTTTCTGGCTCTTGGGTGGACTTGAAGACCGCACGTGGGAGCATGTGTTTATGGCGTCGCCGATCCTGGTGGCAGGTGCGTTGCTGTGGCCGTTGGGTCGGCCGATGGATTTGCTCAGCCTCGGTTCACGTGAAGCGCAAAGCCTTGGCGTCGACACCAAGCGCCTGAGGCGATCAATGCTGGCGCTGTCAACCGTCCTCACCGCACTCGCGACGGCAGTAGCGGGCACGGTGGGTTTTGTTGGTTTAATCGTACCGCATTTACTGCGTTTACTGGTGGGGCCGGAGCACCGGCGACTGGTTCCGCTCACGCTGATCGGTGGCGCGGCGTTTGTGCTCGCGTGCGATTTGATCAGCCGCTCGGCGGGCGGGTTGAGAGTTGGCATCGTAACATCGCTGATCGGAGGACCGTTTTTCCTATGGCTGCTGAGACGACAAGCATGACCGCATTGACTGTAACCAATGCTTCGGTGTCGGGGCGAATCACGGACGTGAGCATGGCGCTCGCGCCGGGCATGCTCGCTGGCTTGGTGGGACCAAATGGTAGCGGAAAATCAACCCTTTTACAGGTGGCGGCTGGTTTGTTACCCGCGACCGGCGGTGTGAGCTGGTCGGGTCGTGAGGTGGACGAAATCTTGATCCCTGAGCGTGGCAGGCTGGCGGCCTGGGTACCGCAGGAAGCTCGTTTTGAATTTGGATTTTCGGTGCGCTCAGTCGTGGCGCAGGGACGTTATGCGCGAGGTGATGATGAATGCGGTGTCGATGAGGCGTTGCAACAACTGGATCTCACCGCGCTCGCGCACCGGCCGGTTAATCGGCTTTCGGGCGGCGAGCGTCAGCGCGTGATGATTGCGCGCGCACTCGTCACTGAAGCGCCGTTGCAACTTTGGGACGAGCCGCTGGCCCCGCTAGATCCGAGGCACGGGATTGAAGTGCTGACGCATGCGCGACGACTGACGCGCGCGGGCAGTACAGTCCTTTTTTCACTGCACGATTTGCGTGCGGCGTATTGTTTGGATTTTGTCGTCGTGCTTCATCAAGGCCGACTTCGTGCTGCCGGCCCGCCCGAAGAAGTGCTCACGCCCGAGCTTCTGATGGAGGTTTTCGGCGTGCGTGCAAAACAATCACTAGGACTAACTTTGGAACTACCATGAGAAAAACACCATCCCCCGATTCGTCAGAGGAACAGCATCGCGAAGACATGCAGGCTCTAAAGGCCGAGATGCGGGAGAAAATGCGTGCGGCTAAAGATAAGCACGGATTGCTCATGGTGCATACCGGCAATGGCAAAGGGAAATCCACCGCGGCGTTCGGCATGCTGGCTCGCTCGCTCGCACACGGCCGCAAATGCGGAGTGGTGCAATTCATCAAGGCCACGCCTGATGCGATCGAAAAGGTTTTGCGCAGCCCGAACCTGACGTGGCATGCCGTGGGCGATGGCTTTACCTGGGACACGCAGGACCGCGCGGGTGACATCGCGAAATGTCGCGAAGGCTGGAAATATGCGTGTGAGTTTTTTAACGATCCGAGTGTTTCCTTCGTGATGCTCGATGAGCTGAATGTCGTGCTCTCGATGGATTATCTGCCGAAGGACGAAGTGTTGGCGGTCTTGCGCCAGAAACGCGAAGACCTGCATGTGGTCATCACTGGGCGCGGTGCTTTGCCGGAGTTGATGGAGCTGGCCGATCTCGTGACCGAGATGAAGGAGATCAAGCATCCGTTTAACGCAGGAGTGAAAGCGCAGCTCGGTATCGAATTCTGAATACAATCTTTCTCGTTATCCGTCCTCTTTATCTTTCTCGATCCGTGAGGCGTGAAAGGGAGAAAGAGAAAGAAGAATGAGAAAGAATAACGAAGAACGAATGAAAGCACTCGGCATTCTTGGCACATCCTCAGGCGCTGGAAAATCGTGGATCGCGACAGCGTTTTGCGCGTGGCTAAAAAGTCAGGGAGTGCGCGTGGCGCCATTCAAGGCGCAGAACATGTCGAACAACGCCTGGGCCACGCTCGACGGCGGCGAAATCGCGCGCGCTCAGGCGGTGCAAGCGGAAGCTTGCGGGCTCTTGCCCACGACCGACATGAATCCGATCTTGCTCAAGCCCAGCGGCTCGCAGGGATCGCAGTTGATTCTTCAAGGACGCGCACAAGGCCACCAACTGGCGGGAAATTACTACGAGAATTACGATAAGCTCTGGCAGATGGTTAAGGATTCGCTCGATGGCTGGCAGGCGAAATGTGACGTGCTGGTCCTCGAAGGCGCGGGCAGCCCGGTGGAGTTGAATTTGATGGCGCGCGATCTGGTGAACCTCAATCCCTTGCGCTATCTCGATGCACGCAGTGTGCTCGTTGGCGATATCGACCGGGGTGGCATTTATGCGCAGCTGGCCGGGACGTGGCAGCTGTTGCCCGCAGAGGATCGTGCGCGCATGCTCGGCGCGATCGTGAATCGCTTCCGTGGCGATATCGGACTTTTTCCTGATCCTAACCGTTGGTTGGCTCCGCATGCTCCGGGATTGCGCGTGCTTGGCACGGTGCCGTTGCGAACCGATCTGCAACCCGAGGAGGAAGACGGCCTGCGTTCCGAAGACGAAGATCGAGGGCAGGGTGAAGTGGTGGCGTGGATACGTCTTCCTCATCTGGCCAACGTTACCGACTGCCAACCGTGGTGGGATGACGAGGGTGTGCGTATCCGCTGGGTCAAGACGGTCAACGAACTGGCTACGGCCAAGGCGATCATTATTCCCGGCACGAAGAATACGATTTCCGATCTGCGCTGGCTGAAAACTACCGGACTCGATCGCGCGATTATCACTGCGGCGCGGGCAGGAATTCCGGTGATCGGGCTGTGTGGCGGCTACCAAATTCTTGGCGAAAACCTGGTGGATATTTCTGGTGTGGCTGGCGATGCCGGCGAAGAAGAAGGGCTTGGATTGTTGCCGGTCAAAACCATCTTCGAGCAACAAAAAATTGTACGCCAGGTTACGGCTTCCTGTGGCGATCGCCGTTGGCAGGCTTATGAGACGCACATGGGCCGCAGTTGGCCGACGCGCGTGCATCTGCCCTTGCTGTTGGTTGAGGATGAAACGGGAGTGCGGGCGGAAGGCTCCAAAACCGGCAATATCTGGGGCACGTATCTCCACGGCTGGTTCGAGGCACCGGAAGTGCGTCGGCTTGTTACGGTTGCAGCTGGTATAGCAGGGCACAAGCCCTGTGCTTTGCCCTGGGCGGAGCAGCGACAGAAGACCTATGCGGCGATGGCCACCCATCTTGCTGCGCATGTGGACCTGGGGTCGGTCAGGCAGTATCTCGGACTCTGATCAATTTACGCTCGCCGTGATTAGGGGTGGTTGATGGTGTGGCGACATGTACAGGATTATTTTTCTATGCCTTATGGCATTGGCCAATGTTCTGGTGGCTGCGGGCGTGCGCGAAGGAATGACGCGGCTGGAGGTCGAGGCGTCCATGGGCAAACCCGTTTCGGTTTTGCTACGTGGCAATCGGTTAGTGCTTTCGTATCCGAACGGTGGACGCGTGGAACTGATTGAGGGCCGAGTGGTTGATATGCTCCATGTGCCCGTGGCGACCGATGCTCAGGCGTTGCCCGTTCCGCCAGTTTCAGAAGCTGAACCCGCCGACTCGGAGGAGTCTGAGCCGGACCAGTCGGTTGATGAGATGAAGAACGTACAAGAGCCCTCGCCGAAGGGTGCGGTTGTTCCTGTGGCCAAACCGCCAACGCTTGAGGAAAGGCTCACGGCGATGCAAGAACGCGCTCCGCAAGAGCGGCCTGCACTGGGCGGGATCCTGCTTGTGGTCTTGATTGGCGGTGTGATCCGCATCGTGATTGTGATGGTGGTGCTCAAGCTGGCTTTTAAGTGGGCCGACGTCCACGCGGAGTGGGGGCAAATGTTTTTGCCCGCTCTGGCTGACACCATCGTGCGCAGTACTTTTGAATTTGTAGGGACAGCGGTACTACATGTCATGAGCTGGTTTTATTTTGATGAGGCCACTGCGTATATCGTGCTGTTGATCGTGCTCATGAAGACGACGCATGCTTGTACGTTGAGCCGGGCGGTCGGTGTAGCGGCGGCCGCGAAGCTCATGAGCATTGTCGTGGGCGGCATGGTGATGGTTTACGTCATGCACGCGTTGTCCTAACCTGGCGGCCGCGCCAAATAAAAAGCCGGGCGAGTGGCCCGGCTTGGATTGGCGATTTTAGGAGGTTTACCTAAATTTAGGCGTAGGCGATCGTCTGACAGCCATGGGCTACTCGTGAAGCCACGAAAAAATCATCGGCTATGGATTCTGCGCCGAATTCAGGGGCGAGCTCGGCCAGCAGCTTGCGGAGGTTTTCGCGAGCGCGAGCGATGCGGCTTTTTACCGTGCCGACATTGATGCCCAGTGAGCGAGAGATGTCTTCGTAGGGGAGGTTGAGGATGTTGCGCATGGTTAGGATCTCACGATGACGTGCATCCAGTTTTTCCATACAGGCCGAGATGAGTTCCGTGAATTCCTGGGTGACGGTTGCCTGAACCGGGCTGTGAGTGTCGGCTGCAATCAGATCGGAGAAGGTGCCATCAGTTTCTTCGTTAAGTGGGCGCTCCAGCGAAATCGAACTGTGGCGACAGCGGCGGAAAAAATACCAATAGCGGTTGCGCGAAAGGTTGAGTGCGATGCGGTACAGCCAAGTGGCGAGCGAGGAGTCTCCGCGGAAGTTGGCGAGGCCGCGGTGGGCGCGGATAAATGTATCTTGGGCGATTTCCTCCGCGTCGGCGGCGTTGCGCATGAGATTATTGGCGAGTCCAAAAATCTTTCCGCGATAACGATCCATGATTTCCACAAAGGCGCTTTCGTCTCCGCTGTTGAAGCGTGCGATCAGGCCAGCGTCGTAAGCGGCTTCCTGAGCCGAGTCCGGCATGTTTTCCTTGGAGGGAATGGGCAAGCCGTGGCGAGTTTGATTCGAAGAGGGTGGGCGAGTGGTGGCTTGAGACATAAGGCAGGGCTTCGAAGTGATTTGAACTCCGCAGTCACTACCTCATCTTGTGCCAAGATATTATAAGCTACGTAAGTAGCTTATCTTGATGTTTATAAATATTAACATCGGTGGGCCGAAGCTGGGCTCTCGTGCAATTTGAACGGCTCGAAAATGCCCGAACATGCAAATTGCAACGTCCGGCGATTCAGCAGGCAGGCTGATCTTGTCCCTGTTTGTTTGGGGTAGATTGGCGGTGCTTGATGGTAATAAAAAAGCCACGCGCTTGGCGTGGCTATAGTATCTGTGCAGAGGAAAAAGATCCTTACTTTTTCGGCATTTTATCCTGAATTTCCTGCATGCGGTTCTCGATGACGTTCATCTCTCCGACGAGTCGGGCCTCGATCTTACGGCGCTCGCTGCTGTTTACGATGCTCAGGCTGGTGGCATCTTTGACGATGTTAGCTGGGAGAGAAAGGAGGCGGGTGATCAGGCCCTGATCTTTCATGGAGCTCAGGTAGAGAGCGGTCACTTGGTGTGTGAGCTGCATGGCGTCATGCGCGACGGCTTGTGAGGCGATGAGATTGTTGTTGAGCTGTTGGTTCTTGGCCAGTTCGGCAGTGAGGACAACGCCGACTTGATCGGAGATGCGCTGGCTGTAGGCAGTGATAGATTCGCGTGTCAGGTTCTGGTCATTGGCCATCTCGGCGAGGATGGGCTGAATCTTGTCAGCCATGCGGGTAGAGACTTTGTCGACTTGTTCGTTTTGCAGGCGTTCGGCTTCCTCGGGAGTTTTCGGGAGCGGATTGAACGGCTGGATCTTGAAAGCGATGGCTTCGGCAAGACGGTCGATTTTTTCGGCGTTTACCTTGGCATATTCCTCATCGGTCATGAGCGCATCAGCAGCTTTTTTGGCGATGGCGTCTTTGAGCAGTGCGTTCAATGCTTCGGTTTGGCGGCGGTTTTCTTCTGCGGAAGAGCGCAGATCGTTGTTCTGTTCGCGCAAGGCTTCCATGGCCGCTTGTTGCCGGGCGTTTTCACGCGACACCTTGACGAAGAAGAGGGATCCGGCGATGAGCAGGATGATTACGGTGACCGCGATGGTGGGGAGTTGGTCTTTGAGCTTGAGCCACATAAGCGATTTTTGGGGTTGGGAACTGAGTAGCGGATTTGGCGAAGATTGCAATGCCATGATTGGTGAGGGTGTTTGCAGTTGTTATTATGAGCGCTGGACGCACCTTGGTGATGTGAGCCTTAATCGAAGTGAGCAGCAACTTTTTGAATACATAGAAGCGAATCGCGAGGAGAGACAGTTCTGGGAGTATAAAGTTCGCGGGTTTGTGGCACAATCTGCGGTTCGGTCCGAAGCAGCTCGTTTGATTGAGGGCGAACTCAGGCGCTATTTAAGGGAGCGCGCAGGGGTGGTGCCCAAATTTAAACAGCTTGCGGAGACTGAGGGCTCGGCCCGCATGAGTTTGCTGAATCTGGCGGAGTATTTACTGCGGCTCTGGGTGCCTTTGCCTGTTAAGGCCAAGCGGGCATCGGCGTGAGTTAAGCCGGGCTCGATCGGCCCTTCGACTGGTTCGCCTTGAGCTTGTCGAAACGGCTCAGCAGGGACGCCTCGCCCTACCAAATGCGTTCTCTACGGTTTTACTTTAACCAATCTACACGCGGGGTTCGGTTGACTCGGCCGAACGGATTGCCTCCGCCGCTTTTTTCAGCGCGGCCAGTAGATCCCGTTCACGCGTTGGCTTCGAAAGGTAGTCGTTCATGCCTGCGGCCAGGCAGCGCTCCCGGTCGCCTTCCAGTGAATTTGCGGTCATCGCAATCACGTACATGTCTCGCGTGTGGGGTTGTTGGCGCAGGCGTCGCGTGGCTTCGTAGCCGTCGAGCTCAGGCATCTGACAATCCATGATGATCAAGTTGTATTTTGCTTCTTCGACGGCTTGGAGGGCCTCGAGACCCGTCGACACGATCTTCGCGGTGCAGCCGGCTTTTGCTAGCTGAAGCTGAACGACGCGTTGGTTCACGAGGTTATCTTCGGCGACCAGAATCCGCAGATCCCGGTGATTGTACGTGCCGGCCTCGGTGGATGTGGCGGGAGTAGGGTCGGTTGCTTTGGCGGTTTCAGATGGGTTCGATCCTGCCCCATTTGCCGTTTGAAGCGCACGCAGCAGTCGCAGTCTGCGCATGGGCATCGGTATGGAAGTAACTCCGCGGCTTTCGGTTGACGCAGCGGAATTGCTCGTCAAGTGGACTGCGGTGAGAAGCATTAAATGCAGTTTCTCGCTTTTGGCCCAAGCGATAAATTCGTTAGTACTTCCGGTTGTTTCGTTGAAGCCAAGCTTTTCCACCATGAGTACGTTAAACGGTGTTTTTTTCGCCGCTGCTTCCGCGATGTGCTTGCTGGCCGTATCGCGATCCGTGGCTGAGACGACGCTGATACCCCAGGCTTTTGCGTGGTGCTGCACAATCTGCTCTATGGTTGCACTCTGATGGAGGAGTAGCACACGCAGCTGGTCGAGGCGAACGGGGCTGGCCTCGATTTCGGAGGTTTTGGCGGCGGCGGTTATTTCGGCCAGTGGAACTGAGAACCAGAAAGTGGAGCCCTTGCCGGGTGAGCTTTCCACGCCGATTGTGCCGCCCATCAGAGCGACGATTTGCTGGCTGATGGCGAGGCCGAGCCCGGTGCCGCCGAAACGGCGCGTGGTCGAACTATCCGCCTGGGTGAATGGCTGGAACAGGTTTTCCCGCGTTTTCGCGTCGATGCCGATGCCGGAGTCGCGAATCTCGAAACGTATGTTTGATGGTTCGGTTCCGGCTGAATCGTGTTTTAAGCTGACGACGATCTCGCCCGACTGAGTGAATTTCACCGCATTGCTGACCAGGTTGAGGATAACCTGGCGCAGGCGGGATGGGTCTCCGCGTACCCGGGACGGAAGATCGTGCGCGATGAAAAGCGCGAGAAGCAGTTTTTTCTCGGCCGCATGCACCGTCAGTAATTCGAGAGACTCTTCGACGGCATCGCGGAGATCGAACTCCAGGTTTTCAAAGGTGAGTTTGCCAGCCTCCATTTTCGAGAAATCGAGGATGTCGTTCAGCACGGTCAGCAGCGCCTCCGCGCTGTTGCGCGCTGTTTCCGCGAGTTCGCGTTGTTCCGTGCCGAGCGGAGTTTCGAGCAGGAGATTGCTCATGCCGATGACTGCGTTCATCGGGGTGCGGATCTCGTGCGACATGTTGGCAAGAAAATGGCTCTTTGCCTTGGTTGCGGACTGGGCTATGGTGGCCGCAGTCCGAAGTTCGTCGTGCAGGCGTTCCGTTTCCTCCTGCGCTCGCTTGCGCTCCTCGATTTCGGCCAGCAACTCTGCGGTGCGCTCGCGAACTTTTTCCTCCATCAAGGTATTCGCTTTTTTGAGTTCAGACTGTCGGCGGTGGATTTTCCGCATCGAGTACAGATAAACGCCGAGCCCGAGCAGCAGACTTGCGGCAATGACTCGGAAGGTGAGCGTCTCGTAGAAGCGTTGGGGCAATTCGAGGTCGATACTGGCGACGACGCTGTTCCAGACGCCCTCGATATTGCTTGCCTGAACCTCGAAGCGATACCAGCCGGGCGTTAGGTTGGTGTAGAATACGGAGCGCCGTGTACCGGCATGAATCCACTCGGTTTCGAAGCCCTTGAGCCGATATCGATACTGTACTTTTTGCGGGGCGATGTATTCCAGCGCCGCGTAGTCGAATTCCAAGTTGCCTGGCCCTGCATCGATCGAGCCGTGCTCATCGCCATGGTACGGTTTTCCGTTCACGCGTATTTGAGAAATTGATACCGTAGGAGGTCTCATATCCGCCGGGATGTGCAGCGGATCAATCATCACCACGCCCTTGGCCGTCGGGAACCAAATCTTCCCGTCAATGGTGCGTGTGCCGGAGTATTCCAGTGCAACCTTGTCGCTCGATTTGACTGCATCCGAGCCTTCGTAGGCCGTGCAGGTGACGCGTGGGCTTTTCCCGTCCGCAACGGCATTTAGGTCTGCCTGGCTCACGCGAAAAATGCCACGGTTCGAATCCATCCAGAAATTACCAAGTTTATCCGCGACGATTGCGTAGACGCTATTTTCGCGCAGGCCCTGGTCGCGGTTGATTATCCGCATTTTCCCGCCTTTGCAGCGCACGATACCGTGGTTTTGTGCGGCCCAGATATTTCCTTCGCTGTCTCGCACTAGGAAGTAGTAGCGAATGCCGGGGAGGTTGTTAGCCTTGCACAAATCCGTCATGACGCCGTCCTTGAGCCGAAAGACACCGTCTTCCGTCGCTAACCAGACCGTATCGTCTTCCGTGACGAGCAGGTCGTTAATCCAGCCTGGCTCGACTTCTCCTCCGTCGGCGAGTCGGCACGCCACCAGATTGCCGTTTTCCAGTCGCATCAACTTGCGGGCGACACCGACAAGCAGGCTCTTCGAATCTTCGGCCATGGCTCGCGGCCAGACCTCGGTCTTCCAGCTTTCGATCACTTTGCCGCCAGAGAATCGGTCGATGTTTTTATGTGCTCCGAAAAGGTAAACGTCACCGTCGCGCGCGATGAAGATTCGTTTCACCCAGCCGGAAGTTACTCCATGCGCTCCGTTCGTGCCGTAGTTGGAAAACTCGCCGTCTTTCAAAAAGGAAACTCCGTTCGTGGTTCCAATCCAGAGCCCGCCCTGGGGTGAGGCGGTCACGCAAATGGCGCCATCGGTGACCATACCTTCGGCGCTGGAGACGATGGGGAATTTTAGATCTGAGAGTTGGGTTAGGCCGTCCGAGGTGCCGATCCAGATGCTACCGTCAGACGATTCAGCGAAGGCCAGCACGTCATTACTGGCGAGACCCTGCGGGCGCATGAGGGCGGTGAGGGTACCATTTTGATATCGCATTACACCGCTGCCGAGCGTGCCTAACCAAAGAGTTCCGTGGCTGTCCAGAAAGAGTGTTCGCAGGGTAGGCGTGGGAGGAACTGCGATCGGCCGTTGTTGGGCGTCGTAACCGCGAAGTCCCTGCGGCGTGGCCAGCCAGATATTTCCGTCGCGATCCGCCGCAATAGTGTGAATGATCACGCCCTTAAGCGCGGGGTCGGGAAACGGGACGGGTTTGCCATTCTCGATTGAAAACAACCCGAGCTCCGCAGTCCCGAGCCAGATCTTTCCGTCCGGAGCTTCGCACGATGAAAAAATGTCGAACCAGTTCTCAGAGAAAAGGGGAGCGAGGGGGCCGTCGCCCTGAGCAATTCCGGCGCTGGAGGTGGTGGCCATGATGACATGGCCGTCGCGTGTTTCGGTCAATGAACGCACCGCCAACTCCGTACGAGCCCACTTGGGGAGCGGCAGCGATCTTGAGTTTTTTCCGTCAAAAATTCCATAGCCACTGCTTTCCAAGCCATACCAAAAACCGCCCGCCGAACGCGGAGTCAGCGCGGTGACGAGTTTGCCCTCGAGGGAAATTTTGCCGGTATCGGCCGCTTCATGAAATTCGACGCCATCAAAGTGAATCAGACCCTGAGAAGTGCCGAACCAAACGCGCCCGTCCTTGCCGACCGCGATTGCGTTTACGGAATTGGTGGGCAGGCCGTTATCTCGCCTCCAAGTCCGGCAATTATACTGAGATAATGTTCGCGCCGGATCCAAAGCAGCAGCCGGGAGTGCAAACAATGAAAGCACCACGCAGGCAGAGAACAAACCCCGCCAAAAAAAAGTTTTTGTGCGCATCAGGCTGAAGAGGGAGCTCTTTAGTATCGTTACGGAGGGCACTGACTTAAACTGACAATCCCGGAATAAGGCCGACTTATCTGTGTAGGGGCATAGCTACTACAGGAATGCGTGTTTTTAAAGCCGAGACTTTTCGAAAGTATAATATGCTAACAATAGAGGTTGTTCGCCGCTACCGGTTGCTTGCGGAACCGGTCTTTGTGGTACAAATAATGAAGCCATGTTCTACCCCCGCGTTTTTTACCGATTCTCTTTCTCGTTGCCCTTTCGGCGGCTGCCTCGATTCCTGAGCTGCAATGGGAGGCGCAAGGGTTTCTCGCTCCCGAGTCCATCGTCTATGATGCCACGCGCCAGGAGTATTATGTTTCCAACATGGGTACCTTCCGCTCCGGACAAACACCGGGCGACGGCTTTATTTCCCGTCTGAGTGCCAACGGGAAAATGCTCGAACTGCGCTGGGTTCAAGGCCTCGAAAATCCGAAGGGTCTGGCTCTGTCGAAGGGGCATCTTTTCGTCGGCGACGATGTTTATCTCACCGAAATCGACGTCGCCACCGGCAGGATCATCGCGCAGCACAAGCCAGCCGAGAGCGATGGCGACTTCAACGATTGCACCGCTGACGCCGAGGGAAACGTCTATGTGTGTAGTGGAAAACTGGGTACCGTCTTCCGCCTTCATGACGAGAAATTTGAACCCTGGATGAAGCTCGATTTCTCCGTTACCGGCTGGATCAACGGTCTTCGTGCCGAGAAGGACCGTTTACTTCTGGGAGGTTGGTCGGTACGCCGTGCAGATGGATCGGAACAGTTGGGCCATCTTTCCACAGTTGATTACCGCACCAAGTCGATCGGTCGCCTGGGTAACCAGCCGATCTGTCACATCGACGGACTCGAACCCGATGGCAAAGGTGGATACCTCGTCTCCGATTGGATTTCGGGCGAAGTCTTTCACGTTTCATCCGATGGAAAACCAGCGCTTATTTTCAAGCTCTCAGAGGGCACTGCAGATTTTCTCTATCGCGAAGATGTTCACCTGCTGCTCATCCCCTTGATGAACGACCATGTGGTTCGTGCCTACGGCTGGACGCCGTGAAGGTCACGGAGAACGGCGCTCGGCCTTGCGGATGGTTCGGTTAATCCACTACGCAGAAGCGGACACTTATCCGTATCCATGCAATGGAGCCACTGATGCACACTGATAAACACAGATGCCCCGGAGGTTTGTTTTAACGCAGTGCGAGAAGTTTCCTGTTTAACCAGTCCGTGAGCGATCAGATCGCTAAAATCCTGACGTTGTTTTTGCCCCAATCTGTGCTCATCGGTGTTCATCTGTGGCTACCAACTGAATAGTTACGGCTTAGAGTAGTAACGATGCAGTTGAATGTGGAGCCCGTTGTCCCTAACGGGCTGGTTCGGGAGGCAAATCCAATCAAGCCCGATTGGGACATCGGGCTCCACCGTTTGCATAACGCTCCACGCGGGAGGTTATGCTTTAGCTGGATCGTTATGGCTTCGCAGGGAGCGGATCATGCACACGCTCCCTGAACGGCCAGCGCTCAATAGTAGGGCGTGAGCAACTCGAGCATTTTGCTGTAGAGCTCGTGCGGATCGAGAATGCCGGTTTTGCGATATACGATCTTGCCGCCCGGCGCGATGACGACGGTGTGCGGGAGCGGTCCCTGCCATTCCGGGTCGAGTGCTTTGATTAGCGCGTCAGAGCTTGGATCGGTGAAGAGGTAGTTGTTGGTTTTGCGACCTTCTTCTTCTAGCGACTTTGCCAGACGACTGGGCACGCCCGCGTGGTTTTTTTGCAGAAACTTCTGTGCGCGATCGAGCAGTTTTGGATCATCGAGACTGATTGTTACCAGCTCCGCCGGGCGCATAGAAAGACGCCAGCCGACCGACACGAGGCCGGGGAATTCCTGTACGCAGGGCGCGCACCAGGTAGCCCAGACATTCACGATGCGATACTTCTTCGTGTCGTTGCGGGCGAGTTTCGTCACGCCGGCGAGGTCGATCTTCTCAAGCGTCACGGGTGTGTTTTCCCACGTGGCGTTGAATTCCTTCACCTGGCCTTTTTTCTCCATCCACTTGACGGAGCAGCCGTGCGGGTTGGTGATTTCAACTGGTACGGCGGTGTGGGCGAGCAGGGCTTTGACCGCGTTTGGACCTTCGGTGGTTTTTACCGTGGAGGCATCGGGGAAACGTGAGTCGTCGAACTGGCCCTGGTAGCGTAGCTTCCGTTCGCGATCGAAGATGAAGATGTGGGGCGTGGCCATCGCGCCGTACGCTTTGGCGGTGGCCTGCGTGTCTCCATCATTCAAATACGGAAAGGGGAATCCTTGTTCCTTGGCGTAGAGCTTCATCTCTTCAAAGCTGTCGCCATATTTGCTGAAGCCGAGCTCGTCGATGGTTAGTCCTTCGGGATTGTTCGGGTTTATGGCTACAACTGAGAACGGTTGGCCTTCCATTTCCTTGATGAACTTCATTAAGCGGGCCTCGACCGCGTGCGAATCCGGGCAGTGGTTGGAAATAAAAATCACCATCAAGACGTCGGTCTTGAAGCTATCCAGAGTGTACGTTTTCCCGTCGGTACCGGGCAGGGAGAAGTTGGGCGCGGCGTCGCCGATTTTGAGCACGCGTGCATCGGGGGGCGTGTAGTCGGCCGCCCTGGTGGTGAGGGCGAAGCTGGCCAGAAGAACCGTTGCAAGACTGAGAAGTTTGAGGGTTTTCATAGGGCAAACGAGAATGCTGCGCGGCGACACTTTTGTATCGGGGGTGGGGTGGACACGCGGCGTTGTATCCGTTGTAACAAGTCGCGAGATTAGGCGAAGTCAACCAAGCCAGCACTGCCGAACCAGAAAGACCGAGGGGGCCGCGTGCTTGTGTTAGCCTCAATAAAGGAACGATGCGGTTGCCTAAACCATCGTTCTGCTTTTCGCTATAGGTTCGATGAAGAACCCCATTCTCGCCCTCGCAGGATTGCTCTTTATGGCCACCTGCTGCTTCGCCCAAAACCAATTCGAAGTCCTCGTTCTATCGATCCCGGATAAATACCACTACGAATATATTCCCATCGCCCGAAAGTCATTTGAGGAAATGGCCCGGCAACATCAGTTCCAGCTGAAATGGACCAACGATCCCCATGTGTTCGATGGTGAACTGAAGAATTACGCGGCGATTGTCTTTCTGAATACTACCGGCGAAGTCCTGAGTGACACGCAGCGTCAGAAATTCCGCGATTTTGTACAACAAGGCGGCGGCGTCATGCTGGTTCACGCCGCAACCGCGACGACGCAAAAGTGGGATTGGTACGATCGTTTGGTTGGGCGTTTTTTCCGAAAACATCCCTATATCCAAACCGGGGTGATTTATAAGGCAGACCCGTGTTTCCCCGCCACTTTTTCGCTGCCGGACCGCTGGGTTTGGAGTGACGAGTGGTACGAATACGACGCGCCGCTCAGCAAGGATCTGCACGTTGTTTTGAAAGTTGATGAGGCGACTTACGATCCCACGCGGATTTGGCCCGGCCAGCATAGCGAAGGCATGGGGGCGGATCACCCGGTTGCCTGGTATCATCATTTCGAAGGCGCGCGTGTATTCGCGACAGCGCTCGGCCACCTCACTGAGTGTTACGCCGATAAAGTGTATTTGGATCATCTCTATGGCGGCCTCTGGTGGGTGGCTACTGGTAAAGGTATAGCGGCCAAGCCGTAGGCGCTGAAGCGTTCGCAACTTTGTATTGGCACTGTTCGGTTATTTGCCAAACCCCTGTCCTGAATTGGTGCTTGCGATCAGTAGAATAATATTAGTCCATGCGGTTGGTTTTGCTATGTTTCGATTCCATACCTGTCTTGCCCTGTTTTTCTTGGCTATGTCTGCCCAAACCGATTCTTCTGCTGCGCCTTCCAAGCTTCAACGCCGACTCCTTGAGGAGACGCCTTGGCACGAAGCACAACAAAATGGTTTCGGCGATCCAACCTCGCCGGATTACAAAGGCGGGCTCATGCGGATGCATCCGTTGCACATTCGGCTTGGCATCACGAGCATCACGGCCGAGGGATTCGAGCGCGTTAATAGTGACCGACCGATAAAAGCCAAAATCAACAGTTGGAAGGCGACGCGCGATGCAGTGCTGATCGAGGCCACTGAGATCGACGGCGGTGCTGTTCACGTGCGTGTCACGGTCCAGCTTTTTCGTGCGGAAGGGAATGAGATATGGCCGCCAGAATCGCGGCGTGATGTCTATGCAATTGTGTGGGAGGAAAAGCGCGATGCAGAGCCGTGGCATGAGACACCAGAAGGCATCCGCTGGCAGAAAAACGATCACTCCAAATGGTACTTCGTGTCCGAGCGGGATCTGAAATTCATACCGGAAGGCCACCAGTTTTAGGCCTATGGATATGAACATTAGTCCATGTCGTTGGTTTTGATATGTTTCGCAACTGCACCGTTTTTGCCCGCTCTTCTTTGCCATGTCAGACCAAGCCGATTCTCCCTCCGCGCCTTCTACGCTGCAACGCCGACTCCTTGAGGAGACTCCCTGGCATGAGGCAGAGAAAAACGGTTTGGGCGATCCTGCCTCGCCCGACTACAAAGGGGGAATCATGCGGATGCATAGGTGGGATTCTCGGCTGGGAATCACGCGCATCACCGCCGATGGGTTCGAGCGTCTTAACAGCTACCGACCGATAAAGGCTAAAATCGACAGTTGGAGGGAGGCGCACGATGCTTTGTTGATCGAGGCAACTGAGATCGATGGCGGTGCCGTCCATGTCCGCGTGACGGTTCAGCTTTTTCGGGCGGAATGGAGTCAGATATGGCCGCCAGAATCGCGGCGTGATGTCTATGCGATTGTGTGGGAGGAGAAGCGCGATGCCGAGCCGTGGCATGAGACACCAGAAGGCGTCCGCTGGCAGAAAGAGGATCACTCCAAATGGTATTTCGTGTCCGAGCGGGATCGAATGTTTGTCTCCGAAGGTCACGTGTTTTAGGACTGTATATATATGGCGGTTGGGTTCCGACGGCGCCATTGTTCTCGCGGCTGCAGCGTTTTGGGGTGGGTGGGTCGGTTGTTTACCGAACGTATCCATTGAGGCTCTAATGTTGTTCGCCGTCGCCCATGGTGGCGCGGTTCGCCATCGAACTGATGCTGCCGTAGAGTAGATCGAAAACCCAGTGGATGAATTGGTGCGTGAGTTCAGCGGTCGTGGCAGCGGTGCGACCGAGGAATCGTAGAATCGCGGCCATGATGGTTTTCACATCGTCGGCAAGTTCCTTCGACAGCCTGGCGCTCTGGGTCACTACCGTGGCCAGCAGATCCACCGCCGTTAGCCCGCCGCCCAGCGTATTGGAGGCGGGAAACACGATGCCTAGGCTAATCGCCTTTCTGATGATCCAGCGTAGGGCTTGAGCGATCACTTCCAGACTCGCCCCCGAGTACATCATGATGCCGCCATTGCCCGCTTTCACGGCGTCCAACCAGATTCGCGCGACGGCGTCGGTCCAGTCGATCGAGACTTGGGCGTTGGCCAGTGACGACCAGGATTTGCCAGTGACGCTATTGACATAGTTGAGCATGGAGTGCGCGCCCATCCCGATCATCCCACCGCGCGCGAGGGTGTAGTGCTTTCCTCCATACGGTGCATGGATGAATGGGAATGAAGGCACCATCGTCACGGGGTCCGTGTCGTGGCTGACGCGATAGATGTTGTCTGCGCCCACGCCTCGCGTCAGGCCCTGACTGAACGATGAAAGTCCCACTCGGGGACAGCCGAAAGTGTAGAGAGAGACCGGCAGTTTGTTTGCTGCAAAAAAGTCGGCATTGAGCATGGCGAGCCCGCCGCCGAGGCTGTGTCCGACGCAGTGAATATGGGTCGGATTCTTGCCACGCAGAAAAGCCTTTAGCTCCTCCGCGTAAGACTCCCAGACCCGTTGAAAGCCGATGTGGACAGGCAGTCCGCTCGGGCCGCGCCGCAGTCCTGTGTGGGCATCAGTCCATTTGTCATGGAAGGAATTTGTTCCGCGTGTCGCCACCAAGATCTCGCCCTGCCGAGTGCCTTCGCCCTCGGCCATATAACCGAAACCACTCAATTGGCGGAATACATAGCCGCCGGATTTACCGGTGAAACGAGAGTCATCAACGACCTTGAATTGGCCCTCGCAACCAAGTGATCGTTTACGCTGCGCTTCTGAAACTGACATCGTCTGGAGAACGTAAACGCGTATGGCAATCTCTGCCGTTACATCGGGGGAAAGTGGTTTCATTGATATGGTGTGGCTTACAACGAGCGTAGCTGGCCGATGCCGAAATAACCCAAAATGCCCTCTTTATGCTTTTGTGGTGTGTCCTCTATGTTGCAGATAATATCGACCTTTCGATAGGTCAGTTTCCCGTTCTCTGAATAAACCAAATCTCCGTTTTCAGAGTAATCGTGCTTGTGCGTATACCACGCCTCGTGAGTTTTCCCTTGGTATTGTATATTGATCGTCTGCTCGATCACGGGCTCATGCGGCAGAACCGAACCAAGGATCATCATTCCATAGATGGCGGGGAATGAGAACTCGCCATTCTGATCAGTCTTGGTTTCGTCGCGGCCTTTCTGGTTTTTCCAGGACCAGTCGTAGCTGCGTTCGATGACGGCACCGACGACGGGCTGACCTTTAAGGACGACTTTCCCTTTTACGGGTGAGAAGAGACATACTTTAAACATACCGAATGCGTTGGTTAGGAGAAGCAGCGAGCGACCACGGTGAGCAGTACCGCCGAGCTCTTGGTTGTTTTCCCCGCCCAGTCATGAACGGGAACCAGTCGACCAGAGATAGAGGTGTCGGGGTTGTCAACTTTGCCGTTCGGCCTCGCCGCGTCCGTTCTGCCGCCGCCATTGTTCTCGCGGCTGCGATCAGATCCTGTGATGGGTTCAATCGTGCCCGTTCCTCTTTCCACTGCCCGGCGTTTCCAAATGTTTGACCGTACCGTGCAGGAGATGAGTCAGCGGTTGCTCACGGTGCGTGCGCCTGCTCAGATGATGGCCGTCCTCGATTGGGGCATGGCGGAGTTGGAAAAAACCTACGCGGAATCCCCTGCGGGCGTGAAGGCTCTCGTGGCTTGCCGTGACGGTTGCGCCGCCTGTTGTAGTGTGCCGGTGGATGTGCAGGCGCATGAGGTTTTTTTCGCGGCGGATCATATTCAGAGGCATTTTTCTCCGACCGCACTCGAGCAGTTGCTTGAACGTCTCAGCACCCATCGCCGTCGCGTCTCACTCCTCGCGGTCGGCGAACGCGACACTAGTCGGCAACCGTGCGCGCTGCTTGATGTTGGCGGTTCCTGTTCAATCTACGCTGGGCGGCCTGAGGCCTGTCGCTGTCATCACAGCAGCGATGCCGCCGTTTGTGCAGCGCACCAGTCGGATCCTCGCGTCAATATTACGAAGGTATTCATCCCGGCACTACGGGCCCGGCTCTTCGCGGTTCGCATGGGTTTGGACGAAGCGATCGAGACGGCCGAATATGATGATCGCGCCTACGACTTTGGTTCGGCATTGCACGAAGCGCTCACGAACAGCCTCTGCCTCGTGGCCTGGCTGCGACGCCAGCCGGCCTTTCCGGATAACTGTCTCGTGAACCCAACTGATCCCCTGGAATAGGCGCTGGCTCCGATCTGCGTGGCCTGCGTATTCGAGAGGGAGGCTGCTCCGGATTTATGCGTTTAGGCTAATGTTCGATTGCGAGCGACGTTTGCATACGCACGTGTACATCCTACCTTTCGCATCACAAGTTGCCGCTATGATTTCCCTTACCTCCCAGCTCCGCTTCATCTCTCTGATTCTCTCCACCGCGCTCGCGTTCACTTGCGCCAATGCCGAAACGCCTGCCGTCGCAGTCGCGCCCTATGCGCCGAAGGCTCCGGGCTCGGTCTCGCTTAAAGAAACCTTCAAGGACGATTTCCTCATCGGCGCCGCGCTCAATGCGCGTCAGTTCGCAGACACTGACGCACAATCCACCGCGTTTATCGCGCGCGAATTCAACAGCGCGACCGCTGAGAACGACATGAAATGGGAAGGGCTTGAGCCGAAGCCCAACACCTTTCGCTTTGAGCAGGCCGACAAGTTCATCGATTTCTGCCGCAAACACGAACTCGTCGCCATCGGCCATAACCTTTGCTGGCACGCCCAGTTGCCCTCGTGGGTTTCAAAACCCGACCCGGGCCAGGAAACGCTGACCAAAGAAGTTCTTCTCGCCCGCCTGAAGAACCACGTCCAGACCGTCGCCGCCCACTTCAAGGGCAAGGTCCTCGGCTGGGACGTCGTCAATGAGGCGATCAACGACGGCGATGGCGAATATCGAAAGTCCATTTTCTTCCGCCTGATCGGCAAAGAGTATATAGCGCTCGCTTTCAAATGGGCACGCGAGGCCGATCCGGATGCTGAACTCTATTATAATGACTACAACCTCGACGCCGACGACGCCAAGCGCGCCCGAGCGATCGAGCTCGTGAAATATCTCCGCGAACAAGGTGCGCCCATCGATGGCATCGGGCTTCAGGGGCATTATAACCTAACCACACCGACCGCGGCAAAAATCGACGAGACTATCCAGATGTTTGCCGATCTCGGATTGAAAGTTGTGATCACCGAGCTCGACGTGGAGGCGATTTCCGATTCCCTCGTCACGGGCGCCATCGACGCCAACACCGGCGGTACGCAACCTCATCCTCTCCCGCGCTTTTTCCCGACGACGGAAATTTTGAAATCCAAGGTGGGGATGACCGATGCACAAGTCGCGCAGATCGAGCCGTTCTTCGAGAAGGCGGCCCAAGACATCGGCACCGCCATCAAGGCAGGCGAGTACCATCTGATCCGCGAAATTCGCGAGACGGCGACCGACGCAATCGCGAAACTTCTCAACGAGTCTCAAAGGCCGTCCTTCACCGAACTCATGGTCATGCCACTAGGTGCCCCGGTCGGCCCGCCTCCGCCGCCGCTCACACCGGAATTGCAACGCGCCCTCGCGCAGCGTTACGGCGAGATCTTCGACGTGTTCATGAAACACCGCCAGTCGATCACCCGTGTGACCTTCTGGGGCGTGCGCGATTCAGAGTCCTGGCGTCGCCGCTCGAGTCCGTTGCTGTTCGATGACAAATACGAGCGCAAACCCGCCTACGACGCGGTGATCGGCGCTGCACGCAAAACCAAGAACTAGGGGTAATTCAAACGCCGACAGAACCAGTCTCAAGATTGTAGCTGGCTGTCGGCCTTCGGCCTCGGTACTTCGCTACGCTCAGAATGACAGGATGTCTGTACCTTGTATTATCCTGAAACGCCAATTGCCCCAACACCCCCGAAAAAGAAAAAACCAAATAAACCCCGTTTTTTTTTTTTGTTTTTTCCCCCAAAGAAAAAAACGGCCCCAAACCCCTCCCCTCGCTAACCGTTTGCCCCCCCCTTCTTTTTTTTTTGGCAGTTCCTATCCGACTGCGGAATTTAGGATTACTTGCCAGGCACTCCTTAACTCCTCTATATCGGCTCCGCTTCATCTTTTTGATTATCTCATCTCGGACGTAAGAGGGTCGATCTGGACTGGTTCGGCAATGACTCCATCGGCTCTCTGCGCGATGCCCATGCCTCGCCATTTACCCGTGTGCCACCGCCAAAGATTTATGCATGCGCGAATAATTTCGTCGGCGGCAAAACATATCCAGAATCCCACGAGGCTCATCCCCCAAGTGCGATCGATGAAGAAAACGAGCGGTAAAATGCCCCAAATAAAAACCATGCCCACGATGAGCGGGAACTTCGCGTCGCCAACTGTCTTTAGGGTGAAACTGGTGATGATGTTCACGGCCCGTGCAGGCTCCGTAAACATGGCGACGAGCAGCAGCGACTTACCCAGGTGCTTGATCGATTCGTCCTGAGTGAAGATCCCCAAGACCCAATCAGACATCAGCCAAGCTCCCGTTGCGTAGAGCGTCGCAACCACTGTCGCCCGCCTGATGACTTTCCAGTAGAGTCGATTAACGTCCTCAAAACGCTTCGCGCCCATCCAATGCCCCATCAGGATTTGCGATCCCAGAGCGAGGGAAAGACCGAATGTAATCTGAAACATCTGCGCTCGGCCAGCGTAGCCGTTTGCCGCCATCGAAACGACGCCCAGTGCGATGATCATGGCCGAGAGGATGGTCTGTTGCACCGTGTAGCTAAACGGTTCGAGCGCATTTGAGATACCGATTTTCAACATCGGCGGCAAAACACCGCGCATCTCCTTCCACGCACCTTTGAGAAAAAAGCGCACCCGCAGAGGACCATGCACTAACCAGATCGACACCGACATAGCCGCTGCGATGCTGATCACTGAGGCCAGCGCAACGCCGCCCACGCGCCAGTGAAAGCCGAAGACAAAGAGGGACGCTAGCAGCAGGTTAAGTGTCGCGACGAGAAACGAGCTATACATCAACCAGTGCGTCATGCCGCGCGAAGAGAGCACGGCGTTGTAGGCGGCAAGCACTCCCATGAAAACGAAGTACCCGCTCATGGCGCGGAGATAAGTTGTAGAAATGGCATTGAGCGACGAATCCATTCCCATCCACCGTCCGATATCTGCTGCAAAAAAGCACAAAGCCGCCGCAAAAAGTGACCCCATGATACCGGTCAGCAACAGGTTCATCATATAGGTTGGGATAACCTTCTCGTGTTGTTTGGCTCCCATATATTGCGACGCTACGGCAACGCCTGTCCCAGCAAAAACCGGGACCACAAACGCCCCCATCCATATAATCGGCAAGAGCTGGGCAACCGTCCCTGCAATCTGGTCCGAGAGATGACCGAAAAACCAGAAATCCACCAGGATCACGAAGCTTTGCGTCGTGTGCTGTAGAAAGATTGGCCAGGTAAGCTTGAGCAGGCTTTCCGTTCGTAGCGTGTGCTGGGTCATAACCGAAAGTTGAAGCAGAGGATGGAGGAATGTGGTGAAAACCTAAACAATACGTCCTGCGCTAATAATCAGAAAGGCAAGCCGGTGATGCCTATAATCTTTGATCGAAAACTTATAATTTTTGAGCGCGTCAAAGCGCAATAATTCGATCGGCTAAAGCGATAGCAAATTGTTCGGTTTTTAAAGACCTACGCGAATCATCTATGCATAGTCTTCAGCGGGAAATCGTTCACGCACCCAACATCGCCGCGCCAAAAACACCGGCGCTGTCACCCAAGGCGGGACGAAGTAGTTCGGTGCGCAACTCAGGATTAAATAAATGGCGCATGATCGCCGCGCGCGTTTCTTCCTCGTAAAGCAAGTCCAGGTTTCCGACGCCACCGCCGATCACGATCGCATCGGGATCGAGAATATTAATCACGGCGGCGATGGCTTCGCCAAATTTGTCCCGCAGCCGGGCGAGCGTCGCACGTGCCAGCGGTTCACCGGCTCGCGCGCGGGTGGCGATCTCAGGCAGGCGGAGCGCGTCGCCACCGTTTTCGCGATAGAAACGTTCGAGACCGGGACCGGAAATAGCTGTCTCAACACAACCAACCCGACCGCAATAACACGGCGTCGTTTCGCCGCGCACTGGATTGTGGCCCCATTCGCCGGCGATGCCGTGACAGCCTTCGACGAGGTGACCGTTGACGACGATGCCGCCGCCCACGCCGGTGCCCAAGATCAAGCCCATCACCACGGCGCGCCCACGCGCACTGCCGAGCGTCGCTTCGGCGAGCGCGCAGCAATTGGCATCGTTGGCCAGATGAACGTTGGTTTGCAGTCGCGCGACCAGATCGGCGCGAAGCGCGCGCCCGTTCAAACATGTCGTGTTGGAATTCTTTATTAGACCTGTGGATGGTTCGGTTGCGCCGGGCGTGCCGATGCCGATGATCTTCGGGCGCGACTGGCCCGAGACTTGTTCGAGCTGAGACACGACGCGTTCGATCTGCGTGACAATAGCATCATAGCCGCGAGCCGCTTCAGTTGGCAGGCGCAGCCGGTGCAGCGCGACTTCCGGTTGAGTTGGATCGATGATGGCGCCTTCGATCTTGGTGCCGCCGAGGTCTATTCCCCAAAGTGTCATGGTTGCGTGGAGTTGAGATCAATCAAAGGCAATGCACGGCATCTGGCAACACGGCGAGGTCCGGGCCGCATATTATTCCGGCGAAGTGAAAGCGCCTGCTTTTAGGCCTCTGTACGAGCGGGAGGGTGATGAATACCAGATTGCATTCAAACGTGTCGGTGTTCGATGGGTAGGGACGGACCGCCGGGCCGTCCGGTTGCGCCCACGTCATTCGCAGGCGACGTTGTCGGACGACCCGGCGGGTCGTCCCTACCTCGGGCCGTTTGGATACGCCTGAATGCA
This sequence comes from Verrucomicrobiota bacterium, assembly GCA_016721945.1. Lineage (GTDB taxonomy): Bacteria > Verrucomicrobiota > Verrucomicrobiia > Opitutales > Opitutaceae > JADKHC01. The sequence continues at coordinate 311,671 of JADKHC010000001.1, read as the reverse complement.
ACTTGGTACAATGCGGCGCTGCCTTGTTGCCGGATTAATTATTTGGTAAAGCGTGACGGAGCGGAGAATGTCTTAGGGTGAGCACGGATCGGAATGGTTTCACGCAAAGGCGCAGAGGCGCAAAGAAGGGATGCGAAGTTGTTTATACTGGTTCGGCAAGCTGCGAGCGTTTGCGCAATCCGCGGACACAATAGAATCGAAAACGAAAAAGCCTACACGCGTTTCTCCGCTGCTTTGCGTGAAAAATATTCTGAAATTACGCGGCGACAGGCTTTGCCGAAGATTGCTTCTGCGGAGCTTTTGATTTTCAAATTAGCGCTCCCAAAGAACTGGTCCTCTTCAATCGAGGTTGGAAAACTTAGCCCCAACCAAACCAGTCGAAATCGGCTATCCTAACAACCCCATGCCCGCTCTACCTGTCGCCGTCCGCACCCTGTGGCGGTCTCCCGCGTATACTATCATCGCGTTGCTCACGCTCGCTTTGGGCATCGGTGTGAACACCGCCATGTTCAGCCTGGTCGACACCGTGCTTTTTCGCTCCGGCCCGTTTCCGCAGGCGGAGCGGCTGGTTCAGATCGTCGCGACGACCCAGCAGGGCAAGTCGCGCGTGTTTGCCGTGGCCGAGCAGCAGGAGATCCGCGATCAGACCCTGCCCTTCGAGTCGCTTGCGAGCTTCAGTCGCGTTTTCTATTCCTGCGCTGAGCCGGGCCGACCAGCCGAGCGGTTCAGCGCGGTCCTCGCGTCGGCCGAAGTGTTCGCCACGTGTGGTATTCACCCGCTGCTGGGGCGGCAATTTACGGTTGAGGAAACGCAGCAAGGCAAGAACCAGGTGGTGTTGCTAAGTTACGCTTTCTGGCAGCAACGCTACGGAGGCAACCCCGACGTGCTCGGCCAGACGCTGCGTCTTGATGGCGAAACGGTCACCATCATCGGCGTGATGCCGGCACGTTTCGATTACCCTTTGCTCTGGGGACGCGCGGCACTGTGGCGTCCGCTCAATTTCACTAAAGACCAGCTTTTCGGCCGTGATTATCGGGCCTTCCAACTTATCGGTCGGTTGAAACCGGATGCTGCGGCTGGGCAGATTGCGGCCGGCCTCGTTCCGCTCGCGACGTCGCAACAAAAAGAGTTTCCCCAGCGCTACAGCGGCCTGCGTTACCAAGTGTTGCCCTTGCAGGAGGCGCTGATGGACGACACCGCCCGCCGGATGTATTGGCTGCTGCTCGGGCTCGCTGGATTTGTGCTGCTGATCGCCTGCGCCAATCTGGCGAACCTGCAACTTGCCCGCGCCACCGCCGACGTGCGCAACCTCGCTATTCGCGCGGCGCTCGGCGCTTCCCGTTTCCGGTTGATCGCGCAACAGCTCGTGGAATGTCTGGTGCTTTCCCTTTCTGGTGGCGCGCTTGGCCTGTTCGTGGCCATGGGACTTAATCGCTTTCTTGAGCGGCACCTTCTTGTTGGAGATGCCTCGGATCTCCGCCTCGCGCTTGATGGTGGAATCGTTGCGCTCATGGTCGCTCTCTCGCTGCTCTCGGGTGTTCTCTTTGGGATCGTGCCGGCGTGGATCGCCTCCCGCGTGGATCTCAACACGGCGTTAAAACAGCAGGCTCGCGGGTCCACCACGGGACGGGGGCATCATCGTATTCGCAACGCACTCATCGTCGCCCAAGTGGCGCTTGCCTTGGTATTGCTCGCGGGCGCCGGAATCATGCAGCGCGGGTTCTCCCGGCTTTTGCAGCGCCAGACCGGCTGGGATACCGAGCACGTTCTCACGGCGGGTTTGCCGTTGTCCGAGTCGCGCTTCGACACGGAACCGAAACGCTACGAACTTTTTCATAAAATCGAACTGCGGCTGGCTTCGATGCCTGGGGTGGAGCACGCCGCGCTCTGCAGCTCGCTGCCGCTCGAAAACTATACGGGCGAACGACCGATCTCCATCGACGGGCAGGCGACCGGGTCCTCGGCCTTGGCTTCGCGCGCGTCCCACGTGATGATTACCTCGGACTACTTTGCGACGCTCGGCATTCCGTTGATCGAAGGGCGGACTTTCCGCCCCGACCTAAAGGAATCCGATCCTCTCGTCTTCATCATCAACGAGTCGTTGGCCCGACACCTGTGGCCGGGCCAGAGCGCCTTGGGCCGCCGCATCCGGAGCGATGACAGCGGTTACTTTACCACGGGCGAAGTCATCGGCGTTGTGCGCGACGTGGATACGGCCGCGAATTTTACCGAACTGTCCACTAGGTACCAGATCTACAAGCCCATCGTACACGAACCCTGGGCTTGGGCTAATCTGGTGGTGCGTGGCCCCGCGCCGGCCGGGCTGGGCGAAAGTTTGCGGCGTGCGGTGGCCGAAGTGGACACCGATCTCGCGCTCGACGATGTTGGCACCGTGCGTCAGTTTATCGGTCGTGAGCAGGCCAGTCTTCTGCTGGTCGGACAAATTTTGGGCGGTTTCGCCTTGCTCGGTCTGGTGCTCGCGGCCGTGGGGCTTTACAGCGTGATTTCTCAAACCGTCGCGCAGCGCACCGGCGAATTTGGGATACGGCTCGCCCTCGGCGCCCAGCCGTCGCAGGTGCTTGCACTCGTGCTGAAACACGGACTCCGGCTCACCGGGCTCGGGCTTCTCCTTGGCCTTGTCGGTGCGTTCGGCATTGGGCGTGTTCTGGGTTCTTTGCTGCCCCGACTCGGCGGCGCCGACCCCGTTGCGTTGCTCGGCGTTTCCGCACTGCTTTTCATCGTTTCTCTGGTCGCGTGCTGGCTGCCCGCACGCCGGGCCACGCTGGTCGATCCCATGGTTACCCTGCGCGCCGAGTGAAGGCATGGTACATTTTAAGTAAAGCGAGTGGCTCAGGGCCGCCGAGCGGAGCCGAGGGGCTACACCGGTCTGTACCCCGGCGGCCACCAAAGCCACCCACGGATAGCAGGTTAGCCCGGGCCAAAATGCCCAAGGCCTCGGGACGTGAGACTCTCCGCAAGACCAACCCCCTTTCGCGGATGAGCTTTACTGATGACGTGCAAAGATGTGCTCGTGGTGGATAATTACCTGTTTTGCTTCGTTTTCAATCCGCTCCGAAGCTGATGCCTAGGGCCCGGGCGGTGCGGACGATGTCGCCGTCGGGTGGGACGGTGCGCAGGCGGCCGATGGCTTCCGTGATCGGAACCGCAACGGTGTCGGGCGGGCGCAGGGCGACCATGGTGCCAAATTTCTCTTCTTGTATCAGTTGCACGGCTTTCGCGCCGAAACGGGTGCAGAGTAGGCGATCGAAGGTGGTTGGGCCACCGCCGCGTTGGAGGTGTCCGAGTACGACGACGCGCGATTCTTTGCCGGTGCGTTTACCGACTTCCTCTGCGACGACCGCGCCGATACCGCCGAGGCGCATTTCGTGATCCTTGGCCACCGATTCCTTTGAGACAAAATCGCCACCTTGGGAGCGCGCACCTTCGGCGACGACGATGAGCGTGAAGAGGCGGCCCATCGCTTCGCGTTCGGCGATTTTTTTGCAGACCGAGTCGTAGTTGAACGGAATCTCCGGGATCAAAATGATGTCCCCACCGCCAGCGATGCCTGCGTGCGAGGCGATCCAGCCGGCGTAGCGGCCCATGACTTCGAGGACCATCACGCGGTTGTGACTGGCGGCGGTCGTGTGCAGGCGGTCGAGCGCGTCGGTCGCGCAGGCCACGGCGGAATCGAAGCCGAAGGTGACGGTCGTGGCCTCAAGGTCGTTGTCGATGGTTTTGGGTACGCCGACGACCGGGATGCCGTGTTCGTAAAGTGCCTGGGCGATGGTTAGGGAGCCGTCGCCGCCAACGCAGATCAGGCCGCGCAGGCCGAGGGCGTCGAAGTTGCGTTTGGCTTCGTCGAGGATAGCGCGCGGGATTTCTGCTTTTTGGCCGTGCCCGGTTTTGGCGGAAAAGCGTCCGCGGTTCGAGGTGCCGAGCACAGTGCCGCCAGCGGTGAGCAGTGCGCCCATTTCGCGGTGATCGAGAGTGCGGTAGGAGACGGGCTCGAGCAGGCCTTCGAAGCCGCCGTGAAAACCGAGCGTTTCCCAACCGAGGCGGGATGCGGATTTCACCACGGCGCGAATGACAGCATTGAGGCCGGGGCAGTCGCCGCCGCCGGTGAGGATTCCGATGCGTTCTGGCTTCATAATTAAAATGCTAGGAAAGGTTTTGGGTGGGAACAAGCTTTGTTGCGGGCGCGTGGTTTTTGCCAGGACGGTTGAGGCGGTGGGTTGCAAGTCGGAGCAGGTTTGTTTTTCTTGTGCGCATGGCCGTCAAGAAACACTCCTCGCTGGATCGCGTGCTCGGGCGTCTCGACACGTTGGATACAGTTAATTTGACCAACCTCGTGCAGCGGCTCGCACGGGAACGCGGGCTTTTTGAAAATATTTTCAACACGCTTCAGGAGGGCGTGCTGGTCATCAGCGCCAACGGGGTGATCGAGTATGCCAATCATGCGGCTCACCGTATTATCGGCCTGCGCGAGGATGAATTAAGCGGCGCGATTCTCTGGCGGCTGGTTCCCGGGCTGCGGCCGTCGCTTGAAGCGGCGCTAGACGACACGGCGCTGACGCTGCCGGTGGTGGCGCGCGAGATCGAACTTTCCTATCCGGAACCGCGCTCGGTGCGGCTCTACATGGTGCCTTTTCAAGACGAAGGCGCGGGCGCAACGCGGCGGTTTGCCGTCATCCTGAGCGATATCACGCGCGACAAGCAGACGACCGAGGAGCGTATCGAAAACGAGCGTACTTCGTCGATATTACTGCTGGCGGCTGGTGTGGCTCACGAGTTGGGGAATCCGCTGAACTCGCTTACGATTCACCTGCAGCTGATCGGGCGACGTCTGAAAAAACTCAAGGCCGCGAAAACCAAGGAAACCGACGCACTGGATGATTCGATTCGCGTGTGCCAGGAAGAGGTGCGGCGGCTCGACGGGATTATAACAAATTTCCTCGATGCGATCCGTCCCCAGCCGCCCGATTTGGCCGATACCAATTTGGTGGATGTGCTCGACGAGGTCCTCCGATTTCAGCAGCAGGAAATCGAGGATCGCGGTATCACGGCGGAGGCCGAGACGCCGGCCGATCTACCGATCGTCAAGGCCGACCGTAACCAGATTAAACAAGTATTTTTTAACCTCGTTAAAAACGCCATGGAGGCGATGCAGACTGGCGGCGTACTCCGCATCAAGACACGGGTGGACGATGACAACGTGTATCTACTTTTCGGTGACACTGGCGCGGGCATCAAGCAGGAGGATCTGGTGCGGCTGTTTCAACCGTATCATACCACCAAGCCCGGCGGCCACGGCCTCGGCCTCATGATCGTGCAGCGCATCATGCGTGAGCACGGCGGTCAGGTCGGGATCGAGAGCAAGGAAGGCGTGGGCACGTTGGTCACGTTGCAATTCCCGCAGAAAAACCGCCGCGTGCGCATGCTGAAGTAGGCCCCGCCCAGGCTTTTTTGGCCGGGCGGAAAAGGGGAAAAACAGGGGGGCTTGGTTTTTTATGCGGGGTTTTTTTCTGTTTTTTGCGTGAATATTTTTTTGAGCGCCTTTTTCGGAGGGCTGGGCTGTAATTTCACTGTGACATTATGACGCTAGGCTTGACCGCACCGGCCGAGATGGCGTGAATGGCGGCATGGTTCCGAGTGTACTCATCGTTGATGACGAGAAGCATACCCGCGAAGGGCTGCAACAAGCGTTGGAAGACAACTTCGACGTGACTGTGGCCAGCAGCGCCGACGAGGCTTTCAACCTCTTCGCCGCGCAGGAATTCGACGTGGTGCTGACCGACCTTCGCATGCCCGGAAAATCCGGCCTCAAGGTCATCGACAAGGCGCTCGCCTTGCCGAACCACCCGGCTGTCCTAATGATGACCGCCTACGGCAATATCGAGACCGCGGTCGAGGCCATGAAGCGCGGCGCGGTGGATTTTCTAACCAAGCCCGTGAATATCGAGCGGCTCGAAGTGCTGATTCAGCGTGCGCTCAAATCGAAGACGCTCGAAGTTGAGGTGAAGCACTTGCAGGAGCGACTCGACGAAAAATTCGCCATTACCGGTATTGTCGGCCACTCGGAGAAACTGCACGACGTGCTTGGCCGGGTAAAACTAGTCGCTCCCTCCAAGGCCACGATCCTCATCGAAGGTGAATCCGGCTCCGGCAAGGAACTGATCGCCCAAGCGATTCACCAAGCGAGCCCGCGTGCGCGCGGAGCATTTGTCGCGGTGCATTGCGCGGCGCTTTCAGAAAGCCTGCTGGAAAGCGAAATCTTCGGTCACGAACGCGGTGCATTTACCGGCGCGACCGAGCGCCGCGTCGGACGTTTCGAGTCGGCCGAAGGCGGTACGCTCTTCCTTGACGAAATCGGCGAAATCTCGGCCTCCACGCAGGTGAAGCTGCTGCGCTTTCTCGAAACCAAGACGATCGAGCGCGTCGGTGGCTCGAAGCCGCTGCCGCTTGACGTGCGTCTGGTTGCCGCAACCAATAGAAATCTGGAACAAATGGTGCGTACCGGAAAATTCCGCGAGGATCTATATTTCCGGCTCAATGTCGTGCGCATCTATATGCCTCCGCTGCGCGAACGCACCGACGATATTCCGCTCCTGCTCGCGCATTTCAATAAGAGCTTCAGTGAAGAAAATGGTGTGGAGCCACTCTCTATCGAACCAGGCGCTATGCGCTATTTGCAGGCCTATCCGTGGCCGGGCAATATCCGCGAGCTGCGCAACTTTATGGAGAATGCTGTGGTGTTGCATCGCGGCGGCAAGCTAACCGAGTTCGAACTCGAACCGAAATTCCGCGGCGAGGTTCTGGCGCTGCCGAACGGTTCTTCATCGGCCGTAAGCGCAGCGTCTTCTTCTGGACCTCAGGTTACTGGTTCGGCTGAAGGCTCTTCGCTCCTCGTCGAGGACAACGAAAAGCGGCTCTTGCGCGAGGCGCTGCATAAGGCGCGTGGAAACCGCACGCTGGCGGCCAAGCTCATGGGCATCAGTCGCCGCACGCTCCATCGCAAGCTCTCGCAATGGCCTGAACTCGACACGCTCGACCGGTGAAAACGTCCCGCTCGCTTCAGGAATGGGTGCACTGGCTGGAAATAGGACCGGGCGCGCGTTGGATTCGTCGTGCGGCGTTGCTCATTGGCATCCTTCTTTTGTCGCTTAGGATCGGTTATACGCAGTTTCATGGCCCGCAGTCGGAGGTGACGTTGTCGCAAGCAGTGGCTGGTCGGCAGCTCGCGGCGGGGGAGGGTTATACCACAACGATTCGTTATCCGCAGACGATGGCGGTTTTGCAGGCACGAAGTGAAAAAACCGATTTCGCTCGCCCTTGGCCCGAGTTGCACCGGTCGCCGCTTTACCCTGCGTTGATTGGCGGTGTGATTTCGGCGCTGCCCGCGAAGTATAGTCATGCAATCTTCCAGAAGGCACCGACTCCGCCCGAAGGGTTTGGCGGTGACTATCTTTTGCTCGGGCTGAACATCGTGCTGCTCTGGTTGGCGGCGTGGCTGACGTTTATCCTAGGCCGCCGTTTATTCGACGCTTCGGTCGGGATGGTCGCTTCGATTGGGTTGCTTGCTGGTGTGTCGGTCTGGGCTCAGACCGTAGCGGTCAATGGCACGCCGCTCATGATGGTACTGCTGCTCAGTTTATTTTATTTATTAGTGCGGGGCGATGGTGCTGCGACGGCGGGCAAACCGTTGCGTCCCTGGTTTTTTGCGGCGGGAGTGGTTTGCGGGCTGATGTTTTTATGCGATTATCCGGCCGGGCTGGTGGTGCTGCCGGTGCTGTTGTTTGCCGGAATTCGTTGCAAGGGCGGCGTGCGCATGGCGGCGATTCTGGGGGTGGCGATTGGTTTTATACTCGTTGTTTATCCCTGGATGTCGCGCAATATCGGGCTGACCGGTCATCCGCTGGCGCTGGCTGGTCACGACATCGCGCTCAAGGCGGGCGATCCCACGGCGGAGCCGGAGATTTTCCGCAATACGCTTAGCGCCGCGGCTCCAGCGCTCGACCTCGACAAGCTGGGCAACAAGGGACTCACCGGAATTAAAGTGGCGTTGCGCGATCAGGTGTGGGCGGGCGGGATGTTGTTCACCGCGTTGTTTGCGGTCGGCTTGCTGTATCGTTTTCGTTCGTCCACCGCGAACCGGATGCGCTGGGTTTTCTTGGCGATGTTGGTTGTCTTGGTAGTTGCGCAGGCATTTCTCGATTCCGGCGAGGGAGAGCGTTTTCCCGCGATTTATGCGGTGCCGTTGATTGCGATTTTTGGCGCAGGATTTTTTGCGGTGCTGGTGGCCAGCAGCGAAAAACTCGCGCCGCATGCGCGTTGGGTTCCGCTGGTGTTGCTCGGTTTGCAGGCGCTGCCGCTGCTGCATGATGTGATGGAACCGCGGCGGAAGAACCATTTTTGTTATCCTCCGTATTATCCGACGGTGTTTGTCGGTATGCGCGAAGATTCGGCGCGGCGGGGGGGGGTGGCCTGGATGGCCGATGTCCCGGCCGGCGCGGCGTGGTACAGCGGGCAGCAGGTGTGGTCGCAGCCGACGAAGCTGCGCGATTATTATGAGATCTGCATGGAGCAGCCAGTTTATGCACTGGTACTAACGCCGCACACGCTTGACCGGCCTTACTTTGCCGAACTCACCCGTATCGGCAGCGATCCGGGGCTTCTAGGCGAATGGGCACAGGTGTATTCGGCTCTGGTTACGACGCGTTTTCCGGCGGGTTTCTCGCTCGTCATACCGCAGAAGCTTGCGGATAATCTCTTTGTGCTTTTCGATCCGCGGGTGGGACCGAGCACGGGAAAATAATTGCCGCGTACCGAAAGCGTCCCGAAGCTTCCGCGAAACCACCGTCTACTATTCATGAGAGTTTTGCGCGCGCCATTCCTTGCCTTCTGTCTGATGGTTCTGCCGCGCCTGCATGCCGTGTATGCGCCGATTCCGGAGATTGAGCAGGGCAAGGCGCTCACGGCCTATCTTTCGGCGGGAGCATATTACGATTCGAATATTTTCGGGCGCTCGGCCGACGAAATCGGCAGTTATGTTTATACGGTCGACCCGAGTTTGGTGTTTAACGCCTCGCTAGATGCAAAGACTTTTGCCTCTGCGTCCTATCGCCTTTCCTACGATTACATGCCGGACCGTCCGGGTAAAAAGAGCCTCGATAGCCATGAGCTCAAGGCGCGCATCGCGCATACGTTTACTCCGCAGACCGAACTCGATATCAGCGACACTTATCAGATTTCGAAGAATCCCGAGTCGCTGCTGCCGGGCCTCGCCACCGTGGTGAATACTGACCAGTCGTACCGGCTCAACCAGTTCGACGCGCGTTTTTCCACCGGGTTGACCAAGCGCACGGGGCTCATCTTCAAGGGCCGCGACACCCGCTACAATTTCCAGAATGAAGGTCTTAGCCGCAGTCTCGACCGCGTCGAATACCTCGCGGGTATCGCCGCGAATCATACGTTGTTGCCGGAGTTACAGGCGGTGGCCGAGTTCCGGCATTTGGTCATCAACTACAACTTGGACGGCGCGACCAAGAACAAGCGCTCGGACTTCGCGCTCATCGGTGCCGATCATGTCTTGAATGCCCGCGTCTCGCTCAGTGGACGACTCGGTTTGGAAAAACGCCGCCGTTCGGGCGACCGCGATGCCACGCTGCCCTACGTCGAACTGGGCTGCAAATTTGACTACAGCAAAGGTTCGTATTTAGCCGTCGGATACGGCCATTCGATTGAGGAGGTTTCCAATATCGAGCTGTACACCGACATGAGCGTGAACCGCTTTTTCCTTAACCTGCAGCACGCGATCACGGGCAAGCTCATCGCCACCAGTTCGCTCAATTGGGAGCCCTCGCAGCTGCATGGCCGTCGAGGCGTGCGTGCCGACCAGAATGAAACGAACACCCGGGCGGGGTTCGCGCTCATATATAAACCGGCGAAAACTTGGTCGGTGTCGTTGTCTTTTGACTACGACAAAATCGAATCCGACGATGTATCCAGAAAGTTGCTGCGCCAACGCACAGGGCTGAGCGCCCGGTATGTTTTCTAAAACCCAGCATTACCGCGACTCGCCCGTTGCCTAAACGCCCTTTCCCTGCAAGCTATTCGCAGATTCTCCCGGCACAAAGTGCTTGCTGACGCCCTCCCTCGGAAGTTCCCTCAAGTCGTTTCATGGTTCACTCCCACCACGTCGGTAAAGACGGCGCATCCCTCGCCGAATTCTTTTCTCTGCTGCGTCTGCGTAAGGCGCTGATTTTTTTGATCGTCGGCCTCGTGCTCACCACGACGCTGGCCGTGACGGCTTTTCTGCCGAAATGGTACGAGTCGAAAACCAATGTTCTCGTGGAAAAACCCGAGGGCGAAGTTAAACTTTTTCAGGCGCAGCAAAGCGGTTACTACGATCCGAACTTTTTGCAGGATCAGTATAAGATTATGCAGGAGGCCAAGGTCCTGAACCCCGTCATCGAGAAACTCGGTCTCAACGAAAAACTCTCCGCTCCGTACGGCTCTTCTGTTCCGCTGCCGACAGATATCACGCTCGATTACCTCCGCAAAAAGATGCTTCGCATCGATTCGCCGCGCGGCTCCTCGGTGATCGAGATCGGCGTCATGGCGCAAGATCCGCAACTCGCCGCCGACATCGCCAACGAAATCGCGCGCGTTTACTCCATCGACCGCATTAACGTCGCCACGTCCTCCCAGCGCGAAGGACTCGCCGAGCTCCGCAAGCAACTCGAAGCGCAGGAACGCAACGTCTCCAGCCAGCGCGACCTCCTCGAAAAACTCCGCAAAGACCTGAATATATCCGGCGTCGATCTCAACGCGCGCTACAGCGACATTGAAATCGAAACCCTTCGCCAGATGCAAAATTCGCTCATCGCACTGAGCGTCGATGCGATCGGCCGCAAGACCCGCTACGAACGCTTCAAGAGCATCCCGACCGAAGACCGCGTTAACCTTGTCAACTCCGAGCTGATACAAGACCCCAACATCCAGAACCTCCTCCAGGCCTACCTGCTCTCCGATCAAAACATTACCAAACTCCGCCCCCGCCTCGGCGAAGCGCATCCCGACTTGATCGCCGCCGTCGACAGCCGCGCCAAGATCCGCGAGCAGCTCGATGCCCAACTCCGCGGCTACGAGAGCGGCCTCGAGATCGCCTACAAAGAATCCGACGCCCGCGTAACCGAGCTCAAGAGCCAACTCGCCCAGGCCAAGGTCGACCAGATCCTCTCCGCCCGCGACCGCATGCGCCCCTTCGAGGAAGCCGCGCAAAAACTCGACGACGAGACCCGCTTGTTCTCCACGCTCAAGGTCACGCTCCGTCAGCGCGAAATCGATTTTCAGGTACCCAAGCGCACGATTGAAATCCTCAACCATGCCGAACCAGCCCGCCAACCCACAAAACCCAGCTGGCGCCTCAACCTGCTTTTTGCCGTGCTCTTTGGCACCGTGCTCGGCGTTGGCACCGCCGTGCTCGTCGAGTATTTTGACACCAGTTTCCGCAACGTCGCCGAGGTCGAAAGCCGCATCCAACGCGCCGTGCTCGGCGTGATCCCGTTCAGCGAAGATCCACTCCAGGCCGCACCCGGCGAAGAAGATCCCGCCGATACCGAACCATTCCGCGTACTCCACACGAACATCAACCTCGCGCTCAAAACCAACGAACGCGGCCGCAGTCTCGTGATGCTCTCCGCCGGACCCGGCGAAGGAAAATCCACGACCGTGCTCCGCCTCGTGCGCGCCATGGCCGCCGCCGGCGAACGCGTCTTGTTCATCGACGCCGACCTGCGCCGCCCCACGCAACACCAGCTCTCGGGCTGGAAAAAAGAACCCGGCTTCGCCGATCTCCTGCAGGGCAAGGCCGACCTCAAAGTTGTTACCCAAGTCGGCGTGGCCAAGAACCTCGATTTCATCCCCGCCGGCGCGTGCAACGGCTTCACGCTCAGCCTGCTTTACATTGACCGCCTGAAAGCCCTTCTAAAAGACCTGCGCGGCCGCTACGACCGAATCGTGTTCGATGCACCGCCCGTCATTGGTGTGAGCGACGCCTCAGTCCTGGCCAGCGTGGTGGACGACACCGTGTTGCTGATCCAGCACCGCCGGAATCCGCAAAGCATGGTCCTGCGCGCCCAGCAGATCATCGAAGGACTCAACAATAAACACCTGCTCGGCGTGGTGCTGAACCGCGTGCCCCAAAACTCCGGCGAAGATTACGGTTATTACACGCGCAATTATTCGTATTACAGCAACCGCCCCAGTCGCTCAGACCGCCACCGCTCCTCGGCAGAAAACAAGGAAACGCGCGAAGAACGCATTGCCTACACCGAGCGCAACGGAGGCAGTCGTCCACCAATTCAAAAATAGCTATTGACGGCTGCGTTCTGACTCTTACTTCTGTCCCCCTTCGCTCAAGCGGGCGTAGCTCAGTTGGTAGAGCACTACCTTGCCAAGGTAGACGTCGAGAGTTCGAGTCTCTTCGCCCGCTCCATTTTGGAAAAACCGCCGGAAACGACACCGGCGGTTTTTTCGCGTCCAAACACGACAGTATCAGTAACTTGCAAAGTAGATTCTGAATGACTGGTTGCGCCAGTAGGTGACACCACTTGACCCGATACGACCCCGGGGTGTGTGCTCAGTTGTGTGCTTAAATTAGAATCATTCTTAAGAAACCTGAATGACGGCAGGCGCGCCGCCTCTTCGACCAGTGGCAGCTGCGAAACGTCGGTATAAACCTTCATCGTGAGCTTGGTATTATGTGCCACATCAGGTCCATCGCCTCACGCAGCGAAACCCCGCTTGTCGACCGTTTTCCTTTTTGTGGGGTGAGAAACGGGAACCAGGTATTTGATGCAAGCGACCGTAGATTTTATTCGACCTTGTCGGTCTCAGGAAGTTAGGTGAATTGATGTGCGCCAGATTTCGTATGAGGTCTTTTTTCGGGACGTGGCTCGGCCTCGCCATTGCAACGTTTGCAATTACGATTTCTTCCGCAGCAGAGAAGTCATCGGCTGAGACGCCGCTCTTCATTGAACTCGTTTCCCGCGAAGGTCGTCCGCCGTCGCTACTCATTTTTGCCGGACGTCGCACCGAATTTGTGCTGACGCTGACGGCGTCGGCTGTGATCGAACCACAGTTGAGCACTGACCTTTTCGCTGCTGCAGGGCAAATAGCAGCGCCGATAGCGACCGGGCTTCTACCGAAAGTGCATCGGGATGGCGCGAGTAAAGCGGGTGTACAGCGGTTCTGTTTTTCGTTGGATCTGCCTGCTCTCGAGCGGCGCCAGAAAGTGATCTTGAGAACACGCGTTCGGACTAGCGACGATGGCGAGTGGTTGCCTTTGCCGGCTGTAGTAACCGAAGTTGTGCCGCTAACTTGGCGGAATACGTTGCGACGTTTTGTCGAAAAAACTCCATCAACTCGCGCAGCAGATTGTAAGAGGTTGGAGGTGGTTTTTCAGCGCGCAGGCGTAAACGTTCCGGAATCCTCTCCGGCAGCGCTGGCCAACGACCCGGCTGCGCGGGTCTGGTTTGCAGATTCCGAGGACGACACCTGTATGCCGCCGACCGCCCCGGCTGTAACCTGGGTGGTGTTCAAGAAATCGGTCGGCAACGATATAGAAGTGACTAGGGCTGAGTGTGGCGCGCTCGTTGTGGCAGTTGACGCAACCGTCTTGGCTAACTTAGACACCGATCCTGCGGCCCAGGGATTGTTCGAGCGGGCGCTAGCCACCGCAGAGGCCCTGGCGAGGCCATAGACGAATTACACTGAATTTTCTCATGAAAAAAACCACGTTGCTTATCCGCTTAATTGTACTGTTGGCTGCGCTTTGTTTTGGCCGACCGTTAGTAGCTGGAGAAACTGACTGGCTGACCGTCGCTGTGTTAGATTTCGATGCCTCCGATGCCCGCTTGAAAGAAAGTGGGACCCAGTTGGCCTTGTTGTTGACGACAAAACTGTCGACGCTCGACGCAGTGGTGGTAGTCGAGCGGCAGGATCTATCCAAGCTACTTGGTGAACAGGAGCTTGGTGCCTCGGGGTTGGTCAACCCTAGCACGGCGGCTCGGATCGGCCAATTAACTGGAGCTCGCGTGCTGGTGACAGGGCGCGTGTTTGCTGTCGCAAGTGTGACGACTGTAGCCGTGAAAGTCATAAGCACTGAAACAGGGCGTGTTTTTGGCGCTTCTATTGATTATTCAACCTCGTCGTCACTGACTGCGCCCGTGGAACAACTGGCAGGAAAGCTGGCTGAATTGCTCCAAGCAAAAAAGTCTGCTCTCATCGCGACACCCCCCAGCAAGGCGGATCGAGTGGCGCGTCTGAAGCAGAAATTCGCTGGCCGCACGTTGCCTTCAGTGACAATCAGCATCCCCGAACAGCATTTCGGTTCGCCTGTTGTCGATCCCGCGGCTGAAACGGAAATCGGGCTAATTTTGAATGAGGCAGGTTTTCTAGTTTTCACGGGCGAATCCGCAGCTAAAGCGGACTACCGGATTAGCGGTGAAGCGTTTAGCGAGACCGGTATTCGTCGGGGCAGTCTCGTCTCGTGCCGAGCGCGCGTGGAAGTGAAAGCAGTCTCACGCGACGGTGGACACGCAGTATTGGTAGACCGGCAGGTGACCGTTGCTGTGGACACAGCTGAGCACGTCGCAGCAAAAAACGCACTCCAACAGGCAGGTGAGGGTTTGGCCGAACGCATTGCAGAAGCATTAGTTCCGATCCGATAACACAAGCGTCATGTTATCTCCGTGGCGGCTTGGTTTTGTTCTGTGGTTTTGGTTAGCGCTTGTCGGTCTTGCTGCTGAGTCACCCCTACGGGTGGCGGTGCTGGATTTTGGCGTGGCAAATAAACCGGGGTCGATCGACTCCGTAACGGTGGATTTTTCGCGGGCGGTGCAGGCACGATTGCTCATGAATAGCGACTGCTCGTGGGTCGAGCGGCAAGAGTTCGACCGGATTGCCTCAGAAGTCGATCTCATGGTTCTCGGGCGCGTGAATACGGCATCCGCAATCCGGTTGGGGCATTGGCTGCGCGCAGATCTTTTAGTGCGGGGTGAGGTCATACCGACTAACCGCACGCAAGGTGAATTGACGATTGAGATCGTCGACTTGAAACACGCTGAGTTACTTGCTGAGCGCAAAGTTACAGTGACCTTGCTTGGGAAACAGCGACTCGCGATGAAGGGCGAGGAAATCGAAACTGCGAAAGTCGCGACGCTCGCGGCACTATCAGATGCACGGAAGGCGCTTAACGCGATGGCCTCGCTGCGAGTAATTGCTCCACTGTATTTCAAAAATATTGGCCCTAGTGACCGGTTGAGTTTTGTCGAAGCTAAGCTTGGCACAGCTTTGACCAAAGAATCCACGCCCACCAGTGGCTGTCGGTTGCTCCGGTTCCTTCGCACGGGGGCCGCGAGCGAAGAGTCAGAACTGGTCCTGAGCGGTTTGACTGACACCGATCCCGATGCATGGCAACGCGTGGCAGACGTCTATATCTGGGGTACCTTTCAAGAACAGGGACGCGACGGTCTGGAGTTCGAGGATGTGCCGGTCATTATATCAATTCAGGTTTGGAACGGGACAGGAGTTCCAAAGGAAGTACGCTGGGAAGGTCCGGTCCGTGATCTTGATCGCGGTGTACAGGTCATAGCAACGCGGGTTCTTCAGACAGCTTCTGCTGCAAAGAGCGCCGGGGCTCATAGCGACGATGATCGCAGGGGGATCGCTGAAAAACTCGCTTTACGTGCGCAGGAGGTAAAAGCACTTTTGTTCGCAAAAGGTTCTTCTCCGGGCGCGCGTCCAGGAGAGTTATTGCAGTCGATTGCTGGGCGGCAGCTCTACGCATACTGCGTGCGGCTACTTGAAACCGCCTGCTTTTTCGACCCGCTCAATCGTGGGCTTCAGGAGACGCGAATGAGCATGACGTGGGCCGAGGAAAATCCTCAGCGGCCGGCGCACCCGCTCCGAGAGTGGATGCGTTTGGCCGACTATCAGGCTCATACACGCCGGTTCGGACATAAGTCCGATGGCTCGTATGATGTGGGGGTGATCGAACGCCTTGAGGATCCGCTGCGCACGATGAGCTATTATGGCGTCGATGGGCTCGGTTGCCTCCCGATGACGCCTGAGGAAAAATATCGCCAAGGGGAAATGGTTGCGAAGTTGTGGTGCAAGTACGTCGTTACATATAATCAAGCGTTTGCTGGAGCTCAGCAGATATGGATGTCGACTTGGGTCGAGAATCTGAACGGCTCTTGGCTAGGTGACGGTCTTGGCTTGGCTGGAGTCCGCAACAATCCCGTGGCTACACGTGAGATTCTTGAGGCGGTGTGGCCTTGGCTCAAACGCGACATAGGAAAGCGCTTGAAGGAAGCCAGGCCTGGTAGCGAACGCCTCGTGGAAACCGTACTGATGACTTATGGCGCGTTTGGAGACCACGACCGTGCTTTAGCGATGTTGGACAGTGCCTGCGATGCCGCCGTATCTCCGGATACCGACAGTTCAAAAAAATCAGAAATCGGGCTGACGCCAGCAAAGGAACTACCGTGGACCAAACCTACCGCGAGCGGCAAAAACACTCTCCCCGATGTGCCGAGATTCTCTTCCGACTCGTTACTTCCTCCCTTGAAGGCGAGGGTTCGCGAAATCGAGCCTTGGCCATTGCCCTATTACGAACAAGTCCACGACCCGTTGACGGATATGTTTCAGAAGGTTCGGGCACGGAACATCGACGCATTGGCTTGGCATCGAGGACAACTGTGGATTGCCGAATCTAATCTTCCGCTCTCTCCCAAGGCAGGCCAGTCAGATTTGGCGGTCAATTTTTATCTCTGGCGCTATGATCCGGCTATGCATGAGAGCGAGTTAATAAGCTCGAAGCTCGGTTCGCACACCGCGGTGCATGCGCTCGCTTGGCAAGGCGATGAGTTGTGGCTCGGATTTGATGGCGACGGTGTTTGGAGGTGGAAGCCTGATACCGTCGACGTGCGCCGTTTCAAGACTGAGGAGGGTCTGATTTCGCTCCGAATCGCCAACGCCCAATCGGGTAAGGATTCGATGTTTTTCTCGGGCGGAAGCGCGGACAAACCGGTGTTCGGTCAATTTCATCTGGCGTCCGGGAAGTGGCGGGTAATTCAACCCCCGATCAAAACGGCTCCTGATCGATCGAAGCTACCTGAAAATTATCAACCTACTGGGAATCGTGGTTTTTTTGTACCGGTGGGTGCAAAAAATCCAGACGACGTGGCGTCCGAAAATGCGAGGCAGGCCTTGCAGCGAAATACAGCGGCGCTTGCAGTCTACGACCATTGGGTCGGTATGGCGACACCGACATTCGCCATCTACGACGAGCATTCCGAACAGTGGGCACAACCTAAATTTCTGACGGGCGGGCCGACTGTCCCTTCCCCGTCTCAGCAACAATCTGCGCAGACTGTTTCCTGTCTTAGCGCCGACGAATCTGGGTTTTGGATCGGGATCGCTGACCACATCATCCGCTTTAAACCTGATACGAACGAGACGAAAGTGTTCAGCCTGCCGGGAGTCCCGGTCGCCATTGCGCACGCGGAATCTTGGCTATGGATAGTGGTTGAGAATCAGCAATGCGCACAGTTGGTGTTGCTGGATAAGCGATCACAATCGCTGGTTGGGGCCCTGCCGTTGCCCAAGACTTCTGTGCTGAAGGTTTCTCCTAACGGAAAGTACATTGGAACGCTTGAGCCACGTGTAACAGTCACGGAATTTCGCAAAATCGTCGCAAACGGAAATCGCGTGTGGATTGGCGGGCCGAGATTGATGGAAGTGCAGCTGCTCGAATCAGCGGCGTCTAATAGATTGGAAGATGTTTCTTCGGCGTTCAAACAGCGCGCAGACGTCAACTCGAAGGCCCAGAGTGGTTGGACGCCTTTGCTCGCCGCAGTCGAAATTGGCGATGTAGAATTGGTTCGTCGTCTCCTGTTGGCTAAGGCAGATCCCAACCAATGCGCAGCCGACGGAATGTCCCCTTTGGTCTTAGCTTCGGAGAATAACGATTTTGCAGTGGTTTCAGCACTCCTTGACGGAGGTGCAAACCCGGACCTATGCAATGGTCCTCTCGTGCGCGATTTGCCGACGCTGGTCTGGCCCGTATTTCCAGGGCTTTCGGGCTCGGTTCCGCCTGTACAGCCCAGCAGGGTTCAAGCGCGAGCAACCGACACAGGGTCTGTCGTAGTCTCCTGGAATGATCGCGCTGATAATGAAGATCTTTATGTCGTTGAGCGCGACGTGGACGAAGTATTGGTTACCACAAGTGGGTCGGTACACCGTGCGACGAGCCGCAGTTTTCCAGTTCCCTCCAATTCGACGCAATGGACTGACAGTACATTAGGGGAGGACGTGGCCGAAGCGCGGTACACGGTTTGCGCCGTCAATGCTGCCTGGCGTCGCGAGAATGACTCGGCCCGTCCATCAGCCCGAGTAGCAGTGCCCAAGCTGTTGTCAGCGCAGATCGTCCGGCCATTCGCAAATAGCTGGGAGCATGTGCCCACTCTTCTGTCACCACCTATTGAAACGCGAACGGCGCTGTTTGCCGCCGCTAAATGCGGAGCTATGGAGTCGATGCGTGAGCTTCTTAAAAAAGGGGCAAATCCCAATTTGCAGGACGGTTGGGGTCGAACGCCGCTTCTCGGTGCAGTGCAAGCTGGAGAATATGCGGCAGCTCGGCAATTAATCTCAGCGGGAGCACGTCCCGAGTTTGCAGACGCTGGAGGGCGTTCACCAGTATTTGTCGCTTACGAGCGACATGATGACAAACAGCTCATACGCGAATTGCTGGCCGCGATGGAGTCGGGTGAACGTCGGCGGGCGGCATCGGCTTTGATCCACGCTGCCGCAAGGCGGGGGCAGATTAGTGACATTCAACTATTTCAGTCACTCGGCGGAGATATCGCATCCTACACCATGTTTGGGGAATCTGCTCCAAGCTTTGCCCTACGTTTTCACCAGCTGGCGACGGCAGATTGGTTGTTCCAGCATGGGTTCCCATTACATAACAAGCTATGGACGTATATTGGTATCAAAACTCCGGAAGGAGAGCTCAATGAGGCGGCGGATCGTGATTCTGTTGCGCAGGCGATAATCAAGCAGGCATTCGCTTCAGGCAACACCGCCACTAACGGGGTGCAGCCCATGGTTTCAAAGAATGATACAAAACGACTTTGGACGGTGCCAGCGGGTGTCCAGATCAGCATTTCATCGGGTCCAAAAGATGGAATTGCAAATGACGAAAGTGCAGTCCCACGGAACGCTGAATTCCTCGATGCTTGTCGTCGCAACGATCTAGATCAGGCCGTTCGCCTTTTCGGGGCCGGTGCAGAACTAAACTGTTATGATAACAATGGAATGACGCCCTTGACTAACGCACTAAAAATGCGGTCTTTCGCGGTGGCACGCTGGCTGGTTGAAGAAGGTTCTCTTGTCAATTTACCGACCCAAAAAGGAGGCAATGCACCGTTGAATTTCGCTGTTGAAGCAGGCGACATGGGCTTGATCGATCTACTACTTGCATACGGTGCGGATCCCAACGCTTCCCATTATCCTGGAATGACCGCGCTAATTTCGGCCGCGTACCAAGACCGTCCTGACTTGGCCGCTAGAATTCTCGATGCCGGTGCAGATCCCAATCTTCACGGATGGAAAGACGACGTACGCCGACCAGTCAGCCCTCTCGCGATTGCGTTACTAAGGGGCAACAGGGCTATGACGGAGGTTCTGCTAGCCCGTGGGGCTAATCCGCGGAGCAGATTTTGTAGAGACTTTCGCACGTCGGAAGGTGCAACTCTGTTAGGGTATCCGTCTCTGCTCATGTATGCAGCGGCGGGCGGCGATGTTGTTTTGATCCAGCGTATGGTGGCACTAGGCAACGATCCGCTCGGCAAAACAGATGAAGGTTACGATGCACTTTCTTCGGCCGCAGGTCGTGGGCACGAAAACGCAGTGCGATTCCTGTTGCCGCTGTCTGACCACCACGGTCGTGCGCTTGAAAAGGCTGAAGAAAATGGGCACGCATCCATCGCAGAGTTGTTGCGGAATGCCGATTATAAATGATGTAGGCTTCGGATCGGAATAGGCGCAAGGACTCGGTGCCTGAGTCTTCCCGCAGTTATCCATGGGCAGGGCTCCTACGCGATTTCGGATGACGATGAACGCTAAAAAGACGGGCCGAGTATTGTAAGTCGAGCGGATTGATTCCTTGTTTGTGGCGTTAGCATTGGTTTTGGTTACGGATTGTTTTTCCAGCCATGAGTCAAGTTTGGGATACTGGGCCGCGTGTGATTCAAGTTTGCCTCTAATCCCGGGCTTGCGCCGAGGGCGGTTTACCTAGCAAGGTGGTGCTCTGTGAAAGCCGCTGAATTTTTCCAACTCCCATCCTCGCTCCAGTCGTTCGCGCCGTTCTTTTCGACCGACGTGGCACCTTGGGAATGGTTGAAGGTGATCGGAACGGCGTTGAGGGCGCAGGATTTCTCTGGCGGCCAAGCCATCCCCGCTGGCGTGCATGTTGAGGGGCCGGTTTATGTGCATCCGACAGCACAGCTACCGCATACGGCGACGCTGATCGGCCCGGTTTGGATCGGCCCCGGCACGAAGCTGCTGCCGGGTTGTTATCTGCGCGGCAACGTGATCGTCGGTGCCAAATGCACCGTCGGGCATAACGCCGAGATTAAAAACTCTCTGCTCATGGACGGCGTGCAGGTGCCGCACCGGCCTTACATCGGCGATTCCATTTTGGGCAACGGCGCGCATCTCGGCGCGGGCGTGGTGATTTCCAACCTACGCCTTGATCAGAAGGCGATCAGCGTGCGCTTGCCTTCGGGTTTGGTCGACACGGGCCTGCGGAAATTCGGCGCGATCCTTGGCGACAAAGCCGAAGTCGGCTGCAACGCCGTGCTCAACCCCGGCACCGTGCTCGGCCCGCGCGCGCTCGTGACGCCGACTGTCGTCGTGAGTGGTTACGTGCCGTCGGCGACCATCGCACATGTGCGTGCAACGGTGCATTTCGTCCCTCGGCGCGACTAAATTCTTTCTCGTTCTCTTAATCTTTCTCGTTCTCCTTAGCGGATTGAGAAAGACAAAGACGAACGACTAAAGAGAACGATTCACCATCCCATGCGCATTCTTTCCGGTATCCAGCCTTCGGGCACACTCCACATCGGCAACTACTTCGGCATGATGCGCCCAGCCATCGAGCTGCAGGCCCGTGGCGAGGCATTCTATTTTATCGCGGACTACCACTCGATGACGTCGCTGACCGACGCCGCGCAACGCCGTCAGAACACGCTTGATGTCGCGCTCGATTTTCTCGCGTGCGGACTCGATCCGAAGAAAAGCGTTTTCTATCGCCAGAGCGATTTACCCGAAGTGTGCGAGCTCACCTGGATCATCGGCACGCTCACGCCGATGGGCCTGCTCGAACGCGCCCACAGCTACAAAGACAAAACCGCCAAAGGCATCTCGCCTAACTTCGGTCTCTTCGCTTACCCGGTGCTGATGGCTGCGGATATCCTGATGTACGACGCGAACCTCGTGCCGGTCGGCCGCGACCAGAAGCAGCACGTCGAGATGACGCGCGACATCGCGATCAAGTTCAACCAGACCTACGGCGAAACCTTCGTGATCCCGGAGCCTGAGATTCGCGCCGAAGTCGCGACCGTGCCCGGACTCGACGGCCAGAAGATGAGCAAGAGCTACGGCAATACCGTGGAAATCTTCGGCGACGAGAAAGCCATCCGCAAAAAAATCATGGGCATCAAAATGGATTCGCGCACACCCGCCGAGCCCAAGCCCGATGCTGACCAGAACCTCGCGATCCAGTTGCTCAAGCTCGTCGCGCCAGCCGACGTTTCCGCCGATCTCGAGAATCGCCTGCGCGCAGGTGGACTTGGTTACGGAGATTTGAAGAAGGCTTTATTTGAGCACTACTGGAATCATTTCGCTCCTTACCGCGCTCGTCGCGCCGAGCTCGCCGCCAATTTGGATTACGTGAATCAAGTCCTCGCCGATGGCGCCCAGCGCGCCCGCGTAGTTGGCAGCGTCGTGCTGCAACGCGCACGCAAAGCGTGTGGGTTGGTGTAAGTACTGGCCGCGACGGAAATGCGGGGTGAGGGCACCCCGCCCACACCCAAAGCATCAAGAAGCATGCGCCTTTAGTTGTATGGCCTTGATCGTTCTGCGCATCAGGAAAGTGGGTTATTGAATGGGATTGAGCACCCAGCTTTAGATCGGTCTTCTGGTGTAGGCGGGATGCACTCACCCCGCAAAACCAACTCAACAAGCGCGACGATGCGGCTCCCACATCTTCAACCTTTCGCGAAGACGCCGCTTTATTTCCTCACTGCTTGCATGGCGCAGCGGCGTTCCTTGCTCGCATGCACGGAAGCGCACGACAGCCTGCGTGAGATATGGAGTAAATCGGCCGAGCATGACGGCTGGTTCGTTGGTCGCTACGTGCTCATGCCAGATCACGTTCACTTGTTCGCCGTGCCATCTTCCGATGCCAAGCGGCGCGATGAATGGTTGAAGTCATGGAAATCAGTTTCGTCTCGCAGACTCGCCAAGTTTTTGAGCGTGGAGCCGCCCATTTGGCAGGCTGACACCTTTGATCATCTCTTACGCAGCGCCGAATCTTACAGCGAAAAGTGGGATTACGTGCGGGCTAATCCAGTTCGGAGGGGATTAGTCGCGAAAGCCGATGAATGGCCATGGCAGGGCGAGATTCACTCGCTGCAATACTGACCATTTAGGGTGGATTGATTGGTGTCGGCTGGGTGCCCTACGATTACGAGTGGACGATCCGATCGCGGGGTGAGGGCACCCCGCCTACAATAACTCGATCCTGAGAGTAACACGTGCGTACCACGTACATGTTGATGCGTGCAATCGAGCGAATCTCCGCCAGTTTGTTCGTATGAGTCTGCTCGAATACGGCTTGCTGGCCTTCAGTTCGCTCTTCGCGATCGTCGATCCGATCGCGATGGTGCCGGCTTATCTGGCCATGACACCGAACGACTCGCCAGCGGCACGACTGCGGATGGCGCGGCTGGCCTGCATCGTGGCGACGGGTGTGCTGCTTTTGTTTACACTCGCTGGTTCGAGAATCTTGTCGCTGGTCGGAGTGACGATGCCTGCGTTTCAATTTGCAGGCAGTCTTTTGCTCCTGCGAATCGCGTTCGACATGTTGTACGCGAAACGTTCGGGAGCGCAGGAAACCGAAGAGGAAGTCGCGGCTGGTGCCATGAAGGACGACATCGCGATCAGTCCACTCGGCGTGCCGATGTTGGCGGGGCCGGGCGCGATTTCCACGGTGTTGATATTGGCCACCAAGGCTGAAGGTTGGGCGCAGTACGGTTTGCTCATCGGCAGCATTGTCGCGGTCGGTGCTGTATCCTATATTGTATTACGCGTGGCTGCACGCGGAGCGGTCTTTCTCAATCCGCTCGTACTCAAACTTGTTACGCGGTTGATGGGCCTGGTGATTGCGGCCATCGCAGTGCAGTTCGCGTTCAACGCGATCGCGGCGAGCCATCTGTTCTCGCAATAAGCTCAGACAATCACCGGCGCTGGCAGTTCGAGTTTTGAGATCGCGGCCATGATACGTTGCGAGGCGAGCAGATAACGTTCTTTGCCGACAGAGGGATCGTCGTACTCGGAGGGTTGTAGTGGCTGGCCGAAGACAACCGTGATCGGTGTGCCGAGGCGTAGCTTGCCGTCCTTGCCGAATGCTTTGAAAGAACCAAAAATACGCGCGGGCACTACGGGCACACCGGTGCGGCAGGCGAGCAGTCCTACGCCGGGTTTCGCGGCTTGGAGTTTTCCGTCGGGAGAACGTGTGCCTTCGGGGAAGAGAATGATGACTTTTTCTTTCTTGAGCGCGCCCAGGACACGCTTGATCGCAGTGACATCGGTACCGCCGTCGCGATCGACGGGGATGGTGCCGACGCTGTTGAGCCACCACGTAGCGAAGCCGGGTTTCCAAAGGGTTTTGCGCGCAAAAAAGCAGACCTGTCGCGAAAAGAGTGAGCCCACGACCGGCGGATCGAGGTGGCTGGCGTGGTTCGACGCGATCATGAAACCGCCGTCGCTCGGAATGTTTTCAAGGCCGATGGCCTCGCCACGGAAGAATGTTTCGTAGAACTGCCGCAGGATGTAGTGGCAAACGCCATACAGCGGTTCCATGTCCAATTGATCGTGGTGACGGTTCATGCGGGCGGCGAGCGTGGCGGAGATTTTTTCCACAACCTGCTCCAAGGTTAGGTACGTGCTGTCGATGCCGGTGGCTCCCGACGGCAGGACGAGCGGTGCAGTTTTGCGCTGTGAATCGAGACGGTCGCGTTCGGCGATCTGATCGGGCTGACCTTGCTGTGCGCGGCGGCGGGCGCGTTCCTCGGGATCGGCGTGCAGGAAGAAGCGAAAGTCGGCGTCCGGAAAAATCACCGAACCAATGTCGCGGCCTTCCATCACGAGACCGCGAAAATTGTTTTTGCGCGCGACGTCGACCTGACCGCGTTGGTAGGCGAGGAGAGCGGCGCGCAGTTCGGGAATCGCGGCGAAATGCGAGACGGCGGCAGTCACTTCGGCGCTGCGAATGCGTGCTTCGGGGACGACCTGGCCGCCGATCTCCATGAAGGCACTGCGACCGATGACGCGGGTGCTGAGCGTGAGCAAGGCGACGGCGCTTTTCACTGCGGTTTGATCGCCGGTGGCGACTCCGCGCGCGAGAAGTTCGGCGGTGACGGCGCGATAAAACGAACCAGTGTCGACATGTAACAGGTTGAAGCGCTCGCTGATCGCCCGAGAGGTGGACGATTTGCCGGAAGCGGCGCCGCCGTCGATGGCGACGATGATGAAGGGTGATGAACTCACTGCGAAAGGTGTGAGTTTGTCCGCAGCTCGTTCAGCACGTCAAAAAAGTTCGGAAACGTTTTTGCGCAACACGCGGGATTCTTGATCGTGAGCCAGGGCTGGCCGTTGCCGAGGAGATCGTAGCAGCCTAGGATGGCGAAGCTCATCGCGAACCGGTGGTCGCCGTAGGTTTCGATGGTGATGCCAGGCGTGAGCGGGCGCGGATGAATCTCAAGCGAGTCCTCGTTCTCGATGACTTCCTGGCCGAGCTTCTTCAACTCACGCGCCATGCCTGCCACACGATCGGTCTCCTGTTTGCGCGTGTGGGCGATGCCAGTGATTTTTGTCGGTCCGTCGAGGAGCGGAGCGATTGCGGCGAGCGTGAGGAAGGTGTCGGAAAATTCTTCGAAGTTTTCTGATACGCTGTGTCGAGTTGCAGCGCTTTTTATGGTGGTTTGTTGAGGGGTGGACTGAGCGCTTACGCCAACGCGTTCGAGTACGTTTAGAAACTTGGTGTCGCCCTGAAGTCTTGCGTCGGTATTGCGGAATGCCGGTAAACTCAGCTCACCTGTTGTTACGAGTGGAAGAGCAATGAAGTAACTCGCAGCTGTGGCATCGGGCTCGATTTGGTAAGTTACGATTTTATCAGAAGAGTTTCGTCGCAGTTGGTAGTTCCATTTGGGGATTTCGTAGGTGTTTTGCCCGTGAGGAACGGGATGAATTGGAATCCCAAACTCCTTCATCATAAGTTGGGTCATCTCAACAAAAGGTTGGCGAACACGGTCAAGCGGCTCGATCACCACACCTTTCGGACTCAGCGGCGCAACCATCAACAAGGCGGAAAGCATCTGGCTGCTCTCGCTGGCGGCGATTTTTACACACGTCGTTTCGCGGAATCCAGAGGCGTGAATCTCAACAGGGAAAAACCCAGGTTGATCGAGGTAGTTGATTCGTGCGCCGAGGCTCGTGAGTGCGTCGAAGAGTCCTTTCATCGGGCGCTTCCGCATTTGCGCAACGCCGTCGATTTTGAATACACCGCTTGGTGCAGCAGCGCAGAGTGCGGTGAGAAAACGCGCCGCGGTGCCGGCGAGGCCGACGTGGAGCGTAGCACTTTCCTTGGGGATTTTCCCGCCGCGTCCTTCGACGTAGATCGTTTTCTTTTCGGCGTCTTCTTTGACGACGAAGCCAAGTTGGCGCAGCGCTTCGGCCATGATTTCGGTGTCTTCGCTGAAAAGCGCACCAGTGAGCGTAACCGGACCGTCGCAGAGTGCGGCTAGGAGCAGGGCTCGGTTAGTGATGCTTTTCGATCCAGGCAAAGTGACTTTGCCGCGCACCGGGCGCGTGAAGGGTTGGATCGGAAGCAGGTCAGGGAGCGGCATGAGAAACATTAGCTCACGCAAAGGCGCAAAGACGCCAAGAAAGAAGTGTCTGAACTTTGCGCCTTCGCGCCTTTGCGTGAGGCATTGAGCTCACGATTTGAAACCGTCGCGGTAGGTTTTGCCGCTCTCAAGACGGGTGCGGAGTTCGTCCCATTCGCGGTTGGCGAGCGCGGCACTGAAGCCATGCAGCTCGTTTTGAAATTCGTTGAGGGCGCGCAAGATTTCGTCGCGGTTTTGTTGGAAGATCTCGATCCACATCGTGGCGTCACTCGCGGCGATGCGGGTGGTGTCACGCAAACCGCCGCCTGCGAAATCACGCCAGGCGTCTTTTTTCTGAGCGAGAAAACTACAAAGCGTCGTGGCAATCGCCTGCGGGAGATGGCTGATGTGCGCGACAATCTCGTCGTGCTGATCGGGGGTGAGCGTGGCGACGTTGGAGCCGACCTCTCGCCAAAAAGAGGCGACGGTTTCGATCGCAGCTGAGGGTGTTCCTGCCAGCGGGGTGACGAAACAGGTGCGGCCTTCGAAGAGGTTTTCGGTACTGTTTTCCCAGCCGGTTTTCTGGCTGCCGGCCATCGGGTGCGAGCCGACGAATGTCGCGTGACTGGGCATGGCCGTAGTGCAGGCGCGGCAGAGTTCACTTTTTACGCTGCCGACATCGGTCACGATTGCGCCGGGTGGCAGGGCGGGCGCGATTTGGCGGGCGAGTTCAACGATCTTTTCAACGGGTGCGGCGAGGACGACGAGGCAGGCCGAACGCACGGCGTCTTCGGGTGTATCGAAGACTTGGTTACACCAGGGCTGGGCGCGCAGCTGGTCGCGGACTTCGGGTCGGCGGGCCCAAATGACGATGCGCTTGGCCAGTTTGCGTGCGTGAGCGGCGCGGGCGACAGAGCCGCCGAGCAGGCCGGGCGCAAGGATGGTCAGTTGTTCAAGCACACAGATTGAAAACGCCAATGACGCAGCGATGTCGAGCCCGAGGATGACAAGCTTGGCGGGTCGATCAAAAAGGGATTGTCAGAGCATGGCTGCGGGACAGAGATGTCGCTTGTGAACACTCCGACTGAAGATGAGAAAAAGCAGGCACGCCGAGCCATCGCGATTCTTTACACCTGCATGATCTTGGGTATTGGGCTGCCTATTGTATTGTATTTTGCACTAAGATAAGGCATTGCATATTGTCAGATGAACAAAACGCTGTTGCCCATCCGCCTGACCTTTATTGCACTCTGTGCGGTGGCAGGATGGCTGGTTTGCTTAACCAATCCGCAGTGGGATCATCTACAGTTTATTGCTACGTTTATTGGTTTTCTCATCGGAATACTGGTCGTCTTGACGGATGTTTTGCTGAAAGGGTTTTCATTGCGCGGGCTTTCGGCGATTTCCATTGGTCTTGGGCTTGGGTTATTGATCGCGTACATGGTGCATGTTTCGCCTTTGGTGGAGCAGGGTGATCCGCAGCTGCTTTTTCTGGTAAAGTTGGGGCTCTTTTTGGTGATTCCCTATCTGTGCGTGGTCATCGCGCTGCGCGGAAAAGATGAGTTTAACCTGATCATTCCCTACGTGCGCTTTGTGCCGCACGAGGTGGATGTTCCGCTCGTGGTCGTGGATACAAGTGCGCTGATCGATGGACGCGTTGCGCGGGTTTGCGAATCCGGTTTTTTGTCCGCTGCTTTGGTGATTCCGCGGTTTGTGCTCGATGAGCTACATGCAGTGGCGGACTCATCCGATACGCACAAGCAGGCCCGTGGCCGCCGTGGCATTCAAACGCTGAACGAGCTACGCAAAATCAAAAATATCGATATTCGCACACCGGAAAGCGACGTCGCGAAAAAGCAGGATATCGACGCTAAGCTGGTTTTTCTGGCCCAGTCCATGAAAGCGAAACTGCTGACCACGGATTACAATCTCGCGAAGATGGCAGAGTTTCACGGAGTGACGTGGTTGAATCTAAATGTATTGGCAAAGTCCCTACGCCCCGAGTTGATCCTCGGCGAACGACTGGAAGTCGAACTAGTAAAACCCGGCAAAGACGAAGGTCAGGCTGTTGGCTTCATCGAGGACGGCTCGATGGTTGTGGTGAACAACGCCCGAACCATGATCGGTCGCCATGTGCATGTGGAAATCGCCAGTGTTTTGCCGTCTGCGGGCGGAAAAATGATTTTTGCCCGTCTCGTGCAGGACGAGAAATAATCACTCCGGCGTGCTGCGGGCTATTCGCATAAACTGCGAATGTGTTGGTCTACACCGTGTTGATGGTGAAATGGTGGAGCAGACCGGGATCAAACCGACGACCTCGTCGTTGCGAACGACGCGCTCTATCAACTGAGCTACTGCCCCACGTAAATCGGGTGGTTTTGAGCAATATGCTGCGATGAGTAAACACCAATTTTCGGCTCTTTTCTCGCATGTGCATTATTACGATCATGAAAAATCCTCGATTAATCCGGACTGGTCCTGAATTTGCTATTGCTTGAAGGAGCCATGTTTTGAGAATGTACCAGTAGATTCCTGCATAACGAAAAGTGTCTGAGGAGGTATTATAAATATGAAAAAAACAACGAAGACCACGACGACTACCCCAGCGACACCGGCGCCCCTCCCGGTTAAAAAGACTGTAGCAAAAACAGCCGACCCAAAACCAGCTAAACCAGCTAAAATTATCGAACTTAAACCAGTTGCTGCCAAGCCTGCCGAGCCGAAGCCTGTAGCGATCAAGCCAGCAGTGAAGGCAGCGCCAGCATCGGTGGTGACGACCAAGATCGTTGCCCTGATCGACGTGGGTTTTGGCAACACGCTTTACATCCGCGGCGAAGGTCCAGGCCTGAGCTGGGAAAAAGGAATTCCTCTCGACTGTATCGCTGACGACCAATGGTCGCTGTCTCTCGCTGAGACGAGCCGCCCGGTTGTATTCAAATTCCTGATAAACGATCTGACCTGGTCCTCTGGTGAGGATTATGTAGTTCAGTCCGGTGGTTCGGTTTCGCTTACGCCGACGTTCTGAGTAGCCTGACCGCTTACGCCTTTCACGTCCCTCGCGGTTTAAACAACCCGGGGGATAAAGGTTTTTTTGTCGGGATTTATCGCCCGGAGCCGCTCTTGCAGTCGTACGGCGCTGTCGCCGCGATCCGCGAGTTCCTCGTTAGCGACGAGCTCGCATTTAAGACGCACGCGTGAAAACGGCCTTGGCAGGTAGAATCCATCCCAGCTCCCGAGTTGTTTACCGGCCGAAAATTCTGCTCCGATCAGGAGTATCGGTGAATGGGCACGGCGTGCGACAATCAGCCCGCCTGGTTTGAATTCGTAACGCGGACCGCGTGGCCCGTCCGCCGTGATCGCGATGTCGTGGCCGTCTTTCATGACCGAGACGAGTGCTGTCACCGCCTCGCGGCCTAATCTGCTGCTGGAACCGCGCACGCTCTGCATGCCGACCAAGGAGAAATACGCGTCGATCCAGGCACCATCTTTACTCGCGCTGATCAGGCAGTACACCCGCCGATTAGCGCGGTAACGGCGGAAGATCTCCGAGCCCAGAAACAGTCGATTGTGCCAGACCATCATGGCGACGGGCACGTCGACCTTGGAAATGTTCTTTAGCGACTCGGGTGAGATCTCGAAGCGCAAGGAGGCATTCCAGAGTCGCACCAGCCAGCTGACCGGCATCAAGAGCACGCGCTTCCATCCATGAATTGCGTGAACCTTTACTGCGGTGGGCGTTGGTGGCGGAGCGGTTGGGGTACTGGCGTCAGGCATGATCAACGCAAACGATTTCACGAATTATCCGGCCCGCGCCAAGCACAGATCGCTAAAGGATCGTTCTGCAGAGCGGGGCGCGTGTGGCGCGAATCAAACCTTATGGTGAAAACTTGGACATGCTGGTGCAAAAGTAAAAAAACTATCGTGCGTTGATAAGCGGGAGATTTTTTGAATATGGAACTCAGGAACGCAGGAAAGAGCCGGTAAGTCTTTTTTGCTCCCTCATCTCGTATTCCCCTCTGATAGAAAAAAGGCCTGCACCTTTCGATGCAGGCCCGGTTAGAAATTGTTTTCTGTTGTATCAGCCAGCGATCCGACGGCGGACCGCTGCTAGACTAAGAAGGGCTCCTCCGAGCATAGCGATAGTTACACCGCAGTCCGGTACCGACGAGGCCGACTGGTTTGTAATGGACGTTATATTGGCATACGCCCACAGGGGATTATTCCAGTCTCCAAAGACCAGACCAACCGAAGCATTATTGTCATACGAGGCAAGATTCAGAGCCGGAAGAACGGAATCAAGCGTTTGACCGGACCCACCGCTAAGGCTGAAAGTATTTGGATTACTCGAATACAAATTGATGTCGAATTCAACGAATGGATTGCTTCCCGCTGAGGCAAAATCGAGTCCGGTCTGCAAAAAGGCAGAAGAAGCATAAAAGTTTATAGTATCGAAACCATACCAATTGTCCGTTAGCTGTAGGAACTGCGAAGAGGTCATCGTTCCCCCAGCATAGGTCCCGGTCGAACCAGAATCTAAGCTAAATGAGAGGTTTTGAACCGCATTCATGAAAGCCCCATTCTGACCCGAACCTGCGTTTACCTCCGAAGTATCCACGTCAAATGTCAGGGTAAACTTATCACCAATGGTAATTGATGTAGGAACCTGTGAATAGTTAAAAACCCCGGCGGCTGTATATTGTATAACACTTGCTCCAGCAAGTGGCATTGATAATATAGTTGCGATAATCGCAGTGATAGAAACTGGTAATAGGCGTGTGAGGTTCATGTCTGTTTGTGGGCTTTTGCCAAAGAGACTCCCGCCAAGCAATTGGCATGCCTAGCAAGATTTTGTAATATTTATATATTGGTAGCCATTATGTTACGATACTTTAAGAACTGCACTGCGCGTGGCTTGCACATTCATATGCATATCTTGCTACCCAATAAGTAGCTAAATGCAAAACACCCCGACATATTGTCGGGTTTTATTACAGTATTCGGAGTTGTGAGATCGGTCTATACTATTGCCGGTGAGATTGAATTAGGGCGAAGCAGAATGGAGGTAATTACGTCACGCCGACCCAGTGAAAGTGTCTGGTTTGTAGGCCAAGTCGCACCGGGCCTCCATCCCCTCGTGATTTTGGGCAGGCATCGTAACCAGAAGCGATCGATGCCCAGCGTTTCTTAGGTGATGCCAACCACTCGCCGCTCAATCAAGCCTCATCCCGTGGCACCCGGTCGGTCGGATACCCACAATCACACCGGACCCGAGATAGTGTACATCGACAAACGCCGCCGAGGCTCGACGCCAAAAAGTCTCTGGCGCAGGATGAAACGCCGCGCCGCAGTCGAACCGACCATCGGCCATCTCAAAAGCGACCACCGCTTGGAGCGAAACCGCCTCAAAGGCACAAAAGGCGACGCCATCAACGCCCTGCTCAGCGCTGCGGCCATGAACTTCCAGAAGCTGCTCGGCTTCTTTTTGCACCTTTGGCTTCGCCTCCACGCTTTGCTCTGGCTCCAGCCCGCTCCCTCAATCTCACCAAACATCGCCTGAATCGGCTTTTTCAGGACCGACTAAATTATGAATGGAATGGCAGCTAGTTTGGCTTGTATTCGAAATTCACTACGGTAGGCCGTCTTCAGCGTGAAACTGATCGAAGGAATTTTGATTGGCCGGCATGTAGCCGAATCCCTGGGCACCGAAAGGACGTCACTGGAAAAACATGAGTAGTATCATCGGCATCGGCGGCGGAGATGGTCATCGCAGGCGCAGTTCTGCGCAGATCACTGATGACGTATTGTCTGGCTTGCCAGCTATTGTTGCAGCAACCGCGTTCCTGCATCGATTGGACGGCTGCCTCGATGCGGCCATGATGGTCGCATTACAAGCGTTTTTGAATTAGTTCGCCAGACCATTCACTTGAATGCAATCGCCTCAATGGCCACGTTGTTGAGCGGAGTGTTCTCGAAGTTGTCGAGTGTGATGAGGATCATCGTCGCGCCCAATTTTGCAGCTTCGGCTTTTGCCTCGGCAATCGCCTTCTCGCGCAATTTGTCCTGGTTGCCAAAAGATTTCATGGCTTTGCCGTGGACGATGCCGAGCTTTGTCTTCCCCTTCACATCGTCAGCAAGACGGGTGGTTTCAATTTTCGCAGGATCAGTCGGAGTGACGGCTTCCTTCTTTTCCTCGGGCTTTTCTTCCTTCGCGACCGCAGTGCTACCTTTGCCTGGACCATACGCCACTGCTTCCACCGTGACGTTGTTGAGCGGAGTCGGAGCGAATTGATCCACGGTGATGAGGATCGTTGTTGCGCCGAGTTTGGCCGCTTCGGCCTGCGCTTCAGCGATGGCTTTCTCTCGCAGCTTTTCCTGGTTGCCGAACGCTTTCTGCGCCTTGCCGTGGACAACGCCAAGTTTTTCAAAGCCCTTCACGTCGTCTGCGAGGCGGGTGTAGGTCACTTTATTGCCGCCAGCCTCGGCGGCATGTATATTGCCGACTGCAACGCAGCCGAGCAGAAGAAACGAAGCCAGAATGGAGGTAGGAGTACGCATGGAAAATAATTTAGAAACCAAATTCTGCGGTATCGATTCCAGCCTCTTTACAAAGCGTTTCGACTGCGTCTCTCGTCTCTTTCTTGGCACGCAGATCAGCCGCACGGAAGCCCTTCTGGATTTCCGCCCTTCTGGTTTCGACCTCAGCCGCGTATACATACCAATTCCTCGTCGCTTTTTCAGTTAAACTGTTTCGTTCGGCAACGTCCGGGGTCGTGTTAAAAAGCAGGCTTTTATATCTTTCGAAGGCGTTGTTTTTATCGATATACTCTTGTTGGAGGTCATCGAGTTTCTCCTGTACTTGACGGCTGTATTTTTGGGCAAGTGCGCTTTCTTTTTCACGAATGGCATTCACTTCAGGCCGCAGGCGCTCAACTTTTGCCGCATGCTGCTCAGCTGCCAGCCTTTGTTTTTCTTTCTGTAAACGCTCAGCTTCGCGGTGGGCGTCATCATCAGCTTTTTCTTTTTCAAGCAGACGAACCGCTTCAACCTGTTCAGGGGAACCCCAAACTAATGCGCCTGCTCCAAAATCGGATTTTGCATGACCATTGTAGTAGATGGCCGTAGGATCGTCGCCGTCCAGGAGGCGTATTTCCCATTCCTTGCCCCTTGGCTCGGTAAGCAGCTTGATCCAAACATCCTTTCGGGTGGAAGGGGTTGCCACGGCGGCAATATATAGCGATTGCTTCCCTTTCGGGCTGTCTGGCGGTAGCAAAAGTTTGCGCTGGAAATCCCACAACAGAAGAGGTTTTGCTGCCAGAACCTGCGAACGCACTTCTTCTGACACCGCGTTTTCAGCCTGTGCCGGGAATCTAAAATCCCCAATGGGTGTGCACGCTACATACAGGGTTTCCTTGGGGCTGATCGTAATTTTGAGATCCGCCTGCCAACTCCCTTCTGGCAGGGTGGTTCCCGACAACTCTTTCATCGGTGATAAACGACTTTCGGCGATCGAGGCGTTGAGATGCTTTGGCATCTTGTTTTTCACCTCAGTCTCCAGCACTTGAAGCGTTGGCTGCGGTTTTGCGCAGCCCGCGAAAATTGTAACAACGAAAAGAATCCAGGGGGATAGACGTCTCATGTTTTTATAAATGAAGCTCCAGTAGTAAAAGCGTTTCAATAAACCAGCTAAATGGTACATTAGGCAGGTATACATCAATCAGCGGAATCCACCCTGTGTTCCGCAATCAAGCAATACGGACGGCACTCGACTCGCACGCCAACGCCAAGAGACATAGCTTCGGCATGCTTCGCAGAGGCAATAGGGGCTGAGTAATGATTGCGAGAAGGTCCGTATCGGCCGCAATCAGGGTATGGCTCTTTGTATGCATATTGTGGTTTAGGAATTTGTCCGTGCAATAATGGGGTTGTTCCGGGTTTTCTCCGAGCGCTCCGCAAACCTAAGATGATGTGAGGATAACCCATATTTTACATAAAACAGACTGGTAGTGTCAACGTGAAGATTGTTCACATTGCGTCTACCACGTCACAACCTCCAAGGGGGCAAGAACCTCATCGGCCGAAGGGCCGGAAGTCGAAATCGATGCACGGGATTTCCGATGAGGAGGTAGCCAGGATGGAAAAGGAAATGGAGTAGAGCCATGCCGTTGCTTGCCGCGTTGAGATGGTCCTGGATCGTCGGTGTTGATCTGCCTCGGCTTTTTTCGGCAAAACTTTCCCCAAAAGATTTTGTTCTCAATCCACTGCCAGAAAAGAACCGCGATACTCGAAAGCGACCCAGGAACCCAGCAGTTGCAGTAGACTCGACGGCGCTTTTCTTAGCTGCGCTAAAACTTTCTGCATATAACCCATTTATAGCTCCACGCCGGCCGGAACTAGTTAACGAATCCGGAGTGAACCTGAAACACCCA
The DNA here is from genome assembly GCA_016721945.1 of Verrucomicrobiota bacterium. Lineage (GTDB taxonomy): Bacteria > Verrucomicrobiota > Verrucomicrobiia > Opitutales > Opitutaceae > JADKHC01. Next base: position 277,005 of record JADKHC010000001.1, on the reverse strand, counting down.
GCCTTTAAGGAGCGGTATTTCGTCAGACTGATGCGTCGGCTCCGAGACCGTGAACGGCTTTTTAAGCACAAGGAATTGGTGTGGCGAGAGGTCATGGGCGTTCACAACGCGGCACTGAAAATCGCCTCACGCGGCAAGCGTCTAACTCGGCTGAGTGTTTCTCAAGAGATGGCCAAAAACCCTGGGTGCATTGGTGGCACTGTTGCGCGCTCCTACCTGGACTGGCTTAAAAAACGCAGCAAGGCATCCAATTTGCCGATCGGCCTCAAGCGAGTTCCATTCGACGTCCGTGCGTATTGGTGTCTCATGCAAAAATCGGGGACGGCGAGGATCAACTCGATACCGCCTTCGTTTTAAACCCGAACCGAAAATCGAGAGAGCGTAAAAACCGAGGAAGCAATTCGATTCCTATGACGAATTTACCCACGCAGCTGCATCCATGGAAGCAATTCCCTGACCATCGTTTTTGGAAGCAATTCGCTTACTTTAGGTCGGAGAATTGCTTCCAACGTCAACATCCGTTGCTGCGACTTACTGAAAATGGCGCGGTGGAGGTGACTCGAACACCCGACCGGCGGTTTAGAAAACCGCTGCTCTATCCAGCTGAGCTACCACCGCGTGTGGTTGGAATGGGGGAGACCAAAAGGCTTTGTTTGGTCCATATCAACGTCGTTCTCACCTTTTGAAACAGTGAGATTGCAGCAAGAGGAAATACCGCGCTTTAACTGCCAGGCTGCAAAGCGTGTTTCAGCTCGTAGGCTAGCGTGTTGTCGCGTAGAACAGAAAAAGGGCTGGCCGAGCTTACGCATGATCAAGCGATGCCTTTTACCGTACTCTCACGAATCGGTTCTCCCTAAAAAAGTAGATTGAGCAAAACAGACGCTTGACTTGCCTTTCTTCGATTCTAGCGTCCGGCTCCTTTCCCGTTTCACGGGGTGGTAGCTCAGCTGGTTAGAGCGTCTGCCTGTCACGCAGAAGGTCGCGGGTTCGAGTCCCGTCCATCCCGCCAGTTTGTAAAAACGCCGATTTCCTCTGAAGTCGGCGTTTTTCGTTGGTGGTCAGGGGAATAATGTAAGTTTCGTACTCAGCACGATTTGCCAGACTTTTACCTTTTTGGCCTGTTTTTCGCATTTTATAGCCACCGTGGAGCCACCGTCTGCCGAAAAGTCGGGAGGCGGTGAATCGCAAAAACGTGCTATCATTTGCGAGTGGAAATCACCGGGCCATTTCTCGACGAAGCGAAAAAGCTAATCGGCCGTCCGGCGTGCTGGTATCGAAGTCGACACTTGCCTATCGGGCGGCGCGCTCGACATCAGTGCCGATGAATACCCCCCCAATCCGCCTCTCAAGGCGGTGGCTCCAGTATTCCGTCTGGTTCGAACACTCCAGCCGCCGGTAGTACTGATGCGCCTACCGATTGGTTATTCTTTGCTCTAGCGGTGATTGCCCTGACGAGTAAAACCTGCCCCTTTTGTTTGCGTTTGCGGCTTCGCGTTTAGGCGTGAGCACAGATCGGAAGGTTTCACGCAAAGTCGCAGAGGCGCGAAGAAGACAAGAAGAAGAGGGAGGCGATATATTCTGGTCCGGTAATCTGCGAGCCTCTGCGCAATCTGCGGAAGAAAATGTGCGTAAGGGGCGGGGGCCAATAGAAACCATAAGCTACCACCATCGGTGCGGGCTGAAAAGGGTAGGGATGGCCGCCGGGCCGTCCGTTTAGTTTAGGCCTACTATTTAGTTCCTAGCGCGTGAACTTTGCGGCCCAGCCCGCTCTTGCCCCTCCCCTCGCTTGGTCTGTCGCAAGACGATAGTTTTGTTCCATTCCCGAACAAAGATAATATTTGGTCCGACTGGAACATTATCGGCGGGGATCGTTTCGTAGAATGCGCCGGGAGAAAATGCCGGAGGAAAATATTATTACATATGAAAAGAATCAGTACCTATATCAGCATGGGCGTGCTTTCAGCGTCGTTCATACTTTGTCCATTCATTGCACATGCACAAACTACGACCGCCTCGGAAACGAGCCAAGGCAGCCTTGGCATACGTTACGCGGGTCTTGGTTTCGGGGTTGCAGACCCGAGTCATAATTCTGAGAATATCTACGGTGTAAACGTGGGAGCAAAGGTGCCTATAACTAGCTTCTTGGATATTAGCGGTGGTTACTCGTATAGCCGGTACAAGTATGATTCGATAAGTTTATACACTTACAAGTCCGAGAACCATAGTCTCAGCACGGACTTAGTTTTTTATAAGCAAATTGCTGGAGGGCTTAAGCCGTTTCTTTCGGCTGGACTGGGGTATTCCTGGATCAGTTCGAAGCTCGAAACCCACTCGGTCTACGTCATGGATGGTAAACCGAGAGATGATTTTGCGTCGTGGGGTACCGCAGTTGGAGTGGAAATTCCGTTCCGCTGGCTCGCGTTAACTCCGACGATTGGTTTCGGGGGCGACTTTAAGAACACTCGCAGCCAAGCTTGGCGCTACGGCCTCCAGGCGAGTTCGTGGATCACGCCAAAAGTGGGCGTAGTCGCAAGTGTTTCCTGCTCTGAGCCCAAGCAAAGTCGCGGTGACAGCCATACGTGGACCTACTCAACAGGTCTCCGCGTGAAGTTCTAGTCGACAAACTAGATTTACATCCGAGCAGGTGAAACGCACGTCGTGTGGGTTTCACCTGTTTGTTTTTGTGAACACCCGATATATCCTAGTTCGGTAATCTGTTGGCGCCCCATAAATATTACCGGCTTTTAGTGGTTTTGGCGTGGCCACAGAGGCGGGTGGAATATCCGGCGACGTTTCCAAACAGGCAGTCGACGTTTGCCAAGGGCTCCGACTTTGGCTTCATGCACGAAGGATTAACCTCCATTCTCCTATGAAAACACTGCACACCCTGGTTCTGTTCCTAGCCTGTACCGTCGGCCTGCTCGCGAGCGATTCCGAGAAACGCATCTGCACCGCCTATCAGCAGGCGCACGCAACGAAGAACGTGGAGGCCTTCCTTCAATTGATTGAGTTCTCCAGCACCACACCAGAGCTTACCCGCACGCAGATCGCGGGTTTTTTCAAGAACTCCCTGCCGCGCCGGATTTCGACGATAGAAGTTCAGGCGTTGTCTGGCACTGAACGGACTTCGTTCGAAGTCGGTGGTGTTGCCTATGTGACGACCCTGCCGGTGATCAAGAAGCTCAAGATCGTCTACGATACCGAGGATCAAGGGCAGACCCGCGTGAGCACGACAATTCTTCTGCTGGGCGAAAAGGCGGGCGAATACCGCATCGTCTCCACCATGCCAAAAAAGTGATGCAAGGTGGTTAGAGAAGTTCCAGTAAAACTGTAGCCGAATTACCGAAAATCAATTTGGCTGAAATTGTCTTTGGGTAGAGCGCGCTCTACCTAGAACGGATAGTAGGCCGGTGTTCTTTGCGCGCTTCGCGCCTTTGCGTGAGCCCATTCTTCTCCGAGTCAGTTTATCCGCAGATTACGCAGAAGGACGCAGATTGTAAGGTTGGCGTGAGTACTGATCGGAGATATTTCACGCAGAGTCGCAGAGACGCAAAGAAGGCACAGAAGCCGATTTATGCTGGTTCGGTAATCTGCGAGCGTCTGCGAAATCTGTGGATAAAACCGCCTTTCTAGAACAAAAAACCACACGTTTGGTTCGGGCTGAAAGGGTGGATAGTAGGCCGGTATTCTTTGCGCGCTTCGCGCCTTTGCGTGAGCCCATACTTTTCCGAGTCAGTTTATCCGCAGATTACGCAGAAGGACGCAGATTGTAAGGTTGGCGTGAGTACTGATCGGAGATATTTCACGCAGAGACGCAAAGAAGGCACAGAAGCCGATTTATCGTGGTTCGGTAATCTGCGAGCGTCTGCGTAATCTGTGGATAAAACCGCCTTTCTAGAACAAAAAACCACACGTTTGGTTCGGGCTGAAAGGGTGGATAGTAGGCCGGTGTTCTTTGCGCGCTTCGCGCCTTTGCGTGAGCCCATACTTTTCCGAGTCAGTTTATCCGCAGATTACTCAGAAGGACACAGATTGTAAGATTGGCGTGAATACTGATCTGAGATGTTTCACGCAGAGTCGCAGAGACGCGAAGAAGACACAGAAGCCGATTTATCGTGGTTCGGTAATCTGCGAGCGTCTGCGTAATCTGTGGATAAAACCGCTTTCTAGAACAAAAACCACACGTTTGGTTCGGGCTGACAGGATGGGATAGTAGGTCGGAGTTCTTAGCGTGCCTTGCGGCTTTGCGTGAGCCGATTCTTCTCCGAGTCGGTTTATCCGCAGATTACGCAGAAGGACGCAGATTTTAAGATTGGCGTGAGTACTGATCGGAAATGTTTCACGCAGAGTCGCAGAGACGCAAAGATGACGCTGAGGCCGATTTATGCTGGTTCGGTAATCGGTGTCAGCCCAGTTTCTTGGCGAGCCAGGCGAGGTTGTCGGCGAAACGGTCGATCGTTTCCAAGGCTTCTTCGTCCTGCATCACTGCGCCCGGTTCGCGTGCGAGCGCTACGTTCCAGTAGGTCGAGCCCGGCACCACCATGTCGTTGATCATATACCACATCAAAAGTTGGGCGTAGGTGAAATTGTGTCCGGCCCGGCGGGCGACCGCGATGGGGCCGCCGATCTTGCGCGAGAAAAGTTTTCCGTTCGCGCCCGCGACATAGCCGGCGCGATCGAGCAGCGCCATCATTTCCGGCGAAGCCGAACCAAAGTAAACCGGTGAACCGACGATGATGATGTCGGCGCGCAGCATCGCCTGCATGATCGGGGCGAAGTCGTCTTCCTGGATGGCCGGGCAGGACGAGTCCTTGGACTCACGGCAGCCATTGCAGGCGGTGCAGCCGCGAATCGTTTTGCCGCTGAGCGTGATCAGCTCACCGGGAATCCCCTGGGCCTTGAGCCGGTCAAGCGTCCTGGTAAGGAGTGTTTCGGTATTTCCGTAACGACGCGGGCTTCCACAAATGGCAATAGCGCTTGGCATGCGCCGAGCCTGTCACGGGCAGGCGGGGCGTCAAATTCGAAGGAGCCTACTCTTCGTAGTGAACCCGATGAAGCCCTGAAAAGCGGGGCGGGCTGAAAGTTATAACGAGTCGAATTTTTGTTTTTAGGGTACCTAAATACTTACAACCTGATCCTTTTCGCCCGCTCCTTTTCGCCCGCTACAACACTCTACTCAAATCAGCGCTGCTACTGTTCCTGGGCGCACTTGAGCGCCGGGGTAGTGCGCGAGGATCTGAGCTTTCAGGCTGCGAAGGAAATTTGCGGAGCCGAACTCTGGTAGCGGGATGCGGTGGTTCGGGTTTTTTGATGCGATCGATTCATCGGTTACGATGAATGCACCGGCATCGTACAAGCGTGCGCCGACGCTCTGCTTCAGAAAAATCTTGTAGCGCTCTGCATACGAAGGGCCGTCGAAGGTCTCCGCGCTGTCGTTGCCCGCTCCGCGAAAGACTTCCATCGCGAGCATGTGGGGTTGTTTGATCCGTACAGGTTTCGCATCGGAAGCAGGTTCGTATTTGCCAACGAAAAGATATCCAAGCCAAGGCCGGGGTTGCTGACGCTCGAACCCTGTGTGCGCGTAGGTCGTCCAGAAATCATGCGCATTGCCGATACTTTCCTCCAAGCGATTGTTTTGGTTTTTTCCGATGCTGTCTTCCTGAGACTTGAATTCGATTGCGGCGTACAAGGTCGGCTGCGTTGAGTCGCCCGGCGCTGGATGGAACCGGCTGTTCGCGAGCACGATCAGGTCCCAGTTTTTTGAAGGTCGGAAATACGAGGGAAGAATCGAAGGTGCGGAGGCGAGGTGTCCACCGGCGAAGATGTGCGCCGGCTTCACACCGAGCTCAATCAGGAACGTACGCAGTACGGCCGCAAAGCCGTCCATGGTTTTCCCGTGGAGATTTCCGTCACGGGTTCCTCCTTGGGCCTTTTTTGATTTTGGGGCCTTTTTTGAGGTCCACCAATGGCTGATCGCCGTTTGAAAGAGATCCGTCTCCGTAGGGGTGTTCATCGTTTGAAATCGGGAAGTCCATCGATCTGGTACGCTTGTATCGCTGCTTTGGTTGCGAGTTCGAAATCTTGTGTATTGAAGGCGTGGCGCAGTGTTGCGGAAAGCTCCGGTGAAATGCTTTCGGGCGAGGGGACACAAATTCGGCGAAGGTATTGCGCCTGAAATCGCAGGAAGCCGCCGCGCATGCGTACGCCGTAGCTGTGGATGAAAAATTCTCCGACCGTAGACATCAGTAGTGCTCCAAGCACGCGGAGATCCCACTGGGTGGAGGTGATCCAGTAGAGGTTATGTTGCGGGTAGGTTTTGCCCAGATCCAGGCACGGCAGCAGCCGGTCTTTGATGTCGGCAATGTAGAGTTTTTCCTGCCGCAGCAGGCTGAAATTCACCCGATCAATCGTCTTGTGCCAATGCTGGGGACGTTCTTTGGCGGTGTGCCGACTGCTCAAAGCGGTGCGGTGTGGTTGCAGATAGGAGGCGAAGCGCGGATAGCGGGCAAGATCGACGAGCCCGTTTGAGTCCCATGGATTGACTAGATGATGCCCCGACCAACTGACACGTCCTGCATTGAGGTCGGATGCGAGCGCGAGCGGCAACATGCGCTCCGATTCGACGTCAATCTTCTCGCTGGTGATGAAAATGCGATCAGCTCCTGTAGCCACGCCGATACCAATGCGGGTACCGGTGATATCGCTTTCAAGGGGCAGACAGGTCGATTCGAGATGACGGAGCAGTTGCAGTGCCTCGGGCGATGAGCAGGGCCATGGATGATCGCCATGGAACCAATCGGGAAATCTAGCGCATCGCAGCACATCGCTGGAGCGGGCATTGGCGAGAAGTTCGACCACATCGCTTGGTTCGGCTTTTTCAATTCCGGGTAGGGCTCGTGCCACTACCACCGTGGCTTGGGGGGCGCGAGCGATGAGCGTGACTGCGGGATAGGCCGAGACCTCTGTTTCGAATGCAGCGACGTCGTGCGCCTCTATGATGGTGCGCACTGAATATCCTTCGGTCGTGATAAACTCCCGCAGCGAGGCACCGTAATCGTTGAGCATCCATCGATCGGCGCAGATGAAAGCACAGACGCCGCCAGGCTTTAATTGTATCAAGGCTGCCTGATAAAACGCGATGTAGATATCGGCTCGACCGCGCATCGCGCTGAACGAGCGATAAAGCGCGGCTTTTTCTGGTGGAATCTCTTCCAGTCGAATGTAGGGCGGATTGCCAATTACGAAATCCGCTACGGGGAAACCTAGCGCTGCTTCAAGAAAATCGTGGGGTTTGATCCAGCCATGGGCGAGTGACGCGGCTTGAGCTGCGGGCACGTTTAACTCGATCAAGGTCGCGATGATTGCGGCCACTGCATTCGCGGTTGTATCGGGATCGATTTCATACGCGCGGATTGCTTCGCCTGCATCACTTAGCGGGTGGCCATGACTCCTGCAGGATGTGACGAGACGCCGAACCATTTCCTGTAAGAAAGCACCGCCGCCTGCGGAGGGTTCGACTGCTACAAGCTGCCCGAGATTCCGATCTGGTGTGTAGCCGGCCAAGTCCAGCATGAGCGCAACCATCCATGGTCTGGTGAAGACAACACCGCTTTCGCGAGATGGAAGAAGGTGGATCATGATGCCGTGGAGATTGCGTCACCGAGCATGGGAAGAAATTTTTGGAAAGGAACGGAAAACTACTGTGGTTTTTGGGCGCCCGCAAAAGCACTGGCTAGGGACCGGAGTTGCAGTGGCTGCGAAGCCCGACAACGTCGTGGGGCATGAATCGTCTTTCTCCTGCTGTACTCGGTCTCGTGATCGTGAATGCTGCTGCGTTTGTGGTGGGGATGGTCATGCCGGAGGCCCGGGCGTGGTTGGTCGAGCACGGGGCGATTTGGTTTACAGGGAATCCGCACTTCGCGCTCTGGCAGGTGGTGACCTATATGTTTCTGCACGGCGGCGCGGGGCATATATTATTCAACATGTTCGGGCTGGTGTCCTTTGGCGGGCTGCTCGAACGGCAGTGGGGCACGCGGCGATTTCTTATCTTTTATTTCCTGTGTGGCGTGGGCGCAGCGCTCGTTCACAACGCGGTGAATGCTTATCAATTCGGTGTGCTTCAGGAACGTTTGATCGCGCAAGGGCTCACACCCGACGCGATTCGTTCGTTGCTCGAAACCGGGCGCGGCACGCTTCCGCCGGGCGCGGAGATCAAGGCGACGCTGGTCGAGCTTTACCGGATTTACGCGGGGCCGATGCTCGGAGCGTCGGGTGCAATCTACGGTATACTCGTCGCTTTTGGCCTGCTCTACCCGAATGCAAAACTCGCGCTGATGTTTCTGCCGGTGCCGATCGCAGCGAAGTTCTTTATCCCGATCCTGCTCGCGCTCGACCTTTTGTCGGGAGTCACTGGTTTTTCATTGTTCGGTGGCGGCATCGCACACTTCGCCCATCTCGGCGGCGCGCTGATCGGATTTATTCTCATGCTCGTCTGGCGTCGGCAGGCGCAGCGCGATCAGGCGCGGAGAGAAGCCGAAGGGTTCCGTCCCTCCACATAACCGGTTCGTCCCTGTGTTCCGCTCAACTAATACCAACAGCCCCAAGCTTTCAGACTTTGAACAGAAGATAACAGAGAGAACGAAGGCCTGCTGGTTCTTGTAAACTGCGCAGTGTAGTTCTGTGAACACTACTGATCCTTGAAATGTTTTTTGACGGACTTCACGAAACGTCCGAAGTCGCGGTCCTTTTTTCGTTTCTCGATATAGGACATTTTATAAAACTCTGACTCTGTCCTGAGTTTTATATAATGATCATAGTGTTCCTGGCTGATCTCGCCTGAATCCACCGCGGCACGGACGGCGCAGCCGGGTTCGTTGGTGTGGCCGCAATCGCGGTAGCGACAACGTGACGCGAGCGCGGTGATGTTGGCGAAACTATCATCGACCGCGCTTTCGGCCCCAAGGATTCCGAACTCGCGCATCCCCGGATTGTCGATGACCAGGGCGCCGCCTTCGAGGAGGAGCAGCTCGCGGCGAACGGTCGTGTGCCGTCCTTCGCCGGTTCCGCTGACGTCGCTTGTCAGGAGCGTTTGTCGACCCAGTAGTTGGTTAATGAGCGTGCTCTTGCCGACTCCCGATCCTCCGACAAAGCAATACGTTTTCGCGGGTTGTAGTGTTTGCTTTAGTTCGTCAATGCCTTCCCGTGTGACGTTGCTCAAGGTCAACACCGGGGCCGTAATGCCTGCGGCGCGGATTTCTGCCACCTGTGAGGCGAGAACCTCCGGCGCGACCAGATCCGTCTTGGTCAGCAGGACGCAGGGCTCGGCTCCGCCATCTCGCACCATCACGAGATAACGCTCCAGCCGTTTCAGGTTGAAGTCGTAGTGGCAGGACTGAACGACGATCACGTGATCCATGTTTGCCGCGATCATCTGAAAATCGACGGAGTCGCCCGCGGATTTCCGGCGCAGCGCAGTCCTTCGCTCCAGCAGCGTGTGGACCAGACCCAAGTCGTCAGTCGGTGCTTTTTTTATGCACACCCAGTCGCCGACACACGGACGTTCCTGCGACAGGTGGTGTCGGTAGAGATAACGGCCAGCGAGCTTTGCCCGGAAAGTGCCGGTGCGATCCATGACCAACAACAAGTCGCGGTCGACCGCGGCAATTCGGGCAACGGTGTCCTCGGGCGCGCATTCGGTTCTTTTATCGAACCACTCATTCCAGCCAAGCGGGATAAGGTCGGTGCGTTGGATTTTCATTTCGGGATGGTTAGTTGTAGCAGCCTGCTTTCAGGCGATGTGAAACTGAATCGCCTGCAAGCAGGCTCCTACAAATCGGCGAACGAACGGCAGGCATGGTGGGTGGTTGTTGGTTGTCCATAGACTGAGCCGTATCCATGCAATGGAGCCACCGATGCACACTGATAAACACAGATGCCCCAGAGGATTGTTTTAACGCAGTGCGAAAAGTTTCCTGTTTAACCAGACAGTGAGCGATCAGATCGCCAAAACCCTGATGTTGTTTCTGCCCCTATCTGTGCTCATCGGTGGTCATCTGTGGCTCCCAACTGAATGGTTCCGACTCAGAGCTTGCCTTGGGTTGCTCACTCACGGTCGACGTGGAGCAGGAGGAGCGGGCTGTGCATCGCGCCTTCGCTGGTGGCGGGTGTGGAATAGCTGATGTAGTAGGCCGCTGAGTGCTCGAATTTGTCGTTGAAGGATTGCTGGAAGACGACCTGCTTTTGGGTTCCGAGGTCAAGTTCGTGAAATTTGTTTCCGATGGTGATTTCCCGAATGTAGATGGTGGAACCGACGGGGAAGGCGCCGGATGTAGTTTTGATCGTGACGGTTTTCCCATCGGAACGGATCGAAACATCCTCAGGGCCGATGGGAGATAGTTCGGTTCTGATAGTGGGAGTCAGACGGAAGTTGTCGAGGAAGAGCACGGTACCAGGCTGGTTGCCGCCGAGTGGATTATGATCAAAGCGGTTCGTGCCAGGGATGCGCTCGGGGAGTTTACCGCGGCCATGAAGGACGAATTTTATGCGGATGCGTTCGCCGGTGCCGGCCCAGGTTTGGACTGGAATGCAGGCGGTGCGGAAGCCGGTGCCTTCGTCGTAGCGAGAAACCACCTGATAGCAGTTGGTTAATTCGATCCCCGAGAAGAGGTCGAGCGGGCGGGTTTCGTTTTCGGTGATGATGTAGCACTTCAGCACATCGGCCATCGGATGGAGGAGCACGGAGGCCGCGAAGTCGTAATCGAAGAGAAGGGTCTTCATTTTGTGCGGTACTTCAAATGGTTCGGTTGTGAGGGTGCTGAGACCGTCCACAGCGTTTTCCATGGTGTCGAGGTGGGCCATGTATTGCCCGTCGGTCGCGGCGATATGCACCCAGCGTCTCAAGATCTGGCCACTGCCTTCGAGCGAGAAGCCGTTTAAGGTGCCGTCTTCGAAGGAGCCATTTTTCAGGCGATGCAAAACCGGCGGCGGCGCGAGATGAGTGCGGATAGCTTCGCGGTTTTTCTCGTTGTGGAAAACGACCACGGGATCGAGGGCGGCGGTATAGGCGGCTTTTAGCTCAGGGTTTTTCGGACGTGACCCGAGGTTTTGAATAAAAGCCGAGGCATCTTCATCGGCTTTTTGCAGCCAGCTGACGATGGCCTTGCCAGCGTCTTCGTCGCCGAGACGGGCGAGTACGGAGGCGAGGGCTTTGCCGCCATTATTCATAGCGGGTTGTTCGGCTAGGCGTGCGACGAGCGAGGGCACGGCTTCGATCTTGGTGATTTCGCGCAGCGCTTGTTGGGCGATAGCGGTGCGGATTTGGTCCTCCGGCAAGGTTTGAGTGGAGAGGGCGGCGCTTAGGAGAAAATCGATTTGGGCCGGTTTACCGCCCTGCGCCATCGGGCTGGCGACGGCGGTGAGCAGGCGTTCGTCGTTGGACTCGCACCAGACTTGTTCGAAGGCCTCGTCGCCGTTGGGCCATGGCGTACACAGCGTCATGAGTGCGATTTGGCGCAGTTTGTTGTCTTTAGACGAGGTCGCCAGATGCATGATGAAACGTGTGCTGACTGGGGACATGGCACGCGCGAAAGCGTCGAAGACGAGTCGGCGTTCCTCCTGCGGATTGTCGGGGTCTTCGAGAAAAGTTTGGACTTCATCACGAAAGGTGGGCGGCAGGGGCGGAATGATGCCACGGAGCTTAGTGTGAAGCAGGCGCCACAGCTCATTTTGTTTGCCGGGATTGTGTAGTTCCCGACCGGCGTAAATCATGGCTTTGAAAATCAGCGGGGCATCGGCCTTTCCTCGTTCGGCGGGTGTCCAGTCTGCTTCGATCTTCGGCGACGGATTCGGGGACGCCAAATTCATCGGATAAATGGGCGTGAGCCAGTCTCGGACGGTTCCGTCCGGCAAGGTTGCAGTGACGTTGACGCCGGGCAGAATTTCCGCCGGATATTTTTCTCCGGCTACCAGCGTAAGTTTCGCGAGAGATTTGCCGGGTCCGACTAGATCGGCAAGCTTCGCTGTTTTCCCCGGATTCTTGCGAAGGAAGAGTTCGGCCTCGTACTGAAGTTTATGGAGGTTTTCTCCAATCTGGATGCTTTGGAGGCGCAGATCCGGAGGCTGCTTGGGCGCGGTACTTTGCGCGGCAGCCGCTAGGGCGCTGGGATACTTCTTCGCGACATAGCGATAGGCCTGTTGCACGAGCCCGTACCCGAACAGCACTACCAAGAGCAGTATCACCTTTTTGCTGAACAGAGGGGGGCGAGATTCGTCTTTTTCGGCCATGTTGGGTATGGGATATGGTTCGTAGCCTGACACAGAGTAGCGTTTTACGGTTTGGGCACGAGCACGTAGTTCGGTAACTAGATCGGCGGGCGCTGCGTCGTAGTCGTTTCCAATAACACCCCATAGCGAAGTTCATTCGTAGAGCGTAGGGTGGCGAGTCCCCCTCTCACTATGACCTACATCGTTCCCCCTTGGCGTTCATTTAGCACACTAGGTTCGGATAACGAGGCCGCCTGCGCTTCGGCTTGTTGCAGCTTTTCTTTCGCGACGCTTGAGGTCGCGAGCTGCCACCCCGGCGTCGCGAGTTTTGCCCTGACCGAGCAGCAACAGTTTGATGCTTGGCGCTGGGCGATCTGCACTGACGAGGGCGCGGTCCTCCATACTGGCAGCGAGCCTACGCAACTAGAGGCGAAAAAAGTTGCCGAGGAGGCGTTGCGGCTGGAAGAAGCCTGAGCCATGTCGCAAAAAGCGGGCTCTTTGCTGGTCCAGCCATTAACTTTCCTTGCACGGGAACGAACCACTATGCGTGCAGCGTTACGGGTGAGTTCAGGAAAATAGCCGTATCGGCGCTTTTCCCGCGCCTCCGACTTGGCGAAACGGGGTACTTAGCTATCGTTGGCCTCATGTACTCTTTCCTCCGGCGTGTTTTGTTCCCAACTATTGTGGCGGCTTTACCCGCGTTTGCGGCCGAGCCCATCAAGTCACTCAAGCCGCCATACGAAACGGTTGGGAAGATCGAACGGTTCGGTCCTGAGATCGACGCCTTGATTCCGGCCGAGGCGAAAATCGAAAAACTCGCGGAGGGCTTCAACTGGTCCGAAGGTCCATCGTGGTGGCCACACGAGCAAGCGCTGATCTTTAGCGATGTGCCCGAAAATGTGGCTTACCGTTGGACAGAGTCCGATGGGGTGACTGTTTTTTTGAAACCGAGTGGTTTCACCGGTGAGAAATATGAAGGCCGCGAACCTGGCTCGAACGGGATCACCGTGGACAACCAGGGCCGTCTTGTGCTCGCGCAGCACGGAGATCGCCGCATCGCGCGTTACGACGCGGAAAAGAAAACGTTCGTGACGGTGGCCGACCGCTTTGAGGGAAAACCATTCAACAGCCCTAACGACCTGTGTTTCGACCGTGCGGGAAACGTGTTCTTCACCGATCCTCCTTACGGCCTGCCGACGAACGCCAAATCCGAGATCGGTTTCAACGGCGTCTATCGGGCGACGCCCGACGGCAAAGTGACGCTCATCACGCGCGAGCTAGAACGGCCCAACGGCATCGCGCTGTCGCTCGATCAGCGCACCTTGTATGTCGCCAATACGGAAGGCCGAACCATCATTTTGGCGATCGAGTTGCGCGACGATGGCACGCCGGGCGCGAGTCGCGTGTTCTTCGATATGACGCCGCTCATGAACCAAGGGCACCTCGGCGCTCCGGATGGCATGCGCGTAGATCGCACTGGGAATATCTGGGCCACAGGCCCGGGAGGCGTGTTGATCCTAAGTCCTGAAGGCAAACACCTCGGCACAATCGTCACAGGTCAAGCCACGGCCAATTGCACCTTCGGCCCCGACGACGCGGTGCTTTATATCACTGCGGATTCCCAACTGCTGCGCGTGCGGCTGAAGTAGTGGAGTTCTATTTATTAATCTGGAACTCAGGAAGGCTGGAACGGACCCATAACGTCGTGTGCCCCTGGTCACGCTGCTTAATGGCAGTGGCTACGGTGCTATATATTGTGCTGCAGGCTGTTTGCCGAGCAACGGAACCGGCGGCACATTTGCCCATTGTATCTGGTTCGGCTTTTAATACGGACTCTGATTTTGACTGAGGGCGGCGCGCATGACCTGCATGCGGTCGGTGGCGTCTTTGCCTGCACTCCTAGCTTTAGGTCATACGGTAAATTCTCGCACTCCAGATCCCAGCCCTCGGCTTCACGGAAGGCATGATAACTCCAATCCCAGCCGTACTCCTCCAGGATATCAGTGACGTCCTGAAGGTATTGTGCTGCGCCGGGTGCCCAGCGAACGGCACTGAATTCACCAATGTAGATTTGCGCACGATACGATCGTTGAAAATCCCGCACGGGTTGGAGAAATGCCCGAAGTACATCCTTATTAAGCGAGGGCCCACTGGCCGATCCATTCATAGTTCCCGGATATGTGACGATGGGGTCGCCCCCGACTCCACCCAACGGCTTCTTCACTCCTTGGTGGGTGAATGAATGCGGGTAGTACATGTGCGCTTCGTAAATCACCTTCGGGATATCGAGCAGAGGCATCCAGTCGAAACTTTCCGGGGAATCAAAACCATCCGAGGCGATCAAAATCGGTGTATCCGGATCGATATGACGCACCACGTACGCGGCCTTACTCTGGAGCTCAAGCCAGTCGGGAAGTCCTTCCGGCACATAACCCGTTTGCACGGGTTCGTTGACGATGCCGTATGCAAAAACGGCGTCGTTGCCTTTGTAACGCGCCGCTATTTTAGCCCAGACACGAACGAACTGGTTCCCTAAACTCTCATCAAAAAGCATCCGCAAGTTTCCGTCGGCGTCGCGGCCTCCGGGCGGCCCGTGCAGATCGATGACGAGCTTCTGGCTGTTCGCCCTGGCGTCGGCTAAAGCTTGGTCCAGCTTTAGGAACGCCGACTCTAACCATGCGTCGTAATCTATAACCGACATGGTTTTCGCATCCTTGCCTGGCGCCATCATCCAGCGGGCGACATTCACCTTCCACGTGGCCAAATCAGGAAAGTCCTTAACCCGGTAGATTGGTGGTGTTGTCACCCCACGCATCGGAACATGATTCCTCACCAACGGAGGTGCCTGTGGATCGATCGCCGGACGAACCGGCGCGGGGTGAACGATCGTGATGCGGACATCCTCCAACCATGCTGTACCGCCACAACCTTGGAAACCGATACTCAGCTGACCGTTGCTCGCATCTCTCGGGATCGCGGCCATGATGGAGAATTCCTGCCAGTCAAAAGTCCCGTACACATTGCTAGGATTTTTGTATAGGGCGCCCTTGGTTGCAGAATCACAGGTGAGCATGATCTTGAAACCATTAAAGGAATCCGCGGGCTGGGTGACATCCTGGGCTTTGATGATGCAGGTCATGATCACTTCGGCACCTCGCAATGGCACGATATCCACCGGAATCTTCACCCATAAAAGTGAGTGCGATCCTGAATGGGGCTGACTCCTTGGATGCAGCTTTTTCCGTTCGGACCCGCTTTCAGCCAAGTTACCCCATTTGTTGGCCCCGTCGGGAGCGGGCTGGTATCAAGCGGCAATAACCAAGTTTCATCTCCTGGGCGATAACTCGCGTAGGGACTTGGTGTGGAGATTCGGATGATCGCCTTCTCGCTGGTCACAGACCCGGCAGCGTTCGAAATCGCCACCGTGTAAGCGCCCGCGCTCTCAGCGTTCATCGCAGGCACAGCATACCGATTTTGCGCAGACGCTGCTCCTAGATCCGCTCCGTCCCGAAACCATTGATAGGTGAGGCCTCCACCCGTGGCGGAAACCGTGAGTTCACAAGAACTGCCCAAGGCAGTATTCGTCACCTGGGCTGGTTGTACCATGATGATCGGCACGGCCAGGACTGAGCCACTGCTACTCGATGAAGAGCTGCTCGAAGAGGATGAACTCGACGACGAACTACTAGACGAGCTACCAGAACCACTACCGCCGCCACCACACCCAGTCAGTAGAAGTAATAGAGAGAGAATCGTGCTAAGCGTTTTCAAGCGGGACGAAGACATGGCTGTATGAGATGTTGAAAATCAATTTTGGCTCAATCGAAAGGTTCACTATTCTAGTATGGCGACTGGTTTTGGTTGAACCAGAACTGCACGGCCTTGAAGCGCGCGGTTGGAACCGAAGGGACGGGGTTGAGCAAAATACCGTACGGAAGATCCGCAGTTTCCAGACTCCAAACCGGCGCTTCGCGGTAGGTAAAATACGACCAATCCCAGCCGTACTCTTCAAAGATGCTGATGACGTCTGCGAGGTACTGATCCGCCCCGGGCGCCCAGCGGGCTGCACTGAATTCGCCGACGAAAATAGGGACCCGGTTCGCTAGTTGGAAATCTCGAACAGGTTTCAAGGACGCTTTCAGGGAATCCTTGTTGAGCGGCTTTCCGGTCGGCGTTCCGTTCTCCGTTCCTGGGTAGGTAACAACTGGGTCGCCATTCGCTGCACCCCAGTCTTTGTAGATGCCCTGATGCGTGAAACTATGCGGAGTGTACATATGGACTTCGTAGATCACGTTGGGAATATCGACGACTGACATGTATTTGAAGTTGGCCGCACCATCGAAGCCATCGACTTGGAATATGATCGGCGTATCGTGATCGACCTGACGGATGGCGCGTGCAGCCTCGAGTTGGATATTCAGCCAGTCCTTTAGTCCCGCCGCCACAAACCCTTCCTGTACCGGCTCACTCAATAGATCGTAGGCATAGATGGGTTGGTTGCGCCCGGCGCAGTGGCTGGCTATCTGGCGCCACATTTCGACAAAGCGCTCCTGCAATCTGGCGTCTGAAAATAGGAGCATCGCTTGGGTAGTGCTGTCGCGTCCGCCCACCGGCGTTTGCATCACGATGTTCACCTTCATGCCGTTGAGCAACGCGTTGGAAAGCACAAGATCGAGATCCTGAAAACAGCCGTTCAGCCATGCCTGAAAGGTGGCATCGTCATCGCTCGCTGTGGTCTTGCTTCCGTAGAGTTGCCAGCTGACCAAGTTCACGTTCCACCCTTTGAGCACGGTGAAATCGCTCACGAATCGAGTGCCGCGCAACATTACTCCTCGCATCGGCGTGTGCGTGCGAAACAAAGGCGCCGGGTCCACCGCCGGCCAGACGGCGGCACGCCGGAGCAAGCGAATGCGCACGTTCTTGATCCATGCTTTGCCAGAACAAAGCGTTAGGCCTAAAAAGAATCGGCCATGAGTCGCATCGTCCGTGACGTCAGCCGTCAGGTTCGCAAGATCCCAGTCCGCCGTGCCGCAGATATTTCCCTTGTTCAAGGAAACTGTGCCCCGTGTGGCCGAGTCGAATGCGAGCTGTGCCATCACACCGGCCCAGGTGGAAGACGGCTGAGTCACGTTCTCCATCTTGATGTCGGCCTCTATGACCACCTGCATCCCTCGCATCGGAACCACGTCAAGAGGGATCTCCGCACACCAGCTCTTCCCGGTCGCATCGGCATCCACCGCGATGCAGGGCTCGCCATCAGGACCAGACGGCGTCCACGTAATTCCCGCAGGCGGTTTGGCCGGAAGCGGATTTGTCGAGAGATCCAAAGCCCATAACACATCCCCGGGCTGAAGCGCCGTCACCCCGCCGCCGGATGAACTGCTGCTCGATGAAGAACTGCTGGAACTCGACGACGAGCTACTCGAAGAACTGGAACTGCTCGACGACGAGGAACTGGTTGAACCTGAGGAGCCGTTGCCTCCATCGCCACCACCACAACCAGCCAGTAGAAGTAATACGGTGAGAAAAGTGCTAAACGTTTTCAAGCGGAACGAGGTCATAAGTGGACAGGATTTTAGTACGGGTTTTGGTTCTGCTGTAGGGCTGCGCTTATGACCTGCATGCGATCTGTGGCTGTCGTGGTTTTGATTCCATTGACCCGATCATAAGGCAGATTCTGCGTTTCCAGATCCCAGCCCTGGTATTCTCGGAAGGCGTGGTAGTTCCAGTCCCAGCCGTATTCCTCAAAAATATCGGTGAGGTCTTTCAGGTATTCGGCCGCACCCGTGGCCCAACGAATCGCGCTAAATTCACCAACATAGATCGGCACGCGACATGCCAGCTGGAAATCACGAACCGGTTTCAGATAAGACCTGAGCTTATCCTTGTTGAGTGGTTCGCCTCGGAACACCCCAGGATAACTCTGAGTCCCTGCTGTGCCCCACTGGGGATCGACTCCCTGGTGCGTGAAATCATGGGGCTGGTACATGTGGACGGAATAGATGATGCCCGGAACATCCACTGGGGAAAGCCAGGTGAAAAAGCTGGGGTCGTCGCCACAATCGACCTCAAAGCAGATGAGCGTATCGGGATCGATTGCGCGTATGGCCTTTGCCGCTGCGATCTGGAGGCCGCGCCAGTCCAGCATGCCTGGCGGAGTTGGGGTCCACTGCACGGGTTCGTTCATCAAATCGTACGCGAAGATGGCGGAGTTGCCTTTGTAGCGAGTGGCGATCTTTTGCCAGACACCGATAAAATGCGCAGCGTGCGTGGCATCGGTGAAAAGCGACTGACAGCCATTCGCGAGAATTCCGCCCGGTGTCGCGTGCAGATCGATCACAATCTTAATCCCATTGTTGCGCGCATCTGCCAGGACGGCATCAAGGGCAGTCAGCCGATTCTCTAACCAATCGTCATAGGCCACGGCATCCTGAAGAATCGCGGGATCATTCGTGTTCATTTGCCAGCGGAAGCTATTGGCCTTCAGGACGCCCATGGCATTGAAATCCTTGGCGATGATAAAACTGGAGGAATTAAAACCACGCAGAGCAACATGCCCACGCGCAGGAGGAGAAGCCGAGGGATCGATCACGGGACGAACTGGAGCGGTATGAAGCATTCGGATACGCACGTTCGAGATCCACGCGGTACCCACGCAATCCTGGAGGCTCAGTTTGATTTTCCCAAGGACGGCATCGCTATGGATCGTCCAGTTGAAGGCTGTGTCCTTCCAATCAAAGGTCCCGTAAACATCGTTTTTGTTGACCTGCACTTTGCCGCTGGCTGAGGAGGCAGTGTCGTACTCCAGCATGACTTTGACGCCATTGTAGTTCTGGGCGGGTTGCGTGACGTCTTCAGCCCGGACGGTGCATTCGACCGAAACGTGCATGCCACGAAAGGCCTCGATATTGAGAGGAATTGACACAGCGACGGCCTTGCTCGTGCTCGTCGTGGGAACCACTAGCTTGATGCAATTCTGACCGCCCGGCCCAGGGTTCTGCCAGGTGATATTTGCGGAGTGCCCCACAGGCAGCGGATCGGTTGATAGGTCGAGGCTCCAGAGAATGTCGCCATATTGAAGGGCTGCTGCTCCACTACTCGAAGACGAACTACTGCTGCTCGAAGAACTCGAACTACTCGATGATGACGAACTGCTGCTTGAGGAGGACGAACTGGACGATGAGTTGGATGAATTCGGTGTGGCACTGTTTCCACCGCCGCCCCCGCAACCCGTAATGGCGAGAGCAGACAATAAAACGCCCAAGAGGGTTGCAGTTTTGACGAGTGATGGATTTCGCATAGAAGTTTAACACGCAGACGGGAAAGCTTTATTTGGCGATGGGTCTGATACTCCGAAGCTCGCTTCGGCTTGGTTGAGATGTAGGAGCCTGCTTGCAGGCGATGAGGAGAGAGCGCAGAAGGGAACCCCACGGAATCGCCTGCAAGCAGGCTCCTACAAATGACAGAATAGATCTCGGGCAAGTGGGTGTGCGTTAGTTTGGTTAAATGCCTCGGGGCTTGCCCCGGGGTTGTTTACTTGGCGATGGTCGCTGTATCGGCAAAGGGCATGACGTCGCTTGTGGCGAGGATTCGCGTCTCACCCTTTCGCAATGTTGGAGTGAGGTTCGGTCCCTGGCCTTGAGCAGAACCATCGGAGATTTCGACTACCGCGCCATTCACCCCCACATCGAGCGACACCGGGCCATCTTGTAGGGCCTGGGCCGATACAAGGCAATCGCCTGCATACAGCACGACGTTGGTTTTTGAATAAAGATGTACGCTGGCCAAGGAGGCCAGGGTGCGTGCCAACTCGGGTGTCCAGGCAGGCGTGCCCATGAACACATCGGAGCCGTGTGCGGATTTGCGCAACACGAGGGACGGGCTGCCGTCGCTGTAAGTCGCCAGGATCGTGTCGCCAGCCAGCGTATCGACTGTGAAGAGCGGCGTGATCTTCTGCGAGTCTCCCCAGGATACGGGAAGCCCTGCCAACTTGCCCTGTGCCGTAGGAGTCGAGCGTGGATTAGCGAGGTTGACCAGCTTGCAGGAAAAGCCCGTGAGTTCGACCATATACGCTGTATCCATTTTTTCACTTCCGATGTAGCCGGGGGCGTAGCACCAGACGCGGGTGGTTTCGGATTGCCGGGTTTGGGCGAGTGCCTGGCGAGTGGTTGTGGACATGGCCCACGCAGTGAGATGGACCTGGAGTTTGGCGCCGACCTTGCCCGCCAAAACGTCCGACATGAGGTACTGGCCATACGGTGCACCGCAGCGGCCAAACGAACCTCGGGAATAATAAATCAAAGGCGTGGACATCGTCGTCGCTCCGGTGGCGAGATGGCACATGCTCAACTCGTCCACCACGAGGGCGATTTCCGGCATGAAAGGTTTTTCGCGGCCGAGCGCCAGCTCATCCATGGCCGACAATTTCCGCTGGAGATCCCACAAACGAACATCGTCGAACCATCCGGTTCCTTTAAGATCCATCCACCAGGTCGCCAGGCCGCGTATTGCTGCTTGCGACTGGTTGCGGCGCAAAACATCGATGGTCTCCTCGTAGGTGTTGACCCTCGTCTGCCACGAGGGCACGTCCTTGGCCAGATGCGTACCGGTGTCGTCTTCGTTGAGCCAGAGCTTACCGTGCAGCTGTGCACTCTCGACGGCGCTCATGCAGGGTCCGCTTCCGATCCAGGCGCGGTCGTAGTAGCTCCAAGGCGAGCAGAGGATGTCGATGTCCGGCGACTGAAGAACGCGCCCGAGGTTGTAGTGGCCCGCATTGCTGGCGCCGTTAGCCATCGAACCGAACTCGAACAAGTATCCATAGAAAAAGAGGACCAACCGCGTGCCATTGGTTCCGCGCCGCGCGGCTGCGGCGATTTGCAGAACCGTATCCGCCATTTCTTTTTGCCAGAATTGATTGAACAGAATGAGTCGCGCTTCCGTAGCGGGATCACGCAGGCAGCCGTTTGGTGCCGCGTGGCGCTCCGCTGGCGTTGGCACCTCTGCCGTCGATGCACCTGCCTGGCCGGCGTTCTGCAAATAGGTCCGCCATGCATCGCGCGTGGCATCGTCATAACCAAGAAACAGGTTTTTCCACGCGTTTTCGTAGAACCATTCGTTCGTGCTTTGACCGGCGGGATGAACGCCGCCGAAATTGTCGGGAAACGCCTCGCACAGATGTCGGCATATCTTCTCCACTTGAGCCGACACGTCGTCGCGGTAATGACGGCTTGAAACGGAATTATACGAACCATTTATTCCATCCTCGTATTTTGTCACCGCCTCAGGGTGGAGTTTTTTCCACCACGCAGGCGCATTCAGGTCGATCCGCGGGACGACCAAAGCCTGCGGATGCAATTTGACGATACTCGCAATCACCGCGTCCAATGGCGACCAATCATCTGCCATCCCGGGCGGATCCCAGCAGGCAGGAGCCGCAACGCTGATGAACCGCACGCCGGCATCTCGCGCCAGCACCACCTCTCTTTCCAGCGGGCTCTCCGGTGCGCCGAGGCGCGTGTAGCTTACCCGGCCGGTTTCCGGGACAGCATACATCACCGGCATGACTGCGTTCCCGGCGGTGCCTTTAATTGATAGTGTACAGCGATAGGTTCGACCTTTTACGAGAGAGGTGAATTTCGAGTAGAGATGAAAGCCGGGCCACACCCCATCGGCCGGATCCTGGATAACCACGTGTAATGCTCCCTGGTCTACCGCGACTGTTCCCACCGTGTTGGCTGCTCCCTGTGGCCATACATTCCAGACTGAGTTGAAAGCCGCTTGCGTGTCGAAGCTACCTTCCAGGAAGACGGGCAGACCCGTTGTTGTATCGATAAAGTGGATATCCCGGATGAAGTATTCCCCCGGGGCGTTGGTAAACCTCAGTTGCAGAGTGGCGAGTCCGGTGACATCCCTGAAGGGGACCACGTCGAAACTTTGTTCCTGCCAAGAGTCGCTGGTTGTGAATCCCAGATCGGCACGGCTCGCATAAAAGAAACGTCCAGGCACTGGCACGCCGTTCACGTGAATCTGGGCGCCACCTTGCGTGGTCTGCACCCGCACGGTCATTGCTCCGCTGGAAGAGCTCGACGAACTGCTGGAGGACGAACCAGAAGAAGAGGCCTCGCTGCTGCTCGACGAAGACGACGAGCTGCTGGACGAGCTGGAGCTTGAAGATGAAGAGCTCGACGGATTGGGTGAACTCGACGAACCGCCGCCACCGCCACCACAACCGGTTAAGCCAAGGCAAAAAGAGACCACGGTGCAAAACGTGAAGAAGCGGGGAAGCATGGTTACACTAATTCGGTCTCCGTAGACGCGCCCTGCAATCTTTCAACTCATGGAAATTGCTTTTTACTAGAAACTTAAAAACTCGTTCATCCTAAATTCCGCAGTCGGATAGGAACTACCAAGAAGCAAAGAAGCTAAGGGCAATCGATTAGCTACGGAAAGTGTTTTGGCCTGATTTCATCTTACAGGTGAAACAATCCAAAACGTAACTTACTGTGCATGCTTTGTTTCTTCCATTCTTGGGAGTTCAATGGCGGTTTTCAGGTTCATGGTATCACGCAGCCTTCAAAGCCCCATGCTTGGCCGAAAGCATGGGGCCGAATATGTACCGTGACTTGAAAAGTCGAAGCCGCTACAAACCTTTACGTTAGCTCGGCAATCTCTGGCGCTGGTCAGTGGTTGCGGTCGTAGTCGGCGATTTTTCGCGGGCTGCGGCTTCGGCTTCAGTGTACATTTCTTGAATCGTCGGATCGGTGAATTCGTAGCTGCGATCGGCCAGTGTGCCCTGGCTCAAGCGGTCGAAGAGGCGTTTTTCGCATTGCAGTCTTGCGGATACGGCTCGTCTTCAGAAGCCCAACGCGCTGCACTGAATATGCCGGTAAAAACAAAGACGTGGTTCGCCAGTTGAAAATCACGAATGGTTTAGCTATGCGCTCACGGTAATCGATTTTGATCAAGAATCCGCGCTTATGCATTGCAGTAAACCGATATGCAGTGGTTCGAATCTAAGGAAGGGACTTTTCTGCGGCTAAAATGGTGCTGCGATCCCACCACTGAAAGGAGTGTAAAAGGTTTGCCTCTTCATGGTTCGATAGAGTAATAAGGGCCTGCGTTCTACCCCAAGACAGGGCTGGGCGGCATGACAATCGATGCGGATATACTCAATAACCTGCTACTAACGATTAGGCACGTATCAACCCGGTCGGAATATTTAAAGCTAGTCGACTTGCGAAGCGCGGCGGCCTGAAATCGAACAGTATTATAAATTGATATGCTCTATATCTTTTCATGGTAATGCTACTTTAATTGATTTAATATGAATAATAAAGCAATATTTATTCGAAGTATATTAAGGCTTATTGGCTTGATCGGGACTTACTCTATTAGTTTAAGCGCACACACCGTGATTGCTCATAAGGTGTCGCGCATTGGCTGTGATCGTAGCGCAGAACATGGGGCTTGTCCTAATTTTGACCGCGAGTTTAAGTTGACTGGCAGAGGCTTGAATGTGGGATCCAACGTCTGGCGTCAAATATGTGAGCCAACGCCGGATGGTGCATCTGAATCAGGAAGGTATATCCATTCAGAATGCGATTTGATGCACGTGAACGCTAATGGCGCTTTGGCCCGCAATGCCCAGGACCCAGCCGCACCTATTATGTACGGCAATATTTTTCGTACCGACCAGAGCTTTTCGGCTAGAATTCAGTGTACGGTAGATATCGGGATTGAAGCTTTGGCCTTAGCACCCAGTGGTGACATATACGTCGGAAGCCGTTTTTACAGTGAAAACGGCGAGTTGCGATTAGGCATCGCAAGGTTCAGGACCGACGGTACGTTTGACCCGGCATTCAATCGGTATGGTTTTTTTAGTGGTACAGCGGCAGTGCAGTCTGATGGCCGGATTGTTGTTGCCGGGCCAGAAGGGGTTGTGCGGCTAAATCTTGATGGAACACTGGATTCGACCTTTAATACCGGGACAGGCTTTGGGTTCGGCGTAATTAACTCCGTCGTCATACAGAGTGACGGCCGAATCTTGGCCGGCGGCCGTATTACTGACTTTAACGGCGTTTCATGCGGAGGTATAGTACGACTGAATACGGATGGATCGCTCGACACGGCGTTCCACGCTCCGCAGGGTTGGATTCGAATAAATCGAGGTCCCGGCGTCTCCCACCACGGCGGAGGAATTATAGATACCTACCTTGGTTCGGTCTATGATATCGTTGTGCAGGCCGACGGGATGATTGTGTATAGCAATGACTTTACGAATAGCGACGGGTCAAACTGCATAGGAATTGAAAGGTTGAATACTGATGGCACGCTAGACTCGACATTCAATCTGGGAACTGGTTTTGGGATTCGTCCGAGCGCGTTAGTCTCACAACCTGAGGGGAAGGTTTTGGTGGGAGGAATCTTCACGCATTTCAACGGCTCGAATTGTCCGCAGGTTGTACGGTTGAATAAAGACGGTTCGCTGGATACTTCCTTTCACGCCGATCCTTGCTTAGCGGCTGGGAGTTTTAACACGATAGCACTACAACCAGATGGGAAAAATATCCTAGGTGGGCGTTTTACTAATCTAAGCGGTGTGCCCTATTCCGGTATTGTCCGATTGAATGCCAATGGATCATTGGATACCTCCTTTGATTATGATTTACACCGTACGTTAGGTGTCAATCCAGCGGATCGAACCTGCAACGTTGAAACGATTGCGTTGCAGTCTGACGGACGAGTCGTTTTGAACGGCTATTTTTCCGATGGTACAGTGTTCCCTCGCTTGGTTCGCCTTTCAACAACAGGCGCGTTGGATCCGACCTTGTCGGCTCCCCCATCTCAGATTCCGGGCGGTGCTTATGTTATGGTGCCTGTGACTGATGGGAAATATATTATAGCAGGTTACTTCGACTCTATTGATGGGCTATACCGTCACCATTTCGGGCGATTAAATTCTGATGGTTCTCTGGACCTAAGCTTTAACACCGAGCCCTTTTTTGGCGGGTATGCCGACACTGTGGTCTTGCAGAAAGACGGGAAGATCGTTGTGGGTGGAAGCTTTACTCTCTTTCATGCCACGCCGCGTGCAGGTATTGCACGGCTGACTTCAGATGGACTGTTGGATACCTCGTTTGACCCGAACGAAGGATTCGCTGGAGGAAAAGTCTCTTCCATTGTTCTACAGGAAGATGGCCGTATTATTGCGGGCGGAGATTTCACGAGCTTTAACGGCATTGCTAGTACAGGTATCGTACGAGTGAATACAGACGGAAGCCTGGATACCTCGTTTGTGCCGGGCTATGGATTTTCCGGCGGCGGAGTTACTTCAATCGTCCTGCAACCAGACGGGAAAATAGTGGTGGGAGGAGACTTTACGACTTTTGATGGAGTCTCGCGTTCGGGTATCGCGCGGTTAAATGCGGACGGGAGTGTAGATACCTTGTTTATGCCGGGCGATGGATTCTCCGGCGGCCAAGTTGCTTCAATCGCCCTGCAACCAGACGGGAAAATAGTGGTGGGAGGAGACTTTACGACTTTTGATGGAGTCTCGCGTTCGGGTATCGCGCGGTTAAATGCGGATGGGAGTGTAGATACCTTGTTTATGCCGGGCGATGGATTCTCCGGCGGCCAAGTTGCTTCAATCGCCCTGCAACCAGACGGGAAAATAGTGGCGGGAGGAGACTTCACGACTTTCAATGGTGCCGGGTGTTCAGGTATCGTGCGGCTGAATGCGAACGGTAGTCTGGACCCCAGTTTTTTCCTGCCCGACATCGCGTCCCGATCGGGCGTTGCGGTCTCCGCAGTGTTTTTCACAGAGGATGGTCGCTTACACTTGGTTGGAGTTATCACGCTCGCTGACGGCGTCAGTCGGGTGGGAGCGATTGTATTGAAAGCCGATGAGCTTAGTACGAACTCGTCGAGTGGTATCTCAGGTACGTCATCCTCAAGTGGGGTCGGCGTATGGCCCTCAAGCTCTGGTCGTATACCCCACTTTGGTGGCCCTCGCGGTGGTGGCTTACCGAGCGTATGGTTCCTAACAGCCATTAGCTTGCTGGCCTTTATACGAGTCTTTGGTTTTTGCCAAAAGGCGGAATGTAGAGATGTAAAGAAAAGCCATAGCAGTATACTAATAAAAGCGTCACCGAGGTTTTAACGCGTTGACCGTTCCGGCCATTTTATAACGCCGGTTTTATAGAAAGCGAAGGCTGGCTTTATCATTTATCCTAAAACTAGTAGTTGTTTAACCGCTAATTTCGGAAGTTTGCCCCCGGTATACGCAGCAAAGGAGTTCACCTGAGAGGAGATAAGGTGTTTTTTTATCAATGTCTCTGATTTAGCGCCAATTAGCGAAAATTAGCGGTTTCAACTGCGGAATTAAGGTTATACCGACCCCACTTGAGAATCCGACTTTATGCTTTGTGAGCGCAGGAAGGGCTCCATACTGCCCATGGCCGATGATGGAGCAACCGTCCTGCTAATGTCCAAACGGACGGGACGTTGGCTGATCAGTGGTTGCGGTCGTAGTCGGCTATTTTTTCGCGGGCCGCAGCTTCGGCTTCAGTGTACATTTCCTGAATCGTCGGGTCGGTGAATTCGTAGCTGCGATCGGCCAGGGTGCCTTGGCTCAAGCGGTCGAAGAGGCGTTTTTTTGCGTCGGCGATATCTTTGCCGTAGATGTGATACGAGTCGGCCTGCCAGTTGAGGCGACCGAGCTTGATAGTTTTTCCCGTACGACGAGAGATCTCAGCGGCGATGACGTCGCGGCTGAAGATGATAAAACCAAACATGTTCATGAAGCTCGCGCCCCAGGCATCGTTGCTGCGGAAACGTATGTTGCAGTTGAGCCAGGAAACGCCGTCGGTTTCATCTTCCATCAAGCGATACCAGAGCGACTGCAGGCAGGGTGGATCGTAACACTCTAGATCAATGTTCGGCATCCAGGTGATCATCTGCGCCTGACGGGTGAAAGGCTGCTTAACCAGTTTTGCGATCACGCCCTCGACTTGGTCGATGCTGAAGCCGCCCGCGCGCACCGGCTTGCCATCCTGCTTTTCCTGCCAGCTCCCATAGTTGGCGAGGCGACCGTGGTATGTATATTCCCAGCGCGTATCGGCTGGATCGTTTAGGTTTTTCACCCAGTGGTCTTTCGCGCCACTGAGCTCCATCACGTACTCGCGCAGATCTTCGATGCCGCCGGGAAATGCTTTGTGGATCATCGGCTCCGAGAGCGGATCGAGCACGGTAAGATTCAACGTGCAATCGAGACTCAGGGGATCCCCGGGTTTGTCGTACTGGGTGCGAAACCGGACTCCGTTTTCGTGTAGTGAGACGAGCGCTTTTTCATAGGCCGCGGCGAGACTGGTCTCGCACACGTTCAGAACGGGGATATTTTTCATGCCGTGTTTTTGGCGGGGGTTGGCGAACGATCTTTCGAAGCCGAAGTTTACGGGCCGACGGCCAGCAAGCGATTCGGTTTCCGCCGCAATTTTTGTCTCAGGCGGAGCATTTATTGTCTGACGGGCGATAGCTTCCCAACTTTGGCCTTGGCGAATGTCTCGGCTCAGCACTCGAAGTGACCGAATGTTATTAACCCGTCCACGAGAGCGAATCCGCGGACTTCGAAGGGTAAAAAAACCACCGGCACATGGACTGCGCCGGTGGTCGAATTCGATTCCGAGATGTCGTTGTGCCGATCTACGCCGTCACGGCGGACAGTTGTTCGATGAATTCATCGTGATTCATCGGATGCGAGAACATGCCGAAGTCGCATTCGAGTGCGGCATCTTGTTCCTTTAGACTGGTAGCGGCGGTGCAGTCCTTGAGTGTGATCACTTCGTAGCCGAGTTCGTAGGCACTGCGCATTGTCGACTCTACACAGCAGTTGGTGAGAAAGCCGCCGAGGGCCACAGTTTGGATGCCTTTGTTGCGCAGAATAAAATCCAGATTGGTACTTTGAAATCCGCAGAGTCCACGTTTGCCCTCGATGACGATGTCTCCGGGCCGCGGTTTTAACTCGTCGATGATATCAACGCCCCACGTGCCTTTGCGAAAAGCTTTGTTGTCCACCACGCCTTTTAGAATTCCGTACGGTGATTGGTTAAGCTCGTGGTAGTCGCCACTGAAGCTGATGGGGACGTGGACGATGGTGACTCCTGCTTCGCGGGCTGCTTCGACCACATCCATAGTGTGGGCGAGCATGTGGTTTGATTGCATCACGCCTTTGACGGCATCGTGAAAGACCCCTCCTTCGGCGGCGAAGTCGTTTTGATATTCGATCAGTACTATTGCGGTCGTTTTTGGGTTCATAATTTTCTCCTCAGTTTTTTACGCGCTGACCGGCGGGGAATTTCGCTCGAAACGGCCAAAAAGCAAATGGCGTGCTATGTGGGATCGAATGCTCACGCCGAGGTGTGGCGTTGGCTTTGGGAGCCACAGATGCACGCCGATGAACACAGATCTGGAATCAAACAACACTGGGCGTTTGGCGATCTGATCGCTTATTGTCTTGGTGAAGTCGGAGTTTTCAGCGCTGCGCTAGAAAATCCTCAGCCGTAACCATGCAATTGAAGGTGGAGCCCGTTGTCCCAAACGGGCTATTCTGAGAACGTCGCTGATTAAGCCCGATGGGGACATTGGGCTCCACCTTTTGCACATCGCTCCACGCTGAAGATTATGTTTCTACAGCATCGTTACGGCTCAGCAGAGTCCGTGTTTATCGGTGTTCATCTGCGGTTCCATTGCATGGATATAGCTTAGCGCTTTTATTGGGTTCGGTCTTCGATGTCTTCGTAGATTTCTGGCCGGAAGCACGGCGTGCAGAGCGCGAGAAAGATGAGATCTTGATCGCCGAGATTGGTGATCCGCTGGCCGCAGAGCGGCGGGATGAGCACGACATCGCCCGGGCCGACTTCCTGTGGCGGTAGCTCGCCGATTTCCACACGGGCACGACCTTCGAGGATGACGTAGCGTTCGGTGGTTTCCCTCAACCGGTGCCAGCGCGTGGTGATACCTGCGGCGACGCGTGCGCGGGCGATGGATAGGTCAGGATCATTGGCGCTATTTGAAAGTTCGTTAATGAAGCAAAGCTCTGGTGTGAAAAACTCGGCCGCCGGGTTTGGGCGAAGGATGGCTGCTTTCATGGCGACGAGTGCAGCAGCTTGGGCAGTTGAGTGCACGGAGGAAAGGGCAGGGCTGCTGGATGCTGATTAGTTTCGAACGGGACCGTCATTTGAAAACCTTGTACCCGCGCCTTACTTAAAACCATGCGATTGGTTTGAGTTGAGAACGCGTTTCGTTTCCCCAAGCTCGCTGCCATGACGACCAAAAAGATTGCGATGGGCCTTAACAAGAAAATCGCCCTCGTGGCCCACGACAACATGAAGCGTAACCTAGTAGAATGGGCCAAATTTAACCGCGATCTGCTCGCGCACCACAAAGTTTACGCCACGGGCACGACCGGCATACTGCTCGAAAAGGAACTCAAGTTCCCCATTATCAAATTGCAGAGCGGCCCGTTGGGCGGCGATCAGCAGATCGGAGCGCGCATCGTCGACGGCGAAATTGATTTTCTTATCTTTTTCTGGGATCCACTCGAACAGCAGCCGCACGATCCCGACATCAAAGCGCTCCTGCGCATGGCTGTGGTTTGGAACATTCCGATGGCGTGCGACCGCGCGACGGCTGACTTCGTTATATCTTCGCCGCTCATGGATAAAGAATACGAGCGCCTCGTTCCAGACTACGATGTGTACCGCAAGCGCAAGGTCCCCGGCGTCGAGACTCCGCCTTTGCCCATCCCGGGGATGACCGAAAACAAGAAACGTCGCTCGACCGATACCGCGTTTCCTGCCTGATGAAACTTTGGCAAATACCGAAAAGCCCAACCTAACGACTGAGAGCGTTGTTGTGGCGTTTATTATAGTTCGACCCAAGCATTGCCATGAGTGAAACGACCCCGCGTTTAGCCCGTATATTAGTGCTCTATTACAGCGAAGGCGGCCATACGAAGATGATGGCCGACTTGGTGGCTGAAGGTGCGGGCGGCGTGCCTTTCACCGAGGTGCGGATTCGCAGTGTGCAGGACGCCACGGCGGACGATGTCGTTTGGTGCGATGGTATCGCGGTGGGATCGCCGACTCATATGGGCTCCATCGCCTGGCAGATGAAACGCTTCTGGGATGTCACGGCGCAACCGCTCTGGCCAAAAATAGAGGGACGCATTGGTTGTGCATTTTCGTCGAGCGGCGGTTTGGCGGGCGGCGGCGAGCTGACGTGTCAGGCATTGCTGACGGTGTTGATGAATTTCGGACTTTTGACTTTCGGCGTGCCCGACTACGTGGCTCCCGGGCAGACGTTGCATTATGGAGCGATTCTGGCCGGGCGTCCGCGTAGCGAAGCGGATAGTGAGGTTTGCCGACGGCTCGGTCGACGTTTGGCGGAGTGGGTGCAGGTGTATTTTTGCCACCGCTCGGAATTTTCGCCGCAGAATGCGACCTATAAGCGGCAGGTTTAAGCGAGTCGGGCGGTTGTTTCCTCGGGGATTTTGGTGAACATCGGTGTAAGCAAAATGTGGTTACGCTCCCCTGAATCAGTTCAGTCCTCGTTTCTATCCTAACATGAACTCTCTGCACCGCCCCTTGGTTATTTTTTCTTTGTTCGTCTGCGGTCTGTCGCTGGCAGCGAGGGCTTCGGCCGAAACGGTTTCGCCGACTACTCACGTTGCGACCAAGCTGGTCTCGGGCGTCTACAAATTAGAAGACTTGAAGGTGAAGCCGACGGATGTGGGTGAACGGCGCAACGTGTTCGACCAGCCGACGGTCACGTTGGAAAAATTCTCGTGCCACGTGACGACCTTGAACTCAGGCAAGACCCCGCATCCGCCGCATCGCCACGCGCAGGAGGAATTCATAATTCTCAAAGAGGGCGCCCTTGAGGTTTTCCTTAACGGCAAGACGCAAAAGGTCGGGCCGGGCTCGCTGCTGTTCTTCGGTTCAAACGACCTCCACAGTGTCCTCAACGTTGGCGATGCACCCGCGACCTATCTGGTTTTCAACCTCGTCACGGCAGCCACGCACACCGTGACAAAAAGCGCCGCCGAAGTCGTTACGCCGGACATGTTGGGCTCGGCGGTGTTCGATTGGAACGAGCTCAAGCCTGTTCCGATGGAGGTGGGTTTTCGCCGGGCTTTGGTTGAGAAACCCACGCTGACTTGCACGACGTTCGAGGGGCATATCACCACGCTGAATCCCGGGCTGACTTCCCATACCGCGCACCGTCATCCCGACGAAGAAATCGTGGTAATGAAAGAGGGCGTGCTGGACGTGACCATCAACGGAAAAACCGAGCGAGTTGGCCCCGGGGCGGTCTGCTTTTTCTCCTCCAACGATTATCACGGAGTGAAAACCGTCGGCACCACACCTGCGACTTACTTTGCGATTCGTTTCGCCACGGCGGCGACGCCAACGGCTTCCGCGCCACACACGATGTAAGCGCGGCGGTCTGTCGCCGGAATTCGGATACAACGGAAAACCTGTTTCTAAACCTGCTTCTTTATGCGTTTCAACTCCCGTGGTTTCAGGTTTCCCGTGATGGCCGCCGCCATGCTGGTGCTCTCGTTTTCGAATCTCCGAGGCGATTGGCAACGCACCGACACAAGTCTGGCTTGGGCCAAGGGCGACAACGTGTTTTGGAAATTCTCGTTCGATGCCAAGGCGGGAAAGCCGTTTTTCTACCCGCTATCGATCAATGGAGGAACGAGCCTGATCAACTTCAAACCGGAAGATCACCCTTGGCACTACGGACTTTGGTTTTCATGGAAGTATATTAACCGAGTGAACTACTGGGAAGAGGATCGCACGTCTGGCCGCGCGGAGGGGGCGACACTTTGGACGTCACCGCTTATCGAAACCACACCGGAAGGCGGCGCGACAATTCGCCTAACCGTTTCCTATATCCATCCATCTGGTCGCGTTGAGTTGACCGAGCAGCGCGAAATCCGAGTCAGTGCGCCGTCGGCTGACGGTGGATACACGCTCGCCTGGCGCGCGCATTTTACCGCTGGCACCGAAGGCGTCTTGCTCGATCGCACGCCGATGCCGAGCGAGCCAGAAGGAAAGTTTAATGGCGGTTACGGAGGGTTAGCGATTCGGTTGGCCTCGGCACCGCTGTCCTTTGCCGCAGTTTCGACTCATGGCTTCATTACGCATTTCGAGCAGGAGCGAAATCGACCGAACGCAGCGGCGGTGGGTTTTAATATCGCGGACGGCGCGACGCAGCTGGGCAGCGTTGCCATCGTCAGCGCCCCGGCAAATGCAGGAGCGGAAGCGCCGTGGTATATCGTCAACTCAACCCAAATGCGCTTTGCCTGTGCGGCGATTCTGGCACTGAAGCCCTTGCGCTATGCACCCGGTGCCAAATGGGAGTTGAACTACCGGATTTTTCTTCGGCCTGCACCATGGACGCCGGAAACGTTGAGTGCCGTGGCAACGGAGGCATTTCCGCTGGCACCGAAGTAGGCGAAGTGCAGGCCGTGAAATTAGGCGGGAATCATGTATCGCGTTGAAAGAATCCGCAGTTCGCGTGGATTTACGCAGATAAAAACGATCGCAATTGGTTCGTTCCAGCGTTCCTGAGTTCCATATTCAAATCATCTACAGTGCGAAAATGACTGTTGGTTTAGCCAAACGTTCTGAAGCTATTTCGCCTTGGCCAGCTGGCGGTCGGTCCAAAGGGCTTCGTCGTCCCAGTTGTGAGTGCGGTAGAATTTGGCGAGTTCCTCGTAGCGGGTCACCGGGTTGAACTGCACGTTGAAATGGAGCTTGCGCAAGCAGACAGGACAGAGGTGATGCGGACAAATGTCGGCTTCGTCGAGATTGTTGGAACCATTGGCGAGGCATTCGAAATAAATGCAGTGCGGCAGGCCAAACATATGCGTGGTTTCGTGGGCGAGAACCTTGCAACTGCGTTGGAGGATAATTTGGCGGTAGTCGTCGGGTCGTTCTTTGCCGAAAAACGCCGGATCATAGCGTGCGAAGCTGTAGATGCCCACGCGACCGCTGAGCGAGGCCTGGCCGAAAACATAGTTCCATGCCGGGGCTGGATAGAGATCGTCCATCGTGACACCGAGCAGACAATAGGCGTCGGAAGGCAGCTGAGTTTTGAGATAAGCGAGGATGCCCATCGATAGGAGCTGGCGCTTTTGGGTGTAGTCGTTAATTCGGGGCGTGAACTTCTTCTCGTCAATCGGCACGGC
The DNA here is from genome assembly GCA_016721945.1 of Verrucomicrobiota bacterium. Taxonomy (GTDB): domain Bacteria; phylum Verrucomicrobiota; class Verrucomicrobiia; order Opitutales; family Opitutaceae; genus JADKHC01. The sequence goes on along the minus strand of JADKHC010000001.1, from coordinate 243,488 downwards.
AGTGAGGATTTTGACCGAGAGCTGGAAATAGGCTTCGGCGTAGGCCCGCAGATCCTCAAGCGGCGGGCTGGTGTCGGGTGGAAATTCTCCCAGTGGCAGCAGGTAGATGACGTTGCGGGAGGAATTGGGACGATTGAAGCCGACCGTGCAGTAACCGCCAAACGTCTGGCCGCGTTCGGGGTGTGAGGCGAGCCAGTCGCCATAGCCGGGAGTTCGAAGGGGCGCGAAGTCCGCATCGGGCGTGAGCAGGCGTTGCAGGACCGCTGGAGCGGTTTCGAGGGAACCAAGTGCGTTGACTCTCTCCAAGGCAGTCGGTGGTTCGAAAGCAAAAACGAATTGTGGGCCGAACCATGATAATGCGACTAATAGGCCGCCGAGCTTAATGAGGCTGCGTATAGGCATGAGAAAAGAGGAGGAGTCAGAATCTCCGCGAGAGGCCAAGCATGGGGCCGAGGGCGTTGAGGCCGGGGTTGATCTTGTCCATGTTGCGATTGGAGATGTGCTGAAAATAGAGGCTCACAGTCCACTGCCAGCCGCTGCGGGTGTTGGCGCGCAGACCGAGGTTAAGCAGCCAGTTTAGGACGAAGTCCTGGCCCTGCGCCCCGGCGATCTCGTAGCCCTTGCTGTCCATCCAGCCGAATCCACCGCCACCGGCAAAAAATATCGAATAGCGTTTCGATGGAGCAAACCACTCCAAATAGCCAGCGGCCGCGGTGCCGATGAAGTAATTTTCCGGACCGGTAATGACTGGCTCCAGGAGCAAGCTCAGGCGAGTGCTGTAGAGCAGGGTGCCGCCCAGCATGGGCCACTCTCTGATCGGTGGGCAGCGCACGGTGAGAATTTGCGGTGCAAGGGTGTATGTAAGCGGCGTGGCGCCACCGCCCACACCCCAGAGTACGCCGCTCATGTATTCCATGGGCCAGCGGGTGGTGGTTGGGGTAGATTCAGGCTCCAGCCTCGTCGCGCCCGGGACTGAGATTGTGGCAAACAGGAACAGGCCGATACCGACAAGGAAGTTTACTGAAAATGCTCGACCGGGCATGGGGCGTTTTGCGGTGATGCTGGGCACGCTCCATGTCATACAGGGTAAGCTATGCGGCGTTGAAGAGAAATCGGTTGTGGCGAGGTGGAGCGAGGGATGCGGTACCGGACGAGCCATGTTTTTCTGGAAGACTGAAACGGAGGGTCAGCGACCTCGGGGAGAGCGCCGAGCGTTCACAAACCGACAAGCACCCACCATGCCCGCCGTTCGTTCGCTGATTTTTAGGCGATGCACTCCGCTGCGAAAGCGACCTGATATCAACAGTCCCAAGCTTACAGACTTTGAACAGAAGGTAACAAAGAGAACGAAGGCCTGCTGGTTCTTTATGGATCTCTTCGTTACCTCCGTTTTCTTCTGTAAAATTCCGAAAATTCAGACCAGCTACGATCAATTTCAGTATAAAGCATAGGGCTATTGGAAGAGCCATCCTTGTGAGCGGGCCAATGAAGAGAATTTTGAATGAAGAAGTCGGTTTCTTTGAGTATCTGCTCGATCTCGAAAAGCTTGAGTGGCGAAAACTACGTTGAGTCGTTTTTCAGCGCAGCGCTTCGAGGACGATGGACGGCGTGAGGAGCTCGGGCAGGGCGATGGGTTCGGTGGTGCCGGGTTTGTAGATGAGGTTGAACGGTACGGCGCTGCGGCCGTATTTCGCGAGCTCGGCGGTGATCGCGGGATCGTGGTTGGTCCAGTCACCTTTGAGGGTGACGATGCGGCGTTCGCGGAAGAGGCGCTTTACTTCGTCAGAACCGAAGACGAGGCGTTTGTTGGCCTGACAGGTGGCGCACCAGCGGGCGGTGAAATCGACGTAGATGGTTTTGCCCTCGGCCTGAGCGGAGGCGACGGCGGCGGGACTCCATTTTTCCCAAACGATGTCGGTGGGCGCGGCGGCGCGCGGCCAGCCGAGCAAGGCGCCAGAGCCAAGAAGGATTGCTCCGCCGATGAAGGCGAAGCGTACGCGCGCGGGTTTCGAGCCGGGAGCGGTGTTGCGGCCGTAAAGCCAGATGGCCATGGCGATCACGGTGAGGCCGAGAAGGGTGTTGAGCAGGCCGGTGTCGGTCAGTTGACCGGCGAGGACCCAGACGAGGTATCCAACGGTTCCATACAAAGGAAATGCCATGAACTGCTTGAACGTTTCCATCCATGCGCCGGGGCGGGGAAGGATTTTGATGGCTCCAGGGAAAATCGAGAGCAGCAAGTACGGGGCTGAGAGGCCGATGGCTATGGTGGTGAAGATGGCGAAAGACGCGGCGGTCGACAGGGCGAGCGCGGCTCCGAGGGCGGGCGCGAGGAAGGGTGCGCTGCACGGCGTGGCGACGACGGTGGCGAGGATGCCGGTGAAAAAGGAGCCGGTGTAGCCGGACTTCGATTGAAGCTCGGAGCCGACGGCGGTAGCGCGTAGTCCAAACTCGAATACGCCGCTCATGTTGAGACCAAAGACGAGCATGACGGCAGCGAGAACGAAAACGAAGGCGGGGGACTGGAGTTGAAAGCCCCAGCCTAACTGGCTACCACCGGCACGGAGAACGGCGAGAACTGCGGCGAGTGTCCAGAACGAGGCGAGCACGCCGAGTGCGAAAACGATGCCGTGGAGCGTGACCTTCCGGCGGTCGGAACCGGCTTGATTGACGAAGCCGAGGATCTTGATGCCGAGAACGGGGAAGACGCAGGGCATGAGGTTGAGAATAAGGCCGCCGACGAAGGCGAGCAGCAGCGTGGGTAGCAGGCTCGTTGTCGCTGGGGCGTTGGTCGGGGCCGGGGCGGCGGTGAGCGAAGCGTCGATGCTGAGTCCGCGACGTTGCTCGGCAGATTCGCCGTAGCTGAGCACGCCGAGGAGCTTTGTGGGTTTGCCTTCGAAGGACGGCGAAACAGGCAACACGAGACGGATGCTGCCGGCCGTCGTGGTGACGGGCTGGGACTCGTCGTATTGGATCAAGGCGTCGGTGCTAAAGAAGCGAGGATTGGCGAGTGGTGCGTTGCTGCCGGCGAGCGTGAGCGTGATGGTTTTCGTGCTTTGCGTGGCGGTGATTTTCCATCCAACGGGTGGTTTCGGCAGCGGAAGGCGTGCGAGGGTGTCGCGGACTGACTTGTCGGTGGTGGGTGTTTCGTTGGAAACGGGCAGGGTGAGGGCGACTTCAGCTTGGCCGGGTATGCAGGTTTCTTTGCACATGAGCCATTCGGCTTTCGCACGAAGGGCGATGGATTCGCCGGATTTAAGTGTCGCGGGCGGGGTGATCGTGACGGGCAGTAAGATTTCTCCCTCGTAACCGTTGCCCGTGATGGTGCCGGTGGCGTCTTTGATCGTGATGGGAGCGGGCCATTGGATTTCGCTGGCAGTCCAGCCTTCGGGGAGTTGCCAGGTGAGGCTGGTGGGGTAGCCGGTGCCGGCGTTGATCCAATAGGTGTGCCAGTGCGGTTCGTGGACGAGGCGTAGGGCGACGGTGATGGGGCGGCCGGGCTGGATGGAAGTTTCAGGTGCGACGAGCGAGGCGGTGACTTGGGCCTGGAGCGCAGTGGTGAACAGGATCGAACTGACGATCAGAAGCAAAAAAGCGAAACGGCGGAGCATAAAGGTTAGCGTGTGTAAAGGCGTCGAAGGGTCAAACGATAGGTCGAATGGACGGATGCGCCTGAAAGGATATACACCGCAAAAAGAAAAAGGCCGCCCCGGTTAAGGGCGGCCTTTGGTATAGCTTGGTGTGGTCGAGATGGATTCCTAGGAGATCAGCTTTCGAACTGCTTTTCCATTTCCTGAAGTTCCTTCGACTCGCGTTTGCTCTGCAAGACGGCCCAGCCGATGACGACGAGGCAAACGAGACCGATAACGAGACCGATGGCGCGGGATTGCGTGGGCAATTTGTCGTCGATGACGGTGTACTTCATCACGACGCCGAGGGTGATGAGCGAAACCATGTTCATCACCTTGATCAGCGGATTGACGGCTGGACCAGCGGTGTCCTTGAGCGGATCGCCCACGGTGTCGCCGGTGACGGCGGCTTTGTGAGCTTCAGAGCCCTTGCCACCGTAGTTGCCGTCTTCGATGAATTTCTTGGCGTTGTCCCATGCACCACCGGCGTTCGCCATGAACACGGCGAGTAGCTGACCGGTGAGGATCATGCCGGCGAGGAAACCGCCGAGCGCTTGCGTGCCGAGGAGGAATCCGACCGCGATCGGCGTGAGGATCGCGAGGAAGGCGGGACCAACGAGTTCTTTCTGCGCGGTCTTGGTGCAGATATCAACGACCCGACCGTAATCGGGTTTCTTGGTACCGGCCCAGATTTCGGCGTCACGGAATTGGATGCGGCATTCTTTAACGATCAAGAAGGCAGCGCGACCGACGGCCCGAATCAGCATCGAGCTGAAGAGGAATGGGACGGCGCCGCCGAGGAGGAAGCCGATGAAGACCATCGGGTGAGCGACGGTGAGTTTGCCAGCTTCGGCGAGGTACTGTTCGGTGGTCATCTGGCTGATCTTGTCTTCGGAGCCGACCGCGATGACCGCGATGAACGAGGCGAAGAGCGAGACGGCGGCAATAACGGCGGAACCGATGGCGATACCCTTTGTTTCGGCTTTCGTGGTGTTACCCACGGCGTCGAGGTCGGAGAGGATCTGACGGGCTTTTTTGTAGGAGCCTTTTTCGTTCTTCTCCATTTCTTCCGGGTCGTAGCCCATTTCGCCGATGCCGTTGGCGTTGTCGGCGACAGGGCCGAAGACGTCCATCGAGATGGTGTTGCCCGTGAGGGTGAGCATGCCGATGCCGGTCATAGCCACACCATACGCTACAAACAATGGAGGCGTGCCCATGTAGCAGAGGTAGGAGAGGAGGATCGCGCCAGCGATGACAACGACGGTGGCGACGGTGGATTCATAACCAACCGCGAAGCCCTGAATGATGTTCGTGGCGTGGCCGGTCTGACAGGCTTTGGCCAACGACTTGACGGGAGCGTGCGTGGTGTGGGTGAAGTAGCTGGTGACTTTGTTCAACGCGATCGCGAGCACGACGCCGATGAAGCAAGTGATCACGGGGCGCATGTCAGCGTTGGCGATACCGAAGGTTGCCCAAACCGGGAGCTGGGTCGGGTCGCCATTCGGGAAACCGGCCTTAGCCATCGGGTTGTTCAGCAGGTAAGCGGCGTCGAACTTGAGGTAGGAAATGCCGAGAGCGATGAAACCGACAACCGAGATGATCGAGCCGATCCAGAAGCCGTTGTGTACGGACTTGAGGGCGGAGTCGGAGTTGTCGTTCGGGCCGGCTTTGACGGTGTAGGTCGAGATGATCGAGCCGAGCACGCCAATACCACGGACGAGCAGCGGGAAGATAACGCCCTTGTGACCGAACGAGGCGAGACCGAGAATCATGGCAGCCACGATGGTGACTTCGTAGGATTCGAAAATGTCAGCGGCCATACCGGCGCAGTCGCCGACGTTGTCACCGACGTTGTCGGCGATCGTGGCGGCGTTACGTGGGTCGTCTTCAGGGATGTTCTTTTCAATCTTACCGACCAAATCGGCACCGACATCCGCAGCCTTGGTGTAGATACCACCACCGACGCGCATGAAGAGGGCGAGCAACGTACCGCCGAATCCGAAGCCGAGGAGGGCTTCGTAGGCTTGTTCGCCGTAGGCGATGAAAATCAAGGTGCCACCGAGAAGACCGAGGCCGTCGGTGAGCATGCCGGTAACAGTGCCGGTGCGGTAACCGAGCTGCATCGCTTCGCCGTAGGAACTACGGGCGGCGGCTGCAACGCGAAGGTTGCCCATCGTGGCGAGACGCATACCGACGAAACCGACGAGCCAGCTGAAGAACGAACCAACGAGGAACGCGCCAGCGCGACCAAGTTTAAATGCACCTTCTTCGCTTTGCGTGGTGAAGTAGAGTACCAGCGTGATGATGGCGATGAGCGGCACGATTTTACCACGCTGCGCGGTCATGTAGGCATCAGCACCTTCGCGAACGGCGGCGGCGATGTCCTGCATGCGTTTGGTGCCTTGGTCGGCGGCTTTAACCTGGATCGCGAGCATCGCAGCGTAGATCAGGCCGAGTACCGCGACACCCAGCACCGCGATCAACGAGTAGATCTCAAGGGACGTATACTTCGGGTCTGAGAACAGACTGAAGTATTTAAAGGCGTGTTCGCCACCGGAGTGGGCGACCTCGCCAGTTGCCTGGCCGAAGAGCGGCTTGGCAAAGAACGCGGCGAGGAAAAGCACCGCGAAGGAACCTAGGTAGTAATTCGAAAACTTTCGGTTTCGAAAGAGTTTAAGCAGAGCAGAGCGCATGGATGGATGTGTGAAGGAGGAGGGAACTAGTTTTGGGTGGGGTAATTGGTTTTAGCCGCCGAAGGAGGACAGGGCGGAGCGCCACCACGGATAGAAGGTGCTCTCGAGTTCTTCGCGGGATGGCATCGGGAAATAGCGGAAACCATTGCCAGTCGTCGCGACGAAGAAGCCGCCACGGAGCGTGCGGTAGAGCAGATCCTGGTGGAAGTTGCGCACGACGGTTTTCATTTTCTTGCTGGGCTTGGCCTTGAGCTCGCGCATGCAATCACGCATGTGCTCGAGGCTCGTGTAGGGAAGATTCTGCGCCTTGGCCTCGGGATCTTCGGCCATGGCTTCGAGCTTGAGCTCGGTGAAGACGAGGGCGGGCAGGGAAATCGGCTTGGTCGAATCGGTGATCTCCTGCGCGAAGGCCTTCGGTTCGAGTGTGCTGATGATGCGGGGCGAGACGGGGCAGAATTCCTGGTAAAGGTGGAAACGCGGAGCGAGATCCTGCTGGTATGCACCGGGTTTGAGTGTGAGCACGCGACCGTCGTCGGTCGTCAGATGGATGGATTCGAGGGCTTCGAGTGGAGTCTGCTCCAGCACGCGGTAAATGTTGAGGTAAGCGGAGCGGCGTGGCGGCTCGCCGACGGAGCGACCCAGGTCTGCATTCATACCCAGTTTCTTGAGGGTTGCCTCCGTGTAAGCGTCACTGAGTTTGAAGTAGATGGCCTGGCCGCGGGAGCGTTTTTGGGAGCCCACCGAGAGGTAGTTGCCGAACTCTTCAGGGCTGAGGTGTGATGCGATCAGCGATTCCGGGATAAGCGATAGATAGAGGTATGGTTTCATTGGGGGTGCAGGGTTGACGGACCAAATTTCCGGTTATCGCCACATTAACTGGAAATTGCACGCAGCCGCTCCGCGTGCGTTGGCAAAACCTATGCGACTTTTGCGCAACAAATCCGCAGGCCGAAAATGCGTGGTTTTTTTGCGAAGGATTTCGGGCTCATCGCGCGATTCGGAGTGCGCTTGATCGTACTGGAAAAAAAGATAACTCGCCCGCGCGCTCGAAGTGTTTTTGCGAGGGCAGAGATAAACCTCGTCACGCGCCGTTGTGTACCATAACCAAGGCGCATGCCCCACGACCCCCACGCGGAGTTTGACCACACGGTTCTGGAAATGATTGAGCACAGTCCGATCGGTGCCGTGCCTCGCACGCTGACCCATCAAGACGCGATCAAGCGACTCTTGGCGACGCAGCAGGTCTACGCCTCTGCGGATTACAAGGATGGTTTTGTCACCGCGCGTTCGCTGGGCAAACAGCCTTCGTTTTGCGCGGAGAATCTCGAGGCATTGATCGCGGGCCAGATTACGGCAGACGCGCTCGAAGCGAATGCGCGCATCTTTGATCGCTACGTGCAGTCACTCCCGGAGGCGCACCGCGCCCGCGCCGAGAGCAAGCGTCTCATGGTCGCTGGCAAGCCCGCACACCACCGATCAAAGCACGATGGCGCGGTTATTCACGATCCTACTCATTCGCTTTTCCTCGTGCCGGGCGCGGGAACGCATCCGGGGTTGCCGGGAAATTACCTCTATGGATTTGTTCATGAAATGAACGCGGGTGCGTGGACCGTGCATATGCACGATTCGGATGACGGCGCGGCAAAATATGATGCGCCGAATCAGGCCGAAGCTTTCGCGAAACTTCAGGAAGCGATCGCGAGTGCACCGTTTCACCTCAGCGAGCTGGAATCGCTGGGTTTTGCGGCGATCTGAAGCGTTTCAGATTTTTGAATCTGGAACTTAGGAACGCTGGAACCCAAGCAGCCAAGGAAATCCGCTTGGTTGCTGGCTGAACGCTGTGATTTATTCCGTTTGAGGAGACGCTTCGGGTGCTGCTTCTGGCGGCGCAGCATCGGTGACGACAGTCGGAGCGACGGCGGCGGCGGGAAAACGTTTTCCGGCGGCGGCGAGCAACTCGATGTAGACTTGAGGTGCCTCGGTTTTGGCAACGACGTCGATGGCGGAAAATACATCTTTCACGGATTTGGTTTCCGCAACGGCCTGATCGGGCCCGACCTTGCAGGCGAAATCCCACTGATCGAAACCTTCCGGGAGCTTTTTGCGCCGTTCGCGTTTCAGGTACTTGCGCACCTCGGCTTTGACGGCTTCGACGACACGCGCGTCGACCTTACCAGGCTCCTTGAGAGGAAAAGTTTTCTTCATTTCCCTCTGTATAACACAAATCGGCGAATGTGGAATGGGGAACTCAGGAAAGCTGGAAACCGAGATGAACCGAAGAGCGCCGAGCGCGGAAAACATGGAAGAGTCGCACCATTTGCGCAGTTTTTCCAGTGCTTCATTCTCATCTCCTCGCTTTCCTCGCGATCGGTTTGGTGACCCCTCCGTTGTGCGAAACATTCTCTGGCTGTTCGGAGCGATCTCGCATCCGATGTCAGTTCGTATGAAGCCTCATCTCAAACTCGCGGAAGCCCTCACGCCCGATGGTACACGTCTCTCGCTGCACTCGCACGATGGCAATTTCTGCATCCGCTTGAATGGGCAGGAGCTGATGCATTCGTCTGCCGCCGCTTCCGAGCAGCAACTCGGCGAACTCGCCGTTCAGGGCTTTGCCGGTCGTCCGGCCCGCATCTTGATCGGCGGTCTCGGCCTCGGTTTTACGCTAAAAGCGGTGTTGGCGAAATCCGGCCCCGATGCGGTGGTGGAAGTTGCTGAATTGATTCCGGCGGTGGTGGACTGGAACCGAACCTTTATGAATAGCCTAAACGGTGCGCTACTCGCCGATCCGCGAGTAAAGATTTTGGTCGAGGACGTCGGTCGCGGACTCACGCGTGCAAAGACGGCTCCGTACGATGCGATCATTCTCGATATCGACAACGGGCCCACAGCGATGGTGCAGGCGAATAATGCCGGGCATTATCGCGCGCAAGGGATTCAGCGTTTCTTCGCTGCGCTGAAACCAGGTGGACGCGCTGCGATCTGGTCCGCCAAACCCGATCACGCCTTTGAAACGCGATTGAAGACAGCTGGTTTCACCGTGAAATCGGTTCCAGCCAAACTCTACGCCACCGCTAAAAAAGATACCTACACGATCTATCTGGCCGACAAACCCGCTTTGCTGGCCCCGGTCGTAGTACCTGTCCTCGCGCCCGTTGCGCTTCCAGTAGAGGCACCGGCAGAGCCGCTGCCTCCGGCTACTGCGTGATGATGTGGTTGAAGGTGGAGCCCGTTGTCTCTAACGGGCTGGTTAGATGCGATTCCGGTCAAGCCCGATGAGGACATCGGGCTCCACCTAGGCCCAGTATTCCGCTTTAGCGGCCGTTTTGCGCTACGCTTTTGGCCAGAGGGCGTGGAAATGGTGTACGGGACCGTGGCCGTGGCCGATGGTGAGTTGATCGGCAGCGGCGATGGCGGCGGTGAGCCAGGTCTTGGCGTCGCGCACCGCGTCGGCGGTTGTGGCTCGCTGTGGTAGCAGGGCGGTGATCGCGGCTGACAATGTGCAACCTGTGCCGTGCGTATTCTTCGTGGCGATGCGTGGCGTGCGCAGCTCGATCTGAGTCGTGCCATCGTCAAGGATATCGGTGCTCTCGGCACCGTTGAGGTGTCCACCTTTGAGGAGAACGAAACGCGGGCCGAGTTTATGCAGGTCGCGTGCGGCGATGCGCATTTCAGCGATGGTGCGTGGTTCGGCACGGCCAAGCAAAACGCCGGCTTCGGGGAGATTGGGTGTGACGATTTCGGCGAGCGGTAGGAGTTCGCGGCGGAGCGCTTCGACGGCGTCGGGTTGCAGCAGGTGATGTCCGCTTTTTGAAACCATCACGGGATCGACGACGAGTCGTTTGACGCCGTGCCGGCGCAGGCCCGAGGCCACAGTCGAGACAAGTTCGGCGTTGGCGAGCATGCCGACTTTGGCGGCATCGATGCGGACATCGGCGAAGAGCGTGTCGATTTGCTGCGTGACGAAGGCAGCTGGCACGAGTTGTACGCCGGTGACGCCTTGCGTGTTTTGCGCGGTGAGTGCGACGACGATGCCGGTGCCGTAGGCGCCGAGCGCGGAAAAAGTTTTAAGATCGGCGAAGATGCCCGCGCCGCCGGAAGGATCGACGCCGGCGAGAGTGAGGACGTTGGGGATCATGGTCGGTAGGATTTAATAGCGTAAAGGACGCGGGCGGCGGCGGCGGGATCGGCCGCGAGTGAAAGGGCTGAGACGACGGCGAGGCCAGCAGCGCCTGCGGCGAAAAGTGCAGACGCGTTTGCGAGGCAGATGCCGCCGATGGCGACGACCGGCAGCGTGGTGCGCGCGGTAAGTCGGGCGAATTGCTCAAGGCCGAGCGCGGGCGCGGCGTCGTCTTTGGAAATCGTGGGAAACACTGGACCGATACCGAGGTAGTCGACGGTTTTTGGCGGAACGGCGTCGAGTTGCGCCGGCGCGGTAATGGAAAGGCCGATCAGTTTGCCAGAGCCAAGCATGCGCCGCACGATTTCAACCGGGAGATCGTTTTGGCCAACGTGAACGCCATCGGCGTCGATCGCGAGTGCGAGATCGACTTGGTCGTTGATGATCAACGGAACTCGGCGTGGGCGCAGCAGATCGCGAAGCGCGCAGGCGGTTTCGTAGAGGTGGCGACGGGGTTCGGTCGTGGCGCGATACTGCACGATACTCGCGCCGCCTGAAACGGCAGCTTCGACTCCGGCGAGCAGGCCGTGAGCGTAACGCTCGGGCGCGTCGGTGACGAGGTAGAGCGTGTAGGGTGTTTCAGCGCTGCAGAGAAGTTGCTTCTCCTGGACAACTTTTAATAACTCCTTTTTTTTTTGTTTTCTTTTTGTTCATTCTCGCTCATGAGAGCTTGGTTTCGCGGCGGAGGATGTCGGCGTCGAGTTGGTCGAGCGAGTCGAGCAGCGCTTCGGAAAACGAACCAGGCCGCAGCGACACGCGCGCGGCGAGATCGCCCGCGACGCCCATCAATGTGGCGGCGGCGACCGCGGCGGCGAGCGGGTTGTCGGTGACGGCGCAGCAGGCGGCGGCGACTGCACCTTGAGCGCAGCCCACGCCGGTGACACGGGTCATGAGTGGGTGGCCGTTGGCGCAAGCGACTGTCTCGGTGCCATTGGTTGCGTAGTCGATCGGGCCGGTCACGAGCACGGCACCGCCGGTCATGGTGGCGAGGGTTTGCGCGGCGGCGATTGCGGTCTCGGCGTCATCACCACTGTCGACACCACGGCCGCGGGCGTTCTGGCCGATGAGGGCGATGATTTCGGAGGCGTTGCCACGGATGAGCGTGGGGCGTAGCGCGACGAGTTCTCGGGCGAATTGGGTGCGGATGGTGAGTGGCCCAACTGCGACGGGATCGAGCACCCAGGGTTTGCGCGCCTGATTGGCCGAGGGAATCGCGCGTAGCATGGCTGCCATCTGAGGCTCGTCGAGCGTGCCAATATTAACCAGAAGAGCATCGGCCATCGCGGCGAATTGTGCAGCCTCGTCGGGGTGCTCGACCATGGCGGGCGCGGCGCCGAGGGATAGGAGGACGTTGGCGGTGAAGTTTTTCACCACCTGGTTAGTGAGGCAGTGGACGAGAGGGTGTCGGCTGCGGATGTGCCCGAGAATGGCAATAACTTCTTCAGTTAGAATTGTGGGGGCGGGCATGTTTATTTTGGAGATAGGTGCAGGTGTTAGAATCGTTCGCAACCGAAACCACCTGTTATGCAGTCTGGCCGTGATGGTTCTATTGCCGGTAAGTGCCGGATAAGTTTCGACGGGATTTCTCAGTGGAGCGGACGAGTCCTGTTTCAGACGCTGACAACTTTGTCGGCCTGGCAGGCTAGTCAATCGCGAAGACCAAGCATTTGGGTTGTTCGGTTGGAGTTATGCACTGTTTTTTCTGACCGCAAATAGGGTGCGAAGAAAGCTCAGTAGTATCAGGGAAAACAGGCAGCCGAATCCTACGGCGCCGCCACCACCAGTGTTGGAGGAAGTCGTTGGTTCAGGAGCGGGGAATACGGGGGGCGGTACTGGCACCGCACTGATCTGAACCTCGTACCAGAGGGTGTTGCCGACGGTCCCAAGGGTGATGACGGTGCGACCGGATTTGTCGGTTATGGGTAGTTCGTCTAAGCGGGTGCCCTCGCCAGAGAGTGCCCACGCCTTCACGCGTGAGGCGGCGACGGGGAGCTCGATTTCGCCTGGGATGATCTCGATGAGGAACGGCGCGCCACCCCAGTTGAGGCTGGTTGGGGCGTCTTTCCAGATCCAGCCGGGTTGGCGTAGTCGCCGGTGACGATGAGGGCGCGTCCCCCTTATCGTGAAGGCGTTCCTCGAGCGGTGAGCCATGCACCGTGAGGCGGTGGGCCTGGGTGATGGTACGCCGCCAGTTGGCGGACCGGCCCCCCCTTTGGCCGGTCGTTCAAGTGAAAGCGTGGTTGAGCACAGGTGTTTTTCGAGTATTTCGGAAGCACTCGGTTCCGTATAACAGCAATTTTACGTCTTGAGCCTGGTTGTGTTTGAATCGCACAGGCATGCGGGCTGAGATGGGTAAAGAACGTCTCCAAACACACTCATGTCGTGCGGGCATTTAATGTTTTCTTAATGCTTTCAGGGTGCCTCTTAATTAGGCGATTCAAGCGGGGAGGGCTAGGGTAGTGGCGGAAAGAAAACCGTCATGAACGACTTCATCATCCTCACTATCACGCTGGCCTTCTTCGCTCTCGCGGCCGGGTTTGTCCGGTTCTGCTCCTGGATTCGTTGATGCGATGCAACACCAACCGCCATGGAAAATATTGTCATCTGTCTCGTCGCCTGTGCCTGCCTGACCTATTTGGTCGTGGCGGTGCTTTGGCCGGAGAAATTCTAAAATGAACGCACCTGATGCATGGATTCAGTTCGCGCTATATATAGGCGCGCTGTTGCTTATCACCAAGCCGCTCGGCCTCTACTTGGTTCGTATACTTGATGCCGATGGAAAAACTTGGTTCGACCCGGTGGTTCGTCCCGTCGAGCAACTGACCTACCGACTCTGCGGCATCGACCCGAAACGCGAACAGAGCTGGGTCGGGTATGCGTTTTCGCTCCTCGCGTTCAGCTTAGTTGGGATGGGTTTCACTTACTTTATTCTGCGTTACCAGGATTGTCTGCCACTCAATCCGCAGGGCTTGCCCGGCTTGTCGCCACACCTCGCGTTCAACACGGCTGCGAGCTTTACGACCAACACCAACTGGCAGAGCTACGCTGGCGAATCGACCATGTCGTACTTTTCGCAGATGGTGGCACTGACGATTCATAATTTCACCTCGGCGGCAGTGGGCATCGGTGTTGCGGCGGCGTTGGTGCGCGGTATCTCGCGGCACACAGCGAAGACGATTGGTAATTTTTGGGCCGATACCGTGCGTGTGACGTATTACCTGCTTGCTCCGATCTGCGTCGTCTTCGCGCTGTTTCTGGTTTCTCAGGGCATCATTCAGAATTTTAAACCATACACCACCGCCAAGACGCTTGAGCCATATACGATTCAGGTGGCGAGAATCGATGACGTGGGCAAACCTGTCATGGTCGATCAGGTCGTCGACACGCAGACGATTGTGCAGGGGCCGATGGCATCGCAGATAGCTATCAAAATGCTAGGGACAAATGGCGGTGGCTACGTCAACGCAAACGCCGCGCATCCGTTCGAGAATCCCACGCCGCTCTCGAATTTCTTTCAGATGCTTTCGATCTTTGCGATCCCGAGTGCGCTGACTTATTATCTCGGCCGCATGGTGAAAAACCAGCGGCACGGTTGGGCCGTCTGGGGTGCGATGTTCACTCTGTTTGTTGTGGGTGTACTCGTCTGCTGGAAGGCCGAGGCTGCTGGCAACCCAATCCATCAGCAGCTCGGCGTTGCGGTCACTGACGGCAACATGGAAGGCAAGGAGGTGCGTTTCGGTATTTTCAATTCCGCCCTTTTTGCCACAGTCACGACCGATGCTTCGTGCGGTGCGGTTAACGCGATGCATGATTCATTCACGCCGCTGGGCGGACTTGTGCCGTTGTTTAATATGGAGACGGGCGAGGTGATTTTTGGCGGTGTCGGCTCCGGGCTCTATGGCATGCTGATCTTTGTAGTCCTAGCTGTGTTTATAGCGGGTCTGATGGTTGGGCGTACACCGGAGTACCTCGGCAAGAAAATCGAAACTTACGACATGAAACTCGTGATGTTGGTTTTGATGCTGCCTGCGGCTACGATCCTCGGGTTTACCGCTTGGGCCAGCATTAGCACCTGGGGACAGGCCGGGCTCAACAATGCTGGCCCGCACGGCTTCAGCGAAATTCTCTACGCGTTCAGTTCTGCGGTCGGCAACAATGGCAGCGCGTTCGCGGGCCTTACCGCGAATCCCGCCGACGGCAACCCGCATTGGAATATTGCGCTGGGACTGGCGATGTTGATTGGCCGCTTTTTGATGATCATCCCGATTCTCGCGCTGGCGGGAACCCTCGCTGGAAAAAAGCTCATCCCGCCAAGTGCGGGCACGTTTCAAACCGAAGGTGTTACTTTTGTCGTTCTTTTGATCGGCACGGTGTTGCTCGTGGGTGCGCTAACCTTTCTGCCTGCGTTGGCGCTGGGGCCGATCATTGAGCATTTCCTGATGAGTTCTGGTTCGTTATTCTAAACGGAGAATCCTATGAGCACCAAAGTTGTTTCACTTTTAGATCGAGAAATCCTGACGAAGGCTATCCGTGACGCGTTTACGAAGCTCGATCCACGGGCTCAGTTGAAGAACCCGGTGATGTTCGTCACCCTGCTCGGGGCGTTGTTGACCTTCGAACAGCTGGTTACGAGCAAGGAACCGTTTGGATACGTGCTCCAACTCGCGCTCTGGCTGCTCTTCACGGTGGTTTTTGCAAACTTCGCCGAGGCAGTCGCTGAAGGCCGTGGCAAAGCGCAGGCGCGTGCGCTCCGTTCGTCACGCAAACAGCTCGTCGCGAAACGGCGTCGCAAGGATGGTGCGCTCGAATCGGTCGACGCACTTCAGCTTAGGAAAGGCGACGTGGTTTTTGTCGCGACAGGGGAGTTGATTCCTAGCGACGGTGAAGTAATCGAAGGCGTAGCGTCGGTTGACGAATCAGCTATTACCGGCGAATCGGCTCCGGTCATCCGTGAAGCTGGTGGTGACCGCAGCGCTGTGACGGGAGGCACGCGGGTGCTTTCGGATCAGTTGACCATTCGTGTCACCGCCGATCCAGGTGAAGGCTTTCTCGATCACATGATCAGCTTGGTCGAAGGTGCGCGTCGTCAGAAAACGCCCAACGAGATCGCACTCACGATTCTTCTTTCGGCGCTCACGTTTATTTTTCTGCTGGTGATTATCGCGCTGAAACCGTTTGGCGTGTACGCGAACGTCCTCTTTTCCGTCACGACATTGATCGCTTTGCTGGTGTGTTTGATCCCGACCACGATTGGCGGGCTGCTGAGTGCCATCGGCATTGCCGGTATGGACCGGTTGTTGCAGCGTAACGTCCTTGCGATGTCTGGCCGCGCCGTCGAGGCGGCGGGCGATATCGACGTCCTGCTTCTCGACAAGACCGGAACGATCACCCTCGGCAATCGCATGGCGGCTGAGTTTGTACCAGCGCCAGGCGTGTCGCCCGACGAACTCGCGGCAGCGGCGCAGCTTTCGTCGCTTGCCGACGAGACTCCCGAGGGCCGGAGTATCGTTGTTTTGGCCAAGGAGAAATTCAATCTCCGTGGACGCGAACTAACCGGTACACACAACTTCGTGCCTTTTACCGCGCAGACCCGCATGAGCGGTCTCGACATCGATAACCGGCAGATCCGCAAGGGCGCGGCGGAGAGCGTCAAAGCGTGGGTGATAGCGCAGGGTGGTGTTTACCCGCCCGCCGTTTCCGAATCGGTGGATAAGATTTCTCGACAGGGCGGCACACCGCTCGTCGTTGCTGAAAATCGCCGCGTGCTTGGCGTGGTTTATCTCAAAGACGTGGTTAAGGGCGGGATCAAGGAACGTTTCGCCCAACTCCGCACCATGGGTATTCGCACGGTTATGATCACCGGCGATAATCCGCTTACCGCCGCTGCCATCGCGGCCGAGGCGGGCGTCGATGATTTTCTCGCGCAGGCTACTCCTGAAATGAAGCTTGCTCGCATTCGCGAGGAGCAGGCCAAGGGCCACCTCGTTGCGATGACCGGCGACGGCACCAACGATGCTCCAGCGCTGGCTCAGGCTGATGTTGGTGTGGCGATGAACTCCGGCACACAGGCTGCGAAAGAAGCTGGCAACATGGTCGATCTGGACAGCAATCCCACGAAGCTCATCGAAATCGTCGAAATCGGCAAACAGCTCCTCATCACGCGTGGCGCGCTAACAACATTCTCTATCGCCAACGACGTGGCGAAGTACTTCGCGATTATTCCGGCGATGTTGGTCGGAGCGTTTCCGGCCATCGCTCCGCTTAACGTCATGCATCTCGCCTCACCGCAGAGTGCAATCCTAAGTGCCGTGATTTTCAACGCCCTGATCATTATCGCGCTGATCCCGTTGGCGCTCCGTGGCGTCGCGTACCGGCCGATTGGCGCCGCTGCGATGCTGCGCCGCAACCTCTTCATCTATGGACTGGGCGGCATCATCGTTCCGTTCATCGGAATCAAGGCCGTCGATCTTCTACTCAACGCCATTCACCTCATCTAACCATTTGCTCCCATGAAAACACTTTGGCTCGAACTCAAATCCTCGGTTTTGCTCACGCTCATTTTTGCCGTGTTGTTGTGTGGTGCGTATCCGCTGGTTGTGTGGGCGGGTGCTCAGTTCATTCTTCCCGCTCAGGCCAACGGCAGCTTGTTGGTCGAGAAAGATGGCACGGTGCGGGGCTCGCGTTTACTTGCGCAGAATTTCACCAGCGATAAATACTTTCAGTCGCGTCCTTCTGCGGCTGGTTCTGGCTACGATGCCACGGCGTCGTCTGGCACAAACCTTGGCCCGACCAGTCAAAAACTTTCTGACAGTATAAACGCTGCGGTCGCAGTTTATCGTCAGGCCAACAATCTTTCAGCAGATACACCGGTTCCGGCCGACGCGGTGACGCGTTCGGGCAGCGGTTTGGACCCGCATATCAGCGAGGCCAACGCGCAGCTTCAGGCTCCCCGCGTGGCAACGGCGCGCAACTTGGCTCTGGCGAAAGTTAAGGAAATGATCAAAACCGCCACCGACGAACGTGACTGGAAGGTCTTTGGCGAACCACGCGTCAATGTTTTGCTGCTCAACGTCGCACTGGATGAATTGAGTCCGGCCAAATGAAAACGATCCACGAGCATCATCGATTGTGCGCTGCGAGAATCGAACGTTCGCGTTACGCCGTTTTTGTTGTGATCGTCGCTATAGCGGCGTTTCTCTTTGGGATGTTTTACGGTAGTGGAACGGAAACGACCGGCCACGATTCCAGAATTGAATGGCCGAAGTTGAACGCAGTCCCTGGCGGCTTGTGTCGTCCGCAGCGGGCGGTCAGTATTCTTTCCACGCATGGCTGATTTCCGGCCAGATCCAGATGCACTTTTGGCTTCGTTCCAACAGGAACAGGCGCGGATGCGTCGTGGAAAGTTGAGGATTTTCTTGGGGATGTGTCCTGGTGTTGGTAAGACCTACGCAATGCTGCGCGCCGCCAGCGATGAGAACACGGGCGGGACGAAAGTCGTGGTCGGGTTGGTGGAAACCCATGGACGACGAGAAACCGAAGCCATGATTGAAGGGCTCACGGTCCTGCCACGGCTCAAGATTGGTTATCACGGCGCGACACTGGAGGAGATGGATCTTGAAGCGTTGCTGGCAAGCAAGCCTGCGATCGCAGTTGTCGATGAGCTTGCGCATACCAACGCACCGGGTTCGCGCCACGCGAAGCGCTGGCAGGATGTGCTCGAACTGCTCGATGCTGGTATCGAGGTTTTCACTACGCTCAATATACAGCATCTGGAATCGCGGGCAGATGTCGTCCGACAAATCACAGGCATTACCGTTCACGAGACGGTGCCGGATTCGGTCGTCGATCTAGCCGATCAAATTGAGTTGATCGACCTCAGTCCGCAGGCACTCCAAGAGCGTTTGAAAGAAGGGAAAGTTTATCTCGGCGACAGGGCGATTGCAGCGCAGGAGAACTTTTTCCAAGAGGCGCATCTCGCAGCGTTGCGCGAACTCTCACTGCGTTTCACGGCGGAACGCGTCGAAGATCGTGTGCGAAAACTTCGCGGTCACAGAAAGATCGTCTGGCGGAGTGGCGAGCGCTTGTTGGTAGCCGTCGGGCCGAGTCCATTTTCCGCGCAGTTAGTCCGTTGGACGCGCCGCTTGGCCGCCGCACTCGGAGCGCCTTGGCTTGCGGTCTTCGTCGAGACTTCACGGCCGCTGGCACCAGAGCAGCAAAAATTGCTGGATAAGAATCTCGCTCTAGCGCGTGAACTTGGGGCCGAGGTGATCCATACGCACGATGACGATGTTGCATCTGCATTGGTTCGGTTGGCGTTGCAGCACAATGCGAATCAGATCATCGTCGGGAAATCGCGAGAGAACCGCTGGTTGAATCTTATCCTTGGCGGATCGTTGGTTGATCGTTTGGTCGCAAAGGGCGGAGCAATTGATATCTCGGTTGTCCCGGCGGAGGATCGACGACCGGATCATCGCTGGCTGAAACTTGATCAGAGCCTTCGCCCCGAACCGAAAGAATTTGGTTGGGTCGCAGGAGCGGTCGGGCTTGTGACCGCGCTCGGGCTGTCGCTTCCCGACGGTTACTACCTTGCGGTTGGTTTGGTTTTTTTGCTCGCGGTCATTCTGCTGAGTTTGCGCGTCGGTCGCTGGCCAGTGTTGGCTGCGGGTGTATTAAGTGCTTTGACTTGGGACTACCTGTTCATTCCGCCGAAATATACCTTCGTCATTAACAAATTGGAGGACGGGCTTCTTTTCGGAGCCTATTTCATCGTCGCTCTTGTGGCGGGACAGTTGACGGCGCGGATTCGTGCGCAGTCTGCCAATGAGCATCTGCGCGAAGAACGGGCTACCGCGCTGTTCCACCTGACTCGGGCGTTGGCCGCGGCTAAGACGCTCGATGATGCGGTTTTCGCGGCGTTGCGTCAGGCGGATGGGCTATTTTCGGCGCAAACATCGCTCGCGTTGCTCGACGATGCGGGCGGCAGGCTTACGCCTCACTTTGCGGGATCTTTTACGCTGGATGACAAAGAACGCGCGGTTGCGGAGTGGGCTTGCAGAAATCGACGAAGCGCAGGTCGGTTCACCGATACTTTGCCCGCCAGCGCAGGATACTACGTTCCGTTGATTCTTGAGGATAGTTCGGTCGGTGTTTTAGGTGTTCGGGTTGGTGATGGAAAAACGCTCACGCTGGTTCAGCGCGATCTGATCGAATCGTTTGCCCGTCAGCTCGCGCTTGTGGTGGAACGTGAGCAACTCCGTACCGCAGGCGAACGCGAAAAACTTCTGGCCGAATCGGAGAAGCTTCATCGGACCCTCATCGATAGCGTGTCGCATGAGCTGCGTACACCACTGTCGGTCATCACGGCAACGATCGAAAATCTTGGGTCTGCCGAAGGGGAGCAGCGTGAGCGATTCGTGAACGAAGCGCGTATCGCAGCACGCAGACTCAATCGCTTGGTCGGAAATTTGCTCGATCAAACCCGACTTGAAAGCGGGGCACTAAAGCCACGGCTTGATTGGTGTGACGCTCACGATCTCGCGAATGCGGCGGCCGACAGTGTGCGTGATTTTCTCGAAGGGCATCCATTTGAAATCACCATTCCTGAAGACATGCCACCGATTAGAGCGGACTTCACGTTGATGGAACAGTCGCTGGCTAATTTACTCCTGAACGCATCGCTGCACACTCCCGCAGCGACATCGGTCTGGTTGATGGCAGGCATCGAGAGCGGAGGACGTCGGGCATTCTTCACCGTTGCGGACAATGGTCCTGGTTTTCCACCGGCCATGCGTGAACGGCTATTTAAGAAATTTGTTCGGGGCGATGCCGCGCGTGCGGGTGGGCTGGGCCTGGGTTTGTCGATTGTGCGAGGATTTGTGGTGGCTCAGCAGGGCGAAATCGTCGTGGGCGAAAATCCCGGCGGCGGTGCTGTGTTCACGATTTACCTGCCGCATTCATCACCTCAGGCTGTTTCGTAGCGATGACTGCTGCTCCCATCATATTGATCGTCGACGACGAAGTGCAGATACGCCGACTGCTGCGTGTGACTCTTGAAGCGGAAAACTATTCCGTGCGCGAAGCGGAAACCGGGCAGCTCGCTTTAAATGAAATCGCTCATCAGGCGCCAGCGGGTGTCGTGCTCGATCTCGGTTTGCCGGACATGGATGGCTCGGAAGTTATCAAACGATTGCGCGGTTGGTCCAAGGTACCGGTTCTGGTGCTCTCGGTCCGCGATGGCGAAGAGGAAAAGATCAAAGCCCTCGACGCCGGAGCCGACGATTACCTAACCAAGCCTTTCAACGGTCGTGAACTCGCTGCTCGTGTGCGGGCCATTCTGCGACGTTCCCAAACCACTAACGAACCAGCCATCGTACGCATTGGCGATATCGAGGTTGATCAACCCGCGCATATCGTCCGCCGCGGAGGGCAGGAGGTAAAATTGACCGCGAAAGAATACGCGTTCCTGCAACTCCTCGTGCAACATCGCGGCAAGGTCGTAACACACCGACAAATTTTGCGTGAACTTTGGGGACCGAATTCTGAGGAGAGCACGCATTACCTTCGCGTGCAGATGACGCACCTGCGGCAAAAGCTCGAAGCCGTTCCGCAATCGCCGCGTCACCTCAAAACCGAAGCAGGCATCGGCTATCGCTTGGTGGAATGAGCTCCATACGTCGGGGCTTTTGGCGTGTACGGTTTGTTGGCTTAAGTCACACTAGGGGCGCCGCTGACTGACGGCGCCCGCTTAATTTATGGCTGTGCTTTTTTGGTGATGGCTTCCGCTGCGGCTCCCGCGACGACCCAGCTGGCCGACCCGGCCACGACGGCTTCATGCTCGAACCAGAGGAAGCCGAAGTCGTCGAGGGACTCCGGGAAATCCGGCTTGATGATGATGTATCCAGGGACCACGGCGCCGGGGATGTACGCGTTGTCGCCGCGGTTGAAGCTATAGGTCTTCGTCTTCGCGACCGTGCCGACCCCGGCGACATAGGACGTGCTGTTCACCGGGTGCGTGCCGAGAATGTAGTTCACGGCGCGAAGGGTGTATTCGGGGCTCACTAGATCTGGAAACGCCTTGTGCAGGAAATACATCCGGATCGCCATATCCACCACGGCGCCCGATCCGCCCCACGTGCGCAGGCTCGGGGGAACGCCGAACGGGGTGGCGCCCATCTTCTGGTCCAGAGCCACCATGTAGGTCTTCACCGCTTCCCTCATTTGCTCTTTCGCGCCCGCGCCCAAATAGGGCAAGGCGCGGACGGCCATCCAGCCGCGAAACTCCATCTGTTTAGGTGTAATTACCTGCGGGAATAACTCCTGCAAACGCGATTTGTAGGGCTCGGCACCCTTCGTCGCGATGGTGAGTTCAAGCGCCGCGACCCAATCCATTCCAACGGCAAATTCGCTCCGGATGGAGCTGACCGCAGGAGCTGCGGGTGCTGGCGTTGTAGCGGAACCGGTAGGAGCGCCAGTGACCGTTCCCTGAGAGGCTGCAAGCACGCCAGCGCCGGAGGCGGGTTCCAGTTCATCTCCGCCGAAGTTCCATCCACCCTTTGGCGATGGCGACGGGTTTGCCTTCTCGTCATTCCATGCCTTGATCGCCGTTTCGAGGCACTCCTTGGCCATGGCATCGTCCCAGCCTTTCAGCGTGTCAGCCGCTGCCGCCAGCGCTGCGACGGCATTCCACTGAAGGAACGGGTTGCTCGTGGAGAAAATCCAGCGGTCATCCGGCTTGCCGGAATAGTCGCCCTTCACTTCGTTGAGCCCGAGGTTCGGGTCATAAATGCGGCCGTCGGTCTTCGTCGCTCCGTCGCCAAGGTGTGTATACTGGCGCAGATCCGGTTCGTGTGTGCCGCGGATCGAATGGCCGAAAGCGCGGAATTGCGCCAAGATGTAGACGGCGCCGTGCTTGACTTGTTGCACCGCATCCGGGACGCCGTCGGGCCGATGCAGATCCACCTCGCGCGCCGCTTCGTTCACCGAAAGTTGGTCGTGCTTGAGATCGAATTCGCGATAGCCCAGAGCCAGGCTCTGAATCACGCTTAGTTGCGCATGCTCCTCGAGGTCGAAGTCGCCGGCATCATACCAGCCGCCCACGTTCATGCCGGGAATGCGATCGCCGCCTTTATACTTTCCATCGGTGGCCGTCGCCTGATTCCAACCGTCAAATTGTTCACCCACCACGGGCGCGAGAATGGCATCATCCAGATGGGAAGCGCCGTGCCACACGCGGTAGCCTTCGCGAACGGAAACGTGATCCATCTGCACCGGGATGTGGTGACTCAGGCTGGGTTTCCAGGTGTTGGCGTAAGCGTCCTTGGCGATGGGGAAAGTTGCGGTGCGCTGATCGGCGTACTCGATTACATAAAGGCCGGGGTCCTTGACCGGGGTGAAATCGAACTTCGAATAAACGTAGCGAAGCCACGGTGTGGCCGGTGTGATCGGACCTTCGAATGCCTGCTTGTACGATCCGTCCGCCATCAGACGGAGCACTTTGGCCGTCTTCGGTCCGTTGTAGTTCGGGTCAAGTTCGATTACCGCCACCTTGGAAAAATCGGGCGCATAACCGACTTGGCTGTGCGCGATCATTGGCGGTCTCGTCCAGTTCGGGATCACGTCCGGTCTGATGTGCCACACGATCGCGCCCTTGGTCTTGCCAGCAGGGATCAGCGAACGCAAAACGAACCAGCCGTTTTGCGCGCGGCTGCGTCCATCGAACAGCATGAGGTCCGCCGTATCCGATGTGACGTTCACCCTCGTTTGTGCGTCGTCGACACCGAGGGTGATCGTTTTGCCGGTGGCGAATGGCAGAGGCTGCGTGTAGCCTTTGACCTTGTCCCAGTCCTCCAGGTAGTACGCCTTCTTCGGTTCATCGGCCAACGGCAGTACTTTGACCATCGGATCCCCGGGCGTGCGCGGGAAGATGCCGGCCGTGGTGCCGTCCACGAGGTAAGCTTTGCCCATGTAAAGTGAGGGCAGGAATTCCAAGTTGAAGCCCGCACGTCCGGCCAGTTTCTCCGGGAGCGGCTTGTCGAGATTGATAGTGACCTTCACGCCGCCGGGCTCGGCCGCGACTTCGAGGGTGTAGCTGAGATCAAAGGTCGGGAACGCGAGGTTGGCGGTGAGCGTGTTGTTCGCCTTTTCCGCCTGGCGCCCGTTTAGGGTGGCCACCAAGTCCCACTGCTCGGGCGTCGGCATCAGGCGCACGTCGCCGTTGGTGGCGATGCGCTGGCCGTGGAGAATCATCTCCATCGCTGTGTTCTTTTGGTCTACGAAAACCGGATGGTATTTGCTGTCGTAGAGGAACACGCTGAAACCTTGAGCATCGAGGTAGTTCTTGTCGGTCACCCTCATGGCAACGTCGGCGCCGCAGAGGCCCGAGCCGGAGGTCACTGCCAAGAGCAAGCAGAGGCGGATTGGGGTTAGCATAGATCAGGATGAAACGGCTCCTTTAGAATCAACTCAACCTGAGTTGCGCAAATTTGGGGTACTGTTTTGGTCTTACAGTAGACACGGCGAAGCAGCGCGATACACATGGGGCCTCGCGAGTCAGTTGCTGGCGTGGGTGATTATTTCTGCCAGTCGAAGACGGCAGTCAGGAGGTTTCCTTTGGCGGTGCGCAGCTCCGCATAAACCTTTGCAGCATCTGCGACGCGATGGGTTTCCCCAAGCAGGTCTGCCGCATTTAGTTTTCCCTGCGCCATGAGAAGGCCGACGGCTTCCATGTCGCATATCTGGTTGTCCCTTGGCCAAAGCACCTGAAGCTCCTTGGCAAATGCGATGTTTTGTGGAAACAGAACATCTTGGGCATAACTGCCCTGAATAATCAGGCGTCCCGGAGCGGGGTTGGATTCATCCCACGCCTTGTCAACCACAAGAGACGCCGCCGCATTTAAAGCAGGGGCGAAGCCGGTGGCATCAATGACGACCTCTGCGCCTTGAGGCATGATTTCTCGAAGTGTAGAGAGATCATCTGCCGCAATCTGCACGGCTTTCAGTCCTGCGGTTTGGGCGATTCTAACTCGATCAGCTGAGAGATCGGCAGCGACAACCCTGTTTCCCGCTGCGCTGAAGATGCGTGCCGAGAGCTGCCCAATTGGCCCGAGCCCAAGGGCAATGACTCGGTCGGTTTCTCTCAAGTCGGAGATTCGGAATCCGCGATAGGCGATTGCTGCCAGCTTGATGAGGGCCGCATTGCCGATGCTTATTCCCTCGGGGATCGCGTAGACCTCCGAGGCCTTGGTGACTGCATGGCTGATATGGCCGCCCCAAGCGCAACGCAACGAGCCTCTCCGGTTGCCCGCGCAAAACACCAAGCTGCCCTCTTTGTGTCTTCCTTCGGCATCAGCCTTGAGAATTCGGCCCACGATGGAATAGCCTGGCACAAAGGGGAAAGCATCCAAGCCAAGTCCCTCCTGCTTGCCTCCAAGGCAGCGCAACTCGGTTCCCGGGCTTATGCAGGATAGCGTTGTCTCGATGAGAACCTCTTCCGCCTTTTTTTCCGGGATGTCGATCTCACCGAGCTCGACCTTATCAACCTGGGTGAAAAGAATACATTTTGCTTTCATAAACGGGTGGAGGTTAAGCCTTGGAGCGATGAAATCCCTGGAATTCAGGGCAATTCGATCGTAATTGCCCCCGATCTGGGGACAAGGCGCTATTCGGCTAAGATCAATCTCTCTGAAAGTTCCTTACTTCCAGAGAGTTTTACCTCTTCGGTCGATCTTTCGACCTTCATTAAAAATGGCTGCCCGGGAAGGGATCGAACCTTCGACCAAGTGATTAACAGTCACCTGCTCTGCCACTGAGCTACCGGGCAACGTGGCTTCGTCGGTTTACACCGCGCGAAAGGAGGGTCGAAAAACAGTCGGACGGCCGCTGTTGTCAATGCTCGTTTTACTTAGAATCACCGAAATATGCGCGACGACCAAAGTTTTGGTTGCCATCGGGGGCCCTCGGTCTATTCCCTCGAACCCTTTTCCACTACGCCTGCCCTCGATTCCCGGGGTGACAGGGGGAACGAAACCATGTCAAAAAAACAGTTCATCCTCAACGTCGCTTCACGCGCCAACACCGGTCGCAGCGCTTCCCGCCGCCTCCGCAAGGTCAATCAAGTTCCCGCCATTTTGTACGGGAAACACACAGCTCCCGAGCTGCTCTCAATTGATGTCCCAGAATTCGCCCGCCTGATCAAATCGATCGCGGGTTCCGCCTCGCTCGTCGAGCTGAAGCGTAAAGATAAGCCGGAAGCTGCGCTCTCCTTCCTCCAGGAAGTCCAGCGCGATCCGATCACCGATCGCTTTCTCCATGTCGATCTTCACGAGGTGAAGGCTGACGAGAAGTTCGAAATCCGCGTTAAGATCAGCCTCACGGGCGAATCTTTCGGCGTGAAGAACCAGAGCGGCGTTTTGGAAACGTCGAACCAGTTTATCCGCATCCGCTGTCTCCCGAAGGATCTGCCGAACTTCATCGAGGTCGATGTGACCGAGTTGAAGGTTGGCGAGACCATTCACGTTGGCGAACTCAAGGCCGTCCCTGGCGTCGAGTACCGCGATGACAAGAGCCAGGCCGTCGTTTCGTGCGTCGAGCCCGTGGCCGAAGTCGCTGCCGCCGTCTCTGCTACACCCGCCGCTGGCGAAGGTGCTCCTGCTGCTGCCGGTGCCACTCCCGCTGCCGGTGCTGCCGCTCCCGCTGCTGGCGATGCCAAGGCCGCTGCTCCCGCCGCTGGCGACAAGAAGGCCGCCGCTCCCGCCGCTGGTGCCAAACCCGCTGCTCCCGCCAAGAAGTAAGTTTTCCCCGTTCCGGCTGGCCGCTTGACCGCACCGGCCGGGACGATTGTTCTTTGAGTCATGTCTATTTCGCTCGTTGCCGGTCTCGGCAATCCGGGCCGCGAGTACGAAAAAACCCGTCACAACCTCGGGTTCATCGTCATCGAGGCCTTGGCCCGCAAGCTCGGGCTCGCCTGGAAAAAACAGGCGCAGTTCGATGCAGAGACCGCGCGCTGGGACCGCCGACCCGGGCAGACTTTTGTTTTTGCGAAGCCGCAGACGTTTATGAACGAAAGCGGCCGCTCGCTCCAGGCCCTCGCTGGATTTTACAAGATAGAGCCTGGTTCGGTTTTCGCGATCTACGACGATCTCACGATCGATCTAGGTCTCGTCAAAGTCTCCACGACGGGCAGTGCTGGCGGCCATAACGGCGTCGCCAGCCTCCTCGAACACCTGGGCGATGGCTTCATCCGCTATCGCCTCGGCATCGGCCCGAAACAACCCGCACAAATAGACCTCAAGGACTTCGTCCTCGGAAAATTTACTCCCGAACAACAGACCATCGTTGAACAAAAACTAGACCATTACGTATCCGGCCTCACGCTCCTGCTCGAACAGGGCGCCGACCGGGCCATGAACTCACTCAATAGAAGAGACCCAAAATGAATCCAACCAAACGCAACTACCGCGCCACCTTCATCCTCGATAACAGCGGCAAGGAAGACACCATCGAGCAGATCATCGAAGGCGTTAAGACCGAAATCGCCGCCATCCAGGGCGAAGTCACTGCCGTCGAAAATCTGGGCAAGAAAGATTTCGCCCGCGTCACCGACGCCAAGCTGACCAGCGCGACCTACGTGCATGTCAACTTCGCCGCCCCGGCCGAAGGCCCTGGCGCGCTCAAAGAACGCCTCCGCCTCAACAGCAACGTCTACCGCACCTTCGTCGAGTCCGTCTAAGGACACGCCGAACGCCTCCGCCCCATGGCCTATCTCAATAAAGTTTTTCTCATCGGCAACCTCACGCGTGATCCCGAACTAAGGGTTACGCCCAAAGGCACCGCCATCTGTCAGTTCGGCCTCGCGGTCAACCGCCAGTTCAAGGACGAGTCCGGCGCGACTCGCGATGAAACGACCTTTATCGATATCGAAGCCTGGGGCAAACAGGGCGAGCTCGTCGCGAAATACCTCACCAAGGGCAGCCCCGCCATGGTTGAGGGCCGCCTCAAGCTCGACCAGTGGGAAGACAAGGCTACGCAGCAGAAGCGCAGCAAGCTGAAGGTTGTCCTCGACAACGTCCAGTTCCTCTCCAGCCGCGGCGCTGGCGGTGGTGGTCCGGGCGCTGGTGCCGAAGAAGGCGTCGATCAGACAGCTCCGGTCGAGCGGCATTCGCCTCCGGCCCGTGGCAACGCCAAGCCGGCCGCGCCTGCACCAGAAGGCATCGACGAAGACGTACCGTTTTAACCGAACGTCGATTTTGAATTACAACAAAACCCGGGCATTGCAGCCCGGGTTTTTTATTTCTCTGGGCCTACTTTGTCGGGACAGCTTGTTCCGGATTGGTTGGAGGCGCGGTGCCCTCAAAGCGCATGGCCGACGAGGGCGTCGGCCCTCCATCTTCAAAGCAAATCGCGGGATTAATACCAACAGCCCCAAGCTATCAGACTTTGAACAGAAGATAACAAAGAGAACGAAGGCCTCCTGGTTCTTCCTGAATCTCTTCGTTACCTTCGTTTTCTTCTGTAAAATTCCTAAAATTCAGACCAGCCAAGATCAACTTTAGTATAAAAGCATAGGGTCATTGGTATAACTCTCTCCTACAGTATTCTGAGATGCCTCGGAGCAGCCTGCTCCGAAGTTGTTTACTTTTGGGTCGAGAATGTTGTTTACGCCGAGTTCGAAGTTTTGGCGTTGGAGGAAGGTTATGACAAACTTACTTCCGTACCTGAAGGCGATATCGGTGGGGTTGCACGCGCTGAACTTTCAGATTGCTCTAACCTCGAAATTCCGCCCTCATCTTGCCAGCGGTATGAGTTCTCCGGGCTGAAATCGCGTACTAGGGCAGGGGGAGTTGAAAGTCTTTTTTGAGGTTCGCATCTTGTTGCAGTCACGCATGAAGCACGGTCGTACCGCTATAAAGCCATGGACTCTTCCAGTATTCCCATCCCCCCAAGCACACCCGAGCGTGTGATAACTCCACCGGCGGCACGGATTGAGTCGGTTGATATCCTGCGCGGGATCATCATGGTCGTCATGGCGCTCGACCACGCGCGCTATTTTTTCCACTGGAGTGCACTTCATAGATTTAATCCGCTCGATCTGGATCACACGTCTGAATGGGTTTTTCTCACCCGCTGGGTCACACATTTTTGTGCGCCGATTTTCAGTTTTCTCGCGGGCACCGGGGTTTATCTGTCCGCGATGCGGGGCAAATCGAAGAGCGATCTCTCGTGGTTTCTTTTTTCGCGCGGTCTATGGCTCGTCTTCCTCGAATTGACGCTGTTGGGTTGGTTCGGCTGGCGTTTCTCGATCAATCTCACGAGCTACAGTTTCAGTACGCTTTGGTCGCTGGGCGCGTCTATGATCGTGCTTGCCGCAATCATCCGCCTGCCAGTTTGGGCGATCACGACGTTTGGGCTGACGCTGATTCTTACCCACAATGCGTTTGATGGGATTAAACCGGAGAGCTGGGGATCGTGGTCTTGGTTGTGGTCGATGCTGCATGTGACCGGCACGATTCAAACGGCGTCGGGCTTCAGCCTGCGTGTGGGCTATCCGTTGCTGCCGTGGTTCGGCGTGATGGCGGCGGGCTATGGGTTCGGCGCTGTTTACCGTTGGGACGCTTCGGTGCGGCAGCGCTGGCTGCTATATGCCGGTGTGGCTGCGACGCTCGGTTTCGTGGTCCTGCGGCTAACCAATATTTATGGGGATCTCACTCCTTGGACGCATCAACCCCGTCCGTTATTCACTGTTTTATCGTTTCTCAACTGCACGAAATATCCGCCATCGCTTTGTTTTCTGTTGATGACAATCGGGCCGGGGTTGATCGCTCTTTCGCTGCTCGAGCGTCCGTGGGCGAAACGAATCCAGCCATTCCGCGTGTACGGCCAAGTGCCGTTCTTCTATTACATGCTTCACATCCCGTTGATTCACGCGCTGGCCGTGATTGTGAGTGAAGTTTGTTTTGGTACTTCGGCTTATTTGTTCGGCAGAAGTGCGAGAACGATTACGCCGCCTGAGGTGGGGTTCAGCCTTCCTGTCGTTTACCTCGTTTGGATCTTGGTCGTGCTGGCGTTTTACCCGGCGTGCAAATGGTTCGCCGCGCTTAAGCGCAGGCGGCGAGAAGCGTGGATGAGTTATTTCTGAAGGGCGAAAAGCGGTCGGTCGAATTCGGCCTGCAGCGTATTATTCACGAACGATGTTCTCATCCATTGTTGGCGGTTGCGCTGCTGGCGCACGGGTTCGGTGGTGGGTAAAACCAACAGCCCATAGCCGTATCCAATCAGTTGGGAGCCACAGATGAACACCGATGAGCACAGATTGGGGCAGAAACAACGTCGGGGTTTGGCGATCTGATCGCTCACGGTCTGTTTAAACCATAATTCCGCAGTTGAAACCGCTAATTTTCGCTAATTGGCGCTAAATCAGAGACATCGATAAAAACATCCTTTTACCTGTCAGGTGAACTCCTTTGCTGCGTATCCCGGTGGCTAGCTTCAGAAATTAGCGGCGATTAGCGATAATTAGCGGTTAAATAACTGCTGTTTTTAGGTTTATCGGTGGCTCCATTGCATGGATACGGCAGAGCATCTGCACTTTGAACAGAAGATAATCAAGGGAACGAAGGCCTGCAGGTTTTCTTTAATCTCTTCGTTAGCTTCGTTTTCTTCTGTAAAATTCTGAGAGACTTAACCACCCGCTATCGCTTTCAGTATTAATCTTCAGGCGTTCGGTGTAGACGACGGGTTTGAGGCTGACGTGGTCGCATGCGGTCTTTGCCGCGCATATGGATTGGTTCGGTGCCAGAGTTTACCAAGAAAAACGGCCCTTCTGCCGGAGCAGAAGGGCCGTGAGAAAGGCTGTGCTTTTATGCTTACGAGCCTTGAGAAATCAGAACCGACTGTTCAGGCGCAGGTAGTAGAAACCACCGTTGTAACCGAAGGGCGAAATGTTGGGGTATTTGAAGTAGCCCGAAGCGTTGTTGGCGGCGAGAACCTTGTCGGGGAAGACATTGAAGAGATTATTTGCCCCAACGTTGATGGTTAGGTAGCGCTTTAGATTGTACGAGAGGTTGATATCGGTAATCCATTTTGCGCTGACGGTCTGGTCGCGTGTTGGATCGGCGGCGGCACCGACAAGGGTGGTCTTGCCGTAGTGGACTTCGCGGATGACGAGGCCCCATCTCCGAAAGAGATAATTGGCGGCGAGATTGATCGTGTTCTGGGGTTGGCCTTTTTCGTAACGCACGGTTTCGGCGCGGTCGATCAATGGGATCGTCGAAACGGCTGCGAGTTGCGGGGGTGTCTTGGCCACACGGGTGAGCCGCTGCTGGTTTACGTTAAGACCGGCGGTCAGTATGAGGTTGCCGGCGCTCTTGGTCTTGATGAGATACCGCGTCGTCAGGTCGAGACCTTGTGTTTTGGTGTCGAGGCCGTTGGTAAAATACCGCGCGGCGGAGACACTCGGGAAGCCTTGGGCCGCCAGAAAATTACGCGTACCGACGTCGTTGAAGTTACTGGAATAGACGATGCGGTCATCGATGTAGATTTCATAGCAATCGAGCGTGGCCGAGAACGTGTCGCCCAGCTGTAGGGTCGCGCCCAGACTGTAGTGATTGGACTTTTCGGCCTTCAGATCAACCGAACCAAGAGCTATCGCCACCGGATGGTTGACCGAGAATGTCCGCACGTCGTAGGGTATGCCGCCGACAAAGGCAGTGGCGGTTTGGCTGAAGTATCCTTGCTGGAGCGACGGTGCGCGGAAGCCGGTACTGGCGCTTCCGCGGATGGCGAATGGTTTGGCGATCTGCCAGCGTCCCGCGACCTTGCCGTTGAAGGTTGAGCCGAAGTCGCTGTAGTTTTCGTAACGCACGGCGGCCGAGGCGTAGAGCTTGTCCGTCAGCTGGTTCTCCATGTCGTAGTATAACGCGTAGCTGTTGCGGTCGGGGTTGACCCGGTCGGAGGGCTGGAAGCCCGGGAAGCCCTGCGCGCCGGGGGTTGGCAAGTTGGTCGCGCTATTGGTGTAGGGTCCGTCGAGGACGCGCACGCCGCCGTTGCGATACGAATCGGGTTCGCCTTCGGTGATCTCGTAGTTTTCCCAGCGGAATTCGCCACCGATGGCCACACGAAGCGGAGCGTTTAGGCCGAAGTCGAACTGATGCGTAAGGTCTAAATTCGTCGTAGCCTGTTGGAAGAAGAGTTTACCCGCGTAGAAATGAGTGGGGCTGGCGGTGCCGAGCGTGGCGTTCACGGTGTTGTCGACTTCGTAGCGAAGCTCATTGGCTCCCCAAGTCTGGCTGAGGTCCCAAGTCCAGTCGCCCGTCAGGTCTTTTGCACCGCCCGTAAACGAGGTGTCGGTTACCCTTGTCTTGATCATTGGCGTAAAGCCGTCCGGGAAAATTGCGCGTACGTTGCTGTTGTCGAGGGGGCGCCGGAAGATCGCACCCGCGTCGCTGTTGCGGCGTGTGTATCCACCATATGCATACCCTTTGACGTTCT
Source organism: Verrucomicrobiota bacterium (assembly GCA_016721945.1). Lineage (GTDB taxonomy): Bacteria > Verrucomicrobiota > Verrucomicrobiia > Opitutales > Opitutaceae > JADKHC01. Next base: position 211,509 of record JADKHC010000001.1, on the reverse strand, counting down.
TGCCGGCCTCGGCGTTAACGAAGATGCCGTGTTCTTTGCTCTCGGAGTCGCCTAGGTGCGTCGTGCGCCGGTTGATGGTCGCTTCGCGCGGGTCCAGCGTATCACCGGCTTGCAGCACGGGAGAATTGTTAGTCGAACTTACCACAGGGAAGACGATGAGGTTTGCTCCCCGCGTGCCGAAATACTGCTGGCGAACGTCGTTGCGCGAGCGGTCAGTGCTCTTGCGATCTCGGAAGTAGGTTGAGACATGAATGAAGCCGGTTTGACCAAGCTTTGCGCCCGCATCGAACGCGGCTTCGATCACTTCGCCATCACCTTCGTAGGTTGATCCGATGGTCGTGCTCAGTTCGTAGCCGATATCGCTTCGCAGCTTTAGATCGATGACGCCAGCGATGGCGTCTGAGCCATATTGCGCAGCGGCACCGTCACGCAGCACTTCGATACCACCGATCGCGGTTGGCGGAAATGCATTGAAGTCAACCGAGACTGAGCCGCGACCGATGGCGCCGGCAGTGCCGTTGAGGTTGACCAGCGCACTGGCATGGCGACGTTTACCGTTCACGAGGACCAGGACTTGGTCGGGCGCGAGGCCGCGGAGGGTCGCTGGCCGGATGTGATCGGTGCCGTCGGTGAGGCTTGGTCGCGGAAAATTAAACGATGGGACGAGGGCTTGGATCGCTTGGGCTGTTTCGGTGTAGCCCGTGCTGCGCAGTTCGGACAACGTTAGGGAATCGATCGGAACGGGCGAGTTGAGTACGGTGCGCTCCTCGTTAAACCGGCCGAAGGCGTAGACCGCATCCACCACGATCACGTCCTCGTCTGTCGTGGGGCGTGGTGCGGGTGCAGGGATTTTTGCAGCGGCAACGGGTTTAGCCGCGGGCACCGCAGCCGGTGCGGGTTTCGGAGTGGCGGCAGGCTCCTTCTTGGCTTCGGGCTTTGCCGAAATCTTGTCGGTTATAGCTGGTTTGGCCGCAGGTGCCGGTGTAGCGGGTGCGGTTGCGGCGGCTGGCCGCGCGGGTTGAGGGTTGGTATCGGTTGCGGCGATGGTTAGTTGTGAAAACGCGATCAGGGCGATCGCGGCGGCAGGCAGAGCCCAGTAGCTACGGATGGTCAGCGTATTCATATGTTTGTAGTGCAGTTTGCTCCTCTGCGGGAAAAATTCTCTCTCCCAGCTATAATACGACGCTGGTGCGTCTCCCTCCTCCCGCTTTGGTTAACTGCTTTTTTTACGCTACCTGAATTCGACCCACTGTCACTTCTATTTAGGTATAATATTTACTCTAAAGATTTTTAATAGTCAGCTTACATGCTTTCAATTTACAATATGCGTTTTACCTCTGAAGTATCTTGCGGTATATTTATTTTAATGTGTGCAAAAGTTTTGTGTATAGGGTGGGAACCCTATAATAATATTTTGTCAAATTCCGGTTTGGTACTTCGCAACAACCGACAATATGTTAGTATGAAAAAAGGGAGGGCAACCGTTGAACTATATTGGACGAGGGTGGTCCGTCCTGTGCATTAACCGTAACCGTCAACCCGTTGGTCAAATGAAACGTTTCTTATCGGCAGTGGTACTTCTGAGTGCTCTATTCTTGAACAGCATCCTTAGCGCGGCAGATGCCATCATCGAGGACGTGGAGGAGGGTGGGGGCGGCAAGGTGATGCCCAAAGTCATCTCACGCCCACCGCCCCTTTTCCCCATGTCGCTCCTGCGCTCTGGCGCGGGCGGCAAAGTGATCGTCACTTTCACCGTCGACGAAAAAGGAAACGTGCGCGATGCGGTCGTCACCAGCTCTCCGCAACGCCAACTCAACCTTTACGCCGTCAAAGCTGTGGGCTCGTGGAAATTTGAGCCCGGCACCCGTGACGGCCAGCCTGCCTCCTTCCGTTTGCGCACTGCGGTCGAATTCGCCACCACCGCCGCCGAAACGGCGACAAATAAAACAGGCAAGACCCCCGACGGGACTCCTTCTGCTAAACGCAAGCCACCGGTCGTTTATCCCTACGAGCTGGTTATTTCCGGCCAGCCAGCCTGGGCGGATGCGAGTTTTGTCGTCGATTACGTTGGTCGCACGCTTTTCACCGTCTCGCCCGCGTCGAGCAACAAAGCCTTTGGCAAAGCCGCAGTCGCGATGATTGAGGCGACAGAGTATAACCCCGGTACAAGGGACACTCGCCGGGTGATGAGCCCCGCTAGCGAGCATTTCCAATACAATGGCGAAGCCTCGCTCGATCCTGAGTCACGACGGGTGCTTGCCGAGCTGCGCAAGCCCAAGCCCGCGATTCTCGCCGCGAATGAACTCGATGAACGCCCGAAAGTGCTCGCCCAGACCGCGCCCACTTATCCCCGCGCGCTCAAGGACGATGGATTTACCGGACAGGCCGAGATCGAATTTATCGTGAGTCGCGATGGAACAGTCATGTTTCCCAAGATCGTTTCTGCCACGCATGAAGATTTCGGCTGGGCGGCCAGTGTTGCTGTTGCGCAATGGCGTTACCAACCCCCGCAGAAAAACGGCCGTGCGGTCGAAGTGCGCATGACCGTCCCCATTCTGTTTACCGCGCAGAAACTTGCTGAAGCTGATTGAGCGAGCCGGATGAGCATTGCTTCCTTGATAGACTCGCGGAGCGCCTCCCGGTCGCTATTGGAAGCGTGTATCAATTATTCAGCCGCATTCATGGTTGTCACAGCTTGGCTATGCCTCTGTGACGCGGTTACGGCGAGCCATTGCAAGTCCCGGCTAGTGAACCGCACCGGTCGCCAGACATGAATTTCGCCGTAAAAGGGTTTGACACCATGGGGCGAAATCTGAGTTTTTCACAGTTCGCTTTTCGGCTTCCTAGCTCAATGGTAGAGCAGTTGACTCTTAATCAATTGGTTCGGGGTTCGAGTCCCCGGGGAGCCACCACTTTCGGTGGCACTAGCGCCACAAACGTTCTTTTTCACAAACACTCTGGGAAATACCTGACGAATCTCGTGAGGAGCCACCCCAATCTAAGCCGGTGTAGCTCAACGGTAGAGCACCTGTTTTGTAAACAGGCGGTTGCGGGTTCGAATCCCATCGCCGGCTCCAGTTTCTCTCCTCAAACGTCAGAGTGTCCCCATGCTTTTCCCACTGCCCGATGGTGTAATGGTAGCACAAACGACTCTGACTCGTTTTGTCTAGGTTCGACTCCTAGTCGGGCAGCCAGCGCGACTTCCACAAAAGCCGCCCAAAAGTTAAAGATCAGCATTGACAGAAGTTTTTTCAGAACGAGTACTCCAGTCCTTTTCAGCTTAGATTTCCCCCGCCTCAAGCCCTGTTGAGGCCACTGCTTAAACCCTTCAAAAAATACCTGTTTTAGACAATTGCGAATACCCGCCAGCCGCACAGCTAATACATATCGGCCGTTTAGTGTTTTTAATTTTCTTTGGCCACAAGATTGCTGAGCTACCGCCGCTGTTCACTTTTTGCCAGCCCGCTTTCCCTACAATACATCTCACAGTTAACACCCAATAATACTCATTCAACATGATCACTAGTATTCTGCCTCTCGCCCGTATAGAGCTTTTGATGCACCAGACTCCGATGGAGCTCTTTGCCAACGGCGGTATTATCATGTGGCCCATTCTGATCGTTTCGTTCCTCGGTGTCACCGTCGCTCTTGAGCGTTCGCTCTTCATCTGGCGCGAAGCTTCCAGCCGCGAACCAGAGGTCGTCGAGAAGATGCTTGAGCACGTTGAATCTGCTGATGTCGAGAGCGCCATCGCTCTGGGCAAGAAGAGCAAGGACTACATCGCTCGCATCCTCACTTACGCACTCACGCACCGTGAGCAATCGCTCGCCAACGCCTTTATGCGCGCCTCCAATCAGGAGCTCCAGCGCTTCCAGCAGGGTGCCGCCGTTCTTGACACCGTCATCACCGCAGCCCCGATGCTCGGCTTGCTCGGTACCGTTACCGGCATGATGCGTACCTTCGGCGAAATGCAGGGCGATCTTGCAGCAGCCATGGGTGGTATCACGGGTGGTGTGGCTGAAGCCCTCATCGCTACTGCTGCGGGTCTCTTCATCGCCATCTTGGCCCTGATGCCCTTCAATATTCTCAACTCCCGTTCTGAGCAGGCTAAGCACGAAATCTCCGATGCTTTGAACGCTCTTGAGCTGATCCTCAAGAAGAACGAAACCCACTCGGCCTGAACCATCGTTCAAGTCCGCTAGGTCGGCCGGTGTTCTTACATCGGCCGAGTCTTCCGCCCCTTTTCACAATCCAATCCCTTCACCATGGCCGGTGGCTCTTCAGGTGGTAAACCAGGTGGTCCTAAGAAAGCGAACATCCAGATCATTCCCTTGATCGATGTCGTCTTCTTCCTTCTGGCAACCTTCGTTCTCTTCACGCTCTCGCTCAATAAATCCGACGGCCTCACGGTGTCGCTGCCGGCTGCTGAGACGGGTAAAGCGCGTGAAACTGCTGGCACCGTGACGATCACGGTCTCGGTTGATGGTTCCCTCGGTTGGAACAAGGAGCAGATCAGCCTGGAAGAATTTTTGATCCGCTTGCAGACCTACTACCGTACCGATGGCGAAAACGCCAAGATCCTGATCAACGGTGACGAAAATACGCTCTTCGTTGGTGTACGTTACGTTTTCGACGAAGCCCGTAAGATTGGATTCAAAAAAGTATTTCTCGAAACACGCGTACGTGCGGCCGGACAGTAATAAAACGCCACCTCGTACGTTATACCTTCGAACGCCCTTTTAATCTTTTAACCCATTTCATCCTATGGCCGGTGGCGGTGCAGCCCAATCATCCTCAGGTAGAAAAAAAGCGAACATTCAGATCATTCCGCTGATCGACGTCGTTTTCTTCCTGCTTGCTACCTTCGTTCTCTTCACGCTTTCGCTGAACAAGATCGTCTCCGTGCCGTTGGACCTTCCGGTGGCAGCACCTATTGATTCAAAGGTCAGTAATGCTGATAACGCGCCTTTGATTCTCCAGGTCACCGATGCCGGTATCTATTTCGACAAAGAGCTGATCACGGAGCGCGAGCTTTCGCCTCGCCTTGTCAATTTCGTCCAGCAAAAACGCGCTAAGAATCAGGAAGCACGTGTTCTCCTTGCAGGTGATGAACGCGCTAAGTTCGGACCCACGGTGTCGGCACTTGATCAAGTGCGCCTTGTGGGCGTCGAACAAATCTCGGTTGAGACCATACATCGCCCCACCGGCAAATAACCTCAATCCTTACGCACCATGCGCCGCGATTTAATCATCGGTCTCCTTTGCTCCATTCTCGTCCACGTCGGTCTCGGCTTGGGCGGTGAAGTCAATCTCAGTTTCTTCAAATCCAAAAAGAAGATCGTTAAGGATGAAGCTCCCAGTGTCCAATTGATGGAACTGCCGAAGCTTGAACCCGAACCGCCGGAGCCGACCGAGAGCGACTCATCTTCGAGCGAATCTGTGTCGCTCGCACCTCCTAGTGTCGCCGACGTCCCTGGTGTCGTTGATCTCGGTTCTTTCGTTCAACCTGTTTCACCTCCGCCTCCGCCAAAAGCCGGCATGACGATGACAGTGCCGAAGAGCTCCCAGCCGGTCACAAGTAAGGCCATGAGCGAAGTCTTCGACCTAAAGAGTCTCGATCAGCAGCCAGTACCGAAGTTCCGCCAGCAGCCGACTTATCCCTTCGACATGAAGCGCCAAGGGCTCAGCGCCGAAGTGCTCGTTGAGTTCGTCTGTGACAGTAATGGCGAAGTACGCGACGCTCGCGTTGTTAAGTCAGACAATCGTGCGTTCGACGCAGCTGCGATCGAAGCCATTTATAAATGGAAATTCCGTGCTGGCAAAAAAGGCGGACGTTCCGTCAGTGCCCGCATGCAAGTACCCTTCGTCTTCAGCATCGCCGACGAATAATTTCAGCCAGTCATGCTTAAAACTCTTACCTCCCTCCCGCGTTGTTTTGGTGTCTTGGCTGTAGCATCTTTGCTGGTGCTCGTAGTCCCGAATGCCTCGGCCCAAAGAGCGGATAACCCACCCGAACTTTCAGAAAAAGTTCAGTCCGGTATCGCACCCCTCTCCAAACTCTTTGAAGAAAAGAAGTGGGATGAAGCTTTGGTTAGCATCGATGGGCTGATTTCCAAAGTAGACGCGGTTAGTTTTGACCGTGCATTTCTCGCCGGCCTAAAAGCACAGATCTACGGTAGCAAAGGTGACTACGTTGGCGCGATTCCTCCGCTGGAGGATATGCTCAAGGTTGCCGATCAACTGAAGCTATTCCGTTTCACGCGTGTCCTTCCTGTGAATGAACAGGATGCTGTGATCAATCTGGCCTCACTCTATTTGCAAGATGCGGGTACTCCGGGGAAAACAATCGATCAGCAGCGCGCTCTATACGCTAAGGCTCACATGTATGGTAAGCGTTTGGTGGAGGGCAAGAAGCCCACACCTGAAGCGCAGACCATGTGGGCACGAATCCTTTTCAGTGAAGCCACCATCGATCCTTCTAAGATCGATATGACGATCATGAAGCAGGCGGCTGACGAAGCCGACAAAGCGCTGCACCTCGTCGTTAAACCGAGAGAAGATCACTACACCCTTTATTTGGCCTGTTTGCAGCAGCTCGGCGATAACGTCAAATCTGCTGAAATGCTGGAGCTGATGGTTAAGTTGTTCCCGAACAACAAAAACTTTTGGCCATTGCTGTTCAATACCTACGTTGCCCTGCAAGGCGCTGGTGATAAAACCGCTGATATTAGTGCAGTCATTGCACTCGAGCGGGCACAAGCCGCTGGTCAGATGGTAAGCAATAAAGATAACTTCATGCTGGCTGGTCTCTATTACAACATCCAGCAGTATGAGTTTGCCGCCGAGCTTTTGGAAAAAGGTCTGCGTAACGGCAAGATCGATCCAGATCAAAAGAACTGGGAATTACTCGCTGCTTCTTATCAGCAGATGAGCAAAGACGCTCGGGCGATCGAAGTCTTTAAGGAAGCGATCAAGCTCTTCCCCAAATCTGCCAACCTCGAACTACAAGTCGGCCAGATCTTGTACAATACGGACAAACATCCTGAGGCTTACATCCACTTGCAAGCCGCAGTGAGCAAAGGCTTGGACAAACCAGGTCAGACCTTGCTGCTGATTTCCTATCTCGCTCTCGAAATGAAACGACTGGACGAAGCTTTGGTTGCTGCGGAAAAGGCACTGGCTGCTGATCCGAAGAGCAAACAGGCACAGGATATCCTCAAGGTTGTTAAAGACTCCATTGAAGAACGCGAAAAATTTAAGAATCAAAAATAACCCTTACCTTCCCCTGACATGAAGAAGTATTACGTCATTTTCCCGGCCATTGGCCTTGTCATTTTCGCCTTCTTTTTCTGGCGCTTTAACGCTGAATTCGATGCGAACGAAAAGAAGAAGGCCGACGTCAAGCGCATCGAGCGTGAGACTAAGACCCGGGCTGATTTTGAAGCCAAACGCAAGGCGGTCGAAGAGGCCATTACTCTCCAAGAAAAGCGAAAGATTGAGAAAGCTGAGCGCGAGAAGAAAGATGCCGAAGAAAAGCAGGCCCAGCTCGATCTTACCGATGCTAGCGACAAGGCTCGTGATGAACGTGACCGCGTCCTCCGTCAGGTTGACCGCTTGAAGACAGAACTTTCCGTCGAAGAAGCGGCGATCAAGAAGATCGCTACGGAAAAAACCAATCTCTTGGTCGAAGATGAATTCTTGCAGAAGTACGTCAAAGCCGCTGAAGCCAATCAGAAGAGTTTGGAGCAAGTCATGATCAAGATTCAGGAAGCTGATAAAGCTGCTGCAATCGTTGCTGCGCAGAACGCCAAGAGCAAAAAATCCTCCTGATCCCTTTAACCTCTAGAATTTGCCGATATGAATCGCTACTACATTATTGTGCCAGTTGTGCTGATGGCCGTTTTCGTGTTCTTCGAACGCGGTGCCGCCAAAGAAACCAAGATCTTGGAAGAGAAGAAGCTCGTGGTTGAGCAGCAGAAGAAAGATGCTGAGCTCGCCAAGAAGAAAGAGCTCGAAGAGAAAGCTCGCATCGATTCAGAAAAGCGAAATGCCGAACGTCTCGTGGAAGAAAAGGCAGCAGCTAAAAAGAAGAAGGATGCATACGACGCCAAGATCCAGAAGATGAAGGACGATCTTAAGCGTTATACCGACGATGTGGATGTGAACACGAAGCTTGTCGCCAAGCTCGAAAAGGAGCTGGCCGAAAAGCGTGATCAGCGTGCACGTGACAACCGCGCCGTTTTCGAACTCGCCAAGAAGGTCGAGTTCACGAAGAAGATGCGTCGTGATGCTGAGCTCGAAGTTCAGCGTTTCAATGAGATGCTCGCCACCCGCGCCAACGAGAGCGCGATGGCCAAGGCTCCGGTCATCGCGACCGCTGCCAACGCAAAGGAGTAAGTTGGTTTAAGATTTTGTTTGCCGCCGTGGCATGGGTGACCTTGTCTCGGCGGCTCTTCATTTAGTAAGCAAAGAATCGGGGCGTAGCTTAGCCTGGTAGAGCGCTACGTTCGGGACGTAGAGGTCGCGAGTTCGAATCTCGCCGCCCCGACCATTGCAATAGAGCTAAAGAAGTCAGCGCGGCTCACTCAACGAACGGATTAAATCGCCGTTCGTTTTTTATTGTCGTGAGCGGACCATGTCCGGGAGCGACGACTGTGTTTTCAGGCAATTGGTCGAGTACGCGCCGAAGACTTGTGGCGAGTTTTTGGCGGCAGAAAAAAGCAGCACCGGTTGATCCAGCAAATAGGGTATCACCTGAAATGAGGAGTGGTGCTGCGGTGGGAGCGCTAGGCACGGTGACGACATAGCAATTGTGTGATTCGCAGTGGCCGGGAGTTTTCAGGGCTTGAACTTCGAGTCGGCCAAACGTCAGACGGGCACCTTCGCCCAAGGCAACGGCCCCAGGGACGCATTTCCCCTCAGGGCAGAAAACCGGCATTTGTCCCTCGCTTCGCAAAAAGTCGTTTAATCCACCGGTGTGTTCTGTTTCGCAATGGGTAATGAAAATGGCTTCCGGCTTTTTGATGTTTTTTGGCCAGACGCGACGTAGCTGGGTGTATTCGGTTCCAGTGTCGAACAGGATGCCGGTCGACTGGCAACAATCGGCAACGATGTAAGCGTTGGCCACGCCAATGCCGTGCTGAAAACGGAGTGGATAAAGACAGAAGGGCAGGCCTGCGATTTCGGGGAGCGGATAGCGTCCTTGGGCCAACGCGGTCAGGCCGGCAGCTTTGATTTCGAGTGTGTCGGCGAGACGAGTGAGCTCTTCGGGTGTTAAGTCATAGCGATAGTCGATCGCGTCGCGGATCTTGTCCAGCGACACTGATGAACGCTCAGCCAGAGCCTGTTCGGTGAGGCTGGCATGGCGCATGGCTTTATCCAAGACATCGCCGAGTTCGTCTTCTAACGGTGCGTATTCGATGACCACACGTTTATTGTACATCCAATAGGTCTCTTAAAAAAGTTTTTGTTTTTTGCCGGGAGGCCGCCAGCGTGGGGTCATGGATTCGCAACAGCAGGAAGTCCTCGATATTTTCAAACGCACCAAGGCGCTTCTCCAGGGGCATTTTGTCCTCCGTTCGGGGCTGCACAGTGGGCATTACTTTCAATGCGCGCAGGTGTGCCAGGACATGGCGGCGGTTTCGCGCCTGTCGGAATTATTGTGTGCGAAACTGGGCGGTTTGAGTTTCCGCACGGTGCTGGCACCGGCGATGGGCGGTTTGGTTGTCGGGCAGGAAGTCGCCCGGCAGACGAAGTCGCGCTACATTTTTGCGGAGAAGGAGAATAATGTTTTAGTTCTACGGCGTGGTTTCAAGTTTGAGCCAGGTGAACCGGTGCTGATTGTCGAAGACGTGGTGACGCGCGGTGGTCGCGTGCTTGAATGTCTCGACATCGTGCGCAAGGCCGGTGGCATGCCGGTGGGTGTCGCGATGCTCGTGGATCGAAGCTCTGGTTCGGCACGTTTCGATGTGCCGGCGATTTCGTTATTGGAGCTCAGCTTCCCAACGTATCCAGCAGACCAGGTGCCGGCTGGTTTGGCGAAGGTGCCGGTGGAGAAACCGGGTAGCTAATACCAACAGCCCCAAGCTATCAGACTTTGAACAGAAGATAACAAAGAGAACGAAGGCCTCCTGGTACTTCATGGATCTCTTCGTTACCTTTGTTTTCTTCTGTGAAATTCAGACCAGCCAAAATCAACTTTAGTATAAAGCATAGTGTCATTGGTGTAAGGCTGTTTGGTTTGGCGGGTAGGGGCTCGTTACTAACCTGCCGGTAGGGGTAAGTCGCCCGGCATTGGATGAAATTGTGGCTAATCCCTGGTTATGGCGAGGTAGCGGTAGGCTCCGCGATTATGGACGAAGAGGAGATTGCGCCCCGGCTGCAGGAGCAGTCGTGCTGCGTTGAGGTCGTTCACCGGCTGGCGGTTGATCTCGATGATCACCATGTTGGGCGTGAGGCGTTCGACGTAGGTTGAGTTGCGCTCGACGCTGGTGATGAGCAATCCTTCGATTTGTTCGCGGAGGTTGAGGCGTCGTCGCAGTTCGTCGGTGAGCGGTGTGATGATGACGCCGGGAAGGAGTTCGTTTTTGGCGTTGTCAGCGAGGAGGCCGAGGCGGGCTTTGATGTTTTTATCTTTTCCTTCGCGAACCAAATTGATCGAAATCTCGGTGTCGGGCGAAATTTGCGAGACGAGTAGGCGTAGGTCTTGCACGGAGGTGACAGGTTTACCTTCGATGGAGAGAATGGCATCCGTGAGTTTTAAACCTGCTATTTCCGCAGGACTGCCAGGAGTGACAGCGGTGATGACAACGGCTTTGGCGTCTTTTTTTAGGCCGAGATTTTCGGCGTTCTCCGCGCTGAGTGGGTCCACCGAGATTCCGAGGTAGCCTCGATTCACGCTGCCGGTTTCGATCAAGCTGTGCATGATACTCGCGGCGAGGTTAACGGGGATCGCGAGGCCGATGCCGATATTACCGTGGGTGGTGGAGACGATGGCGCTATTGATGCCGACGAGGCGTCCTTTGGCGTCAATGAGTGCGCCGCCGGAGTTGCCCAGATTGATTGCGGCGTCGGTCTGGATGAAGTTTTCGTAACCGTTGACGTTTCCGAGCAGGCCGAGGTTGTTGCGGCCTTTGGCGGAGACGATGCCCATCGTAACGGTTTGGCCGATGCCGAGTGGGTTGCCTACGGCGAAAACCAGATCGCCAACGCGGAGTTTGTCGCTGTCGGCAAGGGTGAGCGTGGGCAGGTTGTCGGCTTCGATTTTGACGACGGCGATGTCGGTCTTCGGGTCTGTGCCGATGACCCGCGCTTTGAACTCACGGCCGTCGGGGAGTGAGACGTTGAGTTCGTCGGCTCCTTCTATCACGTGGTTATTGGTTAGGATAAAACCGTTGGCAGAGATGATCACGCCCGAACCAAGACCTTTTTCCTTCGATTCACGTCCTGGGAGCGGATCACCTTGTGGCGATTTCGTAAGCTTACTCGCAGGCACGCGTTCATGCACGATCTTCGTTGCATACACGGATACGACGGCCTTTTGCACGGGCTCTACGATGTCCGCGTAGCTGGTCAAGACCGGCGCTTTGCCGTCGCCGACGGGTGTGGCGTCGATCGCGAGCGCAGGCTTAGGTGTAGAGGCTGGTTCCTTAGGCGTACCGGCATTTTCGGCGGCCGAAGTAAAACCAGCGGCCGTAGCCAAGAGCAGTGCGACAAGCAGACAGGGCGTTTGTCTGGATATCATGCGTGAAAAATTAACGCGCGCCTAAAGAGCCGTCACGCTGCCCGGAAGCGTGGCTTTAGAAACCTTTGATTTTAAAAAGGCTCGTGACGCTTTCGTTTTGGTGGATGCGCATGATCGCCTCGCCGAGCAAGCCGGCGACGCTGAGGACGGTGATGGGCAGGCCTTTGGTGTCGATGGGCGTAGAGTTGGTCGTGATAAGTTCGTCAATCAGACCGCTCTTGAGACGTTCGACGGCTACTTCGTTAAGGATGCAGTGACTGACCGCGGCACGGATGGTTCGGGCGCCGTGTTCGCGGAGAATTTTGGCCGCAGCGGTGAGGGTTCCGGCGGTTTCCGTGATGTCGTCAACGAGGAGGATGTCGCGGTCTTTGACGTCACCCACGACGCTGATGGCTTCGACGGTGGTGGCGTTGGTTCGTTTTTTGGCGACGAGGCCGAGCGCGGCGCCGATGGTGTCGGCGTAAGCGGCGGCCATCTTCATGCCACCGACATCGGGCGAGCAAACGACGAGGTTGTCCTTGTTGAGCTTCGAGAAGTAATTGAAAAAGACGGGCGAGGCGTAGAGGTGGTCGACGGGGATGTCGAAGAAGCCTTGGATTTGCTGGCTGTGCAGATCCATCGTGAGCACGCGGTTCGCGCCGGCGGCGACGAGGAGATTGGCGACGAGCTTGGCGGTGATGGGGACACGGGGTTGGTCTTTGCGATCCTGGCGCGCGTAGCCGTAGAACGGGATGACGGCGGTGATGCGATTGGCGGAGGCGCGGCGGGCTGCATCGATCATGATGAGCAGCTCCATCAAATGATGATTCGTCGGCGGGCAGGTCGACTGGATCAGATAGACGTCGCTGCCGCGGACGTTCTCATTGATTTTAACGAACGACTCGCCATCGGGAAAACTATTTACGACGGCTTCGCCCAGCGTGATACCAATGCCTTTGCAGATTTCTTCGGCGAGTGGGCGGTTTGAGTTGCCTGAGAAGATGTTCAATCCTGGGCGTTTGCTCATGAGTCGGGGATGTTGCGACGAGTTAGGCGTTGGCGGAAGGTTTATTTAAAGCTTCTTCAAGGGCATCGACGCGTTTGAAGAGCTCGGGCAGGCGTTTGCGCACGACGTTTATGCGCTGTTCGACGGAATAGGGCAGGCAGGGCGAGCCTTTGACTGAGCTTCCTGGCTCAAGACTGGAGTTGACGCCGGTCTGGCCATCGATCTTGCAGCCGCGTCCGATGGTGATGTGACCGGCGATGCCGGCCTGGCCACCGATGACGACGTAATCTTCGAGGGTGGTGCTGCCAGCGAACCCGACTTGGGCGCAAAGGAGGCAGTGTTTGCCGACGACGACGTTGTGTCCGACTTGGACGAGGTTGTCGATTTTGGTGCCTTCACCGATGACGGTTTCGCTGAAACGGGCACGGTCGAGGGTGGCGTTGGCTCCGATTTCGACGTCGTCGTGGATGACGACGCGGCCGACTTGGGGGACTTTTTGGTGGCGGCCGGCTACGAATTCATAACCGAAACCATCGGCACCGATAACCGCACCGTCATGGATGAGCACACGGTTGCCCAGTACGCACTCGGTGGCAATTTTCACGCCGGACTTGAGCCAGCAATCGGCGCCGATCCGGGCTTTGCGACCGATGAAGGCTTGAGCTTGGACGTGGGTGCGCTCGCCGATCACTGCACCGGATTCAATTACGCAGAGCGGACCGATGGTGGCGGAGGCGGGGATTTGCGCGTCGGGCGCGATGACTGCGGTGGTATGAATGCCTGGCGTGGGTTTAGGCCAAAGCATTTGTTCGAGTCGACCGCAGAGGCGGGCGAGGCCGAGCGAAGGTTTTTCGAGGAGGAGAAAGAGCTGGTTGGGTTTGGGCTCGCCGACGTAATCGAGCGGGAGCAACACGATGGACGCGGCGGTGGCGGCGACCTCGGGTTTATACTTGGAGTTGCCGAGGAATGAGAGCTCGCCGGGATGCGCGGCCTGTAGCGAAGCGATGCCGTGCAGCATTTCGGTTGTACTGCCTCGCGTGGTTGAGGCTTGGATAATCTCGATGATCTCAGAGGGAGAGAGGGAAAACTCCATGGCCCGCAGCGTGCACGGCTTGGAGTCTGTGGCAATCGCGATGAGGCCATACAGGCACAAAAAAACCCCGCTCGTTTGAGCGGGGTTTGAAAGTAGACGTTAGCCAGAGCTTATTTCTTGGCGCCGGGGAAGCTGACGGTCGGAGCTGCATCGTTGGAGGCAGGAGCGGCCGGAGCAGCAGCGGGTTTGGCGGCCGGGGTGGCAGCGGCTGTGGCAGGCTTGCCCTTGTTCACGGCGGCGAGGACTTCGTCGCTGATGTCGTAGGAGGCGTCTGCATAGACAGCGGCGGGTTTGTTCAAGAGGATCGTGGCGCCTTTCTGCTTGGCGATTTCTGTGGCGACCTTGCTGATTTCTTCGACGAGCACGTTTTGGGCGGCCTGAGATTGTTCAGCCAGCTGACGGCGGGCGTTGTTCAGGTAGTTCTGCGCATCGTTCTGCTTGGTCTGGATCTCGGCACCTTTTTTCTCGGCGTCGGCGATCACTTTGGCGCGAGCTTCAGCGGTGATGGCGGGATTCTTCGCCTGTTCTTCGAAGCCTTTGTATTCTTCGATGAGTGCGTTGAGCGCTTTGTTCATGTTGCCAAGTTCGGCTTCGACCTTCTGCTGAACGACCTGAAGGGCGTCCTGCTGCTGCGCGGTCTTATAGTGACCTTGGAAGACCTTTCCGAGGTCGATGATGAGAATTTTGGGAGCCGTTTGGGCTTGGCTGACCAGCGTGGAAGCGCCGAATACCGCAAGGGCTAGGATGGATTTGAACGATGTCTTCATATGGGTGTTAGAGGAATTGAGGGGTAAATGAATCAGAAGCGGGTGCCGAATGAAAAGTTAAACTGGCCGCCTTTTTTGTTATATTTGTCGGTGGTGAGGGGGATGCCGTAATCGAGACTGAGTGGAGCACCGGCCACGAACATGCGGATGCCGAAGCCGAAGTTGTCGTTATAGCGTACGGGGTTGAAATCGTAGGCGTCGCTGTTGACGAAACCGGCGTCATAAAACATCGCGAAACGGACGGGGCTGACGATGTCCAGCGAGTACTCGATACTGAGAAAACCATAGGTCTTGCCGCCAAGCGGGTAGCCTGAGCTGTCCTTGGGGCCGACGTCACGGTTTTCAAAACCGCGCAGTGAGTACGGTCCACCTAAGAAGTAAGCATCGGTGGCGCGGTAGGCTGCAAAACCTTTATGTGGGTCAACGTAATCGCCTGGGCCGTTTCCGGTGCGGCCATAACCATTAACTACGCCACCACGGGCGAGAATTGCGATCACCTGACTCTGCGCTTCGAAGACGGGCAGGAACTGAGAGGTGCGTAATTCTAGGTTGTAGACGTCCAAGTCGCCGCCGAGACTTTTGCCGAGGAGGGCTTGGCCGGCGACGCTGAGGTTGAGCTCCACGCGGTTACCACTGGTGGTGTTGATGATTTTGTCGCGAGTGTCGCGCAGGAGTTGGAAGCCGACGCGCGAAATGCGGGTCGTGCCTGCGGTCATGTAGTAGGCGTACTCGGACTGGACGTCGGAAATCACGTCTTTTTCGTGGGACAGTGTGAGCGTTCCCTCAACCAGTTCAAAGAGGCGTTTACGCAAGTAAACTTCTCCACCCATCCGCATCAGCTCGTAGTAGGTGTTGTCGTAGCTGGAACTGGTGCGGAAGAGGTTGAAGCCGAGGGCGAGTTGCTTCTCGAAAAGCCAGGGTTCTTCGAAGGAGAGGGTGACTTCTTTGGATTGGCTGCCCCATTGCAGGCGGAGACGGAATTTCTGGCCATCGCCTTGGAAGAAGCCCTTACGATTGAAAAGATCGAAGTTCGATTGCGTGAGCTCGGTGAAAAACACTAGTTTCTCGAGCGAGCTGTAACCGGCGCCAAAGGAAAGGTTGCCGGTGCGATCTTCCTTGACGGAGACCTTGAGGTTGCGACGTCCCGGGATGTTGGTTGTTTCTGGCGATAAGTTTTGGTCGCTGAAGAAACGGGTGTTTTCGAGACGCAGCTTGCTGACCTTCATGCGCACCATGTTGAAGACCTCGCCGGGTCCCAGCGTGAGTTCGCGCAGGATCACGATGCTCTTGGTCTTGATGTTGCCGTCGATATTGATGGATTCGACGAAGAATTTTTCGCTCTCATTGACACTGTATTCGAGGTCAATGTTGCCCGTGGTGATGTTGGGCTTGCGGTTGGGGTGGATACGGGTTTCGAGGTAACCGTCCTTGCCGTAGTAGTCTTCCAAGTTTTCGACGTCCTTGTCGATTTTCGATGGGGTGAAGACTGCTCCATTCTTTTGCTTCACGATGCGCTTGAGCATGCGTGAGGAGTGGAGCTTGTTACCGGTGAAAGTGACTTCGCCTACTTTATATTGGCGGCCTTCGCTGATCTGAATGGTGATGACCAGCTTCTTGGGCGTGGGATAATCGTAGATTATTTTTTCCTGAGGGATATCGACGTCAAGGTAGCCTTGTTCGCGGTAGTAATCGCGCAGCTTGTCGAGGTCGTCTTCGAATTGCTCGTCTTTGAGGCGACCCGAACTCGTCATCCATGAGAACATCCACCAACGGCGGGTTTCCATCGCTTTGATAAGAGGCCCATCGAACATGCCATAAAAAACACGCGTTTTAATGTGGTCGTTGCCGATGAAGCGGATGTCCGAAATCTTAACTTTTTCGCCTTCGCTGATCTTGAAGATTACGGTGCCGAAGCCCGTCACGCGATCGCGCTCGATCGTGTAGTGGATGGATATCTGGTTGTAGCCCTTTTTCTGGTAAAACTCTCTTAGTTTTTCGGCATCTTCCTTCACCTGGCGTTCATCGAGGGAGGAGTTGGACTTGGTCTTGACTTCTTTTTCGAGGCGGCTGCTTTTGACCTTTTTGTTGCCCTCGTAGCGTACCGTGAGCACGCGGTATTTGGGTGTGACCTCAACGGCTAGGTTGACGGTGTGGTTCGGGAGTACCTCACGCTTGAACTCTATAAATTCGAAGAGACCAGTCCGATAGAGCGCGCGGATATCGCGGTCGATCAATGTGTCGTCGAGTTCAGTGTCCTCTCGAACCTGCATGTTCGAGCGAACGACTTGCTCGCTCACAATGGCTACGCCAACAAAGCGGACCGCAATGGTGCCGACTCTGTACGGTCTTGCAGGTGCCTCTCCAAGAGCTGCTTGAGCATGAAGTTGCTGACTCGTCGTAGCGAGGAGCAAAAGGGCAATTAAGAAACAAGTGACCCCTTTCAGGGGGTTACTGAGTAAAGTTTTCAAAGCGTGTGATGTCTCGAAGGAAGGTGAGCTTTAGTTCTCCTACCGGGCCGTTTCGCTGCTTGGCAACTATTAACTCCGCAGAGTCGGCGGCGACTTGGAATTTTTCGTCGGCGTCTTTGGGGCGTGCTAGCATTAAAACAACGTCAGCATCTTGTTCAATGGATCCTGATTCGCGGAGGTCGGAGAGTTTGGGTGTGCGGTTTTCTTTTTCTGCGGCGCGGTTCAACTGACTTAATACAAGAACGGGGACTTCGAGTTCCTTCGCAAGTGACTTCAATCCGCGAGACATTTCAGCGACCTGCTGTTCGCGCGGCACTTTCGGGTCGGTCGGACTGAGCAATTGGAGGTAGTCGACGATGATGAAGCCGATCGGGTGACGTGCGTGGAGGCGCCGGGCTTTGGCGCGCAGTTCCATGATCGTGAGATGGCTGGAATCGTCGATGTAGATGCCGGATTTTGAAAACTCGTCGGCGGCATGAAGGAGACGCTGTTGCTCGTCGCCGTTTTTCGAGAGCAGGCCGTCGCGCAGGAGCTTCATGTTCACTTTTGCGCGGGCGCAGAGCATACGCATGGCGAGCTGGGACGAGCTCATTTCCAGACTGAAGACGAGCGTGTTTACCCCTGTGCCTCGTTTCGGCATGGCGGCGGCTTCGGCCATGTTGAGTGCGAGCGAGGTTTTGCCCATCGAGGGACGGGCGGCGAGCACGATCATTTCGGCTTTCTGAAAGCCGTAGGTGAGGGCATCGAGATCCTTGAAACCGGAGGCGACTCCCGTGAGCTCGCCTTTCTTCATCATCATTTTGTTGATGACGTTCATGGCCTCCATCGTGGGGCCTTTCATCTGCTTCGCGGCGTCTGAGATGCGGTCCTGCGTAACCTGGAAAATATCCTGTTCGACCTTGTCGATGAATTCCTGGAGCCCGCCCTGATAGCTGTAACAATTTTCCACCGCGCCCGTCGCGACTTTGATGAGTTCGCGCAGTAGGTAGAGCTCGTGAAGTTTTTCGATGAAGTAACCGGCCTGCGCGGTCGTGGGAATGCGTCCGCTGATCTGCGTGAGAAAGGCGTAGCCGCCGATTTCATCGAGCTGCTTGGAGGTTTTTAATTCCTCGGCGAGCACCGCGAGATCGATCGCGGAACCTTTGTTATAAAGTTCGACCAGCTTCTCGTAAACGAGACGGTTGGCTGGACCGTAGAAAGCTGCCGGGCTGATTTTGCCTTCGAGACAGCGCGCGACAGTGTCGTTACCATCGAGCAAACAGCAGGCGAGCAGGTATTCCTCGGCTTCGATGCTGTGCGGTGCAGTGCGGCCGACGAGGAGCGGGGAGTTGGCGACGTCGCTGGAACCGTTATCGCGTGAACGGCGGGGGAATTTGGACACTTCGTCGGGCATTACGGCAAAAGTCTGAGCAGAGCGGGGCAATGAGTCGTGTGCAAGAACGCCTTATTATTTTTTGTCCCCAAACTGTTCACAGTTCTGGCGAGTGGTTCGGGATTTTCGATACAAGAAATAAAAAAGCCGCACCTGACAGGGCGCGGCTTTTGAAAAACAACGTAAGGCGTGAAACCGGCTTATTCGGATTATGCCTTGTCGGACTTCGGGCGGCGAATCGACTTCTTCTCAGGATAATAATCGTTCTTCGGGGCCTCGACGACCGGAGCGACTTCGATCGGGTTTTCCGAAACGACGTCGAAGCTGACCGTGACCGAAACATCGGCGTGGAGCTTGATCGAGGTCTCGTGCTTGCCGAGGGTCTTGACCGGCGTGTGGAGATGGATGCGCTTCTTATCGATAACGACACCACCCTGCACGAGCTTCTCGTGGAGATCGTTGGCGGTGATCGCACCGAACATCTTGCCACCTTCGCCGGTCTTCACGGCGAACGCGATGCTGACCTTCTCGATCTGCTTCGCGAGTTCCTGAGCGCCGGAGAGCTCTTTGATTTCGCGCTCGGCGCGGCGCTTCTTGAGAGCCTCGACCTGCTTGCGATTCGCCGTCGTAACGGGAGCCGCGATCTGGCGCGGGAGGAGGAAATTGCGGGCGTAGCCGGCGCGGACTTTGACTTGGTCGCCTTCGGCGCCAAGACCTTCGACGGGCTTGAGGAGCAGTACTTCGCTGTTTGCCATGATGGTTGGTATATTAAAAGTGATTACGGGCTGACCGATTCGGGGTGCGCGTGCGGTTTTGTACGATAGAAATGTTTTTGCGGAGCCGGATCGAATCTCAGGCTCAGCATGGCCTGTCAACGCCGTAATTTCATCGTGCGTTGATCGCGCGATTTCGCATTGATTGCAGCGCAATGGAAAATTCCCCTTGCCAAGGACGCTCGGGTGCACTGTTTTCTTCCGCTCTTCACATGCAAAAGACCAAAAAGTCTGTCGCCAAGCGCTTCAAATTGTCCGGTACAGGCAAGCTGATTCGCCGCACGCCTGGCTTCCGTCACTTGCTGTCCGCTAAAAGCACCAAGCAGAAACGCCGTGCTTCCAAAGACAAGCTCGTGGCTAAAGGCCATGCCGAGGCGCTTAAACGCTGCCTCCCGTTCGGCCTCTAAGCGAAGCAAAACCATAACTGCGCCAGCCGGGTGAATCTTAACGAGACGACCCGGCGGCCTCAAAAAAACATATACCAACATGCCTCGTGCAACAAACTCCCCCGCCTCGCGCAAGCGTCGCAAAAAAGTACTGAAGTACGCCAAGGGCTACTTCGGAAATAAATCCAAGCTCTATCGCTACGCGAAAGAAGCTGTCCAACACGCCTGGCAGTACGCCTATGCGGCTCGCCGCAAGAAAAAGGGCGACTTCCGTTCGCTCTGGATCATCCGCTTGAACGCCGCTTGCCGCAATGCCGGCATCAGCTACAGCCGCTTCATGGAAGGTCTCAAAGCCGCCAACATCAGTCTTGATCGCAAGGTCCTTTCCGACCTCGCGATTCGCGACGAAGTTGCCTTTAATGCTCTGGTCGTAAAAGCCCAGGACGCGTTGAAGACCAAGGCCAGCGCGAAGGCCTAACTCTTATAAACGCGAGCCCTCTGGCTCGCCCCAAGGTTTGGCGTGTTGCTCGCAGCACGCCGCCTTCTCTAGGACGGGCCTCAACCGAGGTGCCGTCCTTTTTTTATTTTCGTTACGTGCAGCTTTTCGTTCTTCTTTATCTTCCTCTTTCTCGTTCTCTTTATTCCGACAAAGCAGAGAATGATCAAAGGTTAAGACAAAGAGGAACGATCTCAGTCACATCTGCTTAGTCCCATTCCCATGCAAGACCAACTCACTGCTCTTCTCGCCAAAGCCCAGGCTGAACTCGCCACGCTCAAGCAGCGTCCCGAGTTCGAGGCGGCCAAGGCCCGCTACGTCGGCCCCAACGGCGAACTCACCGCGCTCATGAAGCAGATGGGCTCAGTTCCAAAAGAGCAAAAGCCCGTTATCGGCAAGCTGATCAACGAAACCAAGGGCCAGCTCCAAACGCTTCTCGACGCCGCGCTCCGTCAGATCGAGACGGCTGAGCTTCAGGCACAACTCGGGCCAGCGATCGACCCGACTCTGCCATCGCCCGACTCCGGGGCTGGCACCAGTCATCCACTCACGCTCGTTCGCGAGGAGATGTGCCGCATCTTGCGCAAGGTTGGTTTCACCGTGGTTGAAGGCCCGGAGGTCGAAACCGAGTACTACTGCTTCGATGCGCTCAACACACCGGCCGATCATCCGGCGCGCGATGCGCAGGATACATTTTATTTTCCCGATTCCGCCAAGTTCGGCAATGTCTCGAAAAAGAATCATCACGAAAAATATCTCCTGCGCACGCACACGTCGTCGGTGCAGATCCGCACAATGCTCAAGGGAAAGCCCCCGATCCGCATCGTCTCGCCCGGCCGGGTTTACCGTCGCGACACATCCGATGCCACGCACTCGGCCAATTTCCACCAGTTGGAATGTCTCTACGTCGACAAGAATGTCACCGTTCGCGATCTGAAGGCGCTGCTCGATTACATCTTCGCGTCGTTGCTCGGCAAGGACACGAAGACACGCTTCCGCCCGCATTATTTCGGCTACACTGAACCGAGTTTCGAAGTCGATCTCTCGGCTAAACACCTCCCGAAGGTGAACAAGGAGTGGATAGAAATTGGCGGTTGTGGTATGGTCGACCCCACGGTGTTTGAAGGTGTCGGCTACGACTCGACCGTCTGGAGTGGTTACGCTTTCGGCATGGGCCTCGAACGCCTCGCGATGCTGCTCTACGGCATCGATGACATCCGCTATTTCTACCAAAACGACGTCCGCTTCCTGAAGCAGTTCGCCTGAGGCCGGATTTTACAGAAGATAACCAAGGAAACGAAGCGCTCCCCGTATGCATCCGCTCTACGCAAAAGCTGACGCTATGAGTCATGAGGTGCTTGGTGCATGCATTGAGGTGCATCGCGACAAGGGACCTGGTTTAATTGAGTCGATTTACGAGCGGTGCTTGGTGCATGAATTATCTTTGAGAGGTATTTCAAGCATCAGTCAAAAACTGGTCCGGATTACCTATAAAACTCTCACCTTCGATGAACCGCTTCGCTTTGATATTTTGGCCGATGACTGCCTTTTGATCGAAGCCAAGTCTGTCGAGCGCATCCTGCCTATTCACAAAGCTCAACTTCTCAGCTACATGAAGCTGCTCAATATTCCTGTTGGGCTTCTGATCAATTTCCACGAAGTCATTCTGAAAAATGGCATCTCCCGTTTAATCCTCCCCGGCGCAAATCTACCTTAGTATCTTCGTTCCCTTCGTTATCTTCTGTTAATTTTTTCCCGTGAAAATTTCCCTTAAATGGCTTAAGTCCTACGTTCAGCTCGACGCTTCCGTCGACGAGATTTGCCGTGCGATCACTTTTCTCGGCTTCGAGGTCGAGCAGGTTATCCGCACCGGCGCTCCGCAGCTGGAAAATGTTTTCGTGGGCGAAATCCTAACCCGCGCCAAGCATCCCAATGCCGACAAACTTTCTGTTTGCACGGTTGACGTTGGTTCGGCTGGTGGCGTCAAGACGATCGTGTGTGGCGCGCCTAATTGCGACGCGGGCAATCGCGTGCCGGTGGCGCTGCCCGGTGCCGTGCTGCCCGGCGATTTCACCATCAAGCAGGCCAAGGTTCGTGGCCAGCTTTCCGATGGTATGATGTGTTCCGCGAAGGAACTCACGATCTCCGACGAAGCTGCTGGTTTGTTGGTTCTTAGCGGTTCCCCTGCGCTCGGTACGCCGATCAATGCCGTGCTGCCCGCAGGTGACGTGGTGTTCGACATCGAAGTTACGCCGAACCGTCCCGACTGCCTAAGTCACCTCGGCATCGCGCGTGAACTTTCGGCCTGGTTCAAGCAGGACCTGAATTATCCCGAAGTCACCTTCACTCCGAACGCTGCTGACCCCGCACCGCGCGAGGATTTGTTGAAGTCAGTCCGTGTCGAAGCCGAGCATGACTGCCCGCTCTACACTGCGACCGTAATCACTGGCGTGAAAATCGGGCCGAGTCCATCTTGGATGCAAGAACGGCTCAAGGCTGTGGGGCTGCGTCCGATCAACAACGTGGTCGATATTAGCAACTTCGTGTTGCTCGAATACGGCCAGCCGACCCATGCGTTTGATGCAAAAAAAATCGGTGGCCAAGAAATCATCGTGCGTCACGCCATCGATGGTGAAAAAATCGTCACGCTCGACGGCAAAGAGCGTGTACTCAACAGCCACATGCTGGTCATTGCCGATGCGACGAAGCCTCTTGTCGTGGCCGGTGTCATGGGTGGCGAAAACTCCGGCGTGGATGACTCCACGACCGACCTTGTGCTCGAAAGTGCATATTTCAGGCGGCAGTCCATTCGCACGACCTCGCGTAAATTAGTTCTTTCATCTGATTCGTCCTATCGTTACGAGCGCGGTGTCGATCCGCATTCGCTTGAAGAAGCTACTCACCGCGCGCTCGATCTGATTTTGGAAATCGCTGGCGGTAAAGTTGCGGGCCAGACACTGCGCATTGGTGCGGATGTTCCGTGGCAGCGCGAGATTCTGGTCACGCCGGGTTTCATCAACGAGAAGATCGGTTTTGAGATTCCCGAAGCCGATATCCGTGCGGCGCTCGAATCGCTCGAACTCTCCATCGTCCGCGAAGAGCCAACGCCTGAGCGTGGGCCTGCGATGACCGTTTCGATTCCGAGCTGGCGCGATGATCTCGACCGCCCGATCGATCTCGTCGAGGAAGTTTTGCGCGTTTACGGAACCGAAAGGATTCCCGTCAGTGTGGTTCAAGCGCCTGGTTTGGTTGGCGACGACGATCCGATCGTGCTCTTCAATCGCAAGGTCACCGATCAACTCGTGGGCCAGCGTTTCCACGAGTGCGTGAATTACACGCTGCGTCCGCAGAAGGAACTGCAGGCTTGGGCGTCGCCTACGGCCGTGGCTGAACTCGCGTTGGCCAACCCGTTTGTCGAAGACCAGTCACATCTGCGTTCCTCGCTGATTCCTGGGTTGCTCGAAACACTCAAGCTCAACCAATCGCGTGGTGTCTCCGTCTCGCGTCTTTTCGAAACCGGTCGTGTATTCGTCGAACGTGACGGCGCGAATTTCGAGTGCGTCGCGGTGGCGTTTGTCATTGCCGAGAATCCGGCCGATCGCAGCTGGCTCAAGCGCGAGGCCACTGATTTTTATGCAGCGAAGAGTCTTGCGACCCTTCTCGCGAGCGCGGCGGGCGTCGATCTCTCGCGTCAGCAGCTTCAACCCGTCACTCAAG
The DNA here is from genome assembly GCA_016721945.1 of Verrucomicrobiota bacterium. Lineage (GTDB taxonomy): Bacteria > Verrucomicrobiota > Verrucomicrobiia > Opitutales > Opitutaceae > JADKHC01. The sequence goes on along the minus strand of JADKHC010000001.1, from coordinate 187,709 downwards.
CGCATCGAGGTTGGCAGGAAGGTCAGGCCGCAGTCGCTGGTGAAATGCAGAATGGCTGGTTTGCCGCCTTGGGTCTTGTCGATTTGGCGATGGTTAAGTCCCTCGGTCTCGAAGGGAAGGTCCATGCTGGCGTGTTCGCTATTCTGCCGGAGAAACTCGCTGCGGGCGGCGCGCATCGTCGTTACCAACCGTTCAGCCTTTTCCCTGCCGCGTTGCGCGATATCGCGCTCGTGGTCGATCAGACCGTGCTCGCCTCCGAGGTTCAGAAAACGCTGGCGAAACTCGCTCGTGCCGCGACCGGCAATGCCTTCTCATTGGAAACCATCGAGGTCTTCGATGTGTACCAAGGCACTGGTTTGGCCGAAGGTAAAAAAAGCCTCGGCTTCTCCCTCGTATTTCGCTCGTCCGAGCGCACGCTTACTGACGACGAGGTCAACGTCGCATTCCAAAAGGTTCAAGACGAACTCGCCAAAACTACCCCGTACCAGATCCGGAAATAATCATGTCTGCCCCAACCGATCTCAATATCGACCACGTCGCCCATCTCGCGCGGCTTGCCCTGACGCCTGAAGAAAAAGCGAAGTTCGCCACACAGCTTGGCGACGTCCTCGCTTACATCGAGCAGTTAAAGAAAGTTGACGTAAGCGGCGTTGAGCCGACCGCGCATGCTTTCCCGGTTTATAATGTCTGGGCAGACGATGTTGCACAGCCCGGCCTGCCGGTCGAGGCGGCGCTCAAAAACGCACCTGCTCAGCGCAATAACATGATTGTTGTCCCCAAAGTCGTCGAGTGAACCGCGCCATGTCCTCCGAACTTTTCTACAAACCCGTCACCGAACTGTCCTCCTTGCTGGAGGCAAAGACTGTTTCCTCGGTTGAACTCACTCAGGCCGTTATTGCGCGTACCAAGGCCGTGGATACGAAGGTCAAAGCCTTCAACTCCTTCGACGAGGCCGACGCGCTCGCACAGGCTCGTGCCTCTGACGAACGCCGTGCCGCCGGGCAGGCGAGGGGACCGCTCGATGGTATTCCGGTTGGCATCAAGGACGTCATTGCGGTCGACGGGCAACCACTCACGGCGTCGTCGAAGATGCTCGCGAATTTTGTTTCGCCCTACGACTCGACGGTCACGAAAAAGTTGAAAAAAGCTGGAGCGATTTGCTGGGGTCGGCTGAACCTCGACGAGTTCGCGATGGGTTCGTCCACGGAGAACTCGGCGTTTCACACGACCTGCAATCCCTACGATCTCGAGCGCGTCCCTGGTGGCAGCTCGGGCGGAAGTGCTGCGGCCGTCGCGGCGGGCGAGGCGATTGTTTCGCTCGGTTCCGATACCGGTGGCTCGATCCGCCAACCTGCGGCGCTCTGCAACGTCGTTGGCTTCAAGCCGACCTATGGTCTTGTCTCACGGTTCGGCTTGATCGCATTCGCGTCGTCGCTGGATCAAATCGGTCCTTTCAGCCGCTCAGTCGAAGATGCGGCGATCACGCTTGGTGCCATTGCAGGTCACGACCCGCTCGACTCGACATCGTTCAAGACGGAGATTCCGAACTACCGCGATGAGCTAAAAAAGCGCAAAGGTCCGTGGCGTCTCGGTATTCCCAAGGAATATTTCGGCCAGGGTCTCGATCCCGAAGTCGCTGCCGCCGTCGAGAAGGCGATAAGTTATTACGAGAAGATGGGCTGCGAAGTGAAAAATGTTTCGCTGCCGCACACCGAGTACGGCGTGGGTGTTTACTACATCATCGCGACGGCCGAGTGCTCGTCGAATCTCGCGCGTTATGACGGCATCCGTTACGGCCATCGCTCGAAGGACGCGAAGGACATTATCGATCTCTACTTTAAATCGCGCGCCGAAGGCTTTGGCCAAGAGGTGAAGCGCCGCATCATCCTTGGCACCTACGTTCTCTCCAGCGGTTACTACGACGCATACTACCTGCGTGCACAAAAAGTCCGCACGCTGATCCGTCAGGACTTCCTCAACGCATACAAGGAGGTTGATGCGATTCTCACGCCAACTTCGCCGACGCCAGCGTTTAAGAAAGGCGAGAAGGCAGCCAACCCGCTCGCGATGTACTTAAGCGATGTTTACACTATCGGAGTGAACCTCGCCGGCCTACCCGGCATGAGCATCCCCTGTGGTTTTTCGAAGAGCGGTCTGCCGATCGGATTGCAATTGATCGGCCAGCCATTCCAGGAAGCCGAACTTCTATCCATCGCCAACGCCTACGAGAAAGCGCATGATTGGGCTACGATAACCCCGAACCTTTAATGTGGAACTCAGGAAAGCTGGAAAAAGCATTGAGGCATAAAGCACATTCCTTCCGATTCCTGATTTCCTGATTTCCAAATAAATTCTGAAATGAAATACGAAGCCGTTATCGGTCTTGAAGTCCACGTTCAGGTTAAGACGCACTCTAAGATGTTCACCCGCGTTGCGGCTGGTTATGGCCACGACGAGAACACCCTGACCGATCCGGTCGTGCTCGCGCTCCCCGGCGTTTTGCCGGTCATGAACAAGGCTGCGCTCGACGCTATCATCAAAGCCGGTCTCATGCTCGGCTGTGAGATCGCGCCGGTCTGCAAATGGGATCGCAAAAACTATTTCTACCCCGACTCGCCGAAGAACTATCAGATCTCCCAATACGACCAGCCGATTTGCCTCGGTGGTGAGGTCGAGATCGAATTGCCCGGCTCCGCGCGTAACGTCATGGGCGAGCACAAAAAAATCCCGCTCACCCGAATTCACCTCGAAGAAGACGTTGGCAAACTTAACCACGGCGCAATGGAATCGCTCGTCGATTACAATCGAGCCGGCACGCCGCTGATGGAGATTGTATCCGAACCGGCGATGCACACGGCCGAAGAAGCTTTCGCGTATCTCACATCGATCCGGAATACCATGATTTACGGCGGTATTTCCGACTGCGACATGGAAAAAGGCCAGCTGCGCTGCGACGCCAATATCTCCATTCGTCCTGTTGGCGAAACAAAGCTTGGAACCAAAGTTGAGTTGAAAAATCTCAACTCGATTTCATTCGTGCGTGACGGTATCGCCCACGAAATCGCACGCCAGATCGCCGTCACCGAAAGCGGCGGTACTATCGTGCAAGAGACGCGCGACTACGACGGTCAGACTGGCGCCTCGCAATCGCTGCGTACGAAGGAAATGGCCCACGACTACCGCTATTTTCCGGACCCCGATTTAATGCCGGTTAAAGTGGACGAAGCGTGGAAGGCTCGCATCAAGGCCGAGTGTCCAGAGATGCCTTTCGTCAAACAACGTCGTTTCTTCGACCAATACCAGGTCCCGTATACAATCACCTCCGTCCTAGTGCCGGATCGTGAGTTGAGCGATTACTTTGAAGAAGCTGCGAAACTTTCGGGCAAGTCTCAGGCCGCTGGCAACTGGATCGTCAACGATCTGCTCCGCGATCTTGGCGCAGCGAAGCTTCCGCTCGCCGATTCGAAGATTAAGCCGGCGCACATCGCTGCACTCGTGAAACTGATCGACGCCGGCACGATACTGAACACTGCGGCGAAGGAAATCTTCACGGAAATGTTCACCACCGGTGACATGCCTGACGCCATTGCTGACCGACGCGGGCTTAAGGCCACGCCGACCGATGCAGGCGAACTCGAACAGTGGTGTCGCGATTCCATCGCGGCTAACGAAAAAGCACTCGCCGAGTTTAAGGGAGGCAAAGACAGCGCGATCAACGCCTTCAAGGGCCCGATCATGAAAGCGGCTAAGGGCAAAGCCAACCCCAAGCTCGTCGACGAAACCCTGCGCAAGCTGCTGGCCTCGATGTGAGGACTCAGCCGTAACGATGCAGTAGAGAGGTGGAGCCCGTTGTCCCTAACGGGCTGGTTCGAGAGCGGCTCCAATCAAGCCCGATGGGGACATCGGGCTCCACCCTCTGCATATCGATCCTCGCTGGAGATTATGCTTCAACTGCATCATTACGGCATAGTGGCTTTGGCGGTGTGCCTACAGTCTCCTAAAATAACGAGATTTTAGGCGTGTCGTTGGGCTGTGGTTATGTCCAAATTTCAGGGAATATTGGCAGAGATTGGTCCTGTCCGCATTTTCCCCCATGAAATTAACTTTATTGGCGATGGTATTTGTCTCGTTGGCTGGGCCACTGCTTTCGGTCGAGCTCGGCGATGGTTACAAAAAGGTGGTTGATGAAATGGGCCTGCCCCTGAATAAAATAGAGGCGGGCAGTTTGCTGATTCTCACTTACCCGGATTCATCAGTCAGACTGCGCGACGATCGGGTTGTTATGATGAAAATCGCTGGTGTGGAGGCGGGGTTCACCTACTCGAAAGTCATTGCGCAACTGGGAGACCCTGCGAGCAAGATCGAGGTCAGTGGCACGCAGATCCTCAACTACCTCGATATGACGATCAAGTTGCAAGGGGGAAAAGTGATCGCGATCAAGAATGCCGGCCAGGTTAGGTAGCACTTTGTTTGGCTAAGCTTTGCTTTGGCCGTCCGAGAGCAGGGCTAGCCAAAGGCATGACAATTCTCTGACAAATTTCTGACGGCGTGGTGACAACTCACACGCCCTTTTGTGGTGAAATCCGTATGTCCAAAACGGATTCCATCATGAAAACAAAATTCCTCTCCTTTCTCGCGGCCGCGCTTTCAGGCGTGTTGTCGCTTACTTCTTGTTCGGCTAGGCCGACAGACGACGTTGTTCAACTCCGCATCGATCTCGACCGTACCGTGCTCCCGGCTGGAGCGACCGGCAAGGCGGTCGTCAAAGTCTGCTTCGACGGTCTTCGCCTGCCACGGCCCGAGGCGCGTCCGCCGGTCAATCTTTCAATTGTCATTGACCGCTCGGGTTCGATGGAGGGCGAAAAACTTGCGCGGGCGCGCGAGGCAGCATTGGAAGCCTTGGGGCGGTTGGCACCCGATGACGTTCTCTCGGTGGTCGTTTATGACACCGAAGTGCAGACGCTCGTCCCGGCGCAGTGTGTAGGCGATGGGCGCAGTATTGCTTCGGCCATCCGGGGGATTCGGGCAGGCGGCAGCACGGCGTTGTTCGGCGGTGTTTCGCAAGGGGCTTCCGAAGTGCGCAAACATATCGAGGATCGTCGCTATATCCATCGCGTTATCCTTCTGTCTGATGGTTTGGCTAATGTTGGGCCGCAATCGCCCGAGGAGCTCGGTCGACTCGGTACAGCCCTGGTGAAAGAGGGCATCTCGGTTACGACGGTTGGACTCGGCCTCGGTTTTAACGAAGATCTGATGACGCGCCTCGCGCAGCGCAGCGATGGCAATACCTACTTCGTCGAGTCCAGCGACGATCTGCCGCGAATTTTCGCCGGTGAACTCGGCGATGTACTCAACGTCATCGCGCGTCGCGTGGTGATTGAGGTGGAATTTCCCGAGGGTGTGCGTCCGCTGAACTTTGTCGGTCGTGAAGGTGTGATTCGTGGCCGCAAAGCCGAGCTCACACTGAATCAGCTCTACGGCGGACAGGAGAAATTTGCCCTGATTGAAGTTGAAGTGCCGTCCTGCAAAGCGGGTTCGGAGCTGGAGATCGCGACGGCCAAATTAAGTTATGAAAACGCACTCACGCAAAAAACCACCGTCGTGCGCACACAGCGCAAAGTCAGTTTCAGCGAGAGCCGTGAGACGGTGGTGAGCTCTGCGGATCAGAAGGTCCAGAACGACTATGCGGCCAATGTCATCGCGGAAACCAAGGACAAGGCGGTGGAACTCGTCGATGCCAACCGCCGAGGCGATGCCGCAAAGGAGCTTCGTGCCAAGGCCGCCGAGTTGAAAGCGACCGCCTCAACCTACAATAATGCACCCATGGCGGCGCTGGCGATTCAGCAGGAAGCAGAGGCCGACAAACTCGAACGGCATGGCTTGAGCAATGCCGCCCGGAAAACCTACCGCGCCGAGAATGCCCAGACGAAGAGCCAGCAGTCGTCGAGCAAGTAGTAGATTTGACGGCCGATCTCACAACCTCGCAAGCGCGAGGTTGTGATCGGCCGAAACCTTCAACTAGCTTTGAACCGTGATCGCTACCTCGCGCCGCCTTTTCCTTTACTGGCTCCTGCTGCTCGTCGCGGCGTTGGGTGTTGGCGCAGGTGCCTGGTTGTTGTTGCGCCGTGAAGAAACTCGGCTGGCGACCCGAGTTAGCCTGACGGAAGCAGCCCGGCGTGCAGCCGTGGAAGCGAGAGCCCGCTTGGTCGCGGAGAATGTCGAACTCTTCGTCGGCGATGTCGAAGCTGGGCTGCTCGACACATTGGCCGAAGCACCGGCGGTATCGCTGGATGCGTTTCTCGAGGAATGGGAACGGGGAAACCCGCTGGTGCGGACAACTTTTCGCTGTGCTGCGGATGGGCGTTTACTACGACCGGCTGGTTCGGCTACGAGCGAAGATGCACGCGGTTTCCGTCGTCGGTTTGCGACCAAGCTGCTGGAGAGTCTGCCCTGGCAATCGCGTGGCCAACCTGTGGTGGCTGCGCCAGCGCCGGTGATTCAGCAATGGATTGCCTCGGAGGAAAAGGCGCAGATGGAAGACAACCGCCAGCAGGTGGCCTCCAATGTTAGCAAAGTGCAGAGTGCGCGCAAAGAAACACAATCACTTGCCAGAGCTAAATCATCTTTCTCCGTATCCAGTTATCTGCGTAAAGACAGTGCCATGCGGGAAGCGGAGACGGACAAGATGGAGTCGAACTTTGAGGCGTCAGCGCCCGCACCTGTGCAGGTCCAACCCGACCACAGAGGATGGACGCCGATGATGGCGGACGGCCGATTGCATTTATTGGGCTGGGTGCAGTCCGGAACCAACGGTGATGTGCGCGGCGTGGAAGTGGAGATGACAGCGCTGGTGTCGCGGTTGGGCGGAGCAGTTCCTTCCGAGTTAGCGATGGATGAAGGTTATGCTTTGCGCGACGATAAAGGCCGCGTGGTTCATCAGGCGGGCAAGGTTACAGAAACAGGGGCGGCCCCAGTGGCGCGAGTCCCTCTTGCATCCGCACTCTTGCCGGGCTGGGAAGTTGTCGCGTATTTGGCCTACGCGCCAGCGGAGAGCGGCGGTGGTTTTGTATTTATCGGGTTGATGCTGGCTGCGATCTTGGTGATCGCGATTCTGGCCGGTGGTTCGCTCTTGCTCTGGCAGGCGCGCAGCAGTGCGGCCGATGCGGCGCAGAAAACTTCGTTTGTGGCCAACGTCTCGCATGAATTCAAAACGCCGCTGACGACGATTCGCCTCTATTCCGAATTGTTGGAGCAGGGCCGCGTGGCCGAAGGCGAAAAGCGTGGCGAATATCTGCGCACGATAGGTCGCGAAACCCAGCGGCTCGCACGACTGGTCAATAATGTTCTCGATTTCAGCCGGTTAGAGCAGGGCCGGAAAAAGTACCAACTAGCACCGCTCGATCTTTCAGCCGCGCTTGGGCAGTTACTCGATGCGCATGCGCCACGGATTGCCGAATCAGGGTTGGAGCTGAAACGAGATTTGCCGGTGGAGGTAGTTTCGGTAACCACAGACCGCGATGCGGTTGAACAGATCGTGCTCAACCTGCTCGACAATGCCTGCAAGTACGCCGCTGCGGGCGGCGAGGCGTTTGTGGTGCTGCGTCCGTGCGCAGATGGCGGAGTCGAGGTGCGTGTCGGTGATCGCGGGCCGGGCGTTCCGGTCGCACATCGCGAGCGGATTTTCGAAAAGTTTCACCGCGTGGATGACACGCTGACCGCCGAGAAGGGCGGGGCGGGACTCGGGCTGAGTATTGCACGTCAGTTGGCGCGCGGCCTGGGCGGCGAGTTGACCTACGAAGCACGTTCTGGCGGTGGCGCAGAGTTCGTTCTTTACCTGCCATGAAAGCAAAAATTTTGATCGCCGAAGACGACGCCAATATCCGCCTGGGGCTGACCGCCACGTTGGAAAGCGAAAACTACGCGGTCACCGCGACCACCGATGGCGCGCAAGCGTTGAAGGTCTTTGCGCAGGAGAAATTCGATCTCGTGATTCTGGATGTGATGATGCCGAAGAAGAGCGGTTACGATGTCTGCCGCGAAATCCGCGCGCGTGACGGACGAGTGCCGGTTTTGTTTCTCACGGCGAAGGGCGAAGAGATCGACAAGGTCGTGGGTCTAAAACTCGGCGCCGACGACTACATGGCTAAACCTTTTGGTGTGCATGAATTATTGGCGCGAGTGGAGGCATTGCTGCGTCGCGCGCGGGTATCCGGTCTGCAGCCGGGCGAGGCGAAAACAGATTTGCCGGTGGTGATGCGTTTTGGTGCGGCGGAAGTTGATCGCAAGAAATTCACCGCTACACTCAAGGGGATATCCACTGCGTTGACCGCGCGTGAATTGAAATTGATCGAAGTCTTTGCCTCGCATCCGGGCGAAGTGCTGACGCGGGACGCGTTGCTTAACGCGGCTTGGGGTGTCGACTATTTCGGGACGACGCGGACGCTCGACCAGCATGTGGCGCAACTGCGCAAGAAGATCGAGGCCGAGGCTGAAACGCCCGTTGCCATCGTGACCATTCACGGAGTTGGCTACCGCTACGACGGTTGAGAAAAGCGCTGCGTCCGTTGCAGGCGCGTGTTTTCTGGGTAACTAAACTCCCATGAGTTACTCCGAAAATGCCGAGAAGGGTGGGATGACGCGGCGCGCTGCGTTGAAGACATTAGGCGCTGGGGCGGCGCTGATCGGTCTGGGGTTGGTGCAGACTACCCGGGCGGCGGATGCCGGTGCAGCGGCTTTGTTAACGCTGCCGAAATTACCCTACGCCTATGATGCGCTCGAGCCGCACATCGACGCACGCACGATGGAAATTCACCACACGAAACACCACCAAGCGTATATCACGAATGCGAACAAGGTGCTGGAAAAACATCCTGAGCTGCTGGCGGCCGGTTCGGCTAGCTTGCTGGCAAAACTGGATGCTGTGTCTGAGCCCGAGCGCACGATCCTGCGCAATAATCTGGGCGGCCATGTGAATCACGCGTTCTTTTGGGAGATCCTGGCGCCCGGCGCCGGTGGTGAACCTAAAGGTGAACTCGCCATCGCGATTAAAAAGACGTTTGGCGGTTACGATGGGTTTAAGACGCAATTTAGCGATGCGGCGATGAAACGTTTTGGCAGCGGTTGGTCCTGGCTTGTGGTTGCGAATGGGCAGTTGGTCGTGAAATCCAGTGCGAATCAGGACTCGCCGCTTTTAGCGGGCGAAACGCCTGTGCTTGGCCTCGATGTTTGGGAGCACGCCTATTACCTGAAATACCAGAATCGCCGGGCCGATTATGTCGCGGCGTTTTGGCACGTCGTGAACTGGTCGCAGGCCGATATCAATTACCGCCGCGCGCTGGCCACTTAATCTGTTCGAGGGGGCGTTTGCTGCGCAAAAAAACGCCGGGCCTTTTCGGCTCGGCGTTTTGAAAGAAGATTTGCGGAAGTCGTTTAGGCTTTGATGACCGGCGCTTGATTACGTTGCGGAGCTTGGAGTGGCGTGCTGGCGACGTTGGATTGTTCGCGCATACCGGCAAACTTTGGCTTTTGCGCGAAGAACTGTACGAGGTTGGAAACCTCGCTATAGCCACGCGCTTTTAGCGTTTCCTGAATGCGGCCAATGACCGCGCGGAGTTCGGCGGAGCTTTCGGCATCGAGTTCCTCGACTTCATTCGTCTCTTTCGAAACGACGTGAAAGGGATTTTCGTTGTCGAGTTTGATCTGGTAGAGGCTGGTGCCGTTGTGGAAATAGCAGAGGCGGACGAGTCCGACTTCTTGGAACGCAGCGAGGCAGCGATAGACCGTGACCAAGTCACAGGCGGAGTCAGCGAGGTCGCTGTGGATCTGTTCGATGCTGGCCGGCTGGGCGCGTTTGATAAGAGCTTCCAAAATCGCCACGCGCGGCTGGGTGATACGCAAACCAGCTGCTTTCAGGCGGCTGCAGGCGACGTCGATCGCGGCCTGCGGTTTGGCTCCCTCTTGAGTGACGGACGCCAACGGATGATTTGTCTGTGTAGAAGCGATCATAATTACACCAGTAAAAATGACCCTTTCGCCAGTGAAACGCAATTTGTAAATACGCCAATTTGCAAGAAAGCCCTAAAACTACAAGTTTCCCCTACAGCGCGGACAGGGTTCTCCCTGACGATATTTCATCCGCAGGCTTGAGATTACGTAAATCCGGGTGGTATTGGTACGTTATCAACTAACATGCAGGATCTGGATTTTAACGAGGTCGTAGAACTCATCCACAAAGAAGACCCCCGGTTTGACCGTAAAGCTTACACGTTTATCCGGCATGGTCTTGATCAGACGGTGAAGGAATTGCGCAAGAAAGACACCGAACGCGCCCAACGCAGCCAGCACGTAAGTGGGCCCGAGCTTTTGGAAGGCCTGCGTGCTTACGCGCTCGATCAATATGGTCCGCTGGCCAAGACCGTACTCAACTCTTGGGGCATCACGCACTGCCGGCATTTTGGCGACCTGGTTTTCAATCTGATTGAGTACAACGTTTTTAGCAAAACCGAGAACGACCGGCGTGAGGATTTTTCTGATATCTACACCTTCGACGACGCGTTTGTGAAGCCGTTCCTGCCATCGAAAAAGCCTCGTTTCGGATCTTCAGCGCCGGAGGCGTTGGAGTCGGCTTGAGCTGCGCCGCAGGAGTTGTGCGCTTCGGTAGTTGTTGATTGGTTTTGGCGCAAAACCGCCGAAGCTGTTTCTTTCCATGTCAAAAACGAACACCTCTGCTGCAGATTTCCGGTTGCTCGATACGTTCTGGCGCGAGCCGGTGGAACGCACCGTATTGCCGAATGGCCTGACCGTGCTCCTCAAACCTGACCACTCGGCGCCAGTCGCTTCAGTGCAGGTCTGGGTGAAGACGGGCAGTATTCACGAAGGCGCGCTGCTGGGTGCCGGGCTATCGCATTACCTCGAACATCTGCTTTTCAAGGGCACCGCAAAACGCGCAGGTAGGGAGATTTCAACTACAGTTCAGGCGCACGGTGGCTACATCAATGCTTACACGACTTTTGACCGCACGGTTTACTACATCGATCTGCCGGCGGAACACGTTGCTGTGGCGGTCGACTTGTTGGCGGACATGGTGCTGCATTCGTCGCTGCCAGCCGATGAAGTTGCGCGCGAAAAGGATGTCATCCTGCGGGAGATCGACATGGGGCGCGACGATCCGGACCAGCGACTCGGCGAGACGCTCTTCGACACGGCTTTCCGCCAGCATCCGTTTCGGTATCCGATCATTGGGTACAAAGAGATTTTTTCCAGTGTATCACGCGACGATCTGGTGGCCTACTACCAGGCTCGCTACGTGCCGAATAACCTCGTGGTTGTCGTCGCGGGCGCAATCGATTCCGCCTCCACGATGGCGGCGATCACCAAGCACTTTGGCGCGACGCCGCGTCAACGCCTGGCGCCTGTCTTGCTCACTGAGGAGCCGCCGCAACTCGCTTCGCGCGCACTGCATCGCTTCGAGGAAGTCGAGTTGACCCGCTCGGGCCTGGCCTGGCACATCCCGGGTATTGCGCACGCGGATGCGCCGTTGCTCGATCTTGTTTCCGTCATGTTGGGTGGAGGCGATAGTTCGGTTCTATGGCAGGAAGTGCGTGAGAAGGCCGGTCTGGTGCATGCTATCGATACGCATAGCTGGACACCTGCGGGCATGGGACTGTTCTATATTTCCTACACCTGCGATGCAGGTAAACGCGAGGCTGCGACGGCGGCGATCGAGAAGCTGCTGGCACGTTATGCCGTGCGCGGCTTTACTCCGGCCCAACTCAAAAAGGCCATTCGGCAGCTGGTCGTTGGCGAAATCAATTCTCGAAAAACCATGAGCGGCCAGGCCTCGCGCCTCGGTTCGGCTGAGGTTGTGGTGGGCGACGTAGGCTTCACCAAGACTTACTTCGAGCGGTTGCGGGCGGCGACCAACGCCGATTTCAAACGCGTACTGAAAACTTATCTCGTGCCGGCTCGACAGACCGCGGTTTCACTCAATCCGTTGGCTACTGCTGGTCAAACTACTACCGCTAAAAAAGCGAAACCGGCAGCAGTCGAGTTTGATGAAATCAAGCTGCCGAATGGCGTGCGCCTTCTTTTACAGCACGAGCCGCATCTGCCAAATATTCACCTGCGACTGCTCTGCTTGGGTGGAGCGCATTATGAAAAACCCGGCAAGCGCGGTGCCTCCAGCTTGCTGGCGACGATGCTCACCAAGGATACGCGCAAACGCAGCGCGGCCGAGGTGGCACATTTCATTGAGGAAGTGGGCGGTTCGTTTTTCCCGTTTTCCGGTAACAATAGTTTAGGACTTGCGGCCGAAGTTTTGCCTACGGACCTTGACCGGGCGCTTGCTTTGCTGGAGGAAGCGGTCTTCTCGCCGACCTTCAAGGCGTCGACTTTTAAGACCGAGTGCGAGGCGCAGATCGCCGATTTGAAACAGGATGCGGACGACGTCGTGACGCTCGGACGAAAACTCGCGCGCAAGAAATTCTTTGGTACCTATCCATTGGGTGTGGAACCGGGTGGCGAAATCGAAGGATTGCGTGCACTCACGCCGACCGATCTCGCGGCGTTATGGAAAACGCTCTTTGTCTCCGATAACATCGTGCTCGCGGTCGCGGGCGACTTTGACCGGCGTACGCTAGTGCCCAAGTTGAAGAAAATGCTCGGACGCGTACCACGTGGGAAGCTGGCGTTGCCCTCGATCAAATTTGAAAAACCGGCCGAGGTGGGCGACTTCGTCGAAGTGCAGCCACGTGAGCAGGCGGTGGTGTTTCAGGCGTTTCCCGGACCGGGATTGTGCAGCCCGGATTTCTACGTGGGCGAAGTGGCTGACGAACTTTTCAGCGGCATGTCGTCGCGGCTTTTCGAACGCGTGCGCGAAGAAAAAGGCCTGGCGTATTTCGTGCGTTCCAGCCGTGTCAGCGGTTTGGATACAGGCATGTTTTCATTTTATGCCGGTACGAGTCCGAAGAGTTACGCCGAGGTGCTGGTGGAATTCGACGCTGAGATTGCGCGCGTGCAAGCCGGCCAGATCACGGCCGATGAGCTGAGCCGCTGTCAAACGAGGCTCAAGGCGGCACGCCGTATGAGCCTGCAAACGAATTCTTCTCGCGCTATGCAAGCCGGGCTTAACGTGCTCTGCGGGCTGCCGATCAACGACTGGCAGAATTACGGCGGCTATATTGATGCGGTGACGATTGAAGCGATCACCGGGTTCGCCCAGAAGTATTTCAAGCGCGAACTGCGCACGCAACTCGTGGTGCGGCCCTGAGTTCTAGCTCAGGCCACTGGTGTGGTCTACGGGGTTCTTGAGCTGGTCTTTCCAGCTCAGAATCTTTGCCTGGGCGCCGTATTTCTCGGCGGTGGTTTTGTCGCCTTTTTCCATCCAGATGCGTGAGAGCGTCGTATTGATGTAGAGGTCGTCCGCGTTCAAGGCGTAGGCGCGTTCGGCGGCGCGCAGAGCTTCGTCGTACTGGCGTAGGTGGAAATTTACTTCCGCGAGCGCATGCCAAGCGGAAAAGGTATCAGGCGACTGGTTCGTGGCGCGCGTGAGTTTTTCGAGGGCGGCGGTGTGGTCGCCCATCGTGAAATCGAACGTGGCGTCATCGACAAGGGCTTGGATCTCGGTGTTGGGCATGCGGTGTGCGCAGTCTATGCAGAGTTGGGCAAAAATAAAGGACGGCCGTGAAAGGCCGTCCTCGTGAAAGAAGGTGGGTGGGTGTTGAGAAGCGTTACTTCTTCAAAATGCCTTCGACGCCAATCGTGAGCGCAACTTCTTCGCCGACCGCGCCGGTGTAGGCGCTGATGCCGAATTCCGAGCGCTTCAGCGTGATGGTCGATTCCCAGCCGGAGAGTTTGGCGCCTTTCATGCCGTCGCCGAAGCCGAGGAGCTTGGTCTTGAGCACGATTTCCTTGGTTACACCCTTGAGCGTGAGGTCGCCGGTGACATCGAAGCTGTCGTCGCCCGTTTTTTTCCAGGATTTGCTCTTAAAGGTGGCAGTGGCGAACTTCGCGGCATCAAAAAAATCGGGAGCTTGCAAATGAGCGTCACGTTTTTCGTTCGAGGTGTTGACGCTCGCGATTGCGATGGTGGCCTCGACCGAGGACTTTTCCAGATTGTCGCGGTCGACGACGATGGTGCCGGTGACGTTGCCGAAGGAGCCGGAGGTCTTGCTCACGAAGTGGCGGATGCTAAAGCCGACCGAGGAGTGGGCCGTGTCGATCTCATAGGTTTCGACAGCAGCGGAAGCAGTTGAGGCAAAGGCGGTCGCGAGAGCGGCCACGGCGAGGAATAGACGATGGGTTGTTTTCATAGCAAGTAGTTTGATGTTAAACTAATCGCCACAAAGGGCTCACCTTTTTTGCAGACGCAAGTCGCGCTGCGTTTTTTTTTGTAAAACTACAAAATCAGCATCGCGTCGCCGTAGCTGAAGAAGCGGTACTCGCGCGCGATGGCCTCGGCGTAGATTTCGCGAATCCAAGCAATGCCGTCTGCCGAACCAGGTGCAAGAAACGCAGACACGAGGCAGAGCAGGGTGGAACGTGGTTGATGAAAATTCGTGATGAGCGCATCGATCCCGCGGAAAGTTCGGGGTGGATAGATGAAAATATCGGCTTCGCCCGCGAAGGTTTGGTCGGAGGGCGCGGACTGGCGGCTCAGGAAATCTTCAATCGAGCGCACGCTGGTGGTGCCGACGGCAATTCGGCGACCACAAGGCGGAAAGAGCACGCGTTGGGTCGCGGGTGGCAGCTCGTAGAGCTCGCGGTGGATCGCGTGTTCTTCGATCGCGGGCGCGGTGATGGGTTTAAAGGTGCCGAGGCCGACGTGTAGCGTCACTTCGGCGGTGGAGACTCCGTTGGTTTGAAGCTTGGCGAGTAGTTCGGGCGTGAAGTGCAGTCCCGCGGTCGGAGCGGCCACAGCGACTTGTTTGGCTTGATCGGCGTACACGGTTTGGTAGCGCTCGATGTCGTGGCTGCGTTCGGTGGCGGTGCCTTCGCGCTCGATGTAGGGCGGGAGAGGGATTTGGCCGAGGCGGTTGGCGACAGCGGTGATCGGTTCATCGCCTAGAGTAGAAAAACGCACGAGCGCGCAGCCGTTGTCCTGCTTGGCGACGATTTCTCCGGTGAACGCTTCGCCATGTGTAAAAGTGGCGCCGGGCGGAAGTTTTTTCCCCGGTTTGACGAGGCAGGTCCAGACGTTGGTGCCGTGGGCTGGTTCGGCGTGGAGTAGGAAGCACTCGACGGCACCGCCGGTAGGCCGCCGGGCGAGCAGGCGCGCGGGGAGCACGCTGGCGTTGTTACGAATCAGGATATCTCCCGGGCGCAGGAATTGCGGCAGGTCCGAGAAAACGTGGTGCGAGAGGGTGCGGCTGGCCCGATCGACGACGAGCAAACGTGAATGATCGCGGTGGAGCGCGGGCGTTTGCGCCACGAGGTGGGGTGGCAACGAGTAGTCAAAGAGATCGGTTGGAAGCGGCACGGCGGGACGGGAGTCTGGTATTTGAGGCTTGCCCTTAGCCTGAGGGCGAGTTTCTTCCGCTGTTCCGTGGTATGCCGAGCTAGCTCAGTTGGTAGAGCAACGCTTTCGTAAAGCGTGGGTCGTCGGTTCAATTCCGATGCTCGGCTCCACTGGATTTTGGGTTCTTCAGAGGAGCGAAGAATCCAGTGGGACTTGATCGAAGCGTGTTGCTTTATCGCTCTGGATTCTTCGCTACGCTCAGAATGACAGACAGTTTCATTTTCCAGACACACCTTGGGACGTCTAGGCCGGAAGGATGTGAGTGTGCTTGCGACAACGGTTTGGAGCTTTTTGGTGGTATATCTTTGGTCTAGCTGTGACTGGTCCTGTGGAAAGTTGCTGTTCGTTTTGGCAGAAGAGATTTATCACAGTTGCATGATCAAAAGAGTTCTACTCCTGGCCCTTTTCTCCTCAACGATCCTTTTTGCCCGCGCTGCTGATCGTGTCATTGACGTGGACCTTTCGAAAACCAAAGGACCGACGAACCGCATGTACAACCTTTGTGTCGGTGCGGGTCGGGCCAACGAAGGACTGCGGGCTGACTGGCAGCGCCAACTCAAGGAAGTGCGCGCTGAGTGTGGATTTCGTTATATCAGGTTTCACGGATTGTTTTGCGATGACATGGGTGTCTATCAGGAGGACAAATCCGGCAGGCCGCTTTATAACTGGCAATATATAGACGAGCTTTTCGATTTCATTCAGAGTATCGGGATGAAGCCCTTCGTGGAACTTGGTTTCATGCCGAGTGGTTTGGCGAGCGGGTCGCAAACGATTTTTTGGTATCGAGGCAATGTGACTCCGCCCAAGGATTATAAGAAATGGGAGGCGTTCATCGCTGCGTTTGTCCAGCACTGCACCGAGCGCTATGGGCGCGACGAGGTGAAGAAGTGGTATTTCGAGGTTTGGAACGAGCCGAATCTCGATGGCTTCTGGATGGGCAATCCTGAGAAGAAGAGCTACGAGGAGTGGTCCCCCGGCGCTCGCGCCGAATACTTCAAACTTTACGAGAGTTCGGTGCGCGGCGTGAGATCTGTGGACGCGTCCTATCGGGTTGGTGGTCCCGCCACGGCCGGTGAAGGATGGATCGATGAGACTCTGGCTTTTGTTTCGGCGAATAATGTGCCGCTCGATTTCATCAGCACTCACAGTTACGCGACCATGAGCGGTTATCTCGATGAGCACGGTAATGCGGGCACGGTGTTTTCCCCCGATCGCAATGCGATCACTGCGGGCGTCAAGGCCGTGCGGGCCAAGATCCGTGCTTCGAAAATCCCCGGGGCCGAACTTCACTACACCGAATGGAGCAGTTCCTATACGCCGGCCGATCCGATCCACGACAGCTATCACAGCCCGGCCTTTATCCTCGATAAAGTCCACAATTCCGGCACGGATGCCCAATCGATGTCGTATTGGACTTTTACCGACATTTTCGAGGAATCCGGACCTCGCATGACGCCGTTTCACGGTGGCTTCGGACTGCTCAACTATCAGGATCTCCGCAAACCTGCGTTTTATGCGTACCAGTTTCTGAACCGGCTTGGTGATAACGAACTGGTTAACTCTGATCCTGATTCCATTTTGTGTCGGGATAAAAATGGTTCGGTACAGGCACTATTCTGGGATTTCACCATCACGCATCCAGGACCGTCGGTCATCAATCAAGTGTATTATGTCGGCGATCATCCGCCGAAATCCAAGGGGGCGCTTCAACTCAAACTCTCTCACCTTCGCAAGGGATCGTATCAGCTCGTTGCCTACAAGGTCGGCTATCGGGTTAACGATGTACAGGCCGCCTGGCGCGACCTGGGTTCTCCCCCGCAACTGACACGCGAGCAGGTCCAGGCTTTGCGCAAGGCAAGCTCTGGCCTGCCGGTGATCGACGAGAAGGTCGTAATTGGTGCTGACGGACGGTTTTTGCGAGATTTCGAACTGCGCGAGAACGATGTGTGGTTGGTCGAACTTCGCCCGCTTTGATGCAGGGGCTCGTTTTAGCTTTCGCGTAACCGCCGGCTTCTGCATTTGGAAAACCTTTGCTTGGGCTTGATCCGGGTTTCGATCCCGAGACGGCCCGTTCTCCAACGTAAACGGTTGCAGCGTTCGGCGTGCGACGCATCGTAGCTCATCGTGCGCCCGGTCAGATCGAATTCATTAACTTTCCCTCGCAGCGATCTTGCGCCCCGTGTAGGGCGGTTTGGCTGCTTTGTATTGGTTATAGTTTGGGTATTCGTTTTTTGGACCGGCTTGGCCGCGGCCGAAGTTGCACCCCTCAAAAGCGTCAAGGAAATCAGGTCCGCCCAGACGTGGAGCGACTTGTACAATCGCCCGATTGCCGTTGAAGGAGTCGTTACGCATGTTGATACGAATCGCAGTCTGCTGGTTTTGCAGGACGGGACTGGTGCAGTCGCTTTTGATCTTGGCGAAACCAAGGTGGACGCGGTGCCCGGCCAGCGCGTCTTGCTGACGGCGGCGGATGGTTGGCCGCTTCTACCCGATCTGCCGCGGTATCCTCACCGACCTGATCGCAGAGAATTACTGCCCTCCTTTGAATCTGTTCCGTCAGTGCAGAATGGTTACTACGTGGCGCGTTATCGGGGTTATTTGTATCCGCCGGTTACGGGACATTATCGTTTTGCAGTCGCGAGCGACGACTCGTCACAACTCCTGCTCGGAACCGACAAAACGCCAGTCTCACGACGCGTCATTGCGCGAGTACTTAGTTACACTCGTCAGCGCGATTGGAGCCGAAGCACTCCCCAGCGTTCCGAGGCTGTTTTTCTGGAGGCGGATCGTGCGTATTACATCGAGGTGGTGCACCATCAGGCGGGCGGCCCGACACACCTTAGCCGGAACGATGCAATAGAACATAGGAATTAGGAGGCGAAAGCGGGGCGATTTTCTACTGCATTGCAGTTGGGAAAAGGGCTGAGGATTTTATCCCAAAGGCGTGACCACCAGTCGCGTTCGCGGGGAGGCACGGCGAGTTTGATCGTGGTTTTGCCGGCAGGATGTGCGATGATTCCCGGGGTGATGAACAGCCAGAAGCGCAGCGATTGGATCGTCACTTTGGTTTGCCAGCCCAGATGACGTTCGAAGAGCACGGTCAGGTTGTAGGTCAGCGTCGCCAGTGAGAGAGCCGCTTCTGTGGCCCAAAACGAACGCAGACAAAGCGTGGGCAGGGCGAAGCCAAGCTGGAGTTCTTTGATCACGTTTTCGCAATCACTGCGGCCGTTGTAGTCGCGCCACACCGTGAGCGGCGAGGCGGTTGCGGGCAAACTGGTCACCAGCGCTTGGAAAAGATAACCGGGCACGTCGATGAGCTTTTTGCCACCAGCCTCGGGCCGTTCAGTCTGACGATGGCGGATCAAAATAAGGCGTCGGGCGTGCGGCCAACCCTGCGCCTGGTACTGCACTTCGGCTATGTCGGTGCCGGCCAGTTCGGTCGGCGTCCACGCCGCGTCGTGCCGAATCAGACTTTGAATCGGCACGCTCAGCTTCGCCACGACGATAAACGGCAGCCGCAATTGCTCCCACAACGTGAGCAGTTCGGGCACGCAAAACCCACTGTCAGCGCGGACCGCCCGCCACCGGATCTGCCGGGGCGTGTGGCTCCACAGATCGAGAAAAAACGATACGACGTTATTGGCGCAACTGCTGTTGCCTGCACGCAGCCACAGTTGCGCGACCAGCCGCGCCTCGGCGACGACCGCGAGCAAGGGATGCAGGCACGGCTTGAGCCCGGTGCGCGTGTAGCCCACTTTGATTCCTTCTTGATGACCGTCCTCATGCAAGAGCCGTGTCGAATCCAGATCCAGCGTGTAACCTTCACGGCGTGACGGCAGCCGATCCATGCACCATCGCCATAACGGACGGAAACACCGCAGGTTTTTCCCCGCCGAATCGAAGGCCGCAAAGAACCGGGAAAGCGATTTTTGCCTACTTTGAACTCCACTTCACCCGCCACCGTTTGGTGAAGCGGACTTTCGTCCGGCGATTGTTTTGTCTTCATCAACAGCAATCACTTCCCGAACGGCGGCTCTTTTCAACTGCATCGTTCCGGCTTAGTGTGGCGTGGGAGGGTCCTGACATTCCGCTTGATGTTATTCCGGGTAAATATTTGAGCCCTTGGACCTCCGATCCGAAGACTGGCAGCGAAGCTACACCACCTCAATCGCTCGCGGATTTTCCACGAGGATCTATTCTTCGGGAAATATGGAACGACGTCACTGTCGACACGCCGGATGTGTTGTTGGCACCCCGGAAGTTGGAGTCTGTTCTTTCGGTGAGAGGCGCAACCGTTAAGGTGCTCGGGGTTGATAGGTTACCCGAACCAATCACTATCCATCCAGGGCAGGCGCTCGCGCCCGATGATAATTTTCGTTGGAGTGAGGTTGAAGGCACCGTCGATTTTGTCGCGTGTGACGGTGACCGCCTGACCTTGGAGATCTCCGACAGCGGACAGCGGGTTCAAGCGATTTTGTCGGGCTGGCGTGGCGAGATACCTGCAACCTTACGCGGTCGTCGAGTGCGGGTGGTGGGTGCTGCTGAATCCTTTTTGCACAGCGGCGATGTTCGCGTGGTTGGTCGCATTTGGGCGCGAGCAGCGAGCGCAATCACGGTGACAAGTCAGACTCCTCAGGCCGATCTCTTGCGACTGACCTCGATTTCCGAGCTCACCAACGGTGATCCCGCGACATTTCGGGATGCGGCGGTCAAAATCGTTGGGAAGGTTGTGAGTCAGGAAGGTAACCAGCTAACGATAAGCGACAGCGGAACATTTGGCGCGTTTGTATCAAGCAATGGGTTAGAATGGCGAGCCGTTGGAGCACCGATCGAGATGGCGATGGGTGCAAAAGTGTATGTTGGCTTGGCCGTCAACTCGCGTATGCCGACCAAGTCTTCTCGAGCGGTCTTTACCAACGTCTCAGGACTATCACGTTTACCACGTTGGACCGATATCGGAAACCCAAACGGTGCCGGTCAGTTCGCCATTACTGGAGAGCGTTTTGTGGTGGAGGGAGTGGGTAGTGACATCTGGGACGCCCCTGACCAATTCACCTTTGTCTATGAACAGATGGATGGGGCGGGGAGCATTGTTGCTCGGTTGGACTCGTTTGATGCGGCCGACCCTGCTGCGCGTGCAGGCATAATGATTCGGGAAAGTTTGGATCTCGATGCCCAGTTTGTCGACCTCGTGCAAACCATGGAATCTGGCATCCGCTCGACTTCCATGCAGTGGAGATGGCGGACGGCTGGTAACTCCACTCGTACCGTGGGTGACACTGCTCAAGGGGCGAGTTTGCCTGCCTGGCTCAAACTCGAGCGCCGGTTTAGCACGGTGGTAGTGACCCCTAACGAGACTGCAACGTTCGCTCTTGGCGATTTTGTCGATGTCGTGGGATTCGTCACTTCATACCAAGGTCAGCCCGCAATTTTCAACGCTTCTGTTAGCAAGCAACGGCATGATTCCGTGGGCGCCCAACTCCAATCGAATTGGCGCCCCTTGGTCGAGATTGCCCGGCTGAGTGATGGGGATGGCAAGTGGGACGGGCTCGATTTCTTCCGCTTTCGCGGTGTAGTCACCTTTTGCGGAGACGTGCTTGGCCGGCGTTATTGGGCCATGCAGGATCAATCAGCCGCGACGCTGCTGACTGGGCGTGATCCGTCGAATCTTTTTTTAGTTCGGCCGGGTAGTTATGCAGAGATTGTCAGCAATCCGGGTTGGGCACCGCCTACCAATAATCTATTTGCCGACAATGTGTTTTTGCTCGGCTCGACGGCCTTGCCCAACCCCGTTCTCCATCCAGCGGAGTATTTGTTACCAAAACGCGGTGAGGGCACATGGATCGAGCTCGAGGGCATCGTCAGGTCCGTCGCCGACACTGGCCTCATGGAGGTCAAGGCTAGGGGAGAGGTTTTCACCGTTGCTGTGTCGGGTGCGCAGGTCGCGCGACTTCGCGACCATGTGGATGCAGGAGTTCGTCTTCGCGGCGTGATCGTTTATCCTAACGAACGGGAGCGACTGCTGCTCGTGCCTTCTCCGGAACATCTAGAAATCACCAAGGAACCCTTACGTGATCCATTCGCCTACACGCTCGAATCCATTCATTCGCTGACTGCGGACAATCTTCTGAATCAATCGCGCCATCGCACACGTTTGCAGGGGACCGTCACCTACGCCGACCAAGCGGTGGTTTACGTGCAGGACGATTTCGGCGGGATACGGGTGGAACTTGAAACCGTCATGCCGATTGATGTTGGTTTTCCAGTTGAAATTGTTGGTTTTCCCGATTGGGGCGAGGACGAGAGCGTCGTTCTGAGGCATGCGTTGGTTCGGGTGCAAGCCAGTGGTACGCGTGTGAAACCGGTGGTGGCTAGTTCGCTCGAAGCTGCGAGTGGGCGTTATGCTAACCAACTTGTGCGGATTCGCGCCGTCGTGTCACGTACACTTGGTTCCGCGGAGGGTGAGCCGCTCGAGTTGGAGGCAGACCAGCGCATCTTCCGCGTGATGTTGCCGGGGCGTCGCGCTTCCGTTGGTGAAATTCCGCGTGGTAGTATCGTCGAACTCACCGGTATCAATGTGAAAGAGGCAGGACTTCTTCAATGGGTTCACGCCTCAAATACGACTTCCTCCATTCTGCCGTTGAAACTATTACTTCGCAGTTCCGCAGACGTTGCGGTCCTGCAGAAGCCGTCGTGGTGGGTGGTGAAGCGCGCACTTCTCTTTGTCAGCTCCATCGCCCTAGTTGGCTTGGTCATTAGTTTTTGGATACACAAGCTGCGTCAGCGCGTAAAACAGCGTACAGCCGAGCTCGATGCCACGATGGAAAAGCTGCAGAAGGAGGCGCGCATGTCGGCCACCCTTGCGGAACGCGACCGGCTTGCAGGCGAGATCCACGACAGCCTTGAGCAGGGCCTCAACGGAATTTTACTCCAACTTGAAAGTACCGCCAATCTTGAATCTTGCCCGCCAGAGATTCGTTCGAGTTTGGATCTTGCGTGTAGTATGGCTTCGTTCAGCCGAACCGAAGTCCAGAACGCAGTCTGGGAGCTTCAGTCTCCCATGCTCGAGGATTCCGAACTCCCGGTGGCGATAGAAAAGATCATGAGACAGATTACCCCTGAGTCGCTCCACGGCACGGTAAAGGTCGAGGGAGTTCCACGTCGGCTCGCTTCTGAGGTCGAGCATCATCTGCTGCGTATTGCCCAGGAAGCGATCAACAATACGGTCAAACACGCTGCTGCTCACAACCTGAATGTGGTGCTTGGTTATGAGGTGGAGGCAGTGGTGCTCAGCGTGGTCGATGATGGATGTGGCTTTAGCCCGGATCAGGTTACCACGGGAGGGCTTGGCCATTTTGGATTGCGCAGTTTGCGAAGTCGCGTTGGCAAGATACACGCGACACACGAAGTATTAAGTTCTCCCGGCAAAGGAACCACCATCCGGGTTCGTGTGCCTGTCATCAACACATAACCACTTCCCATGACTAACACCGGCGCTGATTCAAAGATCCGCATATTGGTCGTCGACGACCATATTCTCATGCGCATCGGTCTGATTTCGTCATTAAACAAGCAGCCTGATATGGAGGTCGTCGGTGAGGCAGAGGATGGCGTTGAGGCGATCAAAGCGTATCGATCGCTGCGCCCCGATGTCGTGATTCTCGATATGCGGCTGCCGGATAAAAGCGGCCTGGAAATCATTGGACTGCTCAAGCAGGAGTTCGACCCGGTCCGTATCCTGATATTGAGTAGTTATAGTGGCGGACATGAAATTAGTGCTGCCATGCAGGGCGGTGCTTCGGCCTATGTGCTGAAGAACATGCCGCTTCCCCGGCTGCTCGATTCCATCCGCCGAGTTTATGCGGGAGAGATTGTTTGTCTCCCGGAGATCGCGCGCAGCCTTGCAGGTCGACAGGCGTTGAACCTTTCGAATCGCGAACTTGAGGTGCTTGCCCTGATATCCAAGGGGCTGAGTAATAAGGAGGTCGCGGCGAAGCTGAAGTTGGTTGAGGGGACGGTGAAATTGCACGTCTCGAGTATTCTCTCGAAACTAGGTGTGATGGATCGTACCCAGGCGATCTTGGTCGCAGTCAAACGCGGCCTTGTGCAGCTGGAATAGCGATAGCCTATAAGGTGTCGGCCTTGCAGGCACGGGTTTTGGCTTTGTGTGCGGACAGAGTGGGGCAAGCTCGCTCGCGTGCTCGAGCTGCCTCGTTATGGCTACAGCCATAGAGCACCTCTACCTGTGGATACTTGCTTGGGGGGAGTAGCGGTAACCACAGTCGGCCAGTTATTGATTTTCAGCTAACTAATGCCACGTCCTTTAGATTTATCGTTAAATACTTAAGTTTCGGAAGCACTCCAACGACTTCAACAGATGCTCCGTGCCCTCGCGCCGGTGCCTGATCCCATCAGCCCTCCCCCGTTTTTCGTATCGAAGCGATACGAGACCCAACACCCCCAAATATCGTTATGAAAATACGACCCAGCAAAAAAAGCATGCTGACGCTGTACGCAGCGCTGGCATATGCAGCATCAACCCTATCAGGTCAGGAAACGACCAAGGTCGGCCCGACTCCGAGCGAGGTCAGTTCAAATCCCGCATCCGGTGATACATCTGACGAACAAGTATTAGTCTTGGATCCGTTTTCGGTGAGCACCGAACAGGAGGGCTACCGGGCGACGGACACCCTGGGCGGTGCCCGTGTGCGTACTAAGCTCGCGGATACGCCATCGGCGGTTTCCGTGATCACGCCCCAGTTTTTGAAGGATGTGGGCATCACGAATGCGCAGGATCTCCTTATCTATACCACCAACACGGAAATCGCTGGTCTCAACGGCAATTTTTCCGGGGCGGTTAGCCGAGGTGCAGGCATCTCGATTTCAGGTTCCGCTGAAGGAGCTCGACTCGCCCAGCCGACAGCAGTGAATCGGTCCCGTGGATTAACCAATATGGATAATACACGAAACTACTTCCAAAGCGATATTCCGTGGGATTCTTTCAATATTAGTCGTGTGGATATCTCCAGAGGTCCCAACTCTTTCCTTTTTGGTGTAGGAAGTCCGTCGGGTATCGCGAATGTTTCTACAGTGGATGCTACCTATAAAAATGAAGGAAATGTAGAGTTTCATTACGGTAGCTTTGGCACAACGCGCGAGTCCTTGGATATTAACAAGGTTCTGATTCCCTCCCAGTTAGCCGTAAGGCTAGATATGGTGAACGATGATACGCAGTTCCGGCAAAAGCCTGCGTTTAACCATAGCAAGCGAGTGTATGGTGCGGTGCGTTTTGACCCCAAGATATTTGCCACTGAGTCGAGCCGCTTGAAGATTCAGGCGAACTTCGAAAGTGGCCGCGCGAACTCCAACGAACCGCGTACCCTTCCTCCTGTAGACTATGTCACAGGATACCTCAATGATCCGCGGGCAAGCGCGACAGGTTATAATCCGTGGACATATAAATTTAATGATTCTGGTGGCGATCCGACCGCAAGCTACTGGACGTCCAATGGCTCCATCGCGAATCAATATCAATGGGGTAGTGGGGCTCAGTATTTTTGGGATGCCAAAACGGGGGCACTCCTTAAGGCGGGACAGTCTGGTTGGACCGCTCCCACTTCAGCGAGCTATGGTTCAGGCGATGTGAGCAGCAATATCTACCATGTACATACAATGGGATATCAACAGTTCGCTAAAGCGTCGAACTATGCCTATATTCAAGCTAACGGTGTAGATGATGGGGAGTTCAAGGGAGCATATAAAGGCACGGTTAACTACCAGGATAAGACCCTTTCTGACCGGACAGTTTTTGACTACGTAAACAATCTCATTGACGGGCCAAACAAGCGTGAATGGAAGCGGTGGAATGCATATAATGTGAGTCTTGTAGAGAGTCTGTTTAATGAAAAGCTGGTGATCCAAGCGGTTGTTGATCATCAGGAGTACGACGATGGCCAGGAAGGTCTGCTGAATTCTCGCACACCGGCTATCCTACTTGATCTGGATAGCTACCTGTTGACCTATCCATCGTGGCTTCCCGAAGCCCAGACCAATCCCAATGTTGGCAGGCCGGTCGTATTTGGCGACTATGGTAGTGGCAAATCCAATTATTCTACGCGCGACAGCTATCAGCTGACAGCAGCGACGAATCTGGACTTCAAAGATCTCGCGCCGAGCAGCACTTGGGCGAAGATACTGGGCCGCCATGAGATCACTGGTCTCGGCGGTAGCTACACGAAAGCTGAAGAGAGCCGCGCGTATAAAATGTACGGAGTTGATCCTACTTGGGCGCTTTCTTACGGCGGTGGCTCAAAGCTTTCCGATAATGGAATTAATTGGCTCGCATACATGGGCCCCTCAATGCTGGGGACAAGCGGGTCTGGCGCCTTCTTGAGTGGGTTGACCACTTCTATTAATCCGACAACGTATCCGTTGACCTCGTACGTCAAATCGTGGAAGGCTGGGACGTCGGTCGACCCTGCCGCTGTGTGGAATATCACTCTGCCAAATGGCACCCCAAAGGCGCTGACTCAGGCCGACAACCCAGCAAATTATATAGGCTATTATGGCCTGCCCACCAACGTGCGTAGCTCGACGGAAAATGGATACACGGGTGGTTCCAAGCGGGAGCAAAGGATTACGTCTAAAGCCATCCTCTATCAGGGGCATATCTGGGACGATACGATCATACCATCGTTTGGCTGGCGCAAGGATACGACGCGGCAGCGTGGTAACACTGCACCACTGGATTCCACGACCGGCATTTACTCAATAGATTACAAACTTACGGATTCGGGGATCAAGTCTACTACTACGTCGAAGAGTTATGGTGTGGCAGTGCATTTGCCGAAGTCGATCAAGGATCGCCTCCCGGAGGGCACGGATGTGTCTCTCTACTACTTCCATGGTGCCAACGAGACCCCGAAGGTACGTTATGGTATCGATGGCTCGCAGCTTCCAAATGAAACTGGAAAGACAAATGAATACGCAGTGCAGGTCGACGCGTTTCATAATCGTCTGAGCCTACGGTTAACCAAATTCAAGACCGAGAACAGCAATGCCCAGGCATCATACGGGCAGCCGCTGGGTACCAATGGTTGGATGATCGATTCGCTTCCTGTTTGGACTGTCACCATGGCTGCGAGCGCTCTTGCTGTTCAGGAATACGGTGTCGACAATGTTCCCAAGGATTTGGCTGACGCCAAATGGCTATGGCAATGGGCGGTTGATCACCCCGATGTAGCGCAGCAGATTGCGACATCGCTGAAAACGGACTTTGCCGCGATGTTCCCCCAATCATATTGGGATCAGTATGGCAGTAATGTTGACATGACGGCCGTTAAGAATGGCGACTGGCTCCATGTCCTTAAGGACAACAGTATTCCTTGGCCTTGGAATGGTAAGGCTGAACACTCTATTCACGGTCAAACTCCGATCATCGATCAGAATCTTGCCTCGGAGGGCTATGAATTGGAAGCGACGGTCAGGCCGCTGAAAAACTGGGATGTGAAGATCACTGGATCCAAGACGAATGCTTACCAGACCTCGCTTGGAGCCGCGGCTTCGAACTATCTGAACAATATGGCTAAGCTCTGGATCGATAGCCCTATTGGCAAAGTAGCCAACTGGGGTGGTTATACTGACTACGGTGCGCAGAAACAGAACTTTATGCAGAACCTATGGGCGCCTTATCTCACGCAGGTCGCGCTTACCGGTTCCGACCAGCCCGAAGTAAAAAAGTGGAAATTCAATATTGTTACGAATTACAAGTTTGATCGTGGAATCGCGAAGGGTTTCAAAATTGGTGCTGCGTACCGCTGGGAAGACAAGGCCATCCTCGGGTATGGCACCCATCTTGCCACGGTCTACGGCGAGAGCGCATGGATCGCAGATGTGAATCAGCCTCTATACGGCCCGACCGAGGAGCATGTCGATATTTGGTTTGGCTATGAACATAAGCTGACCACGACGATCACATGGGCGATTCAGCTAAATATCAGGAACATAAAAGAACACGCAGGCCTGGTTCCCGTATCTCTTGAGCCCGATGGGACCGTTGCTCAAAGCCGAATCAAGCAGGGTCAAACCTATGATTTGAGCATGAAATTCATGTTCTGATGCCCGTTACGTGAATTTCTGGATCATTTCTGGCTATAGGGGCCAGTTAGTTCGTTAGGTTGAGCGGGTCACGCTCCGTGGCCCGCTCACTATAATTACTGGATAAGGTAGGTGGTTTTGGAATGCATGTAATATATGTTACATGCATTTTCCGTTTACATGCAGATTGATATTATCGGAACATATATCGTTTTAATTCAGATATGAAGATCGCACGAATTTTCTATATAAATAGCCAGGCAAAGGCTGGGCTCATGCTTGGTGTTTTGTCGCTCGCAAATTGGCCGATGCTTGCGAGCACGGCTGCCTCCGAACGTGCTCTGGTTGACTACGCGACGGTACAGGTCATCGCCCCCGGCGATTCCGATGCGGTCATTGCCGAAAAAGCGGCGAAGGTGCTGCCTCGTGCCAACCAGATCGCCTGGATGAGGCACGAGCGAACCTTCTTCCTGCACTTCGGCCCGAACGCTTTCAACGGTGTGGAGTGGGGGACAGGGCGCGAGGATCCTGCAATCTTCAATCCCACGGAGCTCGACTCTAACCAATGGGTTGGTGCCATGAAGGCTGCAGGCGGCAACCTTCTGATCCTCGTGGCCAAGCACCACGATGGGCTTTGCTTCTGGCCGTCCCGCTACACCCAGCACTCTGTCGCCTCAAGTCCGTGGCGCGGCGGCAAGGGCGACATGGTTCGCGAGGTGGCCGAGGCCGCCCGCGCTCACGGCATTAAGCTGGGGATCTATCTCTCGCCGGCCGATCTATTTCAGTTGCGAACGAATCCCAAGAACCCCGCGGGCTACTACGGCAACGGCAGTCCGAAGGTTCGCTCTGCCATACCGACCGCTCCCGCTAATTTTATGAAAGATCCGAGCCAGGGCCGCGCGCCAACGCCAGGCTTTCCGACCTTCAGCTACGAAGTAGACGACTACAACCGCTACTTCCTGAACCAGCTCTATGAGGTACTGACTGAATACGGTCCTATCTCTGTCGCGTGGTTCGATGGTGCAAATCCGGACCCGAGTGTTGCGCAAACCTACGACTACACCGCGTGGTACGATCTGATCCGCCGCCTACAACCCGGCGCAGTGATCTCCGTCAAGGGTCCCGATGTTCGCTGGGTGGGCAACGAAGGCGGCTACGGACGCACCACCGAATGGAGCGTCATCCCACTGCAGGAATCGCCCGAAAAGCACACTTGGCCCGACAAGCAGGATCAAGACCTCGGCAGCCGCGCGAAACTCAAGCCCGGTTCCCATCTTTGGTGGTATCCCGCCGAAGTGAACACCTCGATCATCAACGGCTGGTTTTGGTCCGCCGACAAACGCGCCAAGAGCCCTGCCGAACTAGTCGATTACTACTACCGTTCGGTTGGACGCAACGGCGTCATGCTGCTGAACTTAGCGCCAGATACACGTGGCCTCATTCCCGACAATCAGCTCGCGTCGTTGCGCCGCATGTCCGAGGTGATCAACGACACGTTTGCGCGTGACCTCGCCGCTGGCGCAACGTTCACGGCTGATACTTCCGTTTCAGCTCAAAGTCCCGCGCTGGCGCACGATGGCAACCTCGACACGTGGTGGGAAGCCGCGCCCGGCCAGATCATCGGCACCTTCACGCTCACACTGCCCGACGCTGTTACGTTTGACGTTGTCTCGCTTCAGGAAGCGGTCGCCCAGCGCGGTCAACGCATCGAGTCGTTCGTCATCGAAACCTGGAACGGTTCGTCATGGACCGCGCCGACCGCCGTCGAAGAACAGACAACCGTCGGCCACAAGCGCCTCGTTCGCCTCTCGCTCCCGGTCACGACGAATAAAGTGCGAATCCGGATAACGGGTTCGCGTTTCGCACCGACGCTGGCGGAAGTCGGCTTGTTCAAACAATCCCTGCCCAAGGAACCAGTCGTTTCGGATCGCAGCCGCGATGGTTTCGTTACGCTCAGTCATCCCCACCAACTTCCTATCGTCTACACGGTCGACGGCTCAGAGCCTACGGCCAACTCGCCGGTTTACCGTGCGCCGATTTCCCTGCCTGAAGGGGGCACTGTGCAGGCCGCGATTCTGACCCGCGAGGGGGGGCTCGGCTTGGTCGCGAGCAAAACCATCGTCGGTCTCGCGCCGAGGGGATGGCAAGTGGTTCGTGCAAAGAATGCGGTCATCCCATCGCCCGAATTTCCCGATACCAACGCAATCGATGCTGATGACTCGACGCTCTGGCGCGAACGCGCGACCAAGGGTGATGTAGCACGTCCGAGTCTCACGATCGACATGGGCAGCGTGCGCCGGATTGGCGGCTTCGCTTACCTGCCACGCCAAGACTGGGTTTTTGTTGGTGTTGTCGATCGCTACAAGTTCGAGACCAGTCTCGATGGCACGCACTGGACGACGAACGTGGAGTCGGGCGTATTCGGCAACATTCGCAATAATCCCATGCTCCAGGAAATCACCTTCGCCCCCGTCGAAACTCGGTTCTTCCGTTTCACCGCGCACCACGACGTAGACGATAGCGGCTGGGTCGGCGCGGCTGAACTCACCGTCTTGCCCGCACCGCCGGTATCCGCGTCTCGATAACCCGTCGGCTGCTCAGCCGAACCACATGATATGCACCTGTTCTCCCAGAAATCTTCCGTCCAGAAACTCTCAAGCTATCGCCTCCTCTTGTTCGTGCTTCTCACTCTAGCCCCGGCCGCAATCTGCGTCCGCGCTGGCGAACCCGCCGCTCCGCGCGAACGGTTGTCGCTCGACGCCGGTTGGCGCTTTCTCAACGGCGACCCGCAATGGATGTCACCGCAGCTCGACTACTCCTCCGTGCGTGCTTGGCTGCTCCCCAGTAGCGCGCCGTTACTAGGCATCGGCACTGCAAAACCTGCCCAGCCCTCGGGCAATCTTGGCAGCGATATCGCCTGCGTGCAGCCGGGCTTTGACGACAGCGCGTGGCGCTCGCTCGACCTCCCGCACGACTGGGGAATTGAAGGCCCCTTCCGCCAAGATCTGCCCGGCGACACCGGCAAGCTACCGTTTGCCACCTCCGGCTGGTATCGTAAGCGTTTTTCCCTGCCCGCCGAGGACACCGGTCGCCGCCTCGTGCTCGAAATCGACGGCGCGATGTCGTGTCCCTTGGTGTGGTTCAATGGCCAGTTCGTCGGTGGCTGGGCCTACGGCTATTCCTCCTTCCAACTCGATCTGACCCCGTACGCGAAGCCCGGCGCGGACAACGTCCTCGCCATCCGTCTCGACAACTTGCACGAGTCGTCGCGCTGGTACCCGGGCGCCGGAATCTACCGCCATGTCTGGCTCACCAAGACCGGCCCGATTCACATCGCCCAGTGGGGGACGATTGTCACCACGCCGCGAGTTAGCGCCACCTCCGCGCTCGTATCCGTCGAGGTTCACACCGTGAATGGCACCGGCGACGCCGTCGATCTCACCATTGGAACCGAACTCTTCGCCATCGACAGCACCGGCGGAAAATCTGCCGTCGCCAGCGGTCAGCCGGTTCGCCTGCGCGCCGCTTCTCGCCGCGAATCGTCCACCACCCAGACATTTCAGATCGCGTCGCCCGCGCTCTGGAGCGTCGCCGCGCCCAATCGTTATCTCGCCGTCAGCACCGTCAAACGCGGCGACAAAGTCATCGACCGCGTTGAGACACCGTTCGGCATCCGCTCGATCGCGTTCGACGCCGATCGCGGGCTCCTGCTCAACGGCGAAGTTATCCGTATCCAAGGTGTCTGCCTGCATCATGATCTCGGCGCGCTCGGTACTGCGATCAACTCCCGCGCGATCGAACGCCAGCTCGAGCTGTTGCGGGCGATGGGCTGCAATGCCATCCGCACCTCGCACAACCCGCCCGCTCCCGAGTTGCTCGATGCTTGCGACCGCCTCGGTTTTCTCGTCTTCAACGAGGCCTTCGACTGCTGGGCGAAGGGCAAAGGCCGCAACGACTATCATCGCTTCTTCGCCGACTGGCACGAAGCCGACCTGCGTGCGCTCGTGCGTCGCGACCGCAACCATCCGAGCGTCTTCATGTGGAGCATCGGCAACGAGGTGATCGAGCAGTGGGGCGACGACAGTCAAGAGAGTTGGAAACTCGCCACCCGCCTCGTCGGCATCGTGCGCGAGGAGGATCGCACCCGACCGATCAGTGGCGGGCTCAATAGCGGCGAGATGGGTTTCAACGGCGTCCAGCACGCCCTCGATGCGGTCGGCTACAACTACCGCGTTGAAACCTACGCCCGTTTCCGCGCGGAGAATCCCGCCATTCCGCTCTTCGGCAGCGAGACAGCGTCGACGCTCAGTTCACGCGGCGAGTATTTTTTCCCAGTGAGCGACGACAAGAGCGACCCGGCTGCACGGGCGAACTTTCAAGTCAGTTCGTACGACCTTTACGCCGAAGGCTGGGCCACCCAGGTCGAAGCCGAATGGCGTGCCGCTGACGCGGTGCTTGGCTACGCGGGCGAGTTCGTCTGGACCGGTTTCGACTATCTCGGTGAGCCCACGCCTTACAACAGCGACGCTACCAATCTCCTGAATTTCTCCGACCCTGCGAAGAAAGAGAAGATGGCGAAACAACTCGCCGAACTCGGCCGCATTCCCGTGCCGTCCCGCAGTTCCTACTTCGGAATCATCGATCTCGCTGGCCTGCCCAAGGACCGCTATTACCTCTACCAGTCGCGCTGGCGGCCGGATCATCCGATGGCGCACATTTTGCCGCACTGGACTTGGCCGGAGCGCGAAGGCCAGATCACGCCCGTCCATGTCTACACTTCCGGCGACGAAGCCGAGTTGTTCCTCAACGGTCGTTCGCTCGGTCGGAAAAAGAAGGGAACCAGTGAATATCGCCTACGCTGGGACGACGTTCGCTACGAGCCCGGCGAACTCAAGGTCGTCGCCTACAAGGCTGGCCAGCGTTGGGCCGAAGACACGCAGCGCACCGCCAACGCACCGGCGAAAATCGCGCTCACACCCGACCGCGCGACCTTCCGCGCCGACGGTGCCGACCTCGTTTACGTGACCGTTGACATCACCGATGCGGCCGGATTGCTCGCGCCGCGCGCCAGCAACCTCGTGCGCTTCTCGCTCCAAGGCCCCGGCGAAATCATCGCCACCGACAACGGCAACCCGATCAGTTTCGAATCGTTCCAAGCACTGGAGCGCAAGGTCTTCAACGGCCGCGCCGTCGTCATCGTGCGCAGCCGCGCTAACCAGCCCGGCACGCTGGTGTTGCGGGCCGAGTCCGCCGGGCTCGCCGCGCAGGAAATCTCATTCGCGAGCACGGTGCTCCGCTAAACGTAGGCCTGATGACTTAACGAATAAACACCGCCAATGACCATCTCGCTCCACCGCCGCATCAGCTCGTTGCTCATCCTTTCGGTCGTGGGCGTGTTGTCTTGTGCCCCCGTCGCGTTCGCTTCCGGCCCGTCCTCCATCCGTTGGATCTGCAGCACCGAGACCGACCGCTGGCGCGAAAAAACTATCGAGCCCGCCGCGCCCGGCACGCCTGTCTCTGGCGAGCGGGTAGTGCTCGATCCCTCTCAAACGTTTCAAATTATCGACGGCTTCGGCGGCTGCTTCAACGAACTGGGTTGGGAGGCGCTGACGTCCATCCCAGACGACCGCCGCGAAGCCGCGCTCAAGGAACTGTTTTCTCCTGACGGGGCCAATTTCACCCTCGGTCGCGCACCCATCGGCGCCAACGACTTTTCGCTCGGCTGGTATTCGCTCAACGAAACTCCCGGCGACTACGCGATGAATAATTTCAGCATCGCCCGCACCCGCGAATGCCTGATCCCGTTCATCAAGGCCGCGATGAAATACCAGCCGAAGCTCGGCATCTGGGCTTCGCCGTGGTGCCCGCCTTCGTGGATGACCAACAACGGCCGCTATCGCCAAGGCAACATGAAGAGCGATTCACAGACGCTCGCTGCCTACGCGCTCTATTTCTCCAAATTCGTCCAAGCCTGGCGCGCCGAGGGAATCAACCTCTACGCCGTCCACCCGCAAAACGAGATGGCCCTCAATACCAATCTCTATCCCCAATGCGTGTGGGACGCCGGCACTCTCAACCTTTTTCTCCGCGACCACCTGCTGCCGCAGCTTCGCCGCGACGATATTAACATCGAAGTCTGGCTCGGCACGGTTGTGAACGAGAACCTCGCCGACTACGTCGATCCCATCCTCGGCGACCCTAAAACCGCGCCGGGCATCGTCGGCGTCGGCTACCAATATGGCGGCCAGAAAACTTTTCTCGCCACTCACCAAAAATACCCCGGCAAGAAACTCTCCCAGACAGAGACCGAGTGCTACGGCGGCGGCAATGCTTGGGACCAGGCGCTGCTAACCTTCGGCCACCTCATCGAAGACACCGCCAATTTCGCCAACAGCTACTTCTTCTGGAACATGGTCCTCGACGAGTCCGGTCTCAGCCGCTGGGACTGGCGGCAGAACAGCCTGCTCACCGTCGACCGCAAAACCGAAACTGTTATCTATAACCACGAGTTCTACGCGATGAAGCACTTTTCTGCCACGGTGCTTTCCGGGGCTCAGCGCATCGCGATTCAAAGCGGCCCCTTCCAGAAAGCCGTCGCCTTTCGAAACCCCGACGGCTCCCGCGTGCTTATCATTTTAAATGACACCGACCGGGCGATCTCCGCAGTGCTGGACGCAAGCGGCACGCCCGTACGGCTCGACCTTCCCGCCCAGTCCATGAACACGTTCACGCTCCGCTAAGATACTCCCGCGCCCGATCAGAGTGCTTCGCCGTTTCCGCCGCCCATGACCACATTGCATCCTATCCACCGGCTGGCCCTCGCCCTCTCCGTTATCTGGCTCTTGCTGGCTACAGCCCAAGCCGCACTTCCGGACAGACTCGAACTCAGCGACGGTTGGCTGCTGCAATCGTCGCGTCAAATCGACGCCGCGCCCGAGGTGCACTGCAGACGCGCCTGCCGCCACTCACTCCCGCCTTCGAATGACGCCGCTCTCTTGCATATCCCGCCTCCGACCATTCCCGCCCGATTCGCCCCGGTCGACTGCCTGCGACCTAGCCTCTCCCCCATCGGCTCCAGCCGCCAACGAGGAATCCCAACTTATGAATCGTAGAACCTTCGTTCGGAACTCGTTGCTCGCCGCCGGCGGGCTGACCTTCGGCGGCCGGAGCTGGGCAGGAAAAGTGCTCCCGACTCAGCCCGGCGCCATGTCCGCCGAGCAGATCGCCCAAGCCCGGTTCCCGCGTGACTTTCTCTGGGGGATGGCCACCTCCGCCTACCAAGTCGAAGGCGCGTGGGATCGGGACGGGAAAGGCGAGTCGATCTGGGATCGCTGGACGCACACCCCGGGCAGGATCGCCAGCGGCACCAACGGCGACGTCGCCTGTGACCAATATCACCTCTTTCGCGACGACGTCGCCCTGCTCAAGCAGCTCAACCAGAAAACCTATCGTTTCTCCATCAGCTGGCCGCGCGTCCTTCCGGCCGGCACGGGCGCGATCAACGAGAAGGGAATCGACTATTACAGTCGGCTCGTCGACGCCCTGCTGGAGGCCGGCATCCGTCCATTCTGCACGCTCTACCACTGGGATCTGCCGCAGGCGTTGGAGGATCGTGGCGGTTGGACCAATCGCGACATGGCCAGCTATTTCGCCGACTATGCCGGATTGATGGCGCGACGTCTCGGGGACCGCATCGCGGTGTGGGCACCGTTCAATATGCCTTGGTGGTTCACCTGGGCCGGCTACGCCCGCGGATTCAATCCGCCCGGCCGAGCCAACGCCGACGACTTCCTGCGCGCACTTCACACCGTGGCCCTCGCGGACGGTCTGGCGTACCGTTCGCTGAAGGCGGCTTCATCCCGCGCCTCGGAGGGCAACGCCTACGCCTACGAACCGGCCTACCCGAAGACAGACTCCGAGGCCGACCACGATGCCGCGCGTCGCTTTCATCTGCTCAACAACGTCCTCTTTCTCCACGCCGCCCGGCACGGCAACTACCCGGACGCCTTCGTCGGCGAAGTGCCGTATGAGGCGATGGGCTTTCGCGCAGGCGACGAAAAGATCCTGCAGCACCCGCTCGATTGGGTCGGCGTGCACTACTACATGCGCCTGGCGATCTCGGCTCCGGCCACCGCCCCTCGTCCCGCCGCCGGCCAGCGCCACGTCGACCCGATGGCCCAATGCGTGATCGAGCAGTATTCCGTCGGCCCGCAGATCGGAAACGGGACGGAGCTGTGGCCGCGCGCATTTTACGACATGCTCATGCAGCTGACGCGGGATTTCGATCGGCCGATCCTCGAAATCACCGAAACCGGAGTCGTCCTGCCCGACCGACTCAACGCTGACGGCCAGGTGCACGACCCGGACCGAATCGAGTTCTATCGCCAGCACCTCGCCGCCATGGCGCAAGCCATGGCGGACGGCGCCCGCGTGCGTGCCTATCACGCATGGAGCCTGCTCGACAACTTCGAGTGGAACGACGGCTTCACCCACCGCTTCGGTCTGACCTGGACCGACCCCACCACGCGACGCCGCATCGTGAAAGACTCCGGTCGTTGGTATGCCCGCGTCGCCGCCGCCAACCGTCTCGATGTGTAATCGTCCTCAACATTCCGCTCTCCAGCCGACGGCCCGAGCAACAGTTTAAACTGACCGGCAACGAATAAACTCATGACGCATTTCCACCTTGGATCGCGATTCATCGCGACCGTTTTCAGCCTTGTCGCGCTCGCGTGGGCCGGAGCCGGGATGGAGGCCCGGGCTGCCGTGCCGCTACGCGAACACCTCTCGCTCGACCGTGGCTGGAAATTCCACCTCGGCGACGAGTGGCCGGATGCGCTGCGGCTCGACAAAGCCGGCGTCAGTTCCGGTCCTGCAGCACCCGCCTTTGACGCGGCGGCTTGGCGCGACGTCCAGTTGCCACACGACTGGGCGGTCGAGCTTCCATTCGATCCCGCAGCGGACCGCAACCACGGGTACAAAGCGCTTGGTGCAAAATATCTCGGAAACAGCATCGCCTGGTATCGTCGCACCTTCGATCTGCCGAAGGAGGACGAATCCAAGCGCATCTGGCTGACATTCGACGGCATCTACCGGGACGCCACGGTTTGGATCAACGGCTGGCTCGTGCGCCGCCATGAGAGCGGATATTCGCCGCTCCGCGAAGACATCACCGACGTGCTCAATTTCGACGGCACCAACACGGTTGCCGTGCGCGTCGACGCGACCAAGTTCGAAGGCTGGTTCTACGAAGGAGCGGGCATCTATCGCCATGTCTGGCTGGAGAAAACAGCTCCGCTCGCGATCGCTCCGGACGGCATCTTCGTGTACTCGGAGTTCCCAAAAAACGTGCCGGTCGGCCCGGCGACGATTCAGCTGCGAACCACGTTGCTAAACAAACATCGCACCGACACCCAAGCCGAGGTCCGATGGAGCATCGTCGCGCCGGATGGCCGCACGACCGAAGCAGGTGTCGCAAAAGTGGCGGGAATCGCTGCCGCGACGAGCATGGAAGTCAGCGGGCAGACCAAGATCGGGGCGCCCGTGCTCTGGTCGCCCGAGGACCCACGACTCCACACGCTTGTCACCACGGTTTCCGTCGGCGGCCAGATCGTCGATCGCCAGGAAACAAAATTTGGCATCCGCACCGTCGCCTTCGACCCGAACATCGGCTTTCTGCTCAACGGCCAGCGCTACGAAATCCACGGCACCTGCAACCACCAGGATCACGCGGGCGTCGGGGTCGCCATTCCCGATGCGTTGCAGGAGTTCCGCGTGAAGAAGCTAAAAGAATTTGGCTGTAATGCCTATCGCACCGCGCACAACCCGCCGACGCCCGAGCTGCTCGAAGTCTGCGATCGCCTCGGTCTGCTCGTTATGAACGAGTGCCGCCTACTCGGCAGCGACTCCGAAAACCTCCGCAAGTGGGAGGAGCAGATTCGTCGCGACCGCAATCACGCCTCGGTCGTCATCTGGTCCATCGCCAACGAGGAACTCGCCGTTCACGACACGCCACAGGCAGCGCGGGCCGCGCTCGCGATGCAGGACCTCGTGAAGTGTCTTGATCCCACGCGGCCGGTTACCTACGCGGCGAATGAGAAAAACGTTTTCCTTGGCATCAACTCGGTCATCGAGGTGCGCGGCTGGAACTATCACCTCGGCTCGCACGTGGACGATTATCACGCCGAGCATCCGCTCCAGCCGATCGTCGGTACGGAACAGGCGAGCGTCGTCGGTACACGCGGCATCTACACGAACGACTATAATCGCGGCCACGTGAGCGCCTACGACATCGTCTGGCCGGGCTGGGACACCACTGCGGAAAGCTGGTGGACGTTCTTCGCGGAGCGTCCGTGGCTCTCCGGTGCGTTCGTATGGACCGGCTTCGATTATCGCGGTGAACCATCGCCCTGCAACTGGCCGAGCATCAGTTCGCACTTCGGAATTCTCGATACGTGCGGATTCCCGAAGGATTCATTCTATTACTACCAGTCGTGGTGGACCACAACGCCGGTCCTCCACCTCGCACCGCACTGGAACTGGCCCGGCAAGGAGGGCCAGGAAATCCTCGTTCAGGCTCTCAGCAACTGCGCCGAAGTGGAGCTCTTCCTCAACGGCGTTTCGCAGGGCAGGCAGGTGATGCCGCGCTACTCGAAGCTGTTTTGGCGGGAGGTGAAATACGCGCCCGGTACGCTGTCAGCGAAAGGTTACGACCAGGCGGGCAAGATCATCGTGGAAACGAAAGTCGAAACCACCGGCGAGGCCGCGCAGATCGTACTCACGCCTGATCGTTCCACGATCGACGCCGACGGTCAGGACGTCGCCGTGTTTACCGTCGCCGCCGTCGATGCGCAGGGCCGCGTGGTCCCGCTCGCCCAGAATAAAGTGAATTTCGCGCTCACAGGCGCCGGCAAAATCATCGGTGTCGGCAACGGCGATCCCAACTGTCACGAGCCCGACGTATTCGTTGGTCCGCAGGCGCGTTGGTCGCGCAGTCTCTTCAACGGCCTCGCGCAAATCATCGTCCAGTCCACGCGCGAGGCGGGCGAAATCCAGCTCACTGCCAGCGCCGACGGACTCACGCCCAGCACAACCACTGTGCAGATACAACCCTGCACGCTTCGCCCTTCCGTGCCGTGAAACCGCAAACCACTATAGTGTTTGCAGCGGTGCTGCTGGCCACGAGTGTTGGTTCAGCTCAGCCGTATTTCATTTCGCCCACAGGAGACGACGCAAACCCCGGCACCGAGGAAAGGCCCTTCGCCACGCCCCACCGGGCGCAGCAGGCGACGCGCGAGAAACCCGGTGAAGTTATCCTGCGCGGCGGCATCTACTATCTGGGTGCCCCGCTCGTTTTCACCGCGGAAGATTCCGGCACGAAAGCTTCGCCGAAAGTGTTTCGTAACTACGATGGCGAAGAGCCGGTCATCAGCGGCGGACAGCGGCTGGCGGACTTGGAGTGGCAAGCCTGCGCCAAGGGCGTCTATCGTGCGCAGGTCCCCGCGGATTTGCAGACTGAGGAGCTCTTCGTGAATGGCGCGCGCCAGACCCTCGCGCGCTACCCGAACTTGTATCCGAACGCCCAATACTTCGGTGGCTGCGCCACCGATGCGATAGCGCCGGGGCGAGTGGCTCGATGGTCGGACCCGACCGGCGGCTATTTTCACGCCATGCATCCGGCGCTCTGGGGCGACTTCACGTGGCGGATCACCGGCAAGGATGCGAAGGGCGAACTGCGGCTCGAAGGCGG
This sequence comes from Verrucomicrobiota bacterium, assembly GCA_016721945.1. GTDB lineage: Bacteria > Verrucomicrobiota > Verrucomicrobiia > Opitutales > Opitutaceae > JADKHC01. The sequence goes on along the minus strand of JADKHC010000001.1, from coordinate 148,350 downwards.
CTGGCAAAACAACCGCGCCTCTGCCGCACACGAAAAGATCCGCTTCGTCGAAAATGTCTTCGAGGAACTCGATGCGCCTGGCGAGTGGTTCCTCGATGCTCAGACCCACACGCTGTATTTTTATCCGCCTGCCAGACTCGATCTCCGCACCGCAGTCTTCGAAGCTACGCGGCTTCACACGCTGATCGAGTTCCGCGGCGACGAAACTAATCCGGTGCAGTGGATCACGCTGCACGGCCTGATTTTTCGACACGCCGCGCGTACCGTTATGAACACGCGTGAACCGTTGCTGCGCTCGGACTGGACCATCTATCGCGGAGGCGCGGTGTTCTTCAACGGGGCGGAGGATTGCGCGCTGGAAGACAGCTTCATCGACCAAGTCGGCGGCAACGCCGTTTTCGTCAACAACTACAATCGCCGCATCGTAATTCGCGGCACGCATATCACCGAGGCAGGCGCGAGCGGGATCTGTTTTGTCGGCGACCCGTGCGCCGCGCGAAGTCCGTTGTTCAACTACGATCAGGTTCAGGAACTACCCGCTATCGACCGCACGCCCGGACCCCGAACCAATAACTATCCGGCGGACTGTCTGGTCGAGGATTGTTTGATCACCCAGACTGGCCGCGTGGAGAAGCAGACTGCCGGGATCGAGATCGACCTCGCGCAAAATATCACCGTGCGGCACTGCTCGATCTACGACCTGCCGCGCGCCGGGATCAATATTGGCGATGGCTGTTGGGGTGGCCACGTGATCGAGTTCTGCGACGTTTTCGACACGGTGAAGGAGACGGGCGATCACGGTTCGTTCAACTCCTGGGGACGCGACCGCTTCTGGCGGCCGAATATCGACGAGGTCAACGCCTGGGTGAAGCAAGCTCCGGAGTTGCCGCTACTCGATGCGGTAAAGCCCATCGTGCTCGCCAACAACCGCTGGCGCTGCGACCACGGCTGGGACATCGACCTCGACGACGGCTCGTCAAACTACGTGATCCGAAACAATCTCTGCCTGCGCGGCGGCATCAAGAACCGCGAGGGCTTCCGGCGTGTCGTCGAAAACAACATCCTCGTCGACGGCGGCTACGACCCACATGTCTGGTATTCAGAAAATGGTGACATCTTCCGGCGGAATATCGTCTGGACCGCCTATCGTCCCGCCCACATGCCTCCGCCGCCGTGGGGCGCGGAAATGGATTTCAACCTGGTGCACGTCGATGGCGCGCCTGACCGCACGCCCGCGACGCAACTGCAGGAGCAGAGCGGACGCGACGAGCATTCTGTCGTGGCCGACGCGCAGTTCGTCGATCCTGCACGAGGAGACTACCGCGTGCGGGACGGTTCACCCGCACTCGCACTCGGCTTCATGAATTTTCCGATGGATCGGTTCGGCGTGCAGAAGCCGGAGTTGAAGGCTCTCGCCCGTGTGCCTGTGTTGCCGCTGATCGGCGAACGTGCAGCGGCAGTTCCCGCGCGCCACGCCACTGCCTTGCCGTGGCTCGACGCCCGCGTGCGAAGTATCGCCGACGAAGGTGAGCGGTCGGCCTTTGGCTTGCCCGACGTCACCGGTGTGCTGGTGCTTTCGGTCGCACCCGGTTCGGCGCTGGCTAACCTCGGCTTGCGCAAGAATGATGTCATACTCTCCGTCGACTGTACCATAATAACGGATGCGGCCGCACTGCTGCGGTGCGTCCCTGCCTGGCCCAACGCGCGCTCGGTGATGGTTCGGTTTTCCCGCGATCAACGGCAGCTTCAGTTCTCACTCAGCCCTCACAATTCTCCATGAACATTCCCTTCACGCCCCGCCTTCGTCTTGCCGTGCTTAGCAGCGTACTCGTGCTCGCCAGTACCCTCGTGAGCATTGCCGCGACCACCTTGGCTGCGGATTCCCCGCGCTCTGTGCTGGCGCTCGATGACGACTGGCGCTTCCACCGCAGCGAAGCTCCGGAAGCGGTTTTGGGCTCGTTTGACGATAGCACGTGGCGCCGCGTCGACGTGCCGCACGACTACGTCGTCGAAGAGACGTTTACCGAAAAAAATCCCGAGCCGCGCGCGGGCGCCCCGGTGAGGCAGGATTGGTTCTGGTATCACGCATTCCTGCCGACTCACCCAGCCGTTTATCGTAAAACTTTCACGCTTCCCGCCAACGCGGCCGGCAAGCGCCTCTGGCTCGAATTCGACGGTGTGTTCAGCAACAGCTTCTACTGGGTGAACGGGAAACTCGTCGGTAGCGAATACAGCGGCTACACGCGTTCGCGCTTCGACATCACGGCGGCGGCAAAGCCCGGCAGCGAAAACATCATCACCGTGCAGGTCGATCCACGCTGGGACGGCTGGTGGTATGAGGGCGGTGGCATCTATCGACATGTTCGTCTCGTGATGGTCGAACCAGTTCACATCGCTCAAGACGGGATCTTCGTCGCTCCGCAGCTGGCCGATCCGGGAGACGGTGTCCACGCAGACGCGAAAATCGTGGTCAATACCGACGTCGCTAACACTGATTCCGCCACGATCACGGCAACGGTCTTGAGCGAAATCCTCGATGCCGAAGGCCGGATCGTCGCCATGGCGTCGTCGCCACGGGAAGTTTCAGCCGGCGCGAGCGTGAAAACCACGCAGAATATTTCGTTGGTCAAGGCGACCCTCTGGTCCAAAACCAATCCCTACCTCTACCGATTACGCAGCACCATCAGCGTGTCCGGTAAAATCGTCGACCAAGTGGTCACGAGCTTCGGCGTGCGCCACGTGCGCTTCGATGCGCAGCGCGGATTTTTCCTGAACGGCAAGCCACTCAAACTCCAAGGCGTGAACATCCACCAGGATCATGCGGGCGTCGGCGTCGGAATGCCCGACCGACTGTTCACGTGGCGCCTCGAGCGCTTGAAGGAGGTTGGCTGCAACGCGATTCGCATGTCGCACAATCCCGTCACACCATTCCTGCTCGATGAGTGCGACCGGCTCGGTTTCCTCGTGATCGCCGAAAACCGCCACCTTGGCGACGGCTACGTCGATCAAACGCCGAAGGAAGCCAAGGCCGTCGAACATCGCGACCTCGCATCGCTGGTGCTGCGCGACCGAAATCATCCGAGCATTATCCTCTGGTCGCTTTGCAACGAGCAGTGGATCCAAGGCACGCCCGAATCTGCAGTCATGATCAAAGCGATGAGCCAGCGCGTCCGCGAACTCGATCCCACGCGCCCGATCACCGCCGCGATGAATGGCGGCTTCGACAGCCCGACCGGCATGGGCAGCGCCCTCGATATCATCGGCATCAACTACAATCCCTGGGTTTACGACGACGTTCACAAGCTCTTCCCCAACGCTCCGATCATCGCTTCCGAGATTGCCAGCGAGATCGGCACACGCGGCATCTATGCGACCGAGAAATGGGAAACCTACTACGGCGATCGCGAGCGTGGTTACGTTTCCGCCTACAGCATCACGGCCGGACCAGCGGGACAGACCGTCGAGAAAGCGTGGCCGCCAGTCGCCGCGCGCGATAATATTGCCGGTGGCTTTGTGTGGGCCGGTTTCGACTATAAAGGCGAGCCGCGTCCCTTCGGCTGGCCCGTCATCAACTGCCACTACGGCTTCATGGACATCTGCGGCTTTCCGAAGGATAGCTACTATTATTACAAATCGTGGTGGACCGACGAGCCTGTGCTGCACCTCTTTCCGCATTGGAACTGGTTCGGTAAAGAAGGCCGGGAAATTTCCGTTTGGGTCCACAGCAACTGCGACGAAGTCGAACTGTTCCTGAACGGCGTCTCTCAAGGCAAACAAACCGTTACGCCACTCCAACACCTCGAATGGAAAGTGCGCTACGCGCCCGGCGAACTCGTCGCCAAAGGCATCCGCAAGGGCACGTCGATCGAGTCCAAACGCGAAACGACCGGCGCGCCCGCAGCGATTCGCCTGATCGCTGATCGCTCCAACCTTGCCGCGGACAACGCCGATCTCGCCGTGGTGACCGTCGAGGTCATCGACGCACAGGGTCGGGTCGTGCCGGTGGCCAACAACAAGATCACCTTCACGCTCACCGGTCCGGCCAAACTGATCGGCGTAGGCAATGGCGACCCCAGTTGCCACGAACCCGACAAGGCCGACAGCCGTTCCGCTTTCAACGGCCTCGCCCAAGCCATCGTGCAAACGACGCGCACGGGCGGTGACATCGGCCTCAAGGCCGAATCTCCCGACTTAAAGGCGATGAGTATTGTAATAAAGAGCCGTTGATTCGCCCTTGCTGTGCGATGAGCGACGCTGCTTGGCAAAAACACCGCAATAACCACCGAGGCGCATCTATCGACTGACGCTTTATACCAGCATCGCTATAGCGGTTCCAGTTAAGCTGCAGTCGTTCGAGGTAGGCCGCGACCGCTGGGCGCGCCGGGTATTCGGAGCGTCCAGCGGTCGCACCCCACCCAAAGGAAATTTCAGCCAAATCTATTTTCTGTAATTCGGCTACGGCTAACTGTAGATGCGCTGGAAGCGGAATTCTTTCGGCCGGATGCTGCTCTGACGTGACGAGCTATTACGTGATATGTCTTTAGGTGTATATAAGTATATGTATAATGGCGCATGGGCAGGGCAGAGGCGCGGAAATTTGCACATATGTCGTTCGGCCTATTGCGCAATATGTATAATGGTATAGAATGTTGATAATTAAGTAATTACAATTATTATGGTTTTATTTTAATGTTGTGCATGCGTTTTGATATTGGGTACTTCAAACGCGTCTCATCCAAGGCCCAGTTCTTGGCTGGGGCTGCCAATACATATTTTGGCACTGCACCCCGTAAAACAAATGTCGCAGTTCTAAAGAGAACAGCGGCGCAATCACCATACTGTACCCTGAACCAATGAAACCCGTAACGAGACTATCGTTAGCTACATTGCTCTGCGCGACACTGGCACATGCCCAGTCGGCTCCGCAACCACAACAACCAGCCGAAATCGATAATAAAGCCAAGATTCCGGTCGAAACAGTCCCTGCAGGTAGCAAACCAGTGGAAGAAGAAGGAGAGGCTTTATTGCTCTCACCGTTCGAAGTTACTGCGACAAAAGATACCGGTTACCAATCAACTCAAACGCTTGCTGGCACCCGCATCCGCACAGACCTAAAGGATATCGCCTCCTCTATATCTGTTATCAATAAGGACATGATGTCTGATATTGGTGCAACAGACAACGCGACCTTACTTCAATACACGACAAACGCTGAAGTTGCCGGCAGCCGCGGTTCTTATGCGGGTACGGGTTATGGCACTACGCTCAATGCGCAGACCTCCATCAGCGGAACACAGCGCGTTCGTGGTCTTACCTCAGCTGACCAGACTCGTGACTTCTTTGCGACAAATGTGCCGTGGGATACTTACAATAGTGACCGTATTGATATTCAACGTGGGCCAAACGCTATCTTGTTTGGTTTGGGTAGCCCCGCAGGTATCATCAATTCGTCTTCTCGCAATGCGGAGTTTCAGGATAAGGGAAGCGTGGAATTTAAAGTAGCTTCCTATGGCAGCAAGCGCATCGCGATCGATGCTAATAAGGAGCTGATTAAGGGCGAACTTGCACTGCGCGTCGATATCCTGTCGAATAACGAACAGTTCCAGCAGCAGCCGGCTTTCAAGGATGACGAGCGCGTTTATGGCGCTGTCCGTTGGGATCCTAAATTCTTTGGCCGCGATTTTGCCTCCAGCTTCAAAGTTAAAGCCGAGAAGGGCAAGATTGTCGCCAACATGCCCCGCAATACCACGCCGTACGATAATATTACTCCTTGGTTCACCGATGCCGGTAAGATTGCAATTGGCGGTGGCAGTAACTATAGTGTTTATGATCTTTCTTCTAATGCTGGCGGTGTTAGCCCTTGGCTAAAGACGATTAGCGGCCAGCAGACTCCGACTTTCCTCCTAAGTGGAACTACCGGTGAAATCTACCAGGTTAATGCTGGTTATGTAAATAATAGGTTCCTTAATTCTAGTGGTTCCCTCCGTGGTCAGGGCGACAATGCCGTTGGCCAGCGGTACTCCGAAATGTTCTACGGAATTGGTGGCTATCGCGATTATGTGACGAACATGTTTCCGACGATCAAGCCGTACTGGGCTGCCATGACCAGTAATAAGATGTTAACCGACAAGAGTGTCTTTGATTTCTATAATAAGTTGATTGATGGAGACAATAAGCGCGAGACAGCTGACTGGACCGCTTACAATCTCTCCTTCACGCAAAACGGTTGGGGAGATCGTGTTGGCTTGGAGTTGAATTATGACTATCAGAAATACACTGCTGGTAGTAAGAGCTTACTGGGTGGTGCTCCCACAATTAGCATCGATGTCACCAACGTCCTTCAAGACAACAACACCAACATGAACTATGGGCGTCCGTATGTGACGTCTACAGCCGGTGGTACAGGATCGTCTACCGTCACTGAGCGGAAAGCTTCTCGTGCTTCGCTCTTTGGTGAGTTCCGTGCAACGGACTTCATTAAAAATGACTTCTTGGTAAAACTGATCGGCAAGCATCGTTTCAACGGTGTAGCTAGTAGTGACACGGTAAACATAGAAACTCGCAACTGGAACAGGTATGCGAATAGCAATGCCTGGGATGCGTACACAACGCTGGGGTCGGGTTTCAACAACAACTTCGCGAATCGTGCTCCATTGGCCGTACTTTATCTCGGTAATTCGCTCAGTAGCGCGAGTCGCGCGGCTGATATCCCAGCAGTCACGGATCTAGTAGACCTGAGAAGCGGTAATGTTTATCTATTCGATGCAACATGGACGGCGCCTTCCACCGTTTCCCCGGGAGCTGCGTGGAATCCTGCGGATCCAGCATATAGTGCTGCTATTCGAAATTACTATGCTGAGGTATTTAATATAGCTCAGGCGACGACCCAGACCCAAGCCTCTAACCCGGCGAACTACAAGGGCTGGAGTAATGAACGTTATCTCAATCTTTTGAGCTACGACAATGGAGACCCGCTCTACACTTCGGCCAGCAAATCCCAACGCATTACAAGTTCCTATGCTGGTTCTTGGCAGGGATTCATGTGGAATCAGGGCTTCATCCCGACTCTCGGTTGGCGTTACGACAAGGTTAAGTCCACGGCCATTAACGCTTCCCAGAATGGCAGTGACCGCAATTTCCTGAGGCTTGATGGATCTAATTATGCTCTGCCGGCTTATAATGACAAGAGCTACTACAAGGGCCACTCGGTTTCCGGCGGCGCGGTGCTCCACCTTAATAAGTTCCTGCCCACCCGCTGGGATGAGTCGGTTCCGTTTAATTTGAGCCTGAGCTACAACAGTTCGAGCAACTTCCAAGTTGGTGGTGCCCGCGTGGACATGTATAACAATCCACTCAGCAATCCACAGGGTAAGACCAAAGAGTTCGGCGTTCAGGTTTCTACAAAAGACAACAAGTACTCTCTGCGCGTTGTTCAATACGAGACGACCGTTAAGAATGCCACAGTCTCGACGGATAGCGGCTTCTTCGGTACCTTACAGCAAGGTCTTAAGTTCCGTAACGTCTTCCTGTATCAGTTGAGCGGCTACACCTTGAATGCGAACGATCGTACTGGTTACACAGACACTCGAACCGGTCCCTATGTCGCAGGTAAGGGAAATTCAGGTACCTACGTGGATTCCACTACGGGTACAAGCTACCCAGTAACTATGAATACACGCTGGTACTGGACGCCTGCCTATGTTGATGCCGACGGCAAAGCAGTTCAAACCAAGTATTATACTTCTGACATGGGTTATATCAACCAGACCGTTCCTGCTGGTGCTCGCCTCCAGACTTGGGATGAGACGGTTGCTATGCGTGATGCCAGTATCACTGCGTGGAATAATATTCAGAGAAAGCTTGAGGCTGATGGCTTCTTCACAGTCTGGAATATGACCCCAACGACGTCATCTGCTCTCACCGATCGCGCCACCTACGAACAATCGCTTAGGGACAATGGCGACACAAATTCTGCCACGGGCGGGCTTAATCCGGCAAACGCTGCCTACCAGCCTGTCGCTTCTACTGTAGCAAATTATGGTGGTGGTGCACCTGCTGGCTTTGCGATCACCGGTGATCAACAGTCAAAGGGTTACGAGTTTGAACTCACAGCCAATATCACCCGTAACTGGCGTTTGGCGTTTAATGCCTCTAAAACAACAGCGACTGCGACCCGTATTGGTGATAAGAATCTTGAAGATTTCGTCACCTATATGGATGCGATGATTGCCGGTCCCGCTGGTGAAATGCGCCAGTACAACGGTGACTATGTTTGGAGTAACTCACTGCGTAAAAAGTGGCTTGATTGGCGCGGTAATTGGACCTACCTGAAACTACAGGAGCAGGTTTCCAATTCCGAAGTACGCAAGTGGCGTTATAATGTAGTCACCAATTACAGCTTCTCAAAAGGCTGGTTGAAGGGCTTCGGTGCCGGTGCAGCTTATCGCTGGCAGGATAAGGTCGTTATCGGATATCCTGTATACCTCGACTCACTCGATTATGCACATTATGATACCGAGAATCCAGTCTATGGTTCTGCTGAAGATGGTGTGGATCTGTGGCTGAGCTACCAGCGGAAGATTACGAACAAGATTGAATGGAAAATTCAGTTTAACGTACGTAATCTACTGCTTAATAACGGTCTGGCTCCGGTTACGGTTGAGCCAGATGGCCAGACATGGGCAGGTGTTCGTATCAAGCCGACCCAGGAGTGGTCTGTCACGAATACCTTCTCGTTCTAATTTCGGTGTATCTTACTGGGATATATCGTTTGGTGGGGGACCGGTCACTGAGTATAGGCTTTGGCCGGTCCCTTTTTATGTATAATTTCAGTGGAAATGTATAACGACTTCGGCTTTGTTGGGATGTAGGAGCCTGCTTGCAGGCGATGATTGAAGGAATCGCCTGCAAGCAGGCTCCTACAAATCGGCGAACGAACGGCGGTCATGGTGGTGGTGAGGTTTTTCTGTAGCCAGTATTGGACTGGAGGTAATATTGAGTAAGAAACTCAGGTGCACGGGAATAAACCAGGAGGAGGTGTTTTGTCCTGCGTGAGAAGCGGTGGTGGTGAGCTATAGAATATCTATATGAACTACAGCCGTAATAATACAGCGTCATCGTGAGTGAGGAAAAGGCACGGCTTACGGCTTGCCCGCGAGTGCTTGGAGGCCACGCTAACACCTCAGAAAAACATCCACAAGTATCATGCATCTTTACCCAACCACAGCACTGGTCATCGCAGCTCTCTGTTGCACGTTCAACTCAGCCATCGCGAAAGCACCGCATCTGGCGAAACATGGCACTGCTACGCAACTGATCGTGGAGGACAAACCGTTCCTCGTCATCGGCGGCCAAGTACACAACTCGTCCTCGGGCAATCCCGAGTTTTTCGACCGCGCAGTGGACAAGCTGGTTCGGCTCCACGCCAACACTGTGCTCGCTCCGGTCACTTGGGAGTTGCTCGAACCAATCGAAGGCACCTACGATTTCGGGCAGCTCGACGACATGGTTCGCACGGCGCGGAAACACCAGGTGAAGCTGATCGTGCTGTGGTTCGGCAGCTGGAAGAATGGCGTTTCTCAGTACGCGCCAGCGTGGGTGCGCCGAGACACCGTGCGTTTCCCGCGTGCACACGATGCGAACGGGCGCCCCATGTCTGCGCTTTCCACATTCGGCCAACAGTCGCGCGATGTGGACAAGGCCGCCTTCACCGCCATGATGAGCCACCTGCGCAAGATCGATGAGCAGGAAAATACAGTGATCATGGTCCAGGTGCAGAACGAGGTGGGTCTTTTCGAATCACGCGACCACAGCCCCGAAGCGAACAGCGCATTTACCAGTCTGGTTCCCCAAGCGCTGCTAGATTATCTGATCGCGAACAAAGGCCGTCTCACGCCGCATCTTGAGGCGCTCTGGCAACAGAACGGACGCAGGGAGCGCGGCTCTTGGGCGGAAGTCTTCGGTACCACGAAGGATAGTGACGAGATCTTCATGGCGTGGCGCTACGCCTCATACATCGGTGACATCGCGGCCTCCGGCAAGGCAGCCTACAATCTTCCACTTTATGTGAATGCGTGGCTGGCAGGCGAGGGCCAACCCGGACAGTTCCCCTCTGGCGGCCCTAACCATCGGGTCATCGATATCTGGAAAGTTGCTGCGCCCGCGATTTCGATCTGTGCGCCGGATATCTATGCGAACAACTTCAAGGAGGTCGCCGCATCCTACCACCGGCCTGACAACCCTCTCTTCATCCCGGAGACCCACGCCGACGTTTGGTATAAACCCTCACCAATCGAAATGCACCAAGCCGCGCGCAATGTATTCTGGGCGGTCGCCCATCACGATGCGATCTGCTTTGCACCGTTCGGCCTCGAGGGACAATCGGTGGACGGTCCCATCGCGAAGGGGCTCAAGCTCGTTTCGGACCTCAGCCCCCTGATTCTCCAGTTCCAAGGCACCGGCCGGATGGAAGGCATTTTGCAGACCGAAGCGCCCAAAGCCGCTGCGCAGCAATTGGAAGGCGTCAAGGAAACCGCAGGGGTACAGTCCAACTGCGATATCACTTTGGGTGGATACGTGGCTCACGTCATCTATAGCAATGGTTCTCCAGACGACCGCGCTTACGGACTCATCATCAATACGGCGCCGGACGAGTTCCTCATCGCGGGTGATGGACTGGCCGTGACCTTCTCCTCCGTGACGAAACGGGTAGTCGGATTCGCTGAGATTTGGGAGCAGGTTTACGTCAACGGCGCGTGGGTCAACGGCCGCCGTCTGAACGGCGATCAAACCAACCAGGGCAGCGCGGTCCAGATTCCCTTCTGGCGCTGGGACAATTTCGATTCCGCCACCGGCCCACGCGTAGTGAAAGTGAAACTCTTCTCGCACGACTGATATCATTTCTCACTCAAACCTATCAAAATAGCCAAAGGTAGGGACGACCCGCCGGGTCGTCCGTAATCGTCGCTTGCCTACAACGCACATCCAATCGGACGGCCAAGGCTGGCCGTCCCTACCCTCCAAACGCCAGCCGTTATTATACGTTTGAATGCAACTTGGTATGAGAGTCGGCCAAAGATTCTTCGTCCAAGCCGACCCCCACAGCGCGAGCGTCACCAACAACCCCGCAACGGCCACAGTTTGACTGAAGCTGCTCTATATATGTTTTCGCGTATATATAAAGCAGCCGAATGATATAGCGAAATTGTTCTCAATCGATATCGATGATGCCGCGCTTGGAGGCGAGTACGATGGCGTGCGTCCGGTCGGACACGCCCATTTTGGCAAAGATGTTTGCGACGTGAATCTTGACTGTTCCCTCAACGACGCCGAGTTGATTCCCAATTTCTTTGTTGCTCATGCCTTTTGCTACCAGACGCAGTACATCGATCTCTCGCGGTGAGAGCTGAAACAACATTCTTTCGCCGACTTTCATCGCGATTTCAGGTGGCATGTAGCGTTCTCCCTTGGCGACCGTGCGAATCGCCTCGAGCAGCCTGGACATAGACATTTCCTTCAGCACAAAACCCAAGGCACCGGCGCGCATCGCCTGAAAAATCTCTTCGCCCTTGGCGTAGTTGCTAAAGATCAACACGTGGACATCCCCAAATAACTCGCGCAGTTTCTGGGTCGTTTCTATGCCACCCATGCCCTGCATGCGTAGATCCGCCACGACGACGTCAGGACGGTGAACGCGATAGGCTTCGATGGCATCCGTTCCACTTTCAACGTCTGCCACGACGACCATGTCGGGTTGGTCGTTGGTGGCCGTTTTGAGGCCAAGCCTGATCACCGTATGATCATCGGCAAGGAGCAGTTTTATTTTGGGCATGTTATGATTTCTCGACGAAAAGTTTCAGCTGGTCGTTAAGCGGACGGATATTTTTGTACCGGCGGTGGGGGCGCTTGCGATATCGAGCTGTGCACCGAGCCGTTTTGCCCGGCTTCGCAGGCCGCGCAGGCCGAAGTGTCCTTGGTCGATACTCACCACGTTCTCTTGGTTGAAACCGATGCCATCATCGCGGATTTCCAGCACGACCTCGCTGGGAGTATAGATTAGCGAAATATCGATCCGGGATGCCTTCGCGTGGCGGATCGCGTTGGTGGTAGCTTCCTGTGCGATCCGCATAAGATGGTGCTTGGTTTCGGTTGGGAGGTTGCGAGGCGTGCCCTCGATTTGTACCTGGATGCTGGTTTCGTCGGTGTTGATGAAAGCGATGAGCCTATGAATGGCGTCGCCTAGTTCGCTGTCGGCCAGGTAGGGCGACTCTTTGTCCCAAATCGCGTTCTGGACCTCATAGCGCGTGAACGAGATCATGTTGCGCGCGACGTTCAGTCGCTTTTGCACCACTGAGTCGATCTGCGCGAGGTTCATTGTGGAATCGAGCTGAAGGATCGCGCCGCTCAAACCCTGCTGCAGGCTGTCGTGGATTTCGGCCGCGAGTCGGTTGCGCTCGGCCAGGGTCGCAGCTGCACGTGTCTCCTCATTGAGGCGCTCCATGGTGGTTTCAAGCTGGCTTGTCCGTTCGGACACGAGCTTTTCCAGAACCGCACTTCGTCGACGGGAGACTCGATTGGTGAACCTGATGATGCCGTACAGGCCCGCCGCGAACAGCGCTGTATAGAGAATCCTGGCCGTGACCGAAAGGCACCAAGGCGGATCAATGGTGAAGAGAGCGTGTAGGGGCAGTGCGGATACGCCGGGAGCCTTCGCGGGCTTTACCTCCAAATCGTATGTGCCGTGGTTCAGGTCTCGGAAACTCAGGAGCGAACCCGAGTCGACTGCCGTCCACGGACCGTCGTTAAGCCGGTAAAGATATCCGGGTGGGCGCCGGTTGTAATAGGTCCCGGAAAACAATCTGATTGAGAGGTTGTTTCCTGTTTTCCCCAGCAAGATGGAGCCGCTCTTGGAGCGCCTTGCTGTGTGCATGAGTTCGCGATGCGACAACGTGTCCAGAGCAGACGTGATGGCGAAGTGCGGCGTGGGCGACGGCGGAGGGCGCGTCGTGTCTGCACGGTACAGTGACTGGTTGGCGGTGAACCAGACCTCACCATTGGCGAGAATTCGCACGAAAGGATAGAAGGCGTTGATGAAGTCGAAACTGGTCGTATCGATTTTGTAACTACCGGTATCGGGCCGCAGAACGACGATACCTTTGTTGGTCGTCGCCCACAGGGTGCCATCTTCTCCCTGCGCAAGCCTTACAATCCATTGTTCAGATTGGTTGAGTGCCGCTTCTAGAGCGGCAGGTTTTGACCATTTTTTGGTGCGTGGGTCGTAGCAACTGCGCTGTCCAGGCAAGCCGGTGAAAAATATGAGATCGTCGAGTACACTCGCGCTGGTCCAGTAGGCGTCGGGCCAGGGGTTGATTTTTTCTACGCTGAGAGTCGATGTTTGCTCGTCGTAGGTTGCCAGCGCGGCGCCGTTGCTCGCCATCTCGATAATCATGCCGAATTTGGAACCTTGCGCGATGGGTGAATATCCAACACCCGGAATGCGTTTGCAGGCCTCTAACCAGTGTCCATCGACTCGCTTGAAGGCTGCTATTTCTTCAAGGCTTAAGACCATGCAGAGATCGGGGGTGATCATGATGAGATCACTCAGCCCGGAGAAATCGGCGACTTTGGTGAACTTCTTTCCGGTTAGCTCGTAAAGGGCGTTTTTGTTTCCCACGAGCAGGGTCGCTTCATTCCCCGCGACATGGGTTGCTCCGCCCGGGGGCTGTTCTTTGAAGGCAGTGAAGCGCGCCGTTTCCCCTTGGGGTTGGCTTTCGAGAATGTTGAGAATACCTTCCGACGCCACGAAGACTTTATTCTCATGCCACGCGAGCACTGGCCAATGCGGCAGCAGCCCTAGTTCGTGCCCGAAATCCTCAAGCGGGCAGTCATAAAGAAACTTCAGAACCGAATCGGCCAACCCCAGCCAAAGCACCCCTTTTTCATTACAGGCGAGATCGAAAATCTGCCTGAAACGCGGCGCGGTAAAACGTCTGAGTATATTTCCGTCGGGTGCGAATATATAGAGTCCAGAGCCGACGACAGCGACCGCAATATTTCCATCCATCAACTCCGTAATCGCGGATATTCTGCCGTTCGGAACGAGGTTTGTATCATGGGACCAGTTGCGGAGCTGCGTACCGTCAAAGACCAGAAGCTCATTTGTGCTGGTTGAAACGAGCGCGTGCGTAGCATCCAGCCTGATGGCATGTTCGACCACCGGGCCATGATCCAGGACTGGGCGAAGAGCCTCGTCGCCGGATTGGATTTGGATCTGGACGATGGATCCGGTTGTGGTGGCGGCGTACACGCGTTCCCCAACACGGATGAGGCAGTGCTGATCCTTGACCTCGAAAAAGGCCGGTTCATCGCTGCCATATCTCAAAAAGACAGTGCCGTACCAGCTCCCGAAATACACGCCATCCGTGGTGCAGATGATATCGTCGAAGAAGGCAAATTGGGTCCAAGGTGGAAGCGATCGGGGTAGCAGCGGGTGCGGGCGGAGTTTTCCTGAATCGGAAAAAACCGCGCGGCCCCAAGCGCACCGGGCACCGAAGTAGAGCTTATTGTCGTTACCTTTCTCTACTCGCACCATCTCCAACGTGCCCTCCTGCAGTAGATTAATCCAAATCTCGTCGCTCAGGACGGTATAGACGCCTTCGCGAACCACCGCGATGCGCCCGAAAGAATCGAATGCCAGCTTCGAGCTTGGAGCGATATAGCCCACTTCGTCGTCAGGGTATAGCCGTTGAAAGGGGATTCCCGACGTTCGGATGGCTGGCTTATTTTCCTCGGCCGATGGTTTACTCGCAAAGCAGGTCGCAATCAGAAAAAGCGAGAGGCAGTAAGGGATGAAGCGCCTGGATAAGATTTGAAGGACGGAGGAGTGCACGGAAAGGGTGGGATTCTGTCCGGCTTAGGCGTTGTCAGTTTACTCTGAAGCGCCGCTTGTGGCGACCGTACGCCCAGTCACTTTCCAAAGGGGATCGATTGACAATGCGTCTTTCCGGCAGCTTGAGCGGGTGGAAGACAAAAACCTATCCTGTCGAAACAGTGAGGCAACGCTTTATCGGTATATATTTAGACATAGCCCTGGTCTGTCAGAAGGCTCGAATGATGGATTTCTGGCCGTGGTTGAGCGCTTCGGCGTCCGTCAATCGTGTGGCTGTAACGTGGAGGCGTTTGCCGGTGGAGCATGAAGCATGCGGCGCCGACGATTCCTTATATATTAGGTGTTGTTGATATTGTATATAGCGAAAGCCATACGGATGTTTATGGCGAAATACCGCTATATTTGTTTTGGCCCTTCGATGAAGGCAGGCAGGTTAGCGGCTGTTCATCGCTCCACGCGGCTGGCCACGCGTCAGTTTGTTGTCCTTTTCTTTACGCACGGGTCTCCCTCTCTGACTCCGAAAGGAGTACCCAATTTACATATTCCAAATGGAAAAATATATTCCTCACCCTTCTTTTTTGGCTTGGTTTGCTGTGATTGCCTTCTTGGGCCCATTGGTTCGCGGAGAACCTAGCCTCGGTCTGCCAGTTGAGATTGTCGCGAATGTTGCGCCACCGGGAGATTCTTTCCCGTTGGTCACCGCGGATCGGGTGACGCCTGTCTGGTATGATGCCGCCGATTATCAAGGCGTGGTGCGCGCGATTGGCGATCTGCAGGCCGATATTGAACGAGTCACCTCGAAAAAACCTGCTTCTTCTGCTACGCGCCCGAAGCAAGCCGAACTTGTCATTATCGGCACGCTGGGCAAAAGTGCGACGATCGATGCGTTGGTTGCGTCGGGCAAACTCGACGCTAGTGATCTGAAAGGGAAGTGGGAGAGCTTCGTGATCACCACCGTTGCCCAACCATTGCCCGGGGTGGAGCGCGCGCTGGTGATCGCAGGCAGCGACAAACGCGGCACGATTTACGGCATCTACGAACTCTCTGAGCAGTTGGGCGTCTCGCCTTGGTATTGGTGGGCGGATGTTCCGCCGAAACGCCACGCGGAAGCTTATGTGCTGCCGGGCCGATTCGCTTCCGGGGAGCCGGTGGTTAGGTATCGCGGCATTTTTCTCAACGACGAGCGGCCCTGCCTAACCGGTTGGGCGAAGGAAAAATTTGGCGGTATCAACTCGAAGTTCTACACGAAGGTCTTCGAACTGCTGCTGCGGATGCGGGGTAACTATCTCTGGCCTGCGATGTGGGATAATGCCTTCAATGAAGATGATCCCGAATGCCCCCGTCTAGCAGACGAGTACGGCATCGTGATGGGCACGTCGCACCACGAACCAATGATGCGCGCCCACAAAGAGTGGACGCAGCGGCGCGAGCAATACGGCAACGGCCAGTGGAACTACGCCACCAACGCCGAAGCACTGCAGCGGTTTTTCCGCGAAGGTATTGCGCGCAACAAGGCCTTTGAAAATGTCGTAACGATCGGCATGCGAGGCGACGGTGACGAAGCGATGGTTTCGACCGGCAGCATCGAGTCGGACATCAAGCAGCTGGAGCAGATCTTCACCGACCAGCGTCGGATTCTTTTCGAGGAAACGCGCACTCGTCCCGAAACCATTCCGCAACTCTGGGCTCTCTTCACCGAGGTCCAGCGCTTCTATGAAAAAGGCCTGCGCCCTCCGGACGACGTCACTTTGTTGTGGACTGATGACAACACCGGAAACCTACGTCGCCTGCCGACGCCCGAAGAGCGCAAACGGAGCGGCGGCGCTGGCATCTACTATCACATCGATATGCACGGCGGCCCGTTTGCATACCAGTGGATCAATACCAATCCGTTTCCCAAGATCGCTGAGCAAATGTATCTGGCGTACGAATACGGCGCGACCCGCATCTGGATCGTGAACGTTGGGGACTTGAAGCCCCTCGAACTTCCCATCGAATTTTTCCTGCGCATGGCGTGGAATCCCGCCGCGCTAACCAAGGACAAGGTTGCCGACTACACCCGGCGCTGGGCTGAGCGGGAGTTTGGGCCGAAGTATGCCGAACAAATCGCGAGCTTGGTGTCGCGGTATTCCAAATACAACGGTTGGCGTAAGCCGGAACTCGTGAAGCCGGAAACCTTCAGTCAGATCAACTACCGCGAGGCAGACCGCGTGGAGACGGCTTGGCGCGAGTTGGCGGAGGAAGCCACGAGGATTGAGGCTTTGCTACCGCCAGAACAGCGCGACGCATTTTATCAACTAGTGCTGCATCCGGCAAAAGCCTCAGCCGTCGTGGCCGAGATCAATATTGAAGCGGGGCGCAACGCCCTGTACGCCATGCAGGGACGCGCGAGCACCAATACGGTGGCGGCACGCGTACGTGAACTTTTCCGCGAGGACCAGACCCTAACCGATCGCTACAACCATCAACTCGCAGGCGGGAAATGGAACCACCTCATGGACCAAACGCATTTGGGACAGCATTCGTGGGAGCCTCCGGTGGTGAACGTGATGCCGGCAGTGTCCGAGGTGCTGCCCGCCGATGAGGAGCGCCTGGGCGTGGGAGTGGAGGGCGACGTGAGCTCTTGGCCCGAGCACTACGGCGAGGCGGTGCTTCCGCGTTTTGATTCGTTTCATCCTCGGCGTTCCTACGTCGATGTTTTCCCGATGGGCACGCGTCCGATCATCTTTTCCGTCGAGGCCGACAAGCCTTGGATCACGCTCACGGCTGATGCTTCTTCGGGATCCGACCGGCGGTACTGGGTGGAGATCGATTGGGCCCGCGCGCCGGAGGGGACTTCGACCGGTTTGATCAAGGTCGGAGGGAGCCAAGGCATTGTGGAGGTGAAGGTGCCGGTCGTGAAAGCGACCGCCGAACAGCGTGATACCGCCAAGGGACGCTTCGCGAGCCTCACCGGCCCTGTCGCATTTGCGGCAGCGGCGGCGGTGGAAAAAACCGAGGTTTCAGGTGTTCGCTGGGAGGAAATTCCCGATTACGGACGAGGTGCTTCCGCAGTCGCCATTTATCCGGTGACGGCACCGAGCATTCTCCCTCCCGCCCAGGCACCGACGCTGGAGTATCCGGTATACCTGCCACGCCGTGGCCGATATACAGTCACCCTCATCTTGGGTCCGGTAATGGACTTCGTGTCCGACCGCGGCATGCGAATCGCGGTGTCATTTGACGAGCAAGCACCCCAAGTGCAGGACCTTTTTGCGGATCGCGCGGGCGAATCGTTTCTCGGCCGGGGCCAATATGCTCGCGACAACGCGCGTTATGTCCGGTCGTCGCATCAGCTGGAAGCAGGACCTCACGTCTTGAAGATTGCCATGGTTGATCCAGGGATCGTCGTGCAAAAAGTGATCATCTCCGACGGCCGGTTACCCGAGAGTTATTTCGGCCTACCGGAATGCACGCCGCTTCCGTGATGTCATCGCAGGGGGGGCTCGTTCCTGAAAGTAAAACTATTCGCCACCGGCAAAATGAGGCTCGTCTTCATGCGCTTTGAATAACCAAAGCGCCTGCATCCGACGTGCGATGGCTGAAGCAGGAAACGCCCGGACAACGAGAATCACACGGTCTTTGACCTAGAGCGGCCGGCGTGAAATGAGGTTGGGAGTTGGTGATTAATAATAGTTCGGTGATAGCCACATATCCATTCGCCGGGCATCACTGTTCTATGACTTGTTCGGTCCACGTCGGTCCATGGATGTGAAACGCACCGTTTTTGTAAGAGACTGGTTCGATTCCTAATTGGGGTGTCTGCTCCCAGTCCTGCAGCTTCGCGCCCGGAGGCAGCGGGCGTTTTTCGTCCATGAAGTAATGGCATGAGCTCCACAACTGGCCGTTAGCGCCCTCGAAAAGTGCGTTGTGCCCCGTTTCGCAGTATGGGTCTGCGGTGTCGGTAAACTTCAGATGCGCGTAGCCGCCCTCAGCAGCCAGTTCGGGGCGGTAGTTTTTCTTTCGCGTGCCGAATATCGGTTCGCGTGAAACCAGTTCCCAAGGGCCCAGTGGTGATTTTGACTTGAGCAACCCCACCTCGTAGCCGCGGATCCACGTGGAAAAGAACATGAAATACGTTCCCTCCCGTTTGATGACAAAAGGCCCTTCGATGCCGCCGATCATCCAGTCGGGATAACCAGGCTGTTTTTTGTCGAGAAACTTCTCGATCGGTGCGGCGAGATTGCCGGTGTTGAGGTCGATTTTGGCCTGCCAGAGGCCGTTGCCACTCGTGTAGAGATAAGTCTGGCCGTCATCGTCCTCGAAGAGTGTTGCATCATTATTGTAGTTCGGTGTGAGAGGCCCTTTCACCAACCGGTAAGGTCCGGTCACTTGGTCGGCCACGAAGAGCCACACGCTGTGGGTCTTCATACCTTTGGGGTCGGAGGCGGTCACTTTCCCGCTGTTCACGGTCATCCAGTATTTATTTTGGATGAAATGAATTTCGGGTGCCCAGAAACGTCCATTGTAGGGGCAATCCTCGGGCAGCTGACTTGCGTCGATGATCCAGGAGTGGTGCCTCCAGTGGATCAGATCGTCGGAGACCAGCAGGCGCACGCCCGGATTGGGTCCGGTCCACACGGGATTGGAGGTGCCGGTACAGAACCATTGCTGGCCAACCTTGATGATGCAGTGATCCCGCATGGAGAGCGAAGCGTCCCGGGTGATGGGATTGGTATAGCGAAAGACTTTGGGGGAGGGCGCAGGCGTCGCAGCGGAGTCCGCAAAAATGGCTGGCGGCAGACCGCACAAAGCCAGAATGAGGAAACTGAGCGAGAGAGGATTGCCGATATTCATCAGTTTAAAAAGGAAGGCTCAGTGGCCAGAAAACCAGAGGGCGAAGGAGTGTTGGGAAGATTTTTCCGATGGCACCGGGGCGAAAAATGCGGTTCGTATAGACGTGGTGCAAGGGTGATTTCATGCCGCCGCGCAAACACGAGAACACGGTACTGTATGGAACCAATTTGAGATAACGAGCCTCTGGTGATGAGGCCCGTTTCCCAATAACGAACCAGAAAAATAATCTAATATTGATATACAGTCCTCTGGGAATTGGTTAGGAAGAGGCTGGATGAATTTTATCAGTCCCTGCTATTTTACCTCGATGGCGACGCTCTCCGAGTGGCTGTTAAACTCGGGGGCGTACATACACTGGATCTCGGCGATGCCGGTCTGGTACGCGCCTTTGAGTTGCACGCGGGTCGAATATTCGAATACGTAAACGCCCTTCCTCAGGTACTCGATGAAGAAGTGCGAGGCCGTGTCGCGAGTGCTCTCGTAGTAGCCGAGACCGTCCTGATATTTGTAACGGCTCAACACGTTCACGGGTTCAGTGCCACTGCCGCGCTGGTCCTTCAAGTGGACGAATTCCATGTCGCGATCCGAGCGCAGCTCGATCCGAACCACCAGCTCATCGCCAACCGCCAGCGGACTGGTCACGGGCTTGAGCACTTGTCCCTTGCTGGTGGTTTCTTTGATCCAGAGTGTTTTCCTTAACTTTAGCGGCGTGCCTTCGTGCGGCGTGATCTTGGCAATGTCTTCGAGGTACTGCCAGTGGACGCTGCCCCAACTCACACCTTCGTCGGCCTTCTTCACGGAGATCTGGCCCATGGCGGGGTTGATCTCAGCGGAAGCGAATTTCTTTTCGTAGAAACCGGTGCCGGCCTCCACCTTTTCCGGTTTGATCGTCCGGCCAGCGAGAGCGACTTCGACGAGTGCGTCGCTCCCGAGCAGATTGCTGCCGTGCAATAAAAGCCCGTAGATGGCGTCGGCGGTGGCCTTGGTTGTTTTCCAGTCCTGCGTCTGCTTTTGTATTAAGAGCCAGACTTTGCAGTCCTCGACGGCCTGTGTGTCGTTGGTGACCTCGGCGAACGCCTCGATCATCAACGCCTGCGTCTCGATCGGGGCATCGTACCACCACCAGCTCAACTCGGCATTGCGCCAGAACAGGCCGAGTTCCTCATCGCTGACGCTGCGTTCCTTGAGCGACTTCACGATGGCCTGCGCGGTTTCCTTATCGCCAAACCGATTCAGCGCGAGCGCGAGGTGAGCTTGGCTCTGGCGAGAGGCTAGCTTTAACCAGGACTTGCGTGCCTGCTTCAGGAAGAAATCCACGGCTTCGCGATGCTGCGGCGTGATAGGCTGATCATTGAGAAAGAAACTACGGCCATAGAGGTACAACGCCTCGGTGCAACCAGGCACGTAATTCTCTGGATGATGATTCTTTTGTATCTGCCGGTAACTTTCGGTCATCGATGCGTCGAGTGCGGCAAAAGCTTTTACCGCCGGTGCCACGTCGACCACCACGCCTAGGTGCCGCAGCCGTCCGAAACCAGTTGCAATGTACAAGCTGATATACTCGCTGGAACGGCCACCAGGGAACCACGACCAGAGGCCGTCGCTCAATTGGCGCTCGGAGAGTTTGGCCAAAGTCCGCGTGGCCTCTTCGTCGAGACGATTGTCATCGAAGAGTAGTCCGATGTTTCTGCGCGCCTGGGTTTCGGCCTTGGCCTCGCGCAACCACGGTGTCTCTTCGAGCATTACGGACTTCAGGTCCTGATTTTTATCCAGCGGACTATCGAGCGCGGGAGTGTTCTTCCAAAGATCGAAGATGCGGCGGATTTTTGGGTCGGAGTTGGCGATGTGGCGGGCGAGCGCGTTCGCGTAAAACCGATTGAAGGTCTGTTCGCTGCACTCGTACGGATATTCCATCAAGTACGGCAGTGCCATCACGGCGTACCAAGCGGGCTGCGAAGTCATCTGCACGGTGAGTGACTGGTGTCGCAGCGTATCAGAAGCTCCGGACGCGAGGAGCTTTTTGAATTCGAACTGCTTTGTCGATTTACCACGGATCGGCATCGGCAGCGATTCCGTCACCAGAATCCGCCGACTGAGCACCGGCAGAAAACCTTCTTCACCATCGCTAAATTTGTCGGTGGCAGCGACGGCTTTGTAAGTCACAAAACCCAGTCCTTCGGGTACTACGATGCGCCACGCGTAGCTGCGCGACTGCTTGGCGGGTACGTTGAACGCCTGCTCGGTGGTGTGGTTGGAGAGCACGTCATCGACCGGCTTCAGCGAGGCCGCATCGGCGAACGTGAGCTTGACCGTGCCGACCTGTGGCTGCTCGGACTGGTTGCTGACTTTAACGGTGAACTCGATTGCGTCGCCCTCGCGCACGAAACGTGGCGGGTTTGGCTCTACCATTAAGTCTTTAGAGGTTGTGACTTTATCGGTTATGAACCCGGAGCGGAGCTGTTTGTCATGTGCAAAGCCGAGGAATTTCCATTGGGTCAAGGCTTCCGGCATCGTAAACGTCATACGCACCACACCTTTGTTATCTGAGACCAGTTGCGGGAAGAAGAATGCGGTTTCGTTGAGATTCTTTCGCGCAGCGACTTTGGAAAGATCGGGTTTGGGCGTCGCAGCTTCGGCGTTATCCAAGCTCGGAAAGGACTCTTTGGTCACCACCGAGATCGCGGAACCAATATCATTAAAATTGTTTCGGAGGCGTGTGCCGGCGAGAGTGGACGAGGCGTAGTAGCCAACAGCGGCATCTGCACATACCTCGAAAGGGGACATCACGATCACCTCTTCATCGGTAAATGCACTTTTCGAAATATAGGAACTCCTAGATTCTCCGACTCGAGGGAATTCCCAACCCCAGAGGTTCGACGCGATCCCATTCTGAAAGGTTCGGTAATTCCAATCAATGTCTCGCCGCGATGGCCATGCCCAGCTGTGAATAGTATTTAAGACGAGGTTAGCATTCTGGAACACAGTCTCGCTTCGTGAGAATTCCTGCCTGAACACATTGTACATCTGCGGCCAGTTATGAGGCGAAAACTCGTCAAGCGATGAGTCGTATAGCGTGGCGACCATTTCGGCAGCTGTGCGTTTGGAGTTTGGGCCCGTGATGACGGCCGTCCATGTTTCCTTCTGTCCGGGTTGTAGTTTGGAGCGGAACCGTTCCCATTTTACCGCTAACTGCTTGTTCGTCCATGGCACATCCACGATGCGCTCATTCAGGTATGCACGGTTTTCGCGGATATAAGTAGCTCGCACGGTGAATCCACCGCGTAGTTCTTCGGTGACCGGAAGGGTGATACGCTCCTGAGTTCGTCCCGCCGTTGTCCAGTAGCTTTTAAGGGGTTTGCCATCGCATTCCAATTCAACGAAGGCGCGGCCTGTATCGTAACCAGTCCCCCAGAGTGCAGTAAAGGTTTCGCCGGGTTCGGCCGACCATTTGGGTGCCGAGAAGGTATTGGGAATCTTGATACTGAAATGTCGGTCACGTGGCCCTACCACCTGCAACGTTTGACGGGCAGTGACCTCTTTGCCGAAACGATCACTTGTTACAAGCGACGCGCGGTAGATGCCGGGTTTGAGTGACGCAGAGAGCTGCACCTTACCGGTGGCATCAGTTTTGAAGGTATTTTCAACAACTAGATTCCCGAGTTCCCATGAGTTGGGATTCGTAGGATCTGTCTTTGGTTCAGCTGTGCCGTATATCCACCAATTACGTACCTCCTGCAAAGGCGCTCGTTCGACTACGGCGGGTTGCTTGAGCGCGTGAATCGTTACTGTGCCATTGGCTGGCTGTGGGGCACCGTCGAGCGAATTCGTTGTGATCGAAAACTCGACAGGCTTGTCGGGCGTCTGCCAGTCGTTCGCGGTCAGTGACGCCTGCAAAGCGGTGTAGCCTGCTCGCACCGTGCGATCCGTCGAACGCGTTTCACCGGTTGTGTCGGTGACATCGGTATGGATGGAGTAGGTGAATGTTGGTTCGTTCTTCGCTGGTATCGTACGATCGGGTGTGGCGGCAAACTCCAGTTTAAAGGTACCGTCTGGTTCGGTGACGGCAGTACCATGGGCAATGGCTTTAGTCGCGGCCGGGCGCCACCACCAGCACCAGTAGGGGCATTGCACGCCACGTTCGACGCGCCATTTCACTTTTGCCCCGCCGATGGTTGCTCCATTGTAGGCAGTGGCTTTGCCGGAGAGAACGACTGGCTTGTCGAGTTTAGCGGCTTCGGACGGCGCGTTGAGCTCAACTTGGAATTTCGGACGTTTATACTCCTCAACGTTAACCGAAGTCTCGCTTGGCCGACCGAGTACGCGAATCGCCATGCGGCCCATCAACCGGTCGCGAGGCGCGGTGAATACACCATTGAATGAACCATAATCATTAGTTCGGTGTTCAGCGCGTGCTATTTCTTTGCCGTTGGGGTCGTTGAATACGACGGTGAGTTTCTGGTTGGCGAGGGCGGAGTATTTGGCCGCCGCATGGTCATAGCTGATGGAAACGCCTTTGTAATTGATCGTCTGCCCAGGACGGTAGATCGCGCGATCTGTAAAAAATACGGTCAGCGGATCGGCATGAGCGCGGATTCCCTGGCTTTGGAAATACACTTCGTGCGTGCTGGCGACCGATTGGCCGCCGAACTCAGCGAGCACAACCACGGGTTGATTGTGGGCCTTGAACTGAAACCGGCCATTCTCGAAGAGCATGGTCGAAAGCTGAAACCTGCCATTTTTGTCGGTTTTAGTTGGTGTTATAGGTGCATAGAGGCCCTCGTTTTGTCGCTGCCAGAAACGCACTGTCGCGCCTTCCACCGGCTCCCCACTGTTTGCCCTGAGGACCAAGCCGGTTTGGGTCGCATTGTCGATGTGTGTTTGGATGACCAGCGCGAGGTCGCTGACCCAAAAGCTGGCGATACTGACTTGGTTATCTACTTTGCCGAATGTCGGGTCGTGACTAGCGATAACGAAATAGAATCCTGGCTTGAGCGAAGTCGGTGCAGGAAGCTTTACGGCGCATTGCTCGAAGGCTTTCGCCTGCGGAAGATCGGCGTTCCATTCGAGCGTAGGCTTGATCGCGAGCGCATCATTAAGGAGGCCTTCATATACGCGCCCAATTCCTCTTTGAGTTTGCTCGACGTAATGTTCGAAATCGACCGCAACGATTCGGAAATAAACCTTCGCCACATTACTGTAGGTGATGTCGAGGGTTGGCCAAGGCGCGCTCCAGACACTTTCAGTCTCCACTTGGGCTGACTTAATCTCGATTTGCTGGATAAGATTGAAGCACAGCGCCCCTCCGACGCTTGTCGGAAATGCATCAAGGCCTTGTTTTGCAAATTGGTGTGCCTTGGTAGGTTCCCCCTCTAGGTTGAGCTGGGCTGCCAAGGCAGCGTGCGCACGGGCTGCGATTTCGTGTTTTGCCGTCGTGTTGATGAAACGCTGAAGAGCTTCCTTGTACCGGTCTGCTTTGTCTTCGTCGCTAGCGTTATTGAAGCCATAGGTTAATCGCGCTAAATCTGCTTCGAGAAATGCGGATCGGTCGGTGTCGGCTAGGTGGAATCTTAGGAGCGACTGGTAGAGCCTGATGGCTTTTAGTTTCTGAGATCGGTTGGCGGTTTTATTTGGTTCCCAAACTGTAAACTCGGTCGCGTCTGCAAAGATTGGGCTAGCGGCATCGATCTCGAATTCGTTTTCATCCACCGTCGCAGCCTGCTCGCCTGCCTGATAAAATTGCAGCGCTTGATATGCGATGAAATCATACATTGTTGGCCGATATTGGTCCGGGGCGTTACCTGCTTTGAGTAGGTCGCTGTAGTCGCCGACTGGCGTGGCCTTGAGGACAGCTTCGTTCGCAAGAGCGGCCGTAAAATGCTGATCGATCACGTCGAGAATATGCGCGAGATCCCAGGTCTGAATGTCTGTGCCGGATGGTCCGTTGGTTTGAGTCCGTTGCAGGAATCGCCAGCGGTTCTGCTGAAAATAACGCCAGTACCAATCAGCCAGAATCGCCTCCATCACAGGTTTGATTGCCATGGGCACTTTCGCCATTTCGGCCTGCAACAAGACAATTTTGTCCTCTAGTTTGTTGCCCTGGATGTTGCCTTCCAGCACGATCTTTTGCCCCATCGCTTTGATTGCCTCGGTGTATGATTTGTCGGCCAGCGCACCGGCCACGATTGGCTCTAGCTGCTGGATCGCGGTTTTTGGAAGTCCATTTTGTACGGACTCCTCTACCAGTGCCCATTGCGTATCGCGTGGTCCGGCTAAGGCGTTGATCGCAAGCGCGACGAAAACGAAGACACCTTTAAGCAAACTAGGTTTCATAGTAATTCCCTATAAACAGAATAATGGTACAAAAAATGGGGCAATTTGGTCGAATGACTGTAACGGTGGTTTCAGTTTTTTTGCTTTGTTTATTCGTCCGTGGCGTCCAGAGCGCAGTGCGGAGCTTCATTATCTGCGAGTGGCTCTCCATGCCCGGCGAGTTGGCCCATTTTCAAGTATAGCTTTTCGATCAAATTCGTTTCCTTGCGCAACTTTCGGTCTTTTAGCGACGAGAACTTCTGATGCAGTCCGCTTAAGAGCGCGTAGGCTTTTTCCTGATTGTTCTCCAAGAGATGAGCCGACAAAGCGGCTTTGAGGCCCAGGTATTCGCTCACCAAATACGAACCGCGCGTTAATCCTTTGCTGGCGGCCGACTCCGAAACGAGTGGCAAAGCCAATTCCGAAGCGGTGATTTCCGTATGCCCGACGAGACGATAGGAAAGTCTAACCGACGCTAATGTTGTAGATGGCAGGAACTCTGCGGCAGGGAGATTTTCTTTTTCAGGCGCCAACGCAACGTAGATCGCCCCGCGACGCTTACTCAGGAACAGCGTGCTTACGTGAAAGAGAACTCCTCGCTGGCCGTCTGATTTTAGGAGTTCGCCCGGTATGCCGTAGACGCCTGCGATCTTCAGGCCAGGAGCAGGCTGAATAGCCACATCGAGGTCGTACGCCAGTTCGCTCACCATTGTATCCAGTTCCTCGTCGAAGGTCTTCTCCATTTCTGTGGCGTTGGCGAAATAGAACAAATTGCCGCCCCGCACCGAACTTACACGCGATGCAAGTTCGGCACCGAACTGCTGCCCAACTCCAATCGTTGTCTGGCCGATTCCATCGAGGGAACCTGCTTCCATGAGTCCCATAAAACCCTCCGCGCTGGTGTTGCCGACATTGGGTCGCTCATCGGTGAACTGCATCAATCGAGTCCGGCCGTGGAAGGATTTCTGACTGCTGCGCGCCAGGTCAAAGCCTACTTTTAATCCTGCTTCCATATTGGTCGAACCACTGCTCTCGATGCTCTCAATAGCTTCCATAATTTCAGAACGATTAGCGGGAGTAGTTGGTGTAGGTGCGAGGTAGATGTGGGAACGGTCTCCATAAAGCACGATGGACATCTGGTCCGCGGGGCCAAACTGCGACAGGACTTTGAGGAGACATGCTTTCACTAATTTAAGTGGCTGCCCATTCATCGACCCGGATTTATCTACCACTGCGACCAGATTGATCGGATCACGATGCCACTTGGCTGCATCCAAGCCGGACGAAAATCCGATTTGCGCAAGGTAGCGGGTTTCAGGCGAAGCGACCAACGACGTCTGGATGCCCTCGCCGTTTAGGAACAACAGATCCTTACTCTTTCGGTGTGATTTGAGCGGGAGATCGTATTCGCTGAATAGTCCTTCCGCCGTGATGGTATTTGGGTGAGGAAATTCGTCGCGATCAACCCCGTCCCGAAAATAGTTAGCATCTTTCGCACCGCCGACGGTGACCCCCATGCTGGGACAGCTCACTTCAAACGGGGATAGTACCATATAATCCTCGTCGTCGTTGTTTTCTTTTTTGGTTTTGTCTTGGGAAAGCAGGACGGCCGTACTCGAAGCAAGCAAGGCGGCGAGAGCGAGGGCGCAGGACAGTTTATTAATTTTGGTTTTCATAGCGGGTTTTGAACGTGGGTTACGATTGAGGCTCCAGCGTATCAGCAACCGCCTCACAGGTTGTCACCACCAGGTAAGAGATTGTCAGAAGTTCCCCGAGTTGTGTCAGGATTCAGTCAGAACTCCTGGCCAACGCTGAAGAGGAATTGGCGTCTACCGGAACGAACCATTGCTTAGGTTGTAAAGGCACACGGTCACACGTTTACTTCTGAAGGCGTGAACCACCGCTGTGGTTTCCCTGCCAATAAATACTCCTGCTTCAGAGCTAAACCGGGGGGGAAAAGGGGAAGCCCGGGGGGAAAAAAGGACCCCCCCCGGGGGGACCCCCCCCCCCCCCCCCCAAACCCCCCCCCCCCCCCCCCGGGGGGGAAGGGGGCGAAGCCCCCCGCCCCCCCCCGCGGGGGGGGGCCCCCGCCCCCCCCCGGGGCCCCCCCCCCCCCCCCAACCCCCCGCCCCCCCCGCCGCCCGGCCGGCGGCCAGACCCCCCGGGAGGGGAAAGGGGGAGGGGGGGGGGCCGCCAACCCCCCGGGGCCCCCCCCCGCCGGGCCCCCACGACCACCCCCCCGGGGGGACGGGGGAAACCGGGGGCCCCGGGGGGGGGGGGGGGGGGGGGGGGGGGGGGCGGGGGGCCCGGGGGGGGAGGGGGGGGGGGGGGGGGGGGGGGGGCAGGGGGGCCCCCGCCGCCGGGGGCGAGGCCCCCCCCCCCGGGGGAGGGGGGGCCGGCCCCCCCCCCCCCCGGGGCCGAGGGCCGCGGGGAGCCGCGGGGGAAAGAAAACAGGCCCCCCCCGGGGGGGGGCACCCCGGGCCAACCCCCCCCCCGGGGGGAAAACCGGGCCCCCCCCCCCGGGCCCCGGGGGGGGGGACGGCCCGGGGGGGGGCCGGGGGGGGGGGGGGGCCGCGCCGGGGGGGCCGGCCGCGGGGGGGGGGAACGCGGGGAAAAAGGGGGGGGGGGGGGGGCCCCCCCCCGGGAAAGACCGCCCGGCGCCGGGGCCCGGGGGAGGGGGGGGGGGGGGGCCCCCGCCGCCCCCCCCCACACCGGAAAAAAACAAGGGCCGGGGGGCCGCGGCCCCCCGGCGGCCGGGGGAAACGGGGGCCGGGGGCGGGGGGGCCGCGGGGGGGTGGGGGGGGGGGGGGGGGGGGGGGGGAGGGGGGGGCCGGGGGGGGGGGGGGGGGGGGGGGGAGAGAGGGGGGGGGGGGGGGGGTCCGGGGGGGGGGGGGGGGGGGGGGGGGGCGGGGGGGGGGGGGGGCCGCCCCCCCCGGGGGGGGCGGCCCCCGCGGGGGGAGAAGCCGGGGGGGGCCCCCCGGGGCCCCCCCGCCACCCCCCCCCCGGCCCCCCCCCCCCCCCGGGGGGGGGGGGGGGGGGGGCCCCGGGGGGGGGGGGGGGGGGGGGCGGGGGGGGGGGGGGGGTTCCCCCCCCCCACCCCGCCCCGCCTTTTCGTGTTGTCGGCGGGGGGTAGGCTTTGGCGGGTTTTGTCTTGAGGTTGGGGCAGCCCCCCCCCGCCGACAAAAAAACCCCAAGGCGCGGCGTGGCCGCGGTCGTTTCCCCGACCCGGCATCAGCCGATTGCCGACAAACTACCCGACGTATTGGTAGCCGACGCCGTGCACGGTTTTGATAAGTTGGGGCGTTCCTTTTCGCTCCACTTTCTTGCGCACTTGGGCGATGTGCTGATCGAGGGTGCGGGTGGTTCCGAGATATTCGATTCCCCACACCTCGTTGAGCAACAGATCGCGGGAAAGCACCTCGCCTTTTCGGCGGTGGAAAACTTCTAGGAGATTGAGTTCCCGGGGCGTCAGCTCAGACGATTCTTTTCCAAGGCTCGCGGTGAACCGTTTTCTATCTACCAAAGTCTCTCCGAAATAAAACGTGTCGGTGGGCGCAGCGGGCGCGGGTGCGGCGTTTGCTTCCTGTCGCCGAAAAGCGGCATGGATGCGTGCGAGGATTTCGCGGAGTCCGAAGGGCTTGGTCACGTAATCGTCTGCTCCCAGCTCAAGACCGAGCACCTTGTCGATTTCCTCGCCCTTGGCGGTTAACATGATGATCGGGACCGCGCGGTTTTTTTCCCGAATTTTGCGGCAAACATCATAACCACTCATCACCGGTAACATGATGTCGAGCAGGACCAGATCGAATGCCCCGCCAGAAAAAATCCGGACAGCCTCGCCACCATCCGCGGCGCAAATCGCTGCGTGCCCATCCTGCATGACCGCTTCTTCGAGCGCTTCACGAATAGCGGGATCGTCTTCGACGATGAGTACTTTGCGCTGGTGTGTATTCATACTTTGGTGACCGATAAATGGGGAGCTAGGGGTAGACGTATTTGGAAAATGGCTCCTTGGTCGGATTCTAGCAGCACCAAATCAGCTCCAACTTGGCGCAAGGTTCCGCGGGCAAGGCTTAGTCCCAAACCAACTCCGGGCGACTTATTGGTTAGGGTTTGGTTTCCTTGGACGAAAGGCTCAAAGAGACGATGACGGATGGACCTTGGAATACCCGGCCCGAAATCGATGACATCGATCTGCGCTTGATCCGGGGTTTGCGTGAGGCGGATGTGAAGTTTTCCGCCCTCTCTGGCGTACTTGGCTGCATTGTCGAGCAGGTTGAGCAGTGCCTGTTTGAGGATGGAAGAATCCGTTTGGGTAAAAACGGTTTTCTCAGCGGGCAGCACTTCGACTGCCAGGTTGGCCGATTGCAGTTTTCCTCGTGTTTCTTCGACGGCCTCGTGAACGAGCGCAACGGCCTCCACCGTGGTGCAAGTGACTTTAGTGCTGTTTCGCTCGACCGCGTTGAACGCCAAGAGGCGCTCAACCATCGTCTCCAACCTAGTACTTTCTCTGGCGATGGTTGTGGCAAATTTCACGCGCTTTGCTTCTGCGAGCTCCGGTTGACCGAGCAGATCGGCGTACATGTGGATCGACGTGAGGGGCGTGCGCAGTTCGTGCGAGACCTGCGCGACAAAATTAGTTTTCCGCTCGGCGTCACGTAATTCCCGGCGTGTGTAGATGGTGAGTCCGATTCCCCCTAGCACAAATATTCCGAACAGACTTGCGGCGATTGTGGCGGTGATGCGCGCATTGCTCGCTTTGCTCTTGAAGAGATCGCCGTAGTCCATCGTAAGCAGGTAGGAGGGAAGCTCCGCTAGAGGGTCTGTGATGGTCGAAGCAGATTCGTGAGAGCCATTCGCTGGCGCTGCGACGATCTGGTAGCGTGCGTAGCGCGTATCCGATTTTGCAATACGCAATTGCTTCACAACCAATTTCACATCGACTAGGCAGCCCCGAATCGTGTCGTCGGGCCCAGCTTGGTACCAGAAAACCCAGGGCGCATCCGGGTTGTTGTCGAGCGCGGCCCAACCTGCCCACGGGTCGACCGGCCGACCCGCGTGCTGCAAGATATCCAGATTTTCGCTTTGGTATCCAAGTTCTGGTTCTGGAAGGGACGGGTTGGATCGGGTGGGGTAGACGGAGATCCGAAAAGGGCTGATTTCCCCTTCGTCGCATTTCGAGGCAGCGGGATGGGCGGATCGCCATTTCCGGAATTCCTGCCACAGCTGAGTGACATCCTGATCCTTAAGCGAAAGAGCAGCTACCGTGGAGTTGGCCCAGAATCCACGTTGTTTATCCCACTGAAACGTTCCGATGATCGTCTCGTTGGCGTCGTCCCAGCGCTTCATCATCTGACTGAGTCCATCCACGTGAAAAGAGGCCAAGTCTTTGATCGTGGTGCGGCGAACTTGTTCGGTGTAGGTGCGCATGCCTTCGAGGACTTCCAGTCTTGCTTGCTGCAAGGCCTGCTCGCTCTGCACGGTAATTTCCTGCTGGGCCGTTTGGTACAATCGATAGGTTGCGATCGCCGTCGCGACCGTAGCTACCGCGAATCCAATCCAGAGAACAAGAGGGCGAAAACGCCGGGGAATGCGCATGGGAGGTTCGCGATGCTCAATGGTCCGAGGAATCTTCGGCGGTCGGAATCCCGAATTTATTGAAAAGACCAGAACGCAGGATTTTCCGGTCCAGTTGGTTCATTCCACGCGTCTGAACATTGGCCAGATATCCCTCGAGATCTCTGATCTTCACGGCGATTTTAGGGTCATCCAATCTGTAATTGAGATTGTACAGTTCGCTCCGCGCGCGACGCAATGGGCGCAGGGCGCGCTGAAAATCACCTTTGTCGATCTGTTTGATCGCCTCAAGCATTTCCTGACGAACGATCGCGTCTGCCATGCTTCGAGCGACCTCTGGATTGAATGACGTGCGGGTGGATTCTCCATCGGACTCCAGCTGAATTTCGAGCGGTCGTGTGATCTCGTGTGGCTTACCATCAGCCACGTCCTTCCATGAGAGTCGCACGGTTCCCAGTTTGTAGCTTGATCGGCGAGCCTCGGTGGTGACTGAAGTCAGTATGCGCGGATTTTGCCCCGCGTACAAATAAGGAAAATTGTAGGTAGCTGTTGTGTCGGTGATCGTTGCCTTTGTCCAACCGATCGCTTCGATCTGCGAACAAACGGAGGAGAGCTCCAAAGTTAGGGTAGCGTCTTTTGCGATGGCCGTACAGAGAAGCGCAACTTCGGCCGGTACGACCTCGATGAGTGATTCCGGTTTGTCCGCAAAACGAAACTGGCCGTTTCCGATCCGAGCCAGGTTCGCTAGCAAATCTTCCTCGAAATCCTCGCCGATTCCGACGGTGGAAAGCCCAATTCCCTCCCGGGAAAACGCCTCAACGAGATGGGTGAAATCGTCAGCTTCACGGGGCCCTTTCGTCGAGGGGCCGTCGGTTACGAGGATCACGTGGTTGAGCGTCGAAGGCGTGGCATATCGGCGAACCTGCGCAGCACCTTGATTGAGGGCGTCATAAAGGGCCGAACCTCCCGAGGGCTCCACTTGGGCCAGCAAGCCATCAATGCCATCGAGCTGATCTCGGCGCTTAGCTTCGACCAACGTTTCGATTTCTGAACCGAAAACGACGACCGAGACGATATCCCGCTCGGAAAGGGATCCAATTGCCAGTGAAACTGCTTTGCGCAGGGACTCAACTCGCGGCCCGAGCATCGATCCTGATCGATCAAGAACGAACGCAATGTTATGCACTAAAATCGGGCGATCTTTCCCGCTTAAATCCGGTAGATCGATGCGGCTTTCCAGATAGATATTGTTTTTAACGTCCGAGGCGTAGAATTCGTGATCGGTGGCCACGTCGAGAGTGGGTGCCGATTGAGCAAGTGCGTTGCCGAGCGTCGCTGAGATTAAGAGGAGTGAAAAATACGCTGAACGCATGTGAATGATATTACACTTACCCACAGGAAAAGGCGTCAGGGCCATGTAAATCTTTGTCAACAGAATGTCATGGCTGGAGACCGCTGGTTCAGCGGTCTTGGGCAGCGTGCGCTCGTACCGCTGGCTTTAACTGCGCGTCGGGTCGATGCGGGATTCTAGCTGGCGGGCGGAATCTGAGGGCAGAAAGTTTAATGCTAGAAAGCCAAGCGCGGTGCGGGCGTCGGCGCGCACGGAATTCAATTCCTGGGTGAGCGGGTTCTTCTCTACCAGCGTCTCGGCGGTCGGTTTAACCGAGGCGACCAGGCGCGTGCGCAGGGAATCGACGTTTTCCACCAGCTCAGTGACATCGGCGGGACTGATCGTTAGTGCTGACGGCTGGTTAATGTTAGCAGTTTGGGTGGCGTTTTTTGTCGGACTCTGGCGAACAATGAAAAACGACAACGCCACGACTGCGACTGCGCCGAAGCCAGCCAGCGCGGTCCATGATAGTGCTGGTGAGCGACGGTGCGCTGGTTGTGGTGCGGTCTGGCGCACGGCGCGGGCGATGCGTTGGGCGAGGTCGTCGGGAGTGGGCTGGAGCTGTTTGGGCGCGGTATGGCGGAGCTGGCTAGTGAGATTATCGTCGGCGCGGTAGTAAGCCTGGCAATCGGCGCAGTGCGCGATGTGGCCGGAGGCGCGGGAGCCTGTCATGGCGTCACGGATACGGGCGACGCGGCAGGCGAAACGAGTTTTTCCGTGGGTGTTCATGATGAAGATTGGAGTTTGCTCAGACGTTGGCGGGCGCGGAAGGCGATGATTTTGGTGTGGGTCTGATTTAGCCCGACGATTTTGGCGGTTTCTTCGATCGATCTATCCTCGGCGTACCTAAGCCACAATACTTCGAATTCGCGTTCCGATAACACGCGCTTGGCTTGCGTCCATAGCGTGTCGAGTTGGTCGCGTTTTTCGAGGTGCCGGTCGGGCGTGGTTTCAGCGGAGGCAGTGTCTTCGGCGACGGGCTCAAAGTTCTTTGCCGATCGAAAGTGGTTGAGCGCGGTGCGGCGGGCGATCGTGAGCAACCAGGCGATGAAGGAGCGGGTTGGATCGAAGCTCGCGAGATGCGTGTAGGCTTTGATGAACGTTTGCTGGGTGACGTCCTCGGCGTCCTGGCGGTGGCGCGTCATGTGGAGGACGTAATTAAAAATCCTCGGTGTGTGCGTGCGTACAATCTCGTCGAAGGCGCTCATATCGCCCTGCAGGCAGTCTGCGATCAAACGCGCATCCGCCGACAGTGGGGTCGGCGGTGCGAGCGTTTCTTCGGAGGCGGCCTGGGGAGGCAGGGTCATTGTCGCATTAAATAACATGCTTCATTTGCTGGCTGGCGCAACCGGGGCTGCCGGTCTGGAGGGAGCGGCTCGCGGCGTAGGCGCTTCAGGTGATATTTGTTCGTCGCTGGCGGTTGGTTCAGGATCTTGCGTGCTGATGGTGAAGGTAGCTTGGCCGTCGTTCTCGTCGAAGTAGCGAATTTTCAAAGTGTAGCTCCCATCGACGCCGGGGAACTCGAAGCGAGCGGTGCCGGTTTGGGTGTTCTCGATTTTGATGAGTTTGCCTCCTGAGGCGAAGGGCGTCTTTTCCACACGGTAGTGCGACAGTTTCATGTTTTCGGCTTCAAAGCGAAGTGGCTGACCGCCGGCCGCGGGGGTGATCTTGATATTGTCGATACGGCCAAATTCCCCTTTATCAAACTGGCCGTTCAGGATGATCGCAGTGCCGTTCTTGAGTGCGACGTTTTCGACCGTGCGGGAGAGGAGGTTCTCGGAGGCGATTCCATCACTGGCGGTGTCTTTATCGGCAACCCAAGTGTCGACGATCTTGCCGACAATTGCTGGTTGTTGGCGCTGGTTATTGTTTCGGTTATTTCTCTGTTGGCGGTCACTTTCTTCGATCGCGTGTATCATCTGGATGAGGCCATCGGTAGGGTAAGCTAGGCTCACGAAAATGGTTCGGCCGTTGCGTTCGGCTTTTACGGACTGGAGAAACTGCGAGAGCTGTTTGTCGTCGCTTTGAGCGAGCGAAAGCATGGCGGTGAGCCCCTGGACGATCTTGAGCAATTTTTCTGAGAGTTCGTCATCGGTGGCGACGAGTTGGATCGTGGCGGTGGTTAGTTTATCGCTTTGACCGATGGCAATCGAGGCGGAGCTGGCCATTTTAAGGATGCGAGCTTGCGGTGCGTTTTCCGGGAAGAGGCCGTCGGTGTTGGGAACTTCGCTGGCGGCGACGACCAGCAGTGGCCGGGTTTTTGGGATCAGTCCCTTGAGCGAGGAAGGGCCGCGGGCGGCGGCGGGACCTTTGCCGCGGCAGAGGTCGTGGGCTTTGAGCAACTGGGGCTGAGAGCGACTGACGAGGATGACCGGCTCTTTGGGAAAGCCGACGGTGACCTCGCCCTTGATCGAATAGGCAGAGAAGGGCAGGCCT
Source organism: Verrucomicrobiota bacterium (assembly GCA_016721945.1). GTDB lineage: Bacteria > Verrucomicrobiota > Verrucomicrobiia > Opitutales > Opitutaceae > JADKHC01. The sequence goes on along the minus strand of JADKHC010000001.1, from coordinate 112,915 downwards.
TTCACTTCGGTTACGATTTCGGGATTTGAGACGGAGAATTGGGCGGCGAGACCTTCGGCGATTTTACGCAGCTCGTCGGTGCCCTGGAGGATGAGCGTGCCGTCGATTTCTTTTGGGTCCTTGGAAAACGTCGTGCCGTAGGCTGTGGCGGAGCCGAGCGTGGCGATGACTTTCTTAACGTCGATTTGGAGATTGGCGCTTTCAGGAAGTTCGGCGTTTTTCTCAATGAGGGCCGTAAGCTCCTTGCCGATCGGGCTTTCGCGCACGGCATTGAGGTCGAGGTGAAGGATCCACTTGGCGTCGGCCGGGACGATCGCAGGATCGAAGTCGGCTCGGGTGAGGGGGCAGAGGGAAAGGGTAACGAGGCAGAAAGCGGCTGTCCGGGTGAGGAAGGATTTCATGATAGGAAGCGTTTTGTATCTAGTAATTCACCACAAGCGGGTGCTTGGTTACACGAGAGAGGAAATATTGCTCAATAAGACGCGCTCAGGCGTCCTTCGCCCGAGTGCCAGCGGTCTCACGTAACGAAAAGAGCGCGGCGGCGGCGGCGACGAGTACGAGCGAAAACACGAGCAGCGCAATGATCGACGCGGGCAGGCGGTCGAACGAGGCGAGGCTGTTTTGGCGCAGTTCCAGGATGTTGCTGGCGATGGAGCGCACGTGGTGCGTCATGGACAGGCGGTTAAGTTGTGTAGGGATATTACCAATACCGACTTCGACCACGCCCGCGTAGAATAGCCCGAGGATTTGATAGCGGCTGGAGAATGCTCCAAAAGCGAAACCGAGCGCGCTGAACGCCATCACCGCCAGTACCTGGGCCAGCAGTAGTGATGGCACGGTGGATGCAAGATTCGGCACATGCCGAAACACGCCGACCGCTACAAGTACGCCGAGCGCGAGCAGGCATTGGACTTGGAGGCAGGCGGTGTGCGTCAGGTAGCGATGCAGGACAAAGGCATGGCGACGCACCGGGCGTGTCAGCACGTAGTCCACGGTGGCGGGTTTCATATCGTCCTGAATCAGACCGGCGGCGGAAAGAAACGCGAAGACCGGTGCCACGAACGTGAGATAGAGCTTCACGCTCCATTGCGCGAAGTGTTCGGCATTGCCATTGCGAATGCCGGACAGTGCGAGCAGCGCCAGCAAGCCGAGCAATCCGGCGAGGATGCCGAGCTGTTGCGGCGCTAAAAAGCGCCGGTAGGTTAACCGCCAGATACCGCCAAGTGCGCGCCGCCATTCGGGCGTAGCGGTTGGAAGTGGTTTAGGTAGGGGCGGGGGCGTGTTCATGCTTGAGGCGCAAGGATGACTTGCCGGGTGGAGCCCGTTGTCCCTAACGGGCTGGTTCGCCTGCTCCCCGAGCCAAGCCCGATGGGGACATCGGGCTCCACCTTGTGCAGGTTGAACTGAGCGGTAGGTTGGCTCGATTCCGTGTTCATGGCGTGTGGGGCGCTCCGACCGCTTTTTCGAGGAACGAGGCGGTGCTGCGTACCTCGTAGATTTGCACACCGCTATCGAGGAGCAGGGCGTTGAAGTCGCCGTAGAATTGTGCGGCCTCAAGCCAGTGCACACGGAGCTCGTCGTCACCTGCGATTTCGAAACCGCGCACGAGTTTTCGGTCGAAGAAAAAGCGCGCGAGTTTTTCTGGAGAGTCGCAGCGGAACGTGGTCGAGGCGGGCCAGCGTTTTTGCGCATCAGGCGACGCAGCTTCGTTTTCGCCGCGCACCATGCGACCCCAGCGGAGAAGAATGAACTCGCTGCACAACGCTTCGAGGTCGTGCAGAATATGACTGGAAATAACGATGCTCACACCATCGCGAGCGAGCTGGCGCAGGACGTTGCTAAAATCTTCGCGGCCCATCGGGTCGAGGCCGTTCATTGGCTCATCGAGGACGATAAGCTTTGGTTCGTGTAGAAGGCATTGCGCGAGTTTGACGCGCTGCTTCATGCCTTTCGAAAGCATGGTCAGGCGTTTTTTCCAGTGCTCGGGCGCGAGTTTCACGCGTTCGAGCATGCGGCGGGCTTGCGTCTCGGCATCACGCGCGGAGTGCCCGGAAATCATGGCAAGCGCGATGAGCCATTCGAGTGGGCGCAGGCCGACCGGCACCGCTTCGCTTTCCGGACAGTAGGCGAGCTGCGCCTGAACCAATGGATTGTTCCAAGGCGCGGAGCCGAAAACTTGCAGCGTGCCGGAGTCGGGTTTGATCTGGCCGGTGAGCAGGCGGAAGAGCGTGGTTTTGCCCGCGCCGTTGGGGCCGACAATGCCGGTGATGCCCGGACGGATCGTGAACGTCACGTTGTTCAGCCCGAGATAGAGGCCGTAGAACCGGCTCAGGTTTTCAGCTTGGACGATCGGGTTCATTCGGGGCGTAACTTTCGGGAAAACACGAAGGACGAAACTACGACGATGGCGGCGAGGCCGATGTAGGCTCCGGTGGCGCTGCGCTTCGACTCGCGCTGTCCCAAGCTCAACATGTTTTTAGTAAGGCCGCGGTCGACCAGCGGGAGCGTTTCACCGGCTTTGATCAGGATTTCGTCGACGCGGAAAATGTCCTGCCGAACTTCCTCCAAATTGCGACTGAAGCTCGCGGCGCGGACGACGTCCGGTGTGGTGGGTAGGCTAGCGATCATCCCCGCAACAATCCACGCGGCCATCCAGATCGGTACGACGGCGCGCGCGGTTTTTCCGAGCGCCGATACCCCCATCGCGACCGCGGCCAGTGTTACAAGGGCGATCAGATTGAAAAGCAGGGCGCGCGAAAGCGGTAAAAACGAATAAACAAAAAAGTCGCTGTCCGGCGCGAAGGCCATGCTGAGCAACCAGCCGAGCAGCAACGGCCCCGTCCACATCAGCACCAGAATGCCTAGAATGATCCCGAGTTTGCCCAGCAGATAATCGAACGAGGTGAGCGGGCGCGAGAGATAGATCGTGAGGGCGTTGCTCGCGCGGTCGCGCGTGATCAGGCGAGGGACTACGACAGACAGCGCGATGAGGCTGAAGCCGAGTGCAAGAAACGAGTGTAACCAGAAGACACCGGTAAAAGTCCGCCGATGCAGATGTCGGGGTAGAGCAGGACAAGCGCGCAAAAAGCCGAGACGATAGCTTGCGGGCGCGGACCGAGGCTCGTGGCAAAACTTTCCAACCAGCCGCCGCTGGTCAGCGATTGGGTGAAGACGAAGCCTATGGCTGCCATGAGTACACCGGCGGTCCAGGCCAGAAAGAGCAGGATCTGGAAAAAGCGCATGCGCATGAGCTGTCGCAGCCCGGTGGATACAATGACCCAGCGCCGGTAGGCGACACCGGCTGGCTTCTCCTGCCAGCGTCTCAGATCAAGCGGCGTTTCCATTTTGCGGAGTCTTGCTCGCAGCGAGCGATTTCAGGAACAGCTCGTGGAGTGCGTTGGGGTTGGCGACGATCTCGGCCGGCGGCAGGTTGTGCTGACGCATGAGGCTGAGGATGGGTTCGGCGGACTCGGAGGGCGTCTCGACGCGCAAGCGGCCGTTGGAGAGACGCTCGACGGGCAGGCCGGCGTTTTTCAGGACGATAGTGAATCGTTCGGCTTCGGACGAAGGCGCGAGCTCGACGATGCGGCGGTGGCGATTTTTCAACGCTTCCATGCTGTCGTGTTCGATCACGCGGCCGTCGGCGATGATGATGACGCGGTCGCAGATGCGCTCGACGTCGTGCAGCAGGTGCGAGGAAATCATCACGCTCACGCCGAGTTGTTTCCAGAGCGAGCCGATGAGTTGAAGAATGCTTTCGCGACCGGAGGCGTCGAGGCCGTTGGTTGGTTCGTCGAGGATGACGAGCTCGGGGTCGTGCACGAGGGCTTGCGCGAGTTTCACGCGTTGCTTCATGCCGGTCGAGTACGTGTCGACCGAACGGTAACGCTCCTGTCCCATGCCGACGAGATCGAGGATTTCGTGGGCACGCTGGCGGGCGCGTTGAAACGACATGCCGGAAAGTTGCCCGCAATAAGTTACATACTCGCAGCCGACCATTCCCGGGACGTGGCAATCCTGTTCAGGACTGTAGCCCACGCGTTCGCGCGAGGCGCGATTTTGCGCGCGAATCTCGCAACCGAGCACGGTGGCATTGCCGGTAGTGGGTGTTTCAAGATTGAGCAGGCACTTGATGAACGTTGTTTTGCCCGCGCCGTTGGGGCCGAGCAGACCGATCGTGCCGGGTGGTACGGCGATGTTCACATCCGCGAGGGCGCGTTGGCTGCCATAGGTTTTGCCCAGGCCTTTGGCTTCTATGATGACGTCGCGCATCGGAAGAGAAACATTATCCGTTCAGCCGCCCTTCATCGAACCAGCTGGAAATGCAGGCGCATGGGGTGAAGCGGACATGGGCGGATATTTCGACTCATTAGCTCTGATACACAAGAGCGAAGCCGCAGGTTACAGCTGAGCGAAATATATTTAAAACTGGAACGTTAATCGCGGAAATGCGGAGAAGCGGAGGCACGGAAGTTGCGAGCCTCCGCCCGCGTTTTCGTTCTTCCGCGCTTCAGCGGTACTTTTGATCAACGATTTAGCCGATCGTCTTGAACCAGTTGTCGATCAATTCGCGGGCGGGTTGGAAGGCGTTGACCTGACTGCCGGTTTTCGGGCGGCCGAAGGGCAGGCCTGCGATGAAGAGCGTGTCGGCGCTGTTGGGAATGTGTTTCTTTAACAGGTCGGGATAAATCATCACACTGAACTGCGGGCAGGAACCGTAGCCGAGTGCGGTTAGGCCTAGCATGAGGTTGTCGAGAACGAAGCCGCAGTCGAGAAAAGTACCGTAGGAAAAGGCGTTTTCCTGTGTGCCGAGGAAGAACATCTGTTGTGCGCCGAAGAAGCGGAAGTTCTCGCGGTCATGGGCGCGCCGTTTTTCGGTGTCGTCGCGACCGATGCCCTTGTGCTTGAAAATGCCAATACCGACATCCTTGGCGCGCGCGGCCCAGGTTTCTGGCAATGGGTTCGGCGAATATTGGTAGCCGGGCTTGGCGGGTTTACCGGACTCGAAAGCGGCGAGGTAGTCGGCGCGCAGGGCTTCGAGCGCTGCGCCTTGCACGAGATACAGGCGCCAGGGTTGCGTGTTCTTGGAGCTGGGCGCGCGGCCGGCGGCCTCGACGAGTTGTTTGATGACGTCGGCGGGGACGAGTTCGGACTCGAACTCGCGGATGGAGCGACGTGCGTGCATGGCTTCGAGAGCGCTAAGATTCATAGTGTTATTGTTAAGCACGCTGCGGCGCGTGGTCGAGAAATTCCCGGCTGCAAAAAAGCGTGGCAGCGGTTGCGTTACGCTTCCTGGGACGAACCGGCAAAATGATACTAACGTTTTTGGCGACTGGCCTGTGTGGGCGGATTTTCAGCGGCCCGCTGACGTTTTTCTTCTTCGCGGAGGCGGATACGTTCGGCGACGGGTGTGGCAAAAACGGTTTTGCCGGGAACCACGCAGCCCGGGCGGCCGGGCACGCAGTCGGTTTTTAGCCGAAGGCAATACTCGTCGTCAGGGCGAAAGTGGGGGCAGGAAAAACTCATCGTGCTTCTGATTTTATACGACGCAGAGCTGGCGTGCCTTGATACAAATCAACCGACCGTGTCTCGCTGGCGTAGCGGTTTAGTTACGCTCGATGCGGTTGTCGGGGAGGCGGCCTTGTAGCTTTTGCTGAAGTTTTAGCGTCTCGATTTCGTGGCGTACGCGCTCGGTGTAGAGTTGCAGGCGCGCATGCACGTCCAGAGTTTCGAGCAGCTTTTGCTTGAGCTTGGTGTCGTCGCAAAGGGTGGCGGCGGCGAGGTCAACGAAGGTCTCGGGGTCGTTGACGGTTTTGAGAAATTGGGAAAATTCGCCGGGGACGGAGCCGCCGAGCCGTTGTTTCGTGTGGAGAAGTTTTCCGAGGGTTTGGCGCAGGCGAGTGTTTACCTCGGTGTCCGCGCCGGGCGAGCTGGATAGGGCCTTGATGCGCACGCGGCGGAAGGGCTGCTCGCTGAGGATTTCGACGATCTCGACGCGGGCGAGCCCCTGAAGCAGGAGGTTCGAGGTGCCGTTGTCGCTTTTCTGGCAGGCGCGCACGATGCCCACGGTGGCAATGCGATGGGGCGGCTCGAACTGGCCGGTTTCCTTGGCTTTTTTTGAGTTAATTCCCGCGACGGCGAAGAGCCGGTCGGTGGCGAGGGATTCTTTAAGCATCTGCTGGTAGCGCGGCTCGAAGATGTGCAGCGGGAGGAGCGCCTGCGGAAAAAACGTCATGTCGGGCAGGGTCATGACGGCGATTTCGTTAGGCAAAGTGATCTCCATTTCCATGCACACACGGTAGAATGAAACGGGCGGAATTCAACTGGCGTGTAGAACCGTGCGATGTTTTCGACTGGTGTTGGAGTGGACGGTGGTGGGCGTAGAGACCAGTTTTTTGCCCGAAACTTGTGTGTCACAATTGAGCCATGGCACATTTCGATTCGATTAAAACTGTGCCAGCTTGGCTCAGATTTGAGGCTTAGCGTGAGTCGCGATAGGCTCGGTAATAATTATTAATAACTATAAAACAAATAGTTACGACAAAAGCGATTCCCGGGGCACATGCATTGCTAAGAGAAGGGCATGAGTCGCATTTTAGGCATCGATCTAGGCACCACTAATTCTTGCATGGCCGTGATGGAAGGCGGCGAACCTGTTGTTATCGCCAACGCGGAAGGCGCGCGCACCACACCATCGGTCGTCGCATTCACCAAGACCGGCGAACGCCTGGTTGGCCAAGCCGCCAAACGCCAAGCCGTCACCAATCCCCGCAACACGGTGTTTTCCGCGAAGCGTTTGATCGGGCGCAAATTTAACGAAATCCAGAAGGAAGCCGCGGGTTTTCCCTTCAAGGTCGTCGAAGGCAAAAACAGCGACGCCTACATCGAGGTTCAAGTCGGTGACAAGACCGAGCGCTTCGCTCCCGAGCAGATCGCCTCGTTCGTCCTCGGCAAGATGAAGGCCGATGCCGAAGCTTACCTCGGCGAAAAGATCACGCAGGCCGTGATCACCGTGCCGGCTTATTTCAACGATGCGCAACGTCAGGCCACGAAAGACGCGGGCAAGATCGCCGGTCTCGAGGTCATCCGTATCATCAATGAACCTACAGCAGCGTCGCTCGCTTACGGTCTCGACAAGAAGAAGGACGAAAAAATTTCTGTGTTCGATTTGGGCGGCGGTACGTTCGACGTGTCCGTGCTCGAAATCGGCGACGGCGTCTTCGAAGTGAAGGCGACCAATGGCGACACCCACCTCGGTGGCGACAACTGGGACGAAGCCATCATCAACTGGCTCGTTGATACTTTCAAAAAAGAAAGCGGCATCGATCTCCGCAAGGACCCGATGGCTCTTCAACGCCTCAAGGAAGAAGCTGAAAAAGCCAAGATCGCGCTCTCCTCTACCCAGTCGGTAGATATAAACCTGCCGTTCATCACGGCAGACGCATCCGGCCCGAAGCATCTCAATGTCTCGCTCAGCCGCTCGAAGATGGAGCAGATCTGCGAATCCCTAACTGATCGCTGCCTCCAACCTTTCAAAAACTGTCTCAAAGACGCCAACCTCACCTCCGCTCAGATCGATGAGCTCGTGCTCGTCGGCGGCATGACCCGCATGCCGAAGGTCGTCGACATCGCGAAGAATCTCGGCGGCAAGCCGCCGCATCAGGGCGTGAACCCCGATGAAGTCGTCGCCGTCGGCGCGGCCATTCAGGGTGGCGTGCTCAAGGGCGAAGTTCGCGATGTGCTCTTGCTTGATGTGACTCCGCTCACGCTTGGCATCGAGACTGCGGGCCAGGTCTCCACGCCGATGATTCCGCGCAACACCACGATCCCGTCGAAGAAGACGCAGACTTTCTCCACTTACAGCGACAACCAGCCTGGCGTCGAAATCGTCGTGTTGCAGGGCGAGCGCCCGATGTCGCGCGACAACAAGAGCCTTGGCAATTTCAAGCTCGATGGCATTCCGCCGGCGCCTCGCGGCGTCCCGCAGATCGAGGTCACTTTCGACATCGACGCCAACGGCATTCTCCACGTTTCCGCCAAAGATCTTGGCACCGGCAAGGATCAGAAGATCACCATCCAAGGTTCGTCTGGCCTCTCCAAAGAAGAGGTTGAGAAGATGACCAAGGAAGCCGAGCTTCACGCCGCCGAGGACAAGAAACGCAAGGAAGCCGTCGAGGCTAAGAACCAGCTCGACAGCGGCATCTACCAGCTCGAAAAGGCCGTCAAAGAAGCGGGCGACAAACTCCCTGCGGATAAGAAGGCACCGATCGAAGCAGCCATCGTCGAGGCTAAGAAAGATCTCGAATCAAACGACACCGACAAGATGAAGGCCGCCATGGAGAATCTCTCCAAACTCGGCGCTGAACTCTATGCCGAAGCCCAGAAGGCCGCTGAGGCCGCCGGAGCTGCTGGCGCCGCCGGAGCTTCCGCTGGTCCCGCTCCTGAGGCCGCGAAGAAAACCGAGAAGAAGGCCGACGTTGTCGATGCTGACTTCGAAGTGGTCGACGACGACAAGAAGAAATAATTTTTCGCGAATTTTCGTAAACCGGTCGCCATCTGCCACCGGTTTACGTCGTTCCTGAAACACGAACAATCATCCTCAACCAAAACCAAATATTATGGCTAAAGTTAACATCAAACCCATCGGCGATCGTGTGCTCGTGCAACACATCGAAGAGAAGGAACAGGTACGTGGTGGAATCATTATTCCCGATTCCGCCAAGGAAAAGCCCCAAGAGGCCAAGGTCATCGCCCTCGGCACTGGTAAGAAGGGCGAGGACGGCAAGCTCGTGGCCTTCGAAGTGAAGGTCGGCGACAAGGTGCTCATCAGCAAATACGGCGGCACCGAAGTTAAGATCGAAGGCGAGAAGTACACCCTCGTTCGCGAAGACGACATCCTCGGCGTGATCGCCTGAATCACTGCTTAAAACTTATCACTTAACCCTTATCACTTAAAAACAATGGCTGCTAAACAACTCATCTTCGACGAGAACGCTCGTCAAAAAATCCTCCGTGGCGTCGAGCTTCTGTCCCGCGCCGTCAAGGTCACCCTTGGACCCAAGGGCCGCAATGTCGTCATCGACAAGAAATTCGGTTCCCCGACCGTCACCAAGGACGGCGTGACCGTCGCCAAGGAAGTCGAGCTGCCCGATCCCTACGAGAACATCGGCGCCCAGATGGTGAAGGAAGTCGCCTCCAAGACCTCTGACACCGCCGGCGACGGCACCACCACAGCCACCGTGCTCGCTGAAGGCATCTACCGCGAAGGCCTGAAGAACGTCACCGCCGGCGCAAACCCGGTTTATCTCAAGCGTGGTATCGACAAGGCCGTTGAGGCCGCTGTTGCCGAACTCGCCCGCGTATCCAAGAAGGTCAACGATCGCGAAGAGATTCGCCAGGTCGCCACCGTCTCAGCTAACTGGGACACCACCATCGGCGAGATCATCGCTGACGCCATGGACAAGGTTGGCAAGGACGGCACCATCACCGTTGAAGAGGCCAAGTCCATCGAGACCACCCTCGAAGTCGTTGAAGGCATGCAGTTCGACAAGGGCTACCTGTCTCCTTATTTCGTAACCAACGCTGAGAGCCAAGAAGTCGTCCTCGAAGACGCTCACGTTCTCATCCACGAAAAGAAGATCGGCAACCTGCAGGAAATGCTCCCGCTGTTGCAGACCGTCGCCAAGAGCGGCAAGCCCCTCCTCATCATCGCTGAAGAGGTCGAAGGCGAAGCCCTCGCGGCCCTCGTGGTAAACAAGATTCGTGGCACTCTCAATGTGTGCGCCGTCAAAGCCCCTGGCTTCGGCGATCGCCGCAAGGCCATGCTCGAAGACATCGCGGTCCTCACCGGTGGTAAATGCATCACCGAAGACCTCGGCCTCAAGCTCGAGAACATCACCCTCGCCGATCTCGGCAAAGCCAAACGCATCGTTGTCGACAAAGAGAACACAACGATCGTTGAAGGCTCCGGCAAATCGTCTGACATCCAAGGCCGCGTCAAGCAGCTCCGCCGTCAGATCGAAGAGACCACCTCCGACTACGACAAGGAGAAGCTCCAGGAGCGTCTCGCGAAGTTGGCCGGCGGTATCGCCGTCATCAACGTCGGTGCTTCCACCGAAGTTGAAATGAAGGAAAAGAAAGCCCGCGTCGAAGACGCTCTCCACGCCACACGCGCTGCGGTTGAAGAGGGTATTGTCGCCGGCGGCGGTGTCGCTCTGCTCCGTACGGTCAAAGCGATCGAAGCCCTCAAGCTCGAAGGCGACGAAGCCTTTGGCGCTCAGATCGTGCGTCGCGCGATCGAACACCCCATCCGCATGCTCTGCACCAACGCAGGCGTCGACGGTGGCGTGGTCGTCAAGGAAGTCCTCGCGAGCAAGGGTAACATTGGCTACAATGTTGCTACCGACAAATACGAAGATCTCGTCAAGGCCGGCGTAGTTGACCCGACGAAGGTCACCCGCACCGCGCTGCAGAACGCAGCTTCGATTGCTGGCCTGCTCCTCACCACCGAGTGCATGATCACCGAAATTCCGGAGAAGAAAGAAGCTCCAGGCGGCGGTCACGGCGGCGGCATGGGCGGGGGCGGCGGCATGGACTACTAAGTCCGAGTATAGCTCGTATCCAAAGATTCAATTCAACGGCGCCGCAGAAATGTGGCGCCGTTTTTTTGTGCCTGGACAACTGGTTCGAGGTAGGGAGCGACCGCCGGGCGCGCCGACAAACCTTAAAAACTATTCCTTTGCGTTAACTGGAGGTTCAGGTTCGTGAGGTTGCTGATTTGCTTCTTTTTCAGACAGCGATTCCCACTGATACAATCGATCAATGAGGAAGAGGGCGTTTGATGCTCCCATGTGGCCGAAGCCTAGAAGGCCATTTTCGTAAGGCGGTTTGCGGTAGAAAAACGTTCCTTCGGCGACGATGCGGCGCAAAATTCGCCCATTTGAATCGAAATATTCCTCTTTGTTTTCATTTCTCCGTGAAAAATCGCCCATGGGCTCGACGATCTTGTCCCAATTAACGTCAACCCAGATATCAAGGACCTCGGTATCTGTATTCATAGCAAGATGGGAAAGCTCGAACCCCGTATACCACACGCCCGAAAGAATCACCCTCTTGCCGTTATACCTCGTGGGATCAGAGGTAAGTGCTGGTCCCGTTACGTACTCAATCCGCCCCGGTGCAGGAATGGGCTGTAGAAATGCATCATCTTTGATTTGAACGCACTTGCTTGATGCAACGTGTATCCTAGCCGTAAACCAAGCCGCGCCCACAGCGCCTGCAATCACCGCAAGTAAAACAAGAAAGCGCTTCATGAAATAGATACGGCTGATGGTAAGTTTTATTAGCCAGAAATTTGGTTGGGACGAGAACTAGCTGGCCGACCCTGCCAGTTCAACTCCCGTGCTTGCGACTCTCTAGTGCTTCACCTTCGCTGTTTCCATGGAAGTCATCTTTCTCGGCACGGGTACTTCACAAGGCGTTCCGCTGATCGCGTGCGATTGCGCGGTGTGTATGTCGACCGATCCGCGTAACAAGCGGACGCGGGCCAGCGTGCATGTGGTGATGGACGGGCTGCACATCCAGGTCGATGCGGCACCGGAATTCCGGCTCCAGTGTATCCAGAATCAGGTGACATGGATCGATCTGTTCATCCTTACGCATGGCCACGCCGATCACGTGGCGGGCATGGATGACTTGCGGAGGTTTTGCGATTTGCTCGGTGGAAACGCGTTGCCGGTTTACTCAACCGACGAGGGAATCGGTCGCGTGCTCGCGATGTATCCATACGCGATCATGGAGCGACCCGTGGTGAAAGGTTACCCGGCGTTCAAATTGCAGACCATGCCGACCAAACTCGAGCTGGCGCAGGGCACGATTGAATCGACGCTGTTGCCTCATGGCGGAGTGAATACGTTGGGGCTAGCCTTCACGGAACGCAGCAGTGGGAAAAAGTTCGTGTACTATACCGATTGCAAGCGTGTGCCACGCGAAGCCGTGGCGCTGGCGAAAGGCGCCGAGGTCGTCGTGCTCGACGGGCTAAGATACGAAGAGCACTCCTCACACATGAGCGTCAGCGAAGCGGTGGCGGTGGCGCACGAAATCGCCGCGACACAGACCTATTTCACGCACATGACACATCTGTTGGAGCACGCGGGCGACGGGGCAAAGCTGCCAAGCGGAATCGCTTTCGCTCACGATGGGCTTAGACTTTTATTGCGTTAAAAGCCGGTGATTGCTGCCAATAAACCAGTGGAAGATGTTGGTTGGTAGGCGCTAACAATGGAGCTAGTAAACTCTTAGGAAATGAGCTTGCGGTCCATTTTTCAATAAACAATGTAAGTTACTAAACATACTAAACAAGTAGGTAATAAATCGTGATCACACAGTCTCCTCTCTCTTCCCTGAATTTCTCGTCTCCGGTAAACCGCGTATTGTTCATATATGTGTTAGCGGTCGTGCTGATTTTGGGTGGCGGAATTGGTTCGGTTTCGGCCAAAGACATTGTCCTTAGAAACATTTCCTACGATCCAACGCGCGAGTTTTTCGTCGAATACAACACGGCCTTCGCCAAATTCTGGAAGGCAAAAACCGGCGACAAGGTCACCGTGAAACAATCGCATGGTGGCTCAGGCAAGCAGGCTCGCTCGGTCATCGACGGACTCGACGCTGACATTGTCACGCTCGCGCTCGCGGGTGATGTCGATGCGCTTTTCGAGCACGGGAAACTCATTCCGCAAGACTGGCAGAAGCGTCTGCCCGAAAACTCCGCGCCCTACACGAGCACGATCGTGTTCCTCGTCCGCAAAGGAAATTCGCAACACATCAAGGACTGGGACGATCTCGTGAGACCGGGTGTCGCCGTGATCACGCCGAACCCGAAAACCTCCGGCGGCGCGCAGTGGAACTACCTTGCCGCCTGGGAATTCGCCCGCCGCAAAAACGGCAGCGATGACGCCGCGAAGGAGTTCGTTCGCAAGCTCTACAAAAACGTGCCCGTGCTCGACAGCGGCGCTCGTGGTTCGACCACAACCTTTGTCCAGCGCGGTGTGGGCGACGTCTTCATCTCGTGGGAAAACGAAGCTTTTCTCGCTTTGAAAGAGTTCGGTGCCGACAAGTTCGAGATCGTCGTGCCGTCGCTCAGTATACTCGCGCAGCCCAGTGTGACGGTGGTCGACAGGGTCGTGAAAAGGAAAGGCACCGCTGAAGTCGCCAAGGCTTATCTTGAATATCTCTATTCTGACGAAGCGCAGGATATTGCGGGCAGAAATTTCTATCGTCCGACTTCCGAGGCAGCTGCGGCCAAGTACGCCGACAAGTTTCCAAAGGTCGAACTATTCACCATCGACGAAGCTTTCGACGGCTGGACAAAAGCCAAGAAAACGCACTTCGCCGACGACGGTACGTTTGACCAGATCTACGCGAAATAAACGGTACGACGATTCCATCGATGGCACTTTCATTTACAGCTATGTCCACGCGCGACCTCCAACACCTCTTCGACCGGCTCGATGCCTTGGCCGGGCAGGGTGGGGCGTTGTCGCGCATTGCGAGCACGGGTGAATTTGCCGTCGACGGAAACAATTACGAAATCCCGCGCTATGTGTTCGCTGGCCCAATTGAAGGCCAGTCGCCAATTCGGCTCGGCATTTTCGCCGGTTTGCATGGCGATGAGCCGGCGGGGCCGGATGCGCTCGTGATTTTTCTGACCGAGTTGCTTCGCGATCCGTCACGAGCACGTGGATACGAACTCTATATTTATCCTGTCACTAACCCCACGGGTTATGAAGACGACACGCGTTTAATCGCAGGGCAAGGATTTGAATCGTGAATTCTGGCGCGATTCCGCTGAGCCCGAGGTGCGCATTCTCGAAGCCGAGCTTCTGGCAAACCGGTTCTACGGCATCATCTCACTCCACGCTGACGACACTTGCACGGGGTTGTATGGTTATGCACATGACCGTCTGCTCAACGAGGCATTGCTTCGGCCTGCGCTCGCAGCGTCCGAGCAGATTTTGCCACGCGACCAGCGTCCGATGATCGATGGTTTTTCTGCAAAAGAGGGTGTGATCAACCAATGCTTTTGCGGCGTGCTCGCGGCGCCGCCCGACCAGCGGCCGCAGCCGTTTGATGTGATATTCGAAACTCCCGCGCTGGAACCGCTCGATGTGCAGGCGCAGGCCGCCGCCGTGGCGCTCCAAGCTATTCTCGATGAATACCGTGGTTTCATCGCCCAAGGCCAGGACCTCTGATGTCGCTCTTCACTTCCAGACGTTCCGCGCTGCCGGGCTTTAACCTTTCGCTAGGTTATACGGTTTTTTATCTCAGTCTCATCGTGCTCGTGCCGCTCTCGGCAGTTTTTCTTAAGACCGCGGGCATGACGTGGGAAAGTTTTACGCAGGCCGTGGCTTCTCCACGGGTCATCGCATCCTACAAGATTACTTTTGGCGCGTCGTTTCTCGCTGCACTCATCAACATGGTTTTTGGGCTCTTGCTGGCTTGGGTGTTGGTTCGGTATCCATTTCCTGGTCGGAAAGTGATCGATGCGCTCGTCGATTTGCCTTTCGCCCTGCCGACGGCGGTTGCGGGCATCGCGCTCACCGCGATCTACTCGAAAAACGGCTGGATCGGCCAGTTCCTGGAACCGCTCGGCATCCACGTGGCATTCACGGAGCTTGGCGTGTTGATGGCGCTGACATTTATCGGCCTTCCTTTCGTGGTGCGCACGCTGCAGCCCGTGATCGAAGAACTTCAGCCCGAGATTGAGGAAGCCTCGGCCAGTCTCGGTGCGAACCGCTGGCAGACGATCACGCGGGTGATTTTGCCAGAGCTTTATCCGGCGCTGTTGACTGGTTTTGCACTTTCTTTTGCCCGGGCTCTTGGGGAGTACGGATCGGTTGTGTTTATCTCGGGCAACATGCCGATGCGCACCGAAATCGTGCCGTTGCTCATCATCACCAAGCTCGAACAATACGACTACCGTGGCGCAACCGCCATTGCTGCGGTCATGTTGGTCGCGTCGTTCCTCCTGCTTCTCGTCATCAACCTGCTCCAGAAATGGAGCCGTCGTTATCACCGGGTCTGAGCCATGGCTTCTGCAATTTCCAATCTTCAACGTCATCGCTCACTCCCGTCTGAGGCTGTGGCGCAAGCGACACAGGACCCGGCCTGGGTTCGCTGGCTGCTCACGAGCGTAGCGCTGCTGTTCGTGGCATTCTTCCTCGTGTTGCCGCTGGCCTCGGTTTTCGCAGAGGCGTTTCGTCGCGGCATCGCGGCATATTTCGCGGCTTTCAAAGACGCTGACGCTCTCTCGGCGATCCGACTCACGTTGCTTACGGCGGTGATTTCTGTCCCGGCCAATTTGGTCTTCGGCGTTGCGGCGGCGTGGACGATTGCGAAGTTCGACTTCCCTGGGAAAAGCCTGCTGCTCACGCTCATCGATCTTCCGTTTGCGGTGTCGCCGGTGATCTCGGGCTTGATTTACGTTTTGGTTTTTGGCGCTCAAGGATGGTTTGGCCAATATCTCGAAGCTCAAGATCCGGCGCTGCCCTGGCTTCAGCACTGGCTGATCGCCCGCGATTTTAAGATTATTTTTGCCGTGCCCGGAATGGTTCTGGCGACGACCTTTGTCACCTTCCCATTTGTTGCGCGTGAGATTATCCCGCTGATGCAATCGCAGGGCACCGACGAGGAACACGCGGCGATCACGCTCGGCGCGAATGGCTGGCAGACTTTTTGGTACGTGACGTTGCCCAACATCAAGTGGGGCTTGTTCTACGGCGTCATCCTGTGCAACGCCCGCGCGATGGGCGAATTCGGTGCGGTGTCGGTCGTGAGCGGACACATCCGCGGCGAAACCAACACCATACCGTTACACGTCGAGATTCTCTACAACGAATACAACTTCGTCGGCGCGTTTGCGGTGGCTTCACTGCTCGCCGTGCTGGCGATCATCACCCTCGTTTTGAAAAGCTTCATCGAATGGAAATATCAGCAAGGACGCGCCGAGGCGTAAACGCACGACCATGAGTATCATCGCCACAGGCATCACCAAAACTTTCGGCCGCTACAAGGCGCTCAACGACGTCGATCTCGTTGTGCCGAGCGGAAAGCTCGTTGCTTTGCTGGGACCATCTGGTTCGGGTAAAACCACGCTCCTGCGCATCATCGCCGGACTCGAGCATGCTGACGAAGGCAGCGGGAAAATCGAGTTTCACGGGCAGGATGTGAGTCGCGTGCCCGCTGGCGAACGCGGCGTCGGTTTCGTGTTTCAGCATTACGCGCTCTTCCGCCATATGACGGTGGCAGATAACATCGCCTTTGGCTTGCGGGTGCGCCCGCGTACGCAGCGGCCTTCTGAGACGAAGATCGCGGATCGCGTGGGCGAACTCCTCAAGCTGGTCCAACTCGACGGCCTTGACCGTCGTTTCCCTAGCCAACTTTCCGGCGGACAACGTCAACGCGTCGCACTCGCCCGTGCGCTCGCGGTTGAGCCGAAGGTTTTGTTGTTGGACGAACCGTTCGGTGCGCTCGATGCAAAAGTTCGCAAGGATCTGCGCCGCTGGCTGCGGCAGTTTCACGACGAGATACAGCTGACCACCATTTTCGTGACACACGATCAGGAAGAGGCGCTCGAGATCGCCGACGATGTTGTGATCATGAATCAGGCGAAAGTCGAACAAGTCGGTACGCCCCAAGAAGTGTACGACCGGCCTACCACGCCCTTTGTTTATCAGTTTCTCGGCAACGTGAACGTCCTTCGCGACGTCGCGGCTTGGAGCACCACGGGACCGATTCACGACAATGGCCGACTCGCCGCCGACGGCCTGCTGTATGTGCGGCCGCATGACATCGCGGTCAGCCGACACGAGCCTGGTACGCTGGGCGTTCCGGCGGTTTTCCGCCACGTACACACAGCTGGTTCGCAGACTTCGCTGACGCTTGAGCTTTTGCATACGCGCGAGACGGTGGAGGCGGAAATTTCCCGAACCGAACTTGCCGAATTGAACATTAAGCTTAACGATTTGGTGCTGTTGCGCTTGAGGCCGAGCCACACGTTCCAGCACGACTACGCGATCTGATTCCCCGAAAACTCACTCAACCCAAAGTCAACATGGCTAAAATATATAACGACATCACAGAAACAATCGGCAACACGCCTCTCGTGCGCCTCAATCGGACCGCGGCTCAGCACAACGCCCAAGCCGAAATCCTCCTCAAACTGGAGTTCTTTAATCCGCTCTCGAGCGTGAAAGATCGCATCGGATACGCGATGATCGAAGACGCTCTGAAGTCCGGCAAAATCACCAAGGACACCGTGCTCATCGAGCCGACGAGTGGTAATACAGGCATCGCACTCGCCTTCGTCGCCGCCGCGAAGGGCCTCAAGCTTATCCTCACCATGCCCGAGACGATGTCGGTCGAGCGTCGTAAGCTGCTCAAAATTCTCGGTGCCAAATTGATCCTCACCGAAGGACCGAAGGGCATGAAAGGCGCCATCGCCAAAGCCGAGGAACTGCAAAAGCAGATCCCGAACAGCGTCGTCCTCCAGCAGTTTGCCAACCCAGCCAATCCCGCTATTCATCGCCAGACCACCGCAGAAGAAATCTGGAAAGACACCGACGGCAAAGTTGACTTCATCGTCTCCGGCGTCGGCACCGGCGGCACCATCACCGGCATCGGTGAAGTGCTCAAGGCCCGCAAGCCCGGCATCAAGATTGTCGCCGTCGAACCCGACGCCTCGCCCGTGCTTTCTGGCGGCGCGCCTGGCCCGCACAAGTTACAAGGCATCGGTGCCGGCTTCGTGCCGCCCGTGCTCAACACGAAGGTGATCGATGAGATCATCCGCGTGAAGGAAACCGACTCAGGCCCTATCTCTAAACAGGTCAACACGCTTGACGGCGTGCCGATCGGTATCTCCAGCGGTGCGGCAGTCTGGGCAGCGTTGCAACTCGCCCAGCGTCCCGAGAACAAAGGCAAGCAGATCGTCGTGATCATCCCATCGAGCAGCGAACGCTACCTCTCGACGTGGCTCTTTGCCGACCTCAACACCGAGAGCGATTCGATCGAAAGCCTGCTCGCCCCGACGGCCTAAGGCTCGTTCATACAGACTAGTTTTCCCAAGCGCGCGGTACCAAAACGGTGCCGCGCGCTTTTTTACTTAGAGCGTGCCGATTAGTTACGGTTATGCCTCCACATAAGAAATGCCCACATGAAGTAACCCCACGCGATGCCACCAATCGGAAAAAGAATGAACGGGAGGACGAGATCGAGAGTGCGGACGTTTTCCTTCGAGTAAGCCGTCCAAGCCGTAAATAAAACGGCGGTGGTGAGTCCCCAGCCAATCACCCCGAATCGAATAATAAAACGTCTTCTTCTGAGCGCGAGAGGTGCAGGATGTTTGCCGTTTGTATTCATAACGAGTGATTTTCGAACTCCGGCCTAACTGTGTTGGGCTAGGAGTATATCGAGTAGTTGGCGTCGCAAGCCAAGAAGCGTATGTTATTTCGAATAGCGCTTAGCGCTGGTTCGTAAATCCGCTCCGCGTTTCCGCTCTTCCGTGCGTTCGCGATTAGCCCGAAGAAAAGTGAGCAAAGAAAATGCAGAATGAGATAGGGAGGGCGCTATGGGCCTGAATTTCGGGCGCTCACGTTAGCGCGAAGACGACTGCGAGTTGACGCGCTATAGCATCGCGATTTGCGATGAACTTGGAGGCTGTGACGATTTGCCGACTATTGGAATTCCCGCTTGCCTCGGCCGAGATCAGGCGGAGTGTTTTAACCCCACTGCTCAGCTAGGATTATCCCTTCTCTATGAATCTTTCCAAACGCGGCGAATACGGCCTGCGGGCCATGATTGACCTGAGCATTGCCCGTGAGCTCGGCCGCGATCTGGTGCAGTTAAGCGAGCTGGCGCAGAGCGAGAAGATTCCGGTGAAATTCCTCGAGCAAATCCTGCTCGCGTTGAAACAGGGCGGTTTCCTCGAAAGCGTGCGCGGGAAATACGGTGGCTACCGGCTGGCGCGTCCCGCCAAGCAGATTTTTGCCGGTCAGGTCGTGCGCTTTCTCGATGGTCCGATTGCGCCCATCGGCTGCGTGAGCCAGACCGCGTACGAACGCTGTTCCTGTCCCGACGAGGCGCATTGCGGACTGCGCATGCTCATGCTCGATGTGCGCAACGCGATCGCGAATGTCGTGGATCGCTACACGCTGGCGGACGTTGTCGAGGTCACGTTGCGGAAAATGCGAAACAGCAACATCGATCTCCCTTTTGCCACGAAACCCCGCGCCAAGTCGCGCGTTGTCAAAGCCGGTTCCAAAACTAACGCCAGCGCCAAAGTTTCGTCTTCGAGCACACATCCGGAGACAGGCCTGGGCGAATTTCTCTATCGCGAGGGCATATGAAAAAAATCTCCCTATTCTTCTTACTCTTAAGTGCGTTGGTGGCACCGCTTGCCGCCAAGACCGTTCTCCGCGTCGGCTATTTTCCGAATGTCACTCACGCTCAGGGCGTGATCGGCAAGACGCTCACGTCCCAGCAAAAAGGCTGGTTCGAGGAACGCCTGGGCCCCGACATCGAAATTCAATGGTATGCGTACAACGCCGGCCCGAGCGCCATGGAGGCGATATTTGCTGGTTCGATAGATCTGACCTACGTCGGGCCGAACCCATCTCTCAACGCGTACATTCGTTCCAAAGGCGAAGAGATTCG
Source organism: Verrucomicrobiota bacterium (assembly GCA_016721945.1). Classification (GTDB taxonomy): domain Bacteria; phylum Verrucomicrobiota; class Verrucomicrobiia; order Opitutales; family Opitutaceae; genus JADKHC01. The sequence goes on along the minus strand of JADKHC010000001.1, from coordinate 93,208 downwards.
CGTGATCGCCGGTGCGGCCCGCGGCGGCGCCGCCTTGTTGGTACGGCCTGGTTCAGGCATCGAAAAACCGGCTGATTTCAAAGGCAAAAAACTTGCTACACCGCAACTCGGCAACACGCAGGACGTCGCCGCGCGTGTCTGGCTGCAAAAGCAGGGTTTCAAGATCACGCAGATGGGTGGCGAAGTTTCCGTGCTGCCCACGGCTAATCCCGACCAGCTTTCGCTTTTTCAGCAGGGCAAGATCGACGCGGTGTGGACCGTCGAGCCCTGGGTGTCGCGCATCGAACGCGAGGCGGGCGGCAAAGTCTACCTTGAGCAGAAAGACGCCGTGACCACGATTCTTGTCTCTAGCGTGAAGTTGTTGAAAAACCAGCCCGAGCTGGTGAAAAAATTCGCGAAAGCTCACCGTGAGCTCACCGACTGGGTCAACGCGCATCCGGCCGAAGCGCAGGCGCTCGTGCAGCGCGGGCTAAGCGATGACGTGAAGCGCGAAATCAAACTCGAACTCGTCGTCGCCGCCTGGCAGCGCCTCACGTTTACCTCGGAAATCACGCTCGATTCCATTGCGAGTCTCGTGGCTGATGCACGTCAGCTTGGTTTCATCCGTGGTGAAGTTGAACTCACCCGTTTCATTAACATACCGCAATGACCGTACAAACGGAACTCGCCAACGTCGCGCCGTCGAAACTTTCGGTAAACGCGATCACGAAACGCTTTCGCACGCGAGGCACCGAAGTGCATGCGCTGGACCGCGTGTCGCTCGACATCGCCGAGGGTGAGTTTGTCTGCCTGCTCGGCCCCAGCGGTTGTGGCAAAAGCACGTTGCTCAATATTGTCGCCGGCCTCGATTCCGCCGACGAGGGAACGATTTTTACCGATGGTAAACTGATCGACGGTCCTGGCCGCGATCGCATGGTGATGTTTCAGGAATCGGCGCTATTCCCCTGGCTCGATGTGATCGATAACGTGATGTTCGGCCTCAAGCTCAAGCCCGGCCTGACGAATCCCGAGCGCCGCGAGGTTGCGCATTTTTACCTCAAGCTGGTGGGTCTTGAAAAGTTCATGCGCGCCAACATCCACGAACTTTCCGGTGGCATGAAGCAACGCGTCGCGCTCGCTCGCGCACTTGCGCCGAACCCGCGCGTACTGCTAATGGACGAGCCGTTTGCTGCGCTCGACGCGCTCACGCGCGAACAGCTCTACGGCGATCTCCAGCGCATTCAGCAGCAGCGTCAGAAGACGATTGTCTTCGTCACCCACAACGTGCGCGAAGCGGTCTGCCTCGGCGATCGGGTGGTATTGTTTTCTCCGCATCCTGGCCGAATTCAGGAACAGTTTAAAATTACACTGCCGCGCCCGCGCGACATCAACAGTGTGGATCTGGCCGAACACGCGTCAGAGATTACGAAGGCGCTCAAAGGTCATATGAAATCGGATACGGAGGTGGCCGAATGAAACGTTTTCTCTCTGCGGCGGCTTTTTTTGCCACGCTCCTAATCATCTGGGAAATCCTGGTTCGTCTCAACATCTGGTCGCCCGTGCTGGTGCCGTCGCCGTTGACCGTGAGCGAATACCTCTTGGGGGCGGTTCGGGATGGCACGTTATACGATGCTGCAATCGTCACGCTCAAGCGACTCGTGCTCGGTTACACCTTTGGCATCGTGCTTGGACTTCCGATTGGGCTGCTCACCGCGCGCTTCAAGGTCTGGCAAGATACGCTTGGTCTGCTCGCACTCGGTTTACAGACGCTCCCCAGCGTGTGCTGGGTGCCGCTGGCGCTCATCTGGTTTGGGCAGACGGAGACGGCGATGTTTTTCGTCGTGGTGATGGGCACGCTCTGGTCGATGATCATCGCAACCGATAATGGCGTGCGAAGCATTCCGCCCATCTACGCTCGTGCGGCACGTACGATGGGTTCGCGTGGGTTACACACATGGGTCAAAGTCATGTTGCCTGCCTCGCTGCCGTTCATCGTGGGCGGCATGAAGCAAGGCTGGGCCTTTGCCTGGCGTTCGCTTATGGCGGCGGAAATTTATGTGACGATATTGAGTGGTTTCGGTCTCGGGCACCTGCTGCACTACGGTCGCGAACTCAACGCGATGGAACAGGTCATAGGCGTGATGTTCATCATCGTGGTGATCGGACTGCTCGCGGACAAAATCATGTTCTCGCCGTGGGAACGCTTTCTCCACCGCCGTTGGGGTACGCAGGGGAAGTGAACGCACGGCCTTCGCCGTTTTCCGTTCTTCTGCTCCAGCGATAGAAGGCGATGGCGATCACGAGGAGAGAAACGCCGATGCTGCCGAGTTTCATGATCGCGGCACCGAGAAGTTGATCTTCCATCGGACCGAATTTTTCGAACAAGCGTGGTGCGTATTCGTAGGTCGGGTAGAGCACGTTTTCCGAAAATGCGATGAAGGCAAAAAGTGGTGTCATGCCAATGGTTACGGCTAGAAGATAAAGAATTTGGCTGGCGTAACCACGTGGTGGATACTCGGGCGAGGGACTGAGGATTGGCCACCAGTAGAACAAGGCAGCGCCGAAAAACATCAGATGCTCGATTATGTGGATGTTTTTGTCGCGGAGAGCCAAATCGTAGAGAGCGGGCGCGTGCCAGACGGAGAGCGTGATCGCGTAGACGAGTCCGCAGATGACCGGGTGGGTGAGCAGGCGAAGCGCCGGGCGAAGGAAGGCCTGTCGCGTGATTGGCTGCACGAGCCAGACTGGCAGACCGAGAAGAAAGAGCACTGCAGAAACGTAGATCAGCAGTTGGTGCTGGATCATGTGTGCGCTCAGGAGGAAGCGTTCGCCCGCCTGATCAAGGGGGGAACCGACAGCCAGATAGAAAGCGACGAGAACCGCGTAGAAACGCAGAGCATGAGCGCGCGGATAAGGTTGTCCGGGGGCGAGACTGGCGCGCAGCGGACCGGTAACGATGGCGTAAAACCATCCGAACAGAATGAGCCCGCCGATCAGATGCGGTTCATTGTGCCAGTGGCGCCAGTCGATCATAGGCTAAACTATCACCGGTGCGCTATGGTGTAAAATCTGGCTGGTCAGCGGAGCGCTGGCTTCGGCCCCGAAGAGAGCGAGGAGCGCGGCGACCGTTCCAAGTGCGAGAACCAAGCCAATGAAAAACAGAATCGTGCAAAAAACCTTATCCCACTTCAGATGCATGAAGTAGAAAATCACGAGGAGAAACTTTACGGTCGAGAGTACGACGAGCGAGGAGACGACGAGCCATTTCCCAATCGGTAGGTAGATGATCACGATTTCGACGCCGGTGATGACCGAGAGCACCATCGCGATCTGGACGAACGTATGGAACTTACTCTGGGTGTGGCCGGCGTGGGTGGTCGGCGTGGCGATTTTGGCATCCATGGTGAGTGACATCAGAGGTATTCGAGCAGGTAAACGACCGTGAAAATGACAATCCAAACGATATCGACAAAGTGCCAGTAGAGTCCCATCGATTCGACATCGATGGCATTCGCTTCGCCGAAATCGACGGGTTTGCGTGAAAAACCGAACCAAGTGAGAAGGGCGAGCCCGATCACGGTTGTGCTGGTCGCAAGCAGGTGGTGGTCGATGAAGACGCTCAAAGATTCATGTGACTGGATCGTGTGAACGAGTCCGAGCACTGCGGCCGTGCCGGCGACCGTGGTGATTGTGAATACCACAAAATGTGCGATGGCGCGCGCCAGCCACGAGCGGCTCGGGTCGGCGGGTTTAAACGAACGGATGTACATGAGAACCAGCCAGAGCACGCCGATCGCCACGTGGCAGCCGTGGGTGCCGGTGAGCGTGTAGAAAGTTGATCCGAAAATGCTGTTGGAAAGTGTCAGTCCTTTTTCGTGAACGAAGTGGTTAAACTCGTACACTTGGCAGCCGAGGAAAATCAGGCCGAAGAAAATCGTACCGAGCAGATTGTGGCGCGTGCTGCGCACATGGCCCTTTTGCAGGGAGTTCACGGCGAGGGCCATGAGGAGCGACGACATGAGCAGGATGAACGTCGAGAACGACGTGAGCTCGATGCTGAAAATCTTGCTGACGTCGGGCGAGCCGGGCGGCGGGTGCAGGCGGTAGATCAGGTGCGTCGAGATGAGCGCGCCGAAAAACATGCAGTCCGAGGCAAGAAACGCCCACATGAAAAGTTTCTTGTTGGGAATTCCTGTCGACGTGGTCACGTCGTGGTGATGGTCGATGGTTGCGGCGTGGCTCATTCGTGAGTGATAAGTAAGGGGTAAGTGATAGAGGTGGGTTCGTTCTGATCTTTATTCTTTCTCTTAATCTTTAGTCTTTATCCCGATCGATGGGGTTGGTGTCGGCGGAATTGGCGGAGAAGAAGAAGGAGAAAGATAAAGAGAAAGAGGAAAGAGAAAGATGAGGGGGAGCTCAGTGCTTGGCGTAGGGGTTTTTGCCGTTGGCGTCAGGTTCGGCGTGCAGGTGGTAGCCGCCTGGGCCTTCGGGGACCAGAGGTAGGCGCCGAGTATCGTGAGCCCGCCGCCGCTGATCGCACCGAGGTAGTTGTGGTTTGCCAAGAAGAGGCTACCGACGAGCATGCCGATCGCGGTGAGGAGTGGGAACCATGATTGGCTGGGCATGTGGATGCCGCCGTGTTCGGATTCGGAGCGGGCGTGCTGAATCTTTTCCCTGGCGATCTCGTCGCGGTGATGTTTCTCGTACCAAAAGGCGTCACGGGCGTGGACGGAGGGCGTGACAGCGAAATTGTATTCAGGCGGTGGATTCGGGAGTGCCCATTCGAGTGTGCGTCCGTCCCACGGATCGCGAGCGGCTTTTGGGCCTTTGAAGAGAGTGTAGACCATCGTGACGAAGTAGATGGCGATACCGATGCCGAGGATGAACGCGCCGATGGTGGCGATGAAGTTGGGCGAGTTCCACCCCATGTTACCGTCGTACACCGCAGTGCGGCGTGGCATGCCGTTGAGGCCAAGGAAGTGCATGGGGAAAAACGTGGTATTGAAGCCTACGAAGATGACCCAGAACGAGAGCTTGCCCCAGAATTCGGAAACCGTGCGCCCAAAGATGAGCGGGAACCAGTAATGGATGCCCGCGAGCAAAGCGAAAACCGAACCACCGATTAGTACATAATGGAAGTGGGCGACGACGAAATAGCTGTCTTGTTGTTGGGCATCGGCCGGTGCGGCGGCGTGCATGACGCCGGAGAAACCGCCCATCATGAACATCCAGATAAAGCCTAGGGCGAACATCATGGGAGTGGTCATTTTTAAGTGGCCGCCCCAGAGAGTACCGATCCAATTGAAAATCTTTACCCCGGTCGGAACCGCGATGGCCATGGTGGCGAGGGAAAACGCTGCGGTGGCGACGGCACCCATGCCCGTCGTGAACATGTGATGGCTCCAGACGCCGAAGCCGAGGAAGCCGATACAGGCGCCAGAGAAAACGACGATGGGATAACCAAAGAGCGGCTTGCGCGAAAACGTTGGCAGGATTTCTGAGATGATGCCCATGGCCGGCAGGATCAGGATGTACACCTCGGGATGGCCGAAGACCCAGAAGAGATGTTGCCAGAGGATGGGCAGGCCGCCTTTGGAGATTTCAAAAAATCCAGTGTCGAAATTGCGGTCCATCATAAGCTCGACGAGCGCGATGGTGATGGCGGGAAACGAAAGGATGATCAGAAATGCGGTGATCAACGTCATCCAGGTGAAAACCGGCAGGCGCATCATCGTCATGCCGGGCGCGCGAAGATTGATGATGGTTACGATGAAGTTGAGTGAACCGACGACCGAGGAAACGCCGAGGATCTGAAGTCCCATGACCCAGAGGTCGGTCGAGATATCACCAGCAAACTGGCTGGAATAGGCCTTGGACGTGAGCGGAGCATAGCCGAACCAGCCGATGTCGGGAGAACCGGCTTTGATGAACCAACCGACATTGAGTATGATGGCACCGGCGAGAAAAACCCAGAAGGCAAAACCGTTGAGTCGCGGGAAGGCCACGTCGCGTGCACCGATCTGGAGCGGCATGATGTAATTGAAAAACGCGGCCGAGAGCGGCATGACGGCGAGGAAGATCATCGTCGTCGCGTGCATCGTGAAGAGCTCGTTGTAGGTTTGGTGCTGGAGAAAGGTGTTGTTCGGCACCGCGAGCTGGATGCGGATGAGCAGCGCCTCGAAACCACCGACGAGAAAAAAGAAGAGCGCGGAAAAACCGTACATCAGGCCCACGCGCTTGTGATCCACCGTGGTCAGCCAGCTGATGAGGCCGGTTTTTGCGGTGGGCCGGGTGAAAATCCACGGGCGTTTTTCGGCGGCGGGCGCTTCGTGGGTGGGCAGACTGGCGGGGGCGATTGTATCCATGAACGGGCTACGATGGTGGCTGGAAAAATGGGTTTACTTCAGGCTGAGCAAGTAGGCGGCGAGGGCGGCACCCTCGGAGTTGTCGATTTTGATGTTGGGCGTCAGATGGCCGGTTTTCGCGTCGCGTAGCATGTAGCCGGGCATGACGGAGGCGCCTAGCGGCACGCCAACGTACATCTTGTTTCCGGGTTTCACATTGTTCGGGTCGATGATCCAGCGGCGGAGATTGGCCTCGTTGTTTTCGAGGAGGCCGCCGGCGATGGTGGTGCGGGCACCGACATGGGTGAGGTCGGGCGCAGTGGTGCCAACTCCTTCGTGTCCACGGACCGTGTGGCAGCTGATGCAGGATTTTTCCTGGAAGAGTTTTCGGCCATGGGCGATGAGCGCCGGATTCTCGTCCTTCTCGGGAAATTGTTTTTGTTTCCAGTTTTCGAGCGGGTTGAGGTCGAACTCCTGGCTCCAGCCGGGGGCGTTGCGTTTGAAGGTAAGGCTGGCGGGTTGGATACGGAGTGGTTCGGCAGTGAGATTCGTGGCGACGGTTCGGGCCGGTTGTTTCTGTTGCGCGACCCATTCGGCGAAATCCTTGGCTTCGAGGGCGATCACGCGGAAGCGCATGACCGCATGGTCTTCGCCGCAGAACTCGGCGCACTGGCCCCAGAAGTAACCGGGTTGGTCGGCCTGCAGCCAGAGGTGGTTGCCACGATTCGGCAACATGTCGACTTTGCCGGCGAGTTTTGGCACCCAGAAACTGTGGATGACGTCGGCGGTGCGGAGGTTGATGCGAACAGGACGATTGGCGGGAATGACCAGTTCGTTACCGGTGACAAGATGGCCGGAGTTGTCGAGGCCTTCGCTGGGGTAATCGAAGCGGAACCACCATTGGAGGCCGGTGGCGTTGACCTCGTAGGCGTTGGCTTTTTCGGCTTCGGGTACATCGTAGGTGTACCAGATCGCACGCAGGGTCGGCACGGCGATGATGACGAGTGCGAAAACGGACGCAGCGATCAGGCCGAGCTCAATGAAGGGATTACCATGGCTCTGAGCGGGTGGTTCGGCATGGGCGTCGGATTCGTTGCGCGCTCGGAATTTTAGGGTGGCATAAGTGAGTACGCCCGCGACCACCACGAAGATGATGCCGGTTACCCAGACGGTGGTGTAGAAGACGTCGAGCTGGGATTTCGCGACCGGTCCCTGGGTGTCGAAAGTGGATTGCGGGCCCTCGATCCACGACCAACCGCCGAGGAACGATGCCAGGCTGGCGAGGGAAAGTGCCGCCAGCTGTCGAAAGGCAATACGGGAGGGGGCAGGCAAACGCATGGAGTTGAAAGGGGGCGGGAAAGCCGGTCGGCCGGGAAATGAAGGTAACACGTAAGGAGTTTCAGAGTGCGTGGTATTTCAAGAACTAAAGGCGGCCATTAGATTAACTGTTGAGCTGCCGGACGTACGTGAGCGTACGTTATCGCCTTTCAGAGCTCAGGCTGCGGGCCACCAGCGGTAGAGGAAGAAATAGACCAGCACGCCGGTAACCGATACGTAGGTCCAAATCGGGAACGTCCAGCGGGCCCACGCGCGGTGTTGTTCGATGCGGCCTTTTAGGGCTAGCGTGACCGTGCGCAGCACGAGCGGTACGACTGCCATCGCAAGCAGGATGTGCGAAATCAGTATCGCGTAATACACACTGCGGATCGAGCCGGTGCCGCCGAAGCGGGTGGGTTCGGGTTTTTGTACGTGGTAGATTACGTAGCAGACGAGAAAGGCTGCCGAGACGATTACCGCGCTAAGCATGCAGGCGCGGTGGGCAGCGATGCGCTTCGTTTTGATTAAAAGGAAGCCTGCCAGCATCAGGAACGCCGAGGTGGCGTTGAGGCTGGCGTTGAGAGCCGGAAAGTCCTGGACCGTCATGGCGCGAGTAGAAAACGGTCGGCTACCAGCGTGGCGAGTTGTAGCGGTAACCAGATGATTGAGGCAAAAAAGAGACGTCGGGCTGTGGTCTCGCGCGGTGATGTTCGTAGAAATGCGACCGCTCGCGCGATGAACCAACCGCCGAGCGCAAGCGTAGCGCCTAGATAATAGAAGCTCGTCAACCCGATGGCGGTCGGCGATGCGCTCACGGCGACCAAGGCGATCGTGGCAATCAACGACCAGAGCGCGACTTTAGCGCCGCTCACATCGCGCACCGCGAGCATTGGGAAATGCACCGCATCGTAATCCTTACGGTAGGTCCACGCGATCGCCATGAAGTGCGGGATCTGCCAGAAGAAAAGGACACCAAACATAATCCATCCGAGCGAAGCGTTGCGCAGATCGGCTGCTGCCCAACCAATCAGTGGAGGGAAAGCACCGGCTATGGCACCGATCTCGGTGGACCAGCGCGACCAGCGTTTGGCGGGCGTATAGAGCGCGAGGTAGGAGACGATTGTTGCGAGGGCGAAGAACGCCGCGAGGCCATTGACCTTGGCAAAGAGGAGTGCGAGTGCCACCGAACAGAGAGCCCAGCCGAGCACAAACGCCGAACCTGACGTGACGCGGCCTGAAGGGATGGGGCGATCTGCGGTACGTTTCATCAACGCGTCGGTGTCGCTCTCCATCCATTGGTTTAGGCGCTGCGACACCCCCAGCCGCGAGCGAAGTACCGATGAGCATCGGGATGAAAATCGACGGTTCCCAGGCACCACGAGCAGCGAAATAGCCGACGACTGCGGTAATCACTGAAAGAAGGCTCAGCCGAGGTTTCGTGAGTTCGAGATAGTCGCCAAGTCGTGCTTTGGCCGCAGAAGCGGGAAGCGTCGACGAAGCTGAGATTGTTGCGGTGGGGTTCATGCGTGGCTGAGTTCGCGTGACGTGCGACGGGGCTGCGGGCTCGCTTGGGTTGAAGTACTGGATTCGATCGCGTCGCGATGGAGAAACCACGTGATCAGAAAAGTGGTGGTAAGAATTATCGCGCCAACGATGACATGGGCGGTGGTGAGTTCGGGTTTTCGCCCGGACCAAACGACCACGGCGCCAAGGTAAACTTGCAGCGCGAGAAGGCCGAGCAGACTGAGTGAGCCGACCTTCAAGACACGGGCTATTTTGGCGGTACCAAGTAGTTTAGTTGCAAACATCATGATCGCGGCCGTGAGAATCAAGGCCATGATCCGATGGGAAAAATGGATGCCTACGCGAAAATCCCACGTTAGCGGCAGCCAGCCGCCATCGGCCGTGCTTTGCGGAAATGTTGGGATGGCCAGCCCGGCGAAACTATGGCGCATCACGGCTGCGATCCCGAGCTGAGTTACGATCAGCGCACAACAAACGACTCCGAGACGGCGCAAGCCGGGAGACGCTTGGTAATTGGCGGTTAGTTGTGGTTTTAGCCAGGGGCGTGAACAGGCGGCGGCGATTGCGGCCAGCGTGCAGACGAAGATCTGTGCGAGGCAGGCGTGCAGCATGGCGAAGAGGCGGCCGACGCTGGTCTCGATCATGTTTACCCGCTGGTGCTCGAGCAGGACGCGCAAACCGCCCACCAACGCTTGCACAAAAATCAGGATTACGGCGACGTATGCGAGGCGGCGCAGCCAGCTGCGCGATTCGGTCCGCCAGAGCCACACCGCGATCATGATGGTGATTGCGCTCATCACGCCTGCGCTCAGGCGGTGCGAATGTTCGGCGAACATGGCGAGGTCGCTCAGCCAGCCATCGGGGTTGAGCGAACCATTGGACAGCGGCCAATCGGGGAAAATCATGCCTGCGCCGATGCTCGTCGTAAATGCACCCATGGCGACCAAGACAAAAACCCACGCGCTGCCCAGTGCGGTAAACCAGGCGAGGCTGGGTTTGTAAGTGGGAGCGCGGAGCAACGTAGAACCTTGGGGCATGGGTTGCGAAACCAAGCGGTTAACGTACGATCCGCAAATCCCTCGCGTATTTCGTATGAAAACTAATTCCATGTCGGCACCGACGAGTCCGTTGCTGTTAGGGCGTCAGGCTATTGTTTTGTGCTCTTTGATTGGGCTTTTGGCTCTCGGCTTTGGAGGTTGTTCGAAGGAGAAAACGGCAACCATGCCGGAAGATCTCAAATCGGCCGAGAAACGTTATCCGTTGACGGGCGAAATCATTGCGGTCGATGCGGCGGCAAAAACCTTGCGAGTGCGCCACGATGAGATCGTTGGTTTCATGCCAGCCATGGCGATGGATTTCGACGTCTCGGCGGGGGACCTGGCGATTGCGCGACCAGGGAATCGCATCCGAGCCGAACTTGTTTCAACCAGTAATGGCGAGTTCAAGCTGGAGCGAATCTGGCCAGCAGATCCGGTTGACGAGGCTCCGATCGAGAATTCGGCCAAAGCGTTGGCGCAAGATACCGTTATCCGAGGCAACCGCGCCTATCGCGAAGTGGGTGAAACGGTGCCGGAGTTTGCGCTGTACGACCAAGAGGGGCGTGTGGTGATGAGCGAAAAGTTTCGAGGGAAACAGGTCATGCTGAATTTTATCTTCACGCGCTGTCAGGTGGCGAAGATGTGTCCCGCGGCGGTGGCGCGTTTTCAGCAAGTGCAAGGGCTGGCGCGTGAGGCGGGCGTCGCGAATCTGCAACTCGTGTCGATCTCGCTCGATCCAGTCTACGATACTCCTGGCGTGCTCAAGGAATACGCGTTGTTGCGCGCAATCGACACGGGAAACTATTCGTTTCTCACCGGACCAGAAGCGGCGATTCGCAGTTTGCTCGCGCAGTTTGGAGTGTTGAAAGAGTTTAAAGGTAACATCCTCAATCACACTGCGACGACGCTGCTCATCGATGAAACGGGGCGCATTATTCACCGTGCCGATGGCAGCACGTGGGATGTGCAGGAGTTCGTGCAGAAGCTGAAAAGGCCATGAGTATGCTGGAGTCAAAGCGACGGCGTTTGGTCCATGTCGCATGGATAACGGTGGTCGCTATTATCCTCTATTCTACGGTTCGGCTTTTGCCGACGGGTACGAATTTGAGCCACATGGATTTTCGGCCAGGAGGCAGTAGTGTGGAGTTTTGCGATCCAGCCAATCCGCAATTCATGCCCGTGATTGCGGTGCGTTCGCCGGTGACGATGACACTCGTGAGCGCTGAGACTGCTTCGGTGGGACGCGAAGTGCGCGTGATCGCGGTGTTGAAAACCGCGAGCGGCAAGCCGATCACACCGGACGATTTGCTGGTGGTACACACGCAAAAACTTCACTTGCTCGTGATCGATCCGGCTCTGAGCGACTATCAACACCTACATCCACAACCTGGAAAAAACGCGGGCGAGTGGGAGTTTGTTTTCACCCCGCGACGGACCGGGCTCTATCGCATCTTTGCCGATTTCACTCCGGCGGCGACGGCGCGTGGTTTGTACGCGAGTGCAGATCTGAAAGTAGATGCGTTATCGAGCGAGGGAATGGAAACTGTTCCGATTGCCAATAACCGAACGTATGAAGAAAACGGTTACACGTTTGAATTGCAGACGACGGTGGAACCGTGGAAGGCCGGGCGCATGATTGATCTGACGTTTATCGTCAGCCGTCGTGACGGCGGGCCTGTCACGCTGCAACCCGTGATGGGCGCGTTCGCTCATCTGGTTGCCTTCGATGCTGCGCGCAGTGGTTACGCGCATCTGCACCCAAACGAAATCGACCTGACGCGTCCGCTCGATTCACATCGGCCGCGGCTCACGTTCAAACTCACGATCCCGCGTGCTGGCCGCTACGTGATCTGGTCTCAGGTGATTTTGGGCGGCCGCGAAGTGTTCGCACCGTTCTGGTTTGAAGTGGTGGAGTAGCTCAGGGGGCCTTTCGGCTGTGTCCTTGGCGGCGCTTGACGCAATCCGGTGAGCGCGCATTTTACCCCTGTGGAAACACCCGAGATCAAAGTTCTTGGCCAGTTGAATAAAACCCCGTGGCAGCGTTTTGCCCGACTTCAACGCACGGCGGCTCAACTCGCGAAAGGTCGCGGTCAGCCGAAGGGTGTTTACCGGTTTGCGACCAACGAAGCTTGCACGACATGGACGGCGAACTTGAACCGCAGCGGGAAGTAACCCGCGTCCCTACAGATGCGGATCTAGTTTCGCTCGCGCGCGAACTCAACCGGCTGGAGGTTGCTTACGTTGTTGTCGGTGGTTTTGCCATCAATCGGCTTGGTTTCGTGCGTGCCACGGAAGATATCGATCTGCTGATTGCGCGAGATCTCGCGAACCAGGCTCTTGTTAAACAAGCGCTCGATATATTGCCGGACCACGCCATTCGCGAACTGGGTGACGAAGACATCGCCCAATGGGTTGTGGTTCGGGTGAATGATGACATCACCGTGGATCTTATGACCGAAGCCTGTGGCCTACGTTACGAAGATGCCGTGAGCGGGATCGAAACCGAGGTCATTGAAGGTGTGCCCATTCGTTTTGCCGGTGCCGAACTCATGCTCAAGATGAAGCAAAGCCCGCGCGAAAAAGACACCGCAGACCGGAGCTTTCTTCAACAACTCCTTCGAGCCCGCCGTGTCTGAAAACCGCGTTGCAGATTCGATCCCCCCCATGCAAACGGATGTGAATGGGCCGAGTCGTGAGCCTGGCTTGCAGGCGGATCAGCGATTGGTGGATCGTGGTTGGTTGCGGATTGGCGCGGGGGCGACGGTGGCGGGACAGGCCATGGTGTTCAGTCTGTCGGTCAACTTGTCGGAGATCGATGGTTTGGCTTACGTGGTTGTGCATGGCATCTTGATTCTATCGGCATTGGGGGCGCTGGTCTTTCTGGGCGGCGATCTGGTTCGGTCAGCTTGGGCGTCAGTACGTGAGCGGGAAATTGGCATCGACCTGCTTTTTTTGATAACGTTGCTGGGAGCGCTTTTCGGATCGTTGGTGAGTACGTTTACCAAGGCCGGCTCGGTCTACTATGAAGTCGTGGCCATCCTGATCGTGGTGCATACCGTGGGGAAAATGTTGGGTGCGCGCAGCCGGGTGGCGGCGTTGCGGGCGGTGGATGATACTCGCGAAAAATTCGAATGGTGCGAGGTAGTACAGGCGGATGGTTCGGTTAAGCGCTGCCGGATCTCCGAGCTGGCTGCCGGTGCGCGGGTGCGGGTGGCTCCGGGTGGTGCGATTTCCGTCGATGGAGAAATTCTTTCTGGGCGCGGTTACGTGCAGGAAACCTCGATGACGGGCGAATGGCGGCCAGAGCCGCGCGGGCCGGGTGATCGTGTGCTAGCCGGGACTTTTTCGGTCGATGGCTCGTTTGATATTGGTGCGTCGGGTGGAGTGCGAAAGCTGGATGCGATCCTCGATGTGGTCGGCAAAGCACGGCTGGCGCCTTCACGTTTGCAGCAGCAGGCGGATCGATTGATGGCGTGGTTTTTACCGCTGGTGGTTGGTGTTAGCGTTGCCACGTTTACCTGGTGGTATACGCACGGCCCGTGGGACCGGGCGTTGTTCAACGCGATGGCGGTGTTGCTGGTTGCTTGTCCCTGTGCGATGGGTTTGGCCACACCAGTTGCAGTATGGGGCGGGCTGGCGCGGCTGGCGAAGCTGGGACTAGTGACGCGGACGGGCGATTTTCTCGATGTGCTGGCGCGGGTCGACCAACTCTGTATCGACAAAACGGGTACGCTGTCGACTGATGCACTTTCGGTTAAAACCTGGAGAATCGAGCCAGCTTTTCACGACCGGGAAGCATGGCTAAAATCGGCAGTGGCCGAGATCGAGGCCGGATTAGCGCACCCAATAGCGCAGGCGTTGCGGGAAAAGTGTCACGTATTACGTGACACTTTTCCGCAGACCATGGTGGTGACGGAGCGACAGATCGTGGCGGGGCAAGGCGTGAAAGCGCAGGTAGCGCTGGATGATGACGGCAGGTACGCTGTGGTGGCGGTGGGGGAGGCGTCTTTGGGAGACCAAGAGCAGTGTCACGTATTACGTGACACTTTTTCAGGGAAGGAGGTTTATGTTTTTGTCGATGGGGAGTTGGCTGCGACGGTGGAGTTGGAGGAGCGTTGGCGCGATGGGCTGGACGAGACGCTGGGCGGATTGCGTGCGCTTGGAATCCAGACCGAGGTGTTGAGCGGCGATCCGCGGGCGGCGGAAGTTCTAGGTACGGTGGTCGCGGTACGCGCTGGTTTGAGTCCGGCGCAAAAGCATCAGCGGATCGTGGAACTGGTGGGCTCGGGTCGGACGGTCTTGTTTGTCGGCGACGGGATCAACGACGCGGCCGCCATGAGTGGGGCGCAAGGGTCGATCGCGATGCGTGGCGGCGCGGATTTGGCGCGAGCCTCGTCGATGGCGGTTTTTGTGGGCGACGATCTGCGGTTTTTGCCGCGGGCGATTATTTTAGCCCGGGCGGCGAGGCAAAGCATCAGGACGAATTTGCTGTTTGCCTCAGCTTACAATATTGCGGGCATGGCGCTGGCAGCGGCCGGGATGTTACATCCGGTCGCGGCAGCGTTGCTCATGCTGGGATCGAGCGTTATTGTCTCTGTTAACGCGTTGCGGACTGGCCGGGATTCGGCTCAGGCGCGTTGAGCGATGAGGTATCGGAAGGCGTTTTCGAGACGGTAGCCGCCGCGTGGCAGGCGATAGGGTTTGAGAAATTTCCTGATGACCTCGCGGACGCGTTCCTCGCCTGCGCAGTCGACCGCCTGGGTGGCAGTGCCGAAGGAGAGCAGTCCACGCAGGGCGGTATCTTCGTCGGGGTAATCCCAAATTGTGAGGGCCTGGGCTTCGAGGAGTTTGGCGAAGCCTGCTTTAGATACGAGTTTGCCGATGGCCCCTTCGGTGGAGAAGGCAAAGGCGGCAGGCGTATTGGGTGTGGCGACTGGTAATAGTTCGTCAAGAGCGCGGAAGTAGCCGGCTATATGGCACTTTTCCGGCCGGGCCCAGGCGGCGATGGCGATACGGCCACCGGGCCGCAGAACACGCCGAGCTTCACTGAGTACCTGGAGCGGCGTGGTGGCATGCTGGAGCGAATTGAGCAGTGTGACGACGTCGAAAGTCTGTCCGACGAAAGGCATGGCTTCCATTTCACCTTCGAAAAATGTTGAGCGCAGGGCGCGATGCCGGGCGTGGTCGATCAGGCTGCTGCTGGCATCGAGGCCCATCACGCTGGTGCCTCTTAACGCGGCGAGTTCACAAAACATCCCGGCACCGCAACCGACGTCGAGAAGCGTTGAATCACGGGTGAGCGCGAGGGCTTTGAGCACGACGTTGTAGAGCGCGAGGGATTGTGGTTCTTGGATTTTCAGCCAGTCGTTGGCGTGGCGACCCCAAAGGGGCCCCTGTGTCTTGGACGAGCCGCAGGTTTTGACAGAGGAGGAGAGCATGGAGACAGCTGGAGGATAATCGCACTTCGGTGAATGAAGTGCGGCTGACTACATATTCTAAAAAAAAGCTGAAGAGTTACCGGAAATCTTTCGGTAGCGTTAACCATACAGCAATTTAGCCAAAACCAGCATCCAGAATCTCCTGCTGGTATGTGGCTTAAATCTCTCGCAGTAAGGCCTCGGCGGGTGGAATCACGCTGCGGTAGTCCTCGCGTGCGAGGTGATCGAGCAGGGCGGGGAGCAGTTCTTTTTCTCCGGCAGTCACCGACGATTTTTCGTGGATGAGGATGATGGCACCGGGCTGAAGATCGGCGGTGATGCGGGCAAGGACTTTCGCCGGATTGTGGGTTACAGCGTCAAAACCGCGTGCGCTCCACAGCACAAGATCGAGGCTGCGTTGGGCGAGTTGTTGATGGAGTGCATGGTTTTTCAGGCCGACCGGTGGACGAAAGAGCGGGGTGTTGCCAGCACCTGCGGCGCGTAACGTTTGAGCGCAGGTATCGATTTCTTCGGCAGTCTTTTTTGCCGAGGCGATCCAGAACCAACTGCAAGGATGCGACTGGGTGTGGTTG
Source organism: Verrucomicrobiota bacterium (assembly GCA_016721945.1). GTDB lineage: Bacteria > Verrucomicrobiota > Verrucomicrobiia > Opitutales > Opitutaceae > JADKHC01. The sequence continues at coordinate 76,997 of JADKHC010000001.1, read as the reverse complement.
CCGATGGTGTGGCCGTGGCGGAGGATTTCGGCGACGAGTTCCGGGTGACGTTGCACTTTGTTCCCGATGAGAAAAAATGTGGCATGCGCGCCCCGGGCTTCGAGCTGGGCGAGAATTTTAGGTGTACTTGCTGGATCGGGTCCGTCGTCGATTGTGAGCCATACTTCGCGGCGTTGCGTTGCGAAACGTGTGATCGCGGGCCCGAGCGCACGAGCCGAGGCTTTCATAATCTGAATCATGTACCAAGGGGCGGGCAGGAAGAAAATCGCGAGCGCCCAGCCGTAGTGCTGCGTCAGGAGCAGTATGAGTGTTGCTAGGTTGATCGAATGAAAGAATACCACCCAGGCATAATACATCTTTGACCGTTGGGGATGGCAGTTCTGTCTGGGATTTACCGGCGGTATGGCGGTTAATAATGGTTCGGTTTTCCGTGAGTGAGGATCCATGTCGACGGGGCGGTATCGGAGCGGGTTCGCGAGGAGCAGAGCGCGCTGGGATCAGAACTTCAGATGTTTGACCGTGAGGCCCTTATTGATGAGTTGCTTGAGCGAATCGATGCCGATTTTTAGGTGACTGGTCACAAAAGTCACATCGATCGCGTGGTCGCTCTCGGCGGTCTTGATGCCCTCGGGAACCATCGGCTGGTCGCTCACGAGCAGGAGCGCGCCGGTCGGCGTTTCGTTGAAAAAGCCGCACATGAAAATCGTGGCGGTTTCCATGTCGACGGCCATGGCGCGGATTTTTTTCAGGTACTTTTTGAACTGATTATCATGTTCCCATACGCGGCGGTTGGTCGTGTAAACAGTGCCGGTCCAGTAATCGCGTTTGTGATCGCGAATGGTGGTCGAAATTGCTTTTTGCAGCGCGAACGCCGGCAGCGCTGGCACCTCAGGCGGAAAATAATCGTTGCTCGTGCCTTCGCCGCGGATCGCTGCAATGGGAAGGATGAGGTCGCCGAGTTCGGCGCGATGTTTGATGCCGCCGCATTTCCCGAGGAAAAGCACGGCCTTGGGTTTGATCGCGCTGAGCAAGTCCATGACCGTGGCCGCCGTGGCGCTGCCCATGCCGAAGTTGATGATCGAGATCCGGCCAGCAGTTGCGCTCATCATCGGGCGGTCTTTGCCATGCACTGGAACGCGATGCCACTGCGCGAAGAGCTTCACGTAATGGTCAAAATTGGTGAGCAGAATGTAGTCACCAAAATCTTTCAACGGCACGCCGGTGTACCGCGGGAGCCAGTTCTCGACGATCTCTTGGCGGGTTTTCATGGCAACAAACTGTCGTGAGCGAACGAGGAAGACACGAAAAAACGGCCGGTGACGGCTTAGCCTGCTAAACACAGTCACCGGCCGAAGCGGAGCGCGTCGCGTGGGGCTGCCCAACGCCGAACCATTGTCGTTAGGGCTTATTTCAAGCGAAATACGCGGTACGAATGCGGTGCGAGCGAGAACGACATGACCCGTTTCTCAGGAACGGGCGCGGCGTCCCAACGAAGGACTGCAGTGCGGATTTCGCCGACGATGGTTTCGCCGCTCAGCAAATCCTCGATGGCGGGGCGGTCGAGGCCGACGGCCACTTGGACGTTCACCGGCTCATCAAGGAAGGACTCCACGATGAAGGTATCATTGTCGTAGAGGAAGAGGCTGACCTTGCCGGGTGCCACCAGCTGCACGGGCAACTTTGCCGTGACAACTTTTCGGACGGCTGAGAGAACGGGCGCAGGGATTTCGGAGAGATCGGAGAAGTTTTCCGGAATGGTTAGAACAAAAAGATGTCCGCCCGCGTAGTCGGCGTCGTGAAGGAGCGGCCAACCGTTGTCGCCGTCGATCGCGGAGACGAGTTCCCACGAGTCATTGGTTCGGTAAGTGATCTCGGGAATGAGAATACTTTTCTGTCCGTCGAAAACCTGCTGGCCAACGGTGAATTTTTTAACCGCTGCGACACGGCCGGAATCTTCGATATCGGCGATGTGTTTGAGGCCGCGGTCTTGGAGAAGCTTTAACAAGCCCGAGGTAATGATGACGTTTTTCTTGGCGCGGAGCTGGGCTTCAATTTTGGCGACGATGGTGGAATCTTCGGCGGCCTGGGCTGTGAGCAGAATAGTTTCTTCGTTGGCGGGAAACTCCGGCACGAGGTCGATGGGAATTCCGGCCATGCCGAGGAAATTCTGGAGAAACTCTTCGCCGGAAGAGTGGTAGGGCTTGTAACTTTTGAGTCCGATCGGGCGGCCGAGTTTGCCGATGAATTTATCAACTGCTTCGCAGGTCACCCCGACGGCGCGCGCGTAGGTGGACGGTTTCACGACCGTGCCATCGGCGAGCTTGAACGGGGCCAGCATCGCGTCGTAGTCAAAGCTCGTGCCTTTGCCTTGCCAGGGAGCGCGTAGTTCGGGTTTCAGCGGATCGTCTACGAGACGAAAATCAAACAAGGTGAGCTCGCGGGCCTTGGCAAAAAGCGTTAGCCAAAGCTGCTCGGCGTAGCGGTCCATATATTTGCTGCCATAAGTGTCGACCCAGCCGCCACCGTTACGCCCGGGTGAGATGTTTTCGAAATAGCGAACGATCGAGTAACCGTGATAAGGCTGGAGATGTTGGGCCGAAACATCGGCGTCGCGCGTCTCGGTGCCGGTGTGGATGCCGTCGAACATTATTGGCTCATCCTTTAGGTTAAAGCCGAGCGTCTGAAAATGGTCATACCAGTTCGGGTATTTGATCACGACTTTGACGCGCGGGTTGACGGCCTTGGCCGGGCCGATGATGAGATCGCGGGCGGCTTCGGTCATGAGTTGTAGACGGTAATCGGTCCACGAGCGGTTACCGCGGGCGTTGACGCAGAGATCGCATTTGCACGAAGTGAAGAAAAAGTCGTCGAGGATGAACTCGTCGAAATGACGGGCGGTGAGTTCGGCGATCTGTTTGGCCTTGGCGCGATGTTCGGGATTGGAGTAGCAGAAGGTTTGAAAACGATTCGGTTCGTCGATCGTGAACGTGATCCCGCCCGCAACCTGTACGCCGTGCGCGAGGAAAAATTTCTTGGCCATTTCCAACGTGGCGTCGTCAACGATCAAGGTGTCGCGATGCGTTTCCAGGTAGATTTTGTCTACGTGGACTTGTTGCGAGATGCGCGTCCAGCGTTCCTCAAGCCAGACGGGATCGGCCATCTTGGCGGTTTCATAGGCGCGCGAATAGACGGCGATCTTAAAGTTTTCGTAGGCGGTGAGCGTTGTTGTCACGGCGGGGATGGCTAGAGCGGCGATCAGAATGAAACGGGATAGGGTACTCATAAAGGAGCAACTGGTGGGTGCCAGCGTGTTGGCTAAAGTGCGATTTTCCGGGGAACGGCACCAGCTTTATCAATTCCGGTCCTCTGATCCTTCGCGCTTCGGCGACCTGGTTCAAAATCTGCGTCCATCTGTGTAATCTCCGGATGAATTGACTCGAAGGAGAACCATCTCACGCAAAGGCGCCAAGATGGAAAGAATACCGGTCATCCGCAGATTACGCAGATACTCACAGATTGCCGAACCAATATAAATAACTTCCGTTCCTCTTCCTGGTCCTCTTTGCGCCTCAGCGCCTTTGCGTGAGTGTCATTGCCCAAGTATGCTTCTATGCATTAGTTCGGCTTGGCCGTATTCATACAGTTGAAACATGACCTCCAGCGTGGAGCGGTGTGCAGAAGGTAGGAGGTGGAGCCCGATGTCCTCATCGGGCTTGATCGGAGTTACTGCCAAACCAGCCCGTTGGGGACAACGGGCTCCACCCTCAACTGCATCGTTACGGCTTAGGCAGCACTGGCCGCTTAAGCGCCGGTCAGGGCGTTTTGCGTATTCAGGTGCTCGATACCGGTGTACTTTTTCGACTGTTCGTCGGCGTGGTAACTGGAGCGCACGAGGGCGCCGCTTTCGATCACGCCGATGCCGATGCTGAGGCCGAACTCTTTCCAATGCACAAATTCCTCCGGTGTCGCCCAACGTGAAATCGGTAGGTGCTTGGGCGTGGGTTGAAGGTATTGGCCGATGGTGACGATGTCGGTTTTATCGGACGCGATGTCGCGGAGCGTCTGCTCGATCTCGTGCTGGTCTTCGCCGAGGCCGAGCATGATGCCGGTCTTGGTCGTGAAACCGCGGCTCTTGGCGTGCTGGAGCACGGAGCGGGAACGGTCGTAGCGGGCCTGCACGCGGACGGGTTTTTGCAGGCGTTCGACGGTTTCGAGGTTGTGATTGAAAATGTCGGGCTTGGCCGCGAGCACGGTATCCACATCTTCGGTACGGCCTTTGAAATCGGGCACGAGCACCTCGATAGCGGTGTGCGGGTTGCGGTGGCGGATGGCACGGATCGTCGCGGCCCAGACGCTGGCGCCGCCGTCGGTGAGTTCGTCGCGCGCGACGCTGGTGACGACGCAGTGCCGTAGGTTCATCTTGGATACGGCTTCGGCGACGCGGGCGGGTTCGCCGAGATCCAGCTCGGTCGGGCGACCGGTGGCGATCGCGCAGAAATTACAGGAGCGCGTGCAGATGTTGCCCAGGATCATCACGGTGGCGGTGCCGCGGGACCAGCATTCGCCGAGGTTGGGGCATTGCGCGCTCTGGCAGACCGTGTGCAGGTGGGTGTTGTCCACGAGCTGGCGCACGGCGGCATAGCCGGGGCCGGAAGGCAGTTTGGCTCGGAGCCAGGAAGGTTTGCGCGAGGTGTCCATCGAAGGGTGCAAGGAAAGGCATTTCTCGGCTCAATGCACACTCATTTTCACGCGATAAGAATCGCTGAAGTGGCCGCTGGCTAGGATTAGAAAATCGGTCACGCGCGACCGGCGATAAACTCGGGCCAAAGCGTCCAGAACTCGCGGGTGAGCACGGCTTTGACCTCAGCGAGGTCGCACGGGCGGCCGAGTTCGGCCTGGAGCGAGGTGACGGTGCCTTCCTGCGCGCCGATGCCGCACGGTACGATACCGCCAAAATGCGCGAGGTTGGAATTCACGTTGAGCGCGAAGCCGTGGTAGGTGACCCAGCGCTTCACGGCGACGCCGATGGCGGCGACTTTGCGCTTGCCGAGCCAGATGCCGGTTTTGCCTTCGCGGCGCGAGGCGGCGAGCCCGATGCAGCCGACGGAGTTGATTAAAACCTGTTCGAGGAAACGCAGGTATTCGTGCAGATCCTGGCGCGGGGCGAGACTGACGATCGGGTAACCAACGATTTGGCCCGGGCCGTGGTAAGTGATGTCGCCGCCGCGATTGGTTTTAACGACTTCGACGCCTTCGCGTGAGAGCTGCTCGTCGTTCCACACGAGATTCGTCTCGGCCCCGCTGCGTAACCCAATTGTGAATACGGCTTCGTGTTCGGTGAAAACGAGTGTGTCGCCAACCGTGCCCGCGATACGTTGGGCGACGAGTTCCTCTTGCTGGCGCCAGGCGGCTTCGTAACGGGTGCGTCCCCAGTCGAGAGTGGCGGTCGGGAGTGGTTGTGCGGGCGATGACATGGACCGAGAGGTAATCGTGAAGGACGCCGCGTCAAGCGGGTGCGTCTGCCGGCCGATGCCAGCTCAGACCAGAAAAATCATCGAAGCCACGCCCGCCGCGACGGTGAGGCCGAGGACGATGCTGACTTTGCGACGGAGCTGCGGTGAACCAAGACTGATCGCAAAGCCGCCTTTCATAATCGAATTTGCGATGGCGCCGACGATCACACATTTTGCGGCGAGCTCGGTGGCGACGGTGCCGTCGTGAAGACTGTTGGCCATGAGGAGTGCGATCGCATCCATGTCGGTCAGACCGGAGAAAAAGCTAAGCGGGAGCAGGCTGGCGGTGAACTGCATCGCCGTTGCCGCTTTGACCAGAAAAGCCACCAGCGCGTAGAGCAGGCCGAACTTAATCGCCATGCCCAGTCCGAGCGGATTGCGGATTTTTGGTGGTTCGACTGTTGTCTCGGTTGAACTCTGCGCGCGGTGCGTGCGCCATTGCCAGATTGCGAATCCGACACCGGGCAGCGCCATGGCGACGAAGGGCAGCGCAACCACCCGCGCGAGATCGGCGTTGATCGCGGCGAGCATCACGCCGACGCGGGCGAGCATGACCGTGCACGCAAGCACGACGGCGAAGGCGTAACTGGAGGAGAGCTCGGGTTCGTCTTTGCTGCGTCGACTGAAAGTGAGGGTCGTGGCCGTGCTGGAAGCGAGTCCGCCGACGAGGCCCGTGACGGTGATTCCGGCCTGCGCGCCGAGTAGACGCATGAGCAGGTAGCCGACGAAACCGAGACCGGAAATGAGCACAACCATCAGCCAGGTGGAATACGGATTGAACGCGCCGTAAGGTCCCAGCGCGCTGTCGGGCACGAGCGGCAGAATGACACCGGAGATGGCAGCAAATTGCAGTGCGGAACGGATGTCCTCGGTGGTGAAATGCCGCGTCCACGAATGCAGCGGTTGTTTGCTACCCAGCGTGACCATAGTGAGCGCGGCGACGAGGACGGCCATCTGTTGATGACCCCAGTTGACCAGCGCGCCGACGAGGCACGTGAGCAATGCCGCGACAAACGTCGTGCTGCCGGGATGCCCGTCACGTCCGTCGCGCCAATGCATCATCGTCAGATGTCCGCCGATCAAAAACAATGCGATGGGCAGGGTGGCGGTTGAGTAGTGCTCGGTCAGATACGACGCGAGACAGCCGAGCAGTGACCAAAGCGTGTACGTGCGAACGCCGCCGAAATTCATTTCGCCCGGTTTGTCTCGCTGCTCGCTCCATTGACGGATCAAGCCGATGAGTGCGCCGAGGCAGGCGCTGACGACGATGAGGCCAAGTTGGGTGCTCACAACCTACCTATATCGGCACAAAAACCGGCCCGCAAGAAGCGAAACTTTGGAATGGAATCTTGGGCGCGGCAGCGCCGGTAGGGCGGATTATCCTTAATCTGCCGTGTTGGAATAACCCAAACAATATCGACCACTGGCTCCCCAAACCAATCCCTTGATCCTTAACTGCGGGATTTAGGATAATGGGCAATAACAGAATGAAGGATACTTGCTGGAATTAAGGTTATCGGCGGCACAGCTCGTTGCAGGCGAACATGGGTCAACCCCTTTTGTCTGTATCCGTTCCAGCCTTCCTGAGTTCCACATTCGTATTCTTCAGGCCACAAAAAAGCCCCGCGGTTTTTAGGCGCGGGGCTGAGAGATAAAGAGAACGAGAAAGAGGAAAGAGAAAGATGACGGCGCGTTACTGTTAACGCGCCGTATCCATTAAAACCTTACTTCTTCTTCGCGGCGCGGGCTTCTTCCACCGCGGCTTGGGCGGCGGCGAGGCGGGCGACCGGTACGCGGAAGGGCGAGCAGCTCACGTAGGTCAGGCCGACGCGGTGACAGAATTTCACCGAGTCTGGATCACCACCGTGTTCGCCGCAGATGCCGAGCTTGATTCCAGGGCGGGTCTTGTTGCCCTTTTCCACCGCGATCTGGATCAGCTGGCCAACACCGGTCTGGTCGATCGAGGCGAAGGGGTTCTTCTTCACGATTTCGTTTTCGGTGTAGGCGCCGAGGAAGCTGCCGGAGTCGTCACGTGACATGCCGAGGCAGGTTTGGGTCAGATCGTTGGTTCCGAAGCTGAAGAACTCGGCGGTCTGCGCGATCTCGTCGGCGGTGAGGGCACCGCGCGGGACTTCGATCATGGTACCTACCGAGTAGTTAATCTTCGTCTTCTTTTCGGCCATGACGGCTTTGGCGACTTCGTGAACGAGCGCGACCTGGAGATCGAGTTCCTTCTTGAAGCCGACGAGCGGGATCATGATTTCGGGTTTGGCCTTGAGGCCTTCCTTGTTGGCTTGAGCGGCGGCTTCGAAGACGGCGCGGGCCTGCATGGCGGTGATCTCGGGGTACTTGATGCCGAGACGGCAGCCACGGAAACCGAGCATCGGGTTGAACTCATGCAGCTCGTGAACACGGCCCATGATGCGCTCGACCGGGATGCTCAATTTGCGGGAGAGATCCATCTGCTGTTCCTTCGCGTGGGGGAGGAACTCGTGCAACGGCGGATCGAGGAAGCGGATCGTGGAGGGGAAGCCTTTGAGCGCTTTGAAGATTCCGTAGAAGTCGTCGCGTTGGTACGGGAGGAGTTTGACGAGCGCGACTTGGCGGGCTTCAACGCTGTCGGCGAGGATCATCTCGCGCATGGCGTCGATGCGGTCGCCTTCGAAGAACATGTGCTCGGTGCGGGTGAGGCCGATGCCGGTCGCGCCGAAAGCGACGGCGTTGCGCGCCTGCTCTGGGGTGTCGGCATTGGTTCGGACTTGGAGCTTGGTGGCCTTCGCGCACCACTTCATGAGTTGCTCGTAGTTCTTGAACTTCTCGGTGGCCTGGGCGGCTTTGTCGCCGTAGATGAGGCCGGCGATGATTTCAGAAGGAGCGGCTTTGATCTGGCCCGCGTAAACGGTGCCAGCGGTGCCGTCGATCGAGAGGTATTCACCTTCTGCATACGTCTGTCCGGAGGCGCTGATGGTCTTGCGTTCGTAGTCGATGTGGAGGGCGGCGGCGCCACAGACACAAACTTTACCCATCTGGCGGGCGACGAGGGCGGCGTGCGAAGAAACACCACCGCGAGCGGTGAGAATGCCTTCGGCGGCGATCATGCCGCGAAGATCCTCGGGCGAGGTTTCGATGCGGACGAGGAGAACTTTTTCACCGCGAGCAGCAGCAGCGACGGCGCGCTCGGCGTTGAAATAAACTTTGCCGGTGGCGGCGCCTGGACCGGCGGGAAGACCGGTGGCGATGACTTTGGCTTTTTTGACTTCGGCGAGATCGAAGATCGGGGCGAGGAGCTGGTCGAGCTGGTCGGCCGGGTTGCGCAGAATGGCGGTTTCCCAGTCGATGAGCTTTTCCTTAACCATATCGACAGAGAACTTCAGCGCGGCAGCGGCGGTGCGCTTGCCGTTGCGCGTCTGGAGCATGAACAGCTTGCCTTCCTGAATGGTGAACTCGACGTCCTGCACGTCCTTGAAATGTTTTTCGAGGAGGGCGCGGACCTTGAGGAGTTCGGCGTAGGACTTCGGCATGACGTCCTTGAGCTTAAGAACTGGTTCGGGTGTGCGCACGCCGGCGACGACGTCTTCGCCCTGGGCGTTGACGAGGAATTCGCCGTAGAATTCGTTGATACCGTTGGCGGGATTGCGGGTGAACGCGACGCCGGAGCCGGAGGTATCACCGGTGTTGCCGTAGACCATGGCCTGAACGTTAACGGCGGTGCCCCATTCGGTCGGGATGTTGTACTTGCGGCGATAGACGATCGCGCGGTCGTTCATCCAGGAACCGAACACAGCGCCAGCGGCACCACGGAGCTGGTCCCACGGATCGTTCGGGAAAACTTTTCCAGTGCGTTCTTTGACGAGTGCCTTGAAGCGGACGACTAGCTCCTGCTGGTCAGCGGCGGTGAGTTTCGAGTCTTCGATGTCTTCGTGGTATTTCTGGTGCTTGAACTCGTGAATGGCGGTCTCGAATGGTTCGTGATCTTCGTTCTCGCGCTTCTGGACACCGAGGACGACGTCACCGTACATCTGGATGAAGCGGCGGTAGCAATCCCAGGCGAAACGCTCGTTCTTGGTCGCGCTGGCGAGGGCGAGCACGGTCGAGTCGTTGAGGCCGAGGTTGAGGATGGTGTCCATCATGCCGGGCATGGAATCGCGGGCGCCCGAGCGGACGGCGACGAGGAGCGGGAAGCCGGTGGAATCACCGAACTTGTAGCCCATGATCTTTTCCATGTTGGCGACGCCGGCTTCCATCTGCGCCTGGAGCGAGGACGGATAGGTGCGCTTGTTGGCGTAGAAATAGGTACAGACTTCGGTGGTGACGGTAAAACCAGGAGGCACCGGCAAACCGATGCGGGTCATCTCGGCGAGGTTGGCGCCCTTGCCGCCGAGGAGAGGCTTCATCGAGCCATCTCCGTCGGCTTTGCCGGCTCCCCACGTGTAAACGTATTTGACGCCCTTTGCGGCGGATTTTTTGACGACCGCTTTCGGAGCGGATTTCTTGGCGGGTTTTTTAACAGGCATGGGTATCGTATGAGTTGCTTTAAAAAGGAACGGGGGTTTCTGGCGCAAAGGGTAACGGATTACGCAGGCGCGCAGGAGCTGTCAACGGCGCAAAGCGACGTCTGGAGAGGCATGATTGGGGCTAATTATGCGCACCCAAATTCCTCGCTTCCGTTCGTTGCGAGAATGCGCAACATCGCGTTTCCACCAAGTCCGTGACCTATCCAGAATTTCCAGAAGAAAACGAGCCCGTTGCCCAGTTGCAGGAAAAGCCGATGGGCTTTTTCCAGCATTTGGAGGAACTCCGCTGGACGTTGATCAAGTGCGCGGTGGTGTACGTTATTTTTGCGGTCCTGATCGGCGTGTTCCTTAAGGAGTTCAACGACACGTTGCTGTGGCCTTTGAACCAGGTGAAGGCGAGTTTCCCCAAGCTGACACTGGACCTGGGCACCAACTCGATCATGGAGGCGTTCTCGGTTATGATTCAGCTGTGCTGTCTTGGCGCATTGCTGCCGGCATCGCCATTTGTTTTCTTTTTTGTTGGGCAATTTGTCGCGCCTGCGCTCACGCGAAAAGAGAAGCGGCTGATCGTGCCGGCGTGTTTGGTAGCGCTTATGCTTTTTTCGATTGGTTCGGCTTTTAGCTTCGGTTTTCTGGTGCCAAGCACGATCCGGGTTTCGGCTGAGTTAAACGAAATGTTTGGTTTTGCTGCACGCTGGACGGCGGGAAGTTATTACAGCTTGCTCGGCTGGCTGGTGATCGGCGTGGGCCTGTCGTTTGAATTTCCCCTCGTGATCGTGCTGCTCATTCATCTCGGCGTCATGAAAGTGGAAACGCTGCGGAAGTACCGGAAACATGCGATCGTGGTCATTTTCATCATCGCAGCGGTGGTCACGCCGACGCCGGATCCGTTTACGCAGACGATGTTCGCGATTCCGCTCTATGTGCTCTTCGAACTCGCGATTGTCGTGGGCGCACGCGTGCAAAAGCGGCGTGAAGCAGCGGCGGTCTGATCGGCAAGTGATGCAACGCGTCTGCTAGAGCAGTTTCAGTTAAGCTGTAGCCGTTCTGGGGCTGGAGATGGTATTGAATATGGAACTCAGGAACACTGGAACGAACCGATTGTGTTTAAGGGCGAAGCCTCAAGATTTGTCGGCCATAGTTTTAATATACCTGCTCTAGCGGACCGTCAGCCGCGTACGCTCGCCTGAGAATCAAAGCCCGCTCAGGCCGTGGTGCCGGAGGGTCTAATTTTTGCTACTACTTCGGGGTTCTTTTCGAGGTAATTACTCAGTGACTCGATGGCGCGAAATGTCTCCGGGCTCACGTGGTGTTCCATGCCTTCGACGTCGCGTGAGATCACGGTTTCGTCGAGGCCGAGTTGGCGTAGGAAACTGGTTAGGAGCTCGTGGCGATGAGCGATGCGGCGGGCCACTTCCTCACCGGCGCCGGTCAGGACCATGCCGCGATATTTTTCGTATTTCACGAGGCCTTCGGCATCGAGCCGTTGGACCATGGTGGTGACGCTGGCTTGGGAAATCTTGAGCTCGGCGGCGATATCGACGACGCGCGCGTAGCCTTTTTTCTGGATGAGCTCACGAATGCGTTCGAGGTAATCCTCGACTGCGGCGGTCGTGCGCGGGAGGGGAGAAGGAATGTCGTCGGCCACGTTTGAGAGTAGAAATCACCCCGGGCCTAAAACGATACAGCGGCAATCCGCTGGCGGCCGGGATTATTTCTTGGATGCTTTTTGCGCTCGATAAACCACCCGGAACATCTGGATGGCCAGCCAAAAGACACAGCTCATGCACGCGGAAGTCAGTCCGGCCCAGATTGTGATCATAACTGGGTCGTGGGACTGTACGTGGGATCGCACGATCGAAAATATGAATCCAAAAAACGCGATCACGAGCACGGCGTCCACGGCGAGGCTGGTGGGGGTGACGAGTTTTTGATTCGTTTGGCTCATGGTTGGGCGAGCGTAGTCGGGGGCGTTGGCTTGTCGAACGGATTTCCCGGATGGGTGCAGGCTAGAAGAAAAGAAAATCTGCAATGCGACGGGGCATTAGCGGGATTCAGAGGCGGGCAGGCGGGTGCCGATGGTTTTAGCCGGATTACCTGCAACGATGGTGTTGGCCTCGACGTTTTTTGTCACCACAGCACCGGCACCGATAATCGAACGATCTCCGAGAATGACGCCGGGAAGAATGAAGGCGCGCGCGCCGACGAACACGTCCTTACCGACAACGATGGGCGTGGTTTGCAACGGTAGCGCCGGGGAAGCGAAATCGTGCGTACCGGTGCAAAGATAGGCCTCCTGCGCGATGGTGGCTCCTTCGCCGATGGAGATCTCGCCGAGCGTGTAGGCGTTGGCGCGGTCGCCGAGGCAGGCGCGGTGGGCGAGGCGGAGTTTCCAAGGAATCTGTATGCGGGCGCGGGCGTGGACGAAGGGTGTGCCGGAAATCTGGGTGCCAAAAACGCGGAGCACGAGCAGGCGCCAGGGATTGAGCGGCTTGGGCGTCCATGCGCAAAGCAAGGTCCAGGTGCCGGACCAGAGCATCATCCCGATCCGCTCACGCAGGCTCCAAGGCGACTCGTAGGGCGAGTTCTGGACGTGGGTGGTTTTTTGTGGGGTGCTCATCGGTTGGCGAAGATTGGCGGTTATAACCGGTTCAGTCACGGCGCGCCAGCGTCGGGATTGGCGGGGAACGGATCTTTTCCGGTGAGCTGGGCGAAGTCACTCAGGAATTGGCTGGCGATTTTTGGCAGCGTGAAGTCGCGCGCGGTGAGCCAGGCGGCCTTCTGTATCCGTTGGGTGGATTCACGGTCGCGTATCATGGCGGCCAGTGCGGCGACCAGCGTGCCTACCGGATCGGGCGCGCGATGATCGAAGGCCTGGCCGTTGACTTCAGGCCGGATGAAATCGCTGAAGCAGGCAAGATCGGAGACCAGCGGTGCGCAACCAGCTGCCATCGCTTCCAGCACGGAGAGACCGAAGGTTTCGCCGCGTTCCGCCAGCGAGGGATAAACAAAGATACTGGCGTTGTTGTAGTGTTCGATCAGTCGGGTCTCGTCGAAAATGCGACCCGTAAATTCAACACAACCGCCGGCACTGATGGCCGAATTGCGCAGTTCCGCGAGGTAAGCGTCACCGCCGCCGCCGCAGGCAATTTCGCTGGGCCCTACGATTTGAAGTTTCCAACCAGCTCGATCGACTGGCGAGAGATGGGAGAAGGCTTTGACGAGCAGGTGTACGCCTTTTTCCGGATGAACCCGGCCGGTGTAGAGAATGGTCTGACTGGCGGGGCGGAATTCGGGACGGAGGTAACGTTCGGCGAGTGGATAAGCGATGACGCGTACGCGGTCTGCGGCTTGAGGTCGTTCGGCGATTATAGCCTGGCGAATGGGTTCGGAAACGGTTTGCAGAATCGCGTCGCGATAGAGTTTGAGCTGGCCCTTCGGGTAGCGGGCGACGTGTACGTAGCGAAGGCCACGCGAGCGCCGATATTCGATGGCGGGCAACCAGAATGTATTCGTTACAAGGATATCTGCGGGCGGGAGCTGCGATCTCACGCGCAAAGCATACCAGAAATCGAGCAGCAGCCGTCGCGAAGTGGTGGCGGGCGAGGGAAAGCCGGAGACGCGGCGATGATGAACGCCGTCGAGCGTTTCGTTTTTCGGCAGGTCCTGGTAGGCGCGCGACAGGTGGATGACGTCGTGGCCTCGGCGGGCGAATTCCTTCCCCAGGTTGAACCAGACTTTTTCAACCGCGCCGCCGAGCAGTGGAGGTACGGGAAGAAAGGCACCCTGGACGATGGTGATGCGCATGTCGTTTAGGGCTGCCGAGTAGTTCGTTTATTGGCGATGAGGCTGGAGAGTTGCGCAGCAAAAGTCTCGGCGGCGTGGGAAATTTCGAAACGTTTCTTAAACGATTGCACGGCCGCGGCGGCCATCGAATGGCGTTCGCTCGGCGGAAGCGACAACCAACGTTGGAGCAGACGCATCACGCCGGCGTCGTTATCCTGTTCGACGAATGCGGCGCCGTCCTCGGCCAGTTCACGCCAGATGTTGACACGGTCGCTGATCAAAACGGGTCGGCCGCAAGCCAGTGCTTCGATGACGGCTATGCCAAAATTTTCCTGATGCGAGGGGAGGATGAAGGCCTCGGCGGACTGGAAGGCGCCCCATTTGGCATCGCCTGTCAGCATCCCTGCCCAATGCACGAAAGGCGTGATCGCTTCGGTGTCGGCGATTTTTTTCAATGCCGCGAGATAGCTTTCATCGAGGCAGGGGCCGGCGATTACCAGATCGGGAAAGTTTTGAAGACCATTTTCCGGCGTTGCATGCCGAACCTTAGCATAGGCACTAAGCAGGAGGTCGACACCTTTCTTCGAATGCACGCGCCCCAGAAATAACCAGAAGCGGCGTCCTGTCGCGGAAGGGCAGTGCGCTTGCCAGGCCTGGGCAAAACCGCCGCCGCCATTGTCGGGCACAGCCGCGCCGTAGGTGATGACTTCCTCGGCGCATTCGTAGCGGGAGAAACCCAAGCGGGCGAGCCGCCGCTCTTCTTCACAAGTGAAGAGAACAGCGCGGGCATCTCGCAACACGCGGCGTTCGACCAGTTGCCAGTAGAGCCATTTTTTGACATGGCGGAATGGATACGTTCTCCGCAAACCCGGATCGAGCATGCCGTGCGGAAAAACAAAATAGGGCGGGGTGCTGGAGCGTTGGCAGGCTGTGTGGACGGTGCGACCGAGGTCCTGCCACAACCCATGAACAACGACGGCGTCGTAGCGGTTGAGATTTTTATCCAGCCAGGAACGAAGACGCGGCGAGTACGCATAGCGGTTTTTCACGGGACCGAGGGCATGCACGCGCCCGACCCAGCTCTGCAAAAAACCATCGGTGGGGTCGTCGACTGTCAGAAACTCCGTTTCGTGCCCGAGTTTATCGAGCACCGGCGTGACCGCGCGCAAACCGGCGACAGGGCCACCTGTGGCAGGATCGACTGAGGCAATTACGCGCAGGAGTTTCATGCGGTGGGTTGGTGTAGTTTGCTAAAGTTCGGATGGGTATCGAGTCTTATTGAGAATCGGATGGTCCTTGAAACCGCAGTTGAGCGACCAAGAAACGAAGAATCCATGGAGTGATACCAACGGCCCCGAGCATCTACACTTTAAACAGAAGGCAACAAAGAGAACGAAGGCCTGCTGGTGTTTCGTAAACCTTGTCGTTGCCTTTGTTTTCTGCCACCGCACCCGAATATCCCGTCTGCCCAGGCTCAACCGCTTCGTTGGCGTCAAACCTTGGACGCTACATTCCAACGGTGTCCAAAGATTGGATCATAAACAGAAATGCAACAAGGGACAGGTCAAAAACAATTAGACGTAAGATATGTTGTCTGATTGAATTTCTCCCATGCGCTTAGCCCGGATCAAAATTCACCCTGAAACAGGGGAGGCCGTGTACCACTGTATGACCCGCGTGGTGAATGGCGAACGCGTGATCGACGACGTGGCCAAGGAAGTTCTGCGCAAGCAGCTCTGGGCGGTGGCCGACTTCTGCGGCGTGCAGATTTTGACCCACGCGATCATGAGCAACCACTTCCACGTCTTGCTCAAAGTCCCGGTCAAGACCGCGCCGCCCTACGCCGAACTTCTCCGCCGCTACCAACTGCTCCACCCAAAACCCACCAAGTACCAGACCGAGCGCCTCGACGTCATTAAAGCCCAGCTCGCCACCGGCGGCTACGAAGCCGAAACTTGGCGCGCCCGTCAACTGGCCCTCATGGGCGACGTCTCCGCCTTCATGAAACTGGTGAAACAACGCTTCGCCACCTGGTTCAACAAATCCCACCACCGCTACGGCGCTCTCTTTGCCGAACGCTTCAAATCCGTCCTGATCGAACCACAAACCAGAGCCATCCAAACCATCGCGCTCTACATCGACCTCAACTGTGTGCGCGCTGGACTCGTTCAAGACCCAAAAGACTACCGCTTCTGCGGCTACGGCGAGGCCGTTGCTGGTAACAAAACCGCTCGCGCCGGTCTCTGCGCGATCCACGGCCCCAGTACTACCTGGGCCGACGCCCATGCCGCCCACCGCGAAGCCCTCTTCGGCACTGGAACGACAACCAAGCAAAACGCCCAAGCCATTGCCCCCGCTGCCTTCGAGAAAGTCCTAAAGCAAAAAGGCCGGCTCCCGCTCGCTACCGTACTGCGTTGCCGCGTACGCTACTTTACCGATGGCGCCGTGTTGGGCTCGCAAGCGTTCGTCGAAACCCACCTCGCCGCGTACCGTGAACGCCACGGCGCTCGCGAGCGTACCGCCGCGCGGCCTCTCGCCCCCATCACCGACTGGGGCGGCCTCACCGCCCTTCGCGGACTCAGGAAAAACGCCTTCGGGTGAGCCTTTGCTTATAGAATCAGCCTGTCCGGAGAGACGGGTCTTCTTCTCTTGTGTTTTTACCGCTTACAGCAGCGGTGCGAGCAGGCGACAGTTTTATACAAGGGACAGGTCAAAAATGATTAGACGTAAGTGATCTTGTCTGATTGAATTCCTACCATGCGTTTAGCTCGGATCAAAATTCACCCTGAAATAGGTGAAGCCGTTTACCACTGTATGACCCGCGTGGTGAATGGCGAACGCGTGATCGACGACGTGGCCAAGGAAGTTCTGCGCAAGCAGCTCTGGGCGGTGGCCGACTTCTGCGGCGTGCAGATTTTGACCCACGCGATCATGAGCAACCACTTCCACGTCCTGCTCAAAGTCCCGGTTAAGACCGCGCCGCCCGACGCCGAACTCCTTCGCCGCTACCAACTGCTCCATCCAAAGCCCACGAAGTACCAGACCGAGCGCCTCGACGTCATCAAAGCCCAGCTCGCCACCGGCGGCCCCGAAGCCGAAATCTGGCGCGCTCGCCAACTCGCCCTCATGGGCGACGTCTCCGCCTTCATGAAACTGGTGAAACAGCGCTTCGCCACCTGGTTCAATAAATCCCACCACCGCTACGGCGCTCTCTTCGCCGAACGCTTCAAATCCGTCCTGATCGAACCACAAACCAGAGCCATCCAAACCATCGCGCTCTATATCGACCTCAACTGCGTCCGTGCCGGACTCGTTCAAGATCCCAAAGACTACCGCTTCTGCGGCTACGGCGAAGCCGTCTCGGGTAACAAAACCGCTCGCGCCGGTCTCTGCGCGATCCACGGCCCCAGTACTACCTGGGCGGAAGCCCATGCCGCCCACCGCGAAGCCCTCTTCGGCACTGGCACGACAACCAAGCAACACGCCCAAGCCATCGCCCCCGCCGCCTTCGAGAAAGTCCTAAAACAAAAAGGCCGCCTCCCGCTCGCTACCGTACTGCGCTGCCGCGTACGCTACTTTACCGATGGTGCCGTGTTGGGCTCGCAAGCTTTCGTCGAGACGCACCTCGCCGCGTATCGTGAACGCCACGGCGCTCGCGAGCGTACCGCCGCGCGGCCTCTCGCCCCATCACCGACTGGGGCGGCCTCACCGCCCTTCGCGGACTCAGGAAAAACGCCTTCGGGTGAGCCTTTGCTTATAGAATCAGCCTGTCCGGAGAGACGGGTCTTCTTCTCTTGTGTTTTTACCGCTTACAGCAGCGGTGCGAGCAGGCGACAGAGATCTTCGAGCACGTTTCCTACGATGCGGAAGCGTTTGCGACGTTCCTTTTTTGGCTCTTGACACGAGGTTAGCAAATCGCGGGCCCAGACTTTCATCGCCGCGACGTCGGGGGCGGAATAGAGCAGCACGCCGATCTCGAAATTCACGAAAAGGCTGCGCAGATCGAAGTTGGCTGACCCCATCATGCCCATGCGTTCGTCGACGATGATTGCCTTGCAGTGCATCATGCCAGGTCCGAAGAGCATCACGTTGACGCCGGCTTTGCGCAGTTCGCGCACATAGTGACGGCGGGCGTAGTCGGTGATCGGATGGTTCGAGCGGGCGGGCAAGATCAGCATGACTTCGACGCCAGCGCGGGCTTTAACCATGAGCGACCGGAATAAAACCTCATCGGGAATAAAATACGGCGTGATGATCCAGATGCTGGCGTGCGCTTCCTGAACCATTGAAATGATACCTTCGTAGAGCGGATCGCCGGTGACGTCGGGGCCGCTCACGACGACCTGCAACGAACTGGTTCCTTCGACGCGCCGCGCTTCGGGTAAGGCTTCTGTGTGCAGTTCATCGAGCGAGCGTCTGCTCGCGAAGGCCCAGTCGGCGAGAAAGACTTCGTTGAGCAATGCCGCGGATGGGCCGCTGATGATCGCGCCGAAATCCCGCCAGCGTTTCCGCCACGGAGTCGGGCCAATGTATTCGCGGGCGAGATTGTGACCTCCGATGATCGCGGTGTGTTGGTCGAAGATGGCGATTTTGCGATGATTGCGGAGGTTGGCGGTGCTGCGGAATGAAAGCGGGATAACGGGCAGGAAGCTGGCAACTTCGCCGCCGGCGTCGCGGAGCGGTTGCACGAAACGACGGCTGGTAAAAACCGAACCAACAGCATCGAGCAGCAGTCGCACTTTCACCCCTTCACGGGCGCGGGCGGCGAGCAGGCGGATGATTTTTTTCCCCACTTCGTCGCGGCCGAGGATGAATGTTGTGATGTGGATCGAGTGTTTGGCCTCGCGGATTTGGTGGGCGAGCGTGGTGTACATCTCCTCGCCGGTGGGCAATAAGCGCACGCTGTTGCCGCTGGTGGGCGGGAAGGCTCCGCTGGCGTTGATCGTCTGGACCGTAGGCAGGAGTTGTCCCGCGAGATCGAAAGGCGGTACACTGCCGTCGAGCGCAGGGGCGATGCGGGTCTTTTGGGCGATGAGGCGCTTGATCTTACGGCCGCCAAAAAGCAGATAAAGCGGCACACCGACGTAGGGGATGAGCAATATGACCAACAACCAGGCAAAGGTGTTACCGGGCTGGCGTTTTTCCGCGAGCAGGCGCGCCACCAAAAATAACGCCAGCAGAAAGCCTCCAATGGTCAGAAAGTGAGGGAGGACCGGATGGTCTACAAGATAGTGCAGGAAATCCATGCCGAGTGCCTGCATCGTGCGGATACGGATACATTTGGCAAGCCGCGTGCAGGTTCGCACGGGCCTTTGGATGCACCTAATACGACGGGAAATGTGAAATTTAAGAGGCTCCTTAGAAAAAAGCCTTGATCTCACCGCCGCGACTCGCGAATTTGCGCGTTCCTTTTTGGTAGGTTACTCAAGTGGCCAACGAGGGCGGACTGTAAATGTACCAACATTTTAGAGCATCAACGAGATAGAAATGTAAAAAAGTGGCAATACCAGGCGAAAAATGGCAGTGAGTGGCAGCGGTTTTTGGGGTAAAATCTGGTATGTTTTTAACGGTTAATTTTGTACCTCGCGAATGGTTAAGAATTAAAAAGAAGTCTTCACCAGAAATGTCGCTTGACTGACTGGGCGTGGCGTGGCTTTTTCACCGTTCCTGCTCGGTAGAGTATCCAAGTGGCCAAAGGATGGGGACTGTAAATCCCTCCGCTCACGCGTTCATAGGTTCGACTCCTATCTCTACCACCAGTAATAACTTATGGAAGTCTAAGCAGGCGGAGTAGTGAAAGGTTGAATACACCATGAAATGGCTTCTTTTCCTCCTGCTGGCGGTCCCTGCTGTCGCCCAAACCTACCACCCGCAATCCGTCGAGGTCTTCTTTTCCCCAAATGGCGGATGTACGGATGCCATCGTTGCTGAACTGGGGCGGGCGAAAAAGTCTGTCTTTGTGCTGGCGTACTCCTTCACCTCGGCACCGATTGCTGGGGGCTATCGTGGGGGGCTCATAAACGCAGCCTGGCGGTGCAGGTGGTCCTACAGGGGCAACGCACAGAGGAAGTATTCCTCCGCTGATTTCGTGACCCATGCAGGCATCGCTATGCCAAGATTTAACCCTTGCCCGCTGCGAGAGTGAACCGGCATAAGTGCGGCCTCTTATGGTGGCTCATCTGGTAAAATTGAGGGGGCCAGCCCTGTTGGCCAAATCGAAGCGACTCACTTCGATTTGGTTGGTTATCGTGGTTTTATTTTCTGCTTCTTGCTCCGAAAAGAAAACTGAGAAGTCCGCTGACGTTCAGTTCAAGCAGCCCACAAGTTTACCCGAACTTTTAGCCTTACCGCCTGAAAGTTTGGACAAGGTGGACGTGGCACGAATCAATTTGTTGTGTGCGGAAGGTCTGCGAGGGGCTGAAAATCTGGACGTTGAATTGTGCATCATCGAACTGGATCGACTAGCTAAGTACGTCGAACGCGAAACCAAACGCAATCTCCACCAATTCCTTGAACGCAAAGAAGAATTCAAGTCCTCGCTTGGCTACTATCGAATGTGTATGCTCGGCACGGTATTGGCCGAGGATTTGAAAGTGCATTATGACGAATATCTGGAAAATCTCCAAGCTGCCAGAGGTGCCACAAGCTCGATGAGCATTCAGGATTGGAAGACGTTTTTCTGGGATTCACGCAACGTCTTCCTGCACGGACTTCTCACCAAAGATCGGACCGGGACGTGTTCTTCCATGCCGTTTCTTTACGTGGCTATCGCTCAACGTCTCGGTTACCCCGCTGCAATCGCGGCCAGAAAACACCATCTTTACGTCACGTACAGCGACGCCGGAGATCATTTGAACGTGGAAGCAACCGAAAATAGAGGATTCGCCACCCCCACAGATGAAGAGTATAGGTCCAGTGACTTGGTTATGGACAACATGACCAAAGAAGAAATCGACGGGATGGGCTGGATGAAGCCGATGGATAACAAACAGGTGTTGAATGTGTGTTTGTCCATCCGTGCTTGCTGCCTTCGCAGTGCAGGAAAATACGCTGAGGAAAAAACGACGTGGGGTTACGTCAGCCGGTACGGTAACGGTTCGGAGCTTGCCCGCCGGGTGATAAGCAAAAACCAAATGCTGTCCGACGCGTTAAATCTGGAGGACAATTTGAATCGATTGTGGGCAGAGGTGGAAAATCTAGAATTCCCTTCTGGTGGGCCTCGGGCCGAGTATTTCCGCAACCGGAAATGGATGGTTCAATATGGTATGATGCAAGGTGACGACTTGGCTGTGATTCAAAAATCAGTTGAAGCGTTGAAGCTGGAATTGAGAGTTTACCGCTCTGAAATTTCTGACGACCTCCGCAAAGTCGCGGAAGCCTTCCCTGTCGTAACGTTCCGCCAAATCAATCAGTCCAAATTTCTGGCAATGATTCGCGATAACGTTGAGGTAAGGACAATGCGAATCCGGCAAGAGCTGGTTCCTTCGCAGTACTGGAACGGGATACCGGATGAACTTAAACAGCGGCTCAATCGCCTAACCAATGAGCGGGATGTCGTGGAGGAAATGCAGGTGTTCGCAGTTGAGGAGATAAATCAGGGCAACTACCCCTTCCAACCCCGTGCTCCAAACCCAATGTTTTCGCAACCACCCCCAACCTATGGGCAGCCGCAAGTCCCATCCATTGAACGAGGAAATATGATGCCGGATGAAACGCGGCCCTACGATCCTCTTCGTTCGCGAGATCAGGGCCATAAACGAGCCATTGAGCAACGCCGTCGCCTTCTCATGGAGTCAACTTTGCCGATGCCACCTTTACGGATTGAAATCATTTCGGCAACCGCTCAAACCTCGGAGCCGATACAAACCAGCCGATGAAAATCAAAGCGGGAATTTTCGCCTTACTGTTGCTCGTAGTGAACCACGCTCACGCGATGCGGTGGTATAGTCCAAACACGGGACATTGGTTAAGCAGAGACCCCATTGAGGAAAAAGGAGGCGTCTGCCTGTACGGTATGGTGGACAACGATCCGGTGAACTTTGTCGATGCCATTGGGTTAAAGAAATTGACGAAAACGGAAGGCGAAGCGGCGATTCGCAGGGGGCTGTCACTTTTGGAAACTGCTTGTGATGCAGGCTGCAAGGACGACGGCAAAACTTGCTGTACGCCTGACCAATGTAAGACGGAGTCGAAGGCACTAATTGACGCTTTAGTTGCTGCATGGAACAGGAATTACGGTAGAGGAATGTATTCTGATAACGGCGGTGATTCGGTCGGCGGTTTTATGTGTTGGGATTGGGCGAACGTATTCGAGGACGCTCTCGCGAAACTGAAACCGAAATGCGTTTCTTTTAGTGCTGGAGTCGCTGAGGCCCCAGCTGAAAAGGGGGCCGACGGTAAAATGCATGTACCTGTGCATTGGTACCTGAAGGTTTATGCCTGTAAGCGTGAAAAGAATGCTTTCCGTGTTAATTTTGACGACGGATTTTTCGACGGCACGGACACAAGTCATCCCGGGAAATTTCCTCCA
This sequence comes from Verrucomicrobiota bacterium, assembly GCA_016721945.1. Taxonomy (GTDB): domain Bacteria; phylum Verrucomicrobiota; class Verrucomicrobiia; order Opitutales; family Opitutaceae; genus JADKHC01. Next base: position 54,654 of record JADKHC010000001.1, on the reverse strand, counting down.
AAGGGCAATAGATACAAAGAAACGAGCCCTGATGGTATGGACCGCCATCTTGGAAGTTTGTGGTGGGAACGTGCTCCGTGAGTTGTGCATTCCTGTCTGAATAACTTCCTTTTATGAAAAGAATTTTAGTTCATTCGATTTTGTTGTGCCTTCTCTTATGGGGTGCTCTTGGAAACGCTGAGGGGAAAGGGGAAATAAACATGATTTCAATCAGCTATTCAACGGAAGGTGAGCCCCCTCTTTTTATTTATCACTTAACGAGTGTGGATAGCCAAAAACTCACCTGCACATTGTCGGCTGGCGAAAAGACAATAGAGGAGAATGTGTTGGGATGGGATGGCGGATACGATGCCCTCCGCGAGGCGGTTCTAAATGATTTTGCAAAAACAGCGGCATCTACCAAAACGGGCAGCGGCGAGGCTATCGAGGACAAGAAAAGGATAACCGTTTCGGTCGTAGACGGAAACTTTGAAACAAACTTGTCTTTCTGTGGTAGTGATGAGGCACTCACGCATTTTATTGAAATGTCAGTGACCCTTAAGGAACTTTTTAGAAGAGTATCGCTTAACAAGCCAAAGATGTATCGTTTGCGAGAGACGTTTGGACCCAATAGCTCAGTAAATCGGGCCGAGGTACCAGCGGCCCCCCCCCGGACCAGCCGATGAAGATCAAAGCGGGAATCTTTGCCCTACTGTTGCTCGTAGTGAACCAAGCTCACGCCATGAGATGGTATAGTCCAAACACAGGACGTTTTATCTCACGTGATCCGATTGAGGAAGATGGAGGAGCTAACCTCTATGGGTTTACCTGCAATGATCCTATTTCTAAGTATGATGAATTGGGGCTAGTTGACAACCAGTTCAAAGATCTCGGCGTACATCCAAGTCGTCCCTCAATAATCGCTGGCAAAAAGGGTCTCCTTAGCGGCGAGACCACACTTTCAAGCTTCACATGGAACTGGAAAATCTCTGGAGAGAGTACTGCATATAAGATCGACCTATCCAACGCTGTGATGAAAGGTACCTATTGGTACGCTACTGATAAAGACAAAACCCACGAGTTGCATCACGTTGAGCTTTGGATGAAGGGTGGGAATCTTTTCGAAGAGCAAGTGAAGCAGTTCACCGGATGCTTGCCCCAAGTGAAATGCTACTCCGGTCTTCTGGACGAGGTATCTAAGGTTTATTTACTGTATGCAGCTGCTTGGCAGGCTGAGTTCGACTGCAAAGAGTATGGCAGCGTATTCCCGGGTAAATGCAGCGAAGCTCAAGAAAAACGAAAAAAAGCGGTGGATGCCAAAAAAGCTGTTAATACAAAAATAATCGAATGCTCAAAGAAAACCCAATGAAGACCAAAGCGTTGGTTATATCCAGTATTGTGATTTTATTTGCTGGTTGTGTATGGGCTCAAAACAGCGGCTCGTCTGATGGTATGAGTGGCACGGGCGGTGGAGTCGTGAATGAAAAATCGAGCCATTATAAAGTGCTCTGCGAACTCAGTTCTAAAAAAGGTCTAGACCTTGGTGATAAAATCGGAGTCTTGAAGGTATCTGGTATAAGTGATGATTTACTTAAGGTTGAATTATCCCTGTACCAGCACGGACAAATGAAAGCTTCGAAATGGTACTCGGTTGGAGAAAGTATAAACTTAGATCCTGCCTTTGGTACGAGTGGGTTGGTTGTCGCTAAAATTACTAAGGCAATAATCACGATAGAGCAAAACATCGCAAACTGATCGCCTGCTTTGCATGTTTAGCTAATGATGAAACTACTCATCCCGCTTTACCTGTCATTAGTGGTAGCATTTGGTTCGCGGGCTGAAAGTCCGGATGAACGCCCGCCGACCGATGGAGATATTTGTGGCAGGTAAACGGCAGTAAATGCAAAATTGCAGGTATGGCGATAGACTGTAAATCCGCCGGCTTACGCCTTCGATGGTTCGAATCCATCACCTACCACCACTTCCGCTTTGCGGAAGGATCAAGGATCAAGGGCCAAGTAACAAGTGCCAAGGCGGAGAACCGTCGCGGTCTGCCCGCGCTTTTTCGATAGAACTTCCCGACCATGCGGCATGAGGTCGGCCTCGGTTTTTGTTTTATCGGGCCTTATTTGAACAACGAGCTGGCTCGCCAAACTTTTTTCGCAAAAGTAACGCCACCAGTCGGTCGACCGCGCTGACCACCGATCACTTTTACCAGCTCCATGCGTTACCCTTCCAAAGCCGCATTCTACCAGGATCTTTTGCGCCGCGCGAAAGCCCAGTTTTGGCTCAAAACACTCGGCGTTCCCGTCTTCATGGTGCTGTTTTTCTGGGGCTATATCTATATCCTGAAGCACGCCTATTTCCCGGTCACGGTCATGCCGCTGCTGGCGATCGATCGACTCATCCCTTACCAAAACAGTGCGTGGTTCCTCTACGTTTCGCTTTGGGTGTACGTGCAGTTGCCAGTCATGCTGCTCGATAATTGCTGGGCATTGGTTCGGCACGGTGCCTGGGCAGCGGGCTTGAGTGCGATCGGTTTCGCGCTTTTTATCCTGTGGCCGACGGCGGTGCCGCCCACGGGAGACGTTGGCGATGGTGCCTTGTTTGCGAGCATACGGAGCATCGATACAACGGGGAACTCCTGTCCCTCGCTGCATGTGGCATTCGCGGTGTTCACGGCGCTGCAGCTTGAACTATTTTTGCGCGGTGCAGCCCAAGCTGGCTGGGCGCGTTTCCTGAATGTCTTTTGGTGCTTGGGGATTGTTTATTCAACACTCGCAACCAAGCAGCACGTGATGCTCGATGTATATGCCGGTGCCTTACTCGGTTTTGTCGGAGCGACGGCGCAGGCCTATTTTGAGAATCGTTTTCGCGTGAACGCGGCCGTGCGTGAACGCGCTCAGATCAACCCGGCGGCGCGGAAGCTGTAATAGCCGAGTCCGGCGGGGTCGCGTGATTTCTGGCCGACGATCACATGGTCCATCAAATCGATGCCGACCGTTTTCGCCGCATCACGGAGTTGGCGCGTGACGTTGATATCCGCGCTGCTCGGCGCTGGATCGCCGCTTGGGTGATTGTGAACGCAGATGACGGACAGCGCGCCTTCGCGGATGGCTTCGCGGAAAACTTCGCGTGGATGGACGAGGCTGCTCGACGCGGTGCCGGAGGTGACTTCGGCGCGTTTGAGCAGGCGGTTTTTGCGGTTGAGACAAAGTACCCAGAATTTTTCAACCTGGAGTCCGGCGGCGATGGGGGCGAAGTAGGTTGCGACGAGATCGGCACTTTCGAGCAAGGGCGCGTCACCGGCTTGCTGGCTGAGTACGCGGCGGGCGATTTCCATCACGGTGAGCAGTTGCAGCGCTTTCACGCGGCCGATGCCTTTCAGTCGGCGAAAATCTTTTTCGGTCCACGCGATCAATCCAGCCAGCGAGCCAGCCTCGGAGATCAGACGGGTGGAAAGGGTGATCACGTCCTGGCCTTGCGTGCCGCTGCGTAGGAGCATGGCGAGAAGTTCGGTATCGCTTAGGGCGGCGGCGCCGTGTTTTTCCAGCCGTTCTTGTGGGCGCTCGCCCACAGCTAGTTCTTTTAACCGGTTCCCCTCCCGGTAAACGGGTGTCGTTGCCTCGTTCATGCAGATTCGCTTCAGAAAGCAGGAAGAGGAATAAAGGCGAACTAAAACCTATTCCGAGGGCTCCTCATTGGAATCTTTCTCTTTATCTTACCTGTCTGGCGGTTCAGGGGAGAACGAGAAAGATAAAGAGAAAGAATAAAGATCGGAGGATGAAGCCTCAATAGTGCTTCACGTAGCCGTTGCGGCGGAGGCGTTCGAGCCAGTGGTCTTGGCTGACGCGGGCCATCTGTTGGACGAGGATACGTTCGATCTCGTCGCGCACGGCGTCGATCGGCTGGATGCCGGCGATGCGGCGATCTTCCACATAGAGCAGGAATGCGCCTTCGGGCATGATGAGGGGTTGGGTGACTTCGCCTTTGGTGAGTTTGAAGAGCGGATCGCTCAACTCGGGCTTGAGGTCGGAACGTTTTTGCCAGCCCCAGTCGCCGCCTTTGGAACGGCGGGTGTCTGAGCTGACTTCCTTGGCCAGGGCTTCGAAGGTCTCGCCTGCATTGAGGCGCGCAAGGACGTTATTGGCCTTGGCGGTGAGTTCGGCATCGGTCTGGCCTTCTTCGCGGCGGAACTGGATCAGGCGGAGATGCACGCCGTCTTCCTGGAAAAACTTGTCCTTGTTTTCGGCGTAGTACGTTTCGACCTTCACCGGGCTGACGATGCTCTGGCTCTTGCGCTGTTGCTGGCGCATGTAGCCGTAGATCATGTCTTCTTCGACTTCACGGCGGTATTCGCGAATGGTTTTCCCACGGCCGCGCAGGTAGGAGAGAAATTTCGAGCGATCATTGTCGAATTGCGTGATCATGATCTCCGAGATCTGGTTGTCGATGTAGCTGGCCGGGATCTGCTTCTTCGTCTCGCCCTCTTTTTCTTTGGAGAACTCTTTCACGATCAGGACGCGGTCGATGAGGTTCTGCACGATGTCGTCCTGCAGGGCTTCGAGGCGTTCGTTGAATTCCTTTTCGTTGGTGGAGTCGCGCTGGATTTGTGGGAGTAGCGGCGTGATTTCGCGGCGAATGTCATCCACCGTGATGATTTTGTCCTCGGCGACGGCGGCGATGCCGTTGGCAAAACGCAGTTCGAGCTTGTCGGAAGCGCTCATCGCGGCGGGTGTTTCCGCACGGGCGGTGTTCAGCAATGCGCTTGCTGCACAGATTTGTGCGAGAGCTAGGAGGACGCGGGGGAACAGTCGGAAGCCGGACATCATGGAGTGGGCAGATTGATCAGAAATGAGATTATTTCACGCAAACGTAGAAGGGGCTTTGGGGCGGTCAACCTTGGAAACCGAGTGCCGACCATCACAAAGTCGTCGCGCTGGTTGGTGTTTCGGAGGCACTTGAGGCGTGACGACTCTGTTTCGACGGACAGCAGGTTCTTTTGTTCCGCCCGAATGCGTATCTCAGTAACAAGTAATAACGCACGCACTTCGTCGCCGTACTTGCCGAAGCGGTCGCGCAGGTCGGACTCGATCTCCTTAAGCGTCGCCGGCGAGTCGGCGAGGGCGAGTTTTCGGTAAAAATCGATGCGTAAACGAGTCTCGCCCAAATACGTGGCCGGGATGCGGGCTTGGATTTTCGCCACCTCGATGGCTCCGCTGGCCTCGTGTTCGGCATCGCGGAGCGCGGTGTAGCCGTCGGCATAACGTCGTCGGGCGCCGTCGTCGGGTGCGCCTTCGCCGACATAAACAAAGTCCAACTTCACGCTGGCGCGGATCGCGGCGGCGGTTTTGTCGCCCTTCAAGCGCGCGACGGATTGGCGCAGAAGCTGACAATAAAGTTCGAAGCCCACGCCGACGATGTGTCCGCTTTGTTCGGCGCCGAGCAAGTTGCCCGCGCCGCGCAGTTCGAGGTCGCGCATCGCGATGCGGAAACCCGCGCCGAGCTGGTTGTGCGTGCGCAGGGCGTTGAGGCGCTGACGGGCGATTTCCATCAAGCGCGTGTGGCGGTGCAGCAACAAATACGCGTAAGCCTGATGCTTGAAACGGCCAACGCGTCCGCGCAACTGGTACAATTGCGAAAGACCGAACCGATCCGCACCTTCAATGATGATCGTGTTGCAGTTCGGAATATCGAGGCCGCTTTCGATGATCGTGGTGCAAACGAGCAAGTGGTATTTGCCCGCCACGAAATCCGTCATCATGTGCTCGAGTTCGCGGTCGTCCATTTTACCGTGACCAACTCCAATCGACAAATCCGGTAATAACTCGCGCAGTCGCGCCGCGACGAGATCGATCGTTTGCACGCGATTGTGCAGGTAAAACACCTGACCGCCTCGGCGGATCTCGTGCCGCACGGCGTCGACCACGACTTTTCGTCGTAGGTTTTGACGATGGTCTGGATCGGATGGCGGTTGGTCGGCGCGGTCTCGATCACGCTCATGTCGCGCGCGCCCGTCAGCGCCATGTAGAGCGTGCGCGGGATCGGCGTGGCGCTCATCGAGAGCACGTCGACGGTGGCGCGCATGGCCTTGAAAATCTCTTTGTGCTTCACGCCGAAGCGCTGCTCCTCGTCGATCACCACCAGGCCGAGCTCCTTGAACTTCACGTCGGCTTGCAACAACCGGTGCGTACCGACAAGAATATCGACCTGCCCGGCGGCGGTGGCGGCGAGAATGACTTTTTGCTCTGCCTTCGTGCGGAAACGGCTGACCATCTCGACGGCGATCGGGTAACCAGCCATGCGCTCGCGAAACGTATTCAGATGCTGCTGAGCGAGCACAGTCGTCGGCACCAGAATCGCGACCTGACGTCCACCTTGCACGGCCTTAAACGCGGCGCGAATCGCGACTTCGGTTTTGCCGAAGCCGACGTCGCCACAGACGAGCCGGTCCATGGGACGCGGCTTTTCGAGATCGGCTTTGGCTTCCTCGATGGCGCGCAGCTGGTCGCGCGTTTCGGTGTACGGGAACGACGCCTCGAATTCCTTCTGCCACGTAGTGTCGGGCGGATACGCGTGGCCGGGCTGAGCTTCGCGCATCGCGTGAATGCGTAACAACTCCGCCGCAAGGTCGATAGTGGCACGTTCTGCAGCCTGACGGGCTTTTTCCCAACGACCCGAACCAATGCGTCCGAGCTGCGGACGCGTTTTGCTCAAGCCGACGTAGCGCGAAATTAAATGCGATTCCTGCAACGGCACGTGCAGCGTCACTTTATCGTCGAATTCCAGCGAGATCACTTCGCGCACGCCTCCCGCGTATTCGACCTTGGTCAACCCGCGGTAGAGCGCGATGCCGTGCTGGAGATGGACGATAAAATCACCTTCAACCAACTCGGAGAAATCGAGCAACTGATCGATTTGCGCTCGTTGGGCAAGCGCGCGACGATTGCCGAGCGGTCGACGCTGACGCTGGCGCCCGAAGAGTTCGGTTTCGGTAACGACGATCAAACCGGTGGAGCCGGTTTTGGGCGAAGGGCGAGAGGCGAGGGGTGAATGGGATGCCGGAGAATTGAATGGAGGCGCGGTGCCCTCACCGCGCTCAGGGCGTTGTGGCGGGTGAGGGCACCCGCCCTCCACCGGATTTTTAGAAAGGTCGCTGCGACGCGTGAGACGAAAACCTTCGTTGAGCGTTCCGCGCAGGAAACGTGGTTTGAGCGTTTTTAACTTTGTGTCGGCGTCGAGAATTTCGCGGGCGCGCTGTTCTTCGCCTTCCTTGGAAACGACGAAAGTGATTTCGTAGCCGTCCTTTTTCCATCTGGCGACTTGGTGTAGGAAACGTTGACGCGCGTCTTCTTCGACCTGCAATCGCTCTTGCGCGACGAGCGAATCCTCGGGGTAGTTGCGGTGGTGAACGAGGCTCTCGGTGTCCCACGTCGTGTCGGTTTGCGGCGTTTCAAAAAGTGCGGAGGCTTCGTCGAGATCGCTGACGCCGAAGGCAGCGGCGCATTTGGTGAGGAGCGGTGAGAGACTGTCTTCGACTTCGCGAGCGAGGCTGCTGAACTCTTCGTCGAGCGAGGCTGGTTCGACAAACACAAGGTGGGTGAGTGGCGTGAGGTAATCGGCTATGCCGGTTTTTGATGGATCGAGTCGCAGGCGCGGCGTGGCCGAGATCGTAATGGAGGCGACTTCTTCGCCCGAGCGTTGCGTGACCGGATCGAAGGCGCGGATTTCCTCGATGTCATCGCCAAAGAAATCGAGGCGGTACGGCTGGTTAGCGGTGATCGGGTAAACATCGATGATGCCGCCGCGGATCGCGTAGTGACCAGGCGCTTCGCACACGACTTCCGAGTCGTAATCAAGCTCGCGCAACTTTTCGAGGAGCGCTTGAAAAGGTTGGTGTTGGCCGGGCTTGAGTTCGAGTTCGCGCGTGGCGAATGCTTCGAGCGCGGGAACGGATTGGAGGAGCGCAGCAGGCGTCGTGGCAACGACGAGCGTGGTTATGCCGGTATTTGCTGGTTGTTGTAGGCGGGGTGCCCTCACCCCGCTGTCAGAGGAGTCGATGGCGGGTGATGGCACCCGCCCCACATCCGGTCCAGAAAGCGAACGCATCGCGCGCAAACGCGAGAGCACGGTCAAACGATCAGCCGAAGCGGCGAAGGCCTCACGCATGTCGCGGCTATCGGGCATCGATTCCGGCATAACGAGCGCCTCGAGCGGACGGTCCGCGCCGCTTGCTTCGTGGAAGAGCGCGATGTCTTCCGCTAGTTGTTCAGCGGTTTTCAATTCCTCCGCGATCACGAGCCACACCGGCGCGGGATGCGTGCGCACGAGTTCACCGATGACAACGCCGCGTGCAGGTGGGCAGACGCCAGTGAGTTTGTGCCGCGCAAGCGCGAAAGGATCGGCCATGGGAACGTTCTACCAAACAAGGAACTGACGTCGGTGCAATCCGGGAGCGCGGGAGGGGTTAACCGTGTTTTTCGGAATCGCCTGCAAGCAGGCTCCTACAGGGGAAATGCCCTTTATGCTGTATCTGTCTTCAACTTCTCCAACGCGATCCTTGCGGCGGCTTCTTCGGCGGTTTTTTTGGATTTTCCTCGGCCGATGCCGAGTGGTTCGTTGTTGAAGAAAATCTGGATTTCGTACTCGCGGTTGTGGTCTTCGCCGTGCGTCGCGAAGACTTCGTAGCGGATCGCGTGGTTGCCGTGTACGGGTTGTACGAGTTCTTGCAGTCGGCCTTTTGGGTTTTCGGAGGGCTGCATTTCGGCGAGGTGTTCGGCAAACGAACCATAGAGCGCGAGCAGAACGCGGCGCGTGGTCGCGAGATCGGAGTCGAGATAGATCGCACCGACGACGGATTCGAAGGCGTCGCCCAACGCGATGGCGCGGTCACGTCCACCGGTTTGTTCTTCGCTAACACTTAGCCGTAGACAGGCGGCGATACCGAGCTCGCGGGCGAGTTCGCAGAGAAAAACGCCTTTCGAAAGTGCGGAGCGATTTTTGCTCAACGCTCCTTCGCGGTCGGTGGGATATTGGCGGAAGAGCTCTTCGGTGACCACGAGCTGCAACACGGCGTCACCGAGGAATTCCAGGCGTTGGTTGCTCTCGGGTTCTTCCGGGTGTTCGTGCAGGTACGACGGGTGCGTCACGGCGCGCACGAGCAACTGCGGATCGCGAAACGTGTAGGCGAGGCGCTGCTGCAGGGCGAAGAGAAGATCGGGAAGGTCGGACACAGAGGATGACTTTTTAACCGCTAATAAACGCTAATGAAAACAACCGGAAATGGGAGGAAGTTTTTTCGTGGGAACCGAAAGTGCGATAGATGTTAGCGATGGTTTATGAAGATCAAACAAATGATATCGTGAAAACGCGGAGGAGCTGAAGCGCGAATGGGAATTCTGCGGTATCCGCTTTTCCGTGCTTCCGCGATTGTCAGATTACCCGGTTACGAACTTGCGCTGGCGTAGCGGCGGAGGCCGCGGTTGAAAACAAAAACCGCGAGCGAGAACCAAGCGGCGGCGGCCCCGAAGAGCCAGAGCATCAGGTCGGGCTGCGGGCCGTGCAGGAGCGTGCGGGCTGGGGCGTTGCTCACGATGACGACCGGTAGTGCGTAAACGAATACGAAGTTGTTTACGCCTTTAAAGGCCTGGCGTGGCAGGCGGGAAAATTCGTACATCGTGAAATAGGTGCCTTCGAGGCCTTCGGTTTTCACGATCCAAAACGTCAGCGAGACGACGAGCACCATCGTGCTGTAGTGGATGACAAGACCTATAGCGAGGAGCACCACGTAGAGTGCGATATCGAGGAAGCCGGGGTGAAGGTCGAGCTTGTGCGCGGCGAAAACGACAACGCTGGCGGCGACGAAGACGTTGGCGAGGCCGTCGATATCGAGCTTGCGCGTCGAGACCATGAAGAGCGGGTTGCCGGGCTGGGCGAGGAAGAAGTCGAAGTGCCCGGTGCGGACGTTGCGGCCGAGTTCGAAGAGGTTGCTCCAGAAAAAGCCCATGAACAGGCGTTGCATGATCATCGCGGTGCCGACGAGGAGTAGCATTTCGTATTCGTTCCAACCGGCGATGGAATCGGTGTGGCTGTAGATGACCTCGATCGTGAGGATGTTGACGCTCATCCAAAACAGCTCGACGAGCGCCCACATGAGCGTGTCGAAGCGAAACATCATCGTCCGCATGACCGAGTAGCGGGCGCAGGCGAGCCAGAGGCGGATATAGCCGAGGAGTTTCATGAGTAGTTTAACCGCGAATGGACACGAATAAACGCGAATGAGGGATCGGGGGTAGGGACGGACCGCTGGGCCGTCCGCAAGTCTGGCGCGCTTGCCGGGTGCGTCCCACTTCGGGCAGGTGCGAAATAGCCATATCTGTATTAGCGGTCATGAGCGATAATTAGCGGTTTATTCCAGTTTGGTTCAGCCGCCGACGGCGGTGTGACGGCGCAGGCCGCGTTTCCAGAGCAGGTTCGCGCAGCCGAGCAGGACTACGACCCAGAAGGCCTGGATGCCGAGGCCGGCGAGAGCTTGCATAGGGTCGTTGAGGCGTCCTGTGAAAATGGATACAGGAAAATACATCTGGTAATAATAGGGCAGGTACTTTGAGATTTCGAAGAGCCAGCTGGGCATCAAATCAAGCGGGAAAACCTGACCGCCGAGCAGCGTCTCGATCGCGAACGAGAGGATGATGAATGACTGGATCTCCAGAAACCAAAACGTCAGCAGGCCGAAGCAGTAGGCGATCGTAAACTGGATTAGTGCCGACATCGCCATCGCGGGCAAACCCAACGCCAACCGCCAAGGATCCCACGGTAGCGTGAGGTGGTGGCTGAGCAGCGGCAGGATGAGCGCCAGTGGAATGAGCGCGAGCAGGCCGGAGACGAGGCGGGCGGCGCAAAAGATACTGATGCGATAGAGAAAATAGTTGATCGGCTTGAGCAGGAACTGGTTGATCAGGCCGTTGCGGATTTCTTCGCTGATCTGATAATCCTCGCTGAAGGCTCCGATGAAAAACTGCAGCATGAGGATCATGATGAAGTATGTCATCGTCTGCCCGAGATCGAAGCTCCCGATCTGCGTCTTGCCCTGAAAAGCCGCACCCCAGAGCACAAAAATCACCACGAGGTGAAAGAGCGAGAAGGCTGCGCGAATCGCAAAGTTCCACCGGTAAACCAGATTGCTCTGGAGGCCGACGAGGAAGGCATGACGGTATTTCGAAAACGCGGACATGTGAATCAACCTATGGGGAACTCAGGAACTCAGGAAAAGAGCAAAGGCAAACGGGAGGCCAAGATCGCAAGGCCCGTCGGTGTCGTCAGGGCGTGTCTGCTCGGTTGTGACAACGTAGCTGTTCGATAAGGGGTGGGTGGATGATTCAGGGAATCGACTGATTGCCGAACAACATCGCTGAACCAATTACCGTCAGCGGTTATCTGGAATGATAGATGGCGACGCCAGCTAAGGCCGCTGACCCGACTGGAAGAAAACTCACGCCGACTTGGCGCGCGCCGCGGCCTTGGCTTCCCGCTGAGCGCGGATGAGCTCAAACACGATCGGCAGTACCGAGAGAATGATGATCGCGATGATCACCAGTTTGAAATTCTTCTGCACGAACGGTTGCGCTCCGAAGAAATACCCCGCGTAGGTGAAAAAGTATATCCAGACAAAACCGCCAATCATGTTGTAGGCGATGAAGTGCCTGTAGGTCATCTGGCCGATGCCGGCCACGAATGGCACAAACGTGCGCACGATGGGCACGAAGCGGGCGAGGATGATGGCGCGGCCACCGTATTTTTCGAAGAAGGCATGCGCGCGTTCGAGGTGCTTCTTGCGCAGCCAGGGCGAGTCTTCCCGCTTGAAAACCGCTGGTCCGATCTTGGCACCGATCCAGTAGTTGACGGTGTCGCCGAGGATCGCGGCCACAGTCAGAAGCGCTGCCATGGCGTGAACATTCAAGCCGGTTTCGGGCTTGGCGCAAAACGCACCAGCGGCAAAGAGCAGCGAGTCGCCGGGCAGGAAGGGTGTGACCACAAAACCCGTTTCGGCGAAAATGATCAGGAACAGCACGCCATAGGTCCACGCTCCGTACTGGGAGATGATCCCGGCCAGATGCCGGTCGATGTGCAGGATGAAATCGATGAGTTTGCCGACGAGATCAATCATGGCGAGGCCTGGAATTGAGACACAAAAAAGCAGGCATTTGCTGCCTGCTTGGGTGGAGAAAATGCAAAATCGCTCAGACGTCGGGCTTGGTCTTGCGCAGACCTTGCACGCGATCGCCAGTTTTCCACTGGCCGCGTTTTTTGAGCAGATCGACGCGTTCGAAACGCTTCAGAACATTGCGCTTAATGACGAGACCGCTGACACCTTGGAGGCTTTTGTGCTGTGACATGACGTTTTAGAAAAGTGGTAGTGACGAGTTAAAGAGGCGCAGACGTACAGTTCGCCCGGGCCCATGACAAGTATTTTTCTGCAACATGTTCGGCCCGGACCGTAATCCACTCGGGCGTCGCATAGGGATGATGTTCCTGTAACCATGTTTCCACGGCGGCGGCGCGAGCGGGGATGAACTTCACGGTTAGGCGAAATTCTTCGGAGGTTTCGACCTTGCCCTGCCAGATATATTGCGAGGTGACAGGGCCTTCGATTTGCACGCAAGCGGCCAGGCGGGACTCGACGAGGCCACGGGCGAGCTGGTCGGCGTCATCGCGATTCCCAACGGTTGTCCAGCCAACGAGTAGCATGGACCCAAGGTCGACGAGCAGCTCGGTGCGCGCAAGCCGGGAAATATTGCCCTTGACGGGTCGCGGCTTAGTCCTTGCCCTTGGCGGTTTCACCAAATCCAAACGCCCTGCCATGCGCGACGACTATCTCAAAGAAGCTCAGAAAGTGATTCCGGATTCCAATCTCCTGATCAACGTGATTTCACGCCGCGTTAAGCAGCTCCGTCGCGGCAGCCGTGCGTTGGTCGAGTCGCTCGAAAAACTTTCTCCTGAAGACATCGCTCTGCGCGAAGTTATCGAAGGTAAGATCAGCTTCGAGATCAGCGACGGCGTCAACTGATGCCGCTGGGCGGTCGTCGGTGATTTCAGCTTAATGCTGGTCGGGCGCGCTCCGCCTGACTCTCAACCATGTCCGCACAAAAAAAAGACCCGAACCGTTACACGGAGATTCGCAACAGCAAGGCGCTGCGCGACTACTTCGTTGAGGAAAAGTTCGAGGCGGGCCTCGCGCTCAAAGGCACGGAGGTCAAATCCATCCGCGCGGGCAAAGCGCATATCAACGACGCGTTCGGTCGTTTTGAAAAAGGCGAGCTCTGGCTGCACAACGCCTACATCGAAGAATACGCGTTCGGTAATATCTATAACCATGTCACCCGCCGCACGCGGAAACTGCTGCTGCACCGTCACCAGATCCGCAAGATCGGCCAGGCACTCAAGATCGGCGGCCGTGCGCTGGTGCCGTTGCGCATGTATTTCAAGGAAGCGCTGGTGAAGGTCGAAGTCGCGGTCTGTAGCGGCAAAAAACTTTACGACAAACGCGATGACTTGAAGCGCAAGGTCGTCGATCGCGAGATCGACAAGGCGATGAAAGATCGTCGGCGGTGAGGTCGACCGGCCTTCTTTCATCTTTCTCCTTCTCTTTATCTTTCTCCGCAGCGGCTGTGGTCGAACGGACGGGGAGGGATAAAGAATAACGATAAAGAGAAAGAATAAAGAAACGGGGACGCTGCGCCATTCGCTCGACAGAGGAAAAAAACTTTGAACACTCACGCCGCGTGAAACAGACAATCGTAACCCTCGACATGGAAGGCGTGCTGACGCCGGAAATCTGGATTGCCGTGGCTGAAAAGACCGGCATCCCCGAGCTTCGCCTCACAACCCGTGACGAGCCGAATTACGACAAGCTCATGCGCGGTCGGCTCAAGATCCTCGACCAGCACGGACTCAAACTTTCCGATATTCAGGCCGTGATCGCTGCATTGCCTTTGCTGCCGGGGGCGAAAGATTTTCTCGATGAGCTCCGCTCGCTCACGCAGGTTTTGATTCTCTCCGATACGTTCGAGCAGTTCGCATCGCCGCTGATCCGCCAGCTCGGCATGCCGACACTTTTGTGCCATCGACTGGTTGTGGAAAACGATCGCATCACCGATTATAAAATCCGCATTCAGGATCAGAAGCAAAAAGCTGTCGCGGCTTTCAAGCTGATGAATTATCGCGTGATTGCTGCTGGCGATTCGTTCAACGACACCGCGATGCTAGGCGAAGCGGACGTAGGCTTTTTGTTTCACGCGCCGCTGAATATCACACAGCAATTCCCGAAATTCCGCGCGCTCGACACGTATGGTGATTTACTCGACGCGATTAAGGCGCAGCTGGGTTGAGGCGAATTGGTATTGTTAACCGCCGAGTTCACGCAGGACACAGAGACAGAATTTTCGGCTGATCTTGGAAAGCTGGCGTTGTTTAACTGCTCATCCCTGGCTTGCTCAGCGTTCTCCGCGAACTCGGCGGTTAAATTTCGCTCGGCCGAACCATCGCAGTCGCCCTAGCTCGCGAGTGCGTGTTCGTGAAATGCGGGACGCGCTCCGTCGGGCCAGCTTTGCACGACGAACTCGGCGAGATTCCTCCAATGGAGTGGTTTTCTTAATATGCCTTTGAGCGCGGGCAGGAGTTGGAGTTCTTCCACGTCAAAATCCAGCGGACCGCCGGTGATAATAATGAAATTTGCATCGGCGGCGAAACGCTGGGCCTCGGCGAGAAATTTGAAACCGTTCATCCCGGGCATGGAATAGTCGCTGATGATCACGGCTGGATTTAGGGCGATGATCTGTTGCAGCGCCTCGGATGGACTGGCAAAGGTATGCACTTCGCAGGATAGATGTGTGCGAAGGAGCTGACCGAAAGATTCTAGAATCATGGGCTCGTCGTCCACGAGGAAGAGCGAGCGGCTCGTGTGTTTAGGAGAAGACATGGCGTGGATGGATTGGTTCGGTACGCGCTGTTCTCCGAGGCTTCGAGCCAGCGCGGGCACTAATTGTGGCGTTGCATCAGTTTGTTTAGATTAATTACTAAAAGGGATGCTGCACATTACACTTTTTCAACCGGAGATCCCACAAAACACCGGGAATATTGGCCGGATGTGCGCGCTGACTCGTTCGCGTTTACATTTGATCCATCCGCTGGGCTTTGAGGTTACGGATCGCAACTTGAAGCGGGCGGGCATGGATTATTGGTTTTCGCTCGATGTGCATCATCACGCTGATTGGAAAGCCTTTCTAGCGAGTCCGGTTGCACCGAAACGGCTGTGGCTTTTTACAACCAAGACGACGCAAAGCTACTGGGACGTGCGTTATGAAGACGGCGACGGACTGGTTTTTGGCAACGAAGGTGCGGGCGCGCCCGAGTGGTTGCATGACGAGATCGGCGCGGCGCAACGAGTTACGATTCCTCACGCCAATCCTGATCTGCGTTCGCTCAATTTGAGCACGGCGGCGGGTATCGCTTGCTACGAAGCACTGCGGCAGGTGGGTTTGCCGGGGAAGTAGTTTTCGAAATTAACGCAAAGATCGCCAAGGAATGCGAAGGACCAAGGAGGGCTTTGTGATCTTTGCGTCTGAAGTTATTTTTGCGGACTTTGCGTTAAATGGTTCGGTTTGTCAGATCTCGCCGATGCGTACGCAGGCGACTTCGCGGCCGTCGTCGATTTTGACAAGTGGGGGCACGGAGGTTTTGCATTTCTCCTGGGCGTAGGCGCAGCGTGGGTGAAACGTGCAGCCACTTGGGGGATTCACCGGCGAAGGCGGATCTCCCGCGAGGACAATGCGTTGGCGGGCGCGCTCGACGTCGGGGTTGGGCGTCGGAATCGCACTGATGAGTGCGCGGGTGTACGGATGGCGTGGGCGCTCGATCACTTCGACAGCGGAACCGAGTTCGACGATTTTACCGAGGTACATCACGGCGATGCGGTCGGAGATATGTTTCACCACCGACAAATCGTGCGCGATGAAGATGAGGCTAAGGCCCATCTTTTTTACGAGACTGGCGAGAAGATTAAGAATCTGCGCCTGGATCGAGACGTCGAGGGCGGAAACTGGTTCGTCGGCGATGATGACGCGTGGCTGCAGCGCGAGCGCGCGGGCGATGGCGATGCGTTGGCGCTGGCCGCCGGAAAACTCATGCGGATATTTCTGCATGAAGCGTGGCGCCAGGCCGACGAGGGTCATCAGTTCGGCCACGCGGGCGGGGACTTCGGCGCTCGGGCAGACTTTGTGGACAAGCAATGGTTCGGCCAGCATGGCATAAACGGTCATGCGTGGGTTGAGCGAAGCGTAAGGGTCCTGAAAAACCATCTGCAGGTTGCGTCGCGCGTCAAGGATCTCGGCGGACGAACCAGCGGTTAGGTTTTTACCTTCGAGCACAATGGTGCCGCCGGTCGTGGGCACGAGTTGGAGAATGGTGCGGGCGAGAGTGGATTTGCCGCAGCCGGATTCGCCGACGAGGCCGAGGACTTCGCCTCGAGCGAGCGTGAGGTTGACGCCGTCCACAGCCTTCACCGTCCCGGTCTGGCGCTTGACCAGAAATCCCTCGTGGATGGGGAAGTGGGTTTTGACGTCGGTGAGCTGGAGAATGGGGTCGGGCATCGGAGATTTTTAACCGCTAATGAACGCTAATAGACGCTAATTAAGAACGGAGGAATGAATGGGGAAATCAGGAAAATCAGGAACGGAATTTGTCTGAAGGATTGTTCCTGAGTTCCCTATTAATTTCTGGTTTAGATTTCCCCGGTTTGGGCGCGGAGGCAGGCGTGGGGGTGGTCGGCGTTTTGGGCGGAGAGAGCCGGTGTCTCGGTGCGGCAGCGGTCGGTGGCGAATTCGCAGCGTGGGGCGAAGGAGCAGCCGGGCAATGGCTTTGAGAGGTCGGGCGGCATGCCGGCGATAGTGTAAAGTTCGGAGCCTTTGGGCTGGAGCGACGGGATCGAGCGTTGGAGTGCGCGGGTGTAGGGATGCTTGGGCTGATAGAAGATGGTTCGGGTGTCGCCGGTCTCGACGACTTTCCCGGCGTACATGACTTGCACGCGGTCGCACAGGCCGGAGATGACGCCGAGGTCGTGCGTGATGAAAATCACGGCCATGCCGAGCTCGCGTTGCATTTTTTTGATCAGCTCAAGGATTTGCGCTTGGACGGTGACGTCGAGCGCGGTGGTGGGTTCGTCGGCGATGAGGAGTTCGGGCTTGGTGATGAGCGCCATGGCAATCATCACGCGCTGGCGCATGCCGCCGGAAAATTCGTGCGGGTAAAAATGGATGCGTTTCTCGGCGTCGTTGATGCCGACGGCGGTCATCATTTCGAGGCCGCGGGCGAGGGCGGCTTTACGGGAGATCTTTTCGTGGATAAGGAGTGGTTCGATAAGCTGCTCGGAAATCCGCAGGTACGGATTGAGCGACGTCATCGGATCCTGAAAGATCATCGCGATGCGTTTGCCGCGAATGGCGCGTGCTTGTTTCGGCGTGCAGTGAAGCAGGTCGACGCCGTCGAAGAGAGCGGTGCCACTTTCGATGCGTCCGGGCGGTTGTGGGATCAGGCCCATCAGCGAGTAGCAGGTGACGGATTTGCCGCAGCCGGATTCGCCGACGATGCCGAGGGTTTCACCGCGTTCGACGGAGAAGTCGATGCCGTCGACCGCGCGGTAGATGCCGTTGCGCGTGTGGAAATAGGTGCGGAGATCGTTGACGGCGAGCAGGGGCATTTCTGAAGTAGTCAGGAGTCGGGAGTCAGGAGGCGTGTGACGGCTGTGGAAACGGCGTCGGGCGAAAGGTCGGCGAGCGAAGCGCCGCCGGTTTTGGGGCAGGCGGGTGGTTGTAGGATTTCGACGGGAGCGGAGAATACCGGCCCGGTGCGAACCGGGTTGGTGGGGCCGAAGAGCGCGATCAGCGGCACGCCGAGGGCGTTGGCGAGGTGCATGCCGCCCGTGTCGTTGGAGATGAGCAGGCGGCAGGCGCGGAGTTTTTCGACGTAGGCGGGGAGATTGGTTCGGCCGGCGAGATCGTGGATGCGCGCTGGATCGAGGCCGTTGGCGATGGCGGCGGTGATGGGCTGATCGTTGGCGGTGCCGAGGAGGACGAATTCGGTCGTGGGCTGCGCTTGCAGGAGTTGATGCAACAGCGTGCGCCAGTGCTCGACGGGCCAGCGTTTCTCGGGGTTGTTTTCGGAGCCGGGGATGAGGCCGATCGTTGCTGAGGCGATGGGCGCGAGGCGATGGGCGATGGGTGTTTGGTCGAGCGAGCCGTTGAGGCCGAAGGCGCGGAGAAAGTTTTCCCAAAGTTCGAGCTGGTGGTGTTGGCCTTCGTCGAAATCGGCAGGCACGGCGTAGCGGTGCGTGAGCAAGGGACGACGACGTCCGGGGCGGACGATGCCGAAGCGTTGGCGGCAACGCGTGAAGAAAGCTTCAAGATCGCCGCGCACGGAGTTGGTGAAGAGCAAATAAAAGTCGGGATAGCGGAGGCGCAGTTTCCAGAAATGCGGGAAATAACCGAGGCCGTGTTTTGGCAGTGGTTCGAGTCGATCGGCCACGCTCCAGCTTTCGAGAAGCGGGAGGAAGGCCGATTTGGCGATAAGCGTTATCTCGGCATCCGGGCGCGAGGTTCGGATGGCGCGGAGGAGCGGTAGCGCCATAACGACGTCGCCGAGCCAGTTGGGCAGGCGGATGAAGACGCGGGTTTTGCGGGGCATGGCGTTCAATCCGCGCGCGGTGAGATCGGCGGCGAGGAGGTCGCGTTTCGTTTCGAGCCGGAGGCGTTTGGCCGGCATGTCCTGATGGCGCCAGCGGTCGTGGCTCCAAAGCCAGGAGGCGCAGAGGTTGTCGTCTGAGGAAAGGCTTGTCTCTAGCCAACGGTTTAGGGCAAGGGTCACGCTGGCGGCGGTGCCGTCGTGTTTGATTTCCACAGCCTCGAAGTGCAGTTTCCAGAAGCCGAGGCGGCGTGGATAAAACGCCATGATGCGCGCGCCTGATCTTTCGGCGAGCATGCCGGGGAGTTCGCTCGTGGAACAGACGCGGCCGAAGAGGGTGGTGAGCGCGCCTTGCAGACCGGCGTTTTGATCGAAGAGGACGCCGACGGTGCCTTTGCGGCGGAGGATGCGGAAAGATTCGGCGAGGCCGTCTTTGCGCGAGAGCAAGCGGAGGCCGTGGCGCTCGCGCGTGGATTTTACCCAAGCATCGGCGGTGGGATTATCGACAGGGCGAAAGATGACGCCGAATTCCGGCAGCGGCACATCCATGTAGAGCCCGAGCGAGGTCAGGCTTTCCCAATAGGCGATGTGCGGCGAAGCGACGATCAGCGGATAGGGTTGGGCGTGATGATCGGTGAAAAACTTTACCGCTTCCGGGGCCATGGTGGACATGGCGCGCAGACGTTGGTCTGAGAAAAACGGCGACGCCAGCGAGAGCAGCGCAGTTTCTATGATGCGGCAGCTGCTTTGGCGCGCGATCTTTGCCTGCCAGGCGCGTGGGCGGTCGGGAAACGCGTGATCGAGATTCGAGAAAAACAGCCGACGGCGGCGTGGCATTAAGAAAAAAATGCCGTGGCCGAGTATCCACGAAAACATACGCAGCACGATTTGAGGCGTGTGAGCGATGAGCCAACCGGTGGTTATAAGGATAAATTTAAGCACGCGAACTGACTTTAAATAAGGGGTTCGCGAGAAAAACGGCGATAATCATTTGATTTTACCGATGGAAACTTCATCAAACGAACCCTGTCCGCGGTTAAAAGAACATTCTATAACCGTATTTCGCATGACCCAGCTTCTGATTATCAAACCCTCCTCGCTCGGCGACATCGTTCACGGCCTACAGGTCGCGACGTCGCTCAAGACCCAGAAACCCGATCTGCGGATTTCATGGATCGTGCGTGATATTTTTGCGCCGATGGTGCGCGCGTGCGAGGCGATCGATCGCATCTACGTCTTCCGCCGCAATGATGGGCCGATGGGTTTCATGCGTCTTATGCGTCAGGTGCGGGAAACCGAATTTGACTATGTATTCGATTTTCAAGGACTGTTCCGCACCGGGTTGATGACGTGGCGGACGCGGGCAAAAAATAAGATCGGCCGCAGCGATGCGCGTGAGTGCTCGGGATTATTTTATCAACGCAAAGTGCCGCTGCCGCCCGACGGCAGACAGAGCCATGCGATGGATATTTTGCTCCAATTTTGCCCGGTGCTCGACGCGAAGCCCGTGTTGCAGGGCGCGGTCGAGTTTCGTCCGGTCGATGGGTTGAATCTGAGTTTTCTGGAAAGCCGCAGTGGTGCGCGTCCGGTTGTGATGTTTCCCGACAGCCGTCGTGCGGAGAAAAAATGGCACGGCTTTCGTGAGCTGACTGAATCGATTGTGCGCGATGGTTCCGGCCGCAAAGTCGTGTGGGCGGGCAACGCCTACGTCGACTACAAGGACGCGCCGCCTGACACCATGTTTCTCAACCTCACGGGCAACACGAGTCTCGTGTCGCTGCCCACGCTGATCAAACGTGCCTCGTGGGTGATCTGCAACGACAGCGGCCCGCTCCATCTCGCGGCAGCACTGGGCGTTTCGAATCTCGGTATTTTTGGTCCGACCGACCCGCGACTTTTTGGGCCGTATCCGCTTAACTCGCCGACCAACCACGTCGTGCAAGCGCCGGTCGGTAATCTTAGTTTGCTCACGGCCAAAGACGTTTACGCCCGCTTCCAGCAGCTCGACGGCAACCGCGAACGCACGGCTGCACCGTTCCCACACCGCGGGTTTTGAGGCCGAATCGGTTTCTTGCCGTTTAGGCGACGCGCAGAATTTGCGTGAACAGATGGGCCTGAGCGGTTTTGCTCTTCCGCCATGCTAGACCCGAAGCTCATTCGTGAAACGCCGGACTTGGTCCGCGCCGCCATTGCCAAGAAGCATCTCACCGTCGATCTCGACGGCGTACTCGCGCTCGACACCGCGTGGCGCAACCAGTTGCAAGAGGTAGAACAACTGCGCAGTAAACAAAAAGCCGCCAACACCGACATGGCGAAGCTGCCGAAGGGCTCGCCGGAGTTCATCGCGAAAGTCCAGGAGATGAAGGCCGTCTCTGCCCAGGTCAAAGAGCGCGAAGTCCAGCTCAAAGATACCGAGGATAAATGGAAGCAGGCGATGCTCGCGCTGCCGAATCTCCCGCACGCCAGCGTGCCCGAAGGTGCCACGCCCGAGCAGAATGTCGTGTATTCGACAAATGGTGACGTCAACGCCGTCTCGCCAGCCGCGAAGCCGCACTTCGATATTCCAGATTTCGAGAAGCTCTTCGATTTTGCCCGCGGCACGAAAGTCACTGGCGCTGGTTTCCCGTTCTACGTTGGCGATGGCGCCCGGATCGTGCGCGCGCTGCTTCAGTTCTTCCTCGATGAGGATACCAAGGCCGGTTACGTCGAGGTCAACCCGCCGATCTTCGTCAACGCCGCCAGCGCGACCGCGACCGGTCAGTTGCCCGACAAGGAAGGCCAGATGTACGAGACGACCGAGGAACATTTTTATGCTGTGCCGACAGCTGAGGTGCCGCTGACGAATTTCTTCCGCGACGAGATTCTCGATGAAAGCGCGCTCCCGGTTTACCGCTGCGCGTATACGCCGTGTTTCCGCCGCGAGGCCGGTAGCTACGGCAAGGACGTCCGCGGTCTCAACCGCCTGCACCAGTTCGACAAGGTCGAGCTGCTCAAGTGGGTTCACCCGGCGACGAGCTACGACGAACTCGACAAGCTCCGCAACGACGCCGAGCGCCTCCTTCAGAAACTGGAACTGCCGTATCGCGTGTTGCTCATGTGCGGTGGTGACATCGGTTTTTCGCAGGCCAAAAAATTCGATCTCGAAGTTTGGGCTGCAGGTCAGAAGCGCTGGTTAGAGGTGTCGAGCTGTTCGAACTTTGAAAGCTTCCAGGCCCGCCGTGCGCAGATCCGTTACCGCGTGAAGGAAACCGGCAAGATCGAACTTGTGCATACGTTGAATGGTTCTGGTCTCGCGATTCCACGCGTGCTGGCTGCGTTGTTGGAAAACAATCTTCAGGCCGATGGCCGCGTGAAAATCCCGGCTGCGCTCGTGCCGTATTTCGGCAAGGAGTTTTTGAGTTTTCAATGATGGCCAAGGGCACTGGGCTAAGGGCGATAGATGATGGGAGGGCGATTCGCCTTTAGCCTCTCGCCCTTTGCCATTAGCCTTTTTGCCTCATGCCTGACTGGAAAAAACTTCCACCGCTTTTCCCGCGAACTGCGTTGCACTCCGCAGTCGTGGCTTCGGCGGATGCCCGGCCAGCTAACGAACCATGGTGTATCGCTCTTTCCGGCGGGGCGGATTCGCTGGCGTTGCTGCTGCTTGTCTGGGCGCACTGGCCCGAGCGGCGTGGAAAACTGACGGCGTTGCATTTCAATCATTGCCTGCGTGGTGAGGCGAGCGACGGCGACGAACAATTTTGTCGCGATGTCTGCGCGCAGTTAGGTGTTACATTTAGTTCGGCCCGTTGGGCGAATCGACCCGAACACCACGGCGAGGCTGAAGCGCGTACGGCGCGGCAGGCTTTTTTTGCCCGCGAAATGACCGCTCGCGCGGCCTGTGTGCTTTGGACCGGGCATCAAAAAGACGACATCGCAGAGACACAGCTCATGCGGCTGGCGCGTGGAGCCGGACCAGCCGGACTGGCTGCACCGAGGCCAGTGAGTGCGAAGTCTGACGGGCGGATTTATCTTCGGCCGATGCTGACGCTGAGCAAAGGCGAGATCATGTCAGCGATGTCATCCGCCGGCGTGCAGTGGCGCGAGGATGCGACCAATTGCACGCGCGAATATTTTCGCACGCGGGTGCGTTATGAAGTGCTGCCGCACTGGCAGGATGCCGCGTGTAACAGCGTGCTCGGCGGTGCGGCGCTCAGTCGCGAGTTGTGCGAAGAGGATGACGTTGCGCTGGAAACCTGGCTCGCGGAGTTGAATCTCTTCGCGACCGAAACCATGATCGATCTCCAAGCGTTGCGGGGAAAACCGCGCGCGTTGTGGCGCCGGGCTTTGCGTCGGTGGTCGCCGGTTGGCTCGATGAGCCGCGCGGGTTTCGAGGAACTGCTGGCTCTCTGTGAAAGCGGTGGAGCAGGGCGGGTGAGCCTGCACGAAGGTTTTGCGGTGGTGAAGGAATTCTTGGTTCATTGGGAAGGTTCGCCGCACCTGCCCGAGGCTTGGGTGCCGAAGGTTTTGCGCGAGGCGGAGCCCGTGGTTTTGTCAGACGGAGCGAAGTTGGTGGTGCACCGGGTTGTCTTCGACGCGGAGCTCAGGCGGCGCGTGCTGACGGGAAAGATCGATAGCACGCGCGAGGCGTTTTTGTGCGGATGTGATTTTCCGCTTACGGCTCGCCAATGGCATCCCGGCGACCGTTTTAAACCGCTCGGTGCGCCCGGTTCGGCCAAGCTGCAGGATTTATTTGTTAACCGTAAAGTTCCGGCGGAGCAACGCGGAGCGCTGCCGGTGGTTTGTACAAGCACGGGCGAGATCGTTTGGGTTCCCGGTTTTCCTCCGGCGGAAAGGGTAAAAGTGACCGGCGAATCTATGGAGGGCGTTCAATTGACTTATCATCGCGGAACCTCCACCGTACAAAACCAGTCCTAAAACCCTGATGTCTGAACCTCGAAACGATAAGAAACGTCGCCCCCTTAAAAACCTCCCCCCGGAGCGTTTCCAGCCCAAGGTAATCTTGATCTGGATGGCCGTGGTTGCGGCAATGGCCGCCCTCGTCTATTTCAGCAATGGAAAGGGGCAAACCTCTGCTAATCTGAAGATTCAGCAAATTGTAGATTTTGCTGACAAGGGCATGATTGCCAAGGGTGAGATCAGCCCTGACCCGGGTAATGGACGCGATCAGTCCATCATCGTGGGCGAATTGAAGGAGCCTCTTTTGGATGGTGCCAACGGCACAAAAACTCCGCTGTTCAAAGCGTCGGGTCGCCTGACCGACACCAACATGGAGAAGCTGCAGAAATCCGCTGTCTTCGTCGAGCGGCCAGCCAGCACCATGCTTTCGCAGATCGCCGGACAGGTGATCCCTTTCGTTTTGATCATCGGTTTGCTCTATTTCCTCTTCATGCGGCAAATCCGCAGCGCGGGCCGTGGTGCCCTAAGCTTTGGCAAAAGCCGCGCCAAGCTCCTCACGCGTGACCGCGACCGCCTGACGTTTGGCGATGTGGCTGGTTGCGATGAGGCCAAGGAAGAAGTTTCCGAAGTCGTCGAGTTCCTCAAGGACCCGAAGAAATTCACCAAGATGGGCGGCAAGATTCCGAAGGGCATCCTGATGGTCGGGCCTCCCGGTACGGGTAAAACGCTCCTCGCCAAAGCCGTCGCAGGCGAGGCCGATGTGCCGTTCTTCTCGATCAGCGGTTCCGACTTTGTGGAGATGTTTGTTGGTGTGGGTGCCAGCCGCGTGCGCGACATGTTCGAGCAAGGCCGCAAGAGCGCACCCTGCCTGATCTTCATTGACGAAATCGACGCCGTCGGCCGCCAGCGCGGTGCCGGCCTCGGTGGTGGCAACGACGAACGTGAACAAACCCTCAACTCGCTGCTCGTAGAGATGGACGGCTTCGACACCAACGAAGGCGTTATCATCATCGCTGCGACCAATCGTCCCGATGTGCTCGACAGCGCGCTCCTGCGCCCGGGCCGTTTCGACCGCCAGATTTATGTCGATCTGCCCGATCTCGTCGGCCGCGAACAGATTCTCCGTGTACATGCTCGCAAGATCGCTCTCTCCGAGGATGTTGACCTGAGTGTTATCGCTCGCGGAACGCCTGGTCTTTCCGGTGCCGATCTTGCCAATCTTCTCAACGAATCCGCGTTGCTCGCAGCTCGTCGCAATAAGAAAAAAGTCGAGATGATCGACGTCGAGGATGCGCGCGAGAAAGTGCAATTTGGTCGTGAGCGCCGCCGCGTCATGGATGATGGCGAAAAGAAGCTCACCGCTTACCACGAGGCCGGTCACGCACTCGTCACTGCTGTTTTGGACGACGGCTTACTGCCTGTTCACAAGGTCACGATCATTCCGCGTGGCGGCAGTCTCGGCAGCACGATGTTTATCCCGAGCAAGGATATCCTGACTCAGGAAAAGAAGCGTCTTGAGACGCGCATTTCCATCGGCCTCGCCGGTCGAATTGCGGAAGAACTTGTACTAAATGATATCTCCAACGGCGCGGCCGGTGATATTAAAATGGTTACCAAGATTGCACGCCACATGGTGTGCGATTGGGGCATGACCTCGCTCGGCATGATCGCATACGGCGAGAGCAATGACACCGTTTTCCTCGGCCGTGAAATCACGCGCAGTCAGGCTTACTCGGAAGAGACCGCGCGCAAAATCGACGCCGAAGTTTTCCGCATTGTGAACGAGCAATATGCCCGTGCGACCGAGATCATCGTGACCCGCCGTCCTGCGCTCGACAAGATCGCTGAAGCGCTGCTCGAGCACGAGACGATCGAAGGAAAACACGTGATGGAGATTTTGCAGCACGGTGAGATGCGCTCCCCAGTCGTCCGCGAAATCCCGCCGTTGCCGAAGTCTGGTGAAAAGCAGCCCAAAAAGCCTGCTGATGTTCCGGCCAGCGAAACGATGGGTGGCACTGCTCCCGCCGCAAATCCGGCCTGATCCGACTCGCTGGCTAAAGCCATTTTTATCAAGGCGCGGCCCAGTCCGCGCCTTTTTTGTTTATCGAAAACCGATTCTTGTAGGAGCCTGCTTGCAGGCGATGTGAAACTGAATCGCCTGCAAGCAGGCTCCTACATCAAACTCGTGCAGCAAACTCTGTGAAATCCTCCAACGTTTCCTTTTCCTCGCTCGGACAACGGGCCGAACCGCCCACCATCGCTCGACTCATGGCGATGGCACTGGAAACGCCCGGACTTTTGTCGCTGGCTGCTGGTTTCACCGATAATAAAACATTGCCGGTCGGCGAAGTCCGCACCGCCGTGGAGGAACTCGCGCAACAACCGGGAGAGCCCGAGTATCTGCAATACGGCACGAATCGTGGACGGCCCGGACTGCGGCGATTGCTGGCAGAACGGCTGGCTGCGCTTGAGCCCGGTTTGGCGGTCGAAGCGTTGGACGCTGGCATGATGGTGACGAACGGCTCACAGCAGGCGCTTTACCTGGCCATGCAGGTGCTCTGCGATCCGGGCGATATTGTGTTGGTGGACCGGCCGAGCTATTTTGTGTTTTTGGAGATGTTGACTGGTCTTGGCGTGCAGGCGCGTTCGCTGCCGCTCGATGGGGATGGCCGGATCGACGGCGAGGCGTTGCGCCGATTGCTGGCCGACATGGAAGCACGCGGCGAGACGAAGCGGCTGAAGGCGGTTTACTTCGTGAGTTATTTTTCGAATCCGTCGGCACGCAGTCTGGCGGAGGTCGAAAAGACGGTGCTGGCCGAGGTGCTGGCTGAGCGCGGCTTGACCATTCCGGTGTTGGAAGACGCGGCGTATCGCGATCTGTATTACCGCCAGCCCTACGCGGCGCGCAGTGTGCTGACTCTGCCCGCGTGGCAGGCGTTTCCGAAACTTTATCTAGCGACACTGACGAAGTCTTTCGCGACCGGGCTTAAGGTTGGTTATGGTTTTTGCAGCGACCGTGCCTGGCTCGACAAGATGCTCCATGTGAAAGGGCATCATGATTTCGGCACGGCGAATTTTAACCAGGCGGTGTTTGAGCGCGTGATTGGCGATGGCGGATTCGAGGCGCAACTCGCGCGTATTCGTCCGGCGTATGAGGCGAAGATGCGCAGTTTGCATGGCACATTGGAGGCCGAGGGCTTGCCGGCTTTGGGTTGGCGCTGGGCGGAACCGACCGGTGGACTTTACCTCTGGCTGGAGGCTCCGCGCGCGCTTGATACCGGGATGAACTCGGAGTTTTGCCACGCGTGCGTGCGTGAAGGCGTGCTCTATGTACCGGGCGATCTTTGCTTCGGTGACGATGCGCCACGGCATTTTGCGCGGTTGAGTTTTGGCGTGTTGGGTGGCGATGAACTGATTCAGGCGGCGCGACGTTTCGTTACGGTTGCGCGTCGATTTGCCTGATTTAGCGCCATCGGGGTAACCCCGAGTGATGAATCGGGGAAAATTGGCCTTGGAACTCGTGCCCTAACGCGGCAATTCTAACCCTCTTAATTATGAAAATTTGCTGCATTGGTGCTGGTTATGTGGGTGGTCCAACGATGGCGATGATCGCCCTTAAGGTCCCTGGTATCGAGGTGAACGTCGTCGATATGAACGCGACGCGCATCGCAGCATGGAATTCGGATACGCTGCCCATCTACGAACCAGGTCTCGATGAAGTCGTGAAACAGCGCCGTGGAAAGAATCTGTTTTTCAGTACGGACGTGACGGGCTGTATCCAAAAATCCGATATTATCTTCGTCTCAGTTAATACTCCGACCAAGACCTATGGTGTGGGCGCCGGGAAGGCGGCGGACCTTCGCTACATTGAACTCGTTGCTCGCACGATTGCTGAGGTTTCGACGACGCCCAAAATTATCGTCGAGAAATCCACGATCCCGGTGAAAACCGCCGAGGCGATTAAGGAAATCCTCGCGTCCAACACCCGTGGCATAAAGTTCTCCGTTCTCTCAAATCCTGAGTTCCTTGCCGAGGGCACTGCGGTGACCGACCTGCTCAATCCCGACCGTGTCCTCATCGGTGGTGAGCGTACGCCCGATGGCGAAGCTGCGATGAAGACTCTGGCGGATATCTACGCCAACTGGGTTCCTCGCGACCGTATCATCACGACCAATCTCTGGTCGTCTGAACTTTCTAAGCTCGTTGCGAACGCCTTCCTCGCGCAGCGTATTTCCTCGATCAACTCGATTTCCGCGCTGTGCGAAGCGACCGGTGCGGATGTGGATGAAGTGGCCAACGCGATCGGCAAAGACAGCCGTATCGGACCGAAATTTTTGAAGGCATCGGTTGGTTTCGGTGGCTCTTGTTTCCAGAAGGATATTTTGAATCTCGTTTATTTGTGCCAACACTTTGGTTTGCCCGAGGTCGCTGGATATTGGGAGTACGTCATTCAGATGAATGACTACCAGAAGCGTCGTTTCGCCTCGAAGATTGTCAGCAAGCTCTTCAACACCGTGGCCGACAAGAAAATCGCCGTGCTCGGTTTTGCCTTCAAAAAAGACACGAACGACACGCGTGAATCCGCAGCGATCAGCGTCGTGCGCGACCTGCTGGCCGAACAGGCCAACGTCGTTGTTTACGATCCGAAGGTTCCGGCGCACGAGATCATCGCCGACACTTTGGGCAAGGGTGGCGTCAATCCGCGCCTTACGGTGGCGAAGTCGGCTTATGAAGCGTGCCAGGGTTCACATGCGATCGCGGTTGTGACGGAATGGGACGAGTTCAAGACCCTTGATTACGAAAAGATTTTCGCGGGTATGATGAAGCCTGCGTTCCTCTTCGATGGACGCAATATCGTGGACCTAGCCAAACTAAGCGCTATCGGCTTCCGCGTCTCAGGCATCGGCAAGTGAAGAGCTGTTTTTAACTACCAAGAAACGAAGAATCCAAGGTGGGATGGATACCTTGGGTTCTTGGATGTTTCACTTAGTTTAATCGAACCTTTAAGTAGAGGGTGTGGCCTAGTTATGGTCTGACGAGTTACAGCCCGAGCTGGGTCTTGTAGACGCGGGGGACGCGTTTCGAGACGGAGCAAAGTGTTTCCCACGGGATCGTGTCGGCCCAGCGGCTGAATTCGGCGAGGGGGATTTCGGCTTTTTCCTGGCGGCCGACCAGTACGACTTCGTCGCCACGCGTGACGCCGGGAATATCGGTGATGTCCACGATTGTCTGGTCCATCGTCACACGGCCTAGCACGGGACAACGCACGCCGTGGATGATGACTTGGGCGCGGTTGCTGGAGGCGCGTTGAATGCCGTCGCCATAACCGGCGGTGAGCACGGCGATGCGGGTGTCGCGTTTCAACGTGTAGGTGCGCCCGTAACTGATCGTGTTACCGGCGGGCAGTTCTTTCACGAGGCCGACGCGTGTTTTAAAACTGAATACAGGCTCGGTGTGAACTTGCGCGAGGAGCGAGTTGAGGCGCGGCAGAATGCCGAACTGGAGCAGGCCGATGCGCACGGCGTTAAACGGGCGCGCGCCTTCGAGTGTTTCGAGGCCGGCGCTGCTGTCGGCATGGACGAAGAGCTGGTCGAGGCGAATGCCGGGACAGCGTTGGAGCGCGGCGAGGAAGCGGTGGCGTTGCTCGGCGGTGAAGGCAGGATCTTCGTCGGAACTGCTGAAATGCGTGAACACGCCGGCGAGTTTTATATGCGGCGCGGCGACGATCTCGGCGTACAACTTTTCCGCCTGCTCGTGCCACACGCCGACGCGGCCCATGCCGGTGTCGATTTTTAAGTGGACCGAGATAGGACGGCCAACGCTCTGGCCGAGGGCGTTGAAACGTTGGACCTCGTCGCTGGTTGAGACTGTGGCCGTGAGATCGTATTCGGCGACATAACTATCCTCTTCCGGCAGGAGCGGGCTGAGTAACAGGATCGGCCAGCCGGGCCCGATCTCGCGCAGCGCGGTGGCCTCGGCGACATTGGCTACGGCAAATAGATCGGCACCGGCATGCATGAGGCGTGCGGCGGCTTGTTGCAGGCCGTGGCCGTAGGCATCGGCTTTTACCACCGCGACGTAGCGCATGTGCGCGGGCAGCGAGGCGCGAATGAGACGCAGGTTGCGCTCGAGCGCGGCGAGATCGATTTCAGCCCAGCAACGGAGCGGCAGACGCGAGGGGGATTGCATGATCAGGAGGGATTGGGCGCACGATGCACCTGGGGCGTCCATGTCTGGTAAACCGGTTCCTCGTGCAAAAACGCATCGGGCTCGGCGGTGGGGCTAAATAACTCGATATCGACCAGCGGCGGTAAGAGTGCGGCGAGTGAGTAGGGCACGACCTGCAAAGTTGCGGGCGGCTGGGTCCAGTGACGGAAACCCTCTGGCGTATACAATGTTCCGGCTAATGCCGTGGAGGGAATGCGTTTCAACGGCGAAAAATTACCATCGGCGTCGACATCGACATGGTGCCACGAGTCGCGGCGGGCATCGGCGATGACGGCGAACTCACGTTTATTTTGCGTGAGAGCCAGCGACTGCGCGACGACGGTGAGACTGCAAAACGCGTAGACGGGCCGGGTGCGCAGCACGCGCCAAGTGCGCAGAGCCACGGCTGCGGTGCGAATGCCGAGCACGGAGCCCGGGCCGTCGCAAAAAACAAACGCGTCGATGGCGTCGAGTTTTTTACCCGAGCGGGCGAGAGCGTCGTCGACGGCGGCAAAAACCTGTTCTCCAGCCTCGCCAATTTTAGTGCTCCAGACTGGTTCCCAATTTCGGTGCCATACGGCGACCTGCACGCACGTCGAAGACGAATCGATCAGCAAGATCGTCGGATGTGTGTCGAGCAGCTGGCGGAGTGAAGGCATGACGTGGACGGGAAACTGTTTGTTATACAGAACGAGCTGCCCGGCGAGGGAGAAATGAGAGTCCGGAGGGATGGGTAGGTTGCCCTACCACCGCTGCTTTAGCCGCTTGTTCGAGTGGCGGATGATCGACCGCGCCCCTTATGTCGGAAGTGGCCAACTGTTTTGGTGATTATTAGATGTTCGGTTTTATCGCCAACCCAAAAAACCACGCCTCTATCCGATCAGCCACTAGGCCAGCAGAAGCGTTGGTCAATGTTTTCGTTGCGCCTCAAGGTAGGCTTGGGCTCTCTCGTAGTTGTTGCGCGCTTTGGTATTGGTTGGGTCGATTTGAAGAGCGGCGTGAAATGCGGTAGCGGCTTTCGCAAGTTGACCGGTTTGCCCGTAAAGTCCTCCGACATTGTTGTAGAGTTCCACGTCGGGTTTTTCTTGAAGAAGCGCTTCACACATCGAGATGGCTTCGTTGTAGTGCCCGGTGCGGGCCAAGCCTTGGCTGAGGTTGGTGCGCAATTCGTAGGACTTGGGCTCCAGGCGCACGGCTTCGCGTAGATGGCTCAGTCCCTCGCTTGTTTTCCCCTGTGTGAGATAGGCGATGCCAAGATTGCCGTGGGGCAATGCCGATTCTGGCGAGAGCTCGAGAGCGCGGCTCAACATTGCGATGGCTTCGTCAATCCGGCCTGTGCGGCGCAGGAGCGCTCCAAGATCGTTGAGCGTATCGACGCTATCAGGTTCGCTCTCAAGGGAAGTGCGGAAGTGGGGTTCTGCTTCGGTATCGCGTCCGAGCTTCGTAAGGCTGATGGCGAGGTTTCGATTGAGTGCGCTGCTGGCTGGATCGGACTCCAAAGCTTTGTGCAAATGCGAAACCGCCCGTTCGTACAGACCGGCGTCAATATAGGCTGAGCCTGCGCCTGCATTGAGCGCCATGCTGTTGGGGTCAGTGACGAGCGACCTCTCCACGAGGTCGATGCCTTCTGCCGTTTGGCCGAGCTTGATCAGCGCATGACCGAGACGGTTTAGCGCATGCATGTAGTTCGGCTTTAGTTCCAAGGCGCGTTCAAGATATTTCTTTGCCTCTGTCGGCTGATTGTCGATGTGCAACCGGAAAAAGCCAATGCTCGCCCATGCACGATAGTTTGTTGGCTGCTTGGTCAGAGAGTCCTGCCAGATTCCGACTTCGCTCAGGTAAACATTATTTCGCGCGACCGTGGCCGCGGTTGCGGGTACGATCAGCAGCACGAGCAGGATCCAGGCATGGCGACCGAGTAGCTTGTGACTAGTGAGTGTGGTGGCGAGAATGATGGCTGCCAGCGCCAGGTAGACTCGATGCTCTGCCAGGGTTTGTGTATTGACGGGGATAAAGCTGGAGCTGGGGGCTAGTATGGCAAAAAACCATGCGCCAAGGAACCCGAGGATGGGCTTGTGAACGATGGCCCATATCGTAACGCCGAGGGCCGCCACGACAATTGCGCCGCAGGAGACAATGGTGAACGCCTCGGTTACAACGAGGGTGCCGTAATCCATGGTGAGACTGGCTGGCCAGAAACTTAACAAGGTATAACGAACCAATGCGTAGGCCTGAGTGCAAAGATAGCTCCAGTGGGTGACGATGTCGTTTGCGCCGACCGAGCTGCCGCGCGCCTTGGAAAAAAAGACAAGAGTTCCCAGCAACAGTAACGTGCAGACGTGTCCGAGGTGGAGAAGTTTTTGCTGCTGCCAGGCCTTGCGAAACGTGCCGCTGATGAAAGTGCGATCATAGAGAAAAATTACGAAAGGTGCGGTGGCCATGACCTCTTTTGTTCCCATGCCAAGCAGGCAGGCCGAGATGGATGCTGCGAACCAGATCCGGTTTTGCACAGTCGTGTAACGAATAAAGCAATACAGTGTTAGCAGGTAGAAAAACCCAACCAGGGACTCTGCTCGTTGAACGAGATACGTGACGGATTCGGTTTGCAGTGGATGCACCGCCCAGAGCGCAGCGACCAACCAGGCGAGCCAGGTGGTGTCGCGCGAGAACCGGCTGGCGAACACTGGCAGTTGAAGTGTGCGCCGAACCACCCCCCAGAGCGTAAGCGCGGCGAGAGCGTGGATGAGGATGTTGCCGAGGTGGTAGGCTTTGCTGTCTGCCTTGCTGAGGGCGTAATTGATGGCGAAGCTGAGATTGAGCACCGGGCGGCCGCTGACGGTGATGCCGCTGTTTGTTGGCGGGGTGAGTGCGGTTGAAAATGAACGAATGCTCGGATTGCCCGGAATCGAGTCTGTGTCATCGAAAATGTACGGAGCGTTTATCCCGTTGAGGAATGCGCCAAAAATCAGAACAGAGAGCAGCAGGGCACCGGCAAAAATGCGGCCGCGTGTCCCGAAGCGATCAGCACCAAGAGGCGAAGGCTTCGGTGTAGGAGACGGCGGCGAGGGGCTGGAGTTCGCTTTTAAGGCGTGCATGGCTACAAATGAGCAGTCACTGCGACTGCAAAGTTGCGCCAATTTTAGTGCTCCAGACTGGTTCCCGATGGCGGTGCCACACGGCGACTTGCACGCACGTCGAGGACGAATCGATCAGCAAGATCGTCGGATGTGTGTCGAGCAGCTGGCGGAGTGAAGGCATGACGTGTGGAATGAGATTATTTACTTCAAGTGATGCGTTCGGCACCGGGTATTTTTGAATCGAGCGTTGCGAGCTTCGCGCCATGCACCGCCGCCAGCGACAGGAGGTGGCCGTCGGTGAGTTGGGCGGGTGTCTTTACGTAGGAGGGAAGTTTATCGATGCCAAGCGCGTCGGGGAGTAGGACGATGTCCACGGATGCTTTCATTTGGGCGAGCACACGCCGTGCAGTTGCGATGTCGGGCAGAAGGCCGGCCTGCACGCTCACGCGCACAAAGCCGAGTTCGGTGAGTGCGCAACTGGCTAGTGTCGCGTTGGTTTTCTGTACGCGCTCCAGCCAGCGTTCAGCGACCGGGTGCGCGGTGTGAGAGCCGTTGCCAAGCGCGACCAGCGTGTTGACGTCCAGCAGATACTTCATGGGAAATCGGCCAGCATGGCGCGAACCTGATCACTGGTGATAGCGGGCGTGCCCTTTGGCGCCTGGGCATATACGAGACCGGTGCGTTTCGATTTCACCAAGCGGGGGTGGGGTGCGGAGGCTGTTTCCGGTGTGAGGACAATTTTCCCATCGAGGACGCTGCACTTGAAGGCTGCGCCCGGGCGGAGCCCGAGGCGGCGGCGGGCGGCGGCGGGCAGGACCACCTGGCCCTTGGTGGAGAGCGTCGTTGTCATGTCTTACTGTCTTACCAAAAAACGGGTGCGTCAAGCCGTGTGCTATGCGGCCGGAATGGCCGAATATTCACCGCATCACGAATAACAGCAGCCAACCACAAACTACAAAACACGACCCCATTGCCCACCTCTAAAGAACATAACCCTCACGGGCCTGCAATGCGTACGCTCGTAAGGTATCGTCGATTTGAACTTCTTCGAGGAAGCGATCAACTATGCGTGCGACATCCGTTTCGTATCGATATGCGATTTCGCCCAGGCCATGTAATGCCCCTTCTCTGCATCCTCAGTGTTCGATGTGAAGTGTTTTATCGAGTGTATCAAGAATTGCGGTTGAGAGTTCTTTTTCGAATTTCAGATCAGTGAGGTAGCCCCATGGTGTGATATCCCAGAACATGTAGCATACTGGGTTTAGTTCGGATGCTCCTGGCTCGTCAGTGTGACCAAGCGTTTCATTGCACCGTTTAGCGAAGCAATCTCGGTAGAGGTTGTATACGGCTCTGATCGCTCGTGATTTCAGTTCGACGGAAGACCCTCCATCTCTGATTTGCATATGGTAGTCAGAACACGCATTGGATGAAAGATACCAGAGTCCCTGATTTACTTGAGCGTCGGAGAAGTTTACCAAATCAGTTCCTGCATGCTCATATGTTTCGGCCACGAGTGTCGCGATCTCCACATCGTTGACCGTGAATTTAGGGGCTTCCAATTCGAAATGCCATTGTTGATCGGTGACGGGATGATCAAATACGTATTTGATCCAACTATCGTAGCGAGGGTGCATTTTTTTACTGTGTCGGTAACACGAATTCCACCGGCGCTCCTTTGGCTGAGTTGGGGGCGATCCAGAGGTGGTATTTGCCGGGTTCGAGGAGGAAGCGGCCGGTGTTGTCGTAGTAACCTAGGGAATGTTTCGGCAGCTCGAAGCGAACGGAGCGTTGTTCACCGGCTTTGAGGGCGACGCGTTGGAAGCTTTTTAGTTCTTTCACCGGTCTCGTGAGGGTGCCGACGAGTTGGCGGGTGTAGAGTTGGGCGACTTCGACGCCGTCGCGGGTGCCGGTGTTGGCGATAGTGACTGTTGCGATAATCGCGCCGTTGGCGTCGGGGGCTTCGAGTTTCAGGTCGGAGTAGGCGAAGGTCGTGTAGGAAAGGCCGAAGCCGAAGGGGTAGGCGGGCGCTTGTGGGATATCGAGGTATTGGGAGTAGTAGCCTTTGGGATCTTCGGCGGTGCCGAGCGGGGTTTGCGCGGCTTTGGGGTCGAGGGGAACGGGGCGGCCAGTGTTCTTGTGATTATAATAGAGCGGAATCTGGCCGACGGTGCGCGGGAAGGTGGTGGTGAGTTTGCCGGAGGGATTGGCGCGGCCGAAGAGCAGGTCGCAGATTGCCGGGCCCGCCATCGTACCGGGATGCCAGGCGTAGAGAATGGACTGTGCTTTTGCGGCGGCGTTGGCGAAGGTGAGGGGGCGTCCGCCGAAGACGACGAGGACGATGGGCTTGCCGGTGGCGGCGACGGCGGAGATCAGCTGGTCTTGCGCGCCGGGCAGATCGATAAAGGCGCGGCAGCGGGCTTCCCCGGAAAGTTCGTGCGGCTCGCCAATGCAGAGGACAACGACGTCGGCTTTGCGGGCGGCTTTGACGGCGGCGGCGATTTCAGACGTGTCGGTACTGGAGGCGTGTTCGAGGCCGGGGGCGTAGAGAACTTTTGATTTTGCGCCAACGTAGTCCTTGAAAACTGAATACACCGTGCGGCATTCCGAGGCCTCACCGCGACAGGACCAGCAGCCGCGCATGTCGACGGCGCTGTCGGCGAGCGGACCGATGACGGCGATGGTTTTGGTATTGGCGGAGAGGGGAAGGAGGGATTTTTCGTTTTTGAGGAGAACCATGCTCTCGGTGGCGAGTGCGCGGGCGACGCGGAGGTTTTCCTCGGAGAGGAGCGGGCTGGGGCGGGTTGTATCTGTGTACGGGTTCGAGAAAAGGCCGAGGCGAAATTTCACGCGCAGGATGCGGCGCACGGAGTCGTCGAGCATCGCGGTCGATATCGCGCCTTCGCGCAGGAGCGCTGCGCCGTGGTCACGGTAGGAGGTGGAAACCATTTCCATATCGACCCCGGCGTTGATGCCGAGGCGGGCGGCGCCGTGCAGGTCAGCGGCGGCGCCGTGGGCGATCATTTCTTTAATGGATTCCCAATCGCTGACGACGAAGCCATCGAAGCCCCATTCTTTTTGGAGAACCTGGCGGAGTGTGAAGACGTTGCCGGAGGTGGGCACGCCGTTGAGGTCGTTGAAGGCGCTCATGAACGTCTGCACCCCAGCTTCCTTGGCGGCGCGGAAGGACGGCAGATAGATATTACGTAGTTCGGCTTCGGGGATGAGCGTGGTGTTGTAATCGCGTCCACCCTCGGCTGCGCCGTAGCCGACGTAGTGTTTTGCACAGGCGGCGATGCTGTCGGGCGCGGTGAGGTCTTTGCCCTGAAAACCGCGGACCATGGCGGCACCGAGCTGGCCGGTGAGGTAGGGATCTTCGCCGAGGGTTTCGGCGATGCGGCCCCAGCGAGCGTCGCGCGCGATGTCGAGCATCGGGGCGAAGGTCCAGCGGATGCCAGCGGAGGATGACTCGACGGCGGCGACACGTCCGGCGGCTTCGATGAGCTCGGGATTCCAGCTACAGGATTGTCCAAGCGGAATGGGGAAAAGCGTGCGGTAGCCGTGGATTACATCGATGCCGAAGATCAGCGGGATTTTCAGGCGGCTTTCTTCGACGGCGACTTTTTGGAGCTTGTTAACGGTTTCGGCGGAGTCGGGGTTTAGGAAGGAGCCGACCTGGCCGTTGCGCACGGCGTTGGCGGAACTGACGGGGTTGGTGAGCGATTTAGTGTCGTAATGCTGCTGACTCATCTGGCCGAGTTTTTCGGCGAGGGTCATTTGCGAGAGCAGTTTTCCCACCGCGATTTCGATCTCGGCTTCGGTGGCCGGCTGGGCCGAGAAGACGGTGACGGCTAGCATAAAGGCGGCGCAGGACAGGAGCAGGTGGGGAAGGCGCATAGGGTTAAGTTAGGGTTGGTGCGGTGCTTGGCAAGAAAACGGGCTTATTCAATCAAACGGCGTGCGCGGGCTTTTTTTTAATGCAGAATACGGCATTGACCGAGGGCGGAGGCGTTCCGTAGCTTGACCAATTCATACAAGCAAAACCCGTCCACATTTTCTAACGTGAACATCGAAATCAAAGACGTCTCCGAAACGCGCAAGAGCCTCGTAATCTCCCTCGATCAAGCTGAGGTCTCCGCCGAGCACCAGGCTACGGTGGCCGAGTTTGCCAAGATGGCCAAGCTCCCTGGCTTCCGCCCCGGCAAAGTTCCGCCCGCGCTTATCCTGAAGCATTACGGGAAGGAAATCACCGAGGAGTTTAAGCAGAAGGTTGTCAGCAAGGCCTATCGCAACGGCCTCGAGGAATCGAAGCTCGAAGTGATTTCGCTCACCAACGTCGAACCCGGCGAAATCGCTGCCGACAAGCCAGCGACCGTGACACTCACGCTCGACGTGCGCCCGACGTTCACTCTGCCAGACTATAACGGTCTCGCGACGGAGATTCTTCCGGTCGAGCCGACCGCCGCCGAAGTTGACCAAGTTGTCGAAGGTATGCGCGCCGAACGCGCTGATTTTAAGGTCGCCGAACGCGCCGCCGCGAAGGGCGATTACGTGAAGCTGGCCTACGAAGGCACCGTTGACGGCAAATCGATTCTCGAAATCGCGCCGGACAAGCAGATCTACAGCAAAGTCCCGCAAACTTGGGAGGAAGTTGAAGGCGAGCAGGAAGGCCTAATTCCCGGTCTCGGTAAACAACTCGCAGGCCTAAAAGCTGGCGATAAGAAGGACGTCACCGTCACGTTCCCCGCCGAATTTGCCGCCGTGCCCGCGCTGGCTGGCAAGAGCGCCGTCTACGCCGTCGAGGTGCAGGAAATTCGCGAACGCATTCTCCCGCCGATGGACGACGAGTTCTTCAAGGCCCAGCAGGTTGAAAACCTCGAAGGCTTGAAGGCGAAAATCACCAACGGCCTCAAGGCCCGCAAAGAGCAGGGCAACCGCCAGGCTCAGCGCCGCCAGGTTTCCGAAGCGATTTCGTCGAAGGTCGATTTCTCCGTTCCGGACAGCATGGTCGATGGCGAAACCCAGAACGTTCTGCGCAACTTCATCGAAGAAAACATGCGCCGTGGCGTCCCGCAGGAACAGTTCGAGAAGGATAAGAAAGAACTATTCGAAAGCGCCAAGAAAGCCGCCATCACTCGCGTCAAGACTCAGCTCATCCTCGCCAAGATCGCTGAGCAGGAAAAGATCTCCGTCACCGAGCAGGATATCGACGGTTACATCTACCGCGAAGCGATGATGAACAACGCCCGCCCCGACAAGCTCGTGAAGGATTTGACGAAGGATCGCGAGCGCCTCCGCGCCGTGCAGCAGTCGATCATTTTCGACAAGGCCCTTGATTTACTCGTCTCCAAGGCTACGGTAAAAACAGTAGAACCGAAGTCCTGAAACACGCGTAACCAAAGGTTTTTGTGAGCTATTATCTTCCGACTGTCTGGGAAAACACTGGGCGTGAATCGCGCCAGTGGGATGTATACAGCCGCCTGTTGAAAGATCGCATCGTCTTCATCGGCTCGCCGATCGACGACGTGGTCACCAACAACGTCATCGCGCAGCTGCTGTTCTTGCAGATGGAAGATCCGAAGAAGGACATCCATCTCTACATCAACTCCCCCGGTGGCATTGTCACTGGCGGTATGGCGATTTACGATACGCTTAACTTCCTCCAGTGCGATGTGGTGACCTACTGCATCGGCATGGCGGCGAGCATGGCGACCGTGATCCTCGGCGCTGGCACGAAGGGTAAACGCTTCGCGTTGCCTAACAGCCGCGTTATGATTCACCAGCCCTCGGGCGGCGCCGGCGGTCAGACTGCCGACATCGCGATTGCTGCGCGTGAAATCATTCGCTGGCGCAAAGTGCTCAACGAAACCATCGCCAAGCACACCGGTAAAACCGCTGAGCAGATCGAAAAGGATTCCGACCGCGATTACTACATGACCGCGCAGGAAGCCAAGGCCTACGGCATCGTTGACCACGTCGTCGAGTCCACGCGTGACGCGAAGTCGTTGGTGACGCCCACCGCCGCTGCCTGATTTGGCGCGTAGCCTGCTTGTAGGGCAGGAGTTGGGGTAAATATTTTCAT
This sequence comes from Verrucomicrobiota bacterium, assembly GCA_016721945.1. Lineage (GTDB taxonomy): Bacteria > Verrucomicrobiota > Verrucomicrobiia > Opitutales > Opitutaceae > JADKHC01. The sequence continues at coordinate 15,681 of JADKHC010000001.1, read as the reverse complement.
ATTCACGTCCGGCTCAAACCCGGACGCGAATGTGCCGATAACAAGGGGAATAAACTCTCCCCTCGACACCCGTCCTTTTCCGAACTCACTTTAACTTATGGCCAAATCGTCGCGCATGACGCTCTGCTCCTTCTGCGGAAAATCGCAGGCGGAGGTTAAAAAAATAATCGCCGGCCCCGGCGTTTATATCTGCGACTCGTGCGTTAACGTCTGCAAGACGATCATCGACCGTGAAGTGAAGCAGCCTGCCGCCGAGTCGCGACCGGCGCTCCGTTTGGTCAAACCGTCCGAGATTAAGCGGATGCTCGACGATTTCGTGATCGGCCAGGATCACGCCAAAAAAGTCCTCTCGGTCGCCGTCTACAACCATTACAAACGCCTAACATTCGACTCGGCGCAGACCGCCAAGGATTCGATGGCTCTGGCTCGGAGTTCAACGACGTCGAGGTCGAGAAGAGTAATATCCTTTTGGTTGGCCCGACTGGTTCTGGCAAGACCCTGCTCGCTCGCACACTCGCCCGCATCCTTGAGGTTCCCTTTGCGATTTCCGACGCCACTACGCTCACCGAAGCTGGCTATGTCGGCGAAGACGTTGAAAACGTTGTCCTGCGCCTCCTGCAAGCGGCCAACTACGACGTGAAGAAAGCTGAGTGCGGCATCATCTATATCGACGAAATCGATAAGATCGGCCGCAAGACGGAGAACGTTTCCATCACGCGCGACGTATCCGGCGAAGGCGTACAACAGGCGCTCTTGAAAATTCTCGAAGGCACTGTGTGCAACGTTCCGCCCCAAGGGGGCCGCAAACACCCGAACCAAGAGTACGTGCAGATCAACACGAGCAATATTCTCTTTATTTGCGGCGGTGCTTACGTCGGTCTCGACCAGATCGTGCAGCGTCGCATGGGTCATCGCAGCGTAGGGTTTTCCGCAATCAAGTCACAGAAGGAAACGACGCTGCGCCCTGAGGAGATGATGAAGGAGCTGGCTCCGGAAGATCTCATTCGGTTCGGCATGATCCCGGAATTCATTGGCCGTCTTCCAGTCGTCTCGGTGCTTGACCAGCTGCAGATCGCGGATCTCGAAAAGATTTTGATGAAGACGAAAAACGCCATGGTAAAACAGTACTCGAAACTGTTTGCGATGGATGGTGTTCGCCTGCGTCTCACGCCTGATGCGGTCAAAGCAATCGCTCAAAAAGCGATCGATCTCAAGACCGGCGCGCGCGCCCTCCGCTCGATCATGGAATCACTCATGCTCGAGGTCATGTACGAGCTGCCGCAACGCGACGACGTAAGCGAAGTCGTGATCGATGCCGCGGTCGTAGCAGGCAAGCGCCGACCCACACTGAAGAAAACCGCCAAAAGCGAAGCCAGCCAAGACGACGCAGCCTGATGGTTAGGGTCTAGTGGTGGAGGCGCGGTGCCCTCACCGCGCATGGCCGACGAGGGCGTCGGCCCTCCAGGAAATGTATCGCTCAGCTCTGTGGCTTGAGCTGTTCGAGCAGTTTCGTGAACCCGGGAAGATTCTTTAGATCGTCGAGATCGGGGTCCTGCGTCATCCAGTCGGCATCGTCGTAGCCGAGGGCGACGGCGCGCTTGAGCGAACGCAGCGCGTCGGCGCGGCGCTTGGAGAGGGCGAGGCTGCATGCCAGATTGTAATGCGCGGTGGCGTTATCCGGCAGAAGCCGCACGAGCTTGCGGTCCATTTTGAGACCATCGGCGACACGGCCGACCTTGGTGTAGAGCCCACCGAGGATTTCGACCACGTCGGTGTAACTCGGGTCGCGGCGGAGGATCGACTCGTAGAAATTGATTTCGAAAGTTGGGTCTTCTTTGCGGGCCATGGCGGCTTAACCTTGAGCTCGGTTCTTGCAGGTGCCGGTCTCGCGCAGCGTGTTACAGTGCGCGGAAACTTGCAGGCGTTGCGAGACGGGCGTGAGGTTCAGCTTCGAGGAAACGGAGTTGCCGTACCACGACATGAAGGGCGCGCTGATTTCGAAAATTTTGTCGCAATCCATACAAATCACCTGGGCTACCTGATTGTTATTATCGGTATTCGGGCGGTAGTACTTGAGGTTTTTGCCAATATCGACCTCACGCAAAAGCGCGCTTTCGGTCATGATCGGGATGCTGCGGTAAACGGTGGCGCGGGAAACGGAATCGTCGATCGCGCGGGCGTGATCGAGCAGTTCCTCGGCGGTAAAATGCTCCTTTTGCGCAAACGCGGCCTCGAAAATCGCCAGGCGCTGGTTGGTCACGCGCAGGCCTTTGGTTACGAGGTAGGCTTTGTATTTTTCGCGGGCGGCGTCGTTGCTCACGTCGCGAATCTCATTTTGGTCTCAACTTCTGTCAAGGGCGCACGCGTGCGTTTGTCTGCGCGTTTTTTGCTCTCAGAAACGGGTAGGGTTGGCGATTCCGGTTTGCTTCGGCGCGGGCGGGGCGTCGTCATACGCGACATGATCGTTGGTGTCCACCCGCTCGCGGGCTTCGATAAACTCCTGCACTACCGCGTGCCGGAGCACATGCGAGCGGACATGCAGGTGGGCTCACTCGTGCGTGTGCCGATCGTAAATCGCATGCACCTCGGCTTGGTCGGCGAGATCGGAGCGCCGAAGGATTTCCCGGTCGAAAAACTCAAGATCGTCGCACAACTCATCTACTCGTTCCCGGCACTGACCCGCGATCTGCTCGAACTCGCGCGTTGGATGTCTGCGTACTACGCATGTCAGCTCGACGCCGTAATCGAGACGATGTTGCCCGCGCCCGTGCGCAACGGTGCAGGCATTAAAGAGGAAAAACTACTCGCTATCGGTAAGAAGCTAACCGCCGAAGAACTGGAACAACTCACGAAGCGCGCGCCACAACAAGCGAAGCTTTACCGCTTGCTCGAACAGCAGTTCAAGCCGCAGAAAAAGTCCCTCGTGCTCACGCGTCTTGGCGCGACGGCTGCCGTGGTGAGCGCACTCGTCAAACGCGGCGCTGTGCGCGAGATCGTGCAACGTGTTGAACGCGTCGCTTACGCCGACGACTGGTCCACTGGCGAAATCGTCGCGGCACTTCCACCCACGTTGAATCCCGAACAGCTCGCTTGTGCCGACGGGCTTACGGCGAGCTTGAACGAACAGAAATTCAACGTGACGCTGCTCCATGGAGTCACTGGTTCGGGTAAAACCGAGGTGTATCTCCGTGCGATCCACGACGCGCTCGCGAGCGGGCGGTGGCGTGATTTTTCTCGTGCCGGAAGTCGCGCTCACACCGCAAACCGTCGCGCGGCTGCGCGGGCGGTTGGAAGCGATTGCGCCCAATCACAAGACCGTCGTGTGGCACAGCCACTTGAGCGAAGGTGAGCGTTTCGATGGCTGGCTTGCGTTGGCGACCGGCGAGGCACGCGTGGTGGTAGGAGCTCGTTCGGCAATTTTTGCTCCAGTGCGCGATCTTCGTCTGATCGTCGTCGATGAGGAACACGAGCCGGCTTACAAACAGGACGAAACACCGCGCTACCATGGCCGCGATGTCGCGGTGATGCGCGCCAAACTCGCCAGTGCACTCTGTGTTCTTGGTTCGGCTACGCCGTCACTCGAATCGTATTCGAATGCCCGCTCGGGCAAATACCGTCTGCTTCAACTCACGCAGCGCGTTGACTCGCGCAGCCTGCCCGCAATCGACGTGGTTGATATGCGAATCGAGATCATGCGCTCGCGCGGGCTGACGACGCTTTCGCGCACGTTGGTCAACGCCATGCAGGCGCGTTTTGAGCGCAAGGAGCAGACGATCCTGTTCATCAACCGCCGCGGCTACTCGTCGTCGATGATGTGTACTGAGTGCGGCCACATCGAGGTCTGCGAGCATTGCAGTATTTCGATGACGTATCATCGCACCGATGAAAAACTCCGCTGCCATCTGTGCGGAGCTGAACATCAGGCGCCGATGACCTGCCCGAAATGTCGCTCGCCGAAAATTCGCTGGCGCGGGCTCGGCACGCAACGTGTCGAAGAGGCCGTGCGCCGAGTACTGCCGCGCGCGACGATTGAGCGCATGGACACCGACACGATGTCGAAGAAGAATCGCTTCCGCGAAGTGCTCGGACATTTTCGTGCGGGCAAGATCGATGTCCTTGTCGGTACGCAGATGATCGGCAAGGGGCTTGATTTCCCGAACGTCACGCTGGTTGGACTCGTCGACGCCGATATCTCAATGCATATCCCGGATTTCCGCGCCAACGAACGCACCTTTCAGTTGCTCGTGCAGGTAGCGGGTCGTTCGGGTCGCGGTGACCGCGCGGGCGAGGTCGTGGTGCAAACCTTCACACCGCAGGCCGAGGCAATTCAGTTTTCACGCCATGCGGATTTTGTCGGTTTCGCGGAAGCAGAGTTGAAGTTGCGCCACGATTTTAAATACCCGCCTTACCGGCATTTAATTCATCACATTTTTCGCGGACCAAATCCGGAGAAGTTGAAATTCTACGCCGAGCAGTGGGCGAAGCGTGTCGAGGCGGTGCTGGGCGATCGGGTGGAGTTGCGTGGTCCGTCACCTTCGCCAATCGAAAAGATCAAAGACGAATACCGCTGGCAGCTCTGGTATTTCACGACGCAGGTGACGAAAGTTGTGGCCGACTTGGCGAAGCTGCGTGGGGAGTTTACCTGGCCCGATGACATGATCCAAGTGCTCGACGTCGATCCGACGAATCTGACATAAATAACTTCACCCCATGAAAACTCCGCTGCTATTTGCCCTGCGTTTTCTGGCACTGACTCTTGTAGTTGGAAGTGGGATCAACGTCCCAGCAAAGGCCGAGACGCTGCTCGAAGGGCCGGGTGTGAGCGTGGAATTCGAAAATGGCCGCGTGGCTATCAAGCGCGGCAAAGAGCTTGTTGTCGATGTCCAGTCGTTCGAGTTCAACTTTCAGGCTCCGAAGTCCGTCGTGATAGGCGAGCGCTCGGAGGATCGGGTGACGTTACAGGCGGTTTATCCTTCGGTGGCAAAATACCTGGAAACGCCCGGCGACCAGCCAGTTGCGATAATGATCGAGCGCGTAGCTGGTGGATTTCGTTTCACGGCCAAACCAGAATGGGCACACAATACCACGGTACGACTGCGCGAACTCGACGATCATTTCTTCGGTGTGTTGGAGATGCTTTATCCGAATAATCTAAAGAGTCCCGACCTGCGGGGAGCGACGGTGGACGTCGATTCGCACGGCTATGACTGGCAGTACCACGAGAATTATACGTCGATCTGGTCGGCCTTCTTTATGACGGCGCGTGGCTACGCCTCGTTTTTCGATACGTTTGCCAAGGGGAAATACACACTCGGTGTAAACGGTAAAACTGAGCTCTATCACCATACGGGCGAGTTGAACTGGTACGTTTTTCTCGGGCGGGATGGCGACGAGATTCTGAGTTCGTATTACCGCGTGATCGGTGCGCCGAAGGCACCGCCGATGTGGGCACTTGGCCCGGTCGGCTGGCGCGATCAGAATAACGGCGGTGCCGCCGAAATTCTCGAAGACGTGCGGCACCTGACGCAGCTGAAAATTCCTTTTACCGCCTGGTTCGTTGACCGTCCGTACAGCGAGGGTGAGAACGAGTGGTCGAAGATGAACTTTGATGCGAAGTTCGCGAAGCCGGAGGAGTGGATTGGTAAACTGGAGAAGGATTACGGCCTCAAGTTTATGACCTGGATCGCGCCGATGACTTTTGGCGACAAAACGTTTCCTGGTCTTTTAGCGGGAGATCATGGTTATATGGATCTTTCAGATCCGGTCGCCGTGACGGAATTTGAGAAGCGGCTTAAGCTGCAGTACGCGGCCGGAGTGCGCGGTCATAAAAACGACCGGGCCGACGAACGCTTTCCCGAAATGACCGCGTGGAAGGACGCGACACCCCAGCCCGAGCGACGCAATAAGTACCTTTACCTCTACGCGAAGGTTACGCACGACATGCTCACGCGCGCATGGGGCACGGACCAATTCAACTTCGCTCGCGGGGCGTTTCACCGTTCGCAGCCGTATCTTTCGGCGGTGTGGGGCGGAGATTCGCGTGGTAGTTGGGATGGCCTTGCCGCGAATCTGGCGAATGCGATGCGCTGTGGCTTTATGGGATTCCCCGTCTGGGGAACGGATACGGGCGGCTATTTTGGCGGACGCATCGACGAAGAACTTTACGCGCGCTGGATAGAGTGGGGCGCTTGGAACGGTCTTTTTGAAATCAAACTCGACGATGCAGGTGGCAAGAATCAGGACCGCCCGCCGTGGGTTTACAGCAACGGCCTGCAGATGGCCTTTCGGGATGCCTGTGAGCTGCGCATGCGTCTGCTGCCCTACTTTCACTCGCTCACGCAGACGGCAAGCCGAACCGGTGTCTTGATGAAACCGCTCGCCTACGTGTGGCCGTCCGATCCGGCGACGCATGCGATCTGGGACGAATACATGTTTGGTCCGGCGTTTCTGGTCGCGCCGATCACCGCGCCCGGCGGACAGCGCAGCGTGTATCTGCCCGAAGGACGTTGGCATGATTTTTATGAACCCGTGCGACAATATGAAGGCGGGCAAACCATCACGGTTGCGGCGCCGTTTAATCGCATCCCGGTGTTCGTGCGTGAAAACACGATCAGTGTGACAGGTACAATTCTGGTCGGCAACCGACGCGTTTGGGCGGCCAATGAAAAGCCCTGGTACGTTATCCACGCCACGCCGGGCCGGAACGGTGACCACGCCGAGTTCGAACTGATCGACAGCCTCGATCTGAACAAATCGAAAAAGATTCAAGTGAACGTCCGACTTGGGACGGTGTACGTCTCGATGCTTGCCTTGGGTGCGCCCGGTGAGTTGCGCGTGCGCCAGGAACCGCCGGCGCGCGTTCGCATGAATGGCCGACCGGTCGACGTGAAATACGATCCGGTGCAGGCGGTCTATCGCATACCTTTCGCCGCAAACACCTCCTACGAAATTGAGGTCATTCCCTACACGCCTTAGCTGTAACGATGCAGGTGAGGGTGGAGCCCGTTGTCTCTAACGGGCTGGTTTGAGAGCGGCACCGAGCAAGCCCGATGGGACATCGGGATCCACCTTTTGCACACCGCACGGTCATGCTTCGACTGCATCGTTATGGCTTAGGTGCCCTAGGCGCTAAAGCGCTGGGCGGTTTCGGCGGCGATGGCACTGAATTCGTTTGGCGGAAGCTCGGCTTCGGCGATGAGCTTGAAGTGTTTCATAAACCCGAGCTCGGGCTTATGGGTTTTGGCGGTTGTGGCCAGTTTGCTTAATGCGGAAAACTTTTCCGGCGGGAGCAATTCTTCAGCGACCTCCAGGAAGTATCCGAACAGGTTTTTATTTCCTCTCGTGCGTCGACTGGTGGGGTTTTCCGATGCTGGCGCACTTGGCTTAGGTGGGACGATAATTCTAGGTATAGGCGCTGGTTTTACTTCGACGGGTGCGGCTGGAGCCGGATCGTTCCCGCGTAGAAGCGTTTGCGCATCTCTATTGAAGTCACGCCAGGCGACCCAAACCGCAGGTTTCACTTTCGATGTATGCAGAACTTTGGTTGCGAAAGCGACATGCTGTTGCAGTCGGCTGCGGAACTCAGTCGGAGACAGCGCCCCGCTGGTTAGTGCCTCGGTGGGCGGCATGAGGGAGAAGTTCTTAGCATCGGAAAGATCATCGCCTCTTGGGCCAGCTGCGGCCGGTCCATGGGTGTTTGCGGCGGAAAGTCCTTTCGGCGCGACGGCTGGTGCAACGGGAGGTTTGCTGATCGGAATCGAAACTGCAGCCGTTGCTGGATGCGCGACTACCGCAGTCTTCTTTGGCTCTTTTTTCTCATGATCACGGCTGCCACTCCGGACGAAGTCCTCGGTCTGTTTGAGAGCTTTGGCGAGTGCCTTTACCTCTTCATCGCGCGGCTCGCAGTAGCCGGCTTCGATGCGTGAATAGCGAGCGGTCTTGAGCCCAGCAGTGCTGGCCAAGGCGGCCTGAGTGAGGGACTTTTCGCTGCGAAGTTGTTTTAACCAAGCTCGTGCCATGAAGGGTGTTGTTTGTTGAAATTTGGGTATATGCGGTGGGGAGGATCAGCGCTGGAACGCCGATTTCCCATGTGAGAAGTTATACACTTTTCACGGGCATAAGTCGTCACGAAGGTGTCACAAAAATAGTGCGGGAATGAGCGATTTGTCGCTGTTGGGCGGAATTCGAGTACGCGACAACCATGGGGCGAAGTAATGTTGAGGACATTGGCTATTTTGCCCGTCGGAGGGGGAAGGGGTGAAGTAGAACTCATGTCCTCAACTTTCGACGGAACGGGCTTAGGAAGTAAAGTTGAGGACGTGTTCAAGCCGGTAGGTAAAGTTGAGGACGGGCTCTTGAAGATCAGGGGGCTCGGTGCGGTTGAGGTTGTTGCCTTGAAAATAGCAAAGAGGATGCCACGATGAGAAGGCTACAATGGCAATTGGTCTTGAGCGGTTTTTTCAGCATTTCGAGCTGCGTTCCCTAAAAAAACGGATAGGCCGGATCGCATCATTCCACACGCCGCCTTGGTTATCGCTATGCGGACTCGCAGTCGTAAGCTACTGCTTTGCAGTCCTGTTTTCACGGCCATCGTCGTATTGAGATCAACAGAAGAAAATGGCTCCGTGGGCTCCCGCGCCTTTGAGCTTGGCTCTGGTGCATTGTCCTAAACGTAAATTATGCACCAAAACCGGGATTAGGGGGTAAATCCTCATTGACATCAAGAAATTGGTTCGGCCATTTGAGTTTCGGCCCAGTATTCAACTCTTTTTGTGGAGGTCACCCTGGCGGGTGATCTTTGCGACCAAGAGGGGCTGTGGCATGTCCATTTACACCTCTCAAATGAAACCGTTGAAATCGTTCCTCTTTTGCTTCGCATTTATATTCGGCCTGGTAACGCAGGCGAAGGCGGATGTTCCTATGTTTATTGCAGGCAAAGGTCGGCTTGCTTCATACTACTTGGTAGTGGACTGCACCTCGATGTATGTCGCCGGGGTTCAGATGTCTGCTTCCTCTGGCCCGATTGAGGCAATTCTCGCCAACGTACATTTCGTTCAGGGCTCGGGTTGGTTTGGTGATATTACTTGGTATAGCGATTCCGATTCGGGTTCACAGCCAAACGCTTTTTTGGGTGCAGATCTGAACGCATCCATGGAGACTTCGTATTCTGGTAGTGTTATTTCGGAATATGCTACTCGTAAGCTACTTACGACTGTTGCGTTTAACTTTAGTAATTTGGTGCATAACTACGATGGCACAGTAAAAACAGCCGCCGTCACTCCAAGCGTTGCGGGGACGATGTATGCAGCTGATTTGACCCGAGGGCCAGCGGCGGGATCATACACTGTCACAGCAACTGCTTTGGGCGACTATACTGGTTCTGGTTCGGCGGTTTTGGTAATCAATCCTCCTGCCATAATCGATCAGGCAGTGCTGACTCTGGTTGCAGAGATGGGGCCAGCCCAAACCTATAACACGAGCCAAACACTGACGGTAACCGGTGGTTCAGGTAGCGGAGCGGTGAGTTATAGCATCGTCAATCAATCGGCGGCGGGAGTCGCGACACTCTCCGGAGCTGTCCTCACGGCGAATACGGGCACGGGCTGGGTAGACGTGCAGGCCTCCAAAGCAGGGAGTGGTAACTACAATGCTGCGACCTCGGCGGCGGTGCGAGTGACTTTTAAACAAGCGACGCAAGCGACGTTAAGTTTCTCTGCCATCGCAAACCAAACCTACAACACGAGCCAAACACTGACGGTAACCGGTGGTTCAGGTAGCGGAGCGGTGAGTTATAGCATCGTCAATCAATCGGCGGCGGGAGTCGCGACCCTCTCGGGAGCTGTGCTCACGGCAAATACGGGCACCGGCTGGGTAGACGTGCAGGCCACCAAAGCCTTGGACGGTAACTATTCGTCTGCGACCTCGGCCATAGTGCGAGTGGATTTCAAAAAAGCAGACCAAGCTGCATTCAATCTGGTGGTTGCACAGCCGCAAGTTTGCTACACGACCCAAAAGCTATCGTTTACTGGAGGCTCCAGTTATGGCGCGGTCTCGTACGCGATTGTCAATCAGTCGTCGGCTTCCGGCGTCGCGACGCTTTCGACGGTGTTAGAGGGACCAGACACACCCCCAGAAGATGCTGGTACTTTCCTTACGGCCAACGCGGCCACGGGTTGGGTGGACGTGCAGGCCACTAGAGCAGCCGACCTGAATTACAATGCCGCATCCTCGACGGTCCGAGTGAATATTGCGAAGCTTGATCAAGGGGTCGTGAGTGTTTCTGCGAGCGCAAACCAAACCTATAACACGAGCCAAACACTGACGATAACCGGTGGTTCAGGTAGCGGAGCGGTGAGTTATAGCATCGTCAATCAATCGGCGGCGGGAGTCGCGACACTCTCAGGAGCCGTCCTCACGGCGAATACGGGCACGGGCTGGGTAGACGTGCAGGCCACCAAAGCAGAGAGTATTAACTACAATCCTGCGACCTCGGCGACGGTGCGGGTGACTTTTAAACAAGCGACGCAAGCGACGTTAAGTCTCTCTGCTATCGCAAACCAAACCTACAACACGAGCCAAACACTGACGGCAACCGGTGGTTCAGGTACGGGCGCGGTGAGTTATAGCATCGTCAATCAATCGGCAGCGGGAGTCGCGACACTTTCCGGAGCTGTGCTCACGGCAAATACCGGCACGGGCTGGGTCGATGTGCAGGCCGCAAAGACAGCTGATACTAACTACAATGGTGCGACCTCGGCGACGGTGCGAGTGACCTTCCAGAAACCGACGCAGGCGACGTTAAGTTTCTCTGCCATCGCAAACCAAACCTACAACACGAGCCAAACACTGACGGTAACCGGTGGTTCAGGTAGCGGAGCGGTGAGTTATAGCATCGTCAATCAATCGGCAGCAGGAGTCGCGACACTCTCCGGAGCTGTGTTCACGGCAAAAACCGGTACTGGCTGGGTAGATGTGCAGGCGTCCAAAGCCGGAGACGGTAGCTACTCGGCTGTGACCTCGGCAATAGTGCGAGTGACTTTCACAAAAGCGGACCAAGCGGCATTCAATCTCGTGGTTGCACAACCCCAAGTTTACTACACGACCCAAAAGCTATCGTTTACTGGAGGCTCCAGTTATGGCGCGGTCACGTACGCGATTGTCAATCAGTCGTCGGCTTCCGGCGTCGCGACGCTTTCGACGGTGTTAGAGGGACCAGACACTCCCCCAGAAAATGCTGGTACTTTCCTTACGGCCAACGTGGCCACGGGTTGGGTGGACGTGCAGGCCACCAAGGCGGCCGACCTGAATTACAATGCCGCGTCTTCGACGGTTCGAGTGAATATGACTAAGCTTAGTCAGGGAACTGTGAGTCTTTCTGCGAGCGCAAACCAAACCTATAACACAAGCCAAACACTATCGATAACCGGCGGGTTAATAGGTGGCGTGGTGAGTTATGCCGTCGTCAATCAATCGGCAGCGGGAGTCGCGACACTCTCCGGAGCTGTGCTCACGGCAAATACCGGCACGGGCTGGGTCGACGTGCAGGCCACCAAGGCAGAGAGCAGTAACTACTTTGGAGCGACGACTGCAATAGTACGGGTGACTTTTAAACAAGCGACGCAAACGACGTTGGGGCTTACAGCAAGCGCAACCCAAACCTATAATATGAGCCAAACCTTTGGCGCATCCGGAGGCAACGGTACGGGGGCGGTGAGTTATACCATCGTCAACCAATCGGCAGCGGGAGTCGCGACACTATCCGGAGCTGTGCTCACGGCAAAAACTGGCACCGGTTGGGTCGATGTGCAGGCGTCAAAGGCAGCGGACAGCAACTACGCGGCTGCGACTTCGGCGACGGCACGGGTGACTTTCAAACAAGCGACGCAAACGACGTTGGGTCTTACTGCAAGCGCAACCCAAACCTATAATGCGAGCCAAACGCTATCGATAACCGGTGGTTTAGGCGCGGGCGCGGTCAGTTACACCATTATCAATCAATCAGCCGCCGGAGTCGCGACACTTTCCGGGGCTGTGCTCACGGCAAAAAGCGGTACCGGTTGGGTCGACGTGCAGGCTACAAAGGCAGCGGACAGCAACTACAATGCTGCGACCTCGGCCACGGTGCGGGTGACTTTGCAGCAAGCGACGCAAGCGACGTTGGGTCTTACTGCAAGCGCAACCCAAACCAATAATACGAGTCAAACCCTGGGCACATCCGGAGGCACCGGCTCGGGCGCCGGTGGGTTATACCATTGTCAATCAATCAGCAGCCGGAGTCGCGACACTTTCCGGAGCTGTGCTCACGGCAAAAACTGGCACCGGTTGGGTCGATGTACAGGCGACAAAGGCAGCGGACAGCAACTACGCGGCTGCGACCTCGGCGACGGTCCGCGTAAATATGGCGAAGCTTGCTCCGGGTACCGTGAGTCTGTCTGCGCCAGCATATCTAGTACTTCCCGGAATGGCTGTGACGTTTAAACCAACGGGTGGTGTGACTGGTAATTATGTTTGGGGTGGCACCGCTGGGGCAACGGGCGGGGGCAGTATCAAATCTGTCACCGCAGGTAGCCCAGGTACCTACACGGTAACGGTAATGGATCAAGGGGACAACTTACATAGTCCCTCTAATACAGCTAGTGTATCGTTTAACGTGCTAGATCCGAATGCTGACACCGACCATGATGGTATGCCGGACTGGTGGGAATTATCACATTACCTGAACCCGAACGATCCCTCGGACGCATCTCCGGATCTGGATGGCGACGGACTAAGTAGTGTCGATGAGTATAATCTGTGGCGGCTCCCTGGCACTGATGAGTCTACTGATTACATCGTTAAAAAGTTCCACACCGACTTGTCTCGGGCTTATCTGGACTCAGATGTCATCGCCAAGGGCAATGGGAGTGTTACGCTGACTTATACGGACGAAAATAATAAGGTGGTAGCCGAGCGAACCTACAACGTACAACCACCGTCTGGTTACGGCGATGCATGGTGGTTGGTCAATAGGATAACGGGTTACCCGGCGACAGAGCAGTTATACGATTTGGGATCAACCTATAAGGTCACAGTGACATCGTCTGGCGTCACCGACTTTATCATTGCGCCCAAGCTATCACCCAAGTCGTCGCCTTTGCTCAACGCTGCTGTGCAGTTGAATGGTAGCTTTACTGATCGGATTCTGAAGTCCGAAATAAAGAATGGCAGCTTCAGTTTGCGCATTATGCCGGTTGTTCAGATGCCGTTTGCCACTATGGATTCGTCAGAGTTTGTGGGAACGCGCAGAATTACTTTTGGTATGGGAAGCAGTGCTTCTGGGCAGACGGCTGGCCGGATTATGTTTTTTGCTGGCTCCCTATTAGGGGACTATCCATGGCCCTTCCTCCACGTAATGAAAGGACCTGCGCTTTCGTGGTCATATCAAACCCCCACCCATTTCCAAGGCCGTGTACCATCTGGATATGTGGAGATGATTCAAACGCGTGAGTGTTGGACGGTGCGGTATTTTGCCCCGGGCGCTTATCCTGATAAGCTCACCAGTTTTAACGATTTTTCCGGAGCCACCCCCTTGGCAACCTACGAAATCAGATTGGTTTCCGATGGCCTATTGCCGTATGCCCAACGCTTGACGATCACTCGATCGATTGGCGGGGTCATCATGATATTGGAGTCGGAATGGGACGTCTCTGAGGTACTAACTAGCAGCGGTGGTGGTGACCCAAACTCCCCATTCGAGGACTTCTATACAACGACCGCAACGACGAGCTGCTGGAGCTGGCGGGCTCCAACCGCGCCACGCCAATGTCTGACCAAAGCTGTTGCGACCACCAGCCGCCTCGAGCTTATTTGGGGGTCGGGCCCGGTGGTTCAACAATATGGCCTCAAAGTATGTACGACGCAATATCAGGGGTCCTCAGACACGGATTTGGTGGGTCTGTATAAAGAAGAGATGTACGACGCCGGGGATAATCTCCTAGCTTCGAAGTCTAGAGAAACGCGCGGCGTGTTGGGTGAACAAGCACTCGGAAACTCCCAGGCAATGGATTCGAACTACCTCTCAGGTTATCAGCTGACGCCGGGTCTGGGCTGGGCCAAGGACTCTGGTGGAGCTACGACTATTACTGAGTACTACGGGAAAAACCTGTCTGCGATTTCGTCCAGTGGTCTTCCGTTCAATAACCTGGAAGGAGAGCCAATGATCGCCATCGGTGAAGTCAAACGGGTTTGGGAAACGTATGCTGATGAGCAAATGTCCGTTGTGACCCCCGCGCCCGATCCCGCTGCTCTGGTGGACGGCAACCGAACCACCCATATAATTTCGAGCGCTCCCGTCACGACTTACAATTATTATGCAGAGCCCGTTGACGGTCGCGCTGCGGTCCGCAAAACCGTGACGACAAGTGGTTCTGCCGTGCTCGGCCACACGGACTACACTTACGTGAGCAGCACGTTCAACGGTCAGCCCTATGTCACCACGACGGCCACGTCCTTTGCGAACGCGACGTCCTCATTGACGACGATCAGGAAGAACTACAGTCGCCGGATCGACAGCCTAGATCTGCGCAGCAAGCCTATTTCTATCCAGAAGCCCGATGGCACGAAAACTTCGTACGCCTACCAGCGCGGTACACTTACCGGTACCACGTGGGCGGCAAGCGCCAGCGGCCCGGACCTGCTTGTGGCCGAACTGAACGGCAAAGCTGGCACGAGCGTTACTACCTATCGCGGCGTCACCATCGACTCGCTCGTTATGGATGCGACCCGTTCCACTGTGACGGAGCGAATCCTGGGTCACGACGGAATTCTTAAACAGGAATCGACTTATGTTTATCAAACCGGTGGCACGTTTGCCCTTTTAAATTCGGTCACCTATACCTACGACGCGTTCAACAACCTTATTAGTAAGGTCGACTTTCGGGTCGTGTCGCTTTACGAGGCGCAGTGCACTGGCTTCCCAGAAGGATTGGGAAAGGACGACCAGGGCATCAATACGCGGGTCTCACCCCCTGATAACTACGGTCACGTTAAGACGGTGAAGCGCGCCAGCGCTGCTATGGAGCCAATACTATCGCAGAAACCACCACCACTTATGATTACTACAATGTTGGTTTGTTGAAAACAGAGACCCTGTCGGCGGTGGGAGAAACAGACCTGGTTTCAAGTTATACTTACGACACCGCGGGTCGGCCGAAAACCCGCACGCTGCCCGGTAATCTGACCACCACGATACAATACACGCCTTACGATATCTATCATGCCAGTGACTACCGCATCCAAAACACCACCACGTTTCCCGGCGGCGGCACCAAGACGGAGCTTCTTTATAGAGACGGCCGCACGCACTCGGTCACCGGCACCGCCGTGCCCGATTCCGTCACCACCTATGTTTACGATCCTGTCTCTGGCAACCTGAAGACTACGCAGACGACCGCCGGGCAGACTGCTACCACCGAAGCCGACTGGCTTGGCCGCACCCTGAATGCGGTTGCCGCAACCTGGGGCGACGGCATCACGCCCGGCAGCCGAACCACGACCAACATCTATAATACCAGAGGCCAGCTGACCTCGCAGAAAACCACTTCGGGCGCCGAGCAGCTCGGCCTTGCCCACCTCTACGAGTACGATCCTAACGGATTCGGCTGGCTCTATCGCGAAGCACTCGATTCCAACGGAAACGGCATC